>CAYLMK010000003.1:0-407052 GCA_964384945.1 uncultured Thermodesulfobacteriota bacterium | reverse complement strand
CAGATGAAAGTGATTCCAAATTCTCTGGATCCTTGATTTCATCTGCCTTGCTCGTATTTCGTCCGACTGCCGCCTCATGTCCGCTTCCGCGGTTTCATGGCTGTGGATCGCGGACGGGTTGGGTCGCCTTGCCCGGGATGGCACGACACCGGTCAGCCGGGCGATCCGCTTGCGCAGGCTTTTCCCCTCCGGAGAGCGGCCAGGTCCCGGCGGGTCAGTAGGATGAAGTACAATGTGATCGTGTAGAAGGGCGCAGCGACGATGAGGCCGTAGGTCACGTTCTGGCCAGCATTTGTGTGGTCCACGAAGGGAAACGTGACGGCGGCCTCCGCCATGTGAATGGCGAAGAGGAGAAGCAGGAAAAAGGCCATGCGGAGCTTTGCGCGGAGCGCGGTTTCCGGCCCCTTCGGGTCGTCGGGTTCGTGAGGCTTCATGGTCCATCTCCTCCGGACAACGGTGAGCATCCGTTTTCAGGGCCTGCCGGGCACTGGAAATGCCGGGTTCGGAAACACGCTGTCAAAGGGGCCCCAGTTGTTCGCAAAGGCGAGGGCCGCGGCGGCGACCCCCATGCAGCACACGAAGAAGAGAGGCAGGAAGGCCATCAGGCGGAAATAGAATATCCTGCCGATCCGCCCCGCCTCCATGCAGGCAAGATCCGTGGTATCCGCCCGAAAGAGCCTGGCTTCGACCCCGCTGAGCCAGCGGAAACCCGCCTTCTGGAGTACCGTGCGCTCGAAGACCGCTCCGAAAAAGAAGAGCAGGAAGAACCACCCGATGTAGTTGCCGAGGGTCACGCCGCGAAGGTAGAAGCCCGGCGAGGTCCACCGCCACCATTCATTGACGACCGAGATCGGGTCGAGGAGCATGTCGAAGCTGACGAGCATCGAGGCGGCAAACGCCGCCTTGATCCAGATGCTTCTCCTCTCCCCGAGAATCCGAATGGAGATGAGCAGTGCGGGCAGGCTGAGCAGGAACCAGCCGAGGCAGATTGCCAGGGGCACGAAGAGGACCCAGGAGAACCAGCCTCCGTAACCTTCGATCACCTTGCCGCCGAACCGGTAATAGCCGGCATAGGCGAAATAGTCGTAGCCCCCGAGGATGACCATCACGTTCTCGATGATCCCGGTCCAGAGAATCGAACCCCACAGGAAGAGGCTCGTCCGCTCCCTGCCGAGGACGAGGCGGCCTTCCCGCAGCATGAGCAAGAAAAAAACGAAGAGGATCCCGTCCAGGACCCATGACTCGATCTTCATGCGCGAGCACCCTCTAGGAGAACATCTCGTCAGTCGCTGCGTGGTCCATGGCCTGCTGCTCTTCGATATTCCATTTGCACCCTTTCTCGCATTCGGCCGTGCTTCGCACGCCGCAGAAGTTGCTGCCAAAGGCGATTTTCGCGACCACCGGTCCGCCGCACCGGGGGCAGACCAGTCGGGTGACGGTCGACTGGGGCGTGGTCCGGGATTTCCGGGTCTCCATGCTCTGTGTCCTCCGGCGCTCTCGTCTCTGTGATTCCGGGTGCGGTCCTACCTCCCTGGATCTCATCCGGCCAGCCAGGCACCGATCACCGACAGAAAGAGACCTCCCAGAAGGATTCGGATGGCGTATCGCCTTTTCAGCGGGTCGTTACCCCGGACCCGGGCCAGGAACCTCGCCATGGCTGCTTCGGACATCTCTCCCCCGCCCATCATGGTGACCGACATGTACATCTTCCCCAGGTCCTCCTGTTTCATTCTGTACAGGAGAGCTCCGGCGATGATTCCGAGGAAGCCGACGAACATGAGGAAGGTTCCGGTCAATTCGCTGAGAAGGCTCATAGAGCGTATTCCTCCTGCAGGGGTTTTGCCTCCCTGAGTCCCACCTGCTTCAGGAGCCCGGGCGGGGCCACGCGGGGTGCTTCCTTTTTGTAGAGGTACTGGACGCAAGGCCTGGAGGGCTCGGACATGGCCTCGCCGTCCACGAGAAAAGACCAGGGTTTTCCCTCGAACTGGTCCCGGTTCGTTGCGGCGCAGTGGATGCAGTAGATCGGGAAGGGGGCTCGCTGAAAGGTGATGTCGTCCGGCTCTCGGCTTTCGCAAAGCAGCCCGGTTCCGTAACGGAACACACCGGGCATCCAGACCTCTCCCCGGTACAGACGGCCTCCGCTGCCGCAGGGGTCAAGGAGGAAGACAAATCGTTCCTCTTCCTCCACGACGCGGAAGGTCGCCTGATGGTAGTACCACATCCGTACCAGATTCCGGAAGAGGCTCTTGGTGTCCATGGCGCTATACATGCGGTAGGTGAAATCGAACATCGTGACATAGGTTTCCCAGACAAGCCTTGAAAGGTAAGGCATCCCCTTCTCTTCGTAGATGACCGAGAACAAGGCTGTCACCCAGAGGTTGAGCAGGTCGTGCAGGGGCCGCCATTCCTTGTGCTGCTCATGCAGGAGTTCCCGGACGTCCAGGCGCCCCTGATCCATCCGTCTGAGCGCCTGCCGGCAGCGAGGCGTCATGAGACGGTCGGTCTCCTCCGGATGGAGGATCCATGCGCCCCGGGTCGCATGCTTTGCGAAGCGCACGCGGCAGAAGCCGGTGCGCGCCCGCTCCGGCACGGCGCTCCAGAAGGCCTTTCCAGACTGCTCGTTCAAGGCTCCCTGAAGGTGCCGGCAGATCGCGCAAAACATGGGCGTGCCGTCCCCAAGGCGTGCGTACTTCTCGGGAAGGGTTTCGTAAAGGGCCCCCAGAACGAGCCTTCCTCCGGATCCGCACGGGGCGAGCGAGAAGGCGGCTTCGTTGAGGGTCTCTCCAAGGGGCTCGATCCTGCCCAGTTGGTGGCACCACAGGCTCATGATGAGGGCGATGGTTTCCTTTTCCTTTCCCTCCCGGAGCCCGTCGGCGTATGGGGCCATCAGAAACCTGGCGATCCTGGCGGAGGTGTCTTCGAAGTAGGCCCCGCCGAAGTCGCGCAATATCTTGGCCGCCATTCGAACGATCCAGTCGAGGTAGCCGAAGTAGAGCTCGAAGTGCCCCACCGACATCCGTCCCAGCAGGAAGCGCACATGATCCATGCGTCCCCGGTCAAGCGCCTCGAGGGCCATCTCGGAGAGGGGGCGGGTTTCGGCGGCGAGCCCTTCCGGCGTGTAGAGCATCATGAGCCATGCCTTTCATCAGGTGAGCGTGCGCCCATTGTAGCCCGGCCCGGCAAGTTGTTCCAGAGCCGCTCGGGCCGCCGATCCCTGCCGCCGCGGGCGGGCAGCGGCTACCAGCTCTGCGGTATGCGAACCGCATGGTCGACGCCGGCCAGGGACAGGATCCCTCCCATCGCGAAGATCCAGGCCCAGATGAAGACGAGAATTGCAAAAGGCGCGGTCAGCAGGATCGAGAAGAATCGGACCGTGGCCTGCGACCGTCCCCATATCGCCTCCATTCCCGGAAGCCTCTCCCAAAAGACAGCGAACAGGAAGATCAGGAGGAACCAGCCGAGGAAGTTGTAGTGCGGAATGCCGAACAGGAGAAGCACATCCCCCCGGCCCCAGACCCAGGCCATGATCTCGGGCGCGGTCTGGATCGGGTCCATCCAAAGGTCGATGCCCACGGCGATCCCCCCTCCGACGGCCGCCCGGGTCCAAAGGCCCGCCCTCGGGAAGACCTTCCCTGCCGTGAGCACGCAAGTATAGGCAATGAAAAACCAGCCCAGGCAGGCCGTGATCGGGGTTTCGAGAAACCAGCCCCCTCCGCGGGTGAACCAGTACGTGCCGTACGCCGTTTCGCCGAGGGGGTTGTTCACGGTGCCGCCGAGAAACCGTCCCGACAGGATCCACAGGGTCTCTTCCAGACCGGTGAACACAAAGGAGCCGATCAGGAAGCAGGAGGCCATCCAGAAGCCGAAATGCCTCCGGGCGTGGAGAAAGCAGATCCAGCCGAGCAGGAGGCTGAACCCATCCGCCGCGACCTGCACGGGCAGGGCCTGGCCAAGAGGAACCCCCTCTTTCAGGAACCGCGCCTTGCCATCCTCTGCCAGGCGCTCCGCGAGAAGGGTCTGGTCCAGGGCGGGGCGCTCCCAGGCAGCCGGATTCCCGTTATCCGGCACCCGCAGAACCTCGGGCTGGATGTGGTGAAGCCAGGTGGAAAGAAGTACGGTCGCGAAGAGGAGCCCGTAAGCGACGATTCCGAACCGCCTGTCGTATCCCGGATCGACCGGCTTCATCGCGAAAAGACTCCGCTGCGCACGGCGCATTCAGGGCAGCTCCCGGTAGGTCCGGACCGCTGCGACCGTGATGAGCAGCACCGACGGGAGGCTCACCACGCCCAGGGCAACGATGCCGGGCCGGTTCTGCACCTGGAAGGAACTCACGAAGGAGCCGAGAAACCAGAACAGGTAGATCGAGAGATAGGGGTAGAACTCGATACGGTTCCTCCAGACTTTCCTCCACACGAGCGACTCCTTTCCTACCAGCCCCTGGGCACGGTTACGGCATGCTCGAACCCCGCCCATGAGAAGAGGTTCCCCAGAATCGCGATCCAGATCATGAAGAAGGCGAGGATGGCGATTTCCGTGCCAAAGAGAATTCCGTAAAAGGCCACCGTCGCCCTGGGCCTTCCCCAGCGCTTCTCAAAGAGAGGGAGATTCTCCCAGAAGACGGCGAAGAGAAAGATCAGCAGGAACCAGCCGACGAAATTGGTGTGGGGAATGCCGAGCACGATGAGAACGTCTCCCTTTGCCCAGACCCAATTCATGATCTGCGCCGAGGTTGCGACCGGGTCCATCCAGAGATCGATGCCCATGGCGACGAGCCCTCCCGCCGTGGCGCGGCCCGGCAGGCCCATCCGCGGGAACACCTTGCCGGCGACCAAAACGCAACTGTAGGCGATGAAGAACCAGCCCACGCAGGCGGTGACCGGCGTCTCGAGGAACCAGAGCCCGCCCTTGGTGAACCAGTAGGTTCCATAGACCGCCTCCCCCAGAGGGCTCGAGGTCGTCTGCGGGTTGAAGCGTCCCAGGAGGATCCACATCGACTCTTCGAGGCCGGTGAAGACAAAGGAGCCGATCAGAAAGGACGAGGCCATCCAGAAGCCGAAGTGCTTCCTCGCGTGAAGGAAGCAGATCCAGCCGAGAAGGATCGTGAAGAGATCCATACCCAGGAACTGGTCGAGGGCGCTGTCGCCCCCGGGGACGCCTTCGGCAAGCAGTTTCGCCCTCTCCCCCTCGGTCAGGCGGTCGTAGAGCACGGTGTTCCCGAAGGCCGGCCTCGACCAGGAGCCGATGTCCCTGTTGTCGGGCACCATGAGCAGGGCCGGTCGAAAATGGTGAATGTACGTGGACCCCACGACGACGAGAAAGAGAAGGCCGAAGGCGATCCAGCCGTATTTCCTGTCAAAGGACGGGTGCGCGGGCGCAAAGGCAACCGTTGACGAAGCTTGGGTCTTTTCCACTACCGCCGCTCGCGTGCTCAGATTCTGGGTTCCCCGGGGGCCTCGAGGCGGGGCCTGATTCCCGATCCCTGGTCCCTGCCCCCCTTTCGTCTGTAAGGATGGGCGGGACGGAGTCGTGGGGCTACAGGGCCAGGTACACCAGTTCCATGATGTCCCTGACCTCCATGCCGAACCGATCAAAGGTCCGCTTGGCGTTCTCGCCCAGGTTTTGTTCGCAGAAGGGGCAGCAGGTCACGAGCGTCTTCGCCCCGGTTTCGAACGCCTCCTCCAGTCGGGCCTCTGCGGCGAAGCCGGCAATCTGCTCCGGGAATGCGGTCCGGCACCCTCCGCCCGCCCCGCAGCACCAGCTCCACTCCCGGATCCTCTGCATCTCGATCAGCCGGACCCCCGGCAGGGCCTTCAGGATGTTCCGGGGGGCGTCGTAGACGCCGCAATACCGGCCCACGTGGCAGGGATCGTGGTAGGTGACATCCATGTCGAGGCTCTTGCTGAACGTGAGCCTGCCCTCCCGGATGAGTTCCTCCATGAACTCCACGATGTGCTTGACCGGTGCCTTGAGATCCTGCTGGTACTCGTGGCTCAGGGTGCTGAAGCATCCAGCGCAGGCCGTGACGATCGTCTTGGCCGAGGTGCTGTTCAGGCTCTCCAGGTTCCTGGACCGGATCTTGCGGAATCCGTCCATGTCGCCCACGCGCATCACGGTCGACCCGCAGCAGATCTCGTTCTTGCCGAGGATGCCGAAGTCCACGCCTGCGGCCTCCAGCACCTCGGTGACCCAGCCGGCCACCGGCTGGATGTAAGGGTCGTAGGAGGCCGTGCACCCGGGGTAGTAGAGCACATCGATTTCCTCCTTGGACGCGTCCTTGACCTTCCTCTTCCTGGCCCACTTTTCCCGCGCCGCCCGGGGCTGCATCCAGGGGTTGTCATAGTTCATGATGCTCTTGATGAGAGGCTGGTGCTCGGGAAGGGGCCCGAGCCCCTGCTCGACGAGCCATCGTCTCAAAGCGATCGAGGCGTTGGCCGGCTCGAGGTGCTTGGTCGGGTTGCAGTTCTCCTGGCAGGCCCCGCACTGGGGGCAGGTGTAGACGATCTGGCGGATACGCTCGGCCACCTGGGGATCCTTGAGATCGAGCTCAGGCGGATCGCACGTCAGCGAACGGACCAGTTCCTGGGTGCCCACCCCGTAAAACGAGTCGAACCGGTAACGGGTCCCTCGCGGGCAATTGTCCGAATACTTGTGCGTATGCTGCTCGTCCGGGTGGCTCATCTTGCAGAACCCGCACTTCCAGCACTTCCAGGCCATGTTGCGGTACTCGGCCAGAGGCTTTATGTTCTGAGCCACCTTCGCATCCTTGGCCATCTCTACCCTCCTTCTTCCCTTGCGCCTTTGTCACAGATAGTCGTCGGTGGCCGGAAGCACGTCCGGGTGCATCAGGTTGGCCGGGTCAAAGGCCCTCCGCATCCTCTTGACCAGGCCGTGGTAAACGCCCAGCCGCGGCAGGAGAAGCTCCCCGAAGCCGAACATGTTCCGGATCGGGATTCCGCCGTGGGCGAGCAGCAACTCCGTGGTCTTGCGAAGCATCACGCTGGCCCTCTTGACCGCCTCCGGGTTGCCCTGGTCCCACCAGTAGTCGAACTCGATGGTGCCGATTCGCGCATAGGGAAGGGGTCCCTGGATGACCGTTCCGGTCAAGGAGGATTCGAGCGTGGCCTTCGGGTCCGAGGTCTTCCAGTATTTCCGGACGAGCTTCTTGTACTCCATGGTGAGGATCGGGACCCGGTCGACCGAGACGTACCCTGCCTGCCACTGGAAGGCGCCCCGGTGTGTGCCCACGGTGTTGTACTTCACCCCCAGGCTTGCCTTGAGCGGGTCGGTGGAGATCATCTCGGACAGTTCGGGCGGGAGCGTGCTGGGGTCCACCACCATCACGCCGTTGCGGGCCAGAACCTCCGTGGTGAGCTCGGCGCGGATCCGGGTCTCCTCCTCGTCCATGCCGGTAACGAGCAGGAAAAGAGGCTGTTTGGGGGTCATGGACAGGAGTTCCTGCGGTTCCATGCCGAGGATGCCTCCCAGCCCCACGCAGATGGTGCCCGGGTGCGTTTTGTACATGAACTCGACCAGATGCTCCTGGGAGAAGTCATAGACGGCCTTGCAGGCCTTCTCGATGCCCTCCGGGTCCTCGTCGAAGATCCCGGTCTGGATCCGCTCCTCGCAGGGCATGTCCGGGTAGAGTTTTGCCGTCAGCCGGGTGCAGATGCCGAAGGCGCCGTCCGCATTGAAGAACATACCGGAGATGTCCGGGCCGGGACCCCAGTTGATCCCGAGGTTGCCGACCCCCGGAACGGAAGAAGGCCCGGTACAAAGAATCTCGCCGTTGGGGAGGACCCAGGTCATGTTCACGGTGAGGTCCGAGCCGAATCCGTATTTCAGCGCGCTGCCCGGCCCGCCCCGCGAGACGTAGTTGCTCAGGAGCGATACGCTTCCGAAGGTGAGCGGCAGGATCGGTTTGAGTCTCAGGCCCTTGTAGGTGGTCACGCGCTGGCATTCCTGCCAGAGATTGCGCATGCGCACCCCGGGCTCGAAGGTGGCGGTGAGCGTCTCCTCGTCGATCTCGGTGAGGCGGTTCATGCGCTTCAAGTCCACGAGGATCCCGCCCTTCCTCGGCACGGTGAGGCCGCCGTGGTTGAACCCCGTGGAAAGGGGCACCACCGGGATCTTGTGCTCGTAGGCGATCCGCATCACCTTCCGCACCTCTTCGGTGGTCTCGGGCAGCACCACGAGATTGGGGCGCTCCCCCGAATAGATCGTGAAGTCCCTTCCGTACACAGAGAGGTCCGCAGGGTTGGAACTCACCCACTCCTGGCCGAGGGCCGCCTTGAGTTTTTCCTCCACGGCCTTCAGGTTGCCGGCCTCGATGCCGGTGTCCCGGTCGGTTTCGATTCCCACCGGCAACGGACTGTACCCTTCATCGTCCGTGGAAACGGTTCGTCCCGGGTTGAGGATCCCTTTCGGATCGGTCACCGACTTGATCGTCCGGAGGTGTCTCCTGAGGTTGGGCACGCTGTCGATGACCTGCCTGGCCAGCTCGCCGCCCGGTCGATCGTAGAAGGCTCCTGCGGTGGCAAGCCTTCTCTCGAGGGCCTCGATCGTTCCCCTGTGCTCGGCCGGCTCTTCGAACACGTCGTACTGGGAATAGAGACAGCGGCCCCGGTTCACCGAAAGGAGGCACTGGCCTGTCTGCTCCTGGGGAATCCCGGCCTTTGCCAGGTGCTGCCGGGCCAGCTCGTCGAGCGCCTTGACGCGCGTGCAGTCCGCATAGAAGCCCGTATGAAGCGGGGAGGCCTGGTACCACACCTCGTCGAGCAGCCTGAGAATTTCCGGTTTGTACGCATCCAGGGGTTTTCCTCCGAGGCCGGGGATCACCTCCAGGACCTTCCTCTTCTGGTACTCCACCAGCCTCTTGCGGCCGTCGAAGCCCACGATCAGGGTCCATTCCGGCGCCTTTGCGTCCTTGATCCCGAGGAGGAAGGCGAGAAAGCGCCGATTGACGGCCAGGTATTCCCATCCGAATTCCATCCGCGGGCCGTTGCGGAGCGCCCGAACCGCATCCTCGATCGTGTCGATGCCGAACAGGAGCACGTCCCGGCACTCGGTCTTGGGGTAGAGCCAGACCGTGGCCCGCGTCACGACCCCGAAGATGTCCTCGGAACCGAGATACCAGCGGCTCAGGCTCGGGCCTCCGTCCTCACGGCAGTCATTCCGATCGTTCAAGGCGTGACTGCCTGTTCGCAGGAGATTTCCGTCGGCCAGGACGACCTGCATGTTGTATACATGGGGCTCGGCATAGAGGGTGGCCTTCTTGTGGGGAGCGCGGTTGACGAAGTTGCAGAGGACCGACTCCGAGGTGGCCGCCAGGGGAGCGGCGATCTTCAAGCCGTGCTCGTCAAGCGTCTTCTGCAATGCCTCGAAGGTGAGCCCTCGCTGGACGTGTGCGAGGAGGTTCCGCTTGTCGAGCTTCTCGATGGCCGTCATGCGGCCGAAATCGAGCAGGATTCCCGGCCGGTCGACCGTCTCCGGCCTCAGGTGCCGGTCGTTGATCGTGTAAACGGCGATTCCGCGGGCATGGGCGGCCCTGACCACCTCCCGGACCTCTTCCGTGCGGCCCGGCCGGACGGCCACGAGGCCAACCGTCTTCACGGGCCCTGTGAAATAGGGGGCCAGTTTCTCCGGCTCCTGCAGCAGGTGATCTTCACCGACAATGGCGGCCAGAGTCTTTTCGAGAGGCTCTCCGAGGGGTCTTGCGGCAGCCTCGTACTGCGTTGCGGGTGCCTCCATCACTCACCTCCTTCGGACGGATGCGAGGAAAGGATCCGGGGTCAAGCCCCCGATCCCGGATCCAGGACCCTAATTCTTTTCATACGCCTTTTCGATGAACCGGGTCTTGTGCGTGGCCCGCTCGAGGCTCATGGGCGGAACCCACGTGATTCTGGGCCGCACCTTGAGCTTGGCGTGCATCTCCCCCTCGATTTCCCCGGCGAGGGCCTCAAGCTCTTCTTCGACGGTGCCTTCGGCGAACTCGACCTTGAGCTTCAGGGGCGGCTCGACCCGGGGCGGGGGCGCATCGAGCACGATCCGGAACTCCCCGGTGACCCGAGGCACGAAACCGGTGATCACCCCGTCGACCGCGGAAGGGTAGACGATGACACCCTTGACCTTGAGCATGTCATCGGTGCGGCCCCTCATCTTGATGCGCCAGCCCGGCTCGCCGCACGGGCATGGGGCGAGAAAGAGCTGGGCCACATCGCCCGAGGAGAAGCGGCCCGGCGGCATGCTGAATCCCTGCAGCGGGGTCATCACGAGCGCCCCTACCGCCTCGTCCTCCCAGGGCACGGGTTCCCTGGTTTCCGGGTCGACCAGTTCGAACAGGAACATGTCGTCGGTCAGATGGTGCATGCCCGTGTATTCCTCCGCGTTGCAGGAGGAGAGGGACAGGCCTCCGATCAGGCCCATGCCGTCGTAAAGCCGGGCGCGGAAGCCGCTCTCGATCTTCTGTTTGACCTCGGGGATCCCGGCCCCGGGCTCGGCGCCGCAGAAGACGCGCTTGAACCCGATGGCCCGGATCCTCTCCAGGGCGGTATCGACCAGATACTCGGCCAGGGAAGGGGTGCACCAGATGCAGTTGGCCGCAAATCGTTCGCTGAACTTGAGGATTGGACCCGACCCCCCTTCGGCCCCGACCGGGATGCACGTGATCCCGAGACGCGTGAGGCTTTCCACCAAGGGAACGCCCGCGCCGAACATGCTCAGGCCGAACCCCTGGATGGCGCGCATCTTGCGGATTTCCTCCCTGTCGCCGCCGGTCACCATGAACATGACGCGGGAGGTGCCCCTGGGCATCCACTCGAGATCCTCGGCTGTGAAAAAATAGGGCGTGGGCTCGCCGGTCGTTCCGGAAGTGGCGCACATCAACACGTAATCGTCCGGATCGATCCCGAGCATGCCCGCGATCATGTCCACGACGAACCCCGGCTTCTTGGCGCCCTCGGCGGCGAGGGAGCCCCTCATGGTGTCCTGGCCCATGACGGGGAAAACATTCCGGAAGACCTCAAAGGTGAGATTCTCCGGGTTCACCCCCTGGGAATCGAGAAGCCCCTTCACCAGGGGGCTCCGGCCGTAGAAACCGGTCAGGTTCTTCCGGAGCTTGTGGAGCTGCACCTCCCGGACCTCCGGCGTATTCTGCATCCTGTAGAGCTTTTCGTCGAAATAGTCGTCGAAGGCCATTTTCTATCTCTCCTCGACCGCCTTTTCCAAGAGGCTCGCGGAATTGGTCTGACAGCTCTTCGCTTTTAGCTCCCCACCCCGCCCCATCCTTATGCCATCCGGCGACAACAGGGGACGGACGGGTGGGCTAACACCTAACGGCTAACAGCTATTCGCTGAGCGAAACCCCTCACGCCTTCAGGATCGTGATGCTCATGGCCCCCGGCTCGTTGCCCGGGCCGAATCCGCCCCCGTTGTGGGTGAGCCCCACCCTGGCGCCCGGGACCTGCCGGTCGCCGCAGAGGCCCTGGAGCTGCCAGACGATCTCGACCAGCTGGGCGACCCCCGTGGCGCCGATCGGGTGGCCCTTGCACAGAAGGCCGCCCGAGGGGTTTACCACGACCTTTCCCCCGTATCCCGACAGGCCTTCGTCGATGAACCGGCCTCCCTCTCCCTTCGGGCAGAGGCCCAGATCTTCGTAGGCTACCAGTTCGTGGATGCTGAAGCAGTCGTGAAGCTCGACCACGTCCAAGTCCTGCGGGCTCACGCCGGCCGTTTCATAGGCCTCCCTGGCCGCCCGGGCGCAGGCCTCGATCCGGGGGGGGCCCTCGGCCGACTCCTTGTACTGTCCCGAGGTGAGCACGGACGCACCGACAAAGACCGGCTTGGTCGTGTGTCTCCTCGCGTTTTCGGCGGTGGTGACGACGACCGCCGCGGCCCCGTCTCCGATGGGGCAGCACTGCAGAAGGGTCAAGGGGTCGCAGACCATGCGGGACTGGAGAATCTCCTCCAGGGTGAAGACCTTCTGGTAGTGCGCATAGGGATTCCGGGCCGAGTGCTTGTGGTTCTTCACCGCCACCCGGGCGAACTGCTCCGGGGTGGTCCCGAACTCCGCCATGTGTCTTCTTCCCAGCAGGGCAAAGACCGCGGGCATCATCATGCCGTTGTCCGCCTCGATGTTGGCTCCGTGGGGAAGCACCAGCGGGCCGGCGGACGTCAACCCCATCTCGATGTGGCTGGTCATGTTCTCCACACCCACGACCAGGGCGTAATCCAGCACTTCGTTGGCCACGGAAAGGGCGGCCTGACGGAACGCCGCCGAAGAGCTTGCGCAGGCGTTCTCGTGGTTGAAGGCCGGAATGCCGGTGACGCCGATTTCCCCGTTCACACGCTGGGCCAGGTTGGGGGGGTTGCCGATGTTGCCCACAAAGGTTGCCTGAATCTGCGCGGGCCTGATCCCGGCCTGTTCCAGGGCCATGCGCCCGGCGTCTCCGCCCATCCGGGCGGCCGCGTACTGAGGAAACTTGCCGAACTTGACCATTCCGGCTCCTATGATCGCCACGTCTCTCATTGGGCCTGCCCTCCTTCTCCCAAGCTCCGTTTGGCCGGGTTGTTGGGGCGAAAGCAGTAGGACACGACCCTTTCGCCGTTCATCAGGGTCTTGATGATCCTGGGAACCATCGTCAACTCCATGCCGATCCTCACATCCTCGAGTTTTATCTCGGTCAACTGAGCGACCAGGACGAGGGAAGGGTCGTCCTTCATCCGGACGTTTGCGAGGATGTAGTCCGGCTCGAACCCGGGCATGACCTGCCGGGCGATCGTGTAAGAGGTCAGGACGGCGTCGTTGCTCAACACCTTTTCCGCGGTTTCCTTCTCTCCATGGCATTTGAGGCAGTACCGGAACGGCGGAAAGGAAATATCGCCGCAATCCAGGCATTGGCGTGCCAGCAGGTGAGGGGCGGGGTCCCCCTCCACCCTCGCGAAGATGTCCGGTCGAATCGTCCGCTCGCCCGGCTCGAGGATCAGCGCTCCGTTCTGGATCTTCATGCTCGGCTCTCCTGCTAGGGTCTGAAGGGCGGCTCCGGGGCTGGTATGGGTGCAGGTGTTGTGGCAATTGAATGGCTGACCCAATTATGTCAGAGCAAGACCGAGGATGTCAACGATTTTCTTCGCTTGTGGGGTTCACTCAATAATATATAATTTACAGATAGTTAGCATAAGTCGATCTCTGTTTTTTCTCTTGACACAACCCGCGAATTGCCATAAATTTGAATGAACAGTCAACTGGATACTCTGTCCGGTAGGGACGTCGTCCGTGAAGAAGAAAGCGCAGGGTGCGGAAAACACCGAGGCACGAATCCTCTCCGCGGCGGAGAAGGTTTTCGCCGAGAAGGGGCTAAGAGGTTCTCGGATCAACGAACTCGCCAGAAGCGCCCGAGTGACCCCGTCGCTCATTCATTACCACTTCGGAGGCAAGGAGAGCCTGTACAAGAGGGTCATCGAAGATTTCTACATCGCCGTGGAGCGGCGCCTCCTTCCGATCATCGTGGCGGACGCGGAGCCCAAGGATAAGCTCAAACAGCTCATAGAAATCGGGATCGAGATCCTGGCCGAGAAGGATCACATGGTCAGGATTCTTCTTCGGGAGTCGATCGACAAGGGCAAGTACGTCAACAAGGTGCTCTCCAAGCCCTACCTGCGCGACATGTTCGGGATGATGGAGCGGTTCGTCCTGGCCAACATGGAGCTCAAGCGGGACGATCCGAACGATACGATCCACCTGATCTCGAGCATCCTGGGAGCGACCGCCATGTTCTTCGTGGCGGCCTCCACCATCAAGGAGTTCTGGCAGAAGGACGTCTTCTCCAGGGAGATGATCGAGGAACGGAAAGAGGAGGTCGTCGACTTCGTGTTCCACGGAATCGATCATCGGTTCAAGTGAGAAACGGAAAACCAGGGACCGGGGGTCGGGATTCCGGGCCACCCATCGACCCCGGCGCGAAGGGAACCCTTTCACAGGACGCTCGAAGGGAGGGACGGGAATGGCTGGCAAGGTCCACGTCTTGGGCGCCGGTTTGGCCGGAATGGTGGCGGCCATCCATCTGGCCCGCCAGGGGCGGGAGGTGCTGGTGATCGAGGGAGAAAGCAGGATCGGCGGCATGCACCGGGAGCTTCCATCGATCCACACGACGCCGATCGATCCCGCCTGGATGAGCGAGCAGGTGGGAATCGATCTGAGGCCGGCGTTCCACCCGATCCGGGGTTTTCAGGCGGTGATCGGCCGGAGGGTTTACGAGCTGAACCCGGGTCCCATGCATGCGGTCGAACGTGGAGCCAGGAAGACGGGGATCGACTCCCTCCTTTACGATCAAGCCTGCCAGGCGGGCGTCCAATTCTCTTTCGGTACCCGGCTGAGGGACCTGCGGGAGGTGCCGAAGGGCTCGATTATAGCAACCGGCCTCGATGCGAGCATGTACGATTACCTCGATATCCCCTTCGAGATCGTCCGGGGGTTTTCCGGAGCCGAGAAAACGGACCGGGAACCTTGGGCGGCGGGCATGATGGCGGAGTACACGAACGACTATTTTTATGCAAACTGCGCGAACCATCTCATGTACGGTCTGTTCTTCAGCCGGGGCAAGGTGTCTGCCGAGACCCTGGAACTCTGCAAGAGGGACGCGGCCGACAAGTTCGGGTTCGATATTCCGAAATGGGAGTATACGACAGGCAGGGTGCCGACCGGCTCGGCGAGAAACCCGAGGCTCTACCAGGACGGCTACATCCTTGCCGGGACGCTGGCAGGGGCCATGGACCCGGGCGCCCTGTTCGGCATCCACGGAGCCATCCTTTCCGGAAAGGTGGCCGCCACGGCCGTGAGCGATCCGGACCGGGCGATCCGGGAATTCAAGGACATGAACCGATTCTACCGGATCAGTTACTACCTGAGGCGTTTCTTCAGCCGCCTGCCCGGCAGGCTGGCCGTAATGGACTTCAACATCCGACATCCCCGGATCGCCTATCCGATGATGTACCTGACTTCGGCGGCCGTTCCCGGCTACCGCCGGGGGATCTGGAACTACGAGGTGATGAAGAGCGCCAGAAGAGTCGCCTAGGCCGGTTGCCTTGCCGGGGCGATGCTGTGGCCTGAAGCCAAATGCCTGGCAGCAGGCCGGGAAGACGCTCAGGACAAAGGCCTCCCGAAAGGGCACAGCCGTTGCAGGCCCAGGAGCGCCGCGACTCCCGAGATCGTGTTTCCGAAAAGGACGAGGGGTTTTCCCGCCTCCTGAAAACGTTCCAGAATCTCGTCCAGGGTCCTGTTGACCACGCTCGATCCGGTGGCAAGCCCGACGTCGGATTCGGACACGAGCCTCCCGAGATCCTTCTCCCCGTCCCAGACGACAACGCCCCCTCTGGATTGGCCGATGTTCTCCGGATTGAGGTCCGTGACGCGTACAGCCTCGGGCCCGAAGCGGGCCGCCAGGGCCTTCAGGATCGCGGGCTGGAGCCCCACGAGCCCGATGCGGACGGGACCGTGCCGATCGTACAGGATCCGGGCCACCTCGGGCCCGCAGCGGGACGGGTCTTCGTCCTTGCAATGGATGGTTCCCGGCAGATGGTCGAGGGCGCTCAGCAGGGCGTTCAGGCCGGCCACGAAGACGGCCCGGTTCGAAATCGCATCGAGGTCGAGGGAGACAAGGGCCGCCACGGTGCCGGACCAGAAGCCGGGTCGGTCGGTGAAGGCCTGGCCCCGATGGCCCTGGAAGGTCGCCTCGATGACCCGCTCCTTTCCCTTCTTGATCGCAAAGGACGGGTCCGCGTCCTTGCCGATGGCCTCGTCCGGGTTGAGGGGCCGAACCTCGACAGGCAGTTCGAGGGATGTCTTTCGATCCTCGAGCCTTTTCCGGAGAAGGGCACGTGCGCGTTCGAGCCGATCCTGTCCTTGCATGTCCCTGCCTCCTGTGCTCCCGAAAGCGGCGCGGCCCGGGCTTGCCCATGCCTCTGCACGAAGGCAGGCCGAGGCCGGCCGTTCTTCTCCCATCCTCAAGTCAGGAGAAGATCTCCGCTGATTTTCAGGTCCCGAGGAATCTTTCGAATCGCCTCTTCTCGGTCGAGCGCGAAGAGAGGGCTGATTTCGATCTTCACCGCCAACGCCCCATCCTCATCCCTGGGCACGCGGACGCCCGCCGCTTCGAGCCAGGAGGCGAACGTCTCCATCAGGGTCCGCCGCGCCGTCTCGGGGGAATTCTCTCCGGTCGCGTTCTTGAGAGGCGAGAATTCCTCGTTACGCCGGACCTCCAGCGTGACGGGGTTCCTTGCGTGGGGCAAGGCATCGAAGATGAAGGATTCGAACTTGATCCCGTTCGGGCGGTCGGGGTCGACAGGCCTGCCCTTTTCATCGATACAGGGCACCTTCTTGTCTGCGCGATGGAAGGGCAGCCGGATCCCCTCGTTCTTGAGACGTCTCGCGAAAGCCACCTGGATCACGTGGGTGGCGATGTTTCCGGCCCAGTGCTTGAGTCCTCCGTCGGGCCCGCGGGCCGCCATCTCTTGCGGGCTCAGGTCGCTGTACTCGATGACGGCGACCTTTCCGTTGCGCATCCCGATGATCCCGACCTTCTCCTCGGGGCAGGCCTTGCGGACCGCCTTGGAACTCATCTCCGCGCCGGCCATTGCGTGATAGCCGAGGAAAACCGGATCCGGGATCCGGACCAGAACGTTGTCCACCTGAAAGTAAGCGATCTCCTGGATCCCGGCTGCCTCCATGCTGTCCAGGGCGCCGCTCTTCTCGAGGGCGCGAAGCGTGCCGCCGTGGCCGTCCGGGCTTCGGGCGATCTCGTGTTTGGAGGCGAGAAGGATCCTGCCGTCGCGGCCCACGGCAGGGAGGGTGCCCTGCACGAAGAAGCAAACCTGATCCGGAGCGAGTCCGAAAAAGCGGTTGTGCCCGAAGAACCCCCGGGTTTCCACATCGTTGGCCGGGCTGGTCATGACGTACCAGGGAATGCGGGGGCCGTAGCGTCTCTGGGCGGCCAGGATCCTCTCGGCGAAGAAGGCGAAGAGGCACTTTTTCGATACGGGCCCGATCGGAAAGGCTCCCTTGGGCCCGTCGAACCCCAGGCGGGTTCCCTGCCCGCCGGCGACCACGAGCGCCGCCACCTTCCCCTCCCGGAGCAGGGCCTCCCCACGCTCTCGGGCACGGTCTCTTGCGCGTTCCTCGGCGTCTGTCTTGGGGATCGGGATGATCGGAGCCGCCTCGAGCGCCGCTGCCTCCTCCTTCCGGGGACCGAGGACAAGCGTCTCGACGAGGGACGCGAGAAGGGGAAACTCGATCGCATCCACCTGCTCGAGCAGGGATGCCCGCTCCGCCCGGTTCAACTGCGCCCACCAGGCAAAGATGTGCCCTTGGCCGGCACTCTCGGCGCGTTCTCGAATCTCCCTTTCTCTGTCGAGGATCGAGTCTTTCATCCACCCATTCCGTCGGATGATCGAGGAGACTGCATACCCGCTACAGGGGGATCTGCAGGCGGCCCATGAGGATCGTGGCAAGGCCCAGGAAGATGAAAAAACCGCCCACATCCGTCACGGTTGTCACCAGAATGTGGGAGCCGAGGGCAGGGTCCTTGTTTGCCCACTTCAGAAGCAGCGGGACCACGGCCCCGAACAGGCCCGCCAGGATGAGGTTGGCGATCATGGCACAGAAAAGGATGCTCGAAAGCACCAAGTTTCCGTACCAGAGGTAGGCGATCGTTCCCATGATCAGGCCGTTGATCGATCCGGTGCAGAATCCGACGGCGACCTCCTTCAGGATCGCCTTCCAGCGGCTCGCAAACTCGAGTTCGCCGAGGGCCAGGCCGCGGACCACCACCGTGAGGCTCTGGCTTCCGGCGTTCCCCCCCAGGTTTGCAACGATCGGCATAAGAACGGCCAGGGCCACGAACTTGGAAATGCTCTCCTCGAAAAGCGCAACGGTCAGGGCGGCCAAAAGCGCCGTTCCCAGATTGATCAGGAGCCAGGGGACCCGGAGGCGCACCGACCGGCTGATCGGCGAGAAGACCCGCTCGGCCGTGTCGAGACCGGCCAGGTGGTACATGTCCTCGGTCGCCTCTTCCTCCATGACCTCCATGATGTCGTCGAAGGTGACCACGCCCAGGATCTTGTGCGATTCGTCCACGACCGGAACCGCCAGCAGGTCGAAATCGGATACGAGGTGGGCCACCTCCTCCTGGGGCGTGTCCGGATGGACGCTGACCGGGTCACGGACCATGACGTCCTTGATCTTTTCCTCGCCGGAGGCGAATACCAGGCTCCTCCAGGGCAGGAGCCCCGTGAGATGCTTCTGCTCGTCGATGACGTAGATGTACAATAGATCCGCCTTGTCGTGCTTCTCCCGCAATGCCTCGACGGCCTCGGCCGTGGTCATCTCCTCGAAGAAGGCGATGTAATCGGTCGTCATGAGGCCGCCGGCCGTATTCTCGTCATAGAGCCGCAGCCTCTCGAGGACCCATCGCTCTTTTTCATTGAGCTGTGCGAGGACCTTTTCCTGCCGGTCCTCGGGCAGGAATGCGAGCAGGTCGACGGCATCGTCCGGCGACGATCTGCGGACCATCTCCGCGATCGTCTCGTCCTTGAACTCGTTGATCAGGTCCTTTGCCAGCTCGTCGGGCAATTCCCGGATCGTGGGGGCGGCCATCTTCATTTCAAAGAGCAATTGGAGGAAGCGGATCTGATCGGACCGGCGTATGTGCGCGAGAAGCTCCGCGCTCTCGGCGGGTCTGAGCTTCGTGATCATGCGCCGGATGTTTTCGTGAGAGCCCCTCATGAAGAGGCGCAGCACGATGCGCTGGGTCTGCTTGAGCTTTCGGGATTCCATGGCAGATGCGGAAGGAAAAGGTTTGGGTGAACCGCCAAAAAGACAAGCTAACAAAACCGAGACAAAGGATCAAGCAGACCGGTCAAGACCGCAGGCGGCCTTGATTCCCTCGAGGCTTTCACACATCCTCTAGTGGGCGATGGAGCGCTCCGGGTGTTTCCGTGGGCGCAAGCGCGGAGGGTCTCGCTGTGGCCTGGAAGAAAACGATCACGAGCGGCAAGGCGCCCCCCTTCTGGGTCCCCCCTTCCTTCCGGCGGCGCCTCCTGACCCTGTTTCTGCTTTATGCGGTGCAGGGGCTGCCATACGGGTTCTTTATCTCGGTCCTCCCGCTCTTCCTGCGGGAGGCGGGCTGGAGTCGGACCGCCATCGGGTTCTACAGCCTGCTCGGGCTTCCTTGGATCTTGAAGCCTCTCTGGGCGCCGTTGGTGGACCGGTTCTCCTGGCCCCTGTTCGGCAGAAGGAAGAGCTGGATCCTGCCCTGCGTGATGATCTCGGCCTGTCTTGCATTGGCCCTGGGCTTTCAGGAGCCGAGGGCCGGCGGCTCCATCGGATTCCTGTTGCTCGTCGTGTTCTGTATCAACCTCGTAGCCGCCACGCAGGATATTGCGGTCGACGGCTTGGCTGTGGATATCCTTTCCGAAAGGGAACGGGGTCCGGGAAATGCCGCGCAGGTTGTGGGGTTCAAGGTGGGCATGCTCCTGACGGGCGGGGTTCTCCTGGCCCTGTCGGCGCAGCTCGGCTGGATGGGGATCTGCACGGCCATGGCCATTGTGAGCCTTCTGGTGCTGTTGATCGCGGCCGGCTACACGGAACGAGGCGGTCTCGGAGAAGGGGCGGCGGCCGCCCCCGGGATGAGGGAGATCCTCGGGTCCCTGGTCCGGCTTGTCCGGCGACCCGGCCTTCCGGTCGCCCTGCTCCTGATAGGGACTTACAAGATGGGCGAGGCCGGTGTGGATGCCATGTACCGGTTGTTCCTGCTCGATGGGGGGCTCGACGCCCCGGCGATCGGTATCCTCTGTGGTACGTGGGGCCTCGCCTTCAGCCTGGCCGGTTCGGTCCTCGGCGGATGGATCGGACAGAGGCGAGGCCGGATGAACGCGCTCTTCTGGGTGGGGATTCTGCGGGCGGGTCCGCTGGTTGCGATTGCGCTGCTTCCCCTGCTCAAGCCTCCCTTTGCTCTTGCAGTGGTCTACCCGGTCACCCTGGCGGAACACTTCTGCGGCGGTCTGATCACCCCTGTCATGTTCGCCTTCATGATGGACCTGTGCGACCGCAGGGTGGGGGCGACCCATTACACGGCCCTGGCTGCGGTGGAGGTGGTGGGAAAGATGGGCGTGAGCTCGCTCTCCGGGTTGGTGGCCGACCGGATCGGTTACGGCGGGCTGTTTCTCGCCGGTGCGGGCATATCGCTTCTCTGGCCCCTGGCCGTCTGCCGGGCGAAGAAGATCGGGGGGCTTCGGCTCGAGGGATGAGTCGGCGGCACGGAAAAGGCGGACGGGGCAACGCCCGAGCGGTCATGGGCCGGGGATCGGGGTGTCATGCCGTTCGGCGCCGGCGGCCGGAGAGCCGAAGCCTCGCAGCCGGAGCGGAAGGGAACGTGCGCCCTACGCGCTTCCCCTCTGTCGGCCTCTCTGTCCGCCGGCTTCGATTTCCGTGTCTGCTTCCAGATCCAGTTTCCCATGCGGCATCCGGACGGGCACCGGGTAGTCGCCCGTGAAGCAGGCGGTGCAGTAATCCTTCGCAGGATGGACGGCGCAGGCGAGCATGGCTGCGGGGTCCAGGTAGGCGAGACTGTCCACCCCGAGATACTGGCGGATCTCTTCCACGGAACGCCTGGCCGCGATGAGTTCCTTAGGGTCCGGGAAGTCGATACCGTAGTAGCACGGATAGCGGCAGGGAGGGGAACTGATCCGCAGGTGAATCTCCTTCGCACCCGCGTCGCGAAGGGCCCGGACGCGCGACTTGGATGTGGTTCCCCGGATGATCGAGTCGTCCACGACGACCAGCCGTTTCCCGTCAACTACGTCTTTGACCACATTGAGCTTGAATCGGACACCCTCGACCCGCCCCATCTTTTCCGGTTCGATGAAGGTTCTGCCCACGTAATGGTTCCGGATGTAGCCCCGCTGGTACGGGATCCCCGAGGCATTGGCGTACCCGATGGCCGGGGAGACGCCGGAATCCGGAACAGGGATGACATGGTCCGCCTCGACCGGGTGCGCCTTGGCCAGGGCCGCCCCGAATTGCGTGCGGATGCTGTGGACCGTCTGGTCGAACACGATGCTGTCCGGCCTGGCGAAGTAGATCATCTCGAAGATGCAGTGGGCGCGTCGAAGCGGCGGAGGGCCCTCGATGTATTCGGACCGGGGACCCGCCTTGGTGATTGTGACGATCTCGCCGGGTTCCAGGGAGCGGACGTATTCTGCCCGGATGAGGTCAAAGGCACACGTTTCCGAGGCCAGAAAATAGGCCTTGCCCCGCCTCCCCAGGACGAGCGGCCGGAAGCCGTGGGGGTCCCGGACCCCGATGATCCGGTCTTTCTCCAGGAGCAGGAAGGAGAAGGAGCCCCTGAGGTGTTGCAGGCAGTGGGAAAGGGGATCCCGCATCTTCTGGTGAGAAGGCCGGGCGAGCAGATGCGCCAAAACCTCGGAGTCGGTCCCGGTCTGATAGATCGAGCCGCTCTTCTCGTGGGCGGCCCGCAGGGCCTTTGCATTGACGATGTTGCCGTTGTGGGAGATCGCGAGCAACCCCTTCTGGTAGCGCACCACAAGGGGCTGAATGTTCTGCGCCTTGGAGGCCCCGGTCGTGGAGTAACGGACGTGGCCGATGGCGATCTCGCCCCGCAAGGTCTTCAGGGACTCCCGCGTGAAGACGTTCGACACGAGGCCCATGCCCTTGGAGGAGGACAGGTCCCTGCCGTCGCTGACGACGATCCCGGCGCTTTCCTGGCCCCGGTGCTGGAGCGCGTAAAGGCCGCAGTAGACCTCGTAGGCGGCCTCCGGGGACCCGAAGGCGCCGAAGAGCCCGCACGCCTCTTTCACTTCATCCGACAATTCGCAACTCCCATGGAGAGCGCGGGGAGGAGGATACCCGCCAGGTTGGAGCCCCCTAATGAACACCGCTTCCCATCACCAGCATGGCGGGATCGATTCCCATCCGCTTCAGGCTGGTTTCCCAGACCTGCTCAAAGGGCGTGTCGAAAATGAGGGAGACGTCCACGTCGGAGAGGATCCAGGCGCCCTGCTGAATCTCGCGGTCGAGCTGGCCGGGCCCCCATCCCGCGTACCCCACGAAGAAGCGATAGGGGTTGCGCGCCTTCACGAGCTCGTCCAGTGCATCCAGGGAGGTGTTCAGCCTCAGCTTGTCGTTCACCTCGTAAGCAGCGCCCTGGGTGTACTCCGGGCCGTGCAGGATCCATGCATGTTCTGGCTGCACGGGGCCTCCCCGCATAAGCACGGACCGGTCGTCTCCGGGCCAGGGTCGTCCCATCTGTTCGTAAAGGCTCTCGACCGACCTGTCGGTGGGGTGGTTGATGGTCAGGCCCATGGCCCCCTCGGAAGTGTGCTCGATGAGCAAAACGACTGCATGGTAAAAATTGGGATCCAGCAACTGCGGAACCGATATGAGAAACCCGGGAGCATACTTGGCCTGATGGGTCATGTCTCCTCTCCAGATAGCGTGGGTCCGGTACGCTTCCTCCGGAGAAGCGCGAGCGCCCTGCGATCGCTCGCAAAGGCCACGTTTTCCGGAAGCGAATCCAGGGGGAACCACCGCAGCTCGATCAGGTCGTCATGGGGTCGGATCGGGCCGGAACCGAGGCGTACATGGAAGTACGCGTTCAAAAGGGCGGGCCCGTCCGCACCGTAGCTGTCCGCCTCCATGGTAATGAATTCGCCCACCTCGCAGCACACCCCGAGTTCTTCCTTCACCTCTCTCTTCAGCCCCTCGAACGGGTCCTCTCCGTAACGCAGGAACCCGCCGACCGTGTTCCAGTCCCCCCGGTGCGGCTCGACGCCCCGCCTGCCGAGCAGCACCCGGCCGCGGTCGTCCGTCGGGATGGCCCCCACGCAAGGGCTGGAGTTGTGGTAGAGTACGAACCCGCAGCCGCCGCACGCCTGCCGGTAGGGGTTTTCCTCCGGAAGGGCGCCTCTGCACCACGGGCAGTACGGATAAGGCGGCCGTCTGTATTTTGCCATTCGCCTTTCCGGAAATCGGTCCGCCCGCAGCCGGGGTCCGCCGGCCCTCCGGCCGGTGTCCGAGCGGCAGGTCGAAAACAGCCCAACCGCGGCGGCTGAGCCGCGGGAGAAGCGGCGAGGTTGTTCGCCGCGAGGACCGTCGGAGCCAGCCGCCTGATGGACGGCGCGAAGCGTCCGTGCCGTCTATCATTATAACGCTCGGGCCAAGAAAAGGAAAACGGACCTTGACTTTGCGGCCCTTGTTCTCCTATTGAGTTCCGGCGTGCGAGGATCCCGAGGAGAGGCCCTGGAAGGCGCATGTCCGATCTGAGAATCCTGTTCGTCAATACCTCCTGGGGCTGGGGGGGCATGGAAATGCACCCTCTGGTCTTGGCGGACGGGCTCGCGCGCAGAGGGCACCGGCTTCTTTACGCCATGCGCTCGAATACGGCCACGGAAGAACACGCCCGGCACGCAAGGTTTTCCCGGGCGACGCTTCCGTTTCGCTGGTATCTGGACCCTCGCTCGTACGTTCCCCTCCGCCGGATGACCCGGTCGATGGGGATCAACGTGATTCATGTGCATGCCTCACGGGACACCTGGAGGGCCATGCTCCTGGCCGGGGTCGTCCGGAAATCGGCCGTGCTCCTCTATACGAAGCACAGCGGCACGCCGCCGGCCTCGAGGAAAACGGATCCGCTGCACCGCCTTCTGGTCCGGCGGCTCGATGCGATGGTCGCCAACTCGCACTACATCCGTGAAAACGCGCTGGAGGTCTATCCGATCGATCCGTCCAAGGTCAAGGTGATTCACTACGGCCTGGGCGAGGAAGCCTTCGGGAGCCCGGAGAGGGGCGGCTCGGTGCGCCGAAGGCTCGGTCTCGACCCGGAGGCCGTCGTCGTGGGCATGGTGGCCTCCCTTTCCGAGGGCAAGCGCCAGGATCTCCTGATTCGGGCGGCGAAGCGGGTCTCGGCGGTTCACCCGGAATGCCGGTTTCTTCTCGTCGGGGCGCCCGGCCAGGTCGGATACGCCCGGAGGATTCGCCGGATGATCGAGAGGCTGGGCCTCGAGAGACAGGTCATGCTGACCGGCTTCCTCGAGGACATCCCGTCTTTGATGCTTGCCCTGGACCTGTTCGTGCTTCCGTCGAACAACGAGGCCTTCGGGATCGTCCTGCTGGAGGCCATGGCCAACAGTCGCGCGGTCGTGGGAAGCCGTTCGGGCGCCATCCCCGAGATCGTCCGTCACGGGGAAGACGGCCTCCTGTTCGACCCCGGGGATCCGGAATCCCTGGCAGAGGCCCTCCTGCGCCTGATTCGATCGCCGGAAGAGCGGGTGGCGATGGGGGAACAGGGAAGGCGGGCCTTCCAAGAGAGGTTTTCTCTGGAACGGGAGATGGACGAAACGGAGGGGCTCTACCGGTCGCTGCTCGCAATGCGAGCCCGCTAGGGGCCGGGGTGTTCCTGCGGGAGACCCGGCCCCTTGCCGACATGCCGATGCAACTTCCTTGTCGGCGCAAGCCGCCTCAGCGGGGTAGGGCGGCAAGCAGCCGGTCCATGTCTTCTTCGTTGTTGTAGATGTGGGGGGAGACGCGGATCGCTCCGTTCCGGGCGGCCACGAAGATGTCCTGCGCCGCCAGCCGACGGGTCTCCGCGGCCGCATCGAGGCCCTCGCGCAGGAAGGAGAGGATCCCCGACTGCTCTTCACGCATTACCGAGCCGCGAACGTGAAACCCTTTTCTTTGAAGCCCCTCGCGCAGGTAGGCGTTCAGGGCGAGGATCCGTTCGCGAACGTTTTCAAGGCCGATCTCGCGAAGGAGGCGGATCGCGGCCAAGAGGTACACCCAGTCGTTCACGTTGGGCGTGGAGTATTCGAAGCGGGCCGCGCCGGGCTTCGGCTCGAATCGATACTCGAGATAGTTCTGCGCATCCACAACCGTGTCGGTCCCGACGAAAACCAGGTCGAGTCGCTCCGTCAGCCCTTCCCGGCAGTAGAAGACGCCGAGCCCGACCGGGCCCATCAGCCATTTCCATGCAGAGCCGGCCATGGCCGCGACTCCGGCCGACTCCGGGCAAAGGGGGACGACGCCGAGGCCCTGCGCCATATCCACGACGAGAAGGACGCCCCGTTGACGGCAGAACGCTCCCAGGTCATCAAGATCCAGAACATAGCCCGTGCACCAGTCTGCGGCCGAGACGGCCACGATGCGAACCGACTCGTCGATGCGGTTCTTCAGATTCACCAGATCCTCGGCCGAGTGCGTGGGCCGCAGGCGAACGTGGCGCACCCCCCGTTTTTCGAGGTTCCACCAGGGGTACACGTTGGCCGGGTATTCCAGGTCCATCCCGAGCACGCTGTCGCCTTCCTTCCATGGATAGCCCTGTGCAACGATGTTCATTCCCTCGGATGTGTTGTGGGTCAGGGCGATGCAGGAGGGCGGGCACGAGAGGAAACCGGCGAGAATTTCCTTGATTTCGGCGCCGGTGTTCCTGAACCCCTGGGCCGCCTTGAGGAATCCGCGCAGGGCGTGGTCCCGGTGGTAGGCCTGGAGGGACTCGAGCACGCGCGTCGACGGGGGCGCGACGCCCGCGTTGTTCAGGTAGGTGCAGTGCTCGTGGATCGGAAAGAGCCTGCGGCTCTCATCCCACATGGGATTCCTCTGCGAACTCCGGCCGAGCCGGTGCTAGAAAGAAAACGATACGCCTGCAGCCGCCGGAGCGACACGATCGCCAAGGCGGGAAGCGAGAAAGCTGGCCGCGCGGAATCCCGTGCAGTGGCTCGTGGCGATCATCTCCACCCGGCAGGACTCCAGCAGCTCCAGTGCGTCCTCCCAGTCTTTCCGGGTCCCGGCCCCGAGATGCGTGCCCCCGAGGACGGCGTGAAAACGGTCCAAGCCCATAGCCTTGCGCACATGGTCCAGGATGGCCCCGAGGCCGGCATGGGCGCAGCCGAGCACGAGAACCGCCCCACGGTCGGTATCGACGACCAGGCTCGCGTCGTCCCAGAACGGATCCGGCCGGTACCCCTCCCCGTCCCGCACGACGAGGCGGCTGTCCCAGCTCTTCCAGCCTTCGGGCCGGGGAATCTCGCCCGTGAACGTGACGCCCGGGGCGATCTCCCGCGGGGCAGGGGAAAGGTCGAACCGGGCTCCCTTCCGTTCGAGGGCCTCCCTGGAGAAGGGGATCCCGATGGAGATCGTCCGGAGCCCTGCCGGGCCGTCGAAGCTCGCAAACCGTTCGATGAATACGTCCGGGTGGGCAAAGACCGTCACAGCCGCGCTTCGATCCAGGAGTTCGCAGATCCCTCCCGTGTGATCGTAGTGGCCGTGGCTGAGCGCGAGGCGGTTCACCGTCGACAGGTCTTTTCCGAGCCGCGAGGCGTTCGCGAGGAGCGTCATGCCCTGGCCCGTGTCGAAGAGCAGGCGGTCCCCGCCCCTTTCGACCAGAACCGACAGACCGTGCTCGCCCAGGACCTTCATCGGAACGCCGGCCGTGTTCTCGCACAGCACGGTCATCGTCGTCTTCAATTCATCCCTCCTTCGCGCGATCGACAAACAGGGGGTCCTGCCTGCGGGGAACTCTTCAACACGGCAGGCGAACCTTCTTCGGGCAACCTTGCTAGTGGTCGCAAAGATTGTCTCCGGTCACGAGCGTGCCTTCGAGATGGGCCCGGATGACTTCCTCCGGGGGAAGGTTGGGCGCACCGTAGACGACCCGAATGTTGTTCTGGGCGAAGAGCTGCTGCGCCCGCATTCCCATGCCGCCGCAGATGATCACGTGTACGCCCAACTGGTGAAGCCAGGCGGGCAGCACGCCCGGTTCGTGGGGCGGAGGCGTGAGGTATTCCGTCTTGACGATCTTCCCGTCGCTCACGTCGACGAGAGCGAATTGTTCGCAATGCCCGAAATGCGGGCAGAGCGCGCCCTGCGCGGTTGGAACGGCGATACGCATCGGTCTTCTCCTTCTTGGGTTACCAGTGTCCTTCGACGTTGGCGCTGGTGGCCTCGGTCAGTTCGCCTCGATGAAAGGCCTCCACAGCTTCCCGAACTTTTCCCTTGACGCCCACATACACCCGGATCCCGGATTCCTGGAGGACCCGGAAAGCCTTGGGTCCGCAATTGCCCGTCAGGACAACCTGCGCGCCGGTGTCCGCTACGGTGCGCCCCGCCTGGATCCCGGCGCCCTGGGCCGCCTGCAGGTTCTGCGTGTTGGAGACGGAGCTGTACGCGCCCGTTTCCGTATCATGGACGACGAAGTGGCGGGCCCTGCCGAACCTCGGGTCCACTTCGCTGTCGGGCGAATCTCCCTGGGCCGTGATCACGATCTTCATGCTTTCTCCTCTTCTTGCAGGACCGCCTCCAGTTCTGCGGCGCGTTTGTATCCCTCGACCCGGACCTCCACGGACTCGACACCGGGAACGGCCCGCAAGCACTTCTTCATGTCCCAGGCCAGCTTGAAGGCCATGGGGCAGACGGGCGAACTGGGGCGAAAGGTGAGGATCACCCTGCACCCGGCGGCCCCGCTTTCGATCCTCAACTCCTTGACGAGGCCCATTCGGACGACATCGAGGCCGGTTTCCGGGTCCAGGACGCCCCGCAGGCCTTGCAGAAGGGCTTCCTGGAGGCTCCCCTCGTCGCAGTGCGACGCGCTTAGCGCGTGCGGTAGAGCTTCTTCCACGGCTCGTTCCCCCGGAAGAGATAGTCCCGGATCGCCTTCTTGAGTGTTTCGGCCGCCAGCTCCGCGCAGTGCTCGTGCGTGGGGGGAAGACCGCCCAGGGACCTGGCGATCTGGCTCGCGTCGATCCGCATGGCCTCGCTGAGGGTCTTGCCTTGAGCCATCTCCATGGCAACGCTGCCGCACGCCAAAGTGAAGCCGCATCCGAGCGTGTCGAAGCGTGCCTCCCGGATCCGCCGGTCTCGAACGGTCAGAAAGACCTCCATCACATCTCCGCACTCCCCCGTCACGTGGGCATATCCGTCCGGAGAGGGGATGTCGCCGAGCAAGGGCGGATTCAAGGCCCTTCGAGTGACCTCGGGCGATACCGGAAAGACATCGGTCTTCCCGGCGGTTTCCCCTGCGGCTCCCTCTGGGTCCTCAGGGCCTGCGATCCTTCGGTAGATGTCTTCTTCGTTCACATGACGTCCTGTCTGCGCCGTGTCCATCCGCCCCGAGTTGCCCCGATCGGTCGGTGGGAATTCACTTTCTCACCATCCGGGCCCCGCATTTCGGGCAGTCCGCATCGAAACAAGGAATACCCCGCTGGTGAGGGGCTACGGTGCCGCAGGCCGGGCAGATGCATTCCCCGCTCGCACGCGCACCCTGACCCATTGCGGCTCCTCCGCCCCCGCCGGCCATTCCTCCCCGGCCTCCAGGCACTCGCCCGCCTGCGCCCCCTCGTCCCCCTGCTCCTCTGCCGCCTCCTGCGCCTCCTCCCTTGCAGCCACCCCCTCCACGGCCGCCCCCGCCGCCACCTACTCCCCCTCCTCCTCCTCGTCCTCCCGGACTTGCCATCATTCCAGTGGAAAACTTCCCGGTGTCCCTCGGCATATCGCACTCCTTCTTCGGATCCGGGCCGTCAGGGCCTCGTATCGCACGGTTCGTTTCGCGGACCTTCCAGGTGCGGCTCCTAAGTTCAAGATGCGGCACCTGCACCGCACGCGTCTCTCCTTTCTACGCTGTGAAGGACTCGTTGCACAATCTCCTCGAAGGCGTCTTTCAACTCGTTCGACTCCTCCCTGAAGACGTACGGCTTGCCCCTGTCGCAGAATTCCGGCATGTCCGGGGCGATCGGCAAGGCCCCGAGGAAGGGTACGGCGAGTTCTTCGGCCGCCTTTTTCCCGCCCCCCTGGCTGAAAAGGGGGATCAAGCCGTTGCAGTGGGGACATCGCATGCCGCTCATGTTCTCGATGACGCCCAGGACGGGAAGGTTGAGCTTCTTGGCGAAATTGACACACTTCCTCGAGTCCAGAAGGGCCACTTCCTGCGGCGTCGTCACGATCACCGCGCCGTCGGCGTCCGGGATGAGCTGCGCGATGCTCAAAGGCTCGTCCCCGGTGCCGGGAGGGGAGTCCACGATCAGGAAGTCCAGGGGACCCCAGTCCACATCCTGTAAAAACTGCCGGATGGCCGCCATCTTGAGGGGGCCCCTCCAGATGACCGGAGAATCGCTGTCCGGAAGCAGCCCCGCCATGCTGATCACCTTCAGGTGAGGGAAAGGCCGGAAGGGGGAAATCTTGTTTTCTTTCCCTCCGGATGAAAGGGTCCAACCTTCGATCCCGAGCATCTTGGAGACGTTCGGGCCGTGAATGTCGATATCCAGAATTCCGGTTGCATGCCCTTTGGCCGCCAGGGAAGCCGCCAGATTCACCGCGACCGTACTCTTTCCCACGCCGCCCTTTCCGCTCAGGACGAAGATCTTGTGCCGAATGGCCGCCAGGGTCTCCTGCAACAGGCGGTCTTCGTGCTCCTTCTTGAGTTTCTCGTCACACGCATGGGTCGAGCCGCACGTGCTGCAACCCGAGTCTTTCTCGCAACGATCCTTCTCCATTTCATTCCCCTTTCCTCGAACCGCGGTGTCGCATCCGCTTTCGCCTGCAGGGCTGTCCGCTCATGCAGAAGGCCCCGGACCGCCTCATCGGCGGTGTGTGGAGGATGGCACCTGCGCGCAGGTTGCCCTGTAGGTAATGATCGAGTACGTCCTGTGCGTTTCCGATGACCCCTCCGATCAAGTTGATTCCGTGATGCTGCAACATACGAAAAACGAAGCCGCTCACCGCGCCGCAGATGAGCGTTTCGATTCCCAGGTCGGCGATCTGTTGGACACGGCGGATGGTATCCTTCTCGGAAAGCGCCGCCTCGTGAAGTTGCACGTTCCCCCTTCGGTCCTTGCCGGCCACCATGATCGTGTCCGCGCAGTCCAGTCTGTACGCAACACGATCCTGCATTTGTAAGATGCCGACCCGCTTCATGGTCTGCGTTTTCCTCCGTTCGCCAGCAGATCAGCAAGCTCCGTGCCACTCACTGCCTCTCCGGCGATGCGGACAAACCCTCCGAAAAGCCGGAGAAAACCTACTTCTCCCGTGCTCGGACCCCGGCCATACGTCGGAGCCCATGGATGCAAAGTGAAATAGACTGCCGCAAAAGGACTGCAAATTGCAACAAATGCTTCCTCACGGGTGGGAGATGCCGTACCGTTTCATCTTGCGCCACAGGGTGGTCTTGTGTACTCCGAGTTCCCTGGCCGCCTCCAGCCGGTTTCCGCCGTGCTTCTCCAGCGTCTTTCGAATGAGCTGGATCTCCGTGCTTCTGAGCACGGGGAGCGAGTCCGAGGCGGGGGCGGCCTGTTCCGGCGCGCGCTGGACAGCGCCGCGAATCTCAGGGGGAAGATGCTCGAGCTCGATGCGTCGGCTGCGGCAGAGCACGCAGGCGTGCTCGACGGCGTTCTCCAATTCCCGGACGTTTCCCGGAAAGGGGTATTCCATCAGGCGGCGCAAGGCATCGTCCGAGAACCCCGACAGGCTTTTCCCCATGCGGACATTGAATTGGTCCAGGAAATGGTCGACGAGCAGGGGAATATCCTCCCTCCGTTCCCGGAGCGGGGGCAGGATGATCTTGACCACGTTCAGGCGATAGTAGAGATCCTCCCGGAATTTCCCCTGCCCGACCAGGTTGAGAAGATCGTGATTCGTAGCGGCCAGGATCCGCACGTTCGCCTTGACCGTGTGGGTGGCGCCGAGGGGCTCGTATTCCCTTTCCTGCAGGACCCGCAGAAGCTTCACCTGCATGGCGAAGCTCAGGTCGCCGACCTCGTCCAGGAACAGGGTCCCCCCCTCCGCCAGGGAGAACCTGCCCGGCTTGTCCCGCTTCGCATCGGTGAAGGCCCCTTTCATGTAGCCGAACAGCTCGCTTTCCAGGAGGCTGTCCGGCAACGCCCCGCAGTTGACCACCACATAGGGTCGGTCTTTCCGGGTGCTCAGGTTGTGAATCGCACGGGCGAACAGCTCCTTCCCGCTTCCGCTCGGGCCCTCGATGAGGACCGTGGAGTCCGATTCCGCGATATCGGGCAGAAGGTCGAAGATGGCCTGGATTCGGTGGTTCTTGCTGATGATGTCTTCATAGGAGTACTCTTTCTGGATTTTCTTCTTGAGCATCTCCAGAGGAGAGAGGTCGCGGAAGGTTTCCACGCCGCCGATGATTGCCCCCTTGTCGTCCTTCAGAAGGGCGGTCGAGACGCTGATGGGGACCCTCTTGGAACGGCTGTTCAAGATGGAAACCGGCTTGTCGATGATTTCTCTTCCCGTGGTCAGGGTTTCGCGCAGGGCGCAGTCTTCGTGGCAGATGTCGGCCCGGAAGATCTCGCAGCACTGCTGGCCGACGGCCTGCTCCCGGGAGATCCCGAGAATGCGCTCCGCGGCACGGTTGAAGCTCGTGATGCGGAAATCCGGCCCCACGGTGAAGACCCCGTCCGCCACGCTGTCCAGGATGGTTCGTACGAAGCCGTCCGGCAAGGCCGGCTCGGCCGGGTCTTTCTGCCGCTTGCTGCGGCCAGGAGAAGGCTTCTTCTCTGCCATTCGTTTTGCTCCCGGAGGAATCCGTTTACGAGGATGTCCCAAATTGGATGCAAAATGCAAGACGTGGATGCAACGGATGCAACGTCGTAAACGGGCGGGATGCGGCCCCGGTTCCGGAGAAGGCGCATTTCACGCGGCCGTGACGGGGTAGGTCAGAAAGCCCTCAGGATCGCTCCGAGAAAGAGCCCTCCGACAAGCCATGCGCCGGCCTGCCGCACCCACCAGACGGCCCAGACGACATACCACAGCGGCCAAAGGGGATACTCGTCGGCGGGAAGGGCCGGGTCAAAACGCCGCTTCAAGTCCGCTGGAATGACATCCTCGGCCATTCGGAAGGCTTCCTGCGGGCTTGCGGGCATGGGGCGGCTGAGCGTGACCAGGAAACGGGTTGCCTGAGGAACGGAGGCCAGTGTGAGAAGGGCGACCCAGGGGAGCCCTCCGGCGGCCGCAAGCCCCACGGTCAGGAGGTAGAAGGCCCAGACCATGAACTGGGTGGCCCGAAGGGCGTGGTTTCGGCCGAGCAGCACGGCAAGGGTGTTCACGCCCTTGGCCGCGTCCTTCTCTGCCTTGTCCATGTGCTTGCCCATCAGGGCGACCGTGACGGCCAGGCCGTAAGGGACCGAGGCGACCCAGATGCGGGCCGGCACGCCTCCTGCCAGCACGTAATAGGTGCCGGCGATCATGAGGGGGCCCCATATGAGGAAGATCGCCGGTTCGCCCAATCCTCTGTGTTTCAATTTGAGCGGAGGGGCCACGTAGAACACGCTCGCCAGAAGCCCGGCGACGGCGAAGGCCATGACGGGCCAGCCGCAGAGGCGGGTGAGGTAGACGGCGATCGCGAAATCGACGAGGTTACAGAGCAGGATCGCGGCCAGAAGGCCGCCCCGGCCGACCAGGCCGTCCAGGAGTGGGTGGGGGGCGTAGGCCGCCCGCGGGTAATCGCCGGTATCGACCCCCTGCTGGACGTCGAACAGGTCATTGACCATGTTGTTGGCCGCATGGGCCAGGATGAGCCCCGCAAGCACGAGAAGCCACCGGCCGAAGAAGAAGGAACCGTCCAACGCGGCCAGCATGCCTCCGAGGAGGGCCGAGAGGAAGGTCATCGAAAAGACGCAGGACCGCGTGATGATCAGCCACTTGCTGACCGGGTCCATCGGCCTGCCGGGGGCGAGATTGCAGGTGCGAAGAACGTCCACCCAGTCCTTGATCATGCGCTGCCGCCTCCTTTTCCGCGGCGAGAGGGAGGTCTCCGTGCACGGGACGTCCGCCGGGGCAAGCCTCCCGCGGACCGATCACCTGCCCGCCTGTTTCATCCGGACCGCTTCCCGGAGCTTCTCGATCGACTTCTGCATGTACCACCATCCGTTGTGGAAGGAGGCGTAGTCGGGCGCGCCGGCCATGGCCGAGGCAAAGCGGATCGAGTTGGCGTGGAACAGCCATGGTTCGGTCCAGAGGATCTCGATCGGCTCATCAAAGGGGTTCTCCCGCGACGCAATCCCCGTTCGCCATGCCTCTTCCATCATCTGCGTGGCGGCCCGCACCGCCCTGTCCGCATCCGCAATCGTACCGTCCATTTTCTCGAAGTGTTTGTCCACCCACGTGGTGCTGTGGCAACCGTGGCACAGGCCCTTCATGAGCGTCATGCGGTCCTTTCGGGTCTTCTCGTCGATCAGGAACCGCGTGGCCGCCTGTCCGTCGAATGCGGTGGGCAGGGGTTGGCCCGCGTGGTTGCGGATCCGTTGCGTGTCAGGGTCGCTCGGCTGCGGGTGGCTGTAAATGAGCCCGAAGAGCCGGACCCACAGACGCTCCCCGTACCCGTGGGTCCTCTCCGCTATGACCGCGCCCTCGGGGTCCACGACGAGGCTCGCATGGCAGGCCGCGCAGGTGGGCGCATGGAAATCCAGCCCCAGACGCCAGGGCACGGCATCGAAGTCCCACGTCTGTTTCTGGGAGGAGAACAGGTTGCCGTGTTTGCTCTCTTCGTACACGTTCCATGCGGGCACGTCCGGCTCGAGATGACACTGGCTGCAGACATAGGGCTGGCGCGCGGTCTGGATGGAGAAGGCGTGCCGGGGATGGCAGGACGAGCAGGAACCCAGCGATCCGTCCGGGTTGACCCGGCCCACGCCCACGTTGGGCCAGCCCTCCAGCACGGGAACCTTCATCGCGTCGATTTCGGTTTCGATCTGCCGCATGCCGACCATCTTCACGTGGGTGCCGTGGCATCCGTAACAGGTGTCCATCTGGGTCGCCGGTGTCGAGGGAAGCCGCCTGAGGCTGCCGCCGGTGAATTCCCGGCCCCCGATGACGGTCTCCACCAGGGAGTGGTAGAGAGGGTTGTTGCGGAGGTTGCCGTGGGCATGGGCCATCTTGTTTTGTTCCGTGTACTGTTTCCTCTCGACGGGATGGCACTGTGCGCAGTCTGCGGGTGTGACGACCACATGGACCCGGTAGCCGTTGTGGAGAAAGGTGTCCTGGTGGGAATCCGGGTTGGCGGTGTGGCACTCCGCGCATCCCACGGCCACGTATCCCGCCGCATCCGGGACCTGACCGGCGCCGGTCACCGAGACGCGACGCTCCTTGCCCTGCTGCTTCAGGCCGATCTCGACGGTGTTCGATGCGTGGCGGCTTCGCCGCCAGTCGTGCGTGATCCCGGGGCTGAACAGGCTGTGACAGGAGAGGCACTCTTCGGTGGCTTCACTGATCGGCGCCTGCCCTGCAGAGGCGCTTCTTGAGGGTCCGAGGGCCCAGCACAGCCATGCGAGAAACAGAAGCCGAGCGAATGGGGAGTGCATCGTGGTCTCCTGTTCGTTTCGTCCTCTGCGTTGCTTCCCGGGTCCGCCCGGACGGAGGGGAGGCGCGGGACGCTCGTCGCTGTGTCTGCGGGGCCTGTGCCTTTTCCGGGCTGGTCTGCATGATGCGATGGATCGGGCAGGATTGCAAGCCGCAGCGCAAGCGTTGGGCGCGAAGGGCCGGTTGCAGAATGCAATGGAGGCTCGGTCCCGGCGAGTCGGTCATGCAGCCTGCGCCGGGCGGCGCGAGGGCTCTTTTTCCTTTGGATATCTTGCCCTTGCATGGAGAAGGCCTGAAGAAGCCCCGGGACCCGGGCAACGGCACGCAGTTTGCTAACTGCCCGGATGGGATAGGAAGCGATGGGGAGATTCGATCCCGCATGGCAGAAAGGAGTGGTCATGAAGGTAGCTGTTTCCTCGGCCGGGCCGAGCCTTGCTGACAGAGTGGACCCTCGGTTCGGACGATGCGAGTACCTCATCATCGTGGATCTCGATACGATGGCGTTCGAGGCACTGCGGAACGAGAGCAAGATGCTGGGAGGAGGCGCGGGAATTCAGACGGCGCGTTCTATCGCCGAACGCGGCGCAAAGGCGGTCCTCACCGGCAATTGCGGCCCGAATGCGTATGAGACCCTGACAGCCGCGGGTGTTGAGGTCGTTACCGGCATGGGAGGGACCGTGCAGGAGGCCTTGGACGCCTTCAAGCGGGGCAATGTCTCGGCGAGCCGGGGGCCGAACGTTGAGAGCCACGCGGGCATGCGAAGTCTCGGAACGCCTGCCTCCGGTCCGGAACCCACCGGGAGCCGGGGGTTTGGCGCGCGGGGCGGACCGGGTAGAGGGATGGGCGGAGGAAGGGGAATGGGAGGCGGGGGAGGCCGGGGAATGGGTTGCGGGCGGGGCGCGTTCGGAGGCGGCGGAATGGGTATGCGGTCTGCGGGCTGGACCGGACCGTCGGTCGGTTCCGGATCCGATTCCCTTTCGGGGGGCGGAGATGAGGTCGCCCTTCTGCGTCAGCAGGTGGAGCAGATGACTGGCCGGCTGGAGGATGTGCTTGAACGTTTGAGCAGGCTCGAGAAGGGCGAACAGAGAGAAGGCTCGAAGAAAGACAGGAAGGAAGAGAGAAAGGCAGGGAAGTGACATAACAAGAAGGAGGTGATTCGCTATGCCGCGAGGTGATGGAACGGGTCCCTGGGGAATGGGATCGATGACAGGCAGGGGCGCCGGCTTCTGCGCCGGATACGGAATGCCCGGGTATGCCAACCCCGGTTGGGCAAGAGGCTCCGGTTGGTGGGGAAGGGGCGGAGGCTTCTTCGGCCGGGGCGGCGGCCGCGGCCGGAGAAACATGTACTGGGCCACCGGCGTGCCGGGATGGGCGCGCTTCGGCCCGATCGCCGGCCCTCACGTTGCGCCGCCATGGTTTGGGGGCGCAATGAGCAGGGCGGAAGAGGTGGAGATGCTGAAACAGCAGGCCGAATACTTCAAGGGAAGCCTGGAAGACATCCAGAAAAGGCTCGAAACCTTGGAGTCGGCGGATGGGTAGTCGAGCCGGATTACAGCGAGGCCATTCGTAGTCGCTTCCCCCCTTTTCGCTTTTCCTCAGAGTCGGGCGGCCTGCTTGCGGCCCCGGCCGCGGCGGGCCGCCCCATCCCCTTTTGGATCGAGACCCCGATCCGAAACCCGGAAGGCGTTTCGTTTTCGGCGAGAACTTTGGTATATTCTGGTGCCTCCGAAGGGCCGCAGGTCGACAGAACGCACCCCGAAAAACACCCTATGCCTTGCCCCGTCCCGAGAACGACTCGAGCAGCAGAGGGAAAAAGGATGAAACGGAAGCGAGCAGAAAGGAATTGCCTTCTCACGGCGCTGGGCCTTCTCGCGGCGGTCAGCGCCTCGCAGGCCTCCGGCGCACAGCCCCTTGCGCTGGAGGAGGCCGTGAGCAAGGCCCTATCCAGATCTCCCAAGGTTGCGGCCGCCGAGAGGGCCCTCGAGAGCGCCGAGGCCCGTGAGGAAAAGAGCTTCTCGGCCTTTCTGCCGCGGATTGATTTCGAGGAATCCTACCTGAGAAGCGATCAGCCCGTCTCCGTGTTCGGAAGCAAGCTCAATCAGCGGCAGTTCACGATGGAAGACTTTGCCGTCGAACGGCTCAACAATCCCGACTCGACGGAAAACTGGCGGACGAGATTCAAGGTTGCGCAGCCGATCTTCCGGGGCGGACAGCTCCATCGGAACCGCGCGATGCGAGAACTCGAGCGCAAGGCATCGGAATGGGACCTCGAGGGGTCGATGGCGCACGTGGCGTTCCGTACCATCGAGGCATACTGGGGCCTCTCGCTGGCCCGGGAGAGCGAGAAGGTGGCCGAGATGGCGCTCAGGACGTCCGAGGAGAGCCTTCGCCAGATCGAGTTGCTCTATCAGGAAGGCTCGGTCGTGGAATCGGATGTGCTTTCCGCGAAGGTCCAGAAGGCCGGATTCCATGACCAGCTCGTCAAGGCGCGCGGCAACACGCGTGTCGCGGAACGTGGGCTGTCGGTGCTGATCGGGGAAGGAGAGGAGAGGTCTTGGGAGGTGGCCGCCCTATGCCCCCCCGGGCCGGACGAGATGCCGTCCCTGGACCCGGAGCAGTTGCTGGCCGTTGCCAAGGAAAACCGGCCCGAATTCGTGGGGCTCAAGCTGCGCTGGCACTCGACCTATCCGGCGGTGAAGGCCGCGCAGGGGAACTTCCTGCCCGCCCTGGGCCTGGAGGCGAGCTACGAGTGGAACTCGTCGGATTTTGCCTCGGACCAGGAAGGCGCCTATCTGCTCGGCCTGGGAGTCGAGTGGAATCTCTTCAAGGGCCTGGCGGACAAGGCGGATCTGAAGGAGGCCAAGAGCGGACAGGAGATGCTCCGTCACGAACTGCGGGGGCTCGAAGATCAGATCGTGCTCGAGATCGAGGAGGCCGTGGTGGCGATCACGACCGGCACAGAGGGCTTGCTCGTGACCCGGGAAAGGGTCAGCCAGGCCGAGGAGAGCCTTCGGATCATCCGCAAACGATACCGGGAGGGGCTCACCAACGTGGTGGAGCTCGAGAAGGCGGAACTCGTGGTGTCGACCTCCCGGCTCGACTGGCTCAGGGCCGTCTACGAGCTGAGGATGGCCCTGGCCAGGCTCAGGTTCGTGACCGGGGAGCTGGTGAAGAGCATCCCGGCCCTGTCCTGCGCGCCCCGGGAAGGCGCCCCGGGCCAGACCGCCCCGCAGCCGTAGTCCCGAGGACGGAAACCTTTTCCCGAGCTTGCGTCTCTTCAGTTTGTGATCGCCCTTGGAATCGGGGCAAGCGCACGAGATCAACCGGGGTTGAGAGGAGTTCAGGAGATGGAGAGTGCAAAGAAAGTGGTCATCATCGGCGGAGTTGCCTGCGGCCCCAAGACCGCTGCGAGGCTGCGCAGGCTCGATCCCGAGGTGGCGATTACGATGGTCGACAAGGGCAGGGTGATTTCGTACGGCGCCTGCGGAATGCCCTACTACGTTTCCGGTCACTTCGATCGGCTGGACGCCCTCCTGGAGACACCGGTCGGTGTGAAGCGGGATGTCGCATTCTTCAAGAAGGTGAAGGGCTTCGAGGCGATGACCGAAACCGAGGCAACCGGGATTGACCGGAAGGCCCGGACCGTGACGCTCCGGCACCTGGGAACGGGAGAGCAGAGCACGCTACCGTACGACAAGCTCGTCCTGGCCACCGGGGCTAGCCCGTTCGTGCCCCCCATTTCCGGTCGTGACCTGGAGGGCGTGTACCACATGCACTATTTCGAGGACGCCGCGAAGGTGAAAGAGGTCGTTGCCCAGAAAAAGCCGAAGAAGGCCGTGATCATCGGGGCCGGTCTGATCGGAATCGAGATGGCCGAGGCCTTTCGAGCCCGGGGCATGGAGGTCGTGATCGTCGAGATGCTGCCCACGGTACTGGGGCAGCTCCTCGATGAAGACATGGGCCGGCTTGCCATGAAGGGCATTGCACAGAAAGGCGTGGCCCTTCGGATGAACGAGCGGGTGGAGGCCTTCGAGGGCGACGCGCAAGGGCGGCTCACGCTGGTGAAGACCTCGCACGGCGAGATCGAGGCGGACCTGGCGCTGGTCGCGATCGGGGTGAGGCCGAACAGCGACCTGGCCGCCCGGGCAGGACTGGTCGTGGATCCGCGGGGGGGCATTCTGATCAACAACTTCTGCCAGACCTCGGATCCGGACATCTACGCAGGAGGGGACTGCGTAACGAACACGTCGCTACTCGGCCTGTCGGGCTACGGGATGTTCGGGCCGCAAGGCTCAACGGCGAACAAGCACGGCCGCGTGATCGCCAACCACATTGCCGGCCGGCCGGAGGCGTTCGGCGGGATCCTGGGCACCGTGATCTGCAAGGCCTTTGACATCACCATCGGCAGAACCGGCCTGACCGAAGAGCAGGCCAAGGTTCTTCGCTATGATGTGGAGACCGTTCTGTGCCCGGGGCCGGATATGCCGCATTACTATCCTGCGGCAAAGCCGATCTGCATCAAGCTGGTGGTCAACCGGCGCACGAGGCAGCTCATCGGGTTCCAGGCCGTCGGGGCCGGGGACGTGGCCAAGAGGCTGGATGTGGCGGCGACCGCCATGAGCTTCGGGGCGACCATCGATGCGATGGCGCATCTGGATCTCGGTTACGCTCCGCCTTATTCTCCTCCGATCGATCCGATCCTCACCGCAGTCCATATCGCCCAGAACAAGATGGACGGCATCACCCGGGGCATCTCGCCGATCGAGTTCCGAAAGAGAATGGAAGAGGGCGACCGAGACATGATGCTTCTGGACGTAAGAAGCCCCAAGGAGCGCGAAGAGGTCCGGCTCCCTTACGAGGACAGGACCATTCACATTCCGCTCGGCTTGCTGCGGGAGAGGATCGGTGAGCTTCCGAAGGACAAATGGCTCATCCCCTTCTGCAAGCTGAGCCTCCGCGGCTACGAGGCGGAGCGGATCCTGGCCGGCGCGGGCCTGTCCCATGTTTCGTTCCTGGACGGGGGGGTGCTCGGGTGGCCCTACGAGCTGGTCATCCCGAAGCCGGCCGGTTCGTCCTGAGGGATCACCGACGCCCGGGCATCCGGCCGACGCCGCTCTCAGAGGATCGGAGAGAACAGCCGGGCCAGCCGGACCATGAAATCGAACACGAGGCCGCGGGTCAACCCCTCCTTCGCGGGAACCTCCCGGCACCTCGAAAAATCGCGCGCAAGCATTTCCGCCACCCGCTGCACGAATTCCTCGGTGATACCGAGCGCGGAGATTTCGAAGTTCAGCCGGAAGGACCGGTTGTCCGCGTTGGCGGTCCCTACCATGGCAAGCCGGTCGTCGATGACGAAGGCCTTCTGGTGTAGAAATCCCGGTTCGTAACGGAAGAACCGGATGTTGGGGTCGCACAGCTCCGCCATGTAAGAGAACCCGGCCAGGTAGACGATCTTGTGGTCCGGCCGGAGGGGCAGCATGACGCGCACGTCGACGCCCCGCAGGGCCGCTGTTCGCAGCGCTGCGGTGATCGGTTCGTTCGGAATGAAGTAGGGGCTCGCGATCCAGATCCGCCGCCTGGCCATCTGGATGGCCAGGACGAACATCAGCGAACATGTGTCGATCGAGTCCGAGGGGCCGCTGTCGAGGATCAGCAGATCCGTGCCTCGGGGATGTGGCGCGGCTGCGTCCCAGTTCAGGGCAATGAGGTCTCGCGCGGCGAAGTACCAATCGAGGAAGAACGACATCTGGACATGACGGCTTGAAGGTCCGTCGATCCGCAGGTGCGTGTCCCGCCAGTGCCCGAATCGCCGACTGCGCCCCAGATATTCGTCGCCCACGTTGTGCCCGCCCAGGTAGCCGACCCTTCCGTCCACAACGGTGATCTTGCGGTGGTTTCTGAAGTTGAGCTGGAAGCGGTTGCCCCTTCCCCGGGTGGTGCCGAAGGCGCGCACGCGAACGCCTGCCTGCCTCAGGACGTCGAGGAACCGGCCCGGCAGCTTGCGGCACCCGATCTCATCGTAGAGGAAATAGATGCGCACGCCCTCGGCCGCCTTGGCGATCAACCTGGATTTCAGGGCGCGGCCCACCTCGTCGTCCCGCACGATGAAGTATTGCAGAAGCACGTAGTCCCGCGCCCTCTCGATATCTTCGAACATCCGCTTGAAGGTAGCCTGCCCGTCCACAAGGACCTCGACGTCGTTGCCGCGGAGAAAGGGGTAGCCTCGATTGAGGTTCTCGAAGACCGCGAAAGCCTCGCCGACGGCGGCGGGTTCGGACCGGAATTCCTCCTTCAGACGCCGGATGATCTCGTCCACCTGCCTCGCGTGCTCGTCGTGCCCGTGGCGGACGGCCTCCACGTACCCGTGGAACCGGCTTCGCCCGAAGACCCAGTAGAGAGGCAGGGCGAGGAAGGGAAGGGTGACGAGCGAGACGGCCCACGCAATGGCTGCCTGGGAACTGCGCGCCTTGCGGATGGCATGGACGGCCGTGATGATGCCGAGAAGTTCGAGGAAGGGCAGGAGAAGCCCAACAATGAAGACCGAAACGTGTTCGATCATATTTCTTTTGTATTTTCGAATACTTGGATGAATCTTCCCGGATTGCGCTGCGGTTAAACTAGCACACCCTCGGGGGGAAGAAAAGCGGGAGGCGGGCCTTTCCCGCCGGGCGAGAGGCAGCAGCAGGTAGATCTGCTTACTCGGCGGAGATCTTTCCCTCGGTTTCGAGCCGGTAGAGATGCCTCAGTCCCTGAATCACGCCCCGCTCGAAGGCGGCAAAGCGGAGGTCGGGAACCTTGCCCAGTGGATACTCGGGCGGGGAGATCATCTGCGCGCCGTGCTGCGAGAAGGCGATCCCGAAGAGCAGCTTGCAGTGCCGATGCTGCGAGAAAGGATCGAATCGCACCACCGACCCCTTTCCCTTCTTCATCTCCTGCATGGCCTCATGAAAGGGCTTGTATCGCAGAGCGAAGAACTCGAGGTCTTCGGCGGTCAGGTAGTAGTCGAAACACCGGGCCGCCCATCGAAAGCCGGATCTTTCGATCTCCCGTAAGGTCTGGGTCTCGGTTCCGGTCCAGTCCCTGGCTCGTCCTTTCTCCTTTGCCGCGTTGGCTTCCATGGCGGGAATTCCCATGTATCCGCACGTACGGATTCGAATTGGTGTTGAGAATATGGCTGCCGCGTTGCGTCAACGCGGCTCGAAAGATTGGACGAGGGCAGAGCCGGTTCGGTTCCATGGAGGTCACGTTTGACTTGACGCCGGGCGGAGGCCGGCGCCCCGCCGCGCTACCGAACCTGTCTTTCCGCCTGAAGCCTTCGAAGCTCCTTCCAGACCTCCTCGACCTGCTTGCGGGTCTCTTCCAGCCCCTTCTCGTTGTTGATGACGAAGTCGGCGAAGCCGATCTTCTCGTCGATCGGCAGCTGGGCGTCGAGGATACGTTCCGCCTCCTCCCGGCGGATGCCGTCCCGCAGGACGAGCCGCTCGATCTGGGTCTCTCGGGGCGTGTAGACAAGCAGGATCTTGTGAAACAGGTGGGTCAGGTTGACCTCGATCAGGAGAGGGACCGCAACCTGGATGATCGCGTTCGGATCCGATGCCGTGATTTCCATGACCTGCTTGAGAAACTCCGCTCCGATCTGCGGATGGGTGAAGCTCTCGAGCTTCTTCCTCTTCTCCATGTCCCTGAATACGATGTCCGAGAGCTTCTTGCGGTCGAGGGTGCCGTCTTGGGCCAGGACCTGCTCCCCGAAGAAGGCCTTGATCTGTTCGTAGGCCGGCTTGCCCGGCTCGACCACCTCCCTGGCGAGCACGTCGAAATCGATGATGGGGGAACCGAGTTCCTGGAGCATTTTGGACACGGTGCTCTTGCCGGTCGCGATTCCGCCCGTCACGCCGAGAAGGATCCGCCTGTCGTCTCCCCGCAGGGCCTCGAGCTGCCGGATGCCGCCGTAAGCAGCGGGGAACGCCTTGGTAACGTCCGATTCGGCGCCGGCATAGCTGATGGGATAGCGGATGCCCCGGCGGTAGAGCATTTCCAGGCCGCGCAGTGCCTTGGCGATCAGGTTCGCCGGAACGGCCATGACGAGGTCCTCGTCCTGGGCGTGGCCGTAGCGTCGCTCGCCGTAGCAGGGGATCGTGAGGGACGGCTTGCCGGTGAGATAGCACTTCGCGATGGCGTCCGAGCAGGAGGACTCGCCCACGCAGGAGAACTCCATCACCTCGTAGTCCTCGAACTGGAGGGCATTGATCAGCAGGATCATCTGGGCCGGGTTGGCGTAAATGAGCACGATGTCCGGATCAAAGGGGTTGTAAACCAGCGGGGCCATGGCCACAGCCTCGTACTTGCCCAGGGGAAGCCGGGGGATGGCCGCCTCGTATTTCCGGCCGTCTGTCTTGGTCCGGACCCACACGATACTGCGGAAGGTTCCGTCCTTGACCACCTCGGGGACGTCGGTCAGTCCGATGATGGAGGGACACATGGGCGACAGGAAGTCGTCCAGGTCCGCGCCCACCGTCCAGTCGAAGTTCCGGACCAGGGTGATCATCTGGCACATCGTCATCTTGTTCTGCGGCCTGCGCAGGAAGGGGATGCTGCTCAGCTCCTCTTTCTTCTCGAGCAGCTTGAAGGCCACCGGGAAGGATTTGAGCCTCAAGAGGAGTTCCATGCGTCGAATCGGTTTTTCCCAGTCTCGCGCGGTTGCCATGCCGGATCCTCCCGTGCCTGGATGAGATGTCAGGACGACGCTCTCTGTTCGGGGCCTCTAGGCTGACGAGAGTCGCGCCCCGATCTGTTTCTGCCTCTGGAAGGCAACCGGAGAATACGACCCGCTTTTCAGGGCCTCGAGCAGATCCCTTTCGTTCCGGATCTCTGCGTAGAACTCGGTGGCGTACACGCCCACCTCGGCCGCCTCGTGCGCGTCGCTTCCCCCGGTGCCTGGAAGACCGAGCCCCTCGGTGACCGCAAGGGCAAAGGCATTCTCCTTCTCCGTGACCTTGCCGTTCAGGACCTCGACCGCGTCGACGTAATCGAACAGCGCCCTCTCCATGGCCCTCTCCGGGGTCAGCCCGGCCTGATCGACGCCCACCACGAGGAATCCCCGAAACGGGTGCGCCACGATCATGAAGCCCCCGGATTCGTCCACTTCGCGCCTGAGATCCTTCAGGTCGATGATCCCCTGGATGTCCTTGTCCAGGCCGAAGACGAGGACGTCACCCTGATTCGTCGTGATCTCGTTCCCGCGCAGGATCAGGAAGCCGTGCTTCCGCCGCAGGGCCTCCACCTCCGCCTCGCTCCAGACATGGTTGTGGTCGGTCAGGCAGACGCCGTCCAGCCCGATCCTCTTGGCCTCCTCGACCAGGGCCTCCGCCGAGGCGGAGCTGCAGGGCGATGCCGGATGCGTGTGAACATGAAGGTCAAGGGTCATCTTGATGGAAGATGCGTCGCGCTCCGCCTTGGGGACAGGCCTGGGCCGACGTCCGGGTTCTCTGCCGGGCCTCCCGGGCCGGTCCGCCGCGGAAAAGGAAGCGCCGTCCGGAGTGCCTTCCTGGCGGAACACCTCGATTTCCCGGTCCGGGTTCTCCCTCTTTGCCTTCTGCCATTCGAGGATTCGCACGGCCTCCTTGACCGAGTGGCAGCACTCGAGCAGGAGGTTGGCGAAGTGCCGGCACCCCTTGCGGCCGACCACCTTGTGCACCTTGGGTCCGAAGCCCTCCTCCCCGATGCGAAAGCCGACCGCCTCCGAAAGGAACTGCGTGGCCCGGGGACATTCCGGTGTGGTCCATCGGTGCCACTTCCCTTCGATGCCCCGAATTTCCAGATCCCCGATGCGGACCTCGAGGTCCAACTCCACGCTGTAGATGTCGTCGTCCAGGATGCCGTGGACGGCGAAGGTGTCCGGGTCTTTCAGGCTCACGTCTACGACCTTGTTCCGTGCGAACTTGAGCATGATTCATTGATCTCCCTGATCCTGCGGGGGTTCGATCCCCTCCACCATGGCGCTGCCAGGGGCAAAGGCCGCGCAGCGGTTGTAAAGCCGGATGTTCTGTCGGACCATCTCCCGGTAGAACTCGACCGGGACTTGGGCCCCCGGCGGGGCCGCGCCGAGCTGGTCCTTGGTCATGGAGAGGATCACTCCGTGGCAGCATTCCTCCACCATGAAGGCAAGCTGTCTGCAGCTCGAAGACTCCCCGATCAGGCCCTTGATGATCTTGAGCATGCCGGCGCCGATCCGGACACCGACCACCTTGCCGAGGGCCTCGGCCGCGCGGAGGCACGCTCGCTCCGGGGTTCGGGAAAACAGGGCCCTTGCGCTCTCGATCTCGAGGTCGGGCATCCGCACCCGGATCTCGACAAAGGCGTCGGTGAGCGTGTCTTGCAGCCGGCAGGCGGACCGGAGGGTGTTCGCATCGATCACCTCGACGGAGGTGCATCGATTGCGGGAGAAGCAGGTGATATTCGGCGGCATCGTGCGAGGCTCCTTGCAGGTTACGGCATCGTGAAGAGGCATGGGCGGCGAAGGGCACAGGGTACCACATTCGCAAGGCAGCGAAAAGGGCGGCCCCGCCGGCGCCGCCCGTATCCGGGACCGTTCCTATCGGAGCGCAAAGGTATGGTATCGCTGGTCTCGTTTCCCTGGCCTGCTCGGAAGAACCGAGGTATGATAAACCATGATCGCATGGGCGGGCAGGGGGCTGCTTCCTTGCACGGGCGACATCTGCCAGAGAGGGACCTGGTGAGCGGGAGATTCCTGCGCCGGGCGATCCCCCGGCCTCCGAAGCCGGGGCAACCGGCGTGAACTGCAAGGGGAGGGTCATGCATGTCGAACAAACCGAGGCTGATCGTTGTCGGGGGGTCCGCGGCCGGCCCGAGTGCGGCCGCAAAGGCGCAAAGGGTCCACCGGGACCTCGAGATCATGATTTTTGAAAAGGGGGACTTCGTTTCCTACGGGGCCTGAGAGACGCCTTACTACATCGGGGATGTAGTCAAGGATCACGAGACCCTCCTGGTGAGAAGTCCGGCAGAGTTCAAACAAAAACAGGGCATCGATGTGTTCCTGAGGCACCGGGTGAACCGCGTGGACCCCCGCAGCAGGCAGGTCGAGGTGGAGGACCTGGAAAAAGGCGTTAGGAGGGTCCTGCATTTCCACAAGCTCGTCCTGGCCGCCGGCGCCCGGTCCCGGCGGCTGGGATTGGCCGGCGAGGAGGCGGCGAACCACTTCACGCTCAAGGACCTGGCCGATGCGATTCGAATAAAGCGCTATGTCGACCGCCGCCGGCCCAGGCGGGCGGCCATCCTGGGAAGCGGCTACATCGCCCTCGAGATGGCCGAGGCCTTTCGGACCCGCGGGCTGGAAACGACCATCTTCTACCGGGGCACCCGGCCCGTCTCGAACCTCGAGCCGGAAATCGGAGAGGCGGTTCTCAAAGAGCTCGAGGAGAACGGGGTTCGCTTCCTCGGCGAGCACTCGCCGGTCGCCTTTCACACGAACGGGGGGGGCGAGATCGCGGCCCTGGAAACCTCGAAGGGGAATTATCCGGTCGACCTGGTCCTGAGCGCATTGGGGGTGGTCCCGAATGCCGAGATCGCACGCGAGGCCGGCCTGCGGATCGGCAGGACCGGCGCCGTGTGGACGGATTCCGGTCAGCGGACCGATCACCCGGACATCTTTGCCGCGGGCGACTGCTGCGAGGTGTACCATCAGGTGCTGGAGGATTCGGTATTCATGCCCCTCGGGGACGTGGCCAACAAGCAGGGCAGGGTGGCCGGCGAGAATGCCGCCGGGGGGCAGGCGACCTTTGACGGTGTCGTGGGGTCCATGTGCTTCCAGGTCTTCTCGCTCGAGGTGGCAACCACGGGGCTCACCGAAAAGGCGGCCCGCGGCAGGGGCATGAACGTGGGCGTGCAGAAAATCGAGGCCTCCTCCAAGGTCCATTACATGCCGGGCGCAAGGCCGCTTGTGCTGAAGATCGTTTTCGAACGGCCTTCCGGAAGGCTTCTGGGCGGGCACATGGTGGGCAAGGAGGGGGTCGCAAGGCGGATCAACACCCTCGCGGTGGCGGTGCAAGGCCGGATGAGCGTGGAGGCGCTGTCGAGGATGGACTTCGCCTATGCGCCTCCGTTCTCCCCCGCCCTCGATCCGATCCTGATCGCCGCCGAGCAGGCGTTGAAAAAGCTCTAGAGGGGGCGACATGTGTGACACCTTCGTTGTCCTGCCGTCCTATACCGCGGACGGCTCCGTGCTCTTCGGAAAGAACAGCGACCGGGAGCCGAACGAGGCCCAGGCCCTAGAGTTCCATCCTGCGCACAGATACCCCGCGGGGCGGACCGTCAAGTGCACGTACCTGGAGATCCCGCAGGCAAGGGAGACACTCGCCGTCCTGCTCTGCCGGCCGTTCTGGATGTGGGGCGCGGAGATGGGCGCGAACGAGAGGGGGGTGGTGATCGGCAACGAGGCGGTCTTCACGCGAATGCCGCTCTCCCGGCGCGCCGGCCTGACCGGCATGGATCTGCTGCGCCTGGCCCTTGAGCGTGCGGACACGGCGGGGCAGGCCGTCGAAACCATGATACAGCTTCTGGCCGACCACGGGCAGGGAGGGATCTGCGGGTACGAGGACAGGCGGATGAGCTACCACAACAGCTTCCTCTGCGCCGACCCGCAGGAGGCCTGGGTGCTGGAAACCGCGGGCCCGATCTGGGCCCGGCGAAAGGTGGAGGGGTTTGCCTCCATCAGCAACGGCCTGACGATCGGGGAGGACTTCGATGCATGCCACCCGGAGGCGATCCGGACCGCGCAGCGAAGGGGCTGGCTCAAGAAAGGGGAGGCGTTTCATTTCGCACGTTGCTTTTCCGACTGGTTCTACACCACCTTCTCCGCCTGCAGGACCCGCCGGGCAAGATCGCAGGACCTGATAGGCGCGGGTGCGGCCGGCAAGGGCCGTTCAGGGTTCGGCGTGCGCTCCGCCTTTCTCGTGCTTCGAGATCATGGGGAGGGGGCCTACCGGCCGGACACGCACCTGCTCGGGAATCGAATCTGCGCGCATGCGGCGAACAAACTCGCCCGGAATGCGACCCAGACCACCGGATCCCTCGTCGCTCACCTGAAACGGGGGCATGCCACCTACTGGGCTACCGGCACGTCGGCACCATGCACCGGGATCTTCAAGCCGGTCTGGTTCGGCTCAGAGCCCCTCCCGCGCATAGGGCCTGTAGTGAAGGGGACCTTTCAGCCTGATGCCTTGTGGTGGCGGCACGAGAGCCTCCACCGGGCCGTGCTGCTCGACTACACGGCCCGGCTCGAGGCCTATCGCTCCGAGCGTGATGCCCTGGAGAGAGAATTCCTCGCTAAGGCCGCAGAAGTGGCAGGGCCGGATCAGCAGGCCGCCTTGACCCGGGAAACCTTCGCGCGGGCCCGTGAGGCAACGGACCGATGGGAGGAGATGGTTCGGACCCTGCCGGTCAAGCGCCGGGCCCGCTGGCACTACCGCCGCTACTGGGACAGCCGGAACCGCAAGGCCGGCGTCGAGATTTCCCGAGCGTAGAACACAACCCTCCCACCGACCTGATCGTGGAGACGCACTGCCCCTCCGCCCCGTAAGGCTTCCCATAGCTGAGATCGAAATCTGGCTCGCAAACCTGAATGTCTGCTACTCCCCAGAGGCAAGGGAGGGGGCGGTTCGGAGGGTCTTTGAGCACGAAAGCGAACATGGCTCTCCGTGGGAGACGATCCTGTCGATGGCCTCGAAGGCCCGCTGCAAGCACCCATACTCCCTTGAGCGGGTTGCCTCCAGCAGCCTGGCCGACGTGCAACTGTCGATCGTGCCTGTGTCTTCGCCTTGTCGGCGCTTTCGGTGGGCATCAAGCCGGGAGCCTGGACGAAGAGCGGATCCGGGCGATTTTCTGAGCGACTCCATCGCCTTCATGACGACCCCGGACAGCCATCGCGACGCCTACGCCGAATCGTAGTGATAATGTGCTTGCCCCAAAATCGAGCGTCCCGCGCCGGGGGTGTGCTTCTTGACGTGTCCGCCCGCCGGAGCCATAGTGACGGCCGCTACGTCCATGCGTGTTCACTTCGAGGCGGAGGCAGGAATGGACAGGGTACTCGTCACCGGGGCCACGGGCTTCATCGGATTTGAAGTGGCCCGCCAGTTGGCGGACCGGGGGGTGCGCCCGCGGCTCCTCGTGCGCCGCCCCCTACGGGGCATGATCTTGAAGGCGCTGGACGCCGAAATCATGCAGGGCGATCTCATGCAGGCCGGCTCCCTCGCGCGGGCGGTCGAAGGCATCGATACGGTGATTCACCTGGGGGCCCTGGCGGCCTTCATCGCTTACCGCCTGGTGCGGCCCTCCATCGTGGAGGGTTCCCGCAACCTGATGGAGGCCGCGCGGGCGGCCGGGGTCGCGCAGATGGTTTACGGCGGAAGCCTTCTGGTGTACGGAAACCAGGCCGGCGTCATCGATCAGAACACGCCGCCCCGGCCCGCTTCCGGTTACGGCCGCGCCAAGCTTGAAGCCGAGCAGATGATGCGGGCCATGGCCGCGGAGGCCGGCATGCGCTTCGCCTCGCTGCGCCTGCCCCACACCTACGGCGCGCGCAGCCTTTTCTTCGAGGAGGCCCGCCGGGGGCGGGTTTTCTTTCCGGGAAGCGGTCGCAACCTTTACGCCCACATGCACGTCGTGGACGCGGCCCGGGCCCTGATCCATGCCGCCGCATCCGGGCTGAACGGGGTGATGGTCGTGGCGGACGACCTGCCCTGCACCTGGAACGAGTTCTTCGAGGTGATCCGGACCTATTACCCGCGGCTCAGAGTCACCCGCATCCCCCAGGCGCTGGCGCTGATAGGGACCGGCCTGATGGACGCGGCCTGCACCCTGCTGCACCGGCCGAACCTCTATTCGGTGGGGGCGGTCCGCAGCTGGAACCTCAACCAGCCGGTGGAGCCCGAAACCCTGCCGCGCCTGATCGGCATCGCGCCCCTCTACCCCACCATCCAGGAAGGGATCCCGGCGGTCCTGGACGAATCCATCGCCTTCTGCTGGCGGCGCTCGATGAAGGATTTCTGCCGGTGAGCCGGAGTCGGGGCCCTTTGGGGAGCTCGCTGCGGATCCGCCCCCACCATCTTCACGGCATTGCAATTCCCAGGGCGGGTGCCGGCCGCGGTTGGGGTTCAGGAAGGAGCGGGCGCAGGCCCCGGCGCCTGGATGATGCCTCCGCCCAGGAGCACGTCGCCCGCATACCAGACTGCGGACTGGCCGGGGGCGACGGCCTGGTCGTGCCCGGCGAGCTCGACGCAGGCCGTATCGGGGCTCAGCACGCGTATTTGCGCCGGGACGACTTGCGTCCTGTAACGGACCTCGACATCGGCATCGAGCACGGTTCCCGCCGGAGGGCAGGCCACGGAAACCCAGTTGACGCCGGCCACGGGAAAGGTCCTCGTGCTCAGGGCCTCCCGGGGCCCGACCACGAGCAGGTTCTTTTCGGTGTTCTTTTCGATGACGTAAACCGGACGTCCCGCCGCGACGCCGAGGCCCTTCCTCTGGCCGACCGTGTAGAAGGGCAGGCCCCGGTGCGTTCCCAGGGCGCGGCCCCCCGTGTCCTGGATCGGGCCCGGGCTCGCCGGGAGGCGCGGGGAAAGAAAGCCCCGGTAGTCCCCCTGCGGGATGAAACAAATGTCCTGGCTTTCCCGGGTTCCCGACACCGGGAGCGAGGCCCGCTCCGCGACTTTGCGGACCGCCTCCTTCGTCATAGAGCCGAGCGGAAGGAGGGTCTTTGCGAGGGCCTCCTGCGGGAGCGCGTACAGGGCATAGGACTGATCCTTGAGCCGGTCCGTTCCTCGCAGGATCTGAAACCTGCCCCCTTGGTTGCGGACGCGCGCATAGTGGCCCGTGGCGACATGCGAGCAGCCCAGGGCCGAGGCCGCCTCGAGCAGGGTCGGCCATTTCAGGAACGCATTGCAGCGGACGCAGGGATTCGGCGTCCGCCCAGCGGCGTACTCCGCGCAGAATGGGTCGATGACCAGCCTTTCGAAAGGCTCGGTCCGGTCCAGCAGACGGTGCGGGATGCCGAGTCGGCTGCAGACCTGTCGCGCGCGCTCGACGGCGCAGTCGCTGAAGCCCTCCGAATCGCCTCTGGCTTCGGGCCGTACGAACCGGAACGTCACGCCCTGAACCTCGAGCCCGCTCTCCTTGAGCATCAGGGCCGCGACCGATGAGTCCAGGCCGCCGCTCATTGCGACCAGCACACATCCGGAGCGCGGAGCATCCGCCTCCGTCGGCCCGTCTTGTCCGTCTTTCGCGGATATCTTCTGTGGCGGGTTTTCCATCCAGCTTAAGCCCTCGATGTTGATAGGCATTCTAGCTTCTGGTACCATCTCGCTCAACACGAGGTCCTTTTCGGGCGGAAGAGATGACAGACAGACGACCGCTGATTCTCCTATCGAACGATGACGGGGTTTCCTTCGAGGGGCTCGCGATCCTGGAGAAACATTTGCGCACGCTCGGGGATGTGTACGTCGTCGCCCCGGACCGGGAGCGCAACGCGACCAGCCACATGATCAGCCTGCGAATGCCGATCTACGTCTACCCCGCGGGTCCGAAACGCTTCTCCACCTCCGGCACGCCCGCGGACTGCGTCAATATCGGCATCCACAAGCTTCTTCCCGCCAGGCCGGACCTGGTGGTTTCCGGAATCAACAACGGCGCCAACCTGGCCGGAGACATCAGCTACTCGGGAACGGTAGGCGCCGCCCGCGAGGGACGACTTCTGGGCGTCCCCTCCATCGCGCTTTCCCTGGCGTCGCGCAACCCTCTCTTCTACGAAGCCGCCGCGGCCGCGGGCCGCGGCCTCGCCCGGTGGGTCTTGACGCACGGGCTTCCTCCCGAGGTGTTCCTGAATGTGAATTTCCCGGACCTGGTGGACGGGTATCCGCCCAGGATCCGCTGGACGAGGATGGGGCGCAAGTTCTACGGTGATTTTCTCGAGCAGGGCGTGGACGAGGAGGGCAGGCCCTGCTACCGATTCGGCCGGGATGCCATGCTGTACGACGAACGAGATGCCGAGGATGCGGACTGGAGGGCGGTGGAACAGGGGTACGTCTCCGTCACTCCGCTCCGGTTGAACTTCACCGACGAAGACTCTCTCCGCTCTTTGAAGGCCGCCTATGAGGGCGATTCCCACGCTCGACACTCCGGAGTTCTTGCGTCTCCGGAGGAAAATGATTGAAGACTACGTGGCGGCCCGGGGCATTCGGGATGCCCTCGTCCTGGGAGCGATGGAGAAGGTGCCCCGCCACCTTTTTGTGGACGAGGCGCTCCGAGAGCGCGCATACGGGGATTACGCCCTGCCGATCGGAGACAAACAGACGATCAGCCAGCCCTACGTCATCGCCCAGACCACGCAGGCGTTGGGACTGCAGGGAGGCGAGAGGGTGCTCGAGATCGGCACCGGCTCCGGGTACCAGACCGCGATCCTGGCGCAAATCGCGGACCATGTCTACTCCATGGAGAAGATTCCTCAAATCGCCCGCAGGGCCCGAAGGGTGCTCGACCTGCTGGGCTGCCACAACGTGGCCTTACGGATCCTGGACGGCGCGTACGGCTGGAGGGAAGAGGCCCCGTTCGATGCCATTCTGGTGAGTGCGGTCACCGACTCGGTTCCGGAGAAGCTCCTCGATCAGGTGCGGGAGGGGGGAAGGGTCGTCCTTCCCCTCGAGGATGGGGATTCGCAGAAGCTCGTTCGGTTGCACAGGGCCGAGGCCGGTTGGAAGCAGGAGGTGCTCGGCCCCTGCCGGTTCGTGCCTCTGGTCCGATCCTCCCCCTGAGGGATACGGGGGGATTTCGTTTGCAAGGGAGGGGATGGGGGGGCCATGCGGGAGACTGCGCTGCAGTTCATCGATGGGCTCGGGCTGTCGCCGGAGACGATGGTCCTGCTTCTTGCCATGCTGCCGATCTTCGAGCTGCGGGGCTCCGTGCCCGTGGGCATTCTCCTGTTCCGGCTCCCGGTCGCCGAGACTGCGATCTACTCCATCGTGGGGAACATGCTCCCGATCCTGCCCCTTCTGTTCCTTTTCGACCCCGTGTACCGCCGGCTGTCCCGATACCCGGCGTTCGAAAGGTTCTTCGAGTGGCTGTTTCGCAGGACACGCAGCAAGGGCAAGGCGATCGAGCGGCTCAAGGTGCTGGGCCTGGCGCTGTTCGTTGCCGTTCCGCTTCCCGTCACGGGCGCATGGACCGGCGCGGTGGCGGCCTTTCTCTTCCGGATACCCGCCTGGCAGGCGCTCCCGGCGATTCTGTGCGGGGTCGCCGTCGCCTGCGTCGTGGTGACCCTGGCGAGCCTCGGGATCATCGAGCTGCCCGGCATCTTCGGTCTGTCCACGCCCTGAAGGGAGCGCGATGACGAAGAGAATCCGAATCGGCGTATTGGGGGCCTCGACCTGCGGGCCGGACATCGAAGAGCTGGCTTGTCGGGTCGGAAGGGAGATCGCCCGCGCGGGGGCCGTGCTGGTTTGCGGTGGGCTGGGAGGCGTCATGGAGGCCGCTGCAAGGGGAGCCAGAGAGGCCGGGGGCCTCGCGGTCGGGATTCTCCCGGGAGCCTCGGCGCGAGATGCGAACCCTTACATCGACCTCGCGATCGTGACCGACATGGGCCATGCCCGGAACGTGATCCTCGTGCGGTCCTCCGACGCGGTGATCGCCGTTTCCGGCGGATACGGTACGCTCTCCGAGATCGCCATCGCCAGGAAGATCGGCATCCCCTGTATCGGGCTCCGCACGTGGGACGTGGATCCCGGCATGGTCCGGGCGGACGGCCCGGAGGAGGCAGTCCGTTGTGCCATGGAGCGGATACGGGAGCGGGGGGCCTTTTGAGTCCCGGGCGGCGGTGTGCCCTCGCCCTTTGGACATCCGTCCTGCTGCTGACCTTGGCGGGCGGCATCGGCGGGTGCGCCTCCTCGTCCCCGCAGACGCGAAAAGGGGTCTATCACACGGTCCGAAAGGGGGAGACCCTCTGGAGAATATGCTATACGTATCGGGCGAACATGCAGAAGGTGTGCGAGGTCAACCGGATCAAGGACCCGGCTTACATCGTTGTGGGGCAGAGGATCTTCATCCCCGGGGCCGAGGCGGTCCGTACGGTGAAGATGCCTGCCTCGGCGGCCGTGTCCGGTCCGGCGGGCCGGGAGGCGGGCACATCTCCACGCGGTATCGACGGGAAGGCCGCTGGTCCCAGGGAAGAGGTCGGTGCGATCCGTTCGGGAGAGCCGAGGGCGGCCGCGCCGACCGGAGGCCTGCAGTTCATCTGGCCCGTCAAGGGCCCTGTGACATCCTGGTTCGGGCCGCGCAGGGGGCGGCCCCACGACGGGATCGATATTATTGCCCCGAAGGGCACCCCCGTGTTCGCCGCAGAGCGGGGGAAGGTGATCTACAGCGACAACGGTATTCAGGGTTACGGCAATCTGATCATTCTTCAGCATGTTGGCGGCTTCCACACGGTTTACGGCCACAATTCGCGGAACCGGGTGGACGTGGATGAGCAGGTGCACAAGGGGCAGGTGATCGCCGAGGTCGGGAACAGCGGAAACGCGAACGGCCATCACCTGCACTTCGAGATTCGCAGAAACGAGCGTGCGGTCGACCCGATGGATTACCTGCCGTAGCGAGCGACAGGGACGGGAGAAAGGTTGATCAGGATGGAAGAGCTGAAGAAGGTCGTTCGCGAAGTCCCGGACTTCCCCAAGAAGGGAATCCTTTTTTACGACATCACCACGTTGCTGAAGAACGGGGCGGCCTTTTCAAAGGCTGTGGACGCCCTGAGCGAGCGCTATGCGGGCAAGGAGGTCGACGCGGTGGCGGCCATCGAGGCCCGTGGGTACATCTTCGGCCCGGCGCTTGCCTACCGATTGGGAGCGGGTTTCGTTCCCATACGCAAGCCCGGAAAGCTACCGGCCAGGACGATCCGGGAAACGTACGAACTGGAGTACGGCACGGATACGATCGAAATGCACGAGGACGCCGTCCAGGCCGGTCAGAAGATCCTGGTCGTGGACGATCTGCTCGCCACGGGCGGAACCTCGGCTGCGGCCTGCCGGCTCGTGGAGAAGGCCGGAGGCCGGGTGGTGGAGTGCTGCTTTCTGATCGAATTGACCTTTCTGAAGGGACGCGAAAAGCTCGGTTCCAGGAAGGTGTTCAGCCTTCTGCGGTACGACGCGTGACCCGAAGGGGAAAGGCGCTACTTGGCGAGCTGGTCGAGAACGTGCGGGTTGAATCCCAGCAGGATCCTCCCGTTGATATCCAGAACGGGCACGCCCCTGTATCCGCCCACCTTCCTGACCATTTCCTTCATGTACTGCTCGTTCTTCTCGATGTCCTTGACGACGAACGGGATCCTCTTGTCCTTCAGGTAGTCCGTGGTCATCCTGCAGGCCGGACACCACGAGGTAACGTAGACGATGACCTCGTTTTGCGGCGTTGCTTCCTCCTTGGCGGGAGAGGCTTGCGACTTTTCGGGCTCGGCTGCTTCCGCCGGGCCCGAACGCAGGGGGCCGGATCGTTCGAACGGCCCGGGCAGTCTCTGGGAGAACACGGAGGCGAGGGCGAAGACGAGGATCGCAACGACGAATCTGCGCACGATAGGGCTCCGGTCCGGTCGTATTTGTCTCATGGAAGGCGGCTCCTTGTCTTGCGACCGATGCAGTGCCTGTAAACCAAACTGGGGAATCGACAATACGAAAGGCAAGTCTAGCACACGCCTTTTGCTTATTCCAACCCGTTGGATGCCGGGGGACGCCCCCCGGGTTTTCCGACCTGAGGAGAAGGGAGACAACGGATGAAGGCCTTGGTGGACTTTCTCTTTGAGGCAGGGTTCCTGAAGAAACTCGCCCGCAGCGGGTATGCGTATCTCGGCTCCGGGGGTGAGTCCGTCGCCGAGCACACCTGTCGCACCCTGTTCGTCGCCTATGTGCTGGGCCGGCTTTCCGAAGGGATCGACATGGGCAGGCTGCTCAAGATGTGCCTCTTTCACGACTTCCCCGAGGCCCGCACAGGGGATCTTAACTATGTAAACAAGAAATACGTGCAGGCGAACGAGGAGAAGGTCCTGGAGGAGCTGTCGGAGCGGCTGCCCTTCGGCGAGGAAATCGCCGCGCTTGTACGGGAGTTCAATGAAAAGAAGACCCCGGAGGCGGTCCTGGCCAACGATGCCGACCAGCTGGACCTGCTCTTTCACGTAAAGGAGCAGGCGGACATCGGAAACCGCCAGACCGGCCCCTGGCTGGAGTACGCCTTGGAGCGGCTCGCGACCGAGCCGGCCCGGCAGCTCGCCCGGATTGCCATGGAGACCGAATCCACGGACTGGTGGCTCGCAGACCGGAAGCGCCCCCCGGGGACGTAGCCGGCCGCAAAAAAAAGAAAGGGCCATGCCCGTCGGCGGACACGGCCCTTCCGGCCTGTTTGCGGTGGAACGCCCCCCTTATCTCCTGCGGAAGGCACTTCTCAACAGCACCGCCGGGACGATCGGCAGGAGCAGGGCAAGGAGGAGGCCCGAGAGCCCGGAATGCACGCCCGAGGGGTTGCCGCCGGTCGAGGCGTCCGCGGTTTCGGCGGAGCACCCGCCGGGAGGGGTGGTCTTGCAGCCCGCGTCTTGCAGGTCCGCCAAACCGTCGCAGTCGTTGTCGATGCCGTCACTGCAGAACGGAACCTTCTCGGTTGCGCCGGGGTTCACCGCAGGGTCCGCATCGTCGCAGTCCTCGCCGCCGCACGCTTCATCCGCGTAACCGTCCTCATCCGCATCGAGCAGCGCCCCCGGTACGCAGGATCCTTCCGAACAGGTGTCGTCCACCGTGCAGACGTCCTGGTCGTCGCAGGGCGCCGTGTTGTTGGTGTAGGCGCACTCGTTGTCAATGCAGGCGTCGTCCGTGCAGGGGTTCGAGTCGTCGCAGTCCTCGGGCCCGACGCACTCGAAGCAGCCCGGGTCCTGCATGTCGACCAGACCGTCGCAGTCGTTGTCGATTGCGTCACCGCAGATCAAGTCGCCGTAAGCAGCCTCCACGACCCCCGGGTTCACCGCAGGGTCCGCATCGTCACAGTCCATTTCCGGGTGGGGGCATTCACTCAGATAACGGACCCCGTACCCGTCCCCGTCGTTGTCGACGCAGCAGGCGGACGCTTGACGAACCGAAAAGGAGGAAAGCAGGGCGAGCAGGAAAAGCCAGGCCAGTCCAAGTACGAGCAGTGTCTTCTTCATTTTCCCCTCTCCTTTCAGGGCACGACGGTGGATGGAAACCGGCTTCTTACCGGTTCAATCGCTCCGGCAGCCCGGCTGTCTCGGCAGGCGAGCGAGCTGAGAGGGGAGACCCGCGGCTTTCCGTCCCGGCCTCGCGGCCGGTATGGCTTTGTCAGAGACGATTTATGAGAAAAAACACTTTACTACTAGATTGAATACTACAGAAGAACGCCTGCTGTCAAGTCTTTTTTTTGAGCAGGAGGCGGCCCTTGCGGTTCCGGGTCGGTCATCCTCCTCGCGTCCCCTGTATCAGGATGTCGACTCGGGGGTTGGGAATGCCCTCCCCGGTCTCGTGCCCGGCAGACAGACGGGTTTTCTCAGATTGAGAAACCGCCCCCCGCATTTTGAGAAAGCGCGATGGAGGCGGGGACGTTCTCCTTCCGGGCACGCAATAAAGAAAGCGATGTATATCAACGTGTTACCACTCTTTCGAAACGGCCGTCGCGGGTTGGTAATGATCTTGCAGAAGAGAGGCGCACGCGGAGGCTTACGGGACCATGAGAACGATCGGAACGAAAGGGTTGGGAGATATGAGACGAATCGGGAACGGGATGCAATCGAACGGCCTTCAGGCAGGGGAGGGCTTGCAAGTCATGGCAAGAGAAGACATCCGGAGCGACCTGGATACAAGGACTGCGATCGCCATCCTCGTGGTCGGCGTGATCGCGGTCCTGGCCCTGACCTTTGCGCCCCGGAGCGCGAGCGGGGACGCGCAGACCATGGCCGACTATGCGGCCTTTCCGCCGTTCATGTCGGCCACGGTCGAGCCGAACGTGCTGGTGATCCTCGACAACTCCGGGAGCATGAACGAGTTCGCCTACAAAGAGGTTTCGGGCCGGATCTGTACGGGCGCGCAGGCCTACACCGGCTACCAGGAAGGGAGCAAGTATTTCGGCTACTTCGACCCGGACACGTGCTACAAATACGACAATTCCGGTCACTACTTCTACCCTGACGGGCCCACGGTGGACGACCCGGCCACGCCGGGCGTCTTCGAGCGGTCCGCCGGGTTCGACGCGGCAGACCGAAAATTCTCGGGCAACTGGCTCAACTGGTGGACCACGCGCCGCCTCGATGTGGCCAAGAGGGTGCTCACGGGCGGCCGGCTGGCATCGGACCCGGGGAACTACGTCCTTCTGGCCACCCCCACGGAGCGGGACTACCGCAGGATCTTCAACGACTACACCGCTGCGACGGATCCCTACGGCGTGGCGACCAAGAACGTTTACTACACGCCCTTCCGGCAGGGCATCTATGCCTACTTCTTCAATGTCCAGCGGAACGGGGAGTTCACGGTCATGTTCAAGATCGTCGAGGCCCGGTTCGACGACCCCTCGGACCTGACCAGCGCTGGCTGCGCGAATACGGACCCGGACGTGGACGGGATGGAGAATGAGCTGACCGACGATCCGTCTTACGGCAGCGTGGGGGAGCCTTCGCCCCCCTATGCGTATCCCGCCTATTTCGTGGCCGTCAAGGCCGGAACGGTGGGTACGGACCGCGCCCCGGAAGGGATCGTACAGCAGATGGCGGACCGGGTCCGGTTCGGGTACATGCAGTTCAACCTGGGCTACGGGCCGGCAGAGGGAGCTACCGGCAATTACGGGTCCTGGGACATCGACGGGAACGGCACGGCGGATCTCAACTGGGGCTACGCGGACGGCGGCCGTATCCGGAACTACGTGGGGGACAAGGCGACCGTGGTCTCTGCCCAGGGGGATACGGTTCTTCAGATCGTGGACAACATCAACCGGCAGAGCATCAAGATGTGGACCCCTCTCGAGGAGGTCGTGAACGAGGCGCTCCGCTACTACCGGCAGCAGCCGCCCTGCTACACCCCCGACTACCCGGACACCCCGCCGGCCAATAACGTGGACTTCGAAGTGAACGCAACCTGGGACCCCTATTATTACAACGACTACTACGGGCCCGGCCTGGGCGAGTGGGTCCCCTGCGCCAAGTCCTTCATCATCCTGATCACGGACGGAGAGCCCAATCAGAACAGCGGCGCCCAGTCGTGCGGCGGGTTTGACGACACCTTCGCCGGGGACGGAAACGGACTGCTGGACGACCTGGGCCTTCTCATGAACACGACCGACCAGCGGCCGGATCTTCCCGGCATGCAGACCGTCCAGCTCTACACGATCTTCACCTTCGAGGTGCCCAGCCAGACGGTCGTGGCCACCAACTACCTGAAGCGGGCCTCCCGGGCCGGCGCCTTCCAGGACATGGACGGGGACGGCGAGCCCTACTGCGAGGCGAATTGCGGCAACTGGGGCGCGAGTTTCTACAGTGGCTCCTGCGGCTCCAGAGACGGGGGCGGGAACTGCACGGCCGACCCGCTCTGCAGCGAGTGGGACCGGAACTGCGACGGCGCGCCGGACACCTTCTTCTACGCCCCGGACGGGGACGAGATTTCTTATGTCATGCTCACGGCCCTGACCGACATCCTGCGCAGGAGCGCCTCCGGGACCGCCGTGTCGATCCTGTCAACGAGCGCCCACGGCGAGGGCTCGCTCTTCCAGGCCTATTTCAAGCCGCAGGAGGTGACCTCGCGCGCCGGCGATTCGGCGCAGGCCGACTGGCTGGGCTTCCTGCACGGGCTGTGGGTGGACGACCACGGAAACCTTCGGGAAGACAACGGCGACTTCGAGCTGGTCTACGAGGACGACAACATCATCCAATTCTATTTCGACGGGACGAACGGCACCCGAATCCAGCGGGACTATGTCTCGGCCGCGGAGCCGTACGGGGACGGAAGCTGGGACGAGACCAACGTCTCCATGAACGACCTCCGTTCCATGTGGGAGGCGGGCAAGAATCTGGCCCTTCGGGATCTCGCGGCCAACCCGAGGAAGGTATTCACGACCCTGGACAAACAGAACCTCGTGGAATTCGATCCGTCCGATGCGGCCCTCTTCAAGGACTACCTGAGGTCGCCGGATGCGGCCGACGCGGAGGCCCTGATGGACTACATCCTCGGAGAGGACCAGCCCGGCATGCGGCCGAGGACCGTCTACGTGGACACCGACGGCGACACTGCGGCGGACACCGAAGGGACCTGGCGCCTGGGGGACATCATCTATTCGACGCCCGCAGTGGTGGGGCGGCCGATGGAGAACTATGACGAGATCTACAGCGACCCCACGTACGATGCCTTCGAAAGACAGTACACCCGCGGGGCAGGGCCGAACCTGGAGCCGCGACCCACCGTCGTGTACGTGGGCGCCAACGACGGCATGCTGCACGCGATCAATGCGGGCTGCTACAAGGCGGGCGACGAGCGGACGACCGGCACGGTGGAGCACGGACGGTACACCACGGACTACCCGGCCTACTTCACGAGTGCCCTGGGCCGCAGCCCGGAGCTGGGCGAGGAGATCTGGAGCTTTGTTCCCCACAACCTGCTCCCCCATCTGCAGTGGCTGGCCGACCCGAACTACATGCATGTCTACTACGTGGACCTGAAGCCCAAGACCGTGGATGCACGGATCTTTCCGGACGATGCAACCCACCCGAACGGGTGGGGGACCGTCCTGATCGGCGCGTTGCGCTACGGCGGCAAGAACTACGAGGTCGATGACTTCAACCAGGACGGCACAGCGGACGACCCGGCGGCCTTCTCTTCCTGCTACTTCGCCCTGGACGTCACCAACCCGGGCGACCCTCGGCTTCTCTGGGAGTTCAACGATCCGGACCACCTGGGTCTGACCTCTTCCTATCCGGCGGTGGCCCGAACGGGCCGGACGGACGAGCCGGGCGACTGGTACGTGATCTTCGGGTCCGGGCCGACCGACTATGACGGGTCGAGCAGCCAGCGCGCCTCGATCTTCGTGCTCAACCTGAGGACCGGCAACCTGGAGAGGAGGTTCGGCGCGAACCCGGCAGGCGACGGCTTTCCGGCCAACCCCGTGCTGGAACAGCGGGGGTGGGTCGGCGGCTTCGCGTCCATGGACATGAACCTGGACTACCAGACCAACGCGATCTACGCAGGGGCGAGCTACGAGGTATTCGGGATCGTGACCTTCGGCAAGATGTACCGCATTCTCATCGGCACGCCGGACCTGGACGTGTATCCGCCGCCCGCGAGCTGGGAGGTCTCGGTCCTGAGCCACACCCGGCCCGAGCAGCCCATCGTGGCGCCGCCCGCGATCGCCTCGGATCATCAGAACACCCCCTGGATCTACTGGGGCACAGGCCGGTTCTTCAACGACGCGGACAAGGTGACCGTGACGACCCAGAGCTTCTACGGGGTCAAGGACCGCACCCTGGCGGCGGGCAACCCGGCCGAAGGCAAGGCGCCCGCCGATCTCCTGGACGTGACGAACGTGGAGGTGAGCTTTGGAAACCCGAGCACGGTAACCGGCTCTACCGTTGTGGGCGCGGGGGCCACCTGGGATGAGATGCTGGCCGCGATGCGCGGCAACGAGGTGACGCCCACCTACGGATGGGTGCTCGATCTGGTCGATATCGCAGGGCCGGGTGCCGGGGAAAGGGTCCTGGAGAAGCCGAGCGTCCTGGGCGGCCTGGTGATGTTCAGCTCCTTCAAGCCGAACAACGACATCTGCCAGTACGGCGGCGACGGCCGGATCTACGGCCTGTATTTCGAGACCGGAACCGCCTACAAGCGAGACGTCTTCAGCCTGGGCAATCCGGCCTTCGGGACCGTGCTGGACCGCTCCCTGGACCTCGGTCAGGGCAGGCCCTCCGGGCTGGCCATCCATCTCGGCCAGCAGAAGGGCGGGAAGATCTACGTGCAGCAGAGCACCGGGACGATTGAAGAGCTTGTCATGAAGGCCCCCTTCGCCCAGAAGAGCGGGACCGTTCTCTGGTACGAGGACTGACGGCGGCACGCGGGCAGGAGAGGAAGAGCGGTCATGCAGAGCGGGAAGGCGCCGGGTGAGGTCGTGTCGAGAATAAGGGTTGCCGCGGCGATCTTTCTCCTGCTCCTTGCCTCCTCGGGCGGACCCAAGGCCGAGGCCCGCGAGATCGAGAGGAAGCCGGGCGAGCGCGAGGGCCGGGTGCTCAGGTACGGGAGCGAGAAACTCACCGAAGAGCAGGTGATTGTGCGATCCCTGAGGGCGCACGAAGGAAGGCTCTACGTGAACGAGGAGCCTTTCGTCCTCACCTACCACACATCGATCGTCGACGAGCGGGGCCGCAGGCTCCGGCCTGGCATCCTCTGGGTGGGCTGGCTCGTGGAACTGCGCTACCGGACCGGAAAATGGACAGCGTCTCCCGCACAGGCCCCGGGCGAGAAGGTGCTCGTTCAGATGCGGGTCCTTCAGAGGCTTCGCAGTCCGGACGACGAGGAGTGGTAATCTGAGACCGCTTCTGCCGATTCTCTGAGTCCGGGTCTGTACGATCGCCTTCCCTTGCCTTTCAGCCCTCAAAAACCGATAAGGGAGATAAGCGGGACCCAAAGGCCACGCTCCCGCACCCTGGGCGGCGCCGGGGTCGGAGCTTTTCCTGGCCGGACGGAGAGCCTTTTCCGAGAAAACGTCTGAAGCGAGTCGAGGCGAGCGAATTTGTATGGTGCAAGGATAGTTGCAGGTTGCCTGCCGGGCCGAACGCTCCTCTTCTTCCTCCTTCCGTTTCTGTTTTCATCGAGCGCCGAAGGGGCCTCTTGGAGGCCCGACCAGGTGCAGGCCGGCTTCTACTTGGGGCAACGATACCGGACCGAAGAGAATCTGCCCGGGGACCCTTCCGCCCGCGAAGAACCGTCGAGTCGGACCCTCTACCAGGCGAATGCCGTCCTTGATTTGGGTCTGGGCTGGCAATCCCTGGGTACGGTTGCGTGCGTGCTCGACACCGGCGAGTTGTCGGAAGAAACGATTCAGGACGGAAGCCTGGAAAACGACCGGACCGAGGATGCTTTCTTTCGGGAGGGCTACTTCGAGAGCTCCTTCCTCGACACATCGGGCGTGGCCTTCAAGGTCGGCCAGCAACACATGGTGTCGGGTGACAGCTTCATCCTGGATGACTTTCTGCTGGCCGGGCAGGCGGGACTGGACCTGCATGCGATGGGGATGCTGCCCTTGGAATTCTACGGAAGCGTGACCCGTGTCGAAGGGTCGAGCCTGTATTTTCAAATCAGGGCGGTGCACCCCTTCTCTCCTTATGAAACAGTCAATCTTTCCGTGGGGTGGTTGAACGACACGGAAGGATTCCTCGCGGACATTCTCAACGAGGCGGGTTCCGACGGGCGGGATAGGCCGGGCGCGGGCTTCTGGTTTGAGTCCGAAGCGGACCTTTTCTGGGTCTCCCTGTCGGTGCGCAAGGTCTTCTCCGCCTTTCGTGTTTCCACGACCGCGATTCTGGATGCCGGAAACTTCGTGTGGTCCGGCGCCGACGAGCGGGGCAGAAGGGTGGAATCCGAGTTTGACGCCCTCGGGTACCTGGTCGATTTTGTGTTGGGCAGGAACCTGACGGAAAGACTCGATGTGGAGGTCTTCTGCCTCATGGCGAGCGGAGACGACGATCCTTTGGGCAGCTTGCGAAACGGGGAAACGCTGACGGCCTACCTTGCGATCGTGCCCTTTGTGACGCGGCTCAACCTCTTCTTCAACGGGGGAATCGACGAAAACCTGTCTTCCCGCTCCATGGGCATTGCGGGTCGGACGGCCCGAGGCTACGGCGTACCCGGGGTGACCGTGCGGTATTCCGTTCTGGACAACCTGCAGGCCGTATGCAAGGCGGCCTACCTGTTTGCGGTTGCCTCGCCGCCGAAGGTATCCTCCGGCAGGGTATATGGGTGGGAAACGGATCTGATGGGGGTCTGGGACATCGGCAGGCACGTCTGTTTGAGCCTGGAGGCCGATCTGTTCATGCCCGGCAGTTTTTTTGAGCTGGACGACCGTTCGGCCCCGGACCCGGCCTATCGTATCATGGGGGGTCTGGACCTCTATTTCTAGCGTGCCGCGGAACGAGGCCCCTCTGGGCGCGAGCGAAACTATCGGGAACGAAATGGGTTACAGAGGGCATGGGGAACCCCGAAGATATTCAGGACATGCTCTCCTTTCAGCGGGGCGACGAGCAGGGATTCCGACGGCTCTTTCTGCGCTATAGCGGGCCGGTTTCGCATTACCTGTTTCGTTTCACGGGCAACCATGCCCAGGCGGAGGAACTGATGCAGGAAACGTTCTTGCGCGTCTGTCGCGCGGCCTGTACGTACGAGCCCAGGACCACATTCCGGACTTGGCTCTACCAGATCGCCACGAACGTGGGGAGGAACGAAGTGCGAAGGAGGGAGTACTCCGTCAGGAAAGAACCCCTGGGGGATCTCGCTTCGGAGTGCTGGGATCCTTGCGGAGGGGGCAGAAACAACCCGGACGGCGGATGTCCGGAGGGCATGGCCGAGGCGAGAGAAACGGAGCAGATCATCCAGGGGGCTCTGGGCCGAATGCCGGAGAAACAGAGAGCGGCGCTGTTGCTCAGCCGCCACCACGGCCTCTCGTACCGGGAGATCTCTCACGTGATGGGCCTTCGGGAGGGCGCCGTCAAGAGCTTGATTCACAGGGCGACGGAAACGCTGCACAAGCACCTCACGCCCTATCTTCGGGCGTTTCCTGCAAGGGAAGGGGAGGGGCACGATGCGATGTAAGAAAGCCAGGAAACATCTGACCGCCTTGCTCGATGGCGAGCTGGACGAGCGATTCAGCGGCAAGCTGGAGAGTCACATGGCGGAGTGTGCAGCCTGCCGATCGGAACGACAGGCCCTGGAAAGGGTCCGGAAAGCACTGGAGGGGCTGAAAACGCCCGCATTCGAGCGCTCTGTGGCACCGGATGTCATTCTCTCTCGGGCTCGGTCAGGCACCGGCGGGAAGCGAGCCCGGGCACGGAAGGACCGAGACGGAAAGATCTTCGGGATGTCTTTGGGCCTGCGGCACGCCCTCGCGATGGGCGCCTTGGCTGCGGTTGTCGGAATTGCCTGGGTAATTGCCGTTCAACGGGGGGGGCCGGTTTCGACCGATCGGGAAGTCCTCATGGTGGAGGAAATGGAGTTGTTCGAGAACCTCGATCTGATCCGGAATCTTGTGCTCCTGGAGGGGCTCGAGGCGGAAGCGGGCAAGCAAGGGGAGTCTGGCTGAGTGCCGGGGGAGAGACGCGTGGGGCTAGGCAGGGGATTTCGAGCCGGGTTGCTGGCTGGCGCACTGGTTGCCGCCTTTTGCAGCTATGGACGCGCCGCCGGGGCGGAGCCGGTTGCCGCGGGTCCGGATCCGGGGGAAGCGGCAGGATCGAAAAGCGCCCGGAGCGCCAGGTTGTCTGACGAAGAGGGCCCGCCCGTGGAATCGATCACGGAGATCATGGAGAACCAGGAGATACTGGAATCATTGGATCTTCTGGACAAGCTGGATCTGTTTATCGGGGAGGATCGGTTTTCCCCCCATCGCTTCGAATAGACGGGTGGGGGGACAGCACGACCCCCGCTGCGAAGAAGGGGAATAGCCATGAGGCCGATACGAGGATGGACCGCCCTTCTGATCCTGGGGTTCTTCTCGATCTTGTTCGGAGGGGGACTTGTTCTTTCGGAAAGGGCATTGGCCTCGGATGAGGGCATGGAAGACGTGAGCCCGGGCACCGAGGCCCTCAAGATGCAATGGGATCAATTGGATCCGGACATGAAGGAGAGATTGATCGAGCGATACAGAGAGTGGAAACAGATGCCGCCTGAGCGCAGGGAGGCGATTCGACGGAACCTCGAGCGTTTCAACGCTCTGTCCGAGGAGGAAAAGAAGAAGATCCGCGAACGCTATCGAGCCTTCCGGATGCTGCCGCCGGAAGAGAAGCGGGAAATCCTCGCGAACTACGATCGGTGGCTGTCCATGACTCCCGAGGAAAGAGAGAGACTGCGGGAAAAGTATCGGAACTACATCCAGCAGCTCAGCCCGGAAGAGAGAACGCGGCTCCGCGATTACTACCGGCAGAACCACCGCCTCCCGCCTTCGATCCGGGAAAAGCTCCGGGACCGGCCCTGAGACCCGTTCCCGACGCTGCATCCGTGGTTCCACGTCCCGCCCCCGGGTCCTCCTGCTTGTCTTGAACCCTGTCGGCAAGCCGGCGCCAGAAAGGGCCTGTTTCGCGCGCTGCCTTTCCCTTGACCCAATGCCGTTCGGTCTCCTTCCCACCGGCCCTTGCCCGGCGATTCGATGATCCGCAGGTCTTTTTTCACTCCACGCCGCAACCTTCCCGCACTGGGCGTGTTTAACTTGGCAAACATGGGGCGACCCGAGACGCTGACAAACAGAACGAAAGGAGAAGAGAATGAGTCGACAGGGAAGCACGGTTTGCGTGATGGTCGCGTTTGCACTGGCTTTCTTTGTGCTGGCCGACACGGACGCGGCTGACGGAGTGGGCCCCGGGTTCCGGATCGTCCGCGGAGAGGGATCGGTCTGCGCTGCCGGCAGCGGGATTGCCCAGTTTCATGGAACCGGCTCTGTTGTTGCCCATCTGGCGGCGGGCCAGCTCATCCTCAGCGACGAAACGGCTGTGGTCGAAATAAAGGGAAAAGGGCTCAAGCACCTCTTTGCCAACGGATGGGTTCTCTACCAGGGCTTCGACGGGTGGATCCATCTGGAAGGTGAGGACGTGTTTGCCCAAATCGTGGGTAAGGACGTCCGGATGAAAGCCGAGGGCGAGGGCGTGATTCTGCTCACCGGCAAAGGTGCATACCGGTCTCCATGCGACGCCTCTGGGGAGCCTTTCGGGTTCTTCGGACAGGAGGGCATCGCTATCGAACTCGGGGACTATATTGCCGAACCCGAAGAACTCGTCCAGTAAGATACTACGTTTTCCTGTTTGATGAAGCGGTCCCGGGGCAGCAGAGCCCTTGCCCCCTCACCCCGGGGCCGCCTCTGCGCTTTTCAGCGCTTCCTCTTCGCCCTCCGCTCTTTCGTCGTCCCCGGGCTCCTTCGAAACTGCAAACAGGGGGGAGCCTGCCCGCCTCCGAGACCTGATGGTGCCAGAAAGGCTGGCCCGGAGCCGTTGCGGAAGCCCGTCGCCCAATTGTCCAAGAGAGGGATGATTTGCGGGGAAAAACCGGCTATCTTATGGAGTCGAAGAGATCGCTGGGCGCAAAGCCACACGGAGAACAGGTCCATGGAGAACACTTCCTTGCTGGCGGCCTTCGGGGCCGGGCTTCTCTCCTTTCTCTCGCCGTGCATCCTGCCGTTGATTCCCGCCTATCTGAGCTTCCTTTCCGGGATGTCCCTGAGCGAGATGCGCGGGGAGGAATCCGGCGCAAAGCCTTCGGCCAAGGTCCTTACCAACGCCCTCTTCTTCGTGCTCGGCTTCTCGCTCGTTTTCATCGCCCTGGGCGCCTCGGCCACGGCCCTGGGCAGGGTTCTGATGGCCGAACTGGGGATGCTGCGAAAGGTGGCCGGGGTCCTGGTGATCGTGCTGGGCCTGATCGTGCTGGGCCTGTTCCGGGTCGGGTTTCTGGACCGGGAGAGGCGCTACCACCAAACGACAAAGTCCTTCGGGCTCCTGGGGTCTGCGCTGGTCGGCATGGCCTTCGCCTTCGGCTGGACCCCGTGCATCGGTCCGATCCTGGCCGCGATCCTCTTCGTTGCGAGCACGAAGGAGACCGTGGCCCAGGGGGTCGGGTTGCTGGGCGTGTATTCGGCCGGACTGGCCATCCCGTTCCTGCTGGCCGCCCTGGCTGTGGACAGGTTCTTGCGCGTCTCTACCTGGTTCAAAAGGCACTTTCAGGCCGTCAAGGTCGCGAGCGGACTGCTCTTGATCGCCCTCGGGGTCCTGATGCTGACCGATGATCTGACGCGCATCACGGGATTTCTGATGAGGTTCCCGGGAGGCGGTTGACAAGGTGGCTGCATCCTAACTACCTTACTGCCTGGATCGGAAATTGGGTGCATGCACAGGCCGTCCTTACGGCCGTGTGCTTCAGGAAAAGGGGTTCGATGTGGGCAGGGCTCGCGTGGTCGTGACCGGGATGGGCCTGGTCACGTCCCTGGGGGTCGGGGTGGAGCGAAACTGGGAGGCCCTGTGCAAGGGCCGCTCGGGGATCCGGAAGATCGACCGGTTCGATGTGTCGGATCTCGCCTGTCAGATCGCGGGCCTGGTCCGAGATTTCGATCCGGAGCAGTTCATGGATAGGAAGGAGGTACGCAGAAACGACCCCTTCGTGCACTTCGGCATGGCCGCCAGCGAGATGGCCGTCGCCGAGGCCGGCCCTTTCATTCGAAACGGGAACGCTCGCCGCGTGGGGGTCGTCTTCGGAACAGGCTTCGGCGGCCTCCAGACCTGCGAGCAGGCTTATCATGTGCTGCATGAGAAGGGGCCGGGCCGGATGTCCCCCTTCTACGTGCCCATGATCATCCCGAACCTTGCAGCAGGGCAGATCGCTATCCGGTTCGGCGCAAAGGGACCGAACCTCTGCTTCTCCACGGCGTGCAGCGCCAGTACGCACAGCATCGGCCACGCCTTCCGCCTGGTGCGTGACCGGGAAGCGGACGTTGTGATCGCAGGGGGCGCAGAGGCCTGCGTCACGCGCCTCGGGGTCAGCGCCTTTGCGGCCATGCGGGCCCTGTCGCGGCGAAACGACGACCCGGAGCGAGCCTGTCGGCCTTTCGAAAGGGACCGTGACGGGTTCGTCATGGGAGAAGGGGCGGGCGTCCTGGTTCTGGAAGAGCACGGCAAGGCGATGGGCCGGGGAGCATGCATCCTGGGCGAGATCATCGGCTACGGCCAGAACGGAGATGCCCACCACATCACCGCCCCGTCTCCGGAGGGGGAGGGCGCGGCCGAGTGCATGCGGGCGGCCTTGAGAGATGCGCAGATCGAACCCGCTTCGGTGGAGTACTTGAATGCACACGGGACCGGGACACCTTTCAACGACCTGGTGGAGACGCGGGCCGTGAAGAAGGTCTTCGGGTCCCATGCGGCGAGATTGTTCATCAGCGGCACCAAGTCGATGACAGGCCATCTGCTCGGCGCGGTGGGCGCGGTCGAGGCGGTCTACACCCTGCTTTCCCTGCAGCATGGCATCCTGCCTCCCACGATCAATTACGAGAACCCGGATCCGGAATGCGACCTGAACTATGTGCCGAACGTGGCGCAGAAGGTGCCCATCCGGGTTGCCATGTCGAACTCCTTCGGTTTCGGCGGAACGAACGGATCGATCGTCTTCAAGAAATACGAGGAGAGGCCGCTCGATTGAAGTATCTCGTGGTGGTGGGTGACGGCATGGCGGACGAACCGCTGGACGTCCTGGGCGGTCGAACGCCGCTCGAGGCGAGCCGAACGCCGAACATGGATCACTTCGCACGGAACGGGAAGTTGGGAAGGGTGCGCACGATCCCGGAAGGAATGCCCCCGGGGAGCGACGTGGCCAACATGTCCTTGATGGGCTACGCACCCAGGACCTACTACACGGGCAGGGCGCCGCTGGAGGCGGCAAGCATGGGCTTGGAATTGGGCCCGCAGGATGTCGCGTTCCGCTGCAATCTGGTGACGCTGGAGGAGCGGGGCGGCAAGCTCTTCATGGCCGACTACAGTGGGGGCGGTGTCTCCACCGCAGAGGCGAGGCGCATCATCGAGGCGCTGAACGACCGGATCGCCGGGCCCGCGTTTGCATTTCACCCGGGCGTTTCGTACCGGCATGTGCTCCTCTGGAGGAGCGCTCGCAAGGATTTTGAAGGACTCGAGACCACACCTCCCCACGACATTCTCGATCAGCTTGTAGACCCGCACCTGCCCCAGGGAGGCGGAGGCCGGCGGCTGAGGGAAGTGATGGATGCGGCGCGCAGTGTGCTCCTCGATCTTCTCCCGGGTCCGCGCGGGGCAGAGCGGCCGCAGGGGCCCAATGCGATCTGGCTCTGGGGGGAAGGCGGCAAGCCGGGGATGCCTCTGCTCACCGAGCGATTCGGGGTGAGGGGCGTGGTGGTTTCCGCGGTCGACCTGATCAAGGGGCTGGGGCGCTGCGCCGGGCTCGATGTGGTCGACGTGCCGGGTGCGACCGGAGACCTGGAGACCAACTATCAGGGAAAGGCCTATGCCGCCCTCAGGGCCCTGCGAGGGTGCGATTTCGCCTTCCTCCACGTGGAGGCGCCGGACGAGGCAAGCCATCGGGGCAATCTTCAAGAGAAGATCGAGGCGATCGAGAGGCTGGACGAGGAGGTGCTGGGGGTGCTGCGAAGAGGGCTCTCCAAGCTGAAGACGCCGTACCGGCTCCTGGTGCTGCCGGACCACCTGACGCCCCTGCGGATCCGAACCCATGCGGATGCTCCGGTGCCTTTTCTGCTGTATCCTGAAGAACCGAGCTGCGGCGCCTCATACAGTGAAAGGGAGGCTGAGCGCAGCGGCGTCCTGATCGAGGACGGAAGCTGCATCCTGGACCTGCTTTTCCAGCGAGGATGAGCGACAAGCGGATTGAAGGGGCCGCCTCGCGTCAGGGAAAACTATTCCCGAAAAAGGGAAAGGGTTTTCCCAGGGTAGAGGTGCCGCCCAGCTTGCCCGCCCGTCCGCCACACAATGGGCAAACCCCGCGGCCTGCTTCCAGGGCGCTTCCCCGGGGCCCCTCGAGGCCTTACAGGCTGTGTCGAAAACCCGCACATCCATGCACACCCATTCCGCGAGTGAATGCGCCTGCGCCCACCGGACGTTCTCAGGGGGCGCGGCAGGGCCTGCTCGGCAAGGGAATTGCAGAACGCCGAGTAGGTTCTGACAGGCGCAGGAGGTGGTTTGTGATCACAGTCTGCTCCAGATGCAAGCGCACGATCAGCCAGACACCTGTCGATGGCTCCGAGAAGAAGGTGAGTCACGGGATCTGCACGCAGTGTCTGGTTGTTCTGGAAAGTGAGATTCGGGAGAGTTCCAAGGCGCAGGACCTCCGTTCCGGGCGGGAAGAGATCCCCCTCCGAATCACGGATCCTTGAATCCGCTGCCCCCTCGACGAGTCAGGTTGCTGCGCTGCTTGCACTACTGTTTCGTGAACACCGGAGCGGGTGGAGTCTCGCCGCGACAGAGGAATCTCACCGGATTCAGCCCGCCTGACCTTGCCTGTCCGATTCCGGGTGCCGCTGCCGCTCTTCGTAGTTATCCTTGATCGGGGTCTGATACCCGGCCTCTGCCCACCTCTGGCCTTGACCCTTTGCCCTTTCGCCTTTCGGGCATACCCTGGTAGAATCCTATACAGGGGAAATCTGGGCTTCGAAAAGGCGGTTTCCGGAAAGGAGGGGTCGGGTTTGAGAGAGGCCATGTTTTATGAGCCCTCGACCGGGGGCACGGTGCGGTGCCGCCTCTGCCCTCACCTCTGTCGCATCAAGGAGGGAGGGAGGGGCGCGTGCGGTATACGGGAGAACCGCGGCGGGCGCCTCTTCACCCTTGTCTACTCCAGGCTGGTGGCCGCCAACGTGGATCCGATCGAGAAGAAGCCGTTGTTTCACTTCTACCCAGGCACATTGTCCTACTCCATCGCGACGGTCGGCTGCAACTTGCATTGCCTCCACTGCCAGAACGCGGAGATCTCCCAGATGCCCTTTGACCGGGGGAAGATCGCGGGCAGGGAGTTCGCTCCGGAGGAGATCGTCACGGCGGCCCTGGAATCCGGGTGCAGGAGCATTTCGTACACCTACACGGAGCCGACCGTCTACTTCGAGGTTGCCTACGATACGGCGCGGAAAGCGGCAGAGGCGGGCCTAAGAAATGCGTTCGTGACGAACGGCTACATCGAGGCCGCCCCCCTGAAGGCGATTGCGCCGTGGCTTCATGGGGCCAACGTGGACCTGAAGTCCTTCCGCGACTCCTTTTACCGAAGGGTCTGCAGGGCAAGGCTGGCCCCGGTTCTGGATACCCTGGAGAGGATGCGGTCCCTCGGAATCTGGATCGAGGTCACCACGCTTCTGATTCCGGGACGGAACGACGAGGAGGAGGAACTCAGGGAATTGGCGCGCTTTCTCCGCGGTCTGGGAGAAGACATACCCTGGCACGTGAGCGCCTACCATCCCACGTACCGGATGACCGACCGGCCGAGGACGCCTCTTAAGACGCTCCGGCGCGCCTGGGAGATCGGAAGGGAGGAGGGCCTTCTCTTCGTTTACACGGGAAACGTGCCGGGAGACGAGATGGAGAACACCTCCTGTCCGCAGTGCGGCACTCCCGTCATTCGAAGGCAGGGATTCCGTGTGCTTTCCATGTACCTCGAACAGGGCAAATGTCATCAATGTAAGAGGGAGATTCCGGGCAGGTTCGACTGAGATAGAAGCGCTTTCGTGGGTTGCGCGTGACGGACGGGAGATGAAAGACGACCGGGAAGCCGTTGAGCTCAAGAGAATCGAGGACTATCTCTGGGAGATCCCGGCAAGCGGAGGCATGCGGGTACCGGGCAGGATCTACGCGGACGAACGGCTCATTCGGGCCGGCCGCGAGGACCGGAGCCTCACGCAGGTCGCGCATGTCGCCGAACTTCCGGGCATCGTGGGGTACAGCCTCGCCATGCCGGACATCCACTGGGGATACGGCTTTCCCATCGGCGGCGTGGCCGCTACCCGGCTCGAAGGGGGCGTGGTCTCTCCCGGCGGCGTGGGCTACGACATCAACTGCGGGGTCCGCCTCATGGCCACGGCCCTTCAGGAAGAGGAGGTTCGTCCGCGGATGCGGGAAATCGTGCAGGCCCTGTTCCGGCACGTTCCCTGCGGAGTGGGTTCCTCGGGCGGAATCGAGAAGCTCTCGGAGAAGTCCCTGCGGGATCTTCTGCGCAAGGGCAGCCGCTGGGCCATGGAGAGGGGATACGGGAGCGAGGAGGATCTCGAGAGGACCGAGGACCATGGGCGCATCGAGGGCGCGGACCCGGACAAGGTGAGCGAGCGGGCGATCCACCGAGGGCTCGGACAACTCGGCACGCTGGGCTCCGGCAATCACTTCCTCGAGGTGGGGGTGGTGGATGCCGTGTACGATTCGAGTGTCGCAGGTGCGCTCGGTCTGGAACTGGGGCAGGTCACCCTGCTGATCCACACGGGTTCCCGCGGGTTCGGCTATCAGGTCTGCGACGACTCGCTGAAGGTGATGCTGCACGCGGTGCGCAAGTACGGCATCGAGCTTCCCGACCGCCAGCTCGCCTGCGCCCCGCTCGAATCCAAGGAGGGGAAGGATTACCTCGCGGCCATGGGCTGTGCGGCGAACTACGCCTGGGCAAACCGCCAGATCATCATGTCCCTGGCGAGAGAGGCCCTGATCGAAGCCCTGCGGACCTCCCCATCCGAACTCAGGCTGCGGCTCGTCTACGACGTCAGCCACAACATGGCCAAGCTGGAGGAGCACTCCTGGAAGGGCGAGACCCTGAAGCTCTGCGTTCACCGGAAGGGCGCGACCCGCGCCTTCCCCAGGGGGCATCCCCAGGTTCCGGCCCCCTACCGGGACGTGGGACAGCCGGTCCTCATCCCGGGCGACATGGGCCGGGCGTCGTTCGTGTGCGTGGGCACGGAGAAGGCCATGCTGGAGACCTTCGGTTCCACCTCCCATGGTGCGGGCAGGGTCATGAGCCGCTCGCAGGCCAAGAAGGCGGCCCGGGGCCGGAACCTCGTGCGGGAGCTTGAGGGCAAGGGAATCGAGGTGATGGCGTCGGGCCGCGGCACCCTGGAGGAGGAGATGCCCGAGGCTTACAAGGACGTCGAGCGCGTCGTGAACGTGATGCACACCGCCGGGATCAGCCGCAAGGTGGCCCGCCTCCGGCCCATCGGTGTGGTCAAGGGCTGAAGACCCGATGAAGGGTGTAAGCCCGTTATTGCCGTTCTCCCGATCATGGTGTGCGACTTGATTGAGTTGTTCAATCCGAATGATGCAGAGCCTATCTGATCACGTTCCAAACCCGTTGACCCCGTATTTGCGTTCCGCCTTCATGTGCCCGAATACCATGCTTGCGATTGACGCCCAGAAACAGTATGGGTATGTTTTCATGACGGGACCAGCCATTCGTGGTATCCCTGACCATAGACCTCTCTTGTCATGCGGTGGAATTCTTGATGATACTGAGTTTATGGGCGTGTCATCTGCCACGGATTGAACCCTAGTGATTGGGCTAAAGAGGGGGTCGATTGGGTGAGCGTACCGATAACACGAAGGAAGGTGATCGCGAGAGGAGGCAACAGGGGTTGAACCGAGCCCGTACCGTACACGCCTGCAAACGCAGCAGTGATCTCACCGAATGGGTTCCGAAGGATCTGCGGTCGCTTGGAAACCCGCAAACCGCGATCCCGGCTATTGCCAAGGACCCCCGATTGATGAGCCTTATCGACAATGCGGTGCGTTCGATACCGACTACCCATCAGCTGTTTCTTCGAGACGCACGGTCACTCGGTAAGCTGAGCCCCAACTCGATTCACCTCGTATTGACATCGCCTCCGTACTGGACGCTCAAGGAATACCGTCACTCTGACGGCCAGTTGGGACACGTTTCGGACTACGAAATGTTCTTGACTGAACTCGACCGGGTATGGATGCATTGTTTCAACGCGTTGGTGCCCGGCGGCCGTCTCATCTGCGTTGTAGGGGACGTGTGCCTCTCCCGCCGAAAGAACGAAGGCCGACATACGGTGGTGCCGCTGCATGCTTCCATCCAGGAACATTGCCGGCGTATTGGTTTCGATAACCTCGCGCCCATCATTTGGCACAAGATCGCGAACGCGGCCTACGAGGTCGAGAACGGTGGAGCGGGGTTTCTTGGAAAGCCGTACGAGCCGAACGCGGTGATTAAGAACGACATTGAGTTCATACTCATGGAGAGGAAACCAGGGGGCTACAGGAAGCCCTCGCTCGCCGAGCGAGTCCTGAGCGTGATCTCCACCGACAACTACCAGCGGTGGTTCCAACAGATTTGGACCGGAGTGACCGGAGCATCCACCCGAGACCATCCGGCACCCTATCCGACAGAACTGGCCGAACGACTGATTCGGATGTTTAGCTTCGTGGGCGACACGGTGCTGGATCCTTTCATGGGGACAGGGACTACGAGTGTGGCGGCTGCGCACTGTGGTCGCCACAGCATCGGGTGCGAGGTGGATGGGTACTACTTCGACATGGCCGAGCGGCGTATCCGAGGCGAGACCGCAGGGTTGTTTTCCGCTGTCGCCGTCGAAGCCCATAAGGAGTGAACCAATCCAATGACGAAGAACCGTAACGATCTCTCAAGGCAAATCCAGAGTGCCGTCCGGCATTTCTGGCGGACTCGGGCGCGGCAGGCCAAGGCTCAGGGAGCGAAGTCGGGAGATCGGGACCGGGGAGCCAGGAGTGCCGTAACCGGTGGTGCCCACCTCGACGGTTTCGCCGAACTAATCCGAAGGCTCATCGTCGACGCCGGGGTCAGCGATACCGCCATCCATCGACGTGGGCGGGTCGAACTGCCGGGCTATTACCGTGCGGAGAAGAAGTGGGATCTCGTCGTCGTAGCCGACGGTCGTCTCTTCGCGACTGTAGAGTTCAAGGCGCAAGTTGGTCCGTCGTTCGGAAACAACTACAACAACCGAACGGAGGAGGCGCTGGGAAACGCGGCAGACTACTGGGCCGCTTTCAGGGAAGGGGCTTTCCGAGGCTCACCGAAGCCATGGCTTGGATACCTGATGCTCCTGGAGGATGCTGCTGGCTCTACGCGCCCAATTTCCGTGGCTGAACCTCATTTCCCCGTCTTCGAAGAGTTCCGCGATGCGTCGTACGCTAAGCGCTACGAGATCCTGCTGACAAAGATGGTACGCGAAAGGTTGTACGATGCCGCGAGTCTCATCCTTTCTCCCAGCAGTGCTGGGCGAACGGGGGCGTTTTCGGAACCATGTCCCGAGTTGAGGTTCGCGAACTTCGCAGAGAGTCTGGTTGCTCGCGCCATCGCATACTCAAGGACCCGGGAGTAAACGAGCGTCCCGTCGAATATGCCCATTGTCCGATAACCAATTGCAACGGACTAGGCCAAGCGCTGACGAAGAACCGGAGCATTGTGCCTCAAGAGAATCAAGAATGGACTTGCCAGCAATCAGAAACTCCGATGGGGAGCCAAGACCGCGGGCATCTTCGATACGTTTTTCGAAGTCCTTGTGACGAACCGGCGACTCTCACTCTCTTATCTGGCCCTGGCCCCGGACGATGAACTTGGTGGTGGTGAGTTCCTTGAGGCCCATCGGGCCGAAGGCGTGCAGTCTGCTCGTGCTGATGCCGATCTCTGCACCGAGACCGAATTCATAGCCGTCACTGAAGCGCGTTGACGCATTGACCATGACGCTGGAAGACTGCACTTCGCGGAGAAACCGCTCCGCCCGAGCGTAGTCGCGGGTGATGATGGATTCGGTGTGCATCGATCCGTAGCGGGCGATGTGGTCCATGGCCTCCTCCATGCTCGCCACGACCTTTACCGACAGCACCAAGTCCAGGTATTCGGCTCCCCAGTCCTCCTCGGTCGCCGGCCGTGCGCCGGGCACACGGGCGAGGGTTGCCGGGCAGCCGCGGATCTCGACGCCCCTCTCCTGCAAGGCCGAGACGATCCCGGGCAGAAGGGTGTCCGCCTCCGTCTCGTGGACGAGGAGGGTCTCCATGGCATTGCACACGCCGGGCCTCTGCACCTTCGCGTTCACGCAGACCCGCTTGGCCATCTCCGGGTCGGCCCCTTCGTCGACATAGATGTGGCAGACGCCCTTGTAGTGCTTGAGGACCGGGATTCTCGAGTTCTCCACCACGAACCGGATCAGGCTCTCGCCGCCCCTGGGGATGATGAGATCGATGGATTCCTCCTGCTTGAGCATCTCGAGGACCGCGGAACGCTCTGTTGTATCGATCAGTTGTACGGCGTTGTCCGGCAGGCCCGCGGCTTGACCGGCGGCGGCAAGGAGCCGGGCCAGTGCCCGGTTGGAGTGAATCGCCTCGGAACCGCCCCTCAGCAGAACCGCATTTCCCGACTTCAGGCAGAGGGCGGCGGCGTCCACCGTGACGTTGGGTCTTGCCTCGTAAATAATGCCGATGACGCCGAGAGGAATGCGCATCCTGCCGACCTGAAGGCCGTTGGGTCTCCTCCACATGCCGACCACCTCGCCCACGGGATCGGGAAGGGCGGCCACCTCTTCCAGGCTCTTGCAGATCTGCGAGAGGGCGTTGTCCGAGAGGGTCAGGCGGTCGAGCATGGCCGGGGAGAGCCCCTTGTCCCTTGCGGCGGCCAGGTCCTTCCGGTTGGTCTCCTGGAGGGCGGCCGCCTCTTGCCGGATCGTACGGGCCGCGAGCAGCAGGGTCTCGTTCTTCCGGTCGGTCGAGATATTGGCAAGCCGGCGGGATGCCTCCCTCGCCCTCCGCGCCATGTCGATCACGTCTGTCATCTCTCCCTCCCGTAGCCGCTCGTGTCTCGGTCGGTCTTCCTCTTCCTGCCCCGTCCACGATTTCGGCGCTCTGCCGTTAGGCTTTGGCGCTTGGCCTCTATCTCCCGGTTTTGTCCCCGCCGCCGGACTCATCGGAGAGGGAGGCGGGTGGAGCAACGGTTACGAGCCAATGCCCGCGCGTCCGGTCCTCAGGTCCCGATCCTTGAGCCGTCTCTCGAGTTCGGTTGCGAAGGCGGAACGGGCACATGGCCAATAGCTAACGGCTAATGGCTCTTCTGAACGATCACCAATTCGTCCCGGTGGATGATTTCGTCCTGGATTCTGTAGCCCAGGATGGATTCGATTTCGGCGCTCTTTCTGCCCGCGATGCGCCGGATCTCCTGGGAGGAGTAGTTCGTGATTCCGCGGGCCCGCTCCGTGCCGCCTGCGTCCAGGCAGGCGACCATTTCTCCGTTTTCGAACCGTCCCCGGACCTGCGTCACCCCGGAGGGGAGTAGGCTTCCGCCCTTGTGCACGATGGCCTCGACGGCCCCATCGTCGAGGACGAGTTCCCCCTTCTTCCGCAGCATGTAAGCGATCCAGTGTTTCTTGTGGGTGATCCGGTCCTTGAGAGGAGCAAAGAACGTGCCGATGTTTTTCCCTTCCAGGATTTCCTGGATGACGTTCGGCCTTCTCCCATCCGCGATCACGGCAGGGTGCCCGGCCTCTGTCGCGATCCGGGCCGCCTCGATCTTGGTGGCCATGCCTCCGGTGCCCAGCGGACCGGACGGGCCGGCGGCCATCCTGCGAAGCTTCTCGGTCACCTCACGCACGAACGGGATCGGGTCGCCCGCCGGTCCTTCGGCGCCCCGGCGCGGGCAGAGGCCGGGTGCGTAGGTGAGAAGGATGAGGATGTCGGCATCCGCCAGGATGGTCACGCGGGCCGACAGGCTGTCGTTGTCTCCGAACTTGATCTCCTCGACCATGACGGTGTCGTTCTCGTTCACAATCGGGATGACCGAGAATTGGAGAAGCCTGAAGAGCGTGTTGCGGGCGTTCCGATAGCGCCTTCGGTGGGCCAGATCGTCGCGCGTGAGCAGGACCTGGGCCGCCCGCCTTCCGTGGCGGTCCAGCGCCTTCTGATACATGCCCATGAGCTGCGTTTGCCCGACCGCGGCCAGGGCCTGCTTGTCCGGGATGCTGGTGTTCGGGTGCGTCGGAGCGAGGAGCGCGCGGCCCGCCGCGATGGCCCCGGACGAAACGATGATCAGCTCCTTGCCCGCCTGCGAGAGCCGAACCACCTGGTCCACGATCGATTCGAAGACGTCGGCGGAGAGCCTTCCCCCATCGTCCGTGAGGACGTGGGTGCCGATCTTGACGACGATGCGCCGCACCGTCTCCAGATAGCGGGCGCGTTCCATGGAACCCCTCTGCGAACCGTAGGCGGGCCCGGACGATGTTCCGAAAGCGTGAATCCCGGTTCAAAAAAACATCATAGGGGAAAGCGGAATTGCCGGTCAACCGCATGGGCAAGACGGGGGTCGTTGCCAGGCCGGTTCCGCCTGTGCTAAAGACCTGGATTGCGGGACCGAAGCGTCAGGAAGCGCCGAAAGGGGGGATGCGATGCGTCAGGAGGGAGGAAACGGGAACATACCGGCCCTGTTCGTACGGGGCACGACCCTGCCGGAGGGCTGGGAGAAGAGCGTCGTTGCCGTGTGGGAGGAGGGAATGCCCTGTCCCACCGAGTACGACAAGGAAGGGCAGGCCCCGAGCCTCGACGCTACGATGACCCTGGTCATCGAGAAGCCCTTCGAAGAACCCCGGCTTCATCGCGCATTCCCCGGTGCGATCGAGGACCTTGAGAAGTACCGGCTCGAGGTGGTCGAAGGGGTTCACGATCACTGGATCCGGCCGGAGGAAGGGAAGTGGACGTACACGTACCACAAGAGGCTGTTCGACTATCAGGTGCGCGAGGATCTCTCCGGCGGCGGCGACGGCCCGTTTGCGGGCGTGCGGCAGATGGATTACATTGTGGCCAAACTGGCCTCGGTTCCTCACTCCCGGCGGGCGCAGGCCATCACCTGGATGCCCACCCTGGACCCCAAGACCGATGACCCTCCCTGCCTGCAGAGGGTTTGGTGCCGCCTCGGAGAAGACGGGGACGGCCGGCTCTATCTGAACATGAACACCCACTGGAGAAGCCGGGACGCTTACAAGGCGGCCTTCATGAACATCTATGCACTCACCGATCTGCAGCGGCTGCTTGCCGAGCGGATCGCAGAACGCCTGGGCAGGCCGGTGCATGTGGGCCGTTACGTGGACATCTCGGATTCTTATCATATTTACGGCTCCTATCTCGAGGAGGTGGAGGAGCGTTTTCTGCGGAGCATCCGTGACCGCTCGTTCGAACAGAGGACGTGGCGATCCGACAGCGCGATCATCCAGGCCGGGATCCGCAGGGGAAGGGAGCAGATCGCAAGGGAAAAGAATCCCGATCGGCCCTAGCGGGGCCGATCGCGGCTGGAGATAGGTATTGGGTGCAAGGGATGGCGCGTTAGGTCAGGGGCAGCAAGAAGGTGAACCATGCCGATCAGGGTGCTTCCTCTTGATCTGAGGGAGAAGATCGCGGCCGGCGAGGTGGTGGAAAGACCGGCGTCCGTGGTCAAGGAGCTTGTCGAAAATGCCCTGGACGCCCAGGCCGGGAACGTCTTGGTGGTTGTGGGCAAGGAGGCGGTCGATTACCTGGAGGTGGTCGACGACGGCACGGGCATGCGTCCGGAAGAGGTCCCGCTCGCCCTCCAGCGGCACGCAACGAGCAAGATTTCCTCTTATGAGGATTTGTTCCGGATCGCCTCCCTGGGGTTTCGAGGGGAGGCGCTGCCCAGCATCGCGGCGATTGCCGACATGGAGATCGAAACCAGGACGGAGGATGCGGCCCTGGGAACGCGGGTGCGTTGGAAGGAGGGGGGCGAGTCGCTCTGCCAAGAGGTGGGAATGCCCCGAGGAACGCGGGTCATCGTGCGCAACCTGTTTCGAAAGACCCCGGCGCGGCTGAAGTTCCTTCGGTCGAAGCAGACCGAGGCAGGGCACATCCTGGACACCTTCACCCGACTTGCCCTTTCGCGCGCCGATGTGTCGTTCCAACTGAAGCGATCCGGGAGCATCTGGCTCAACGCGCCCCGGGCCGAAGATCTGCGACGGCGGGTTGCCCAGATCTTCGGCTGGGAGGTGAGCGAGGGGCTCTCCCGCGTATCGGGGGGGCAGGGCGCCTATCGGGTGGAGGGCCTCGCAGGGCCTTCCGAGATGAACCGGATCACCTCCCGGGGCATGTTTCTCTTCGTGAACGGGAGGCCGGTTCGCGATGTGCAGATTCAGAGGGCGGTTCGGGCCGCCTACCAGGGGCTGCTGCCCAAGGAGCGTTTTCCCGTCGCCGTGTTGTTCTTCCGGGTTCCGCCGGAAGAGGTGGACGTCAACGTGCACCCCGCCAAGCTCGAGGTTCATTTCTCCCGTCCGCAGCTCGTGCGCGACCTGCTTCTTGCCGCCCTTTCGGAGGCGGTTCGCGGCGTCCCGTGGCGGCGCCAGTGGCCGGGCCTGCAGGCCGACGAGCCCGCTCTCTCGACAGGCGGGCCGGGCGCAGGATGCCGCCCGGCTCCGCAAGTCCCCGCGGATGCGCCCGCCGAACAGAGGGCCTACGCTGAGGCCGGGCCCTCCGCAGCCCTTGCAAAAAACGGGTTGCGCGAGGTGATCCGCCCTTCGCGCCGTCCTGGCGTCGCAGAAGCAGAGAGCCTGGCAGAGGGGCCTGCGGACGATCGCCTCTTCTCGATGTTCCGCATCATCGGACAGTACCGGGGCACCTACCTCGCATGCGAGTACCGCGATCGCCTCGTGCTGATCGACCAGCACGCGGCCCACGAAAGAGTCGTCTTTGAAAGACTCCAGGAGGCCTGCGCGGCCGAGGGGGTGCCCCGGCAGCCCGTTGTGGCTCCCCAGGTGGCGGATCTGCCCCTCCGCGAGGCAGAGTGCCTCCGGCGGCATATCGACTTGCTGTCGGAGTGCGGCCTGGAAGCGGAGTTTTACGGAGGGAGAAGCTTCGTCGTCAAGGCGCTGCCGGCGATGCTCGGCCCGACCGATCCCGCGCGGCTCCTTCAGGATGTGGCCGAGGAGCTCATCGAACTGGAGGCGACGAAGCGGCTCGACCTTCTTCGAACGAACGTGCTCGCCCGAATCGCCTGCCACTCGGTCATCCGTGCGGGCCGCACACTGGAGCGGCAGGAGATAGAGGCCCTGCTCGAGCAGCTCGATGCAAGGCCGGGACTTCTGAGCTGTCCCCACGGACGGCCCGTCATGATCTCCTGGTCTCTCCAGGAAATCGAGAAGAAATTCCACAGAAGCTGAAGGCCTCCGCCATGGACCCCGGGAAGATCGTCGTGATCGTGGGGCCGACGGCCGTGGGGAAATCTTCCCTGGCCATGCGGCTGGCCCCCGAGCTCGATGCGGAGATCGTGAGCGCGGATTCGATGCAAATCTACCGGGGCATGGACATCGGAACGAGCAAGCCTTCCGCCGAAGAGCGGCGGCGGGTCGTCCACCATGTGATCGATATCGTGGATCCGGACGATTCGTTTCACGCGATCCGATTCCGCGAGGAAGCGGACCGCGCAATCGAAGAAATCCGCGGCCGTGGCGCAGTCCCGATGATCGTCGGGGGAACGGGCCTGTATGTGAAGGTCCTGCTGCACGGGCTGTTCGACGACCCGACCCGTGAGAGACCCCAGAAATGGGAGCAGAGGCTCCGGCAGTACGGAGCGCTCGGCGACGATCCGCACCGGATGCTCGCCTCGCTCGACCCGGAGGCATCCAGGCGTATCCATCCTCATGACAAGGTGCGCGCCCAGAGGGCCGTCGAGGTCTTTCTGCGCACAGGCAAGAGCATTGCCGAGTTACAGAGAGAGCACGGGTTTCGTGAAGACCGCTACCGGGCCCTGGTCATCGGACTGACCATGGACCGGAAGCGCCTCTTCGAGAGGGTCGACGCGCGGATCGACGGGATGGTCCGCCAAGGGCTCTTGAGAGAAGTGGAAGGGCTCATGGCGAAAGGATATACGCCGGACCTGCCGTCCATGCGGAGCCTGGGATACCGCCACATGACCAGGGTTCTCGAGGGTGACCTGGGGCTCTCCGAGGCGGTCCGACTTTTCAAGCGAGACACCCGCAGGTATGCCAAGCGGCAATTCACCTGGTTTCGCAACCAGGAAACAGTGCAGTGGTGGGATGCCGCGTCCGACCCCGAGGGAATCCTCGATACAATTCGAGGATTTCTGGGAAGGATGTAAAAGTTGTTTGGTGAAAATGCGCAATCCCGGAGAAATCACTTTAAGCGGAGGGGGTTTCGTTCAGAACTCGCTTGATTTTCGAAATCGTATCCATATAATTTCTCTAGCGTTTTTCCGGGAAGGGGTGCCGGCCAAAACCTAACCTTTATTCTCGATATAATGGCTAAAGAACTGAAAAAAAAGAAGAAACAGGCTTTGCAGAACCCGCCGAAGCAGGGGCGAACCAAGAAGAAGAGTCCTTCCGACGACGGCGATATTCGTTTGCTCAGGCAGGAGATCGACGGGATCGATGACGTAATCCTCGAACTCCTCAACAAGCGGGCCGGACTCGCCATCGAGATCGGCAGGGCGAAGGCGAGGCGCAACCTCGAATTTTATTCTTCGGAGAGAGAACGGGAGATATTCGAGAGGCTGGCCGCGAAGAACCAGGGACCCTTTCCCAACGAAGCCCTGCGGGCGGTGTTCCGTGAGATCATGTCTGCCTCCCTTTCGCTGGAAAAGCCGCTCAAGGTCTCGTTTCTCGGGCCGCGCGCAACGTTCACCCACCTCGCCTGCCTGCAGTACTTCGGCCGATCGAGCCAGTTCATCCCGGAGAAGAACATCCGGAGCGTCTTCGAAGGTGTGGAGCGCGAACGCGTGGACTACGGCGTGATCCCGGTCGAGAATTCGACCGAGGGCGTGATCGCCCACACGCTCGACCTGTTCATGGAATGCGACGTGAAGATCTCCAAAGAGATCATGATCGAAATCAGCCTGGATCTTCTGTCCCGATCGGAGAGACTGGCCGATATCCGCCGCGTCTATTCCCATCCGCACGCCCTGGCCCAGTGCAGGAAGTGGCTCGAGGACCATCTCGAGGGGGCCGAGATCATCGACGTGCCCAGCACGGCCAAGGCCGCTGAAATCGCCTCCACGGAGCCCCACAGCGGGGCGGTGGCAAGCAGTTACGCGGCCAAGCTCTACGACCTGAACGTTCTGGAAAAGAGGATCCAGGACATGCCGCACAACTACACGAGGTTTCTGGTGATCGGGAAGAAGGACGAAGCGCCCACGGGACGCGACAAGACCTCGCTGATGTTCTCCCTGAAGGACAACGCGGGCGCTCTGTACAATGCCCTGAGGCCGTTCGCGGAGCATGGAGTGAACCTGACCAAGATCGAGTCGAGGCCGCACAAGGGAAAGGCGTGGGATTACATCTTCTTCCTCGACCTCGAGGGCCACAAGACGGACGCGAGGCTGGTTGCCGCCCTCGAGGCCTTCGGGGAGACATGCAGCGAACTGAAACTGCTCGGTTCCTACCCGCAGGGACTCCAGGCCGACTCCGGGGAAACGGTCCGCATCGGAAGGAGCGCGTCCTCATGAGTCGATCCAAACCGGAGCGAAAGCCGGCGAAGAACGCATCCGCCCCGCTTTTCGACACGATGGCGGTCGTCGGCGTCGGCCTGATCGGGGGCTCGCTTGCGCGGGTGTGCAAGGAAAAGGGGCTCGTCTCCCGGGTCGTCGGGCTCGGGAGGGGGCAGGCGAACCTCCGCAAGGCGCTCGAGCTGGGCGTCATCGACGTCCTGGAGACCGACTGGAGGAAGGGGATCCGAGGCGCCGAACTGGTGGTGCTGGCCACCCCGGTCGAGGGCATTGTCGAGTTGCTTCCGAGAATCGCTCCTTTGTGCGGAGACGAAACGCTTCTGACCGACGTGGGAAGCGTGAAGGGTGCGATCGTGGAAGCGGCGGAGAGGGCGCTTCCACGGCCGGGTCTTTTCGTCGGGGGGCATCCGATCGCCGGCACCGAGAATTCCGGTGTGGAGGCGAGCTTCGCCTCTCTGTTCACCGATCGCAAGACCATCCTCACCCCCACGGAGCGGACGGACCCGAAGGCCTTGCGACGGGTCCGCAGACTCTGGGAGAAGGCCGGAGCGAATGTCGTGCTCATGGACCGGCAGGACCACGACAGGGTCATGGGCTTCGTCAGCCACCTGCCGCACATCGTGGCGTACGCCCTGGTGCACACCGTGTACAGGGAGGATCGGAAGGGGGGCAATCTCGCCGGCTTCTCCGCAGGGGGATTCCTCGACTTCACGCGCATCGCCTCCAGCCACCCGGAGATGTGGAGAGACATCTGTCGGATGAACCGGGACGCCTTGTTGGAGGCCGTGGACTCCTTTTCGCGCACACTGGACGAATTCCGGACGATGATCTCGGCAAAGAACGGAACCGGACTCGAGCACCATTTCGATCAGTGCAGGCGGGCCCGAGCGGACCTGCTCAAGATGAAAGGAAAGAGGGACCGGAGGCGAGGCGGTCCATGAGACGTCCGCCCCGAAACCCGCGGAGCTTGACCCGCAGCGCCGCCGACGGGACTCGGTCGACGGCCTGAAGCAGGAAGATGCCTTTGCGACAGCCTCCCGTAGACAGCATGCCCCCGGCCGCGCGCTCGGCCTCGGACGAGGAACCGCCTCTGTGCCTGGAACCGGTCAGAGGCCTTCGCGGCTCGATGGAGGTTCCCGGAGACAAGTCCATTTCCCATCGTTCCCTGATCCTGGGGGCTGTTTCGTCCGGAACGACGAGGATTCGGGGCCTGTCTCCCGGGCAGGATGTGCGAAGCACCCGGCAGTGCCTGGAGCGGCTCGGCGTGGAGATCGCAGAGCAGGGGGAGGTGGTGCGCGTGAAGGGGGACGGGCCGGGGGCACTGAGGGAGCCGGACCGGGTGCTCGACGCCGGCAACTCCGGCACCACCCTTCGGCTGCTGACCGGCCTCCTGGCCGCTCAGCCCATGTTCTCGATACTGACCGGTGACGATTCGTTGCGGCGACGACCCATGGACCGTGTCGTCAAACCCCTGCGGACAATGGGTGCTGCCATCTGGGGAAGGGAAGACGGAAGATTCGCCCCGCTCGCCATTCGGGGCGGGCCCCTCACCCCGATTCGCCACGATTCTCCGGTCGCCAGCGCGCAGGTCAAGAGCGCCCTGCTCCTGGCCGGCCTTTTTCTCGAGGGCGAAACGTGCGTCACCGAGCCGTACCTCTCGCGGGATCACACGGAACGCATGCTTCGCTACCTGGGCGCGCCGGTTCGCTCCGAGGGGAGCACGGTTGTCCTGCGAGGGGGAGGCCGGATCGAGGCCAAGGACATCGATGTGCCCGGCGATCCTTCCTCGGCGGCTTTCCTTGTCGTAGGGGCCTTGATCACGGGCCGGTCGGAACTGGAGATTCGCGGGGTGTGTGTGAACCCGACCCGCGTGGGGTTCCTGAGGGTACTCGATCGGATGGGTGCATGCGTGGAAATCCGCCATCCGCGCGAGGTCTGCGGAGAGCCCGTGGCGGACCTGATCGTCCGATCGGGCCGCTTGAGGGGTACGGAAATCCTGCCGCAAGAGGTCCCGGGCTGCATCGATGAGATCCCGGTCCTGTGTGTGGCCGCCGCCTATGCGGAGGGCAGGACGCGGATCGCCGGAGCCAAAGAGCTGCGGGTCAAGGAGTCGGATCGAATTGCGGCCATGGCGGCCAACCTTACCGGGATGGGCGTGACTGTGATCGAAAGGCCGGACGGCCTGGAGATCGAAGGTCGCGCAAGGGTGGAGTCCTTTGAGGCGGACGGCTGGCAGGATCACCGGATTGCGCTTTCCATGATCGTGGCCGGCCTTGCGGCGCAGGGTCCCAGCCGGGTCCATGGGAGCGGCTGCATGAGCGTATCGTTTCCCGGCTTCCTTGAGCGGATCGCGCACTGCGTCGAGCGGTAGAAGGGCGGATGCGTGGGGGGGAACCGACCGATGGGATCGAAACGACGAGGGCTCGTCATCGCCGTCGACGGGCCTTCCGGCGTGGGGAAGAGCACGGTTTCGCAGGCACTTGCCGACCGCATCGGCTGCCGGTACATCGATACCGGGGCGATGTACCGCGCCGTGGCGCTCCTGGCCCGGGAGCGGGCCGTGTCCCTCGAAGATCCTGAACAGCTTGCCCGGCTCGGCAGAGATATGGTGCTGGAGTTCGTCGTCACCGGGGGGGGAAGGAGCGTGCGGCTGAACGGGAAAGACGTCACCCTCTCGCTCCGCATGCCGGGAGTAGGGGAGGAGGCCTCGCTTCTGTCGCGGTTTCCGGAGGTTCGGGCCGTGCTGGTCGAAAAACAGCGCCAGCTCGGAAAAGGGGGAGGCGTCGTCATGGAAGGCCGTGATATCGGCACGGTCGTCCTGCCGGAGGCGGACCTGAAGGTCTTTCTGGAAGCGGACAACGAAGAGCGGGCGAGGCGGCGGTCCCTGGAATGGAGGGAGAAGGGAATCGATGTGACCCAAGCCCGGCTCGCGCAGGAGATCCTGGAACGTGACCGGAGGGATACGACGCGCCGGGTGGCCCCTCTTGTGCCTGCAGAGGATGCAGTCGTGATCGACACCACCCGTCTGGGTCCGGGCGAGGTCCTGGAGAGGATTCTTCTCCTGCTGAGGGAAAAGGGCCTTCTGCAGGAGGATGGGCAGAGGGGAGGGGTGAAAGGATGAGGGAGGGGCCGCAACGGATGGGTCCGTCGGGCAAGGCGGCGAACCTCCCGGGAGGCATCTCTTGCGCTTTTAGTAAGGTCCCGGTATAATTAACAAATTCATTTTCGTGGGATCGATCGGCAGAGGCTGGGGATTCGCGTTGGCCCACCGGCGTGCAGAATCCCCGGGAACTATGCAACCCAAGGCGCCAGCGGCCGGAGGGTCAGCGCCGACAGATGGAACCAGCAGGAGAAGGGACGAGGAATGAATTCATCAACAACGCCCGAGGGCAAAACCGGGGCCGGAGATGAGACGCTTGTCGTTTCGGCCCAAGAAAACGCACCCCCCGCAAAGGACGAGGAAGATTTCGGTGCACTGCTCGATCAGTCGATGGAAAGACGAAAGGTGGAGGTGGGTGAAGTCGTTGTCGGGCAAGTCATTCGGATCGGGCCGGAGACCGTTACGGTGGATATTGGCTACAAATCCGAGGGGGAAGTCCCGTTGGCCGAGTTCAGGCGGCCGGACGGGTCCCATGCCGTGAAGGTGGGGGATACCATCAAGGTCTTTGTGGAGGCCATGGAAGATGAAGAGGGGGTCATATGGCTTTCCAAGGAGAAGGCGGACCAGTTGAGGATCTGGGACGACCTCCAAGAAGCGTACAATGAGGAAAAGGTTGTGGAAGGCAGGATCGTACAACGGGTGAAGGGAGGCCTGTCCGTGGACATCGGCGTGCCCGCCTTCCTGCCGGGAAGCCAGGTGGATCTGCGTCCCGTGAAGAACCTCGACGATATGATCGGCAAGACCTTCAAGTTCAAGCTCCTCAAGTTCAACAAGAAGAGAGGCAATATCGTTCTCTCGCGCAGGGTTCTCCTGGAGAAGGAGCGCGACGCACTCCGCAAGGAAACGCTCAAGCGGATGGAAGAGGGCGTCATTCTGGATGGAATCGTGAAGAACATCACCGATTACGGGGCCTTTATCGACCTGGGGGGCGTGGACGGCCTGCTCCACATCACCGACATGTCCTGGGGAAGGGTCGGGCATCCCTCCGACTTTCTGTCGATCGGGGACGAGATCAAGGTGAAGGTCCTCCGGTACGACCGGGAACGGGAGCGGGTGTCCCTGGGGCTCAAGCAGACCAAGCCGGACCCCTGGACCCAGGCGGCGCAGAAGTATCCCGTGGGGACGAGGCTGGAGGGCCGTGTGGTCAGCCTGACCGATTACGGCGCCTTCGTGGAACTCGAGCAGGGCATCGAAGGCTTGATTCACATTTCCGAGATGTCCTGGGTCAAGAAGATCCGTCATCCCTCCCAAATTCTTTCGGTCCAGGATCGTGTGGAGGCCGTGGTATTGAACCTCGATGTGGAGAATCAGCGGATTTCCCTCGGCCTGAAGCAGACGGAGCCGAACCCCTGGGCCTTGCTCAAGGACAAGTACCCGAAGGGATCCAGGATCCGGGGAACGATTCGGAACATCACGGATTTCGGCATCTTCGTCGGAATCGAGGAAGGGATCGACGGGCTCGTGCACATCTCGGACCTGTCCTGGACCCACAAGGTGAAACACCCGAGCGAGATGTACAAGAAGGGGGACGAGATCGAGGCCGTGGTTCTGAACATCGACGAGGAGAGCAACAAGTTCTCGCTTGGGATCAAACAGCTGGAAAAAGACCCGTGGGACGAGATTCCCGACCGGTACAGACTCGGAGACCTGGTGAAGGGAAAGGTGACGAACGTGACCGACTTCGGCATCTTTCTGGAGATCGAGAAGGGCATCGAGGGCCTGATCCATATATCCGAGCTGAGCGACGAGCGGGTGGAGGATATCCGGAGTTTCACCGAGGTCGGGGAAGAACTCGAGGCGAAGATCATCCACCTCGATCCAAGGGAACGAAAGATCGGCCTGAGCATCAAGGCCATGAAGAGAGATCAGGAGAAGGCGGACATGGACGCGTTCCTCTCCCAGAGGGAGGAGCCCTATCGCGTGGAGGAGGATTGGAAACAGGAACTCAGGGACCTGTCCAGGACCCTCGACCTCCCGGACGCGGACCGGAGAAGCTCGGCGCCCTCCGGCGGCAAGCAGAAGTCGTCCCTGACTGCCCCGGCGACCGACGGGGGGAGGGCGAAGGAGCCGGCCGGGGACGGCAAGGGCGCCGGAGGCCGCGGGGGAAGCGGGGAAGCAGATGGCTAGGGAGGCGTCTGGTTTCGTTTCGTTCCACCGGGGAGAGCGCGACGAGGGCGGACCCCTCCGGTCCGGGTCTCCGGGCCGCTTGTTTTGTTGACGAAATCTCCAAACGGGGGTCGACAGAGAGATGGCGGGCCGACGAAGGGGGAAAGGTCTTCTCGCCCTTTTCCTGATGCTGGGTCTGATCTTCGCGGCCAGCTACCTTGCCGGCCGCGGCGGTGTGTTCCATGGAGGCGGAGGCGGGTTTTCGCTTTCCAAGGACAAGATCGTGGTCATTTCCATTCAAGGCGTCCTTGCCGGATCCGGGGATACGATCGAGCAGTTCAAACGGTACCAAGACAACGAGGAGGTGAAGGCACTTGTTTTGCGGATCGATTCCCCCGGCGGAACGGTGGTCGCCGCACAGGAGATCTATTCGGAGATCCGGAAGCTGCGAGCCAACAAGGTGGTTCTGGCCTCGATGGGGAACGTTGCAGCCTCCGGCGGATACTATGTCGCGTGCGCGGCCCAGGAGATCGTCGCCAATCCCGGTACGATCACAGGCAGCATCGGCGTCATCTCGGAGCACCCGAATATCGAGCATCTCATGAAGAAGGTCGGGCTGAAGTCGGAGGTGCTCAAGGGTGGGCGATTCAAGGACCTGGGGAATCCGACCCGTGAAATGACCGAGGAGGAGAGGGGGCTTCTGCAGGAACTCGTCGACGATATCCATCGGCAATTCATCCGCGATGTAGCGCTCGGAAGAGGCATGACCGTCGAGGAAATCGCGCCCCTTGCGGACGGCAGGATCTTTACGGGAGAACAGGCGAAAGAGAAAGGCTTGGTGGATCGCCTCGGGAATCTGGAGGATGCGCTCGACAGGGCGGCGGAGTTGGCGGGGATCGAAGGGAAACCCGAGATCCTTTATCCGGAGAAGAAGCGGAAGAAGATATGGGAATACCTGATTCAGGGCCTTGCGGAGGCAATGGCAACCCTGCTTCGCTCGACGATTGAACCGATGGGTCCCATGTGCTTTCACCCCGAAGGATTCTTGAGTTCCAGGGAGGTGACGACATGACGAAGTCCGAACTCATCAACCGTGTGGCCGAGCGGCTCCCCTACCTGACGCGCAAGGATGCGGAGATCATCGTAAACACGATCTTCGACAGCATGGTCAATGCGCTCGTCGAGGGGGACCGGATCGAGATCCGTGGGTTCGGGAGTTTCAAGGTGAAGAACCGGGGGGATCGGGAAGGGCGGAACCCGAAAACCGGCGAGTCGGTCCGAATTCCCGCAAAGAGGATGCCCTTCTTCAAGATCGGCAAGGAACTCTACGAGCGCATCAACCACGAAGTCCCTTCCTCCGACACGCTCTAAGGAGTGGGGCGAAGGCCTTTGAAGGAGGGGACGTTGCGTTGAGGCGACTGTGGGCACCCTGGAGGAGGGAGTACATTTTGGGGCCCAAGAGCGAAACCTGCATCTTTTGTGACGCCTTGCGCATGGATCCGCAGGAAGCGGGGGTTCTCTCCCGGGGGAAGCGCTGTTTCGTCATGCTCAACAAGTACCCTTACATCAACGGCCACTTGCTGATCTCCCCCTGTCGACACGTATCCCACCTGGAAGAACTGGAGACGGAAGAAGCGGCCGAACTGATGGAGACCGTCCGGGAATCGGTGCGCCTCCTGAAGCAGGCCTACGGCCCCGAGGGGCTCAATCTCGGGATGAACCTGGGGAAAGTCGCGGGCGCCGGGGTCGAAGAGCACCTGCACTTTCACCTTCTGCCTCGCTGGAACGGGGACAACAACTTCATGGCGGTCATTGCGGAAACGCGTGTTCTGTCCGAATCCCTTGCCGAAACATGGAGAACCTTGTCGCCGATCTTTGGTAAGCGAAACACAGAACATTGAAGATGGATGGGGCCGGTCGGTTTTTCGCGTCAGGAACGGAACCGTTTTGTGCAAGAGGGGGCATCCGCGATGAAAGGTTTCAAGCTCGCTTTCTGGACCGTCGTCTTTCTCATCCTGCTTTCCCTGGCATGGCAGAATATACCTCCTCTTCTGGAAACGAAGATCACCTTGGGATACGAGGTGTGGAAGGTGGGTGCATGGAGATCGGAACCGATCCCCCTCTATGCGGCGATCCTGCTCGCTTTCTTCGCGGGCCTGGGCCTGATGTGGCTGCTGGATCTGTCGACGAGGATGAGACTCCGCAGGCAGGTCCGGAGCTTGCAGAAGGAGTTGAACGCCCTGCGCTCGCAAACCGGTTATGACGCCTCCCCTTCGGTGGATTCCTATGCCGACGAGCCGTTTCGCGAAGCGGGCGATGAGCCGGCTCCGGACGAGCGATCGCCTGCATAGGACCGCACCCGACTCGGATGGTCTTCCATGGACCGGATCTTCCTCAGGGACCTCCGCCTTTCCTGCACGATCGGGGTGAACGATTGGGAGCGGGAGGTCCGCCAGACCGTTGCCATCGATCTCGATCTGGAACGGGACCTTGAAGAGGCCGGCAGAAAGGATGACCTCACCCTCACGACCGATTACAAGGCGTTGCGGGACAGGGTCGAGAGGGTCGTCAGGGGATCCCGGTGCCTCCTTCTCGAGGCGCTCGCGGAAAGGATCGCCCAGGCCTGTCTCGAAGACCCGGCCCTCATCAGGGTGAAGGTTCGCGTGGAGAAGCCGGGCGCATTGCGCGGGGCGCGCACGGTGGGGGTGGAGATTGTCAGGGATCGGCGATCAAGGGTCGGGGATCGGAACTCCGCCCGGCCCCGCTCCGGAAGAAAGCCTCGGTGAAGCCCTCTCGCGGACCATGGAGCATGCGCGCTTTCTCTTCGACCTGCCTAGAGGCCTTTGTCGGTGTTGGATCCAATCTGGATCCGGAAGAGAGCATTCTGTCCGCCCTGCCCGAGATCCAGGGCCGCCTGCAGGTGCTGGAGGCCTCCCGCTTCTTTCGAAATCCGGCCCTGTCGCCGGATAACCGCGACCTGCCCCCGTTCGTGAACGGGGTCCTCAGGGTCCGCGCCGACCGCTGCCCTTCCGATCTGAAGTTCGGCGTTCTTCGGCAGATCGAGGCGAAAATGGGTCGGAGGAGGGGCGGGGACAGGTTCGGGCCGAGGAGCCTGGACCTGGATCTTCTCCTTTACGGGGACGGGGAGGGTAAGGCCGACGGGCTCACCCTGCCGGACCCCGGGATCCTGGGGCAGCCATTCTGGGTTGTCCCTCTCGCGGATTTGATTCCGGAGCGCTGGCTTCCCGGCACATCCCTGCGCCTCAGGGAGATCGTCCGCACCGTGGACACTCGCGCCTTCGTCTACCTGGAGGATTTTACCGAGGAGGTGCGCCGCTCGCTCCGTTCCGGCTGCAGCTGACCGGGATCCGGCCGACCGCGTCGCCCGGGCCTTTCACCGCTGCGGGTTCAGCCGGAGGACAGATGGCTGCCCGGCGTCCGGAGCCGGTATTTCTGGACCTTGCCCGTTTCCGTCCGGGGGAGGGCATGCACCCGGACGAACCGTCGAGGCACCTTGTAGCGGGAGAGCTTGCCGCGCGCATAGCCTTTGAGGGCCTCTTCGTCCAGGGGTCGCCCCCCGCTCAGGACAACAAAGGCCAGCCCCACCTCGCCCAGGTCCGGATCCGGCATTCCGATCACGGCGATCTCTTCCACGTCCGGATGCGCCCGATACACCCGCTCGATCTCCTCCGGATAGACGTTCTCTCCGCCGCTGATGTACATGTCGCCCGTGCGTCCGACGAGGGTGAGAAAGCCCTCCTCGTCCCGGACGGCGAGGTCCTGTGTCCGCAGCCATCCGTCCTGAAAGGCCTTCCGGGTTTCCTCGGCGCGGCGCCAGTAGCCGAGCATGAGAATGGGCCCCCGGGCGACGATTTCGCCCGTCTCGCCGGGGGCCACCTCTTCGAGCCGTTCGTCGACGACCTTGACCTGTGCGTGCAGGACCGGCTTTCCGACCGAACCGGCCTTGCGGATGGCGTCCCCGGCGTCCAGACAACAAAGTATCGATGTTTCCGTCTGGCCGAATCCCTGCTTGAGCAGGACGCCCCGGCGGTGGTAGGCCTCGATGAGCGGGACGGGAATCGGAGCCCCGGCGGTGAAACCGAACCGGAGACTGGACAGGTCGTGTCCTTGGAGTCCGTGATCCATCAAGCGCTTGTAGATTGTGGGTACGGCGCCGGTGAACGTGACCCGATGCCTCGCGATGGCCTCCAGGGTTGCGGCCGGATCGAACCGTTCGTGAAGCACCACCGTGCCCCCCTGAAAGAGAACCGGAACGCTCAGGATGTTCAGCCCGAGGGAGTGGAAAAGCGGGACGGGCACCAGCACGCGGTCTTGCTCGTTCAATTCGAAGAAGCCCTTTGCGTTGAGACTGTTGAAAAGTGTCTTGCGGAACGGCAGAAGCGCCCCTTTGGGCCTTCCGGTGGTCCCGGACGTGTAGAGGATCATCTGGGGATCCTCGGGCGAGAAGGCTCGTCGGGGCCGGGGGGCCTGCGGAACGGGGTTGTCTTCGAGCAGTTCCTCGTAACGGGGCAATCCGCTCTTCCGGTCCGTCCCGATGCGAAAGACCGCCGGGGGTCCTGTTTCCGCGTTGCGGAACAGGGATTCGGGGAACTCCTCGTGGGTTTCTCCCAGAAGCAGGACCGAAGGTTCCGCGTCTTTGATCTGGAAGAGGACTTCCTCCGCGGCCAGACGGAAGTTCAGGGGCACGAAGATCGAACCGAGCAGGGAGGAGGCAAAGTAGGCCTCCAGAAAGGCGGGATGATTGGCGCTCAGGCAGGCGAGCCGGTCGCCCGGGCGTAGACCGACGCGGGTCAATCCGGCCGCCAGCCGGACGGACCGCTGCCAGAGTTCCATGTAGGAAATCGCCCGCTCTCGAAACAGGATGGCAGGCTTTTCGGGCCTGCTTTCCGCCTTCTCTTCGAGCCAGAGATCCGGCCGCAGCCACGTGGAAGGGAATCCCGGATGGTTTCCTTGCTTGGCTTCGGGTTCCATGCGGGTCGGCGCAACGAACGGGATTCGGTTCATCAGGTCTTCAAGTCCATGATACCCCGGTAGACGAGCTCGAACAACTCCTCCACGTTCTCCTCCTCGATGCACGAGAATGCGACCCGGATATCCTCGCCCCCGACAGCGATGACGCCCACGCCGTAAGTGTTCAAGAGGTGCTTGCGCAATTGCTCGCCGTCGACTCCCTTGACGGCCAGACACATGAAGTAGCCTGCGTTGAACGGGTAGAGCGTCCAGGCCTGCTCGTACTTCGGGTTTTTGAGCACCTGCATCACCTTCCGGGCGCGGCCCTTGAGCAAGGCGAACTTCTCGGCCTGCTGCGCCCGGAAATCCGGGGATTCGAGCGCCTTCAAGACCAGGGTCTGTGTGAGGTGGGGGCTGTTCGAGATGGAGCCTCGGATGGCCCCCATGGTCTTCTTCTCCAGGGCCTGGTACACGGTCGCAAGGTCGCCCCGCGGTCCGACCCCAAAGGTGAGAAAGCCCACACGGAAGCCCCAGACGAACTCCTCCTTGGTTGCGCCGTCGAGCTTGACGACCAACAGCCGTTCGTCCTGATTGGCCAGCTTGCCCAGAAGGGACTCTCGGAAAAGGTCGTCGGAGTAGAACAGGCCGTAATAGGCCTCGTCGAGAATCACGATGAGGCGCGTGCCCTTGCGGGCCGCATCAACCAGCACACGGGATACTTCCTCCGCCTCCCTGCAATCGATCGAATAGCCGGTGGGGTTGTTGGGGAAGTTGAGGAGCACGAGGAGCTTGTCTTTTCCCGCCGCCTGTTGTTCTTCGATCGCCTTTTGGAGGCCTTGCACATTGAATCGTCCGGAAGCGTCGTAGAAGGGATAGTGGACGATGCGGCCCTGTTTCCGGACCTCGAGGATCATGCGATAGTTCCCCCAAAACTTGTCCGGCAGCAGGACCGTATCCCCTTCCTCGACAAAGAGGTCCGCTGCGAGGGTGATTCCGTGGGTGAGCGCGTTGGTCGCGATCGGCCTCCCGATCTTTTTGTCCCGCAGGGAGGGAGTCTCCTCGATCTGTTTCTCTCTCCACTTTTCGCGAAGGGCGGGCTTGCCCGCAGCAGGGGCATAGGGAAAGACATCGTCGGGCTTGACCCCCCGCAGCATGTCGCGAATGCACGCCAAGTGCATGGATTCGCCTTTTTCCAGGGCGATCCCGATGGTGGCGTTGAACCGGTAGGCCTTCTCCTTCGCCTCGGCGCTCTGCGAGAGGATGCCTTTGGGAAAGAAGAGCCTCCTGCCGAGGGAAGAGAGCATTTCGTATACGTGCGGGTTGTTGCGTTGAATCTGTTCGTTGAGTTCCTGCGCGAGGGGGTTCATGCTCGGTTTCCTCCTGAACCTTGACTTTTGTCCTTTGTCTGCTACCATTTTATTCTACAAAAGGGGAGAGGAACGGTGGCGAAGACAGGGCCTGAGAGGCGACGTTCGCGTCGAGTTCCCGTCCAGATTCAGATCCGTTACCGGACGGTGGATGGATTCTTTCAGGATTACATCCGGAATCTCTCCCTGGGAGGGATCTTCATTCAGACGGAAGAACCCTTGCCGACCAGGACGAGACTCCAGGTCGAATTCCGCCTGCCGGACATGAGCGATCCGATTACGGCCGAAGGGGTGGTCGTGCACACCTTCCGCGGCCGCGCGACCAGGGAATCCTCCCTGAACGGGATGGGCATCCGGTTCGCGGAATTGAATCCGTCGAGCAGGAAGCGGCTGGAACTCTATCTGCAGTCTCAGGCAGGCGCGGCCGCATCCTGAATTCGTTTCTGCTGCCATCCGGCCCGCTCCCTCCCTGCGATTCCCCCCTGCGCTCTTCATGCATTGAACCTGTTGGTAATCGGGAGCCGCCGATCCCTTCCGAACGCCTTGGGGGTGATCTTCAGCCCCGGGGGCGCCTGGCGGCGCTTGTACTCGCTCCTGTCGACCATTCGCAACACATCCCGGATCAGCTTCCGGGGGTATCCCATGTGAACGATCTCTTCCAGGCTGAGGTCCTCTTCCACATACGCGTGAAGCACGGGGTCGAGTTGCTCGTAGGGAGGCAGAGAGTCCGAGTCGCGCTGGTTCGGCCGCAGTTCCGCGGAGGGTTCCTTCTCCAGGACCGATCGCGGGATTACCTCCCGGCCTTCGGTCTCGTTGATGTATCGGCAAAGGTCGTAGACGGTGTTTTTCGGGACATCTTTGAGAACGGCGAGTCCTCCCGCCGTGTCCCCGTAAAGCGTGCAATACCCGACCGAGGTCTCGCTTTTGTTGCCCGTCGTGAGGACGAGCCAGCCGAACTTGTTCGAAAGGGCCATCAGGAGGTTTCCCCGGATGCGGGCCTGAAGGTTCTCTTCGGTGACATCGGACGGCCTTTTCGCGAACACGGGCTGCAAGGCCTTGAGATAGGATGCATAGATCGAATCGATCGGAAGGATGCGGAAGGAGACCCCGAGGTTCGTTGCGGTCCGCTCCGCATCCCTCAGGCTCTCCTGCGAGGAAAACCGGCTGGGCATGAACACGCCGTTGACGTTGCCTCTGCCGAGCGCCTCGGCCGCCAGGGCGGCGGTCAGGGCGGAGTCGATCCCCCCGCTCAACCCGACGAGAGCGTGCTCGAAGCCGTTCTTCCGGAAGTAGTCGCGGATGCCCAGCACGAGCGCGCGATAGACCTCCTCGGTCTCCGTCATCTCCGCGGAACTCGGCCCGGCCGGAGGGGCGGCCTTCTTTCCGCGCTTCGGAATCGAAGGCAGCGTGATCGTGTCGATGCTTCCCGCCCCTTCGTTGGACGTGCGCTTCTCCTGCCGCCGCCGGGTATCCAGCAGCCGTGTGCGAAATACGTTCCTCACATTCAGATCGGCGATGACCAGGTCCTCGCAGAAGGCCTTTCCCCTTGCGAGAATCTTTCCCTTTTCGTCCACGACAAGGCTGCTTCCGTCAAAGATCAGCTCATCCTGTCCGCCGACGATGTTCACATAGGCGATGGCGACGGTGTGGTCCCTGGCCCTTGTGGACAGCATTTGCTCCCGCTGCCTGCGCTTGCCTCGGTAGAAAGGGGATGCCGAGATGTTGACGGCAAGTTCCACGTCCCCCTGAACGGTCTGCCAGGCCAGGGGGCCTGCAGGCAGCCAGATGTCCTCACAGATGGAAAGCCCGATGTGGATTCCGGACCGGACGCAGACCAGAATGCGCTCTCCTTTCTGGAAGTAGCGATGCTCGTCGAAGACCCCGTAGTTGGGCAGGTAATGCTTGTGATAGGTGGCCACCCATTTCCCGTCATGCAGTACGGCGGCAGCGTCATAGATGTCGTCCTTTTTGTCGACAAAGCCGATAATCGCGGTGATTCCCTTTGTCTCGGGGACGATCCGGTCGAGGATCTTCAGGTTGAGGTCGGTGAATGACGGCTTCAGGAGAAGATCCTCAGGAGGATAGCCTGTGAGAACGAGCTCGGGGAAGGCCACCAGGTCCGCCCCGGCCCGTTTCGCCTTGGCGATGTAGCCGGAGACCAGACGGGAATTGCCCTGCAGATCGCCGACGGTCGGGTTGACCTGGGCCAGGGCAATTCTAAAGTTTTGCATAACTAGTTCCTCCAAAGTAGCTATAAAGATTATAGATTTATCATATACGGCCGAGAGATTGGGCACATGCAGCGGTCACGACGGTCTCCTCTGTTGAACCGGCAGATTCGGCTGTTTTCGTACCTTATCATACAATCCCGCAAGGGTCATCCGCCGTGGGCCCTCTTTCCCATGCTTTCGTTGAAGGCCGGGGCATGGCACAATTTGGATCCGAGACGGAAGAAGCACACGGCGGTCGACGGAGACCGGAAAGGGAGTCCCCAGGCATGGAACCGTGGGTCCGGAAGTCATTGAAGGCGTATCTTCAATATCTGATCGAAAGCGGTGTGGAGGCAATCCCCGTCCCCGGATCCGCAAGGAGAGACGGATCCGAGGACCGGCCCGGGTCGGGCACGGATGCTTCCGACGCCGTGAGGCGGCTGGAGGCGGTCCGGGAGGAACTGGGAGAATGCACGCGTTGTGCTCTGTCCAGATCGCGCAGGAGGATCGTGTTTGGAGAAGGCAATCCCTCGGCAGAGATCCTCTTCGTGGGGGAGGCGCCGGGCAGCGAGGAAGATCAGACCGGCCGGCCTTTTGTCGGAAAGGCGGGGCAGCTGCTGAACCAGATCCTAGAGAAGGGCATGGGCCTCGTCCGCAGCGAGGTCTACATCTGCAACGTCCTGAAATGTCGACCCCCCTTGAATCGAACCCCGCGAGAGGAAGAGGTGGAGGTTTGTCTTCCTTTTCTCAGCAGGCAGATCGACGCGGTCCGTCCCCGGGTGATCGTAAGTTTGGGTCTTCCCGCGGCCCAGGCGCTCCTGGGCACCAAGAAGCCCATGCATCAGCTGAGGGGAACCTGGATGGCCTACAAAGGGATTCCGGTCATGCCCACCTATCACCCCGCGTATGTCCTGCGAAACTATACGGTTACGATCCGGAGGCAGGTCTGGGGGGATGTGCTCCAAGTGGTGGAATTCCTCGGGAGAAATAAGCGGGGGTCGTGACGACCGAGGACGACAGCCCTCTGCGCGCAAGCGCCGGCGCTCAAGTGATTGACTCGGTTCGGCGAGAATAATAAAATAATGGGTTCTATTTTTCGAATATTTGATTCCATCGAGGAATCGTTACGCCCAGACACTGGGCCCCACATCACCGCCCCACAAGAGGAGGGACCTGACAATGCACACGTGCAGTACGATCAAGCCTGGCAGGACATGCGTCTTCATGAGGAAGAACGGATGCAACTACAACGGGGGACAGTGCCATCCCATCGTAGATCAATGCCAGGAGTGTGGAAACATCGAGGCCCTTGCTCACGGCAAATTCTGCCGTGTTTACGCGGAGCCCGCTCTGAAATGGAACCCCGGGCCCTGCAATATGTCGACCAACGGCAACGGCAAGGAAGAGAAGGAAAACGTCCCCACCAAGAAGCTCAATCCCCTGAAGGCCTCCAAGCGGGCAGCGGGGAAGGCCTGAGCCCGAGGAAGGGTCAGCCCGCCCGGACCAGTTCGGCGACACACTCGATGTGGTATGTTTGCGGAAACATGTCCACCAGCTGCACCCTCGTGAGCCTGTAAGCAGAGTAGGTCAGCAGCGCGAGATCTCGGGCCAGGGTGGTCGGGTCGCACGAAACGTAGAGGATCTTGGACGGCCTGAGCGCAAGCATATCGCCGATGCATTCTTTTGCGCCTTTGCGGGGAGGGTCGACGATCAGAACATCGATGCGGTCCTCCCCCTTGAGCTGACCCAGAGCCTCATACACGTCGGCGATGCGGAACTCACAATTGGCGAGACCGTTCAACGACGCGTTGTATCGGGCGTCCTCGACGGCCAGGGGACTCTCTTCCATTCCGATGACCTTGCCTGCATCGCGGGCCAGGGGAAGGCTCAAATTGCCCGCCCCGCAGAAGAGGTCCAGCACAACCTTGTCCGCCGTGGGGTCCGCCCAATCGTAGATCGTGCGCAGCAGGTTTCGGTTCTGCTCCGGGTTCACCTGGCTGAAGGCGTGAATCTGCGCGCGGTATCGAACCGGAACGGGTTGCTGCCCCGAAGCAGGCACGAAGGTGTAATCGAATTCCAGGCCGCAATTGCCGAAGTGCTCGATCTGGGCCTCGCCGTTCTTGCTTGTCTCGAACGAAACCCCGTAGACCTTCGGAATGTAGGCCTTCAGGGCCTTCAAGAAATCCCGGACGAGTTCGTCGTCCAGCCGCTGGGGGCAGGAGAAGGCAAGGGTCGCCTCTTCGCTCTCCTGGCGGACGAGGATCTGCAGCTCCGCAAAGGGCAGCAGATAGTCGAGGGAGTTCAGGAATCCGTGCAGCCGCTTCATCGTCTCATTGAGAAAACCGGAAGCGAGTTCGCAGCGGTCGACGGGGATGATCTCTTTGGAATGGGCCCTGAAGAATCCGAGTTCGGTGTTCCGTTTCGTGAGTCCTTGCAGGCGGACTCGGCAGCGATACCCATACGCCTTGGGTGAGGCGATCGGGGCAGGACACGCGTAGGAGTCCGGGTCGATCTTGCCGATCCGTGCGAGGGTCTCCTGCAGGATCTTCCTCTTGGCATCCAGTTCGTACTCGTAGCTCAGGTGCTGCCAGTGGCAGCCTCCGCACTCCCCGAAATAGTTGCACAGGGGTACGACGCGGTGCGGGGAGCGAACATGGAACTCTTTGACCGTTCCTCGAAGGTAGTTCTTCTTGTTCTCCGATACCGTCAAGGCAACTTTGTCGCCGGGCGCCGTGAGCGGAACAAAGATCACCTTGTTCTCAATATGACCGATCCCCTCTCCCCGGTATGCGAGCGACTCGATTTCGACGACGTCCGATGTTCCTGGCTTCAACGTTGATGTCCTCGTATGGAATGCCTCACGAAACCCGGTCCGTGAATGACGGCCTTTCGTGAGGGGATGGTGAAGGGCACTCCCCGATCGCTTCCGTCGGCTATCCAGCCTACTGTAGCACAGAAACTTGTCTCCGTCATGTCGGCGCGTTCCGGGTTCCCGCACCGACGCCCAAGGGGCTTCGAGGATGGGGCCCCCGGCGCACTCCTTGACGTATCGGTGCGCGATCTCTACCATCTTTCTTGCTCCCTTTGCGCGACCTGGGGGCGCCGGATTGCCCCTCGGTGCCTGCAGACCGAGGCAGAAGGACCAAGGAAGGAGACGGAGAATGCCGCTGGCCAAGGTGAAGGACGCAATCGAGGACATACGAAAGGGAAGGATGGTCATCCTCGTGGACGATGAGGATCGCGAGAACGAGGGCGATTTCTGTTTCGCCGCCGAGCACGTCACCCCGGAGAAGATCAACTTCATGGCCAAACACGGAAGGGGTCTGGTCTGTCTGAGCATGACCGACGAGAGGCTTCGGCAACTCGATTTTCCGATGATGGTCGAGAAAAACACGTCACGGTTCGAGACCGCCTTCACGGTCTCCATGGATGCGAGCAAGGGAATCACGACCGGAATTTCCGCTTACGATCGTGCCTATACGATCCGGCTGGCGGTGGATGACAAGGCGAAGCCGGATGACTTCGTGCGGCCGGGGCACATCTTCCCTCTGCGCGCAAAGCCGGGCGGCGTTCTGGTCCGGACCGGCCAAACCGAGGGCTCGGTGGATCTCGCGAGGATGGCGGGACTCAAGCCCGCTGCGGTCATTTGCGAGATCATGAAGGATGACGGCACCATGGCGCGGATGCCGGACCTGGAGGCGCTCGCACAGAAACACCACATGAAGATCGTTGCGATCAAAGACCTCGTAGCCTACCGCCTCCAGAAGGAGTCCCTGGTGGAGAAGGTGGCCGAGGCCTTGGTCCCCAGCCCCTTCGGCGGCGAGTTTCGGGCTCTGGTCTACCGAAGCATCCTGGACAAGACCGAGCATCTGGCCATGGTGAAAGGGGAGTTCGATCCCGACGAACCTGTCCTGGTGCGGGTCCACTCGGAATGCCTGACGGGGGACGTGTTCCACTCCCTGCGCTGCGACTGCGGGGCGCAGCTCGTCCGCGCCATGGAGATGATCGGTGAAGAGGGAAAAGGCGCCCTGATCTACATGCACCAGGAAGGACGGGGAATCGGCCTGGCGAACAAGATCAAGGCCTATGCGCTCCAGGAAAAGGGGAAAGACACGGTCGAGGCGAACGAGGCCCTCGGTCTGTTGCCCGATCTTCGTGAATACGGGATCGGGGCGCAAATCCTGGCTCATCTGGGCATCCGGAAGCTCCGCATCATGACGAACAACCCGAAGAAGATCATCGGGCTGAAGGGATACGGCCTCGAGGTGGTGGAACGGGTGCCGATCATCGTGGAGGCCAACCAAAGGAACATCGACTATCTGAGGACGAAACAACACAAGATGGGTCACCTGCTTGATCTGGAACCGTGAAGCGATCGAAAGGACAGCCAGATGCCTATCAAGATCCAGGTGCTGAACAACATTCTCGAAATGAACGAATCCTACGCCGCGGAGAACCGCCAGGTCTTCGAGAAGAACCGTTCCTTCGCGATCAACATGATGAGTTCGCCCGGCTCCGGAAAGACCACTCTCTTGGAGAGGACGCTGGAGCGTCTGGATCCCCTGGGCGTCGCGGTCATCGAAGGAGACATGCAGACTACAAAGGACGCGGAACGGCTCGAACGGTTCGGCTGTCAGATCGTGCAAATCAGCACGGGGAACGCCTGTCACCTGGACGGAAAGATGATTCACGATGCGTTGAAGGACCTCGACCTGACCGATGTGCGGCTGCTGGTGATCGAGAACGTGGGCAATCTCGTTTGCCCTGCAGAGTTCCGGGTCGGTGAGCATGCGAAAGTCGTCGTGTTGAGCGTGACCGAGGGGGAAGACAAGCCGCTGAAGTACCCCTTGATGTTCCGCGAGGCGTCCGTATGTATTTTCAACAAGATCGACCTGCTTCCCCACCTGGACTTCTCGCTCGAGGAGGCAAGGGAGAACGCCCGCCGGATCAATCCGCAACTGGATTTTCTCTCGGTCTCGTGCAAGACCGGCCAGGGTCTGGACGAATGGATGGACTGGCTGCAGAACAGGATCAGGGGATAGAGAGAATCCTCGCGCTGAAGGGGGTTGTCGGGCTTTACGCCCGCCGGAGGACCGCGCATGCATGAAATGGGTCTCGCCCAGAACATCCTCGATATCGTCGTGAGGACGGCGGAGCAGAACCGGGTCGAAAAAGTGGTTCGGATTTTCGTGCGGGCCGGACAGCTGCGGGGCATCGTTCCCGAGCAGCTTCAGTTCTGCTTCGGGTTCGTGGCGCGGGAATCGCCCCTGGTGGATGGGGCGGAACTGATGATCGAGACCCTCCCCATCCGGGGGAAATGCAAGCGCTGCAGCCGGGAGTTTCCCGTCGAGGATTATCGATTCGTTTGTCCGGAGTGCGCGCACGAGGGGATCGACGTGCTGCAGGGGATGGAATTGCTCGTCTCGAGTATCGAAGCCCTCTAGCAGGATCGCCCTGCCCGGTGTCGCGCATATCCTTCCGGAAAAGGAAAAAGGGCGGAAGACCCGCGCGGTTCGGGTTCCCATTCCCCCTCCGTCGTCCGTCGGTGGGGCCACGCGGACCGTCCTCCGCCTTGCTCGAGCGCAGGAGCGCTGGCCCGATGCGGGGGCTTTCCTTCTATATCGAGACGTTCGGATGCCAGATGAACGAGCAGGATTCCCTGCGGGCAGGCCGTCGACTGGAGGAGGCCGGTTGCCGGCGGGTTTTCTCTCCGTCCGAAGCGGACATTCTCATCGTCAACACGTGCAGCATCCGGCGGAAGGCCGAGGAGAAGGCCTACAGTCTCCTCGGCCGGTTCCATGCAGTGAAGCGGAGGAAACCGGACGTTGTCATCGCCGTCGGAGGTTGTGTCGCACAGCAGGAGGGGGAGGGCCTTCTGGCGCGAATGCCTCAGGTGGACCTGGTGTTCGGTCCGCATCACGTCTCGGAGATCGTGCCCCTGGTCGACCGATGCAGGGCGGGCGGCGAGCGGTGCGCCGCCGTTTCCCAGGTCACGGATTCGGTGGAGGACCTGGATTGCCCCGGGATCCCGGACCCGCGGGGCGTCAAGGCCTTCATTACCATCATGGAGGGCTGCGACAATTACTGCGCTTACTGCGTCGTTCCCTTCGTTCGGGGCAGAGAGAGGAGCCGGCCTTTCCGAACCCTTCTCCAAGAGGCGAGCCGCCTGGCCGGGGAAGGGGTCAAGGAACTGACCCTGCTCGGACAAAACGTGAATGCCTATCGGGCCCCCGACCGGACAGGCTGCCGGTTTCCGGATTTGCTGGCCGCCTTGAGCGCCCTGCCCGGGGTCGTTCGGCTTCGCTTCACCACCTCGCACCCGAAGGACCTCTCCCGGGACCTGATCGAGTGTTTCGGCAGCCTCCGTCCCCTGTGTGAGCACATCCACCTGCCCTTGCAGTCGGGGAGCGATTCCGTGCTTGGGTTGATGAACCGGGGATACAGCTTTTCCGACTACCTCGAGAAGATTTCGGCCCTTCGAGCGCGTGTTCCGGATGTGGCGATTACGTCCGACATGATCGTCGGATTCCCGGGAGAACGTCCGGAGGATTTTGAGGAGACCCTGTCCGCCATGCGGCGCGTGCGCTTTGACGGCCTCTATTCTTTCAGGTTTTCCCCCAGGCCGCGGACCCGGGCCGCGGCGATGAAAGAGACCGTTGCGGAGCCGGAAAAGCTCCGCAGACTTCATTTGCTGCAGGATCTTCAGAGGGAAATCAGCCTCGCCAAGAACCGGGCACTGGAGGGCAAGACGCTCGAGGTCCTGGTCGAAGGCGCGAGCCGGGACCGAAGGCAGTGGATGGGAAGGACCCGGTCCAACCGGATCGTCAATTTCAAGGGGCCGGAGGGGTTGACGGGGCGGCTTGTCCCTGTCACGATCCAGGAAGGGTGCCGGAATTCGCTGCGGGGAAAATGTTCCTTGACAAGCGAGGAAGGGCGTTGCTTATAATGAACCAGATCCGTTGCTTGCCTCCGGGAGTGGAGAGACGCCATGTATATTGAGATGAAGGTGGCCGGAATCACGCTCGACCCCATGACGAAGATGCCGATCGTTATTCTGAAGGACAGCAGCGGTGAGAACACCTTGCCCATCTGGATCGGGATTGCGGAGGCGAGTGCGATCGCGATCCAGTTGGAAAAGATCGATCTGGCGAGGCCCATGACCCACGACCTGCTGAGAAACGTTCTGAACGAGCTGCGCGTAAACCTGGAAAGGGTGGAGGTCACGGATCTGCGGGACAATACCTACTTCGCCCTGCTGTATCTGAAGGTGGGGGATGAGACGCTGCCCGTGGATTCCAGGCCGAGTGACGCTATCGCACTCGCCCTGAGGACCGACTCCCCCATTTTCGTCGATAAAGATGTAATCAACAAGTCCCGGCACATCGATACGACGAAGGCGGAGGAGGGAATGGCCACCCCGGAGGACCGGGACAAGTGGACCGAAATCCTCGAGAACCTCACGCCCGAGGCCTTCGGAAAGTACAAAATGTAATTCTCTCCTTCCATCATCGGCCTGCCGGAGGGGAACGCGAACACGAGAAGGCGTCGGCCCTCCGCCTCCCGTTTCGACCCCTCGGCCCGAGCTAAGTCAAAAGATTTGCTTCCTTCCCCCGGCATGGGCTCGATCAGCGGTTTTTTCATTCTCTTTCCTCGAAGAAAATGGTAAATTTTTTCCCACTCCATGCCGATACGTTTCTTGTAGAGCGGACAGGTGGAGGAAATGACGGGCAGAGAGCAACCTCTTGCGATGGACGACGGATTCATGCAGGACATCCTTGCGAAATCTCTCGGTGAACGCTTCTACAGGTTCGCTGCGGCGGACCCACAGGACTCGATCGGGCCCCTGGAGGCTTTCGAGAGCATTCTCTACAGTCTCGAAAAGCGGGACCTGATTCGCATCCTCCGGGTGATTCAGGCCTTTTCCACCAGCCTGAGCCCCCGGCTTGCGCTCCACTCCCTGGTAAAAAACATCACGGAGATACTCGACGTGTCCCACTGCTCCCTGATTCTGGTGGAGGGGGACGGGAAGAGGGGAACGGTGGCCATCTCGCACGAGGACCCCGACTTCGAAGGAGTGGGGATTTCCCTGGGAGACTATCCGGAGATCCTGCGATCCTTGCAGACAGGCAAGATCACGGTTGTGGCCAATCCGTCGCGGGATCCCCTGATGCACACCCTCAAGCGGGATCAGATCGACAGGATCAAGGACGTCTCGATCATGGTCCTCCCGCTTGTCTTTGAGGAGCAGGCCTTCGGGGTGCTTCTCCTGCGGAATACCATCTCGGAGGAGGGGTTCACGATCCGGGAGGTCCGTATCTGTCAGCTGATGGTGAAGCTGGTGCTGAGCGCGCTGCAGAGGATGCTCTGTGCCGTGCCGCCGGATCGTAACGCTCCGGTTCAGGTGCCCGCCTCTGCGGGGCAAGGGGATCTGCGGCCGGCCGACCTGCATGCAGCGCTGTTCCGCGCCGGGCCCGTCGGCGTTCTCTTGCTGGACGAGGAGGAAAGAATCCGGGAAGCCAACCTCAGGGCCGGCGAACTCCTCGGGATCGAGCGGGAGAGGCTTCTCTCGCTCTCCTACCGGGATATCGTCTCGGACGAATGGATCGAACGGATCCGCAGGTTGCGCAAGCGGGATTCTCCGGGTGAAAAGGGCCTGAGTCGCTATCATTTCCCCTACCAGGCCCCGGCCGGGCAGAGGCGAACCCTGTCCGTGGAGCGCCACAAGATGGCCGGCGGCGGGTATACGCTGGTCTTCTTCCGGGATGCGACCAAAGAGAAGGAGATGGAGGAGGACCTCCAGCGTCAGGCGGAAGAGCTGACGAGGACCAACCTGAGCCTGCAGAAGGCCCGGGCCGAGTTGCTCGCAAGGAACGAAGAACTCCTGGCGGCCAACGAACGACTGGATGAAATCAACAAGAGGAAGACGCATTTTCTCGCGGTTGCGACCCATGAGATTCGTACGCCTCTGAACATCATTATGGGCTACAGTCGATTCCTACTTCAGGAAAAGGCCGGCAGTATGAACGCCGAGCAGAAGCGGATTCTCGGCGAATCGGTGCAGAGCTGCGAACGCCTTCTCAACATCGTGAACGAAATGCTCGATTTGAGTCGGATCGAATCCGGAAAACTCAAACTCCGCAAACAGCAGAGCGATCTTTTCGGCCTGTTGAGGCGCGTCTATCGGCAGATGAAGATGATCTCCGACCGGGAACAGATCGATTTGTCCCTCCGGTTGCCCGAAACGCGCGCCATCCTCGTCCATGACCCGGACCGAATCGAACAGGTTCTCGTGAACCTGATCAGCAATGCAATCAAATTTACCCCCGCGGGGGGCTTCATTACCCTGTCGGCCCAGGAGAAGGTGCAGAACGGAAGGGGATTCATCGAGGTTTCCGTCCGCGACACCGGTGTCGGCCTGCCGGGCTCGGTATTGGAGAAATTGTTCGAGGACGATCCGCAGCTCCTGCTCGAGGGACCCGGCGCATCCCCTCGCAAGGGCGTGGGCCTCGGGCTTGCCATCTCCAAGAGGATCGTGGAGGCCCACGGAGGCCGGATCTGGGCGGAGGGCGAGGAAGGCAGGGGCGCCACGTTTCGGTTTGCCCTTCCGCTTGGATCGGAAGAGCGCTCGCACGCCGAGAGGAACCTGCCCGCATGAACCGAAAGCATCTCCTGGTCATCGACGACGACAAGAGCTTCCGGAGTTACCTCACGACGCTTCTCGAGACGATCGGCTATCGGGTAACCTGTTTTGCCTCCGGGGAGGAGGCGGTCGAGGCTCTGCAGAAGGGCGTCGACCCATCCCTGGTCATTCTCGACGTCATCATGGAAGGCTTGAGCGGCATCGAGGTGCTCGGGAAGATCAGGGAGATTCGGGAGGATCTGCCGGTCATCATGCTGACCGGCGTGGACCAGACCCGAACCATCGTCGAGGCCATGCGGTTGGGAGCAAGCGATTATCTGGTCAAGCCCTTCGAGACCGAGGAACTCGAGATCGCCCTGCGGAACGTTTTCGAGAAGGCGGACCTGGTGGATGAAATCAAACGACTGCGGGAACTCCTCCACAAAGAAGAGAAGGAAGCGGCCGTCTTCCACAGTCCGAAGATGCTCGAGGTCGAGGAAATCATTCGCCAGGTGGCCGAGACGGATGTGACGGTACTCATCCACGGGGAAAGCGGGGTGGGAAAAGAGGTGGTGGCCAAACGGGTCCATCAGCTTTCCCCCCGCGCGGCGTCGCCTTTCGTCAAGGTGAATTGCGCGGCCCTGCCACACGATCTCCTGGAAAGCGAGCTTTTCGGTTACGAGAAGGGCGCTTTTACCGGTGCCACCAAATCCAAGCCCGGCAAGTTCGAGCTGGCCCAGCGGGGCACGATCTTTCTCGACGAGATCGGCGAAATGGGGCTTTCGACACAGGCGAAGCTTCTGCAGGTTCTCCAGGACGGGGAGTTCTCCCGTCTGGGGGGGCAGCAGAACGTCCGGGTCGACGTTCGCGTGCTTGTCGCCACGAACAAGGACCTGGAGACGCTGGTGGGGCAGCAGCTCTTCCGAGAAGATCTGTACTATCGTCTCAACGTCATCAGCATTCATGTTCCTCCCCTGCGGGAACGGAAAGAGGAAATCCCGGTCCTTGCCGATCTGTTCACCAAACGGTTTTCCCGTCAATTCAACAAGAAGGTGTCTCATCTGCCCGAGGCAATCCTGGAAGCCTTTCTCCGGCATCCCTGGCCGGGGAATGTCCGCGAACTGGAAAACATGATCAAGCGCTACGTGGTGCTCCGGGACGAGAGGATCATCCTGAATGAGCTTGCGGCGGGATCGAGCCTGCCCACGGAAGGAGAGCTGGATCTCGACCTTGCCGGGCTGGTGGACGAGGGAAAGCCGATTTCCCTGAAGGAGGTCGACAAGCAAGTCGCCCGGCTGGCCGAGGGGGTTCTCATATCCAGGGTCCTCCAACATACGAAGGGGAACAAGAGAAAAGCGGCGGAGATCCTGCAGATCAGCTACAAGGCTCTCTTGTACAAGATCAAGGAATGTCGATTGTGAGACAGAAACTGGAAATGCAGGCTTGCCCTTCCGGGCCGGAAGAGAGGCGGAACAGCCGGATTCTGATCGCCGATGCCGACAACAGCCTCCTCGCCTACATGCGCGATCTGCTCCTGCGGTTCGGCTACGAGGTCTTCTGCTCGGACACCGGCGAAAAGGCGATTCATTTGCTGCGGACGATCCGTCCGGCCATCGTCTTCCTGGATCTTCATCTGCCGGGCAAGGACGGTCTGGAGACGTTGCAACAGATGAAACGGATCAGCGAAGACACCTACATCGTCATGATGAGCGGGGACGGGCTTGCCAGGGCGGTCGTGACCACCTTGAAGATGGGTGCCATGGACTTCCTGCACAAGCCCTTCGACCAGGAGGAGCTGCTTGCCACGGTCGGCAAGCAGATGGATCGGCGGGATCTGATCGACGAAGCGAAGTCGCTCCGGGAGGAGATCAAGCGAAAAGCGGAGTTCGACCGGCTCTTTCAGGGCAGCGAGAAGATGCGGGAGATCCGGCCGATCGTCGAGCAGGTGGCGGACACGGACATCACCGTCCTGATCCAGGGCGAGAGCGGCACCGGGAAGGAATTGATCGCCCGGGCCATTTACGCCCTGTCGACCAGGCGGGATCGGCCCTTCCTGAAGGTCAACTGCGCGGCTCTCCCCGAACCCTTGCTGGAGAGCGAGATGTTCGGCTACGAGAAGGGGGCCTTCACCGATGCCTCGAACCAGAAGCCGGGCAAGTTCGAACTCGCCGAGGGAGGGACCATCTTTCTGGACGAGATCAGCGAAATGATGCCGCCGCTCCAGGCGAAACTCCTCCAGGTTTTGCAGGACAAGCAGTTCACCCATCTGGGAGGAAAGCAGGACATTCGGGTGGATGTGCGCATCATCGCCGCCACCAACCAGAATCTGTCCGAGGGGGTCGCCCAGGGAAGATTCCGCGAGGATCTGTACTACCGCCTGAACGTCGTGAACATCCGTGTCGCCCCTCTCCGGGAACGGAGAGAGGAAATTCCATTGCTGGTCGAGTATTTTTCCAAGAAGTACAGCCGGGAGTTCAAGCGAAAGGTCCCGCGGCTCTCCACCGAGACTGTCGACGCCTTCCTCCGTTATCACTGGCCCGGAAACGTTCGTGAGCTCGAGAACTGCATGAAGAAGATCGTGATTCTGGGCAGCGACCAGGCCGTCACCCTGGAGTTGCTGAAAAAATGCGAAGCAAGGAACCAGGACCTCCCGGGGCCGGCGCCCGGGCTCGATGAGCTGATCAAGCAGAACCTGGACCGTTATTCGCTCAAGGCCTTCAGCAAGGAGGCAATTCGCCGCGCCGAACGCGAGGTCATCGGAAAGGTGCTCCAGCAAACGTGCTGGAACCGAAAGGAGGCGGCGGAACGGCTGCAGATCAGCTACAAGGCCCTGCTCTATAAAATCAAGGAGACCGGCCTCGAACGGTAGGCCACGCCCTGCCTGCCCCGGCTTTTTTGCCCTTCTTCTTAAGTATTCGCCCATAGCATCCGAAAATACATTACAAGCGGGAAAAGACCGCCTTGACAGGGGATGCGGCGATCCCGTCGTCTTGCCCCAACCCATTGAAACACGCGACCGAGGAATCGAACCGGAATGGCAAGCCTAAAGATCCTGCTTATGCATCCAGAAGGGGCGCTCGGCAAGAGCATTCAGGATTTCCTGGAGAGCCACGGGCACACGGTCAGATGGGTGCCCGACGAAGAGGGGTGCCGACAGTGCCTGGACCAGGAGATCTTCGACGGGCTGATCCTGGAGGTGAAACCGGAGGGAAATCAGACGGTCGAGCTGGTCTTGCATGCCAAGAGGGTGAATTCCTTCGGCATCGTGATCTGTCTGGTCGACCCGGACCGACTCTCGATTGCCCTGGAAGCGATGGAACAGGGGGCGGACGGCTACATCAAAAAGGCTCTTGACCTGAAGGAACTGCAGATCGCCCTCCAACGCCTCCAGGAGTACCGGAGCCTGGTGGGCGCCAATTTCTATCTTCGCCGAACCCAGGACCTCATCTATCGCTTCGACGATATCATCGGCGACAGCCCGGCGCTGAAAAGAGTCCTCTCCGTCGTCAAGAAGGTGGCCTGCAGCAATGCCTCGATCCTGATCGAAGGGGAAACGGGAACCGGAAAAGAGCTGATCGCCGGCGCGATCCACTACAACAGCGCCCGCAGCGACAAGCCCTTCATCAAGGTCAACTGCGCGGCCCTGCAGGACACCCTCCTGGAGAGCGAGCTGTTCGGACACGAGAAAGGGGCCTTCACGGGAGCGGACAAACAACGGATCGGGAGGTTCGAGCAGGCCAACTTCGGAACCATCTTCCTGGACGAGATCGCGGACATGAGTGCGAGTACGCAAGCCAAGGTTCTCCGCGTACTGCAGGAGCAGGAATTCGAAAGGGTGGGAGGCACGAAGACGATCAAGGTCGATGTCCGCGTGATCAGCGCCTCCAACAAAGACCTGCGGGAAGAGATCCTGACCAAGCGTTTTCGCGATGACCTCTACTACCGCTTGAATGTCGTCAACATCTGCATTCCTCCTTTACGGGAGCGCAGGGAGGACATCCTTCCGCTGGCGCAATATTTCCTCCGCCGTTTCGCGGGCGAGTTGAGCAAGAAGGTGGCCGGTTTCTCGCCCGAGGTGGAGGCCATGTTGCGAGACTACGAATGGCCCGGGAACATCCGGGAGCTACGCAATACCCTGGAAAGGTCGGTTCTCCTGAGCGAGAAGGAGTGGATCCGGCCCGAAGACCTGTCGCTTCACGGCCTGGACGGCAAGGGACCTCCGAAGGAGGCGGACAGGATCCGGCTCCCCGATGGGGGCATTCCCCTGGTCGAGATGGAAAAGAAGCTCATTCTCGACGCCCTCGAGAAGGCCAATTGGGTCCAGAAGGAGGCCGCGCAGTACCTCGGCGTATCGAGACGGGTCATGCACTACAAGATCCAGAAGTTCGGTATCCGCAGCCCGAATTGGGTGAAGAACAAGTGAGCGTGCCGGGGTGCGAACACCCGCAGCGAGTACGAAAGAACACTTCCCGTCGCACCGAAATATTGAATGTAATACATTCATAATAAACCGCAACTAATTGCTATATAATAATTATTTATTGGAATCGTTGTCTAAAACAACCCAGCGCGGAGTGTTGGCAGACAGTTTGCAGACCCTGTGAACAGGCCCGACCGGCGCGTTGCGGTCCTATTCACCGGCATCCGATTGCGCGATTCGGGAGGCCGGACGGAGTGGAAGGAATGCATCGGGAAACGCTTCGACTGTGGAGCATTCTGAAGAAGGGTTCGCTCTTCTGCGTGGTCTTCCTGCTGGTGAGCCTCACGCTCGAGATCCGGACCTACCTTTCCGCCTCGGCCACAAGGGATGTTGCGCTGGTCTGGTCCAGGCCGCCGGAGCAAGACGTGGCGGGCTACAACGTGTATTACGGGCCGGTTTCCCGTTACGAAGAAACCTTCGACGAGTACCTCTATGAGGAAAACCTTCGCCTCGGAGACTACGAGGTGCAGGACACCGAGGTCCGTTACGTCCTGAACGACGTAGATGCAAACCTTACTTACTGGGTTGCGGTCACAGCCTACGACCACGACGGCAACGAGAGCCTCTTTTCCAATGAGAAGAAAATCGGTGCGGCTGCCGGCACGACCACCGCCGTCAGCAGTTCCGGCGGATGCCAAACGCTTTCGCCCCTGACCGGTCCTTCCGCAGGCACCCGGGCGGAAGCGACCGGATGGTTTTGTTTCGGAATCGCGGTCCCCGCCTGGATTCTCCTGCTGCGGAAGCGCCTGTCGAGACCCTCAAGCCTTGTCGGAACCGCGCCCTGTCCGGGGACGGTTGGCCGCGCCTCGGATCAGAATCCATAGATCTTATTGAATTGCTTTGCTCTTTCCGTCGGCGGAAAGGGAATTCCGCTCCCGGACGGACCTTTCTGAATTGACAATTCCGCCCTTCGTTTGTACCTTCTTCCATCGGAAAGGGGTCTGCGGGGGAAAGCATTCCAGAGCCAGGCGGAGGACGAGCATGCCGTATGAAACGATTGAAAGGGCCCTGAAAGAGGGGGTGGAATGGATCACCATCAACCGGCCCAAGGCCCTGAACGCGCTGAACCGGAAGGTCTTGGAGGAACTGGGCGACGCACTCGATCGGTTCGAGCGGGATGACGCAAGCAAGGTGTGCGTGATCACCGGGGCAGGGGACAAGGCCTTTGTAGCGGGTGCGGACATAGCGGAGATGGCTCGTCTGACACCGCTTGAGGCCGGACGATTCTGCCGCATGGGTCAGGAGGTGTTCCTGAAGATCGAGGCGATCGAGAAGCCCGTTGTGGCCGCCGTCAACGGGTTCGCCCTCGGGGGGGGAACGGAACTGGTCCTTGCGTGCGATTTGGCCTATGCCTCGGAAAAGGCCCGGTTCGGCCAACCCGAGATCAACCTCGGGATCATCCCCGGGTTCGGGGGAACCCAGAGGCTTCCCAAGGTGATCGGGGCAAGGCGGGCCAAGGAGTGGATCTATACCGGGGAGATGTTCGACGCGAAGACGGCAAAGGCGATCGGACTGGTCAATGCCGTATTTCCTCCCGAAAAGTTGACGGAAGAAGTGGAGGCCGTGGCCCGGAAGCTCGCATCCAAGCCTTCCTTCGCGTTGGCGCAGGCAAAGAAGACGATTGAGAGAGGCTTCGTGCTCGACCTTACCACCGGCTCGATCCTGGAGCGGGAAGCCTTTTCCATGACCTTTGCATCCGAGGATCGCAGGGAGGGGATCGAAGCCTTCCTGGGGAAACGAAAACCCGTCTTCCAGGGAAGATAGGAGAACCGCAGATGGCAACGGCAGAGCGAAAGGTGCGAATCCTTGTGGCGAAGCCCGGCCTGGACGGGCATGACCGGGGAGCCAAGGTCATTGCGAGGGCCTTGCGGGATGCAGGGTTCGAAGTGATCTACACAGGGCTTCATCAGACGCCCGATATGATCGTGAACGCAGCGATCCAGGAAGACGTGGACTTCGTGGGTCTCAGTATCCTTTCCGGAGCCCACAACCACCTGTTCCCGCGCGTCGTGGAACTGCTCCGCGAGAAAGGGGCCGGGGACAAGGTCGTATTCGGGGGAGGGATCATTCCGCAGGAAGACATCCCGGGCCTGAAGGAGGCGGGAATCACGGAGATCTTCACGCCGGGAACATCCATGCAGGCGATCGTCCAATTCGTCAAGGAGACGATGGCTGCAAGGGCCGGCGAATAGGCCCGCCAGCGTCACCCCCCGGCGCAAGAGACCTTCGAGTTTCCCTATTATGGCGTCAATCTCTCCACGACGAATCGCAGAAAGCGGAAGGGCGGCATGCCGCCTCTGGTTGCTCTCGCTTGTTTTCCTGCTGGCAGCGGCCTGCAGTTTCTGGTCTCCCAAAGAAGAGCAGCGCGAGGATCTGTTGAGACGAGACCTGCGGAGTTTCCATTGGGCCCTGGTCGGTCAGGATACCTACAAGGCGCTGGCGTATGTTCCGGCCGATCGAAAGAAGGATTGGGACAAGTTCCTCACTTGTCTTCTCGGCGAGCTCCGTCTGGTCGATTTTGTTGCGGAGACGGTCGCCTTCAAGAGGGATTCCAATGAGGCGACCGTTCGGGTGCGCTGGGCGGGACACGCGATGAACTCACTCGTTGTACGGGAATTCCTGTGGCGAGAGAAGTGGGTCTTCGAGCCGGACAGGCAGCGATGGTTTCTCCAGCCCGCGGGGGGGCCGATCGAAGGGCTGCCGAAGAACTGCCGGATTCCGTCGTTGGAGCAATCAGAGGCGGGGACGACGCAGTAGCGGGCGACACCCTGCGTTGAAGGTCCAGGACCTTACCGGAACCGGACCGGAACGCGAGGAGAACTCGCGGCCTTTGCGGATCATTTCGACCCTTCGGAGAGCATCTCCTCCCCGAAGCAGCGCGCCGGGCCGGTCCTCTTCCGGGAGTCCCGCACAACCATGTCGGCAAGCGTGACCGAGCGTAGGATTTTCGCGGTTTCCTGGGAAACCCTCTTCCACAGATCGTTGAAGGCGCAGGATTCCACCCGTTCACACGTGGACGGATCTCGAACGCAGTTGACAAAACTGAGGGATCCCTCCAGGGTTTCTATGATCTCGAGCAGGTGGATCTTTTCGGGCGGGCGAGCCAGCGTGTAGCCGCCTGCGGGACCCCGCACACTCTTGATCAGCTTGGCGCCCTTCAATGCCATGGCGATCTGCTCGAGGTATTTCAACGGAATCTGCTGGCGTTCCGCCAGCTCTTTCAGGGCCAGAGGTCCCCGGCCGTCATGTTTGGCCAATTCGACAAGAGCACGTGCTCCGTAACGTCCTCTCGTGGATAGCTTCATGGCAATCGACCCCCGTTCGATTCACCTTGCGGGTGAAACCTTACGAAGATGATAGAATATAGCAAGGCAGCCTGCCGGTCAAGGAGGGCCGTTCGCGTGGCCGATCCTGAGAAGGGGAAATGCCGGGAAGTGGAGGAAAGGGTCCGCAGGACAATCCTTCGGCACTGCATGGTCTCGCCGGGGGAAACGGTTGTCGTCGGGGTCAGCGGAGGGTTGGATTCCGTCAGCCTGCTCGACCTGCTGGCGCGGCTCAAGGCGGAGATCGGCCTGAGGCTGGTGGTTGCCCACGTTCACCACGGCCTGCGGCGCGAAGAGGGGGAGCGGGAGTTCCGGTTCGTGGAAGGCCTGGCGTCCAGGTATGGGCTCCCCTTCGAAGGCCGGCGGGTCGATTCCGAATGCTATTCGAAAGGAGGGAACGTTCAGGCCCGGGCCCGGGATATGAGGATTCGGTTCTTTGAGGAGGTTTCTCAAAGATGGGGCGCAGGCAGGATCGCGACAGGCCATCACCGGGACGACCACACGGAGACCCTGCTCATGCAGGTGCTGCGGGGAACGGGCGGACTCATGGGGATCCGGCCGGTTCGGGAAGGCCGCTACATCCGGCCTCTCATCGAGATTTCCCGGGATGCGATCCTGGCGTACGCTTCCGAGGCCGGACTGCGCTTCTGCGAGGATTCCTCGAATCGGCGGAGGACCTATCTTCGGAACCGGATCCGGCAGGAGCTGATCCCCTGGATTCAGAGGGAAGCCAACCCTTCGTTTGTGGATTCCCTTCTCCGGCTTTCCTCGATCCTGCAAGAGGAGGCGGCCTGCCTGGATGCCTTCGCGCAGGAGGCTCTCGAAGGGGTCACGAGCCGGCTGATCCCGGAGACCGAGATGATTCTGCGTCGCGATCTGCTGCAGGGAATGCCCAGGGCGATTCAGAGGCGCGTTCTGCGGCTTTCCTTTGGGCGAATTGCGGGATCGACCCTGGGTCTGTCTTTCGATCACATGGAGGGGATCTGCCATGCGCTGGCCAGGCCGGAAGGCAGGGTTCACAAGGAGTTCGTCCTGCCCCGAGGCGTGCGTGTCTTTCTGGAATACGAAACGGTCCAGTTCGCCCGAAGGGACCCGTGGGAGGCCGGATCGTACGAAATGGCCATTCAGCCCTGCAGCGGCAAGGCGATCCCGGTCCCCGGCGCGGGGATCGTGCTCCTTTCGCACAGGTTCGCTGCGGATGCAGCCTCCCCGCCGATGCGTGAAGACCCCGGCTGCGCCCTGATGGATTCGGACCGGGCCGAGGGTGTGATGGTGGTGCGGAACGCTCGGCCGGGCGACAGGTTCCGGCCCCTGGGGTTGGGGGGCGAGAAGAAACTCAAGGATTTCTTTATCGATCGTAAGATCCCGAGAAGCGCAAGGCGGCGAATCGCCATCTTAGAGATTGAAGGACAGGTGGCCTGGGTGGTGGGGCACCGCATCGACGACCGTTTCAAGGTCACGGACAGGACAAAGCAGGTTTTGATGCTCCGGGCGGTCCCGGCCGGGCCGGAAACGGAACACATGGAAGGCAGGAGCAGTCCAAGCAGTTGATAAGTTCTCATCCTCTATCAGTTTTTGTTGAATTATGCCGATCCCAAGTGTAGGATGGAGACAGGGGATTCTGTCGACAACGGAGGCCGGGCGCACCTGTTGCGTTTCGTGAGGACAAGAGCCCTGCTCCAAACCATGATTCTGGAAGAGAGAACGTGAATCAATTCTACAAGAGTCTCGCCCTTTGGCTTACCATCATCCTGCTTTTCATGCTTCTCTACAGCGCCGTCCGTAACCAGCAAGCCGAAAACGTGACCCTTTCCTACAGCCAGTTCCTCGGCTACGTAAAGGAAGGGCGTGTCACGCAGGTTACGTTGCAGGGCAACCACCTGATCGGCCGGACGGCGAGCGGAAGCAGCTTCGAAACCTACATGCCGGAAGACCCCGAACTGATGAAAAGCCTTCGGGAAGGCCACGTCGAGATCGTGGTCAAGCCGGAAGAACAGTCAAAGTGGTACATGACTCTGCTTGTCTCCTGGTTCCCGATGATCCTTCTGATAGGCGTGTGGATCTTCTTCATGCGGCAGATGCAGGCAGGAGGCGGCAAGGCCATGAGTTTCGGAAAGAGCCGGGCGCGCCTGCTTACCGAGAATCAGCAAAAGGTGACTTTTGAGAACGTGGCGGGAATCGATGAGGCCAAGGAAGAGTTGGAGGAAATCATCGAGTTCCTGAAGGACCCGAAGAAGTTCACGCGCCTCGGAGGGAGGATTCCCAAAGGGGTCCTGTTGGTGGGTCTCCCGGGCACGGGGAAAACCTTGCTCGCCCGCGCCATCGCGGGAGAGGCGGGCGTGCCTTTTTTTACGATCAGCGGGTCGGACTTTGTCGAGATGTTCGTCGGCGTCGGGGCCTCGCGGGTCAGAGACCTCTTCATTCAAGGCAAGAAGCACGCACCCTGCATCATCTTCATTGATGAGATCGATGCGGTGGGAAGGCACCGCGGAGCCGGTCTCGGGGGAGGACACGATGAAAGGGAGCAGACCCTGAACCAGTTGCTCGTGGAGATGGACGGTTTCGAGACCAACGAGGGGGTCATCCTGATCGCGGCGACGAACCGGCCGGACGTACTTGACCCTGCGCTGCTGCGACCGGGACGCTTCGATCGTCAGATTGTGGTTCCCAAACCTGACATCAAGGGCCGCCTCGGCATCCTCAAGGTGCACACGCGCGAAATGCCGCTCGCCGCGGACGTGGACCTGGAGATTCTCGCTCGCGGAACGCCCGGCTTTTCCGGGGCGGACCTGGAGAACCTCGTCAACGAGGCCGCCCTGCTGGCTGCGCGGGCGAACAAGCAGTACATCGGCGCCAGAGAATTCGAGATGGCCAAGGACAAGGTCATGATGGGCGTGGAGCGTCGAAGCATGATCATCAGCGAGGAGGAAAAGCGCAACACGGCCTACCACGAAGCGGGGCACGCCCTGGTTGCCTGCATCCTGCCCGGGACCGACCCCATCCACAAGGTCTCGATCATCCCGCGCGGGATGGCCCTGGGCCTTACCCAGCAGCTTCCCATCGACGAAAAGCACACCTACCCCCGGAACTATCTCATGAACAACCTTGCCATCCTCTTTGGGGGCCGCGTGGCCGAAGAACTCGTCCTCGGGGAAATGACCACCGGTGCGGGAAACGACATCGAGCGGGCCACGGAACTGGCGCGACGGATGGTCTGCGAGTGGGGTATGAGCGAGCAGATGGGGCCGTTGACCTTCGGAAAGAAGGACCATGAGATCTTCCTGGGAAAGGAGCTGTCCTATCCCTCCGACTACAGCCCGGCAACCGCCGTCCAGATCGACAGCGAGATTCGAAGGATCGTGATGGAGAGTTACGACCGGGCCAGGAAGATCCTGTCGGAGAATATCGATAAACTTCACTTGCTTGCCAAGAGGCTCCTCGAGAAGGAATCCTTGGACGGCGAGGAGATTCAAAGGATCGTCCTCCCGAAGGCGGACCTTGGCAAAGTCCGAGAAAAGGCCGTGGCGACCGCCCCGGAAGGGCCTCGCGAGTCGGGCGAACAACCCGAGCAGGAGCCTTGCACCCCGGAGGGGAGGGACGAAGAAGGAAAAGGGAAACTTGCAATTCCGCCGTTGGGACTGAAGAGCCAAGAGGAGGGGGGGTAGAGGAGTCTCTCCCGCGCCGGGCTCGAAGCTCCTTTCAAGAACCTCATCATGACTGAACGGGCGGAACATTCTCCCCGGGAGTCTCCCCGTCCGGTGCTGTACCGGGGCAAGCGGATCGACTTTTCCCAGGGTCCCAAGGTCATGGGCGTGCTCAATGTCACGCCCGACTCCTTTTACGACGGCGGCCGCTACCAGGGTCGCGCGAAGGCCGTCGAGAGGGCGAAGAGGATGATCGCTGCGGGTGCGGCCATCCTCGATGTGGGAGGGGAGTCCAGTCGTCCTGGCTCGGATCCCGTTTCCGCTGCGGTGCAGAAGGAGCGCGTCCTTCCGGTCATCGAGGCGGTTCGCGAAGACTGGGACGGATGGATTTCCGTGGACACCTGCTCCGGCGAGGTGGCACGGGCCGCCGTCCAGGCGGGCGCGGACATGATCAACGACATCAGCGCGGGCCGGATGGACCCGGCCATGAAAGAGGTTGCGGCCGGCCTCGGCGTGCCCTGCATCCTCATGCACATGCAGGGCACGCCAAAGAACATGCAGCAAAGACCGACTTATGCGGACGTGGTCCGGGACATCGTCGAACACTTGGCCGAAAGGATCCGCCTCTGGGAAGCCGCCGGAGTTTCAAGAGAGAAGATTCTCCTGGATCCCGGAATCGGATTCGGGAAAACGGGCCGTCACAACCTGCTCATCCTGAAGCACCTGCGCGAATTCAAGGCGCTCGGGAGGCCGATCGTCCTCGGAACATCCCGCAAATCCTTTATCGGAAGCTTGCTCGGTAGGGACGCGGAGGAGCGGCTCGCGGGCTCGCTGGCGACGGCCGCCATCGGCGTCTGGAACGGAGCGGACATCCTTCGGGTGCACGACGTGCCGGAGACCCTGGACGTGGTGAAGATTGTGCGCGCCATACAGGAAGTGCGAGGACGGGCCTGACTTCCATGGAGAGCCTGCAGACCTTTCTCGAGGCCTTCCAAAACCTGGATTGGCTGGATCTGAACTGGGCCGACATTCTGGATATTCTGGTGGTCGCGTTCGTGACCTACTGGATCATCCTCCTCATCAAGGGCACCCGAGCGGTGCACATGGTTGCCGGGCTTGCGATCGTGTTCGTCGCCTATGTGGTCAGCAGGCTCCTGCCCATGCACACCCTGAACTGGGTTCTGAACAGCTTCCTGAGTTCGATCATTCTCATCGTCGTCGTCCTCTTTCAGGAGGATATTCGCCGCGCCCTCGCGCGGATGGGAAGGAACCCTTTGTTCGCCGGCATGAGCCAGAGGGAGGAGAGCCGGCTCCTGGAAGAAATCGCGGTGGCCGCGGTCAACATGTCGGAGCGCAATGTAGGCGCGCTTGTTGTCCTGGAGCGTGAGACGCGGCTGGACGATTTCCTGGAAGGGGGCACGCTCCTGGACGCCCGGGTGAGCCGTGAAATTCTCACGAGCATCTTTTTCCCCCTCTCGCCCCTGCACGATGGCGCGGCCGTCCTGCGGGAAGGCCGCATTTATGCCGCCGGCTGTTTCCTGCCTCTGACAAAACGCACGGACATCCACAAGTCGTTCGGTACGCGTCACAGGGCGGCCCTCGGCATTACCGAGCGGACCGATGCCGTGGTGATCGTCGTGTCCGAGGAGGACGGATCGGTCTCCATCGCCCTGGACGGGATCCTGCAGCATGGGCTGACGCCCAAGGCCCTCCGCGAGGCGTTGACGGACCTCTTCTCCCCCTATGTGCCCGCAGGGAAGTCGAAGAGGGAGGCCCTGAGATGAAGGAGTTGCTCTTTCGGAACCTGAGCCTGAAGATCCTCTCTCTCTTCTTCGCCGTCAGCCTCTGGCTGTTCGTGAATCTGAAGGCCACCGCCGAGAACACGTTGCAGGTGCCGGTGGTCTGGAAAAACGTACCGGACTCGCTGGTGATCACAAACGAGGTGAACGACTCGATCCGGGTGCGGGTGACGGGTCCCCGACGCATCCTCTCCAACCTGGAGCCGCGAAGGCTCCCGGTGACGCTCGACCTGTCGGGCGCAAGGGTGGGGCTGAGCACCTATCAGGTCAACGAAAAAATGATTCACCTGCCCCCCGGGCTGACGGCCGCGGTCCTGGCTCCGGACACGATTCAGTTCAAATTCGAGCCGACCGTGAAGAAGGGGATGGAGGTCAGGCCCGCGCTCAAGGGAAAACCGGCCGAGGGGTATGCCGTGGCGGGTGTCGAAGTGATTCCGAACAGGGTCGAGGTCGCGGGCGCACAGAGTGAATTGCAGGGGGTTGCCCACGTGGATACCGAGGCGATCGATGTGACCGAGAGAAGACAGGATTTCCACGCCCGTGTGAAGATTGCCCCTGCCCAGCCCCATGTCTGGCCCGCGAGCGGCCAGGGCGAGGTGGAGGTTCGAGTTGCCATCGCGGAAAAGGTCGTCCAGAGGCTCGTGAAACAAGTCTCCGTCAAGATCGAGAATGCCAGGGGCGTGGTTCGCCTGGAACCGCCGCGCGTCGACGTCGTCCTGGAGGGGGCCGCGGGAAAGGTCGATGCGCTCCGACCTGAGCAGATTGAGGCGTCCGTCGTCCTTCCGGAAGAGGCTCCGTTCCCCGAGAGCCTTCCGGTCATCATCGAACTGCCCGCGGAAGGCATTCGGACGAGTTGCACTCCGGAGACCGTCAAAGTGAAGGTCCTGGACGACGGGGGGTTCGAATAGGGCAGGGCTTGAACCGTTGCCCCATCGCCTCCTTTTCGGGCACGGGAGCGGACAGGTCGCGGGCCGGAAAGGCCCGGCAGGCCCTGCGAGTTGGGGGGAAGGAAGATGGGAAACCTTTTTGGAACGGACGGGGTGCGGGGGGTGGCCAACAAGGAGCCGATGACGGCGGATATCGCCATGCGGCTGGGCCGAGCGATCGCCTACCTCTGTCGCACCCACAACCGCAGACACAGGATCGTGGTGGGAAAGGACACCCGGCTGTCCGGTTACATGCTCGAGAACGCGATGGTGGCAGGCATCTGTTCCATGGGCGTGGACGCCTTCGTCATCGGCCCTCTGCCTACCCCCGGGGTTGCCTTTATCACCCAAAGCATGCGGGCCGATGCGGGCGTGATGATTTCGGCGTCTCACAACCTCTTTCAGGACAACGGGATCAAGTTCTTCCACAGAGACGGATACAAGCTGCCGGATGAGGACGAGGAGGAGATGGAGCGACTCATCTTCTCCGACCGTCTTTCCCGGCTCCAGCCCACGGCCGACAGTGTGGGCAAGGCGTTTCGGATCGACGATGCCAGGGGGCGCTATATCGTCTTCGCCAAGGAGACCTTTCCCAAGGAACTTTCCCTCGAAAGCATGCGCATCGTGCTCGATTGCGCCAACGGAGCGGCCTACCGGGTCGCACCCACCGTCTTCTCGGAGTTGGGCGCCGAGGTCAGCTCCATCGGTGTGGAGCCGAACGGCACGAACATCAACGCGGGATGCGGCTCCCAGCACGCCGAGAGGATGGCCTCCCTGACGAGGGAGACCGGGGCGGATATCGGGATTGCGCTGGACGGGGACGGAGACCGGGCGATCTTCTCGGACGAACAGGGCAGGATCGTGGACGGCGATGCCGTCATGGCCTTTTGCGGCAGGGAGATGATCCGGGAAGGAAGGCTGCCGGAAAACGCGGTTGTGGCCACGGTCATGAGCAACATCGGCCTGGAGCTTGCTCTGAAAGAGGTGGGCGGAAAGCTGATCCGAACCGCGGTCGGGGATCGGTATGTCGTCGAGGAGATGAGACGGTCCAAGGCCCTCCTCGGCGGGGAGCAATCCGGTCACGTCGTCTTCCGGCAGTACACCACGACGGGCGACGGAATCATCACGGCCCTGCAGGTCCTGGCCATCATGAAACGGACGGGCCGGAAGCTATCGGACCTCGCCGGGCAGATGAAGCGGATGCCCCAGGTTCTCTTGAACCTTCGGGTGGAGCGCAAGATGCCACTGGAGGAAATCCCCGGCATGCACGAAGAAGTCGCGCGCGTCGAGAGGGCGCTCGGGGACTCAGGGCGTGTCCTGGTGCGCTACTCCGGGACCGAGCCGCTGCTGCGAATCATGATCGAAGGACCGGACGGGGATCAGATCAACCGCTATGCCGGGGAGATCGCCGGGAAGGCCCGCAAGGAACTCTGCTGAGCGGTCCGGATCGAAAAGGGAGGGAGGACGGAATGCGCATCGCGACGGCAGACATCATCCGGGAGCTGGACCGGCGAACGATCCAGGAGGCGGGGATCCCGGGTGCCGTCCTGATGGAAAACGCGGGGCGCGGCGCGGCGCGGGTCCTCATGGAGTGCTTCGAAAACCTGAGATCGGCGCCTGTGGTCCTCGTATGCGGCGGGGGCAACAACGGCGGGGACGGCTTTGTGATGGCCAGGTGCCTTCACGAAGCGGGGATCCGGGCCGAGATCCTCCTGCTGGAGGGGCCGGACAGGCTCCGCGGGGATGCGCGCATCTTCTTCGACGCCCTGCGCGGGCTGAACCTTCCGGTTCGGGTTCTGGGCGAGGAGGGGGTCTCGGAAGATCTCCTTCGCCGCCTGCGCACTGCGTCCTGCATCGTGGATGCCATCTTCGGCACCGGCCTGGCGAGGCCGGTGGAGGGGCGGTATCGGAAGGCGATCGAGGCCCTTGGAGAGGTCCGCCGGCCCGTGCTCGCCGTGGACCTTCCCTCCGGGATCTCGGCCGATACGGGCAAGGTGCTCGGGGCCGCCGTACGCGCGGACTGTACGGCGACCTTCGGATTGCCGAAGAGAGGCCTCTACCTCTACCCCGGGGCCGGCTACGCGGGCCGGATCCGGGTGGTGGACATAGGCATCCCGAGGCGGTTCCTCGACGAAATCGGCCCTTGTGAAGAGATTCTGGAAGCAGCCTGTCTTGTCCCCTGGCTTCGCCGGGAGCCGGATACCCACAAGGGCACCTACGGCCATCTCTTCGTTCTGGCCGGGTCGATCGGAAGAACCGGGGCGGCCTGCCTCTGCGCCGAGTCCGCGCTTCGGTGCGGAGCAGGGCTCGTCACGCTGGGGATTCCCAGGACGCTCAACCCGGTCCTGGAACAGAAGCTCACGGAGGTCATGACTCTGCCTCTGCCCGGGGGAGAGGAGGAAACCCTGTCCTGTTCCGGTCTCCCGCAGATCCGGCAGTTCGCCTCTTCGGTTCAGGCACTGGCGGTCGGTCCGGGCATGGGCGTGAACGAGGAGACGGAGCGAATCGCGCGGGCCCTCTGGATGGAGACGGACAGGCCCATGGTTTGGGATGCGGACGCGCTGACCCTGCTGGCCCGCAGCCCGGATCTCCGCGGCAAGCAGTCCGCCCAGGTCGTCGTGACCCCCCACCCGGGGGAAATGGGCCGTCTCGTGGGGGAATCGGCCGCCCGGGTGCAGGAAAGCCGGGTGGAGACGGCCAGGAGGTTCGCGGAGAACTGGGGCGTGGTGACGGTCCTGAAGGGCGCTCGAACCCTGGTCGCCGCCCCGGACGGAAGACTGCGCATCAACCTGACGGGCAACCCCGGCATGGCCGCGGGGGGTATGGGCGATGTGCTGACCGGCATGGTCGGTGCGCTGCTCGCCCAGGGGATGGAACCCTACGACGCCGCCTCCTTCGCCGTGTGGCTCCACGGAGCCGCGGGGGACCGGGCGGCGCGGCATCTCGGCCCGGTCGGTTTTCTCGCCTCGGACGTCATGCATTGCCTGCCTACTCTGTTCAGGGAAATGCTGGAATCACAGGAATGCGAACCCTCCTGTTGACCTTCATCTCGCACGGACCGGAAGAGACCCTGGCGTTCGGGAGACAACTGGGCTCCTTGCTGGCCCCCGGCGATGTGGCGGCCCTCGTCGGGGACCTCGGCGCAGGAAAGACCTGCCTGGTTCAGGGGATTGCGCGCGGCCTCGATGTTCCCGAATCGAGCTGCGTGCGGTCCCCTTCCTTCATGATCCTGAACGTCTACCCCGGACGGTGCCCCGTGAATCACCTGGATCTCTACCGGATCGAGGGCGATGCGGAGCTGGAAGAAATCGGATATCGTGAAATTTTCTACGGCGAGGGGGTGACGGTCATCGAATGGGCTGATAAAATCGGACATTTGTTGCCGGAAGACCATTTGAGAATTACTCTGGGCTTCCTGGACGAGACGGGCAGGGCGATCACGATTCAGGGGGTCGGGCAGGGGTGGCAGGGACGGTGGGAGGCCCTTCGCTCCGCCCTTGCGGCGTTTGCGGACGGGTAAGGGCGGGGGGGGTGCCGGGAAGGAATCGTTGCGGGAGGAGAATAGGCTGATGGGATGCATCGTGCAGAAGTACGGGGGAACATCGGTGGGCAGCGTGGAGAGGATCAAGAACGTGGCCCGGCGCGTCGCAACGAAATGGAGAGAGGGCCACCAGGTGGCCGTGATCGTCTCCGCCATGGCAGGGGAGACCAACCGGTTGATCGATCTCGTGCATGCCGTCTCCCCCCGGCCCATGGGGCGTGAATGCGATGTGGTCGTGGCCACCGGGGAACAGGTGAGCATCGGTCTGCTGGCCGTCGCGCTCCAGGACCTCGGGGTCCCTGCCGAGTCCCTGCTGGGGCATCAGATCCAGGTCCTCACGGACAGCGTCTACGGCAATGCAAGGATCCTCGACGTCGATTCGGCCCGCCTCAGGAAGGTGCTGGACCAGGGGAAGGTCGCGGTAATCGCCGGATTTCAGGGCGTGGACGAAAACGGAAACGTCACCACGCTCGGCCGGGGCGGATCCGATCTGTCGGCCGTGGCCGTGGCCGCCGCGCTCAAGGCGGATGTCTGCGAAATCTATACGGATGTGGACGGCGTTTACACCACCGACCCGAACATGTGCTCCAACGCAAGAAAGCTCGAACGAATCTCCTACGAGGAGATGCTCGAAATGGCCAGCCTGGGGGCAAAGGTTCTTCAGACCCGTTCCGTTGAATTCGCAATGAAACACGATGTGCCGATTCATGTGCTTTCGAGCTTCACCGACGCGAGCGGCACCTACGTGGTCAAGGAGGATCCTTCCATGGAAAAAGTCCTTGTGACGAGCGTGGCGTACAATAAGGACGAGGCAAAGGTCTCTCTGCGCAGTGTCCCGGATCGCCCGGGCGTGGCGGCGAAGATCTTCAGCCCGCTGGCAAGCGCGAACATCGTGGTGGACATGATCATCCAGAACATCAGCCGGGACGGCTTCACCGACCTCACGTTCACGGTTCCCAAGGCCGATCTTCCGCGCGCGATCGAGATCATCCGGCCCACGGCGCAGGAGCTCGGCGTTCCCGACGTGGTGACCGACGAGAAGGTGAGCAAGGTCTCCATCATCGGTGTGGGAATGAGGACGCACGCGGGCGTGGCGGCCAAGATGTTTCAGACCCTCTTCAACGAAGGGATCAACATCGAGATGATCAGCACCTCCGAGATCAAGATATCGTGCATCATCAAGTCGAAGTACACCGAACTCGCGGTGCGGGCGCTGCACGATGCATTCGAACTCGGGCAGGAGGAAAAGAAGAGTTGAAGGCCGGAAGCGGGTCGGCGGGAAGCAGGCGAATCGTTCTCTACGACAGCACCCTTCGGGAAGGCGATCAGGCGGCGCACATCAACTTCTCCAAGGAAGACAAGCTTCTTGTCCTGGAAAAGCTCGATGGATTCGGGATGGATTACGTGGAAGGGGGCTGGCCGGGGGCGAACCCGAAGGACACGGAGTTTTTCCAGGAGGCCTGCCGGGTGAACCTCACGCATGCGAGGCTCGCGGCCTTCGGCATGACGAGACGCCCGGGCGGCGCGGCGTCGCGGGATCCCGGGTTGCAGGCGGTCCTGCGCTCAGGGGCCCGGGTGGCCACCCTCGTCGGCAAGACATGGGACCTGCATGTGCGGGAGGCCCTGCGCGTCCCGCACGGCGAGAATCTCCGGATGATCCACGATTCGGTTTCGTACATGAAGAAGCGCCTCGAGACGGTCTTCTTCGACGCGGAGCACTTCTTTGACGGGTACCTGTCCAACCCCGACTACTGCCTTCGCTGCCTCCGGGCCGCAGAAGAGGCCGGCGCGGATTGCATCGTTCTGTGCGACACGAACGGGGGGATGATCCCGTCGGAGGTGGAGCGGATCGTTCGGGAGGTCCTTCCCCTCTTCGGCGCGCCTCTCGGAATCCACGCCCACAACGATGCGGAGCTGGCCGTCGCCAACACGCTGGCAGCGGTCCGGGAGGGCGTGGTCCAGGTCCAGGGAACGGTCAACGGGTACGGAGAGAGATGCGGGAACGCGAACCTCTGTTCGGTGATACCCAACCTCCAGTTGAAGATGCGGATCCCCTGTGTGCCCGCCGAGAAGCTCAGAGGCCTCCGCGAGTGCTCCCGTTTCGTCGCGGAGCTGGCCAATCAGATCCCGGACCGGCAAAGGCCCTACGTGGGCGAGAGCGCATTCGCCCACAAGGGGGGCATCCACGTGAGTGCGGTGATCAAGAACCCGCGCACCTACGAACACATCCAGCCGGAATCGGTCGGGAATCAGCGACGTTTTCTCGTATCCGACGTCTCCGGAAAGGCCACCATCGAGGAGAAGGCGAGGCAGTTCCGGCTGGACCTCGGGCGAAGGAAGGGGGCGGCCCAGGAGATCATGGATGCGCTGAAGAACATGGAGAAGAAGGGGTACCGGTACGAGGGGGCGGAGGCCTCCCTCGAGCTGATGATGCGGAAGGCCGTCGAGAAGAGGCCCACGTTTTTCCACCTCCTGGGCTTCCGCGTGATCGACGAGAAGCGGGAGGAGAAGAAACCGCCCTATTCCGAGGCCACGGTCATGATCGAGGTGGACGGCAGGGTGGAGCACACCGCCGCCGAAGGGGCCGGACCGGTCAATGCCCTCGACCATGCGCTGCGAAAGGCGCTCGAGAAATTCTACCCCCAGCTCCGCTCGGTGCGCCTCCTGGACTACAAGGTCAGGGTACTTCCCTCCGGGGAGGGGACAGCCTCGCACGTGCGGGTCCTGATCGAGAGCGGCGACGGGACCCGGAGGTGGTCCACCGTCGGGGTATCCCACAACATCATCGAGGCGAGCTGGCAGGCCCTGGCGGATTCCGTGGACTACAAGCTGCAGATGGAATCCAAGGGCAAGGGCGCTGCAAAGGCGCGGCGGCGGAAGCGGTCCTCTGCGGCGCCCGGCGAAGGGCCCGGATGAAGTCCGGCCCGGGGCGCGGGCCCGCCGCACAGGGAGACCGACCCTGAAGGGGAGCCGCACGCGGCAGAGGGGCGCTTCGGGAGGTCTCTGAGGGAAGGCCACGCTCGTCGAGAGGGCGGAGGAACGTTTTTTTCGGATTCTCCGAACCGGAGGACGGTCATGCGGTTTCGTGGGCTCTGGCCGGGCGGGGCCCTGGTTCTGGTGCTTCTCGCCACGTGGCTCGCCCTGCTGGGCAGAGAGGCCGGCCTTCTCGCGCCGAGGTCGCTGCCGTCCGAGCCCGAGCGATGGATCTGCCTGACGGACCCGGCATCCGGCCCCCGCCTCCGCCCCTTCCGCCGCGGCCAGGCCCTGGGACCCTTCCTGGAAAAGGAGCTGCCCGGGTTGGGTGGTCTCCTGGACGAACGCTGCGCTCGGGTCCTGCTCGAAGAAGGCACCGAGATCCGGCTTTACGGGAAGGAGGGCGGCCGGGAAATCGGCTGTGTCGTCTCGCCTCTGCCCGAGCGGTGCCGGTACCTGCTGGGGCTTCCTATCAACGTGAACCGGGCCGGGGTGGAGGATCTGGAGCTTCTTGCGGGCATCGGTCCCGCGCTGGCCCGAGGGATCGTGCAGGCGCGCGAGTCGGCCGGCCCTTTTTCGTCGCCCCGGGACCTCCTGCGCGTGCCCGGGATCGGAGAGAAACTGCTGCAACGAATCGAGGGGCGGGCTTGTTTTGAGTAGCTCTCAGGTATCGGCTCTCCGCCATAACCTTTTTGGCCTCATTTCTTGGGCGTGAGTTCGCCACCCCTTCCTTGCCGAGGATTCGCGAGGCAAGGGTTGGCCGGCAGGTGCGAACGGACGGAAGGCGCCAGACCGCCGGAGAGGATACAGCCGTGACACATCCGGGCCGCAGGGTCATGCTGGAGACCCTCGGGTGCAAGATCAACCAGTACGATTCGAACGCGGTCCTCTCCACGCTCCGACGGGAAGGCCACGAGATCGTGCGGGAGCCCTCGGCGGCGGACGTGATCGTGATCAATACGTGCACCGTCACGGGCCGCACCGACTACAAGGGGCGGCAGCTCATCCGGAAGGCCATCCATCAGAACCCTGCGGCCGTGATCATCGTGACGGGCTGCTACGCCGAGGTTCAGCCGCAGCCGATCGCCTCCATCGCCGGGGTGGACTACGTTCTGGGGAATCTGGAAAAGCAGCACCTTGCCGCGCTGGTTGCAACGGCCGAGAAACAGCCGACTCCGATCGTCCGCACGGGCGGCATCTCCGGGGCCCGGTCCCTGGGCCAGGAGTCGCCCGAAGTGCATTCAGGCACCACCCGGGCCTTTCTCAAGGTGCAGGACGGGTGTGACCAGTGCTGCTCGTATTGCATCATCCCGAGGGCCAGGGGGAGGAGCAGAAGCCTGCCCCCGGCCCTCGTCAAGGAGAAGGTCGAGTTCCTCGCGAGCCGGGGATTCCTGGAGGTCGTCCTGTGCGGCATCCATCTGGGCCTCTACGGGAAGGATCTCGATCCCGGTGAAAGCCTGCTCGGTCTTCTCGAAGGGCTCGAGCGCGGGAGCGGCATACCCAGGATCCGGATCAGCTCCATCGAGCCGAACGAGCTCAACGACGGTCTTGTGGCCCTCTTTGCCGAATCCCGTCGCCTCTGCCCCCATTTTCACCTTCCCCTGCAGAGCGGCGACCCCGGGATCCTCAAGGCGATGAATCGGCCGTACGGCCCCGGCGATTTCGCCTCCCTCGTGGCTCGTATCCGCGGGCGCATGCCCGACGCAGCGATCGGGGTGGACGTGATCGCCGGGTTCCCCGGCGAGGGGGACAAGGCGTTCCGCAACACCATGGAGCTGCTCGAGGCCCTCCCGGTCGACTATTTTCACGTGTTTCCCTATTCCCCCCGGCCGGGGACCGCGGCCGCCCGGCTTCCCGGTCCTGTCGATCCGGAGCAGATCCGAACGAGGGCCGGGGCCTTGCGTAGGCTCGGCATGAAAAAGCGGGCCGGATTCTACCGGAGAACCCTGGGCCGGCAGCTCGAGGTGCTCGTCGAGACGAGGAGGGACCGAAAGAGCGGGATGCTCAGGGGGGTCAGCCGGAATTACGTTCCCGTGCTTTTTCAGGGTCCTGAGAGCCTCCAGGGAGGGTTGGTTCATGTAACGATCCAGGCCGTGAAGGGCCGGGAAGTCACCGGGGTGTGGGCGCAGAGGCCCTCGACGGACCGTTCGGCCGAGGATGCCTTGACTTCCGGCGAAGATCGGCTACAATAGAAATCCTTGTTACATAGAAGGAAACGCCCTCGCGAAAGGTCCTGTGCGGGAATAGCTCAGTGGTAGAGCACCACCTTGCCAAGGTGGGGGTCGCGGGTTCAACCCCCGTTTCCCGCTCCAGAAAGTGGGCGACCACCCTCCGGGGATTCCGGCTTGTCTGAGCGGATTGCGTAAGACGGCGGCATAGCCAAGCGGTAAGGCAAAGGTCTGCAAAACCTTCATTCCCCGGTTCGAATCCGGGTGCCGCCTCCACCTGCCCCTGGTTCGTTCCGGCGTCCGAAAGCCCGAGGGGTATCCATGGGACCCCGGGATCCGCCATCCGCTGCGCACGATGCTTCTTTCATGCATGGATCGGGGCTGCAGAAGCGTCGTGACGGCGCAGCCTGTCCCCGCGAAACCGAGGCGACGGAACGGTTGTCCGCAGGAGCCCCCGGGATGACAGGCAACTTCGGTGCCCATCGGCGTCGATTCGGTCTCATGATTCGCGGATATTGCGAGGGAGCGAAAGCGACCGGAGCAATCTCGGATTTTCGCAGGGTCTTCCCGGTAGGGATCGGGGATTACTCCGCTCTCGCTCGCAATGTCCCTCGATCGGGCCTCGAGCGAATGGGTTGTGGGAGGCAAGAAGCAGTGTCCCGGGCGGGTCAAGGAGCGTCACAGGAGGGCGTTTTTTATCTGGGCGGACGGGCCGGTGGGTTTGATCCCGGCTAAGGTGCCGAGAAAAGATACATCTCCCCGGACTGCTCACATTTTCTTTCTATTCCGTCTTTCGGGTAGTTGAAGTCTGCTTCGTAGGTTCCGAAGATGAGCGCCCAGTTGCTTCCGCTCCGCTCGCCCTCGAAGCGGAAGTTGTAACAGCACAGGTCGGCAGGGTTCTTGTTCGGGTTATCGGCAACGAACGTTAGAACGAACGATCCCGAGGAGTCGCGAAATGACTCTCCGGTTATAGGCCAAACCCCGCAGCCCATGGCCCTCGTGTCGACCGTGCCGGACGTGGAGTAAGGCCCGTTGAAAATGTTATCAGGATCAAAAGGAACCGTCACAAGGGAGTAAAAGCTACCGAAATTGTCCTCGTAAGCGCCCGTGGGAGCGCAGGCAGCGAAGAGGGTGGAGACGAGCCCGAGAAGGATGGCGAGCCGAACTGCCGGCGAATCGCCTTCAAGAAGGTTTTTCATTTCCTGCTCCTTGTGCCGGGGGCGGGACCGGAACGGACGAAGAAGGAAGCGCATCCAATTTACCAGGAGCCATCGATTCGGATATGATATTATCTTTGCTCAAGGAACGCAAAGCAGCATAGCAGGGAAAGCACATCATGCCCATTTTCGAGTATCGCTGCAGGTCCTGTGACAAGAAATTCGAGAAGCTGCTGATCCGCCGGGATGCCGAAGTCCTTTGCCCCCAGTGCAAGGCGGCCGATGTGGAGCGACTGCTGTCCGTTTGCTCCTTCGGCAGCTCGGACGGCTCGATCCAGCCCGCCGGCACGAGCAGTTGCTCCTCCTGTTCGGCCACGAGCTGCAGTTCCTGCGGCGGCGGGTCGGGCCGATAGAGAAGCCCATCCGTATTGCGGGTTACGGGCCAAAAGCTGACGGCTAACAGCTAAAAGCTAACAGCTAACAGCTAACAGCTAACAGGCACTGTGCTCGGGTCCGGAACGCCCTGTCCGCAAGCAGACAAGTGCCTTGCCGACCCTGTTCAAACTTCTCTCTCCTCCTCTTTAATGTCCTCGATGAGGCGGTCCAGGACGGCCCGGGGCGCCCCCTCCGTCCGTGCGCGCGCCTCCTCCAGCGCGGGAAGCGCCTTGGGTCCGAAGGCGTCCAGGGCCCTGTAGGCGCAGACGCGGACCGATTCCCCGCCGTCCTCCAGGGCCCGGACCAGCGGCTCGATGGCCCGCTCGTCGCCCAGATTCCCAAGGGACCAGGCAGCGGCCCCCCGCACGTTGGGGTTCGGGTCCCCGAGGCCGGGGACAAGAAGAGAGAGTGCCGACTCGTGACGCCACTTCCCCAGGGCCAGGGCGGCGTACAGCCGGATCTTTCCGTCTGCATCCTTGAGGAGCGCGGCCGTCCGTTCGCGAACCCACTCTCCGGGCTCGTCGATTTCGGCGAGGGCCTCGATGGCGCGGCACCGTACGCGGACGTCCGGATCCTCCAGCAGGGGGGCGAGCGCATGGGCATGTTCCCTTGCCGCGGCAAGGCCGACCACCCTCGCCGCCTCTGCCCGCAGCCGCGGCGAGGCATCGCTCAGGAGTCCGAGAACCCTCTCGTCCGCCCCTGCCGCACCCAGCCTGGCAACCGACTGCAGAGACCGCCACCGGACCCCCTCCGAGGGGTCCTCCAGCATCGCAAGGAGATGCGGCAGGAACCCGGGATCCTCCCGGTTTCCCATCTCCCGGGCCGCCGCCTCTCTTTGCCCCGGGTCAGGGCTGCGCAGGGCATCGAGCAGTTCCTCTCGGGAGGCTGATTCCATGGGCCGTTTCCCTTTCATCACCGTTTTGGTCTAGGATGTTCCGGGCCCTACTACAGCACAGAGACGGGCCGGCAGGCAACCCCATGGAGGGAGGTGAATCCGTGAAGCCGCCGAAGAAGAGGCCTCTGCGGCTCCAGCCGATCGGCGCGATCGAGGCGCGCGGCGCAGGGGCGGCGCTCAAGGTGCTGCCCGCCTATCGCGAAGGCCTGGACGGCCTCCAGGGGTTCTCGCACATCTGGGTTCTCTACTGGTTCCACGAGAACGATCATCCGGAGGGCAGATCGGTGCTCAAGGTGCATCCGAGAAAGGACCCCGCGAACCCCTTGACCGGCGTCTTCGGAACGCGTTCTCCCATGCGGCCCAACCTCATCGCCCTGAGCCTCTGCAGCATCCGGGAGGTCCGGTCCGAAGAGGGCACGATCCTCGTCGACTCTCTCGATGCGAGGCCCGGAAGCCCGCTTATCGATATCAAGCCGTACCTGCCTCACAGCGACCGGCCGGCCAGGTTCCGGCTGCCTGCATGGGCCAGGGCCGCGGCGCCGAGAAGCGATTAGCTATTAGCTGTTCGCTATTAGCCAGTGGCTCCCTGCCCCTACCCCCCCTGAGTGCGCCTCGACCGACATGCGCTGCCATCTTCTTGTTCTCTCCGCTCGTTGGCAAGGGATTGGGTGCCCGACTTGTGTGCAATGCTTTTGGGGGGCGGAGTGGCGCGGAGCCAAACGCAAAAAGCCAAGAGCTAACGCCTGACAGCTCAAAGCCAGGAGGCCGAGAGCGAATCGTTCAGCCTTCCTCAGAGTCGAACAACGGCTGCAGGTCGTAAATACGGATTTCGTCCAGGCCCCGCTCGTGGGCCTCCCGAACGAGCCGCAGCGTGGCCTTGAAGAAGATGTTTGCCTCGAAGATATAGCAGGCGGCCGAATAGCAGGGATGAACATAGGTGAAGATGGGTGAAAGCCTCCTCTCGATCTCCTCGACCACATCGGCCTGTTCGGTCAGCCCGGGGCGGCCCCGGAGGAACCACTTGCGGAAATCGACCAGATAGTAACGAAACCCCTCCCGGTAAGCCTCCTCGAGCTCCTCCCGGCTCCGGGGAGGCTCCTTCACCGAGTCCGCTCCGAAGTAGGCCTGGGAGACCGGATATTGCAGGCTGATGTGCCTGGGGCCGTGTTCGGCCAGGAAGCCCGCAGGCGCCTCGTACGAGCAGCGGAGCCCGCGGAGTTCGGCCGTGACGGCCGCATTCGAGGCCGCGACCGCGACCAAAAGGAGAGCGGCGAGCGCCCCTGCCGGTACGCGCCGTATTCCGGGCAGTCGCGCCGCCCATTCGGAAAGCAGGGGGATCGAGCGGGCGGCCAGAAGCATCGCCGCCGGGAGAAACACGAGGCCGTAGCGCACGGAGGCGGCCAGGCCCATGCTGCAGAGCACGAAGGGGACCCAAAACCAGGCGAGAAGCAGAGTGTCCGCCCTGGAGCGGGTCCGGATTGCGGCAAGGAGTCCCACGAGGAAAAGAAGGAGGAAGACGGGCCCGTCAAACAGGAAGTACAGGTATGGGTAGGTGAAGAAATTGTACAGCCGGGAGCCGGCCTCCCGGGCCTCGGGGATCCTGGAGAGATCCACCATGGTGAAGGCGAAGGCATCGAGGAAGTTGAAGATGTGGTGGGTGAAGAGCTCTTCGAAATAGGTCCGGAAGGGAAGGGCCTGCTGAAAACGGCGCAGGAAGACCATGCCCAGATAGTAGGGAAGCTCGAAGAGGAAGAGCGGGATCATGAACGTGCAGCACAGGAGCAGGCCTCTCCTCAGGACGGTCGACCTGCTCCCTTGCCGGAGAAAGAAGTCCGCGGCCTCGCAGAAAAGAATCACGAAGAAGGCATAGAGAAAGCGGTCGTGCGCGGTGAAGGCGAGCCCTGAGAGCGCGCCCGTGAGCGCGATCCAGCCGGCATGGAGATCGATCCTGTCTTCCCTGCGGCTCATGGAATAGAAGAGAAAGGAGACCAAGGTGAAGAACATGGCCGAGACGTCTGCGAGGCCGGCCACGGAGTAGACATAGTGGTATCCGGAAAGGGCCAGAAGGAGGGAGGCGAGGAGCGCCACCCGCCGCGGGAACACGGATCGGGCCAGGAAGAAAAGGGCGAGCACGGACAGGGTTCCGAAAAAGGCGGAGACGGCGTGCGCCGCGTATACCCTGGGCCCGATGCAGGCCATGGAGAGCCCGGTCAGCAGCGAGAAGGCCGGCCGGCCCCACACGGGAGGCTCTCCCTCGATCCGCTCGGCGATTCGTTTCGCCTCTTCCTGGAACGTGTAAAGGTTCCGGCCCGATCGCGCCTCGGCAAGCTTTCGCTCAAAGGCCTCTTTCAGGCTCGAGGCGGCCGTGTAGATCCACAACCCTTCCCGGTGGTAGATGCCCTCATCAAAGAACGCGGGTCCTCTCCGGTCGATTTCGTGGAAGCGAAGGATGGCGGCGACCACGAGGACGACCGCAAGCAGCAGCCCGCAAAGCCGCCCGGCGCCTCGCCCTGACAGCTTCCGGCCGGCCTCTGCGGGTTCCCGGAGGCCCTGCGAAGAAGTCACGATGTCCCCGTTTGACATGCCGAAAAGAGGGTCCCTATAATCCCGTTGCCTGTGCGGCGCGTGCAGCGGACCGGACTGTCCATTGCGCAAGCCGGTCAGGACGACGTGGGAAGGCGACGGATTCAGGGAAGGATAGCCGCAGGATCGGAAGATTGCAATCGGCGTCGGCCTCGTGGCGGCCCGCAGCGGGGGAGAAGGCGTGGGCAGGCGGTTTCATGACAAGACGGTCCTCATCACGGGTGCATCCCGGGGAATCGGGAAGCAGTTGGCCGAGGATTTTGCGCGGGAGGGGGCCCGCTGCCTGCTGGTGGCGCGGGACGTGGCGGCCCTGGAGGCGAACCGGGAGCGGCTGCCCGGCCCGGGCCGACACGCCGCGTATCCGTGCGACGTGTCCCGGAAGGAGGACGTGGATGCCATGGCCCGCCAGCTCCTGGCCGGACACGGGGTGCCGGACATCCTGGTCAACAACGCGGGCGCCAGCCGGTACACGCGGTTCCTCGATGCATCGATCGAGGAACACGAGGCGCTCATGCAGGTCAACTACTGGGGCATGGTGTATTGCACCCACGCCTTTCTGCCCGGCATGCTGGAAAGGGGGTCGGGCCACATCGTGAACCTGTCTTCCATCTCCGGCAAGCTGGGAACGGTCCGCCACACGGCCTACGCCGCCTCGAAATTCGCGGTCGCCGGTTTCTCGGACAGCCTGTACTTCGAGCTGCTCGGCACGGGCGTCCGGATCACGGTCGTGAACCCGGGGGTGATCGCGACGCATCTTTTCGACCATGCCTCGTTCGCCGATTTTCCGGACGAGGTGCGCAAGATGATGAAACCGCCGCGCCTGCTGACGCGGGCGATCCTCAAGGGGGTTCACGCCGGGAAATACGAGGTCACCTTTCCCCGTATGCTCTGGGCGGGCGTGGTGGCCCGGGCCGTCTGCCCGCCCCTGTACCGAACCCTTCAGGCACGGTTCCTCAAGATCCGCAGGACAGGACCCGGTCCCTCCGCATGAAGACGGCGTTGCGCTGGATGAGTCCGTGAGCCGTCAACAGGAAGAGGGAAGGGCGGAGGGCGTCGGATGGATCTGGCGAGACTCACCAAGGTCGTTTCCGTCATCGCCCGTTACGGATTCGGCTCGTTCATCGCGGAAAGCTCGGTTCCCGGACTCGGGAAGGCGGGCGTGGACGGGGAGGCCCTGAGGCGGCCTGCGAGCCAGCGGTTCCGCATGATGCTCGAGGAGCTCGGGCCGATCTTCATCAAGTTCGGGCAACTGCTGTCCACACGGCCCGATATCCTGCCCCCGGATTTCATCGAATCCCTGAGCGGCCTTCAGGAGTGCGTCTCGCCGCTGTCGTGGGCCGATATCAAGGGGGAGCTTGACCGAGGGCTGCCTGCAGGCGCGCCGGAGCTCTTCGAGCGGATCGACGAGGAACCGATCGCCACGGCATCGGTCAGTCAGGTGCACAGAGCCCGCCTGAAGGGCGGAAGGGAGGTCGTGGTCAAGGTGCGGCGGCCCGAGATCGACAAGGTGGTTCACGCGGACCTGGACCTGCTCCGGGCCCTGGCCAGGGTGCTCAAGGGCACGATCCTCGAGGTGAGCCGCCACAACCCGGAGCGCTGGGTGGACGAGTTCTCGGAGGCCATCCGGAAAGAACTCGACCTCATGAACGAGGTCCGCACGATCGAGACGTTCCGGGCCAACGGTTCCATGACGGGCGAGCTGGTCGTTCCCGAGGTATTCGGGGAACTCAGTTCTTCACGCCTCATCGTCATGGAGTACCTCCAGGGGGTCCCTGTCACACGGGTCGAGGATGAGGAGGAGCGCAGGCGAATCGCGCGCGTACTCCTTCGGGAGGCGTACAAGCAGATCTTCGTGGACGGCTTTTTCCATGCGGACCCCCACCCGGGCAACCTGCGACGGCTCGAGGGGGGCCGCATCGGGATGCTCGATCTCGGGCTCGTGGGGCGGCTCTCTCCGCGGATGCGGGACCTGTTGGTGCGGCTTGCCATGGCGGTCGCCTTCCGGGACTCGGAGAGGGTCGCGAAGATCGTGTACTCGGCAGGGATCGCCCGGGAGAGGGTCGACCTGTCGGCCCTTGCCCGGGATGTGGACGATCTGTTCGGCGCCACCCTCGGAAAGTCCCTGCAGGAGATCGACACGGAGCTCGTGGTTCTCAAGTTCATGAACCTGGTCTCGCGTTACGGCATAACGCTCCCGCACGAGCTGGCGCTCCTCGGCAAGGCCGGGGTGAACATCGAAGGGGTCGTGCGGACGCTGGACCCGGAGATCGACATCGCCAGAGAGCTGCTTCCCCAGGCGTACCGCATACTGGCCCTGCCCGAGGACCCGGAGGCGCTCGTGGCCGAAGGCTTCAAGCAGCTCCTGCGCCTGAAGGCCATGATGGAGGAGGTTCCGCTGCAGATCGACCAGATCGTGACGGATGTGGCCGGCGGGAAGATGCACGTGAGGGTCTCCTCCGACCAGGTGGAGGGACTCGTTCCCGCGATTCGAGAACTCGGTGCGCTCCTGGCGGTCGGGATGGTGGCCGCCGCGAGCATCGTGGCGGCGGCGCTCCTCGTCATCCCCCAGTTCGGCGATTTCGCGCTCCGCGGAATCCCGGTCCTGCCGGTGATCGCGGCCGCGATGGCCGTGTATGCGGGCTTTCTGATGACGGCGGTCGTCGCCTGGGCCCTGCTGCGGGGCCGGGATCTTCGAATCCGGCTGAGCCGCTGGGCCTCCCTGTTCCGCGGCCGGAGCGCGGCCGGCCGCTAGAACGAATTGGGGTAATACTCCACACCGAGGTGGGTGATGAGTTCCTCGCCCATCAGGTGCCGGAGGTTGTTCTTCAGCTTGGCGAGCTGGATGAAGAGGTCGTGCTCCGGGTAGAGCCCCTCCGGGACGATCGGATTCTTGAAGTAGAACGAAAGCCACTCCTGGATCCCGTACTTGCCCGCCCGCTTGGCCAGGTCGATGAGCAGGATCAGGTCCAGGGCGATCGGCGCGGCGAGGATCGAATCCCTGCAAAGGAAGTCGATCTTGATCTGCATGGGATATCCCATCCAGCCGAAGATGTCGATGTTGTCCCAGCCTTCCTTGTTGTCGCCCCGAGGCGGGTAGTAATTGATCCGGACCTTGTGGTACGCATCGCCGTAAAGTTCCGGATACAAATCGGGCTGCAGGATGTATTCGAGCACGCCGAGCTTGCTTACCTCCTTCGTGCGGAAGGAGTCCGGGTCATCGAGCACCTCTCCGTCGCGGTTGCCAAGGATGTTGGTGGAGAACCACCCCTTGAGCCCGAGCATCCGGGCCTTCAAGGCCGGGGCGATCACGGTCTTCATCATGGTCTGGCCGGTCTTGAAGTCGTCTCCGGCGATCGGGCTCTTGGTCCCGTGTGCGAGGGAAACCAGGGCCGGGATGTTCTCCGTCAGGTTCGGCGCGCCGTTCAGGAAGGGAATGCCGTTTCGGATCGCGGCGTAAGCGTAAATCATGCTCGGCGCGATGGCCGGGTGGCTCTCTTTGAGCCCCTTTTCGAAGCGCTCCAGGTCCGCGTGCACGTCCTGGGCACGGTGGAAGATCTCGGTGGAACCGCACCAGATCATCACCATTCGGGAGCAACGAGTCTTTGCCTGGAAGGCCTCGATGTCCTTCTGCAGCGCATCCGCGAGGTGCATCTTGGTCTTGCCCGCCTTGACCCGATCCCCGTGAAGTCTCCGGACATACGCCGGGTCGAAGACCGCTTTCATGGGCTGGATGGCCTTCATCTCCTTTCGAACCGGCTCGAGATGTTCCGGGCGCAGCACACCGCCTGCCACGGCCATTTCGTAGGCGTCTTTTCCGTGGATGTCCCATCCCCCGAAAACGAGGTCATCCAGTTCGGCCAGCGGAACGAATTCCTTGATCTTCGGACGGCGCATCTCGGTTCTCTTTCCGAGGCGAATCGTCCCCATCTGGGTGAGGGAGCCGATCGGCAGGCTGAGCCCTTTTCGAATCGAGAAGGTTCCGGCCATCAGGGTCGTTGCCACGGCACCGACGCCCGGGACCAGTACGCCGAGTTTTCCCTTCGGAGAAGCGATCTTTCTCTGTTTTGGTTCCTTCTTCATGGAGGCCCCCTTTCCGGAAAGCGCATTTTATACCCCCTTCGGGCCCAAAAGACAAGAACGCGCTGGGCCCCCGTCGCAGCGGCCGCATTGCGAGGTCGAGTTCCCATAGGAGAACCGGAAAATCAGGAGCTTCCGCGTTGCCGAGGCTGCCCGAACGTTGACACGAACGCTTGATATGAGTAAGTTCTGAGGTCCGGAATGGAAGGGTCTCCGGGGACGAAGAGGGGGTGGCGGGGGTCGTGACGGTGCTCCAACCCAGAGGGAGGGAAGCATGAAACTGAAGAAGAATGACCTCGTCAAGCTGTACAGGAACCTGGTCCGTGCCCGCAAGTTCGACCAGGCCTCCATCCGGCTTCTCGGTGAGGGGAAGTTCACCTCCTTTTTCCATTCCGCCTATGGAGGAGAGGCCCCGGGAGTCGGTGGGACCACGTTCCTGAGAAAGGACGACTACATTTACGCCCACCACCGCGGACACGGTATCCCGCACGCGGCCGGCAAGGGAGCCGACCTTTTCTCCTTCGTGGCCGAACACTGCGGCAAGGTCACCGGTTCGTGCAAGGGGATCACCGGCTTTCACGCCTGCGACCCGGAATACGGGATGTTCGGGGCGGGGGGCACGATCGGGTCCGCCTTTCCGGTCTCGGTCGGCTGGGGCCTGGCCGCCCAGAAGGCGGGCAAGGGGCAGGTGGTCGTTTGTTTCTTCGGAGACAGTTCCGCGGGCCGAGGGACGATGCACGAAGGGATGAACATGGCCGCGAACTGGAGACTCCCCATCGTCTGGGTCTGCGAGAACAACGGAATGGGGCAGTTTGTGCCGATCAAGGACGCTTACCCGCTGGAGGACATAGCCAGCATGGCAGCCGCCTACGGCATGCCGGGCGTGGTCGTGGACGGCCAGGACGTGGTCGCGGTGGCCGAGGCCGTCCTGGCTGCTGTCGAGAGGGCCCGGAAGGGCAAGGGTCCTTCGATGGTCGAGTGCAAGTGCCTGCGCTTCCGCTCCCATGTGGAGGGGGCGCCGGACTGGGTCCATGGCGAGGTCCGCTCTCCGGAGGAGGTGGAGAAGCTCAAGAAGCGGGATCCGGTCGTCCTGTTCCAGAAGAAGCTCCTCCAGCAGGAGATCCTGAGCCGGCAAGAGATCGAAAGGATCGATCAGGAGATCGATGCGGAGGTTGAGAAAATGCTGAAGTTCTGCGAGGACAGCCCCTATCCGGAAGCCTCGATCCTGGACAACGCCCTATACGCGGACTGAAGGAGGACCCTGCGATGAGACAGCTTCTGTACTTGCAGGCCATCAATGAGGCCCTGGCGGAGGAAATGAGACGGGACGAAACCGTATTCATCATCGGCGAGAGTGTTCAGGGGTCCACCTTCAACACCACCGCGGGGCTCGTGAAGGAATTCGGGCCGGACCGGGTCATGGATGCCCCGATCGCAGAGAACGGGATTGCCGGGGCCGCCGTCGGGGCGGCGATGGCGGGGTACCGGCCGGTTGCGGACCTGATGTTCGGCGATTTCCTTTACTGCTGCATGGACGAGGTGCTGCTCAAGGCGGCCCAGTGGCACATGCTGCACGCGAAGAAGGTGAAGGTGCCTCTGGTGTTCAAGGCCGCCATCGGCGGCTACTCCGGCCTGTGCAACGAGCACTCCCGGTGCCCGGAGGCCGTGGTCCTTCACCACCCCGGCCTGAAGCTGGTCCTTCCGTCCGATCCGTACGACGCCAAGGGCCTTCTCAAGACGGCGATCCGGGACGACAACCCGGTCTGCTACTTCTTCCACAAGCAACTCCTGCCGATGATCGGCGAGGTGCCGGAAGAGGAATACACGATCCCCTTCGGCGTGGCGGATGTGAAGCGGGAGGGAACGGACGTGACCGTGGTCGCGACCTCGTTCCAGGTGAGCCTGGCCCTCGGAGTGGCCGCCGAGCTGGAGGGCAAGGTGAGCGTGGAGGTGATCGACCCCCGGACGCTCGAACCGCTGGACCTGGAGACGATCCTCGCATCGGTCCGCAAGACGGGGCGCGTCGTGATCGCGGATGAAGACACCCTGCGGTGCGGGATCGGCGCCGAGATCGGGATGCAGATCATGGAGAACGCATTCGACTCGCTCGATGCGCCGGTCAAGAGGATCGGGGGGGCCAACATGCCGATCGCCGGAGGGGTTCTGGAGAAACACTGCCTGCCTCAGCCGCAGGCCCTGGCCGATGCGATCACGGACCTCGTGGGCGCCGAGCGGGTGGAGCTCAAGGTGAAGACCGCGGGGATGAAACTTCTCTAGCGACCGCGAGGGACCCTGCATGGCAATCGACATAGCGATCCCGAAGCTCGGCATGACCATGAAAGAGGCGAAGGTGGTTGCCTGGAGGTTCAACGAGGGCGACCGGGTGGAGAAGGGCCAGGTCGTCATGCAGGTCGAGACGGCGAAGGTCACCCATGATGTGGAGGCCCAAGCCTCGGGTTTTCTCCACATCCTGGCCGCGCCCGGGGAGACCCATCCGGTGGGGGCCGCTGTGGGGCAGCTCGCCGGGACGAAGGAGGAACTTGCCGAGCTGCAGGCCCGGAGGCCCGCGCCGGAGATGCCGGCGGCCGCGCCCGCGCCGCCCTGCGCGCCTCTGGCGGCGCCCGCGGCATCGCCTGCCGTCGGAGAACCGGGCAAGGTCAAGATCTCGCCCCTGGCCAGGAGACTGGCCCAGGAACACAACCTGGACTTCACGACCGTACGGGGAAGCGGGCCGGACGGCCGGATCGTCAAAGAGGACATCGAACAGGCCATCGCCGCCCGGGCAGCGGGGCCCGCCGCCCCTGCGGCGGCGGCCGCGCCGGCGGTCGAGGCGTGGACCGGCGAGGTGATCGACGGAAAGCGCGTGAAGACCGCCATTCCCCTTCAGGGGATGCGCAGGGCCATTGCAGACCACATGGTGCACAGCCTGCGGACGGCCGCTCAGCTCACGACGATGACCGAGTTCGACATGAGCGAACTGGTCAAGTTGAGGAAGCTCCTCCTTGCGCGGGAGGGCACTCTCGGATTCCGGGCGTCTTACACCGATCTCCTCGTCTTCATCATCGCCAGAACGCTCAAGGCCGTTCCGGTCATGAATGCGAGCCTGATCGACGGCCGGATCGTCCTGTGGGAGGATGTGCACGTGGGCGTTGCGGTCGCCCTGCAGATATCGGAGTACGAAAGCGGACTGATCGTCCCGGTGGTCAAGAATGCGGACCGGAAGAGCCTGGCCGAGATCCACCGGGCGGTTACGTCCGTGGTGGCCAAGGCGCGCGAGGGAAAGGTGCTTCCGGACGACGTGACCGGCTCGACCTTCACCATCACCAACACCGGCACCTTCGGAAACATGTGGGCCCACGGCACGCCGATCATCAATCAGCCCGAGTTGGCGATCCTTCAGACCGGCTCCATCGTGGAGCGCCCGGCCGTGGTGGACGGCCAGGTGGTGCCCCGGCCCATGATGCCCGCGAGCCTGACCTTCGACCACCGTGTCCTGGACGGCGCTCCGGTCTCGGTATTTCTGGCCGAACTGCGGGACCGGATCGAGAATCCGGCGCTCCTGATCCTTTCCGAGTAGGCGACTCCAGGGAGGAGAGGCATGGCGAGAAGGCGTTTCATCGTAGAACTCGGGACAGGCGTCGACCTGCACGGAGAGGACGTCACCGAGGCGGCCTGCCGGGCGGTCCGGGACGCCATTTCCAGCAACTGCCTTTGCGGCCTCCTGGAGATCGTGGGCCTGGAAGACCCGAATCAGATGGAGGTGGAGGTTCTCGTTGCCTCCCCGAAGCCCGACGAGGTGGACCTGGAGCAGGTCAAGCACATGCTGCCCTTTGGAAGGGTGACGGTGACCTCGGTTGCTGGCGGCATGAAGGCCCAGGGGCTCTGCGTTCCCCAGATCGCGCCGAACTGCGACCAGATCATGGTCGCGAACGCCGCCATAACGGTCTTTGTGAACAAGTAGGGCGCCCCGGCGAGGGACACCGATGCCCGGAGCGTCGAATGCGAGGCCTCGGATGGGCGCCGAGTATCCGGACCTGCCCCGTGTGGCTGTCGGTGGTGTGGTGATCAAGGACGGCCGGGTGCTCCTGGTCCGGCGCGGAAAAGCGCCGGCCGCAGGGGAGTGGGCCATTCCCGGAGGGAGCGTGGAACTGGGGGAGACCCTGAAGCAGGCCGTCGAGCGGGAGATCTTCGAGGAGACGGGGCTCTGCGTCGAGGCCGGCGAGGTCTGCTACGTCTTCGAGACCGTCAACCGGGACCCGGACGGCCGGGTCCGCTTCCACTACGTGATCATCGACCTGAAGGCAGAGCACGTTTCCGGGGATCCGGTCCCCGGCAGCGATGTCACAGAGGCGGCCTGGCTGCCTCTGGAGGAACTCGGAGGTCGGCCCCTCAACGCCAGCACGCTCGCGCTTCTGCGGAAATTGAAGGAAAAAATGGGGCCAAGCCTGGATAATGGACAGGCAGCTTAGGTGATGATCGGTTTGGGAGATCTTCTGCGCTCGTACCCGAGCTACTGTCCCATGTCCGGGCTTTGCCCCTTTACCCTTGCATCCCTCGTCCTGAATTCCCCCGCCAGTGCCTGAAAGCGCTTTCCGAACAAGGCGGGCGATGATATACTCTTGCGGCGCGGGACTGTTCTATTGCTTCAAACACTCTGACCCGAGGGGGACTGGGAAGATGAAAAGCGCTGTGCTGGTTGACAGTTGCAGGTTCGAGATTCAGGATGTGCCCAAGCCGGAACTCGTTCCGGATACGCTTCTTCTCAAGGTGAAGTACACCTCGATCTGCGGGTCCGACATCCACATCTGGCAGTGGGGCCCTGAGCCCAAGACGGAAAAGCATAAACGGTCCTTCGAATCCTGGGGTGAGGTCTATTTCGGCTTTCCTCCGACGGCCATTCTTGGCCACCAGTTGAGCGGAGAGGTCGCCGAAGCAGGGCCCGGCGTCGAGCAGTTCAGGCCCGGAGATCGCGTGACCATTCGGGGGGCGGGCGGATACGCGGATTACGCCGTTGCGATGGGGCTCGGGGGCCACCCGCTGTCCAGCGTGGTCTATCCCCTGCCCGAGGGGGTGAGCTACGAGCAGGCCGCCTTGGTGGAGCCCCTGTCCGTGGCCGTGGATGCGGTCCGGAGGTCCCGGCTCAATCTTGGGGATGTCGCCGTGGTCCAGGGGGCGGGCACGATCGGCCTGTTCGTCATGCAGTGCGCCAGGGCGGCCGGGGCCAGGCGGGTCATCGTAACCGAAGTTTCGGCCCCGAGGATCCGGATGGCCCGGGAGCTGGGCGCCGACGCGGTCCTGAATCCGCGCACCGATAATGTGGTCCGGCGAATAGGGGAACTCACGGGCGGGTTCGGTCCGGACATCGTTTTCGATTGCGCGGGCAACCCGGAGGCAACCCGTACCATGCTCTCGTTTGTGCCGACCCGGGGCGCCAAGGCGATCATGGTATCCACCTTCGAGGAGCCCTTCGAGCTGGATTTCAACATGGTCATGATGAAGAACCTGGACATGGTCGGATTCCTTTCCGGCCTTCCCGGCAGCTACCCTCCGCAGAGCGATCCCTTTGCGATCGCCATCGATCTGATCCGGTCCGGCAGGGTCAAGGTGGATCCTCTGGTGAGCGCCGTCATGCCTTTGGAGAAGATCAACGAGGCCTTCGCGAAGCTGTCCAGGGCCGAGGAGACGATGATCCTGATCAAACCGTGAACCGGGTTGCTCCGAAGGCCGAAGGTCACAGGGGGATCGGGAACCGGGGGTCCGGGGACAGGCCGCCGCGCCGCCGGAAATCGGGAACCCGGTGAACAAACAGAGGAAATTCTGATGCAAGTCTGCGAGGAGGATAAGAGATGCGGCTCAAGGACAGAGTGGCGATCGTGACGGGGGGCGGTGGAGGTCTGGGGGAGGGAATCTGCACGTGCCTGGCCCGGGAGGGGGCGCACGTCGTTGTGAGCGACATCAAGCAGGATCTCGCGGAGAGGGTTTCGGCGAAGGTCAAGGCCCTCGGGCGGAAGGCCCTCGCCATCCGGACGGACGTGCGGCGGGCCGACTCGTGCAGGGAGATGGTGGACGTCACGCTCCGGGAAATGGGCCGGCTCGACATCCTTGTCGCCAATGCGGGCGTGGACGGGCTTCCGCGTGTTGACGACTCGACCGCCTCCCCCCTGATCGAGCACATCAAGGAGGAGGACTGGGATCTGGTTGTCGACGTGAACCTGAAGGGCGTCTTCCTGTGCAATCGGGCCGTGGCGCCCCATTTCAAGGAAAAGAGGAGCGGAAGGATCATCAATATCGCCTCGGTTGCGGGCCGTCAGGGCGTTGACTTCCTGGCCCCCTACGCGGCGACCAAGGCGGGCGTGATCTCGTTCACCCAGTCGGTGGCGCTCCAGATGGCCCCTTACCACGTGAACGTGAACGCGGTCTGCCCCGGGATCATCTGGACGCCCATGTGGGAGCGTCTGGCCTCGTTTGCCTCGAGCAGCCTGCCGGACTTCGGCGGTGCCCCGCCCAAGGACGTCTTCAACCTGGTGGTCCAGACCATGATTCCCTTCAAGAAGGAGCAGACGCCCACGGACATCGGCAATGCGGTCGTCTTCCTGGCCTCGGACGAGGCGAGCGAGATTACGGGCCAGGCGCTGAATGTGTGCGGCGGCATGCGAATGAACTGACGAGGCCGTACAAAGTCGCCCGTCGCAACTCTCCGCCGCAACCCTACGGCACGAACCCTCCTTCGGAAGGGGTTCGATCATCCCGGGTCGTGCTCTTCGCAGCGCGGAGCTAAGGCTGGGGAGAGTATCAAGATTGGACAAGCGGAAGGCCATTGGGGTTGAGAGGAGCGTTGGTGCTGCAGTGCGGGTCTTGCGGCTCCGATTCGGTCTGGCTTCGTCTCTCCCCTTGTGTAAGGACAAGGTGGAAACGTGGCGCTGGTAGGCATCATCGCGAATCCGGCTTCGGGCAAGGACATACGCAGGCTGGTCGCCCACGGGAGCGTGTTCGACAACCAGGAGAAGGTCCGCATCGTCCGCAGGATCCTGCTCGGCCTCGCGGAGACGGGCGTGGACCGTGTGTGCTATATGCCCGACTATTACGGGATCGTGGACCGGGCGGTCCGGGAGATCGAGATCGATGCCGACGTTTTCCCCATCGAGTTCACGGCCGCCGGAGAGCAGGAGGATTCCACGGAGGCGGCTCGACGGATGCAGGAACTGGGTGCGGCGTGCATCCTCGTTCTGGGCGGCGACGGGACGAACCGTGCCGTGGCCAAGGGGAACGGGTCGGTTCCGGTCCTTCCTGTCTCCACCGGAACGAACAATGTCTTTCCCGTCATGGTGGAGGGAACCATCGCCGGCATGGCCGCCGGGCTCATCGCAGGCAGGCGGGTGCCACTGGGGGAGTGCACATTCTGCTCTACGAAAATCGAGGTCCTTGTGGACGGTGAGAAGAAGGATCTCGCCCTGGTGGATGTCGCGGTCTACGACGATGTGTTTACAGGGTCCAAGGCGATCTGGGACATGGGAAAGGTCCGCCAGATTTTCCTCAACCGGGCGAGCGCGGACAGTATCGGCCTGTCGGCCATCGGAGGCCAGATCCATTGCATCGGCCCGGAGGAGCCAAGGGCCCTCTACCTGGAGCTGGGCGAGAAGGGCCGGCTCGTGGTGGCGGCCGTGGCGCCCGGTCTCATCGAAAAGGTCTACGTCAATTACCAGAGGGTGGTCGAGGCGGGGGAGGAAATCGAGGTGCGGTTCGCGCCCTGCGTCCTGGGCCTGGACGGAGAGCGAGATTTCGAGGTCGATCCCAGAAGGCGGACCACGATGCGGGTGGCGGCGGAAGGCCCCCGGGTGGTCGATGTGGCCCGCACGATGAGGGTTGCCATGCAAAACGGCATCCTCGGCTCGCCGGACACCCGAGAAACAAGGAGGTGAAATTGAGCATTTACGCAAACAGGTTCTGGACGAAGAACTGGGACGAGGGCATGAAGGACCTCGATCCGTCGGATTTCAATACCACTTACGTGGACATGATCAGGCCGGTCTTCGAAAGACATTCGAAAAAGACGGCCCTGGGCTACCTCGGCGTGGACGTCACCTTCGGGGAACTGGAGCGGGCCTCGAACCGTTTTGCGAACATGCTCATCGAGCGGGGATTCCGGAAAGGGGACGTCGTAGGCATCCATCTGCCGAACACGCCGCAGTATGTAATCGCCGTGCTGGGCACGCTCAAGGCCGGATGCATCGTATCGGGCGTTTCCCCCTTGATGTCGGCCCCGCAGATTCAGTACCAGTTGAATGACCTGGGAGGGGGCGGGAAAAGGCTCGCCTTCCTGACCCTTGACGCCGCCTTTGCCGAACGGATCGCCAAGATCGCGCACGAGGTCCCGCAACTGGCCGTGGTGATCACGACGAGCGTGGCCTCGTTTCTACCCAAGGTCAAACAGGTGTTGGGAAGGCTCACGAAGAAGGTGCCGTCCGGAAAGGTGACGCCGCTGGCGGGAAAGACGGTCCTGGATTTCCACAGGGATGTTCTCAAGAAGTATTCGGCCGAACGGCCGGAGGTGCGGCTCACGCCCGACGATCTCGGTTACATCCAGTACACGGGCGGCACGACCGGCCCGCCGAAGGGCGCCATGCTGAGTCACCGCAACGCGGTCCACAACATCAAGAGCGTGCTCCGGTGGCTGGGATGGGACAACGCCGAGGGCGTTGTCTTGTCCGGTTTCCCCATGTTCCACATCGCGGGGCTGACCATGGCCGAGGCCACGATGAGCGCGGGGTGGACCCAGGTCCTGGTGCCGAACCCGCGGGACACGGACCATATCTGCAAGGAGATGGTGAAGTACCGGGTGACCAACCTGGTGAACGTTCCGTCGCTTTTCCAGATGCTCATGGCCAACCCCAAGTTCCGGCAAATGGACCATTCGCGCCTCGGCACGAGCATCTGCGCCGCCTCTCCGTTCCCCAAGGAGTCGCAGGAGGAGTTCGAGAGTATCGTCGGCAAGGGAAAGCTGCTCGAGCTCTACGGCATGACCGAAACCTCGCCCGTTTCGACCATGAACCCGATGAAGGGAAAACGAAAGCTGGGGACGATCGGGGTGCCCTTCCTCAATGTCGAGGCGAAGCTCGTGGACCCGGGGACGGGCCAGGAGGTTCCCCTGGGGCAGGCGGGGGAGATCTGCATCCGAGGCCCTCTGGTCATGCAGGGCTATTACAACAAGCCCGCAGAGACGGCCAAGGCGATCGACGTCGACGGTTACATGCACACGGGCGATGTGGCGATCATGGACGAAGACGGCTACATGAAGCTCGTTGACCGTACCAAGGACATGATCATCGTCGGAGGGTACAAGGTCTTCTCGAGCAAGGTGGAAGACGTGATCGCTGGGCACCCGGCCGTGGGCATGATCGCCCTGGTGGGCCTGCAGAACCCCCAGCGGCCCGGCTCGGAGATCGTCAAGGCGTTCGTGCAGCTCGACCCGAACTTCAACTATGACGGGAACGAGAGCGCCCTGAAGGAGGACATCATCCGGTACGCCAAGGAGAATTGCGCCCCCTACGAGGTCCCCAAGGTGATCGAGATCATCGGTGAGATGCCCTTGACCGGGGTCGGCAAGATCGACAAGAAGGTGCTGCGAGTCCAGGGGAAGTGAAAAAGGTTTCAAGGGTCGGAAGGGTAGGGGCAGGGGGATCCGGGGCCGGGGTGATGTGTCATGCCGACGAGGGAGCCTGTCGCCCCTGCTCCTCCTCAAGCGCCTCGGCCGTCTCCTGAATGAGCCTCCAGGCCTGCAAGACGTGGCGCTCTTCTGTGTTGGTCTGCCCGACGCAGAGCCGCAGCGTGTACCTGTCATTGAGCTTTGTGTGCGTCAGATAGAGCCTTGCGCTCCGGTTCAGCCGCTCGAGGAGCCGTTCGTTGACCGCGTCCCCGCCCAGGTGGCGGAAACAGACCAGGTTCAGCGGGGCAGGAACGGCGAGCTCGAAGCGAGGCGATTCCTCGACCCATCGCGCGAAGGTCTGCGCCAGTCTGACGTGCTCCCGGACATGATGCCGGAGGCCCTCGACGCCGTAGTGGCGAATGACAAACCAGAGCTTGAGCGAACGGAAGCGCCTTCCCAGCGGGATTCCCCAGTCCCGGTAATCGATCACCGTCCCGGACTCGGTGGCCTGGTTGCGCAGGTATTCGGGCAGGATGCTCAGCGTGCGGATCAGGGCCGCACGGTCGGCTACGTAGAAGCAGTCGCAGTCGAAGTTCGTGAACATCCACTTGTGCGGGTTGAAGCAGTAGCTGTCTGCGAATTCGAGACCCGCGTGGATGTGACGGAACTCCGGGCACACGGCGGCCGTCCCGGACATGGCCGCGTCCACATGAAGCCAGAGGCCGCGGTCCCGGCAGATGGGGCCGATGGCGGGCAGCGGATCGACGGCGTTGGACGAGGTCGTCCCCACGGTGGCGCAGACGAAGCACGGGATCCTGCCTGCCCTGCGGTCCTCGTCGATGCGGTCCGCCAGGGAGTCGGGCCGCATGGCGAAGCGGCCGTCGACCTCGATCAGGCGCAGGTTCTCGCGGCCGAGCCCTGCGATCTTCACGGCCTTCTCGACCGATGAGTGCGCCTGGCTCGAGGCATAGGCGACGAGACGGCCCTGCAGGCCTGTTTCGTTGGTTCGGTATCCGGTCGCCCGTTCCCGGGCCGCCAGCAGTGCGCAGAGGGATGCGCTCGAGGCAGAGTCCTGGAGGACCCCGCCGCCGGAGCCGCTCGACTTGAACCTGCCGGGCAGAGCGAGCATGTCCACGAGCCAGTCGAGCACGTGCGTCTCCAGTTCCGTGCAGGCCGGGCTGGTGGCCCAGAGCATTCCTTGCACGGCGAGCCCTGCGGAAAGGAGCTCTCCGAGGACTGCGGGGCCGGAGCTGTTCGCGGGAAAGAAGGCAAAAAAGTTCGGGGACTGCCAGTGCGTGATCCCGGGGAGGATGCACCTTTCCATGTCCGCCAGAATGGTCTCGAAGGCCTCGCCTCGCGCCGGGGGTTGGTCGGGGAGGGATGCGCGTATCTCCCCGGGCCGGGCCTGAGAAAGGACCGGGAAAGTCTCGATCCGCTCGTAGTAGTCGGCGATCCAATCCACGACCGCCCGACCGTGCCGCCGGAACGCCTCCGGGCTCATGTGAAAACCGCCTTTGCCTGTTTCCGACATATCTTGCTCTTCTCCCTGCAGATGCTATAGGTTAGGCTCGTCCGCCGAATACGGAGACCATAGTCGGCGGAGAAAACAGGGTCAAGTCCCGCATGCCGGAGAGGACAGATGACGGAAGGGGATCTGGTCGAGAGATGCAAGGCCTATGCGGCCCGAAGGATGCCGGAGGCGAGCGGCGTCGAGATCGGGCTCGTCAACCCGATCTTCGGAGGCGCCTCCCGCCAGACGTACAGCCTGGAATTGCGTTACGTGAGGCAGGGCGAAGCGGTTTCCCGGAGGGTGATCGTTCGCCGGGAGTTCGAATCCGGCATCATCCGGACCAGCGTCGATACGGAATTCGCGGCCTATCAGGCATTCCATGGGACCGATGTGCCGGTGCCCAGGGTCCTGTGGATCGAAAAGGACCCCGAGTGGCTGGGTACGCCCTTCTATGTGATGGAGGAGATCGTCGGATGCGAGGACAAGCACATGTTGTTCACCGTCCCTCCCTTTCAGGAGGTCCGCGAGAAGGTGGGGGATCGCTTCTACCGCATCATGGCGACCATCGCCGTCACCGACCCTGCGGCGGTCGGCCTCGAGGGGAAGCTGGAGCCGGTCTCCCCGGAGGGGTGCTGGAGGCGGGAGCTCGACTACTGGGAGGCCGAGGCGGACAAGAACGAGCTCGAGCCCCATCCGGTATTCCGTGCCGCGATTCGATGGCTTCGCCGCAACCCCCCGCCGCCTGCGCAGAAGACTGTAATCGTGCACGGCGACATGCGGGCCGGCAACTTCCTGTTCAACCGGAAGGGCGAGATCCGCGGCATCCTGGATTGGGAGATGATGCACCTGGGGGATCCCCTGGAGGACCTGGCCTGGTCGCTGAACCGGCTGTGGAGCTGGTCCGAGCCGGAACGGGCCGGCTTCATGATACCCCGCGGGCGGGCCGTCCGGATCTGGGAAGAGGCGAGCGGATTCCGGGCGGACCGGGGCGCGCTCTTCTGGTGGGAGCTTTTTACAAGTGTGAAGGCGATCGCGATCTGGGTTTCCATGAACAAGGTGTATGCGAATCTGGAGAACACGGACCCGATCGTGGGCTACGGCGGGATCTGGGCCACGGATCTTCAGCGGCGCATCATCCTGGACCAGATGAGGGAGATCCGATGAAACCGAGCGGCGAGCTTATTCTGCAGACGGTGGCCAATGCCCTGATCACGGAGTACGTGCCCGTCATGACGGCCGAGAAGGCACAGGCGGAGCTCGGCCTGTTCGCGCTCCTCATGGGGGTGGTTTCCGAGGAGATGGAGCGGGCCGTTGCGCGGAGGGTGGAAGAGAACCGCGAATTGCGGGGGCTCTTCGCCGACTCCCTCTCCCTGGTGCCGGAAGGAGATCTGCGGGCACGGCTCGCCCAGGCTGCTGCGAAAGGAGAGGAAACGGACTACCGGGTCTCTGCCCTGGACAAAGGGAACTGCGAGCTTCTCGAGCTTCTGATCGAGCTTCACCGTCGGGTGGAAGAGATGGAAGGAGAGGGTGCCCGAACGTTGGAGCGGTCGATCTGGAGGGCTCTGGAGAACTGGACGAAGCGGCGCGAGTTTGCGACCAGCGACCTCTTCGTTCAGATGCTGCTGGCCTCCGCCGTTCAGAAGGCCCTCGAGAAGGAAGGGGCGCTGTAAGAACATTTCCCTCCGCCGCAGGGGAGCAAGGAAACGCCGCGCCGCGGAAAACATCCTGACCATGCGGGGATGAGTGATGAAGACGAAACGGAGATGGGTCAAGCTTGCACCCGAGTACCTCGACGCCGTGCTGCGGAAGGAAAAGGGGGATTACCTTCGCAGCAAGCTCCTTACGCCTCATCTGATGCGGGTCTTGAGCCCTCTCGAGGGGCGCAGGGTCCTGGACGTGGGCTGCGGGGAAGGGTACCTGGCGCGGCGCATGGCTCGGAGGGGCGCCCGGGTGTGGGCCTTTGACTGGATGGAGGTGCTGATCTCCCATGCCCGCCGGGAAGAAAAGAAGAGGAGGCTTGGAATCCGGTACACCGTCGCGGATGCCTCCCGTCCGTTTCCGTACCCGTCCGTGTTTCATCTCGTGGTTGCCAACATGGTGCTCAAGGACATGCCGAAGGTCGAGACCACCGTCTCCGAGGCATACCGGGTGCTGCGGAAGGGCGGCAGGTTCGTTCTCACCCTGCTTCACCCTTGCTTCTGCATGAATGCGTCGCAGTGGCAGGCGCGCAGATCGATCCGGAAGAATCAGCGCACCGTGTCCTTCGAACTCGAGGCCCCGTACACCGCCCGCGGGGAATACCTGAAGACCGTCTCCGGCAGCGACGCACAGATCGTGCACTTCCATCGCCCGATTTCCTTCTATGTGTCTCTCCTCAGGAGGAACGGCTTCCTCCTTTCGGGCCTCTGGGAACCGGTTCTCAAGCTGGACGGGCCCTGCCCGGAACATTACGAGTATGCGGCCTTCCTGCCGCCTTTTCTCCTGCTGGAAGGAACGAAAAGTTGAAGCAGGGCAAGATCGCCCCGCAGAGAGAGAAGATCCCCGAGCTGGTTGCGCCGGCGGGGTCCCCGGCCGCCTTTCTCGCCGGCCTCAAGGCAGGGGCGGATGCGTTCTACCTCGGCGTGGGCAGGCTCAATGCCAGGGCCCGCGCGCAAAACTTCCAGCTTGAGGACTTGGAGCGCATCGTCGGGGTGGCCCACGAAAACGCCAGGAAGGTCTACCTCGCCCTGAACATCCTCATGCAGGACGGGGAACTGAAGGAGTTTATCGAGATCCTCGAGCGCGCCGAGGCGTGCGCGGTGGACGGGGTCATCATCCAGGACCTGGGGGTCCTCTACCTCTTGAAGAGGTTCTTTCCGGGCCTGCGGGTGCACGCCTCCACCCAGATGTTTCTCCACAATTCCCTCCATATCGAGGCCTTTGCAGGGAAGGGAATCAGCCGGGTGATTCTTCCACGCGAGCTCAGGCTCGAGGAGATCCGGGCGATCCGGGGCAAGACGTCGGTGGAACTGGAGGTTTTTGTTCACGGCGCCCTGTGTTTCTCCTTCTCCGGCCTCTGCCTGGCCTCCTCCTTCGTTTTCGGCGAGTCCGGCAACCGGGGGAGGTGCAAACAGCCGTGCCGGTTCGCCTTTGAGGGAGGCCTCTCCCGGTACCCTTTCGCCATGAGGGACTTGGAGGGAAGGACCTTTCTGGAGGCGCTTCTCCGCACCCGGATCGACAGCCTGAAGATCGAGGGGAGGCTCCGGAACACGGATTACGTGCATGAGACGGTCGCCTACTACCGCGAGTGCCTGGATGCGTTTGCGTCCGAACAGCCCCTGCCGGCGCCCGCCCGCTGGCGCTTCAGCCGGCGGACGACCTCCGGCTACTTCAAGGCCCTGCCTTACGGGGCCATGGTCTGCTCGAACGCGGAGCCCTGGATCGGAGAGCCCGTGGGACGGGTGAAGCGAGTTTCCGGAGGGCTTGCGACGGTCGTCTTCCGCAAGCCCGTCTTTCGCGGGGACCGCCTGCGGATCCTGCGGGAGGACGGCGTGAATGTGCATGATTTCACCCTGCTCGATTTTCGGCCGGGTCGGTGTGAGGTGCCGCTGCGAGGGCGGACGGGCATGACGGGCGCATGGACGGTCTACCGCGTGGGCACCAGCCAGGCCCCGCGCTCCCGATCCCTGAAGATCCGCCAAGGCCGGCCGAAGACCTGCCCGGTCTCTGTTTCGATCGAGCGTTTCGGGAACAGGCTGATCGTGGAGGGCCTCCTGTGGGGGCGCCTTCCGTACCGTGCTTCGTTCCCGGTGGAAACCGGGGCCGCCCGCCGGCCTCTGTGCGAGGAGCGGATCCGGGATTGCTTTGCCAAGGTGGACCGGAGCCCGTTTCGGGTGGAGGCGGTCTCGGTGAAGCTCGCGGAACCGATGTCCCTGCCGGTGCGCGAGCTGAACAGGATTCGCAGGGAGTTTTACCTGGGGCTGGAAGGCTTCCACGATGCTGACTTGAGGGAACGGAACCGTTCCAGGCGGGAAGCGATCTTGCGGGAATACGAGGCCATCCAGGGAGAATGGATGGGGGAGGGGGCACCGCGTATTGCGGACCTGATTCCCTATGAGGAGTCGGCAGGGAGACGCTGCGCCTCGGACCCGGCCGGGCATGTGTGGGTCGAGCTTCCCCTGTTCGTGAGCGAGGCGGCCCTGGAGGCTTTTCTCGAAGATCTGAAGGAAAGCCTCCGGGACCCTCGCCTGGTTTTTGTGGCTCACTCCCTGGGCTGGGTCGATTTTCTGCAGCCCCGGGTCGCCGGGGATCGCATCGCCTCCGGCGCTTACCTGTATTGCGCCAACCGGTTTGCCTACAGATTCCTGAGAGAGCAGGGAGTCTCCTGGATCTTCCTTTCCCCTGATTTCGAACAGGGGGAGATCCGGGAACTCGTCCGTTACCGGAACGTGGCCCGGCCCAGGGAACCGGCCCTGCGCTTCTTCGTCACCCGTCAGCCCGTTCCGCCCGGCACCTACCGCTTCAGGAGCGTGAGCCTTCAGGTCATCCCGCGCAGGGGGTATTCCGAGGTAGTCAGGGCGTTACCTCCGCCGTCCTGCAGAGGGGCGGGCAAGGGCGGGGCGTAGGCGGTGCCGTCCGCTCAACAGAGCCCCTTGCGGGCCAGCCAGGGCCTGGAACTCTCGAGGTTCTTGCGCGCAATCTGCGTGCGCGCGAAGCCGCCCTGCTCGGGGGTGGCATCCGAGTGGGCGCCCAGGCCGAGCATCAGACAGAAGCTGGTGTAGGCGGCTTCGATCTCGGAGGTGAATCCCATGGCATCCTGCATGTGGTTGACGGCTGCCTTGATGGTGCCGGTCCATGCGGGGGCCAAAAGGTAGTTGTCCGCGACGCGCCCGGCATAGGCAAGGGTCTCCTCTTCTAATCGTTCGGCGGGAAAGATCCGGTTGACGAACCCGCAGGCCAGGGCCTCGGGCGCGGGCATGAAGCGGTGCTCCAGGAGGATCTCCTTGGCCTTTTTGGGGCCGAGGTCCCAGGGCGCGGAAAAGTATTCGACCATGCCGGGCAGGAACAGTGCGTCCTCGGCCGCGAAGAGCACATCCATGGCCGCCGCCAGCATCCAGCCGCCGTAGATGCAGTATCCGTGCACCATGGCGATGGTGGGCTTGGGGCAGTTGCGCCATGCCAGGGTCTTTTTTACGTAGAACTCGTACATGTCCGAAACCTTCCTGCGGAAGTCCAGGGAATGCGGTTCGGCAAGGCCGCGCTCCCTGCAATACTCGATCTCCTCCTGGGTGCCCAAATCATGCCCGGCCGAAAAGGCCCGGCCGCTGCCCGACAGCACGATCGCGCCGCAGGCGCTGTCCGCCATGGCGGCCTGAAAGGCGCGGTCGACCTCCTCGAGCAGAAGATAACCCTGGGCATTGAGTTGCTTGGGCCGGTTGAAGATGATGCGGGCGACTTTGCCGGGCTCATAGAGAATGTGCTGATACTCCATCGGCTCTCCTTTCCTCCGTCTTGACGTCGATTACCCGCAAGGCATTCTATTCCGGTCATCAGCAAAGACCAAGAGGACAGGCTACCGGCAAACGGGAAATCAATTCCTTCTCCTGTCCCTCCCCGGGTCTCAGGGCTTGCCCGGGCGCTCGAGGAGGAGGGGCAGGGCCTCAGCCGCCTGGGCCCGGACGGAGAGATCGCAGGATCGGGTCCGTTCGGAACCTGGGGAAGGCCCGGGAAAAAGCGGCTTCCGTATCTTGCGCGGTTCTGTTCTTTGACACAGAAATACGTTACGTGTTAGTTTCCTTTGCTCCGAGGGCGCCTGCCGCCCTTCAGGATGCCCCGGGCAAGGGGCGAAGCGCAAGTGCGCCAGCCATTCGGTGGAATGCTTTGGGAATCGGTGCAAGGCTCGCGTGTACATTCTATGAAGAACAAGTCTCTCTTGCTCGCACTGCTTGCCCTGGCCAGTGTCCGCGTGATGGCGGCATCGGCCCTGGAGCTGGGACAGGGCAGCCCGTACTACGGTTGGTATGATGCGGGTGTGGCCTATATCCAGGACGCCGAGTTGACCAGTTTCTTCGATGAGGCGGTTGCCGGCGCCAAGGTTGCATTCGACCCGGGTTTTCGGGTGGGGCTCGGGGTGGGTTACCGGTTCACGAAGGTTCTGTCCGGCGAGCTGGAGGCCGGTTTTCAGTACAACACGCTGAAGTCCATCGAGGGGGCCGCGCGAAGCGAGGCAAGGATGTATCAGGTGCCGCTCATGGCGAACCTGGTCTTGCAGCTCTTCAACAAGACCCGGCTGGTCCCCTTCCTGAGCGCGGGCGTGGGGAGTTTCTTCGCTTACCTGGACGCGGACGACGTGTGGATCGGGGGAACGAGAATATCGGATTCATCGGACTGTTTTACGTTCGCCTACCAGGGCACGGCCGGGCTCCGTTACGATTTCAGCGGAGCGCTTGGCCTGGGTTTGTCCTACCGCTACAGCGTGGCGGATGCTCCTGCCTGGAAATACTCCGACCCGGAGGGGGTCATGAAGCTCGACGCCATGCACAACCACGCCGGCTGTATCCATTTCGGATTCCGCTTCTGAAGGCGCCCGGCTCGCAGGAGCGATGCTTGCCGCAGGGTCCGTCCTGGCGGACGGGCGTCGCACACCCGGGATCGTCGTGTCCCTTCCCGTAGTCCTGGGGCCGGCCGTCGCCCACCTCCGCTCACGCGGCCGGATCCGGTGAAAGGCCCCCTCCGCGCCGTTGGGGCTGCTGTCGATTCGAAGTGGGGATGGGATCATGGCCGTGGGGGCGCGGGTTCATTTTCTCGCGGAGCTTCTCGCGCAGGCGGGCGGCGATCGCCTCCGCGAGGGCGTGCTTGTCCGGTCGTGATCTGAGTTCCCTGACGAGAACGTCCATGCTCAACCGGACCTCGTCGTTCGGCCCGGGGAGGGCCACGATCAGGGAGTCGCCCACCCGGCCGACTGCGATCCTGACCCCGTCTTTGGCATGCCTTCCGGCGCCTTTCTCGAATCGGCAGAGATAGGGGACGGCGGCTTCCGGATCGACGGCGAGGACGGCCTCGACCGTATGGTCCTTGTTCTCCGCGCCCACACCGCCCGTGGTGACGATCAGCGCATAAGCGTCGTCGAGCGCGGCCTGCCGGAAGGTGCCCGCAATCAGGAGCCGGTCGTCCCTGAGGGTCGGACCCCGCTTGACGACATACCCCTCCGCTTCCAGGATCTCTGCAATGCAGGGAGTGTTCGTGTCCCGGATCTGGCCGGTCTCGACCTCCTGACCCGTGGAGAACACGACGGCCCTCCTGGAGAGATTCAGGCGGATTTCCTCGACCATCTTCTCCGAGCGCGCCAGGGCCTCCTCGGACTCTTCTCGGTCAAAGGCGATCCAGCCCAGCATGCCGTTTGAGTGAATCGATGTCCGTTCGTCGAGGCGAACGCCCGGCAGGGCGGCCAACCTCTTGAGGAGCTCGTCTTCTTTTCCCACCAGGAGCCGGGGATCTACGGTCTGCCTGAGGATGTCGAGGGTCAAATGGCCGTCCTGGACGTCCGTGACGAGTACATCGCCCGGCTCCATGCCCAGGGTGTCGGCCACGGTTCGTGCGATGTCATTGAGGTTGGCATTCTCGAGCCAAATCGGGCGGATCCACAATTCGGTCTTTTCCAGCAGGTTCGAATGCGGCCCGTGCATGCCTCGTCTCTTTTCCGTTGTCGTCCGGGCGGACTGCGCGAACTCAGGAGACCTTGACCATCCGCTTCCCGAAATTGTCTCCATGAAGCAGCCCGATCAGCGCCCGTGGAGCGTTCTCCAGGCCTTCGACGATGTCTTCCCGGACCTGGATCCTGCCTGCGGCGACCCATTCGGCGAGGTCCTTGAAGGCGAGCGTGAATTCGTTCAGGAAGTCGGTCACGATAAAGCCGCGCATGGTAAGGCGGTTGACCACCAGCAGGCCCGGGATGCCGCGGGGGCCCGTTGCGGGGAGGGCGCCGTCGTAGCCGGAGATCATGCCGCAGCAGATGATCCGGCCCAGCGTGTTCATCTGAAACAGGGCCGCCTCCAGGATCTCCCCGCCCACGTTGTCGAAATAGATATCGATCTTGTCGGGGCATGCCTTCTGCAGCGCCGCGTGCACGTTCTCGGTCTTGTAGTTGATCGCCGCGTCGAACCCGAGCTCGTCGGTGATCCATGCGCATTTTTCGTCCGACCCGGCGATGCCCACGACACGGCATCCCTTGATCTTGCCGATCTGGCCCGCCACCGAGCCGACGGCGCCGGCCGCGGCCGAGACGACGAGGGTCTCCCCGGCCTTGGGCAGACCGATCTTCGTGAGGCCGAAGTAGGCGGTCAGGCCCGTGACGCCGTAAATGCTGAGCAGGTGTGTGAGCGGCTCCAGGACCGGGAGCCGGTTGAGTTCCCCGGCGGGGCGGACGGCATATTCCTGCCAGCCGCAGTCGCCGAAGACGAGGTCGCCGGGCTTGAACGTGTCGGCCCCCGATTCCACGACCTCGCCGAGCGAATAGCCGGCCATGACGTCACCCGCCCTGACGGCGCTGCGGTACGTCGTGCCCTGCATCCAGGCGCGGTTGGCCGCGTCGATGGAGATGTAGCGTACCTTGACCAAGACTTCGCCCTTGCCCGGCCTCGGCACGTCGCCTTCCAGGAGTTGAAAATGATCCGAGGTGAGGCTTCCTTTTGGGATCTCCTTCAGAACAAGCTGTCGGTTCTTCGTTCCCTTCATCGGTGAACCTTTCTTTCTCGTGAAACGGGGGTGCCGCGGACCGTTCAAATCTCTCTCAGTCGGCGGTTGACTCGATCACCTCCAGGCGCATGTCAAGGAGGGGCGCATCAACGATCTGTCGACCTATGTCGAGGATGTCCACGTCCCTGCGTTTCAACTCGGCCACATCTTGCAGCCGGATGCTGCCGCTGAAGGCGACCCGGACCCGGTTCCGTAACCCGCGGAGGGTCAACTCCCCTGCAACAAGGTCTATGTCGTTCCTGTCTCCCGTGTCGATGTGAAGGATCTGGGCGCCCGACTGTACGGCCTCGAGGGCCTCCTCAAGTATGCTGCCGTCCCTTCCCTTGATCTGCACGACCTTCTTCCGATCCGCCATGCTCCTGACCGCCTCCAGGGCCTTGCGGACTCCGCCGAGTATCCGGATGTAGTTCTTGTCCAAATAGACAAATGGATCCCGGCTGATCCGGTAATAGGCCCCGCCCACCACCACGGCCCTGCGTATGGATTGCTTCTCGGCCGGGTGCATCTTCTTCCATGCGCCGCAGACGATTTCCGGCCTCCCCCCCGCCCTTGTGACGAAGGATCTGGCCGCCGTGGCGATGCCGGAGGGCTTTGCCATCAGGCCGATCAGCACGTCCTCTGCCTCCGCGATCTGCCTGGGGCTTCCCCGGAAGCGCGCGATCTCGTCGCCCGGGCGAACCTGCGTCCCCTCCTTCAGGATATTCTTGAGATGCAGGCCCATCCGCTTGGATTCGTGGGCGGCCTGGTCCGTCTCCGCAACGATGCCCTCGTCGTCGGCCAGGATGACACAGGTGACCCTACAACCGGCCACACGGCGAAATATCTCGTCCCGGATATCGGATTCATGCGTCGGGGCAGCTATGGTTCTTTTCATGATAGGAAGGTAATTCCTCTTCCGGGTCGATGCCCCTCTGCTTGAGCCAGATGGGCAGAAGTTCCTCCTCCACCCTCCTGCTCACCGCGGGCGCCCTCGCGAGCAGGTCTTCGGCCATGGAGGGGCTTGCCGTGATGTTTCCGAAGCTGCCGTCAAAAACGATCACCTTGTCCGTGCCCGAAACCCTGCGGGCGAACTCGAGGGCGGTCTCCAGGGAGTCGGCCGTGACCGCGTGCTTCATGAAGTCCGGGTTCGCGGAGTCCCGGCGGAGCATCTCCGCCTGGTCCCGGCCCACTACGATGGTCGGCACGTGGCGGGGGACATCCGAGATCGGAAGGCCGGGCCAGGCCTGGTTGATGACCAGCGCCCGGATGGCGGGGTTCACGTTCATGATCCGGTCAAAGGCCTTCCTTTCTCCGGTGAAGTAACTCTGCACCATGTCGTGAAGGCCGAAGGCCGACGGAACGGTCAGATCGAAGGCGTCGTATTTTCCGTTCTCCAGGCAGCCGAAGGCGATGCCGCCCGCGTGGAGGTAATACCCCCACCTGCCCCCATCCCAGACGGCGACGCACTCCGGGATTTCAGCGACAAGGCGCAGGACCTTGCCGTAGTCGCGCAAGAGGTCTCCGGATATCCTCCTGTCCAGCCGGTACAGGTCGTTGTCCGCATCGGTGCCGGTGATGCCGTCCGGCGTGCTCCTCAGGATGCAGGCAAAGGCAAACTTCTCCTGGACGAAAGGCGAATCGAAGATCGCCTTCTGCAGGAAGTTGGCGGCTCGGTTCGCAAAGGTGCCGTGATAGGCGGCGCGGGTCTCGTACCGGGCGTAATTCATGGCGAAGGCCTTGAGACACCGGTTCATCATGCGATGGAAATACAGGTCCCTGGGCTCGTCATGCGGGGCGTGGATGATCCGGTCCCCGTCGTAGATCTTGGCGAGCCCGTAAAGTGTTCCGATCTCGGTTTCGATCGGGACCGGCCTGTCGAAGGGGTGGGTGGTCGTCACCTTTCCGTTCAGGTGCGTCTTGAGGCCGAAATATTCGACGACCTCATCCGCCTCGCGGAGGCCGACCCCGGAGGCCACCCGGTAACGGATGTTGCGGCAGCCGGTCTTCTCGCGGACCGCATCGCCCAGAACCTTCAGCATCTCGCGGTAGTGAAGGCCTTCCAGGATGTAGAAGCCGTGCTCCGAGCAGAGGATATTGACCGTGTCCTGCGGCCGGATCTTCTCCATGTTCACGGAGGCGAGAGCCTTGCGGGTCGCGCAACCGGTCTCCTCCACGCCTTCCCCCTGGCGGTGCCCCCTTCGTATCTCGGGGAAGAGTTCGGTCACACCGACCGACACCATGCCGGGAAGGTGGGCGGGCCGGACCGCCCGTGGGACGGGCCCGTACCTGGACGGCATGACCTCCGGCGGTGGCGCGGCCGGGCGTTGCATGGCTCTCTCCTCGGGTTCGGCTACGTGAGACTGTCGAAATGATATTCGGGATGCCTCCCGGCGACCTCCTCCTGTATGTCGCGGGAGGCGAGCGGCACCGGGTTCCAGCGGGGATCTTTGGGCAGTCGAATCCCCGCACAGGCGAACAGCTTGAAGATCACGGCCATGCAGTAGATCCCGCATCCGGACCCGGCGCCGGTCCTGACCACGACCTCCTCCGGGGACCTGGCCCCGCCGAGGATCGAGGCCGCGATCTCGCCCACGGTGGTTCCGGTGCAGGCGCAGAGGGGAAGATCCGGGAGGAATCCCGCCCGTGCGCAAAGGGACTGCACCTCTCCCAGGTCCACGGACCGGACATCGAATCGGATGGTCAGCGGCTCTTTGCGCCGAACCAACGCCACGGCGTCTTCGCGGCACACCTCATGGCATTTGCCGCAAGCCACACAGCGATCCGCCTCGACGATCGCAAGCTTGTCGATAATCTGGATGGCCCCGCCGGGACAGAGTCTCTCACATCGTCTGTCCCCTGAGCATTTCTCCGGGTCCACCTCGGCCACGAACTCGACGATCTTCATCCACGCCTCCCTGAGCGGAAAGCCTGGTGAGCGCAGGGGCCGCGTTCCATGCGTTCGCTCATCCGCATTTGCGCAAAGATGCACTCAGCCGCCGAGGAGCTTCATCACGATCGGGTCCGGTTTGGTCCTGGCAATCACCTGGCCGAAGATCCCCATGAATTCCGCATCCAGCCTCGCGATCTCCTCGGCGGAGCGCCGAACCATCCGGATGGCCTGCTCTTCACATCCGACGGCGCACGCCCCGCAACCGATACATTTGCCGTTGTCCACCACGGCGGTTCCGTCCAGCTCCACGGCGCCCACCGGACACCGTTCGACACAGGTGCCGCAGGTGGTGCAGAGATCCGGGTCCACGACGGAGAGAAAGTGATTCGGGCAGTAGGCGTGGGTCTTTCCCATCTTCATGGCGTACAGGTTGACGCAGGCGTGTTTGCAGCAGTTGCAGACAATGGCGCCGGGCAGGCCCGAGTGAACCTGGCCCTTTTCGGCGCACGCCTCCAGGATCGCGACCGCTTCGTCGTACGTGATTGGACGTGCATGCTTCTGTTCGACGGCCCAGCGGGCCATTTCCCCGAAAGACATGCAGCAGTCGTTGATGCAGTCGCAGGCCTCCCCGTGGTCCCCTTGCTGCTCGATCAAGCGGCAGGGACAGCCGGTGACAGCTATGGCGTCGGCCGTCCTCTTGATCTGTTCGTAGAGATTATCGTCCGGTGTGGCGTCCGGCGGCAGGGCGCTGACCATGCACCACGCCCTCGTGTGCTGCCCCAGTTCCGCGATGGCCTCGTTGATGTATACGGGCCTGAACCTGTCCCAGAGCCTCATGAGTTCCTTTTTGAAGGGGGTGCTCACGTCTCCCCAGGCGGATGTCTCTGCGAGTCCGGGCACCTCGAGGCCCAGGGGGCGATAGGTCGGGTTGTCGGAGCCAGGCTGTGTGTAGATCGTGCCCTTTCTTTCCATGCTCGCAATCATCGGTTTCAGGGCGGCCGGGTTCCTCCCGGTCTTGGCGGCCAGCGCTTCCAGCGTTCCGCCCTCCGGCCCGATCTCCAGGGCCAGCCGGGCCTCTTCCGGGGTGTAGAGAAAACGGATCAGGTCCATGAATTCCGGCTTCTTGATCCCGGGGAGTCCTCGAAAGGTGCTTGCCAGCCAGTCCGCCAGTTCTTCGTATGCTTCATTTTCCATGCTGCACCTCCTACCGGTTCAGTCCGTCGCTCTCCCAGTTTGCGAGCACCTTCTCCATGACCTTTTCGTCCATGGTGACGAGGTTTGGCCTCTCCCGGGAGTAGTTCTCCTCTTTCCGCTTGCGCGTGGCGTCGATGCCGAGGCGGGCCCCCTCGCCGCGCGGGGAAAGCCCGGGATGCTCGAGGTCCTGCTCCCGTCGGTCCGATATCATCAGGTCCTGATCGGCCCTCACGTTCATGCAAAAGGCCCACATCACCTCGGAAAGGTTGTTTACGTCGATGTCGTGGTCCACCACGATCACGTTGGTGACGAACTCGGCCTGCCCCTCCTGCTGCCACAGATTCTCGATGATTTCCCTTGCCTGGTGGGGCCTGTCCTTGCGGATGGAGACGATCATCAGGTAGAGAGAGGCCCCTTCCTTGGCCATGTTCAGGTCCACGATCTCCGATGCTCCCAGCATCATGCGGGCCTTGCCCATCTTCTCCGTGGCCTTGGACATGTAATGGATCTCGGTGAAGGGCCGGCCGGTCGTGGCCATGTGCCAGATCGGTTCCCGCCGGGTCGTGATCCGCCGGATCTCGAATACGTGCGTCTCTTTGGGCGGGGAATAGTATCCGTGGAATTCCCCGAAAGGCCCCTCGGTCGCCCGGAGCCCGGCTGGAATGACCCCTTCCAGGACGACTTCCGACCCGGCCGGCACCGGAAGGTCCGAAAGGTCCGCCTTGACTACCTTCACCCCGCGTCCCTTGAGCATGCCCGTCACCATGAATTCGTCCATGGGATAGTGGAGCGGATAACACCCGGAGAGCTGAAAGGCAGGGTCGCACCCCACGGCCACCACCACCGGCAGGTCCTTTCCCATCTTCTCGGCCTTCCGACAGTGAATGTTGCCGTGCTTCTTCGGCAGCCAGTGCATGCAGGTCCGGTTCCGGTCCAGATACATCATCCGGTACGTCCCCGCGTTGATCTCCCCGGTTTCCGGGTCCCGGGTGATCACCATGGGCATGGTGATGAACTTGTCCCCGTCCTCAGGCCAGAGTTTCGTGAGAGGGAACCGGTTGAGATCGATATCGCTTCCTTCATAGACGACTTCTTTGCATGGCGCCTCGTTCACCTCCTCCGGCAGATTTCTGAGGAGATGGGCGAACGGAAGGAGTTGCTCGGCCACCGGTGCGTACATGAACGAGCGTCTCACAGCGCCTGCAACATCCGTCGCCTGTCCTCCCGCAGGCGGCGAGAGCGCCTCGGCGATCCTGTGCTGCACGTGGGCGTAGAAGTCCTCGGCCCCGAGGGTCCAGGCCACACGCTGGTGGCTGCCGAACAGATTGCCCAGCACGGGCAGGTCGGAGCCTTTCACATTCTCGAAAAGGACGGCGGGCCCCTGCCTGCGGGCCAGCCGGTCGACGATCGCATTGATCTCCAAAATGGGGTCCACCTCCCGGGTGACCCGGACCAGCTGTTGCTTCTGCTCCAGCATGTCCATGAATTCACGAAGATCGTCGCACGTTGTCACGGTCCCTGTCCTCCGATCTGCCGGGCGGCTTCGGGCCTGCTTACAGCTTTCCCTCCACGGCCTTCACGAACTCGATCGTGCCGGCCCGCCCCCCCTGGTCGGGGGTCAAGAAGCGGCTTTCCCGGTAGACCGCGGCCACGGCCCGCTCGATTCGTTCCGCCTCCCTCCCGAAACCGAGGTAGTCGAGCATCATGGCGGCGGAAAGCAGGGTTGCCGTGGGGTTGATCACGTTTCGGCCGGCGATGTCCGGGGCCGTGCCGTGGACGGGTTCGAAATAGGCATACGCGTCCCCGTAGGCCCCGCTCGGAGCCAGTCCGAGGCCCCCCGCAAGGCCGGCCGCGGCGTCGGACAGGATGTCTCCGTAAAGGTTCGGCAGGAGCACGACGTCGAGTTCCCGCGGGGAGCGGACCATCTGGTGGGCGAAGTTGTCGACGATCATGGCCTCGAATTCGATTTCGGGGTAGGACCGGGAGACCCGGGCGGTCACTTCCTTGAAGAGCCCGTCGCTCCGGGGCAGCATGTTGTACTTGGAGGCGACCGTAAGCTTGCCCTTTCCGCCCTTTGCCTTGCGGCGCCGGGCCAGTTCAAAGGCGTAGTGCGCCACCCGCTCGGTACCGGCCTCCGTAATCACCTTGACAGCGTACCTGCCCGGGCCCAGGTCGGCAACGTTCTTCTGCAGGATCGGGCTGGAGAGACCGGAATGGGACAGCGAGGCCAGCTCGCCCTCGACCATCAGGTAGAGATCCTCCAGATTCTCGCGCACGATCACGAAATCATGACCCTCCGGATCGGCCAGCGGACTCCTGCAGCCGGGGAACCACTTTGTGGGCCTCACGTTGGCGTATGTCTGCTTGCCCCAGCGGAGGTAGAGCAGGGCGAACGCGCTCTTGCCGCTCGCGGCTCCGAAGAGGGTCGTATCGGATTCGTCGATGAGCCGCCGGGCCTCGGCCGGGAAGATCGATTTGTGGAGGGCCTCTCCCTTCACGCCCACCGGGGGGTAGACCCACTCGATGCCGAGCTTCAGATTGTCGAGCAATTCGACCGTTGGCCTGACGGCCTCGGGTGATGCGTCGTCCCCCTCGATCACCGCAACGCGCTTTCGCGGCATGTTTCCTCCTCCCGGTTACCTGCCCCTGACAAAGACTACGTCGAAACGCTGCTGCATGGCTGCCTGAAAGTAGACGCCCGCGAGAATGTCACGGCCCGGATCGTGGATCAATTCATAGGTGGAGCCCGGATACCCTTCCCCCTGCAGTTCGAGGAACAGCCGGATCTTCTCATTCTCCAGGGAGGCACGTGCGCGGGAGACGTGGATCGGCCGGGGGTTGAAGTAGCCCGCTTCCACGCTGCCGTCCGGCTCCACGCGCCGAACGGCAAGGGTGTACCCGCCGTCGGGCCGGACCCACGTGCCGACAAGGGCCTGGAAATCGGTGCTCCCGACGGCCGCCCGTTCCGCTCGGCGGGTCGACCCGGCCCCTACGATCCGCTCGGTGTCATCGGGGTTCGGGTCCTTGAGGGAGATCGCCCAGTAGAGGCCGGCGAGGGCGACTGCCGCTGCCAGGCCGAGCAGGATCCGCGAGACGCGGGAGGAGGTTCGCCCGGTTTGCGGCGGCCGCCTGCCGGCGACGCCTTGCGCCCGCTTCTTTCCCTTGTCTCGGCCCATGGAAGAGCACCCCTGGAAGGACCAGAAAAGCAGGGGCGCGGATGTTTGTCAACGTGTTTTTGTGATATCCCTTGACACACGATTCCTCCATCCCCTATCCTGTGCCCCCGCGAATCCGGACACCGTAACGGAGGAGGAAGCGCATGGCCGAGAATTTTGAAATCACGGACAAGATGAGGTCGCAGATCAATTGGACATCCCAGCCATGGACGTACGAGGTAACCCGAACCAGTGTGCGCGCTTTTGCCAGGGGGGTGGGGTATACGGACCCCGTATATTTCGACCTGGAGGCGGCGAAGAAGGCCGGTTACCGCGACCTTCCCGCCCCTCCCACCTACCTGGGCACACCGATCTTCATTCCCGGTCAGAGTGACGAGAACCTTCCGTTTCCCCCCGGATCGGCCCCGACGATCGATCACGGGCTGCCTGGGTTGCTGGACGGAGGGACGGAGACCGAATACTTCGATACGATCTGCGCCGGTGACACCCTCACCTGTGTCAACAGGCTCGCGAACCTGATGACCAAGGAGAGCAAGGCCCTGGGAATCATGTTGATCGTGGCCTTGGAGGCTACCTACACCAACCAGAACGGCAAGGTGGTCGCGATCCAGCGCTCACAGGCAATTTATTATTAGAACCGGGGGGACGGATATGTCCGTTACATGGGAGAACATCCGGGAAGGCGACAGCATACCGGAACTGAAGAAGAAACCGAGTGTGACCCAACTGGTGAAGTACGCCGCGGGTTCCGGGGATTTCAACCCGCTGCATCATGATTACAACTACTTCCAGTCCCGGGCCATCGGCTCGATCATCGTGCACGGAAGATTCAAGTATGCAACCCTGGGGGAGTGTGTCTCCAACTGGCTGGGGCATGCCGGCCGGATCAAGAAGATTTCCTGCCAGTACCGGGGCATGGATTTCCCGGACAAGCAGATCACCTGCAAGGGCACGATCGTCCGCAAGTGGGAGGAAGGCGGAGAAAAATTGGCGGAGCTCTCCGTTTGGACGGAAAACGAAGAGGGGAAGAACAACACGCCCGGGGTGGCGATCGTGGCCTTCTAGCTCCGGATTCCGAGCTTGTACATTCTCGTGTACAACGTCGACCGCTTCATTCCGAGAATCGCCGCAGCGCCGTTGGGCCCATAGATGCGGCCGCGGGTCTTTTCGAGCACGTGCCTGATGTACCGACGCTGGAGTTCCTCCATGGTGGGCGTGTCGGGGAAGGTCTGCGCCTCGCGCGAGGTCGGGCCGATGGGGAGATCCAGGATGAGCTTGTTGCCCCCGGATAGGGTGACGGCCCGCTCGATCACGTTCTTCAGTTCCCTTACGTTGCCCGGCCAGGGATACGCGGCGAGCTGTTCCTCGTGCCGACGGGTCAGCTCGAGCCCCTTTCGCCGGTATTTTTGGCAGCATTGGCGGAAAAAGCTGCGGGCCAGCAGGATGATATCGTCCCCTCGATCCCTCAGGGGAGGCAGAACGATGCGAATCACGTCGAGCCGGTAGAAGAGATCCTGCCGGAAGCGTCCAGCCGCAACCTCGTCCCAGAGATTCCGGTTCGTGGCGGCCACGAGCCTGAAATCCGACTTCACGGGCTGCGTGCCGCCGACGCGATAGAAGGTCTTGCCTTCGAGAGCCCTGAGAAGCCTTGCCTGCACCGGGAGCGGAAGTTCGCCGATTTCATCCACGAAGAGCGTGCCGCCGTGAGCGAGCTCGATGCGCCCCCTCCTCCTGGCGTCCGCGCCGGTGAAGGCCCCCTTCTCGTGTCCGAAAAGCTCGCTTTCCACCAGGCTCACCGGTATGGCGGCGGCGTCCAGGACGACGAAGGGGCCCGCGGACCGCAGGCTCTGCCTGTGAATCCTCCTGACCAGCAGTTCCTTGCCCGTTCCGGTTTCGCCCGTCACCAGCAGCGTGGCCTCGGATCGTGCGGCCTTGTCCGCCTGATCGAGGGCCTTGCCCATGACGGGCGACTGGGCCAGGATCGGGTCGCTCGCGAGACGTTCCATCTGGATCGACTTGTCCGCCGCCAGCCGGCCGGCTTCCTCGCGGAGCCGGATCAGCTCGAGGATGTGGGCGATGTAGCTGTTCGTGTGTCGCACGAGGAGCGGCGCCCATTGGGGGGGCAGGAAATCGAGATTCATGGTTACGTAGGAATTGTCATAGTACAGCACGCCCCGGACTTCAGGTCCGACCTGGATCGGGAGGCACAGAAGCCCCTTGATTTCCTCGTCCGGGGAAGGGACGTGGGACGGGCTCGGACGGGTTCGGATGTACCGATTCTGCTCCAGGGCTTGCCGGACAAGGCTGAGGCTGGGCTTGAAGGCCTCGGAGTCCATTTCGCGCCGGGTGAAGTTGTGGCCGGCCCTGAGCTGCAGGCCCGCCTTGGCGGAGCCCCAGAAAAGGGCTCCCCGCTCGGCGCCGAGGATCTGGCTCAGGCGGCGCACGGCCCGGTGAAACAGCTCCTCTTCATCGGCTGCCGCATCGAGCGCGTGGAGAAAGTCGAAGTAGGAATCCACCAAAACCCGGGTCGAATCCCTCTCTATGCGCCGCCGGCCCTCATCCTCGAGCATGCATCGGAGGTCCTCGGGCACATAGTCCGAATCGAGCCCCATGCCCCGTATCTGTCGCCAGGCCTTACGGAGAATCGACCTTGCCTCGTCGCGGTCGCCTTCTCGAAGCTTGAGGCGCGCCATGGTGAGAAGCGTGTCGTTCAAGGCGAAGGAGGCGCCCGCCCGCTCCAGGCAATCCAGGCTGGCCGTCAGGTCCTCCATCACGAGGGAGGCGGGCCTGCCGGAACGCAGCCTTTCCTCGGCCCTTACCCGGAGTGCCACCCCCCGCTGGGGAAGACCGGTCTCCCGAAGGCAGATCTCCAACTGCGCACCGTACTCCCAGCCTTCCGCGAGCGGCGGAAGGCCGTGCTCATGGAAGGCGGCGAGCAGGTTGAGGAGGTGCGCATTCAGGAACACAAGGGCGGAGGTCGCCCTGTGGCCTTCCCCCACGGCGGAGCGGAGCAATTCGAACGACCGGTGCAGATCGCCGTCGCAATAGGACTGGATCGCCAGGCCGGCCCTGGCGATGAACAGCGAGTAGGCGTACCGATGCTCCTGCGCCTCCTCGAGGGAGGCGTTCAAATGGAAAAGGGCCTCGCGCCTCTTGCGCAGCACGGCCAGCGAAAAGCCGAGGATGGACCGGGCGATCGAGGCGACCGCGGGCAGCCCCATCTGCCTGGCGGCGCGCCAGTAGCCCTGAAAGAAACCCAGGGCTCGGGGAATCTGGCCGGTCGCGAAGAGCGTGATACCCAGGCTCCAGAGGATCATGGGATAGACCAGCAGGCGGTCGCCTTCCTGCCGGAAGTGTTCTTCGGCCCTTTCAAAATGGACCAGGGCCTCTGTGAAGCGGCCCTGCATCATGAAGGCGAGCCCCAGGAACTCGGCTGCGGCCTTGAGAATGTCCGCATCGCCGAGACGCTCCACTTCCTTCTTGCCTTCGACGAGCATGGCGAGGGCCTCGGCCTGCCGGTCGAGATAGGCCAGCAGGCGACCCAGGTGCAGGCAGGCCAGGGCGTGGGACCTGACGTTGCCCGAGGCCTTGGCCAGGTTGACCGCCGTTCGCAGGTAAGAGGCGAGCACCTGCATGCCCCGCCCGACGGCGAACGAGACGCTCGAAAGTTCCAGGGCCGCCTCCACGAACACCCTCTCGCTCGCATCCCCCCCGCCCATGATGCAACCGTGCAGCATGCCGACCGCCCGGCTGAGGTGCCGGTAGGCCAGCTCGTGTTCACGCCGTCGCACGAACTCGTGCGCCAGATCGATTTCGATTTCCGCCGCCTCGCTGGTCCGGCCCGCATCGGCAAGCAGCTTGCTCATCGCGCGCCTGCTCAGGCATTCTGTGAGCGCGGCCGAACGGATCCGATCGATGCGGGCCGCCAGCCGCGCCGGGGTGTTCAGGCGCCTGAGGTCGTACCGGAGCGTCTCGGGAAGGTCCGAGGTGAGTCCGATCCTGCCGTCTTCCGTTCTTGCGATCCAGCCGAGTTGATCGCATTGCTTGACCAGATCCTCCAGGGGACCCGGCCGCAGTGGCGCCATCGCGTTCGCCGCCTCGAGCGGCACCGGCTCGCTGCACGCCTCCAGCGCCGCCAGAAATTCCCGCTGTGTGGTGGTGAACTCGGGGATTCCGGTGTTCATCCTGTCCTCCTCCGACTGGGTCCCCTGGGGGCAAGGAAGGGACGAAACAGGGCTGCCTCGATACCGACAATACTGCCTGTATTGAGGCAGTATTCTTCTCGGGACGATTGCTGTCAAGTATTTTAAATAATAAACTCAAGAGGATGTAGGAAGTCGGTTCCTGGCATGGTCGTTGCTGATCCAGGAACGCGACGTTCACCGGTTGGTCGCCGTTGCGCATTGTTGATGCATGGATGAGCGGCCGATTTGTCCCCCGGGCGATCTCCAACGGCCGGGCCTGGATTGCATGGGAACGGAGGAGGCGGATTCCATGGGAAAATGGATGGATGGGTTTCTGGAAAGGCTGGCCTCGGTCCACAGGGAGAACCTTGCAGGGGGAGGGGCGGAGCGCATCGCGCTTCAACACGGCCTGGGCAAGCTGACCGCCCGCGAGAGGATCGAGCGTCTGGCCGACCCGGGGTCGTTTCAGGAGATGGGCTCCCTGGTCCGGGACATGCGCGCCGCGCTCGGAACCCTCGCCAAGCCCTGCCCTGCGGACGGCGTGGTCATGGGAACCGCGACCGTAAGCGGCAGGCTGGTCATGGTCTATGCCACCGACTTCACGGTCATGTCCGGCGCCCTGGGCGACCAGGGCGTCTGGAAGATCGCCGAACTGGTGGAGATGGCGGGCCGCGAGCAGGTCCCCATCATCGGGATCTTCGACTCGGTGGGTTCGCGGCTGAGCTTCACCCGGGGCTTCGTGGGCCTCCACGGCCTGGCGCGGCTGGTCCGTACCTACTGCCTCTATTCCGGGGTGATTCCAAGGATCGCCCTGGTCCTTGGGCCCTGTGCCGGACCCCTGGCCCAGATCCCGGTGCTCTGCGACTTCCTCATCATGAATGAAAACACCGGCTTCCTGTGGATGGGGGGACGGATCGATTCGGAGGACGCGGGGCGGGCGGAGTTCCATATGAGGAAGAGCGGCCAGGCGGACCTTTTGGCACAGAGCGATGAGGAGGCGGTGGATCTGGCAAAGCGCCTGCTCGCGTTCATGCCCCAGAACTGCTGGGAGGACCCGCCCAGCGTGGAGCCGACCGACGATCCGGACCGCCGGGAAGAGGCCCTGCTCGACGTGATGCCGGACGACCCCAAGTTCACCTATGACATCCACGAGGTGATCCACCTGATCGTGGACAACGGCGAGTTCTTCGAGATCGAAGAGGACTTCGCGCCCAACCTCGTGGCGGGGTTCGCCCGGTTCGACGGCATGCCGGTGGGCATCGCTGCCAGCAACCCGGACGAGTTGAGCGGCATCATGGAGCCCGACTCCTCGGACAAGTACGACCGGTTCATGATGTTTCTGGACTGCTTCAACATACCCTTGGTCACCCTCTCGGACACCACGGCCTATCCGCCCGGGGACAAGTGGGAACGAATGGGCGTCATCCGTCATGGCGCCAAGAACCTTCACGGCTACTCCCATCTGACCAACCCCAAGGTGACCGTCGTGCTCCGCCGCTCTTACGGCGGATCGAACATCACCATGGGGTGCTCCAAGATGGGGCCCGATTTCATTTACGGCTGGCCCACGACCGAGTTCGCACCGACCGGCCCGGAATCGATCGTCCAGGCCGTCTTCCACAAGGAACTGGAGAAGGCCCGGAAAGACGGAAACTACGACGCGGTGTACAGCTTCTACCTGGGCATCCTCAAGGAACAGTTCAGCGTGATGACCATGGGAAAAGGGTTCACCCATTACTACACCGTGCACGACGCCATCGACCCCCGGGACACCCGGCCCCGCATCATCCGGGCCTTGCGGGCGTCACGGAACAAGTGCGAACGGGTCCCGGCGAAGAGACGGTCCGTCAAACCGGCGTGAAGCCCATCTGGAGGAAAGAAGAATGGGAAGGCGAATGGAAGAGGCCATACGGAGGTGCCTCGAGATCCAGGAAAAGAACAAGCTGGGCGGCGGGCAGAAATACATCGACCGCCAGCACGAGCGCGGAAAACTGCTCGGTAGGGAGCGGATCGACATCCTGATCGATCCGGGCACGTTCGACGAATTGGGTTCGTATGTCAACACGACCGGGATGCGGATCGACGGCCGAATGACGGACGCCCCTTGCGACGGGGTCATTCTCGGCACGGCCGAGGTCCACGGCCGGCCGGTGATGATCCACGCCTCGGATTTCACTGTGCTGGGCGGTTCCTCCGGCACCCAAAGCCTGACCAAGATCGCCCGGGCCATCGAGTTGGCCGCGCAGTGGCAGATCCCGATGGTTCACCTGCTGGACTCCTCGGGGGGGCGGCTCGGCTACCGTGAGGTGCCCATGGCCGGGCTGGACTGGCACTTCCGCAGCCAGTCCCGCTACTCGGGGGTGGCGCCGCAGATAACGGTCCTGATGGGGCCCTGCATCGCCGGCGGGGCCTACCTGCCCACGCTCTGCGACTTCCTGCTCATCAGCCGCATCTCGGGCAACCTTTGGCTCGGCGGACCGCGCCAGACCCAGGCAGCCACGTCGGAGGTTTTCGACCGAAGCGTGGGCGGTGCCGATTACCACATGCAGCAGTCCGGAACCTGCGACGTGGTGGGGGAGGACGACCGGGAGACGATTCTCAAGTGCCGCGAGTTGCTCCGGTACCTGCCATCCAACCACCGGGAGAAGCCGCCGCGCTGGGAGCGGACCGATTCGCCGGACCGGGAAGTGGCGGTACTGGAGACTATCGTGCCGGATGACTTCGAGCGGCCCTACGACATGCACGACGTGATCCGGGTCCTGGCGGACGACGGCGATTTTTTCGAGATCAAGGATGAATACGCGAAGAACCTGATCTGCTGCTTCTGCCGCTTCGACGGAAGGGTCGTGGGGTTGGTGGCCAACAACCCGAAACACCCGGGAAGCACCCTGGAGGTCAACACCTGCGACAAGTACTACCGCTTCCTTCAGGTCCTTGATGCGTACAACATCCCTCTGGTCAACCTGACGGACACGCCGCCCGTGGTGCCCGGCGAACCCGAGGAGGCGCGGGGCCTCCTCCGGCACGTGGGCAAGCTCGTCGACGTTTACGCGACCGCCACCGTTCCCAAGATCGGCGTGGTGCTGCGCGAGGCGTATGCGGATGCCGGCAGCCTGGTCATGAGCGGCTTGAAGAGCATGGGGGCGGACCTGACCTATGCCTGGCCGATCGCGCAGTTCGCGGTCGAGGCCTCGACGCTGGACTACCGCCGGGTGCTGGGGGAGTCGATCGAGGAGGATGCACCGGACACGTACTGGAAGTTCTCCAGGGAAAAGGCGGACGCCTTCGAGGCGGCCCGCTCCTGGACGGCCCAGATCGTGGACGAGATCATTCTGCCCAGGGATACGCGCAAGAAGATCATCCAGGCCTTGAGGATACTGGAAAACAAGACCGAGGTCCTCCCGCCCAGGAAGAAGATGCACGGGTCCGCGCCGACATGAGCCGGCCGTCCGCAACCTTGAGTGCGAAACAAGGAAATCAACAGAGGAGAAGGACATGAGCGACAAAGCCATTCTCACCTGCGCCCTGACGGGCGTTCTGACCGACCCCTCCATGGCGAACCTCCCGGTCACGCCGGAGGAGATGGCCGAGGCGGCCCGCCAGGCCTGGGAGCAGGGGGCCGTGATCGTCCATTGCCATTTCCGGGACCAGCGGCCGGGAAAGGGGATGCTTCCCACCTGGGACGTCGATGTGGTCCGATCGATCGTGGACGCCATCCGGGACCGCGTGCCGGGCATCATCATCAACCAGAGCACGGGCGTCATAGGGCCGGACATCTCGCAGCCGGTGGCCTGCATGAAAGCGATCCGGCCGGAGATGGCCGCTTGCAACGCGGGAACGATCAACTACCTCAAGCTCAAGAACGACGGCACCTGGGCCTGGCCTCCCATGGCCTTCGACAACCCGGTGGAAAAGGTGCAGGCCTTCCTGGACGCGATGGCCGAGAGCGATGTGGTCCCGGAATTCGAGTGCTTCGACTCGGGCATCGTGCGCAGCGTGGCGCTGTACAAGAAGGCCGGCATGTTTGAGGGAGACCCGCACATCTCGCTGGTCATGGGCGTGGCGAGCGGCCAGCCCGCTAAGCCGGAGTGGATCCCGCTGCTCAAGAAAGAGATGCTGCCCGGAACCCACTGGCAGGTGATCTGCGTCGGCCGCAAGGAGATCTGGGACCTGCAGCGGAAGGCCCTGGAGGAAGGGGGAAACGTTCGAACCGGCCTGGAAGACACCTTCTACCTGCCGAATGGGGAAAAGGCGCGCAACAACGGTGAGCTGGTGGAGGCCCTGGCCAGGATCGTCCGGGAGGTGGGCCGTGAGATCGCCACGGCCGAAGAGGCGCGCAGGATTCTGGGGATCAGGAACTGAGGAGGCCAAAAGCTAACAGCTAATAGCTGGAAACCGAGGGAGATCGGGTCATGGGGGAAAGGCAGGAAGTCCTGTTTCACGCCAAGGACAAGGTGGCCACCATCACGATCAACCGGCCGGAGCGGCGGAACGCCATGAACCCGGAGGTGATGCGGGGCCTGCACGAGTGTTTTGATCGAGCCGGCGCGGACCCTGCGGTTTCGGCGGTTGTGCTCACCGGTGCGGGAGGCACCTTTTGCGCGGGCGCCGACTTGGGCGGAACCTTCGGCGGGCAAAAGTCCTTTCTGGAGATGCACGAGGATCGGCGATATTTCGCCAGCCTGCTGGCAGGCATGAACAGGTGCAGCAAGCCGATCCTCGCAGCGGTCGAGGGGTACTGCCTGGCGGGCGGCATGGGTCTGTGCCTGTCGAGCGACGTGGTCGTGGCGAGCGAGGACGCCCAGTTCGGGCTGCCGGAGATCAAGCGTGGCCTTTGGCCCTACATGGTCACCGCCGTGCTCATCCGGAACGTGGGCCGCAAGAAAGCCCTGGAGCTCTGCATGACCGGGGAGCGCATATCGGCGGCAGAGGCGGAGCGCATCGGCATGATCAACTACTGCGTTCCCAAGGAACGGTTTCAGGAGAAAGTGGCTGAGATGGCCGGGAGGCTCTCCTCTTTCAGCCCGGCCGTCATGGGCCTGGGCAAGTCGTCCTTCTACCGCATCGCGGACATGGCCCTGGACGACGCCCTGAGCTACCTGCACTCGCAGCTTACCCTGAACACGCAGACCGAAGACATCGTGGAAGGGATTGCCGCCTTCATGGAAAAGCGCGATCCGGTCTGGAAGGGACGGTAGGGCGGCATGAGACATTCGATGAAAACAGGCCTTCGGGCGGCGATGCATGCGTACGCTCGTCGTCGTCCCGGGGCAACCGTGAATCCTGCGGAGGAGGGCTGAAGGAGCGATGAGCAAGCGAATCGAGGTGAGGGCCCCGATGTCGGGCGTGTTCTACCGAAGGCCGGCCCCGGACCAGCCGCCGTATGTCGAGATCGGGGTCGCCGTGAAGAAGAAGCAGGTGCTGGGGCTGCTGGAGACCATGAAGGTCTTTCAAAAGATCAAGTCGCCCGCCGAGGGCAGGGTGGTCGAGATCGTGGCCGAGAACGAGGGGACCATGAAAGACGGCGACCTCTTGTTCGTGCTCGAAGGATGATGGAGAACGGAAGGAAGGGAGGGGGAACATGGACTTTTCGTTCACGCGGGAGGAACAGGACCTCCGGAGGGAAATCGAGGCGTTCGTGCGGGCGGAACTGCCCGCGGACTGGGACGAGCGGGCGGTTTACTGGCCGGGCAGCTACGGGACCATGCCGCAGATGGAGACCGAGTTTCAGGAGATCTCCCGGCGCTTCAGCCGCAGGCTTGCCGAAAGGAAGTGGCTGGGGTTGGGCTGGCCCAGGGAATACGGCGGCCAGGGGTCGGCCATGAAGGCTGCGATCGCCGGAGACGTGCTCTCCTACTACCGGGTGCCGGCAGGGGGGGTGGCCACCACCATCGTGGCGCCTACCCTCATCCTGGTCGGCAGCCAGGAGCAGAAGAGGGAGTTCCTGCCCCGGATCGCGGGAGGCGAGATCGGTTTCTGGCTGGCCTACAGCGAGCCGAACGCAGGCTCCGATCTGGTGTCCCTGAAGACCAGCGCGGTGGACGACGGCGACCATTTCATCGTCAACGGCCAGAAGATCTGGAGCAGCGGCGCCCATGTGACCGAGTACGGCTGGGCCATCGTGAAGACCGATCCGGATGCGGCCCCGCACAAGAGCGCGACCCTGATGATCATCCCGAACGACACGCCCGGGGTGACCATCCGGCCGATCATCAACATCTGCGGGAATCACTCGTTCAATGAGGTCTTCTTCGACGACGTGCGGGTGCCCAAGAAGTATGTGGTCGGGGAGGTGAACAAGGGCTTCTATATCGTCATGCTGGCCCTTCAGTTCGAGAGGATGTCGATCGGCTCGGGCGGCTTCCGAAGGGTGCTCGAAGAACTCGTCCGGTACGCGAGGGAGACGAAGAGGAGCGGTCGCTTTCTTTCCGAGGACCCACGGGTGCGCAAGGCCCTGGCCGAAATCGCCATCGAGATCGAGGTGTTTCTCTCTCTGTATTGGCAGTCCGCCTGGATGCAGGACCGCGGAAGGGTGCCGGAGCTCGAGGCATCGGCCCTGAAGCTCATCTTTACCGAGTTGAGCGTGAAGCTCGCCAATGTCGCCGTGGACCTCCTCGGACCCTACGGGCTGCTCGACAAGGGGTCCAAATGGGCCCCCTTCGGCGGCAGGGTCGGTATGGGGTATCTGGACTCGATCTCCGGCCCGATCGGCGCCGGGACTTCGGAAATACAGAAGACCATCCTCGCTACGCGCGGCCTGGGACTGCCCCGCGGACGATGATGTGCGTAACCTCTAGAAAGCAGAAAGTCCAGGGGGGTTTCCATGGAATTCGAACTCACCGAAGAACAGAAGATCCTGCAGAAGTCGGCCGCCGACTTCCTGAAGAAAGAGTGCCCCAAGGAGCTGGTCAGGCGGATAGAGGAGACCGAGGACAAACACTCGCCTGAACTCTGGCGCAAGATGGCCGAACTGGGATGGATGGGCCTGCACCTGCCGGAGGAATACGGCGGGACGGGCTGGTCGTTCGTCCACATGGCCGTGCTGCTCGAAGAGATGGGGTACAACATCTGCCCCGGTCCTTTCGTCTCGACCGCGATCCTGGGAGGCGTGCCCGTCCTGCTGGCCGGGACGGACGCACAGAAGCGCGCGATCCTTCCCAGGGTCGCAGGCGGCGAGATGATCCTGACCCTGGCCCTGACCGAGCCCGAGGGGGGGTGCGAGCCGTCGGGCGTGGCGATGAAGGCCTTGCGCGAGGGCGGAGGGTGGGTCATCGAAGGCGTCAAGCTCTTTGTGCCGGACGCGCTGACGGCGGACAGGATCCTTTGCGTGGCCCGCACGAGCGAGAAATCGGACCCGGAGGCGGGCCTGAGCCTTTTTCTCGTAAAGAGGGATTGCCCCGGCCTGACGGTCACCCCCCTGAAAACGATTTCCAGGGACTGTCAGTGTGAAGTGGCCTTCGACAAGGTCCGGCTGGATGCCTCGGAGGTCATCGGCGCGGTGGATCAGGCCTGGCCTGTAGTCAAGGCCGCCCTGAACCATGCCGCCGTGGCCCGCGCCGCAGAGGCCGTGGGCGCCATGCGGGCCGCCCTGGACATGACCGTGGCGTACGCCAAGGAGAGGGTGCAGTTCGGGCGCCCGATCGGGAGCTTCCAGGCTATCCAGCATTACCTGGCCGATGTCTGGGTCGACCTTCTGGGCACACGCAGCCTCGTGCTGCGGGCCGCATGGAAGCTCTCGACCGGAGAGCCCGCGGACAGGGAGGTCGGCATGGCCAAGGCCCGGGCAGGGGAGGCGGGCCGCAAGGCGACGACCGTGGGTCACCGGATCTTTGCGGGCATCGGGTTCACCATGGAGCACGACCTGCATCTGTATCATCGCAGGACCCTGGCCGCCGACCTGGCCTTCGGCGACTCGGACTTTCATCGTGAGCGGGTGGCCAGGGCCCTGGGCCTGTGAAACAGGCGCGGGGGCGGCGGGAGGAAGGGGATGTTCTCCAAGATACTGATCGCCAACCGCGGTGAGATCGCGCTCCGGGTCGTCCGCGCGGCCCGAGAGATGGGGATCCGGAGCGTGGCCGTCTACTCCGAGGCGGATGCGAACAGCCTGCACGTCCGTGTTGCGGACGAGAGCGTGTGCATCGGTCCGCCGGCCGGCGCGAAGAGCTATCGCAACATGGGGGCCATCCTCGAGGCGGCTCGGAAATCAGGGGCCGAGGCCGTGCATCCGGGCTACGGATACCTGGCCGAGAACGGGGATTTTGCCCGGGCCTGCCGGGATGCCGGGCTGGTCTTCATCGGGCCGAGCCCGGAGACCCTGGACCTGGCCGGAGACAAGATCCGGGCCAAGACGGCGGTGAACAGCGCAGGGGTTCCCATCGTCCCTTCCAGCCGGGGTGGGGTGAGGTCGGTCGACGAGGCCGCCGCATTCGCGGCCGAGATCGGCTATCCTGTCATGGTCAAGGCCGCGGCGGGAGGGGGCGGCCGCGGCATTCGCGTCTGCCCTGACGAAGAGGTGCTGCGTGAGGATTTCGCGGTAGCCCGGGCCGAGGTCAGCGCCGCCTTCGGCGATGATTCTCTCTATATCGAAAAATGCCTGGTCGACCCGCGACACATCGAGTTCCAGATCCTGGCCGACGCGTTCGGGAACGTGATCCACCTGGGCGAGCGGGAGTGCTCGATCCAGCGGCGGTACCAGAAGCTGATCGAGGAATCGCCGTCCATGGCGCTCACCGAGAGGCTCCGCGGGGCCATGGGCCGCGCCGCGGTCGATGCGGCCAAGGCAGTGGGCTATTCCAACGCCGGCACCGTGGAGTTCCTCCTGGACCGGGACGGGAAGTTCTACTTCATGGAGATCAACGCCCGCATCCAGGTCGAGCACCCGGTCACGGAGATGGTCACCGGAATCGACCTGGTCAAGGAGCAGATCCGGCTGGCCGGTCCGGAGAGGCTCGATTACGGCTTTGACGACCTGAAGCTCAGGGGCTGGGCCATCGAGTGCCGGATCAACAACGAGGACCCGGACCGCAACTTCATGCCCTCACCCGGCACCATCGAGGTCTACAATCCCCCCGGGGGGTTCGGCGTCCGGCTGGACACACATCTCTACCAGGGATACGAACTGCCGGTCTTTTACGACTCCCTCGCGGCCAAGCTCGTCGGCTACGATCTGACCCGCGACGGGGCCATCCGCGTGCTGAGAAGGGCGCTTCAGGAATTCGTCATCCGGCCGGTCAAGACCACGATCCCCCTGCATCTCAAGATTCTGGAGGATGAGGCGTTCCGGAAGGGAGACATCCACACCGGAACCCTGAAGCGATTCGTCAGGGACGAGGACGACGAAGACGAACAGGAGTGAGCAATGATCTACGATCCGGCCATCTGGCTCGAGAACTACGATCCCGGGGTCGGTCCGGAGATCCGGATCCGCGGCCGTTCCCTCGCCCACGTCTTCGACGAGATGGGCAGAAAGTTCGCCGACCGGCCGGCCCTGAACTACCTAGGCATGAAGATGACCTATCGCGACCTGATGGCCTGGGTGGACCGGTTCGCGCGCGGACTGGCCGAACGCGGACTCGAAAAAGGCGATGTGGTGGCCCTGAACATGCCCAATCTGCCGCACTACGTCATTGCCCTGCTGGGATCGCTCAAGGCCGGGTGCGTCGTGTCCGGAGTCTCTTTTCTGTTCACTCCGGAGGAAATGGCCTATCAATTGAACGATTCCGGGGCCAAGGCGCTGGTCTGCCTGGACATGATCTTCGAGAACGTGTTCCTGAAGATCGCGGGCAAGGTGGAGGGCCTCCGGCTCGTGCTCAAGGCCGGGGTGTTTGATTTCCTCTCCGAGGCGAATGCGCCCTTGCCGGTCGCCTCCATGGCAGGCAAGAAGGTCATGGGCTTCCTGGATTTCTGCCGGGCCAATCCGCCCGAGGCGGGGGTCGCTGAACTCGGGCCGGAAGACCCTTCTTTCCTCCTCTATACGGGGGGCACCACGGGCCTGCCCAAGGGCGCGGTGCTGACTCACGCGAACATGCTTGCCAACCTCGCTCAATTCGATGTGTGGCTGGGCCTGGAACGGGGCACGGAGCGAAATCTTGCCGCCTTTCCCATGTTCCATGCGGCCGGCAATTTCATCTGCTGTGCGACCGTGTACCTGGCCGGTGAGCAGACCCTGCTGCCCAATCCCAGGGACCTGAAGCACGTGATCCGGGAGTGGGCGGACCTCAGGCCGACCTGGGGCATCATGTCGCCGTCTCTCTACACCATGCTTCTCGCGGACGAGGCCTTCCGTCGGCTCGATTTTTCTTCCATGAAGGCCTGCTTCTCCGGTTCCGCGCCGTTTTCCGTGGAGGGCATGAATGCGGTCGAGGCGCTGGTCGGCAAGGGCAAGGTCACCGAGGGCCTCGCCATGACCGAATGCAGCCCGATCTTCACCGCGAACCCCGTCAGGGGCCGGAAAAAGGTCGGCTCCGTCGGCGTGCCCCTCCCGTCGACCCTGGTCAGGATCATGGATCTGGGCGCCGGCGATCAGGAAATGCCCCTGGGGCAGCCCGGCGAGATCATCGTGCACGGGCCTCAGGTCATGCGGGGTTATCACAAGAAGCCCCGGGAGACGGCCAACGCGCTGCGGGAGCACGACGGCCGTATCTGGATGCACACCGGCGACGTGGGCTACATGGACACGGACGGCTACATTTGGGTGGTCGACCGCCTGAAGGATATGGTGGTCGTGGGCGGCTTCAAGGTCTTCTCCACCGAGGTGGAGGGCAAGTTCTACCAGCATCCGGCCGTGACGTTTTGCGCGATTATCGGGGTGCCGAATCCGGACCGTCCCGGAAGTGAAGTCGTGAAACTGGTGGTGCAGAAGAGCGAGTCATACCGGGGTCGGCCGGATGAGGAGGTCCGGGAAGAACTGACCGCCTTTGCCAGGGAAAGGCTGGCGCCCTACAAGGTGCCCAAGATCATCGAGTTCACGGACGCCATGCCGCTCACCGCCGTGGGAAAGGTGAACAAGAAGGCGTTGCGAGTTTGAACCGCACGGCGTTCCGATTGCGATCGCGGCCCGGACGCACACGGCGACCTCCGCCATCGCCGGCGGCCGGGCGTTCTCAGGGGGGGCTGTGCCGACGAGGGTCATGTGGCGGGTGATCGCCAAGCGGGAAGGGGATTGGCCTGAAGAGAGGAGCGGGAACCATGATTCAACAAGCCATCGATTTTCGTGAAGAAAGCGAAGCGCTCTACCGGTTGCTCGAGCCGCTCGAGGAGCGGGAGTTCGAGCGGGTGACCCAGTTCAAGAACTGGAAGATCAACGACGTGCTGACCCATCTGCACGTCTGGAACTGGGCCGCCGACCTGACGCTCAAGGACAGCGCCGCCTTCCAGGACTTTTTGCAGCAGGTTGCCGCTTCGCTCGCCAAGGGCTCTCTCCGTGATTTCGAGAACAACTGGATCAAGGGCCTGAGGAACAGAGAGCTTCTGAACGAGTGGCACAGCTTCTGCCTGACCCTGTCGGCCCACTACGCCGAGGCCGACCCCAAGGCGCGCGTGAAATGGGCCGGCCCGGACATGAGCGCCCTCTCCAAGATCACCGCCCGGCTCATGGAGACCTGGGCGCACGGTCAGGAGGTCTATGACGTGCTTGGGGTCACGCGCGTCGACGGGGACCGGATCAAGAACATCGCCATGCTGGGAATCAAGACATTCGGCTGGACCTTCGCCTGCCGCGGCATGGAAGTGCCGGGAAAGGCCCCCTACGTGAGGCTCACGGCTCCGTCCGGTGCGATCTGGGAATGGCACGAGCCGTCCGAGGAGGAATGCGTGGAGGGCCCGGCCACGGAGTTCTGCCAAGTCGTGACCCAGACCCGCAACATCGCCGATACGAGCCTCAAGGTGAAGGGGGAGGTCGCCGCCCTGTGGATGTCCATGGCACAGTGCTTCGCCGGCCCCCCCGAAACGCCGCCCGCGCCGGGAGCGCGGTTCACGCAAAGGGCAGGGGTATGAAGACGGCCGTGTATGTCCGGGTGGATGAGGTCGAGGCGCATGCGGTGGAGGGGTGTACGCGGACCCTGCGGAAACGCCTGCTGACGAGCGAATACCTGGAGATCGGCCAGGTCACCCTCCAGGGACCCGGTGACGCGGAGGAATACGGGGTCGCCGGCAAGGACAGGATGCAGTACGTCCTGGAGGGCCGGGCGAGCCTGGCGCAGGGCGGGGGAAGGACGGAGGTGGGCCCGGGCCACCTTTTCGTCGTTCCGGCAGGCGTGCCCTGGGGGCCGGGCCTGTCGGTGCGGTCCGATGGGCTCACCCTGCTGGAAATCGCTCCGCGGGAAGAAGGCGCCGGCGTGCTCCCTCCCTCGGGATCCCGGCGGCGTGAACCGATTCGGGTGATCAGGCCCGAAACGGTTCGCCCCTACCGGCCGGCCGGGCACTCCAAAACGGTGAACCGCTGCCTGTTCGAGAACGAGGCGGTGGAGATCATCGAGGGTTCGATCGAGGCGGGCGGCGGAGCGGAGCAGCATCTTCACAAGGAGCACGAGCAGATGCTCTACGTGCTGGAAGGCAGCGAGAGGCCCTTGCTGATCTATTACCCGAAGGGTACCCCTCACGGAACGGGGGGCGGGATCGCCGTGCCTCTGAGGCTCCTGGTGATCTACGCACCGCCCCTGGGGGAGGCGGCGAGCGTCCTGCACTGACACCTTTTCCCTCCCCTGTCGAGCGGAACAGGAACTCGGGATGACTCTTTTGCACGAGAAACTCCGAAAAGCGGCGGAAACCCACGGAGGGAAGACCGCCGTCTGCAGCGCAACGGGAGAGATCACATTCGAGCGGTTTTACGGGAGGGTCGAATCCCTGGCCGGCGCGCTCGAATCCCTGGGGCTGAGAAAGGGAGATCGGATTTCCATCCTTGCCCACAACTGTGCCGATTATCTGGCCTACCACTATGCGACGTCGATCCTGGGCGTCATCCTTCACGTGATGAACACGCGGCACGTAGTGCGCGAGTGGCTCTGGGCCATGAACGACGCGGCCAGCAGCGCCCTGGTCGTGGACGCGGATCACGCCGAAAGGGTGCCGGATTTGAGGTCGGGCTGCCCGAGCCTGCGGCTTTGCCTTGGAATCGGCCCGGTGGAGGGCGCGGATTTTGCGACGGAAGAACTCGTAGAAGCGAAAAAGCGCGTCCAAGAGACGCCGCGTATCGCGCCGGAAGATCCCGTCCTGCTCATTTACACGAGCGGAACCACCGGAGTGCCGAAAGGCTGTCTGCAATCCCAGCGGGGGTCCACCACGGTCGACGACCTGACAGCGGCTGCCATGGAGGTGACCGAGCAGGATGTGTACATGGCCATCATGCCCTATTTTCATCAGGCCGGCATGATCCGCACGAGGGCCACGATGATCCGGGGAGGCACCAACGTTGTCCCGGAAGGCCGAAAGATGGAAGAAATCGCGGCTCTCATGTCCGAGAAGAGGGTCTCGATCAGCATGGTGGTTTCGGCCGAACAGGTCCTGGTGCTCCTGGACAAGGCCCGGAACCAGCGCATGGACTTCTCCTCCCTCCGACTCCTCGTCAGCGGGGGAGGCCTCGGCGAGAAGACCATGGGCATGTTCCGGACGCTGTGCGAGGCGTTGGGGTGCGAGTTCATGGGCATCTGGGGGCAAACCGAGTGCACCGGGCCGGTCACGGTCGTCAGGGGCGACGTGGCCTTCCAGAATCCCCATACCTGCGGGAAGCCGATGGAGGGGATCGACCTGGAAATCTGGGACGATGACAACCGGAGGCTTCCCGCCGGGGCCACCGGCGAGATCGTGGTGCGGTCCGGGATGACTGCGCGATACTGGAACAACGAAGAGGCGAACCGGGCCCTGTATACGGGGCCGTGGCTGCATACCGGAGACCTGGGGAGACTCGACGGGCAGGGATACCTTTACTTCATGGGCCGGAAGAAGGAGCTCGTGAAGACCGGCGGAGAAAATGTCTATCCCAAAGAGGTGGAGGATGTTCTGGGCGCGCACCCGGCCTTGCAGGAGGTGACCGTGATCGGGCTCCCGGATCCGAAATGGGGAGAGGCCGTCACCGCCGTGGTCGTGCTGAACGAGGGGTGCAGCCTGACCTTGGAAGAGGTCAAGGCCTTCTGCCGGGGCAAGATCGCGGGATACAAGATCCCAAAGCGGCTGGAGATCGTGGACGAACTCCCGAAGAACGCCACAGGGAAGGTCGTGAAGCACGATTTGCGGGCCCGGTTCTCCTGAAGCCCGGTTCCGGGCCGCCGGGAGGATCTCGGTTCCATGAGACACTCCCTTCCCTTCAATCGATCTTGTAGGTCACCAGGGCGCAGGCCACGAGCGTACCGTCCTGCCCGGACACATCGACATGGCACACGCAAAGGGTCTTGCCCCGCTTGACTACGCGGGCCTTTGCGATGAGATCCTGTCCGCGTCCCGGCGAGAGGTAGTTGACGGTGAAGCCGACCGTGGTTCCCCGGCGCACCTTCTCGGGATCCGCCCCGCTCCAGGCGGCGGCGGTGGCGGCGACGTCGACCAGCGAGGCGATGGCTCCGCCGTGAATCACGTCCCCATGGGTGGTGAGTTCATGCCGGAAGGGGAGCCGGATCGCGGTGCGGTCGGGCTCGAGGGCCTCTACCGATACCCCGAGCTGCCGGTCGAAAGGCCCCCTGGCGATCCATTCCCGGATGAGGCTCTCCAGCGTTGACATGTCTGTTTCCTTTGCAATGCGTGTCATCCTCGAGAGGAACGCCGAGGATTCTACCATGGACGACGGCTGCCTTCCATGCAGTCCACTCGAGGCGTACGGAGGGGAATCATTGACAGCCTCTGCGAAGTGCCTCTAGAGTCTGGACAGGTCCGCACCCGGCGGTCATGGCTGTCTTGCGAGAAAGGAGGGGAGATGAACCGGAAGAGACGAGGTGCCCGATGAGAGGAGATCTCGAAGGCAAGAGGGTCATCGTGATCGGCACGGGAATCGGCGGATCGGGCGTTTCGGCCCTGCTTGCGAAGGAAGGCGCGGATGTGCTCGTGCTCGAGAGAAACCCCTTCCCGGGCGGAAAAGCGGCGAGCTTCGAACGGGAAGGCTTTGTCTATGATTCGGGCGTGCACTGGCTGGCAAGGGGGCAGAGGGGGCCGCTCGGCGAGATCGCGCGGGAGGTGGGCGCGGATCTCAAGTTCCGTTCCCTGGAGGAGGGCGTTCAATTCAGCCTGGGGGGCCGGACGGTCACACTGCCCCCCGATATGGCGGAAGAAGATTCCATGAAGGCCTTCTTCTTTCGGCTGGGGGTGGCCCCGGAAAAGATTCCGGCGGCCTGGGCCTTCTTCCGGGATGTGATGCAGGAGAGGACCCCTGAGGAGCTGGAGGCCCTGGACGGCCTCTCTCTGGCCGACTACGTTTCGCGGTTTGTCTCGGACGAGCAGTTCGAGAGGCTGATCGAGGCCTTTGCAGGGATCTACATGGTGATCGGCCCCCGCCAGTCCTCGGCCGGCGAGTTCGTCCTGTGCCTGTCCACGCACATCCGGGAGAAGAGCCTTTCCTACCCCTTGGGCGGGATGCGGGCCGTGCCGGTGGCCTACTTGCGGGCGACGGAGAGGAGCGGAGGGCGGGTGCGCTACTCTTCGCCGGTCCGGCGCATCGTCGTCGAGGGCGGGCGGGTGCGAGGCGTCGAGGCCGGCGGCTTCATCCCGGCGGATGTCGTGATCAGCAACACCGGCATCAAGGAAACCGTGGAAATGGCCGGGCGCAGTCATTTCCCGGCCGACTATGTCGAGAGGGTGGACAGCCTCAGGCTCTCGTACGGGGGGGTGAGCGTGAAGTATGCCCTCGACGCGGAGGTGGTCAGGCCGCACGTGGTCTTTTACTACCCCGACCCGTCGAGGAGCGATCTGATGGAGAGGCAAACGGCCGTCTTCATCCCCGTGCCGTCGGCGGCAGACCCCTCCCTGGCGCCGCCCGGCTGCCAGATGGTGCTTGCCGCGTCCCTGGCGCCGGCCGGCCTCGAGAACCCGGAGGAGGCGGACGCGATCTGCGAAGCGGTCCTCCAGCGCATCGAGAACACGATGCAGGACCTCTTCCCGGATATCGAACGGCACCTGGTCTGGAAGTTGAGGACGAACACCCGCTACATTGCGGAACTCTCAGGCCGCAGGACGGGCGAGGTCATCGGGGTCGCGCAAAACCGCCGGCAGGTCGGCGGGAACAGGCCGCGGCACGCGACCCCGGTCGAGGGGCTTTTCCTGGTCGGGGCCGACACGGGAGGACGGGGGGTCGGGACCGAGATGGCGGCCGACAGCGCGCTCGCCCTCTGGCGGAGCCTGAGGGACCGGGCTGCGGCCGGTTGAAAGCAGGGAGGGAGGCGGAAGTCCTATTTCCGTTTCGGAACCGGTGTTATTTTGCAGACATGCACGGGCGATTCCTCTAGGCCCGGGGGCAGCCGGATCGTCAGGTTGTTCTTGCCCGATGCCCATTCCACCTTCCCGTTCCAGCCGAGCAGGTGTACCTCGGTATTCTCTTGCGCCGACAGGCCTTGTATCTTCAGAGCGCTCCCCGCGCTCTGCGGAACAAACGCATAGAGGGATCCGGCCTTGACCGTAAACCGGGGGCCGTTCTCATCATTCTGCAGCGCCTCCGCATCGGGCAAGAAAGGGCGCGAGCCGTAGATCGCCTCTGCATTCTTTTTGACCCATCTTCCGAATTCGAGGATTCTCTTCGTCTGCACTTCGGGAAAGCATCCGTCTGCCTTGGGAGACGCCACGAGCAGAAGGTTCCCGTTATTCGCGATGATATCGCAGAACCACTTCGCCATCTGTTCAACGGAGTGGCATTCAGAATCCTTCTCAAGGGCGTTATACGCCACCGATGTCCCGAAGCCGAGGATGGCCTCGAATTTTTTCTTCTGTATTCTTTTGGGGTGCGTGAATTCGGGCGTGGTGAAATCAACGTGAATCGAGGAGGGCGCTCCCGTTCTCCCGGCCTTCATCGCCCTTGCGCCGAGATGGTTGATGAGCCTCCTGAGCGGCTGCTTTCTTGTGTACCGCATATGCCGGCCGTACTGTACCCATCTGTCGTTTATGCATCCGTCCTTGACCGTATTGTAGTAACAGGCGATGACCTGTTCGCGCCGTCCCTTCGGAGGGTAGCCGATGTCGTTCCAGAGGATGTCCGGCCTGATCTTCTCTATCAATTCCATGTAATGATGATCGACATACTCGGCGTATTGCTCCGTCTGCGGTCCGCCCGTCATGAGGTCGACAAGGTCCATGACCGGCTTTTGTGTAAAGACCCAGTCGAGAGCGCCCGAATAGTAGACGCCCATCCGTATCCCTCTTGCCCTTACCGCGTCAGCCAGTTCTCCGACGGTGTCGCGCTCGGAGTGCCAGCCCTTCCTTGCCGGGCATTTATGGGCGCTCGGCCACATCAAGAAACCGTCGTGAAACTTCGTGACATACACGACGTATTTTGCTCCAGCCTCGTTCAGAAAGGAGGCCCACCGGTCCGGGTCCCATTTTTCGACGTGTTTCTGGAACTGCGGTGCGAAATCCTCGTAGGCGAACGCATCCCCGTATTTCTTCTTGTGATATTGGGCCGCAGGCGAGCCCTTGATTTGGATGGCGTTCGGATACCATTCGGCGTAAGGGGTGCTTCGGAAATAGGCTTCCCATCCCTGTTCCGATATCAACCTGTGGGAGGTCCATCCCGTGGGCGCATAGGCGGGTAGGGAATATAGACCCCAGGCGATGAAAACGCCGAGCTTGGCGTCGTCAAACCAGGCGGGCAGCCGATGTTGTCTTAACGATCGTTGATTCGGTTCATAGATCATCGATGCACTCGTTCTGCTTCAGCGCCGGGAGGGGCATCCGCGCAAATCGCCGACGGCGGATCTATCATAGTCTCCATCTGTTGGCAAATCCTTCACGCCTTGCATGATCGATTGACATCGGCGTGCCATGGGGTAACGTTGGCGTAAGTCCGCCCGATGCCTCGGGAGGTTACCGTATGGACCGAATCATCCGCAACGGGAATCTTATCACCATGGACACGACCGGTTCACGAGCCCCTGCGGTTGTAGTCAAGCGGGGCAAGGTCTCTCTTATGGCAGAGAGGGGGTGGAAGATGAAGGGAAACCATCGCAAGCTGTGTGGAGACGTTGCGCAAAGCAATCGTCGGAGAAGGCTCTCCTTCCGGTACTTTTCGGGGATTCTCCTTGTCTTGACGGTCGTTTTTGCAGTCCAGGCCGAAGAAACCGTGCAGGATCCGCACGCGCGGGATCCTGCGGGCAATGGCGTGGATCATTCGGAATTCGACCGACTTCTCGGAAAATATGTCGATGACCAGGGATTTGTGAATTACCGGAAATGGAAGAAGTTGGATGAAGAAACACTACGTAAGTATCTAATTAATATTGATAAACAGCAAGTTGAATCGCTGGGGGGATCCGAAGCGCTCGCCTTCTGGATCAATGTCTACAACGCCTTGACGGTCCAGGGAATCCTGGAGTTCTACCCGCTCCAATCGATCCGTGACAAGGCCAGCCGTATTCTGGGTTTCAACATCTGGGATGACTACCCTGTGACCGTCCGAGGAAAGGCCTACTCGCTGAACGACATCGAACACAAAATCTTGAGGAAGATGGGGGAACCCAGGATTCACTTTGCCATCGTTTGCGCATCCGTTGGATGCCCGAAGCTGCGAAGAGAAGCCTATGACGGCGCGAAGCTGGACTTCCAGCTCGAGGACCAGGCCCGGTCCTTTTTCGCCCAGCCGCGAAATCTCAAGATCGACAGGCGGACGGATACCGTCTACCTCTCGCGCATCCTGGACTGGTTCGGCGAGGACTTCGGAGGCAGCGACCGAGCGAAACTCGACTACGTGAGCCGCTACGTTGCCGAAGAGAGGGACAGGGCTTATCTCCGGGAGGGAGGGCCCAGGGTGAAATACCTCGAATACGACTGGACCCTGAACGAGATGAAATGAAGGACACGCACCCGAGGCAAGGCAGGCGTGGAATCCTCGCTCGCGACAGGTCTGCCCTGGAGAACGATTGCCCCTCTCCACAAAACACCGCAGAGCCGGGCGCGTTTGGTGTCAAGGACTTGGGAGACAGAGCGCCAGGGGAGCGGGCATGCTCTGCGGCCTAGATTCCAAGCGCCTGAAGGGCATTGCCTCCCTCGGGCGGGCTTTTGTCGGGGCCGTTTCTTCATTTTTCCCCTTGATGAAAACAGCAATATCTGCTATTTGACTAGTCAAACAAAAAACTGACTGAGCAGATAAGCTCACGGCGCTCCGGGCGGTCCTCGGAGCCGGTTTCGAAAGTTTTTCGATCCATCGGGGAGGAATGCATGTCTACTTCCAAGATCACGATCGTGGGGGCCGGCCTCGCCGGCCTGGTGGCCGGCATCAACCTCTGTCGGAAAGGCTACGAGGTTGAGATCTGGGAGGCAGCCAAATCCCTGGGCATGCTGGAGGATTTCCATCCCTCCGTCCACGCCACGCCGATCGACCCGGCAGGAGTCTCCCGCTACATCGGCATCGACATCTCCCCTTGCTTTACTGCGGTGAAGCGCTTCCGCATGATCGTCGAAAACGAGAAGTTCGACCTCAACCCCGCCAACTATTACCTGGTTGAGCGGGGCGGCCGCAAGACATCGATCGATACCTATCTGTACAATATCGCCGTGGACATGGGGATCAACGTTCGTTTCGATCACTACGTCCGTCGCCTGGAAGACATCCCGGAACGAGCCGTCGTGGCAACCGGATTCGATAAGGAGGGCATGGAGGCGATCGGCGTTCCCTACGAACAAGCTACGGGCGCCTACGCCCGCAAGAAGCTCGACGATCCGAGATTCGAGGACGCCCTCATGGGGTGGTCCGGGAGATACTCCACGGACTACGGCTACCTTTCGGTGGCGAACGACCTCATGTTCTTCCTGGTCTTCACCCGCTATCCGATGAGCGACGAGAACATCGAGGAGTGCAAACGCCACCTGGAAGAAACCGAGGGCCTGACGTTCCCCAAGTGGGTGAAACACTGCGGCCATACCCCCGTGCTCGGCAAGGATTCATTACGGCTCTTCAAGGGCAACCGGGTGCTGGCCGGCACGATCAGCGGAATGATCGACCCTGCCGGCATGTTCGGTATCCACGGCGCGCTCATGTCCGGAAAGATCGCGGAATTGGCCTACACGGACACGGAGAGGGCCTTGGAAGACTTCAAGCGATTCAACAGAAACTTTCACCGCGTCCGCGTCGTTTCCGCCGCCATGCGGCGGATGCCCATGCGCCTCCCTATGGCACACCTCATGATGCGGTTCCCCCGGTTGATGACTCCCTCCTTGAAGATGATCGACGACGCCATCCCGGGCTACGAACGACACTGGGCCGTGGACATGATGAAAGGAAGAAGGAAGGTTTCAGGATCGAGGAGGGCTGTAGAAGTCTCGAGCGAAAAAACGGATTGAAAATTCAAGAAGAATTATGTAAGGCTGGTCCAAGGAAGCGAACCGTTCCCAAGGTGAGAAGGCCTCCGCCCCGCGAGGGCTCCTTTCCAACATCAGACGAAGGGGGATCTGATGAGGGCTTCCGCTGCCGGTGTACTCCTTGTTTCCATCCTTCTCGTCTTGCCGACAGCCACAACCCACGCAATCGATATCAGCGTGATCGGGGCGGACCCCGGTCCGAATGCGACCGGGGAGATCCCCGCCTGGGAAGGGCACAAGTATCTGCCGTGCCCGAGCGACTACACGCCGGGGCAGTATTTCCCCAGCCCCTACAAGCGGGAAAGACCCCTGTTCCGCATCGATCACACGAATGTGGACCAATACCAGGAACGGCTTTCCCCCGGGCAAATCGCCCGCCTGAGGAAGCACGAGAAATTCTACATGAACGTCTATCCGACCCGTCGAAACGTCGAATTCTGTCCCGAGTACTATGCGGCCGTGGAGAAGAACAGGAAAACCTGCAGGATTGATGAAAACGGGGCTCTTCAGGGCTTCCAGGGGGCCATCGCCTTTCCTGAGCCCAAGGATGGGGTCGAGGCCATATGGAACATCCGCAGGATGTACCTCGGGGATGACGCCGTATCGACCCAGTGCCGCAGGGTCGTCAGCCCCTCGGGCAGAGTCAAGAAGACCATGTGGCAGACCAAAGTGCTGAATTACGGGGAGACCCGGATCAAGACAAGACCTTTCCCGAACCCGGAGGCGGTCTTCCAGAAGATCCGGAACCTGACCACCTACCCTGCAGATGAAAAGGGTATCGACTTCCTCTCCGTTTCCTACCTGGACGACAACCGGCTCGAAGACACATGGCTGTTTCTTCCCACCCTGCGGAGGGTGCGGCGGGCTCCTTCCATGACCAACGGAGGCCAGCTCGACGGAGAGCTCACCATGGATGAAAACGGCATGGAGTTCAGGGGAACGGTCAGCCACTGGAACTGGAAGCTTCTCGGCAAGAGGGAAATCTACATTCCTTACAACTGCTACGACCTCTTCCCGGCAGATGCGGAGGACGAAGACGAATGCTGGGCACAGGACATCAATCCGGAGCGAATCCGCTATGAGTTGCATCGCGTCTGGGTCGTGGAAGGGACGCTGAAGGAAGGACTCGACCACCCTTACAGCAAGCGGGTCGGGTATTATGACGAAGATTGCTGGGCACCCGTGCTTGCCGACAGGTATGACAAGCGTGGAAATTTGTGGCGCATGTACGAGGCGTATACGTTTGCCGACAGTTGCAACAAAATGAGAATGTACGCCGGCTACATCTACATGAATCTCGAGTCGTCCAGATATGAGCTTTTCGGAGGATGCCGGAAGCAGCTTCCCACCACGACCGTCTACGATACCGGCCTGGATGAGTCCTATTTCACGGTTCAGGCTCTGAGGAAATCAGGCAGGTAGACACCCCCGTCCCGGAGGGCTCGGCAGACGAGCTCCATGAGATCCTTTGCCTGCATGATCATGGGCTCCTCGAACCCCACGGAACCATATCCGCGGCCATCTCTTCGGTGCAGCAGGCGAGAAAAGGGTCCCAATCGCGGGTAGCCGCGCTCGCGGTGCAGCGGTGCATGGTGTCGATGATTTCCCTCCGAGCGGGACGCAAGGACCTCACACGATGCTACATGAAACTTGACCCGATGGACAGTTTTTTTATTGACCCCCCAAATAAATTCGCTTATCATGGCAGGGAACATCCCGGGTCCCGCCGGGACCCGCGACGCTCATCCGGACACGCCGCAACGGAGAAGGAGTCAGTTGCATGGACGAGAACGTTCTGAACGAACTCGAAGGGATCGTTGGAAAAGGGAACGTACGGAAGGGGACGAATGGGACCCGGCGATTTCTGCGCCCGGGCTGGGAAACACCTTCCATGGTGACCGTCCGACCTCGAAACGACGAAGAAGTGCAAAGGACGGTGAACTTGGCGCGGGAGCGTCGAATCGCGATCCTGACGGCGAACGACCGCTATCTCCTCGAGGAAGATCTGGATAAGGAAGGCATCTTCCTGGATTTCGAACGGATGAATCAAATCGAGGTCATCGATGAGTACACGTTGATGGCCCATGTTCAGAGGGGCGTCACGTGGGATCAGCTCCATGAGGCATTGAGAACCCGGGGAATCAAGGCGGCCGCCCCCCTTGCGGCCAATTCGCGTTCGGTGGCGGAATCGCATGCGGCCCGGGTCGTCGGCAAGGCGGCGTCGAAATTCTGGGACTATCCGGTCACCAATTTGAGACTCGTGCTGGCCAACGGTCGAATCCATCGCACCGGAACCCATGGCTTCAGCGACGAGTCGGACGGCAGAAACGAGGGCGGCCCCAACCTGTCCAACTGGTTCTTTGGTGCGGATGACGTGCTCGGCGTCATGACCCGGGCCTCCATCATGCTCTGGCCGGTGTGTGAGCGTCGCACATGCCTCGTCTACGCCTTTGAGGATGCGGCGGAGATGATGAAGGCCATGCGGAATGTTCCCCGCACGGAGTTGGGGATCGAGTATCTGGGCATGAACCGGGTTTCCCTGGCGAACGTGTTGAGCGGAGACGTGAGGGATTACCCTGCCTGGAGCCTGGTCATCGGGTTCGAGGGGCGAGCCAAGCGCGTGGACCACAACAGGGATCGGGTGGACAAGCTGCTGAAGAAGTTCCGCGGGAGGCGGGAAGATCGGCTTGTCGAGCCCATGACCGGCGAGCTCGATCTGCCCTGGATGGAGGCGGGTGATCATCACACAGGCTTCTATGCCCTTTTCACCAATATGAAAGGACTCGAAGCGGAGATCGACCGGGCAGCCGAGGCGGCCGGGCTTTCGCCCGACAGGGTAGGGAAGATCTTCTCCGCTTACGACCACGGTAGAGCCGTGTATGCTGTCTGCGATTGGTTTTCCAAGGATCCGGCCCATGCTTCCGCCATGAACGCCTTGAACGTGTCGCTGGCAGATCGGGGCGCATTTTTCGATCGTCCCCATGGGGCGTTGGGTCGTAAGGTCTATACGAGCATCCCCAATCACCTGCCGGTCCTGAAGCACATCAAGACCATGCTGGATCCTGACAATATCCTCAATCCGGGTCGCATCATCAGGCAGGAGGATCCCGAGTGGAAGCCCCTTCAGCCGGGAGAAGGGGAAATCGGATTGACCGTCTCCAATCTGGACAAGGTCAAGAGCAAACTGGCTGAATGCCTGGGCCCGCAATGGGTGAGCGACAACCCGGTCGATTTGGGCGCCTACGGGCGTGATTTCACGATCTTCTCCGGCGAGAGACCCAACATTGTCGTTCTGCCTCGGACCGCCGAGGAGATCCAGAGCATTATCCGGATCGCTTACGAACGCGGCATCCCGGTCGTTCCCCTGTCTACCGGATTCAATCACGGCGGCCTGGCAATTACGCGCAAAGGCGGCATTCTCATCGATCTGAAGCGAATGGATGACCGGATGATCATAGACGATGAGGCCATGACCATTTCCGTGAGTCCGGGCATCCGGATGCGCTCGGTCTGGTGGGAGACGGTGAAACACAGAGCGTACGACAATTTCCATTTGAAACCGATTCTGGCTTTGACATTGGGCAGCGTATCCCTTCTGTCCAACTATGTCGCACGCGGCGGCGCCGGATCTCTGTTCAAGTACGGACTGAACCCTGAACTGACAGCCGGCATGACCTGGGTGCTGCCCAACGGGGAGGTATTGAAGGTCGGCCCGAGCGCGGTACCGAATGTGGGGAATCTTCCTCTCCACTTCACCCCGGGTCCTGACTTATGCGGCATGTTTTTCAATGCGGACGGCATGTTCGGGGTATGCACCGAGTTGACGGCCAAACTCTATCCGGAGAGAGACGATGCCGAGACGTTCGAGGATCTCGTCACGGCCGCCAACTACGATCAGGACGTTCATCATGCCTTCAGCGAGACCATCAAAGCGATTCACGAACTCGGCCGGGAGAACGTAACCGACTTCATGTACAAGGCCCATCCCGGCCTCTTCGCCCTCGCGATGGTCGACTTGTTCGAAGGGCTGACCGTCCCCGGAGTGATCGGCATGGCTCCCCAACATCCTTTGTCCTCGGTCGTCAGCGGCTACGACGCGGAAGAGTTGGCAATCAAGAAGGAGATCGTGGCCGAGATCGTCCAGAAACACGGGCTGACGGTGATTGACCCCGCCATGTTCGGCGAGGAAGTGAAGAATGCGCAATCGACCGCTTCGACGAAAATGAGTCTGGGAATCAAAGAGAACTTTGTTGCGGCCTACAAAGGGGCATTCCAATGGACTGCCTGCAACATACGAATGGATCAGATTCCGGAATTTGCGCGGAGGTACGATCAGTTGGTGCAGAAATACTGGAAAACCTCCGATCCGAGGGTTTCGGTGGAGCATGCCATGACGGGAACGGACATTCAGGGTCCGCTGCCCTATGCGCGGGCGGGGGGTATCGAGGTCGACTTCTGGTGGGATCAGGGCAACCCGGAAGATGTCAAGCGCGCAACCGTCATGATGCACAAGACCCAGAAGCTCATGCTGGAATTCGGAGGCGCCTTGTTTCGCAACATGTTCGGCGCCGGAGAATACCATCTGCCCCTTTGGGGCGTCGTCAGTGAGTATCTGAACATACTGAAAAATGCGAGAAAGGCCTTTGACCCGGCCAACCTCATGCACCCTGACGTCCTGCCGGCCACGGATGATTACATTTAGATACCGTTGCTCGGGAGCTCCATGGCGGGGTCACCCTGATCGCGACCTCTCGAGGCGATACGGCCTGGCACGAGACTGTCGGTCATGCGGACCGGATAAACCGGCCGGATTTCCTCGTGCCCGTTACAGAACACATTGCTTCCGGTACCGGGGGGGTAATTCATGAGTTCGAGGGCCGCGTCGGTCGCGAACAGGCCGAGAAGATCGTCGACAAACGCAGCGTCAAGATAGTGGAGGTACTCGTTAAAGGTGCTGATGATGGCTTCCTTGGCCTCGATCCGGGCGACTCGGGCGAGGAGATCTTCGAGCATATCGGGCATTCCCTTACCCTCCTGTCGCTTGCCTGAGCTTGTTCTCGCTCGTGCGTGTTCGATCAAGAATCTCACATGTCATTCAGGTCGAAGACCATGATCATGTTCAATGGATACGGATCTGCCGCCGTGTCGGCCCCGTTGACGATTACCTTGGTGCATCGGCGGCTCGCTCGCATGATTTCACCCGGTCGTGTCTTTCGAGACAAAGACCTCCCGTCCAATGGTGCAAGTATATTCGGAAACGGGAGTCTGGGTCAAAGAACGGTGCGGCGCTCCGAAAACTTGTCCTTACCGCGCCGCAATGACCCATAGAGAAACCGGGGCCGGGCACCGGCTGACCCGGCAAACCATGGAAGAATGCGGGAGGGTGCACGCGCGCCCGGGCATGGAGCCGTTCAGATCCTCGTCCCAAGGCCTTTCCAGTAGGGGGCCTTGAGGATCTTCTTGAGGATCTTTCCCGTGTCGGTCTTGGGAAGTTCGGCCACGAAGTCCACGGACCGGGGGACCTTGTAGCCGGCCAGGTGCGGCCGGCAGGAGCGGATGATCTCCTCTTCTGTGGCCTCTTTTCCCTCTTTGAGGACGAGGACGGCCTTTACCGCCTCTCCGTAGTCGTCATCCGGAACGCCGATGACCGCAGCCTCGAGGACCTTTTCGTTCCGGTAGAGCACGGCCTCGATTTCCGCGGGGTAGATGTTCTCCCCGCCGCTGATGATCATGTCGAACTTGCGGTCCACGAGATAGTAGTACCCGTCCTCGTCCATCCTTGCCATGTCGCCGCTGTAGAACCACCCTTCCTTGAAGTAGTTCTTCGTGGATGAGAGGTCTTTGTAATATTCCGCCGCCCTGCCGAGGTTTACCCCTGCCAGCGGCCTTGAGATCAGTTGCCCGATCTGTCCGCGCGGCACCTCGCGCCCCTCCTCATCCACGAGCTTGATTTCGACGACGGGCAGCGCCTTGCCCACCGAGCCCGGCCGTTCGAGCTGTTCTTCCGGGGCGAGATACGTGACGACGCCTACCTCGGTCCCGCCGTAGAACTCGTGGAGACAGGCGTTTCGGAAATTCTCGATGACCCATTTCTTGGTGGGAAAGGGGATGGGCGCGGAGGACTGGATGAAGCACTTCATGGAGGAGACGTCGTACTTCGCAAACGTCTGCTTCGGGAGATTCTTCATCCGGTTGAACATGGTGGGTACCATCGAAGAATAGGTGGTCCTGTGCCGCTCCATGAGCCGGAGGGCCTCCTCCGGATCGAAGCGCTCCATGATGACCGTTGTCTGTCCTGCGTAAAGGCTGCCCGTCGAAGAGGCGATGGCGTTCGCGTGGAACAAGGGCATGGCCAGAAGCTGAACGTCGTCCGGCCCGAGGCGGAAGAGGCTGAAGAGCCCCAGCATGCGGGTCTCCCAGTCTCCGTGCGGGTTGACCGCCGCCTTGGGGAAGCCCGTCGTGCCGGAGGTATACCCGAAGTAGAAGGGGTCGGTCGGGCTGTTCTCGATCCCAAGTTCGGCGTCCGACGCAGTCGCCAGGAAATCCTCGTAGGCGTGCGCATCGGGCAGGGGCATTGCGTCCAGGCAGATGATCCGGTTCCTGTCGACCCGGCCGAGGTCTCTCAGGACCGGAGAGAGCTTGTCCAAGAACTCGTCCGCCACGACCACGGCCGAGGCCTCGGAATGTTCGATCACATAGCGCATCTCCTCCGAGGCGAACCGCCAGTTCACCGGCACCAGGGTCACCCCTGCCTTGGTCAGGCCGAAGATGATCTCCACGAACTCCGAGCGGTTCCGGAGGATCACGGCCGCCCGGTCCCGGGGCTTGAGACCCAGGGCCCTGACGCCGTTGGCGAACCGGGTTGCGCGCTCGTTCAGTTCCGCGTAGCTGAGCTTCCCGTCTCGGAAGATGAGGGCCGTCTTACGCGGGAAATCGTGTGCGTTCTTCGCCAGTTTGGCTCCCAGGTCCATGTCGCCTTCTCCGTGCCGGTCAGGAAAGTTTGCGGATCTTACGGGCAACGGTCGTGCAAGGTTCGAGGTCAAACAGGGGGAGGAAGAACAGGTCGTACTTCTTCATTCCGGAGTAGGCTGTGACAATCGGCCTTCGTGTCTGCGGAGGGTGAGAAAGCTCGAAGGACAGATCCCTGTCGAGCAGCAGGAGGGTTTTCTTCTTGTCTTCGGGATGAATCATGATCCGCAGTGAGAACAGGGGCTCCGTAGAGAATGACGGCCCGCATCGGCTTTCAAGCATACGCAGCGGAGGTACATACCGGGATTGGGTCCCCTGGGATGCAGTCTATGGGAATCAAAAACAGCGTGTCAATCTCATGGAGAGCCTGGGTGACATACCTTCCTTTCTTCAGGCGGGGGAGTCAGGCAAGAGCGAAGACGACACGACAGCGGATCCGTCGGAGACGGCGGGGAGTTTCTCAGGCGTCAGGGCTCACGAGCGCCTGATTACCTTGCCGGCGAGGGCCTTGGGGTCGTAAACCCCTCGTTCCAGCACCGGCCTGCCGTTGATCAGCACGTACTCGACGCCCTCTGCAAACCGGTGCGGGTCTTGGAAGGAGGCACGGTTTCTCACGGTCCGCGGGTTGAATACGGTAATGTCCGCAAAGGCGCCCTTTTTGAGGATGCCCCGGTCCCTGAGCCTCATCTGGCGCGCGGGCAGGGAGGTCATCTTCCGGACCGCCTCCTCCCGGGTCATCCTGCCCTCGTCGCGGGCGAACTGCCCGAGGACCTTGGCGAAGGCGCCGTACGAGACAGGCGACGGGTTCGGGTAGTCCACGCCGACAATGTCGGTCATGATCGCGCAGTTCGGGTCCGAGATCGCGTAGGCCCCGATCCAGTCGCTGAGGGTCTGATCGTCGATGCTGTAGACAAAGAAGACCCTCCCTTCTTCCTCGACGATGAGGTCGAAGGCCGTGTTGTAGAGGTCCGTCCCTCGATCCCTTGCGATCTCCTGAATCCTCCTGTTCTCGTAGGGGCGGTTCTTCTCGAGCTTGAAGCCGCCCAGGCGATAGGAGCCGTCGAAGATGTTGTCCGTCCACCAGCCGTGCTCCCACGTGGGCCAGCGCGGCACGGCGGCCTTCATCTCCCGGACGAGGCCCCTTCGCTCCTCCGGATCGCGGAGCCGCTCCAACAGGTTGGCCGTCCCGCCGGAGAAAGACGCGGGGGGCAGGATGGTGAGCAGGGTCGTAAAGGCGCACATCCAGGGCAGCATGTCGTGGCCGACCTCGACGCCTCGATCCCGGGCTCGTGCAATCAGGTCGTTGGCGCGGAGGTGGGCCGGCATGGCCTGGAGCTGGTTCTTGACCGCAAAGGACTCTCCGAGCGTCCTTCCGAGGAGGAAGGAGAGCTTTGCCTTGATCCGGGTCGGGTTGACGAGCCCGCCGGTGGCAAAACCTCCGAAGTGGTGGGAAAGATGCAGGGGGATCCTGTTGGTCTCTGCAACGTGGATGACCTCGGCGACGGCCTGATCGTAAATTTCGGACATCCCCCGGGTGTGGGTGGCCAGGGGGGCGCCGTACTCGGTGAGCACGGATGCGAGATCGGTGAGTTCCTCGGTCCTCGAAAAGCACCCCGGGCAGTAGAGGAGCCCGACGGACAGGCCGATCGAGCCGGCCTCGAGGGACTCCTTGAGCATGGCTTTCATGCGGGACATCTCATCCTGGCCGGCCGGGCGCGCCTGCATCCCCATGGCGTTGATCCGCAGGACGTTGTGCCCGGTGAGGACGGCCACGTTGTAAGCGAGGCCGTTGCGTTCCATGCACGCGAAGTACTCCGCCGTGGTGGACCACTCGAATGTGAGCCCGTCGCGCGGGAAGGCGAAGTTCCAGTACGTCTCCACCGTCTGCCGGCTTTCGGGCCGCATGGGCGCCGGGCTGAACCCGCAGTTCCCGGCCACGATGGTCGTCACCCCCTGCCGAGCCCAACGTTCCATCACCTCCGGGTGTCTCGGAGAGGTGAGAAAGAAGTCGAGGTGCGTGTGCACGTCGATAAATCCCGGGGCCACGGCCAAGCCGTGGGCGTCGATGACCCGGGCGGCAGCGGCGTCCGGGAAGCTTCCCACCGCCTCGATGCGGTCGCCCCGGACGATCACGTCGGCCCTCACAGCCGGTCTTCCGGTGCCGTCGATGACTGTGCCGTTCTTGATCAGGATGTCATTCGCCATAGGCCGGCTCTCCTGCTCGCCTTGCGGTTTGTCCGGTGCGGCCGCGTTCAACCCCGCTGCAGGCGTTCCACCAGGGCCGCGTAGCGGCCCTGCGCGTCGGGCTCCCAGGATCGGGTGATCGTGAAGACCTCGTCGGGCTTGGCGGCAAAGTCTCCGCAGTAGGGTACCAGGGCCTCGAAAAACGCATCCGGGTCGATACAGCCCTCGGGGGCGAAGACGCCGCGGCGCGCGATTCGGCCCCCGGCCAGGAGCCGGAGTGCGATTGCAAGGGGCACTCCGGTCATCTCGCCCATTCCGCTCGGAAGGAAGCCCGTTTGCGCCACGCCGACCCAGGCGGGTTTCCCGTTCTTGCTGCCGCGTGCCGCAGCGAAAATCGGCGGAAGCAGGTCCTTTCGGACGAATTCCAGGTTGCCCCTCTTCTTCTTGCGCTTGTCGTACCATTCGAAAATCGCCGCGGCACGGTGCGCGGAGAGAAGACGACGGTCCACGACCCATCGCAGGCATTGGAGGGAAGTCATTTCCGAGGTTGAGGCGAAGGTCACGTTGAGCGAGGTCCTCAGGTCCGGGTAGTAACGCGGGAAGGTCAGGGCCTCGGGATGCCCGAAGGTCCAGACAGGCCGCCGGCCGACGCCCGGATAGTCGATCTCCAGCCTTGCGAGGGGTGCCTGCTCTTGCGTCGCGCCGTCCTGGAAGACCCGGATGGCTCCGGTCGCCTGCCGGATGCCGTGCATCAGGGCCGCGTTCACGCCCTGCTGGCCCGATTCGTGCTCCGGCACGGCCGCCTCCAGGTTCCAGCCCGTATAGATTGCCTCCGCGGCGTCCATTTCGCGTAGGGCCAAGACGGCCATCATGTTCGTGATGCCGGGGCTTGCGCCCATCCCCACCACGGCCGTGATCCCCGCCTCCCGCGCCTTCGCGTCGAGGCCGAGAAGGTCGAGGGTGGGCTCCCAGTCATCACAGATGTCCAGGTAGTGGCACTTCGCGCGTATCGCCGCCTGCAGCACCAGGGTCCCGAAGCGGTAGAAGGGCCCGACCGTGTTGAGAACCGCATCCGTCCCGCGAAGGGCGGCATCCAGGGCATCCCGGTTCGTCACGTCCAGGGCCATCCCCTTTGCCTTGGGCCCGAGGGTCCCGGCAAACGCGGCGGCGGCCCCTCCGTTCAGGTCTGCAACGACCAACTGCTCCACCTCCTTCATGTCCGCAGCCGTCCGCGCCGCCCACCGGCCCATCCCGCCGCAGCCTCCCAGCGCCAGCACCTTCATGTATTGCCTCCTTTCGAATACGAATTGAGCAGGGCTCTGGCCTGCCGCATGGCCCTGAAAAGCGTTTCTCTTTCGCCCTCTTTCCCGTGAGCTGGTTCTGAGATGAGCGGGCCAGAAGCCCGGCCGGCTTCTGGACAAGCATGGGGAATGCGTATCGGCGCATGACCCTGGCGTCCAGCGGGATGTGCTCGTGGATGGGGGTGAAGCCGTCTTCCTCGGGCGCAATCGGCCCCAGGACGGTCATGATGTGCGGCATCGGGTTGCTCCTTGTCGAAAGCCGGGGAATGATCGGATCCATCGTACGGGCTGCAAGCCTTTTCCGTCAACGGATGGTAGAATAAAATTATTTGACCGGTTTGTTCGGTGGGAAGGGCCGAAAAGAATGATCACCTTTCTTGACTACGGGGCAGGCAATGTCCGGAGCGTGATGAACGCTTTGGAGAGCCTGGGCGAAACGATCCGGGTCGTTGCCGGGCCGGAAGACATCGCGTCGGCGGAGAAGCTGGTGTTTCCGGGCGTGGGCAATTTCGGAAACATGATGAAGGTTCTCGATGAGCGGCGGCTCGTCAAGCCCCTCGCAGACTACCTTCGCTCGAACCGTCCGTTCCTGGGAATCTGCCTCGGACTGCAGGCCCTGTTCGAGGAAAGCGAGGAGGCGCGGGGCGTCCGTGGACTGGGGATCCTTCCCGGCAAGGTGAAGCGGTTTGTCACCGATCTTTCCGTGCCGCACATCGGATGGAACGGGGTCAGGGCCCGGAGGCCGTCCAGGCTTTTCGCCGGGCTTCGCGGAGACGAGAAATTCTATTTCGTGCATTCCTACCATGTGGTCCCGGAAGAGGAGTCGGATATCCTCACGATCACGGACTACGGATACCCCTTTGTGAGCAGCGTTCAGCGGGGCAACCTCATTGCGACCCAGTTCCACCCGGAGAAGAGCGGGGAGGCGGGCCTTCGCATCTTGAAAAACTTCCTCGAAACGGGCGCCGCCGACAGGGTTCCCGAGAAGGTCCCGGAAAGGACGCGGCTCGCCAAGAGGATCGTCGCATGCCTGGACGTCCGATCGAACGACGAGGGCGATCTGGTCGTGACCAAGGGGGATCAATACGACGTCAGGGAGGAGGGGATCGTCAGAAACCTCGGCAGGCCCGTCGATCTGGCAAGGAGGTATTACCGGGAGGGGGCCGACGAGATCGCCTTCCTGAACATCACCGGGTTTCGGGACTTTCCGCTCAAGGATCTGCCCATGATGGAGGTCCTGAAGCAAACATCGGAGAACGTGTTCGTTCCCCTGACGATCGGCGGCGGGATCCGGGATTACACGGACGAGCGCGGCCGGCGGTATTCGGCCCTCGAGGTGGCGGCCGAGTACTTCCGGTCCGGGGCCGACAAGGTATCGATCGGAAGCGAAGCGGTCCTGATGGTCGAGGAGGCCCTGAAAACCGGCCGGAAGACAGGTCGGACCGCCATCGAAGAGATCTCCCGGGTCTACGGCAACCAGGCGGTCGTCATCTCGATCGACCCGAGAAGGGTCTATGTGGACTCGCCCGGCCGGGTGCCGCATCAGGTCATCCCGACCGCGATCCCCGGGCCAAAGGGCGAGCGGTACTGCTGGTATCAGTGCACGATCAGGGGGGGCCGGGAGGGCAGGGCGCTCGATGGGATCACCCTGGCAAGGGCCTGCGAGGATCTCGGGGCAGGAGAGATCCTGCTCAACTGCATCGACCGGGACGGGACGAACCTGGGCTTCGACCTCGAGCTGATCACTGCGGTGAAAAAGGCGGTCACGATCCCGGTCATTGCATCGAGCGGCGCAGGCTGCGCCGAACACTTCCGCGAGGTCTTCACGCAGACCGAGGCCGAGGCCGCGTTGGCGGCAGGCATCTTCCACCGGCAGGAGGTACCCATCGCCGATGTCAAGCGTTTTCTCAAGGGCAAAGTCGAGATCAGGAGCTAGGCGGCGACGCGGGACGATGCCGTCGCGGAGAGATGGGACGACGGACAAGGCCATCCCGGCCGTGACCAAGCATGCGAGCCCTCAATACTTCCAGAAGGGCGGTTCCGGGAACGTTGCGGCCAGCTCGATCAACCACATCTCTCCGGAGCCGAGCGCAAGCCCCAATGCCTCGCCGAGACCGGACGGCGAATTCACCCGGACCGCCTGCGCGCCGTAGGCCCTTGCCAGGGCGACAAAGTCCGGATTGGTGAGAGCGGATTCGTGCTCGTTGCTGTAGAATGTGCGCTGCAGGAAGGCGATGATCCCAAAGGAACCATCGTTGACCACGATGACCGGGAAGCCGATGCCGTGGCGCATGCAGGTTGCCAGCTCGTGCGCGTTGTACAGGAAGCCCCCGTCGCCGATGAGCGAGACGACCGGCTTGTCCGGGCAGGCGAGCTTGGCGCCGATCGCCGCTGCAAAGGAACACCCGATGGTGGTGCTCCCCTTGGTGCCCATGAAACCTCCCGGGCAGAGGGAGGGATAGAAGTACTCGGCCCAGTATCCGAGCTGGGTGTTGTCGGTGCACAGGATGCTTTCCCTTGGCAGGCAGTTACGGATCGCGTCGAGGTATGCCAGTTCCACGCGTGTGCTCCGGATCTCCCGGAGTTCCTCCTCCAGGGCGGCTCGCATGCCTTGGAGCGCCTTTTGCCGATCCTCGGCCTGTGCGCCCGCTGCGAGGCCTTTGCACAGCCTGTCGACGATGGCAGGGATGTGCCCGGTCAGGGCCAGCTCCGTCGTATGGTTTTTCCCGATCCAGGTCGGATCCCAGTCCAGGTGGATGAGCGGGGGCAGGGGCGTCCCGTGCTGCCGCAGGTCCGATTCCCTGAGCCTCGTGCCGACCGCCAGGCACACGTCCGAGGACTGGACCATCTCCCTGACGGTCCCCCGGCGCGAGGCATGACCGAAGGCCAGGGGATGGTCTTCCGGAAGGATGCCCTTCCCGTTGGTCGTGGTGACCACAGGTGCGTTCAGCGCCTCTGCGAGGGCGAGCACCTGCCCGGCCAGCCCCGCCCGGACGGCCCCGGTCCCCGCCAGGAGGAGGGGCCGTCTCGCCCGGCGCAGGAGAGACAGGGCCGGGTCCAGATCCGGGACCGGGAGTTGCGATGCATCCGCCTCGATCGTCTTGCCCTCCGCGAGGGGCGCCGTGAGCAGATCGGTGGGTACCTCCAGATACACGGGGCCCGGTCTGTCGGCCAGGGCCTTGCGAACGGCCTGCCGGGTCATCTCGCGGATGTCGTCGCCCTGCCGGACCGTGAATCGCGCCTTGGTGATGTTCCGGAACAGGGAGTCTTGGTCCGTCAGTTCATGCAATACGCCCAGCCCCTTTCCGATCTTGGGGGCATGGATGTTCGTGGTCAGCAGGAGCACGGGAGAAGAGCTTCCCCAGGCCTCCTGGATGGCGGGCACCATGTAGCCGGTTCCCGGACCTGTGGATCCTGCCACCACGCCGAGCCGGTTCGCGGCCCGGGCGTAGCCGTCGGCCATGTTCGCGGCCGTGGACTCCTGGCGGCACAGGATGTGGCGTATGGAGGGCTCGTGCCGCAATGCCTCGTAGAGGCGGATGTTATGGATGCTGGGAATCCCGAACAGGGTATTCACACCCGCTTCCCTGAGTGCCTGGACGATTCCGTCCGCTCCCGATGCTGCCATGCGAGACATTCTCCCGACCGGACAAGGGTTGCCCGAGTCGCTCATTCCAGACTACCAATCCGGGATCGAGAAGGAAACCCCCTGTCTGCGGCGACACGTCGCGCCGTTCGCTCGGGAGGCCTTTCTTGACGGACGAGCCTTCTCCTGCATACATTGTCTGAGGGACTGCCTTCGGGGTGCGCATGGAACTCCACATCAAGACGGCCCAAGGCGAATACGACCTGGAGGCGCATGTCCGGGCGATCGGCGAGGACCTGCTTGTCGCCGTTGCGGGCGGAGAAAGGCCGCATATCGGAGCCGTCGCCATGGCCCAGCCGCGGCCGAGTCTGAGGGACCCGCGGCGAACGAGCGCCACGGCCTCCGTGTTCTGTTACGTGGGACACAAGGAAGACGAGCTGGCCAAGCAGATGGCCGAGAGGCTCGCCGCCACCTTCCACACCCGCGTGGTGGTCACAGCAGGCGTCCACTGGGACAACCTGAGTGAGGAGGGCGTACGGAAGGTCTTGGAGCACGGCCGGATGCTCCTGGATCTCCTCGTCGAACGGATCGGGTCCGGATTCCCCTTTTCCGCCACCGGAGGAGAACCGTGACAAAGAGCGGGTCGGAGCGGATCGTTGTCGGGATCACCGGGGCCAGCGGCGCGCTTTACGGGGTCCGAAGCCTCGCCATGCTCGCCGCGAAGGGGTTCGAGACGCACCTGATCCTGTCCAAGACGGGCAAACAGGTAATCGAGCTGGAGACGGACTACAGGGTTCGGGACGTCGAGGCGATGGCGAGCCGCACGTACGACGACGAGGATCTTGCCGCGCCCCTGGCCAGCGGCTCATTCCTGACGGCGGGCATGATCATCGCTCCCTGCACGATGAAGACCCTGTCCGGGGTCGCCAATTCCTATGCCGGCAACCTGATCGAGCGGGCCGCCGACGTGACCCTCAAAGAGAGGCGCAGGCTGGTGCTCGTGGTCCGGGAGACACCGCTCCACAAGGGCCATCTGCGCCTGATGATGCAGGCTGCCGACATGGGCGCCCACATCCTGCCTCCGATCCCTGCCTTCTATCACAGGCCGGCCTCCATCGATGACCTCATCGACCAGACGGTAGGCAAGATACTCGACTTCCTGGGCGTCGAGCACGACCTGTTGAAGCGGTGGGAAGGAGGGAAGCCATGGACCCCTTGAAGCGAAGGGTTATCGAGCGCATCGAGGGCGCCCGAGAAGAGGCGATCGAACTGCTGGCGGACCTGGTGAGGGCCGAGAGCGTGAACCCGCCGGGCGACATCCGCCGGGCGGCCGACGTGGTTGTGAGGAAGGCGCGGAGCTTTACGCGGAACGTCGAGATTGTCTCCTGTGAAGAGACGATCCCCAACGTCTTCATTGCCCTGAACCCGGGAGCCCGACCCCAGCTCCTGTACAACGGGCACCTGGATACGGTGCCTGTCGGAGACGTGAAGAACTGGGAAACGGAGCCTTTCGGGGGCGTGATCCGTGAGAACCGGATGTTCGGCCGGGGGGTGGCCGACATGAAGGGGGGCGTGGCCGCCATGCTGATGGCTGCCAAGGCCCTGGCCGTGGAGGAGGTCCCGTTGCGCGGATCGCTCGTCCTGAGTTTTGTGGGCGACGAGGAAACGGGGGGATGGAAAGGGGCCGGCTACCTGATGGAGCACGGCTACTACGCGCCCGACATGGTGGTCGTCGGCGAAATCACCAACGACTGCGGTATTGCGATTGCGGAAAAGGGGACCGCCGTATTCGTTTTGAGGACCAAAGGCAGGACGGCCCACGGCAGCACGCCGTGGGTCGGGGTCAATGCCATCGATAAGATGGTCAAGATCCTCCACCGCCTGCAAACCGATTTGGTGCCGGCCCTGCGCCGTCGGGATTCCGGATTCCTGCCCCCGGCCTCCCTGAACATCGGAACGATCCAGGGGGGCGTGAGCTTCAATGTGGTGGCCGACGCCTGCGAGGTCGCGATCGACCGCAGGACGTTGCCCGGGGAGCCGATCGACGCCGTCACGCGGGAGATCGAAGAGGTGATTGCGTCGGTGAAGCGGGAGGATCCCGAGGTAGAGGCGAGCCTCGTTCTGTTGGGGCATGCCCCTCCTTTCGAGACCCGGCCGGAGGAGACGATCTGCCGGCTGGCGCGGGAGACGATGAAGGAGCTGGGCCGTCCCGCGGATTTCGTGGGATTCGAGGCGGTGTGCGACGGAAGGTTCTTCTCGGCAAAGGGGATTCCCACGATCATGATCGGTCCGGGGACCGCGAAGAATGCGCACACGCCGGACGAAAATCTCGAGCTCGATCCGTACATCGAGGCGATCAAGGTGTATGCCCTGTTGGCCGTGAACGCCCTGGGATAGGCGAAAAGGAAGGGAGATCCCCAACGATCCACGGGCTTTTCTCGATTGTCATCCGCCCCTGACCGAACTCGAGGCCGTCAACAGGGTCCTGTTTCTCGCGAAGCATTCGGGCGCAAGGGTGAACATCGCCCACTGCAGCCTCGCCGAGGGACTCGACATGGTGGACCGGGCTGGTGAAGCTGGAAGACCAGCACAAGATCGAGTGGACCCTTTACGAGGGGAAAACGGCCGTGGTTCCGGACAAGGTCTTTGTGAGGGGAAAGAAGATCGTTGACGGCGGGAAGGTCGTCGGCGAGCGGGGATACGGAAGGCTGTGCTCGCCGACAGCAGGCGGGTGAGCCCTACCGAACGATGGGGCAGGCGGACATCCTTCTCGCGCATGCCTTACAGAGGAGATCGAGATGCCGGAATGGATGAAGAGGACGGATGCTTTGGGCCCTGAGAAGGTCGTCCATGTCTACGATCCGCAGACAGGGATGAAGGGGGTTGTCGTGATCGACTGCACCGCGCTGGGAAGCACGGCCGCCGGGGGCATCCGGATGCTCCCGGACATCACGACCGAGGAGATTCTTCAACTGGCCCGGGCCATGACCTACAAGTTCGGGACCCTGGGGGTTCCGATCGGCGGGGCGAAATCCGGCATCTGGGCGGATCCCGGGGTCCGGGGGGAAGAGAGGAAGAACCTGATGCGGTCCTTCGGCCGCGCGGTCAAGCCGCTCATCCCGGCCGGATTGGCCTTTGGGGCGGACATCGGCACCGAGGCGGAGGACCTGGACTTTGTCTTTGAGGGGGCCGGCCTGCCGCCGCAGGGCACCGGGCTGATGGCGCAGAGAAAGGACGGGGAGCCCATCGAAAATCACGTGACCGGTTACGGTGTCGTGGTGGCCGCGCGGGAGGCTTGCGAGTTTGCCGGGATCGACATCCGGGGGGCCGCCGTGGCCATCGAGGGCTTCGGCAAGGTGGGAGGGGGTGTGGCCCGGTACATCACGGAGGCGGGGGCCCGGGTGGTGGCCATCTCCACCGTCGACGGGATGATCCTGAACGAGGACGGGCTGGATGTGGCACTCCTGCTCGAAAAACGGAAGGATGCCGGCGACAGGGCCGTCACGGAGTACGAGAAGGCGGAACACCTGCCCAGGGAGGCGATCTTCTCCCTTCCGGTGGACATCCTCGTACCCGGGGCCAGGCCTTACGTGATCGATGGAAGGAACGTCGAGCAAGTGAACGCTAAAGTGGTCTCGAGCATCGCCAACATACCGATCACGGAAGAGGCGGAGGAGAGGCTCTTCCAGAAGGGGATCCACGTCGTACCCGATTTCGTTTCCAACGCGGGCGGGACCGTGCTCGGGATCGTCGATTTCCTTGGAGGCAGTTCCGAACACGCCTTTTCTGCCTGCGAGGACCTGATCGGCTCGAACACGAGGACCATCCTGGCCGATGCCCGCAAGGCAGGGGTGAATCCCCGGAGGCTGGCGACCCGGCGCGTGGAGGAGAAGATCGCTCAGGCCCGAAGGGGAGGGGAATCGGCGCCCCTGGACCAGGCCATCCTCCTCATGAAAGAGCGGCTGGGACTCTAGCCGATGGGGGGGAGGCGCGGTCTGCGTCCGGCCGAACCGGCTCAGGAGGATTCTCTCCACTCCCGGATGTGCTTTGTGACGGTGCGGCGATCCAATTCGGTTCGCCGGGCGACCTCCTCATAGGTTCCGTAACGTTCATAGAGGAGTTTGCAGTAGCCGGACATGAGATCCTGAGCGGACAGATTGCCGAGCTCAATGCCGGTCATCAAACGTGACTGCAGATCCGGCGCGTTGTGCGTCTTGTCGCCTTCGTAGGTTTCTCTGACGAGAACTCGGCGGACGCATTGCTCCAGTTCGCGCACGTTTCCGTACCAGGGATAATCTGCACCGAGTTGCCTGACAATCACATTGCGGACCCTCTCGACCAATTCAGGCGTTTCTTGCCCGACCATGCGTTTGACCGTGACCGCGAGCAGGTCATCGAGTTCGGCAGGTTCCTCACGAAGGCGTTGCCGCAGGCTCGGGACGGTGATGATGTCGGAACAGAGACGGTAGTAGAAGTCATCCCGGAATCGGTCGCCTCGACGAAGCTCTTCCAACGGTCGGTTTGTGGCCGCAATGACTCGACCGGAGAATCGTTCCTGTTTACGGCTTCCCACCGGATAGAAAACGCGGTCTTGGAGAACCTGGAGGAGCTTGATCTGGATGGGCCTGGCGATCTCGCCGATTTCGTCCAGCAGAATGACCCCATGCTTGCTGCACCTTTCGAAGACACCCCTGTGATCCTGGACGGCGCCGGTAAAGGAACCCTTCTTGTGGCCGAAGAGTTCGGATTCAATCAGGGTTTCCGGAAACTGGGACAGGTTGATCGACAGGAAGGAGTTCGTAAAACTCTCGGCGAACCTCTGTTTCTTCAAGTCGAAAGGAATGTATCCGGATTGACCGATCGCGTTGGCGGCGGAGCCCTTTCCGCTGCCTGTCTCCCCGAGGATCAGGGTGGTGAAATCCTCCATGCGATTCCACAGGTATCGTCGATACAGGTCGATGTCATGGGTGAAGATGCCGTTCCAAAGGTCGTGCCTGAGCCTCCGCATGGCTTGGCTGCGGCCTATCAGGTTGTTTCGGATAAAGCCGTAGGCTCGTCGGAACTGATACGCCAGTTCTACGGCCCTTTGTATTTCGTCTGCCCCGAATCCCCTTTTCTGTAGGAACGCCACCGCCTCACCGGCGAATTCAAGTTTGACCGGCTTGTCCTCGGCAAGCGTCTGTGCCGCGATGTGCTGATCGAACTTCTTGCGAAACCGGTAGAAGAACACAAACAGGTGTGCTCCCTCGACGAGGGAACGGTCCTCCTGCGAAAAATGCTCGATGCTCCAGCATCCACTTTGCTGCAGCAGGCCGAGTCGCCTCTCAACCGCGTCGACGGTTTGTTCGATCGCGTGAGCGCCCGCATCCGTGGTGGAATCGGACGCGATCTTTGCGTCGATGGCCGGACGCTCCGAGCCGAATGGATTGGCGAAGATGGCCTGCTTGACGAGCGCGAAGAAGGCCCTTTCTTCGGGGGTGAGCCGTGTTTGCTTTTCCATGACGCGATCCTTTCGTTTGGTCTCTCGATGAGACGAGTCCGTCCGGATGTACATTCCGTGCCCAGGCAGGGCGCAGAAAATGCCCGTGGGTTATGAGGCCACAGCAGAGATTCATCGATTCTCCCTTTATTTAATAGTAGAGAGAGGAAGGAAGAGGATCAATCTGAATGGCACGGGATTTGAATCCTGTGCGAGTGTTCAAACAGAAGCAGGGATATACGCATTCCCGATGCGTGGGTGTTGAAACGGGGAACGCGGCCCCTCCGGCCGGGGTCGAGTGCTGCGACGGATGCGGCGGATTCCGATCGGCACCCGCCGTGGGAGGCCTGGAGAGGGGAAGGCAGGGGTTGCCTCTCCAGGAAGGAAACGGTTTGAGGAGGCGAACGGAATGAGGGAGTTCGATCCTGATTCCTGGTCGTTGATTGTCGGAGGTTCGGGCGGTCTGGGATTGGCAACGGCGAGGAAATTGGCTCGTCATGGGATGAATCTCTGCATTGTTCACCGCGACAGGCGGGCCGCCTTGCAGGGCGTGGAGAGCGCCATGCACGGGTTGGGGCAAACGGGTGTTCAGGTCCTCTCGTTCAACCTCGACGCTCTCGACTCGGAGAACCGCGAGCGGGTGCTGAGCGAGCTGGCGCAGCGACTCGGGAAGAGAGGCCGGGTCCTCATGCTCCTGCATGCGATCGCTTGGGGGAGCCTCAAACTTCTCGCTCCGCATGCGGAAGATCCTGCCTTATCGGCGAGTCGGGAAGCGCTCGCGAAGGCCATCGACGTTCCTGCCGAATTGCTCCAGGAGGCGATCGAAACGCTCTTTGCCGAAGGTATCGATCCTTTGCACAGCCTCGCGCGGCCGCCCGCATACGATTGCCGGCATTTGTTGGACCGGGAAGATTTTCTCCATACGATTCACGCGATGGGGCTGAACCTCGTTGAATGGGTTCGGGATCTTCACCATCGGGGTCTCTTTGCTGATGATGCAAGGGTACTGAGCTTGACGAGCGAGGGTAACTCCGTGGCGTGGCGAGGGTATGCCGCCGTCTCGGCTGCAAAGGCGGTCCTGGAATCCACAACCCGGGCCATCGCCCTGGAGTACGCGCCGTTCGGATTGCGCGCCAACGTGGTGCAAGCCGGCATTACCGACACCAAGGCGTTGAGGGCCGTGCCGGGCTACCGTCATATGATGGCCCAGGCACGGCTGCGAAACCCCATGAGGCGCCTGACGACGCCTGAGGCCGTCGCGGACGTCATCTACCTTCTATGCACCAAGGAAGCGGCCTGGGTAAACGGAGCGCTCATTCGCGTCGACGGCGGGGAGGGAATCGCCTGAATGAGCCGGGAGGGCCGGGAAACGCCGGTTGCGATTGTTACAGGGGGTGCGCAGGGCATCGGCGCCGCCTGCTGCGTCGCGCTCGCCAGAGAAGGCTGTCGGGTGGGAATGCATTTTCGAAGCGATAGGACCGAAGAACTGCCGGACGCCGTCCGGCAGGGGGTTCTCGAACGCGTCCCGCCGAGGCGTATGGGACGGCCGGAGGAGATCGCCGAGGTCGTTGCCTTTCTGGCCTAGCGGGGGAGCTATATCCAGGGAAGCGTCATCCATGGGAAGGGAGGAGTTTACAGTGATTGAATCGTCCCCGGAAGAGCGGATCCTGAAATTGATTCCGCACCAGCCGCCTTTCCGGTTCATCGACCGGATACTTTCCTTGGAGGGCAAGACGATTAGGAGCAGCTACCGTTTTCGGGAGGAGGAGTATTTCTATGCCGGCCATTTCCCTCGCAAACCGATCACGCCGGGTGTGATTCTGCTCGAAACGATGGCACAGACGGGCTTGGTTGCCCTGGGGATTGCCCTCATGCTGCGTCAGGAGATCCCGGCGCAGAGAATCCGGCAATCGGTGCTGCTCTTCGCAATGGCGGATGACGTGCGCTTCGACAGGATCGTATACCCCGGCCAGACCGTCCTGATTGAGGGAAGGAATCTGTTCTTTCGCTCCGGCACCATACGGTCCGAAGTGCGTGTGTCCCACGAGGGCGGGCAAGGGGTATGCAGCGCACTGTTGACCGGGATGGCCTGCAGGGGAAGCGATGCGTAGGGTCGTTGTGACCGGTTTGGGTGTAGTCAGCCCCAGCGCCCACGGAGTGTTGGAGTTCGAAAGGGCACTCCGTGAAGGGCGGTCGGGGATCCGGTTCATTCCGGAACTCGAGGCCCTGGGTTTCTCCTGTCGGATTGCCGGCGTTCCGCAGGACTTCGACAGGACTCGGAGGCAATACTTCCGGGAGTTGGAAAACAAGGGTATGAACGAAACCATCGCATACGCCGCGGTGGCGGCCATCGATGCGTGGCGTGATGCGCGCCTGTCGATTCGGGAGCAGGGGGAGGAGCCGGATTGGGATACGGGCACCATCCTGGGTTGCGGCGTCGGCGACATGAGTACGATTGCGAGCGAAGTCGTGCCTGCCGTCAATGCCGGAAAGGTACGTCGCCTTGGGAGCAGGGTTGTGGAACGGGTAATGAACAGTGGGCCGAGTGCCCGGGTGGCGGGGATCCTTGGCTTGGGTAACCAGAGCACGTCGAATTCATCCGCGTGCAATACGGGCACGGAAGCCATCGTTGAGGGTGTCTGGAAGATTCGAACGGGCCGAGCAAGGAGGATCCTCGCCGGGGGAACGGAAGGAGGCTCTCCGTATGTGTGGAGCGGGTTCGATTCGATGCGCGTGCTGGCGAAGAAGTTCAACGATCGACCCGAAGAAGGCTCACGTCCGATGAGTGCTTCGGCGGCGGGTTTCGTCCCGGGATGCGGGGCCGCCGTGCTCGTTCTCGAAGACCTCTTGACGGCTCGGGAGCGTGGAGCGCGGATTTACGCCGAGATCCTCGGGGTTGGTGTCAACTGCGGGGGGCAGCGTCAAGGGGGCAGTATGACAGCGCCCAACCATGCGGCCGCCCGACGGTGCATTCGGGACGCAGTGCGAGACGCCGGGATTTCCGCCGGGGAGATCGACACGATCAACGGCCATCTCAGTGCGACCTTCGCCGATCCTTACGAGGTGATGAATTGGTCCCTCGCTCTGGAGCGACCTCCCGCGAAGTTTCCGTATATCAACGCCACCAAATCGATGATCGGTCATTGCCTTGGGGCAGCGGGTGCCATGGAATCGGTGGCGGTGGTGCTTGAGCTCCATAAGGGATTCGTTCATCCGTCTATAAACTGCGAGGACCTTCATCGGGATCTCACGGCTTTCGAGGAGAGGATCCCGAGGGAGTGCCTGCCGCTGGCGGAGATGAGGATTGCGATAAAAGCGAGTTTCGGATTTGGGGATGTGAACAGTTGTGTCGTTTTTCGGAAATGGCAGGAATAGAACAACCAAGAAGGAAGGAGTGCAAGAATGAACGAAGAACAAGTCTTCAACAGAATCGTCAACATTCTCGAGCCCTTCGTCGGGGACCCGGGTGTTCTCCGGCACGTGACCAGGCAGACGCATATCATCGACGATCTGAAGGTGAACTCGGCACGATTGGTCGATATCATTATTCAGGCGGAGGATACCTTCGACATCGTCATTGAAGACGACGAAGCAGATGAGGTGGGGACGTTGGAGGACATGGTTCGGTTGATCGCAAGAAAGATCGCAAAGAGATCGATGCAATGAGTCTCGGCGATGCTCGATTCGAAAACGATAAGAAGAATCCGTACGCAGCGTTTGTTCGGCAGATGGTCCATCTTCCTGCTGGCGCCCCTGTTCGTGGCCGCGATAAAACTCGCCGGCTATCGCGTTCAAAACCTTTGTGAAACGCGGCGCCGGATTCGAGAGATCCTGCGGTCACACCCAGGACCTTGGATCATCTGCGCCAATCACCTCACGCTGATCGATTCCGCCATCCTCACACATGCGATGGCACCGGTCTGGGTATACATGGCCGACTACGGACGGCTTCCATGGAACCTTCCGGAAAGGAGAAACTTCCATAGGAATCGATTCCTGAAGGTATTCTGCTACCTGGCGAAATGCATTCCCGTGACAAGAAGGGGGGAGCGGGAGACGATCCGAGTTGCGCTGGCCAAATGCATCTATGTGCTGAAGTCCAAGGACAGCCTCCTGGTCTTTCCGGAAGGAGGACGGTCCCGGACCGGCCTGGTGGACAAGGAAAACTACGCCTACGGGGTCGGGCGTCTCCTTGCTCGAGTCCCGGATTGCAGGGTGATGTGCGTCTATCTTCGGGGAGAGGGGCAGACCGGCTACAGCAATTTTCCGCGGCGCGGGGAGCGTTTCGTCATGGACATCAGGGAATTGAATCCTCGCACGGTTACGGGGCAAACGGGGTTGCGAGCTCAGAAAGACTATGCAAAGCAGATCATCGACACACTCGGCCGGATGGAGACAGCCTACTTTGCCGGTCGTCGGGAACGACATCGTCGATTTGGAAACGGACTATGCCAGGGACAAGCATAAGGATCTGCGATTCCTGGACAGGGTATTGACGGATTGGGAGAGAAAACGCGTTCTGTGTGCTTCAAGACCGGCCGTCCTCCTCTGGTCTCTATGGGCCTGCAAGGAGGCGGCTTACAAAGTTCTTCAGAAGGCCGATAAGGCAGATGCATTTGTCCCACGGCGGATTCCTGTCCGCTTGGCTCTTTCGGAAGGGTCTGCGTTTTCTCTGGGGATGGTGGAATCGCCTTGGAGCGAGATTCTCGTCCAGGTGGAAGAGGGGGTCGGGTTCGTCCACGCCGTTGCAGTATATGAACAACCCCGCCGGCGTTCAAGGACCGTGTGTCGGATCCTTTCGTCGGGGGCCGCCGAAGGGATGAGCCTGTCAGATCTGGCTCGTTTTGGGTCGAGCAAGATACGGGAGGCGGCGAAGGAGGAATTGGCCGGCGTTCTGGGCTGCCTGCCTGGCGAGATCGACATCATCCGTGAGAAGAGATCCGGACGCCCCGGCCCTCCGGTTGTTTATGCCAAGGGGCTGTGGGCGGGGCTCGACCTGAGTCTGAGTCACGACGGGAGGTTTCTCGCGTTGGCATACTGCAGGGATCATGCTCCTGTGCCATGAGCGGACTCCCTGCAGAGGAGGATGCGGACATTGAATCTCGACAAGGGTGGGCCGGGCGCGGAGCTTCTTGACTCCAGGCGGACTCGTTCCTTATGCTGTTCCTGTTTCGGTGGGGGTCGACTCTTTCCGGGTGGCTTCGAGGGTATTCGCCTTGCCCTTTTCCCTCCTTGTCGCTTGCGCTCTCCTTGCGGGCGGGTTTTCCCTTCCCGGCGCCGAAGCCGTCGAACCGGAACGGAGGCCGAACATCCTCTTTATCCTTGCGGACGACCTGGGCTACGGGGACCTTTCCTCCTATGGCGCAACGGACATCCGGACGCCGAGTATCGACCGGCTTGCCCGAGAGGGGTTGAGGTTCACGCGTTTCTACGCTGCCGCCAGCACCTGCTCTCCCTCGCGCGCCGCCCTTCTCACCGGGCGGTATCCGTTGCGTTCCGGTGTCAACGCGGTGCTGTTCCATGACACGCCGGAAGGGCTGCCTCCCGAGGAGATAACGATCGCGGAGGTCCTGCGGGATGCCGGCTATGCCACCGGGATGATCGGCAAGTGGCACCTGGGCCACCGGGACGAATTCATGCCCTGGAATCAGGGATTCGAGGAGTTCTTCGGGGTTCCTTACAGCAACGACGACAAGAACTTCTTCTTGTATGAGAGCGATCCAAAGGCTCACCGCCGCATCCCGGAGCCGGTGGATCAGCACCTCCTGATCCAGCGGTATACCCTCAGGGCCCTGGCGTTCCTGGAGAAACACGCCAAATCGGATGCCCCTTTCTTCCTGTATCTCGCGCACAACGCGCCTCATGTGCCGCTCTATCCGTCCGAGGCCTTCCAGGGGCAATCCAGACGCGGAATGTACGGGGATGTGGTGGAAGAGTTGGATGGGTCCGTGGGGCGGATCCTGGAGGAGATCGATCGGCTCAAGCTCGATCGGGAAACCCTGGTAGTGTTCTCCAGCGACAACGGCCCCTGGCTGAGCATGCGGGACTGGGGAGGCGACGCCGGCGGCCTGCGGGACGGCAAGCTGAGCGCCTTTGAGGGCGGTCAGCGTGTTCCTGCCCTCGCAAGGTGGCCGGGCAGGATTCCGGCCGGCTCGGTCCATGACCGGATGGCAACGATGATGGACTGGCTTCCCACGTTCGCCCGGCTCGCAAGGACGCAACCGCCGAGGGACCGGCAGATCGACGGAAAGGACATTTGCCCGGTTCTGTTCGGGCAGGGCGAGCGGGAAGCGGAGCCCTTCTTCCTGTTTCAGTTGCGGCCGCCGTGGCTCTCCGGGGCGGAGCACAGGCTGGCGGGAGTGATCGACGGAAGATGGAAACTGCTGCTGCCGAGGGCCGGCTTCTACCCGCGCCTTTTCGAACCGGGAATGAAGGTCGGGCTCTACCGGCACGGCCTGCTGCTGTTTGACCTGGAGGAGGATCCGGCGGAAAAGAAGAATCTTGTTCGAGAACACCCGGAAGTCGTGGATCGCCTCAAGCGGCTGGTCGATGCCTTCGAGGCGAAGACCGTCCCGGGTCGGCCGGTCATGGTGACGGCTTCCCCCGCGGATCGGGGCGGGTGGGAGAGGATGTGGATGGGAATCGGGCTGACCCTTCTTTCCGTTTTGGTTGTTTCGGGGTTTTCCGTATACTTGCTGGCAAGGATTATCAAGCGCCTTGCTGCGCGGTCAAGATGAAACAGCGAATCGAAGGAGAGGTTTGGGGTGAAGAGCTACACGGTGAGGGAATTGATGGTACCCATTTCGGAGTACGCGGCGGTGCCGCTGGGCTCTTCCCTCTATGATGCGGTCTTGGCGCTGGAAAAAGCCCAGGACCAGTTTGACAAGAAAAGGTACAGGCACCGGGCCGTATTGATCCTGGACAAGAAGGGAAACGTCAAGGGCAAGCTGTCCCAGCTGGACGTGCTCCGCGCCCTTGAGCCGAAAGATGAGAACGTGGAGGGAATCGACGAACTCACCCGTTTCCATTTCAGCCGGAAGTTTGTGCAGGGCCTGCGCAAGGAGAGGCGTCTTCAAAGCGAGCCGCTGAAGGACCTGTGCGGCAAGGCGAGCAAGCTCAGGGTGGAGGATTTTATGCAGGCTCCGAACGAAGGGGAATATGTCGATCAGGACGCATCTCTGGATATCGCCGTGCACCAGCTTGTCCTCGGCAACCACCTGTCCCTGCTCGTCACCCACGCGGGGAAGATCGTCGGTATCCTGCGCCTGACGGACGCCTTCGCGGCGGTCCTGCACGGCATGAAGGAATGCGTGCGAGAGGAAGGGTAAGGCGGCCGCATGAAAGAGCTGATGAATCTGTTCGACCGGATTATCCAGAGGGTCAACATCAACCTTCGCGAACTGAATTACGATGTGTCTGCGCTCGTGAGCCATCTGATTCCTCTGAACCAGATGTTCAAGTTCTATGCCTTCTACGGCATCACGCCTCACCACCCGCTCAACCTGGAATTCCGGCATTCCAGCCTTGCAGGCAGCTATTTCCTCGGAAGATGCCGTACGAAGAACTCCATTCTCTACAAGAGCGATGTGAGAGGCGATGAACTGAAGAAGAAGGGCGACAAGCTCAAGGTTCAGGGTTTTGAGATGCGGGTTTCCGCCGACGAGGGCATCGAGATCGAAGACAGTCTTCTGATCAAAACACTGGTTCACAATTATTCCCACGACCCGGAGACGCCGGAGACCTTCTTCATCACCAGCACGGTATCGACCCAGTACGCGAACATCCACGGGTCGCCCATGAACGGAAGCTTCCTGGGTCCCTTCTCCACCGTCGACCTGACGACCGTGAACGATTGCGTGATCGGGGAGTACTCTTACATCCAGGCGGGCGAAATCCGCCATCTGAAGACCAACGCGGGAACCGTCTGGATTCGAAGGCCGGGCGAGTTCAATTTCCTCTACCGCCACCCTCGAAAGGAGCTGTCGCGATACATCGCACTGGTTCCGGGAGGGCCACCCAGGGGGATCCTGATGGATCTCGCCGAGGCGCGAAAGGAGGCCTTCCAGAAGGTGTTCGGCGTGGTCAACGCAAAGCCTCCGGTCCAGGTGCCGGGCACGGCGTCCGTGGATCGTTTTTCCGTGCTCGACGCCAAGACCCATGTCAGCGAGAACGTCCTGGTGGCCCAACGGGCGTACCTCGAGAACGCATGGCTGGGCAAGGGGGCGAACGCCCAGGAGAACTGCCAGATCGTAAACTCGCGCCTGGAAGGAAACAACGTGACGGCGCACGGGGCGAAGATCGTAGGGTGCGACCTTGGAAAATACGTGTTCGTCGGGTTCAACAGCCTGTTGTACGGGCGTCCGAAGGCCCGTCTCACCATAGGCGAAGAGAGCATCATCATGCCTCACACGATCATCGATGCGAGGATTCCCCTGCGAATTCCGCCGGGTCACGTCGTCTGGGGGCTGGTGAGAGACACGGCCGAGCTCGAGGCGAACAGCGTATCCCTCAAGGATCTGTCCAGGGTCAAGGAGAAGCTCTCCAAAGGCAACATGCATTTTGAGGGAAAAGGGGCCGGGTTCGTCTCCGCCTTCCAGGACCGGATCCATCACATCCTGGATGCGAACGGCGCCTTTTACGACGGCAAGCGGAACAAAGGGCACGCCCAGCGGAACCGGAACATTTCGTTCAACACGATCCAGCCATACCCGGACGGGAGGCTGGCGGGGCTGTACCCGACCATCCTCATCCAACCGTAGCAGGCCGGTGAAAAAGGCCCATCTGCTGCGTTGCACTCATCCTTCGTCGCTGCAGCGTACCTACTGCGTACGCCTCGCTCCTCAGGATTTCGTGCGCCTTGCATCTGGACCTTTTTGACCGGCCTGCGGTTGTTGCTGCCTGTCCTGTTCGCGCGGCGGCCGGTGAAAAAGGCCCATCTGCTGCGTTGCACCTAGGAGAGATGGAAGAGCTTGCGGGCCTCCATCAACTCCCGGAGGATGTCGTAGACGATGTCGTCGAGCATCATCATTTCGAGGCCGAGTTGTTCCATGGCACGGCTCGATGGGCGGTAACTCAGTGCGTCGAGCCCGGCTCCTACGCCTGCCATCAGGCACATGGCGTTGGCGACATGGACCACGTTGGCGGCGAGAGGGTCCTTTCCGAGGTAGTGCTCGGGCTGATGGTGCCACCGGACCACGCCGATGATGTCCTCCGGCAGGTTCCAGTGCTCGAGCAGCCGCGCACCCACCTCCGCATGATCGATTCCGAGAACCGCCGCCTCCGCCTGCTCGAAGGGCAGCTTTTTCCGATAAGCAAGTTCGCGAATCGATTCCGCGTTGACCTGCACGAACGTGCCCAAAACGACCTTTCCCACATCGTGGGTGAGAGAGGCCGTGAACGTGTACGGGGGAAGAGGGACGTTCAGGGTCTTTCCCAGCTTGACGGAGCCGAGCGCGGTTCCCACGAGGTGGTCCCACAGGTCCCCCCCGGAAAGGTCGTACCCCTTGACCGGGGTCTTGGTCATCTTGCCCACCGTGGCCGCCACGACCAGCTGGAAGACCTGATTGGTGCCCAGCCGAAGGAGCGCCTCCCGGACCGTGCTCACCGACCGGGGAAAGCCGAAGAAGGCGGAGTTGGCCAGGCGAAGAACGTTTGTGGTCAGGGACGGATCGTACTCGATGGCCTGGGCGATCTTGCCGCTGGGAACCCTCGGATCGCGTATCAGGCGGATGACCTCAGCGGAGGCGCTGGGGAGGGGAGGCACGGAGGCGATGCCGGCGATGATTTCTTCCCGGTGGCTCATACCTTATGTATACGATGATCCAGGCGGAAAACATTAGCCCCGCGCCTTGTTTTTTTGCTGCCGCAGCCTGCAAGGCGGCGGTTTCAAGATGCAATGCCGAACAGGCGGGCGGAGTTGTGGTACAGCCATTTCTCCTTGACTTCCTCCTTCAGGGGCAGTTCCCTCACCCCGTCCGCGAGCTGGCGGATGGTCTGCCCCATGAAGAGCCATGTCGAACCGAAGAGCACGCGGTCCTGCAGGATGGAATTGCCGAGGGTGAGCAGGGGTTCCCAGCCGCTTCCCGGCGTGGCGAGATACTTGGGCAGGTAGGAGGCGATGTCGACGTACACGTTGGGATTTCGCCAGGCCACGGCCATCATCTCGGCCACCCAGGGCCAGCCCCCGTGGCCGGCGATCATCTTGAGTTCCGGGAAGTCCTCGGCGACACGGTCCAGATGTATGGGCCGCTCCACGTCCATGCTTCTGGTGGAATAGTTGACGGAGAGATGAAACCAGATGGGAATGTCGAGCTCCACGCAGGCTGCGTAAATGGGATACATCTTGGCGTGGGTGGGCGGAATGCCGAACATGAAAGGCCGGACTCCCACGCCCCGCAAACCAAGGTCATAGCTGCGCCGGATTTCCCGGACCGCCCTCATGCCCTTCAGGGGATCGATTCCCGCAATCCCGATGAACTTCTCCGGGTATTGTCGGACGATGCCGGCATAGTAGTCGTTCGGCAGACCGGCCAGACCGGAGGGGGTCTCCTCGTCCAGGTTGAAAAGGACGGCCTTTGCCACACCCATGTTGTCCAGTTGGCGGACAAAATCGTCCAGAGGCATGGAAAGGGCGCGCATCCGTGGGGTCAGCTCCCTCCGGAGCTCCGCCTGGCCCAGATCCCTCTTCATGCGGTAGAGTTCTTCCGCTGTGAGGCCTATCAGGGGGGCCACTCTCGGGCCGAAGACGTCCCTGAGATACCGGGCCATCTGGGGCGGCAGCGAAGCAACCATGTCCACGAGCACTTCTTCCGTGGGGACGTAGCAAAGCGAGTCGATGATGCGGGTCATGGCCGGGCGTCCCTCTTCCTTTCCGCTGCCTTGGACAAGACCTGGAACACTCTTCGGGTCAGAAGTTCCACGGAGAGGCTGCGTCCGATGGATATTTCAGGGGCAAAGGCGCGGATGATCCGCACCTCCTCATCGCTCGGGAGTCGGGTGACCTCGAGGCGGTCGGCCACCTTCAGGTCCCACGGGACGTGCGCCTGGACTTCCTCGACGGTGATGCCTGGATGCAGGCCGGCCAGGAACATCTCCTTGGTTTCGGGATCGAACCGGAAGACGCCCTGCGGGGAGATCAGGGTGCTCGGGCCGGATCCTTCCGGCATGCCTGCCTCGTATCGGGACGTCCCCCCGCTCAGGTATCCCGGTGTGGTGAAATAGTCGAGGGTTTCCACAAATTCACCCCCGCTCAGGGTATAGACGCAGCGCATGGAATGGGCTGCGAACTCGGGAGCGCCTCCTGCGCCGGCCAGGCGCATCTGGAAGTCGTCCGGGTCGCCGATGTAGCTCGTGTTGACGTTCCCGTACCTGTCGATTTGTCCCACCCCCAGAAAGGCGACATCGACGTAGCCTCGAAGGACGACGGTCGTGAAGATGTCGAACATGTCGCATCCGTACGAATAGCCCCGCGTACAACTCGTGTCCGCAATGTGCAGGGGGACCTTGAAGGGGTCGATGCCGACCAGCCCGGCCTCGGTGACGATGATCGAGTTGGGCGCATGGGTTTTGCGCGCCAGGACGCCGGCCGCCATCGGGATCCCCTGCCCGATGACCACGATCTCCCCGTCCCGGATCTCCTGGGCGGCCCTGTAAACGATCAGCTCATCGAGTGTGTATCGTACCCCCATCCCCTTCCTGCTCCTCTGCGGGCCGGCTATCCCTCTCGCAGGATTCCCTTTTCCGCCATGAATTCGGCGAAGTCCTCCAGGCTCATACCGAACCGCTCCGAGTACCCGCTTTCATCCCAGTTCGGGAGGAAAGAGAAACCATAGTCGGCCGGCGCGCTCCGGAAGGGCTTTGCCTGGAGGGCCTCCAGATTCTCCCGGCCGAACTTGTCCTCGTAGCGCTTCAGGTAAGCGCCACGGTCCGGGACGCCGAAGATCCACTCGTCCATCCATGCCTTCATCGCCTCCGGGTTGTTCAGGGATGCGAAGTACAGGGCCCGGAAGACCATATCGTAATCGTAGAAACCGGCCAGTTCGGACGGATGGGCGCCCCAGGGGCAGGGAACGACCGCGCAGACCTTGTGGGCCGGAGCGATCGTCAGGTGCGGCGAGGACATGATGACCTCGGAATCGACAATCTGCTCCGCCGAAAGGATGATCCGTCTGGCTGCCAGCGCGGCCCATTTGCTGTTGATCATGGCTCCCCAAAGCTGGCCGTTGCCCGCCCTGTCCGCCCTCTGGACGTGCATCAGGGCGAAGTCCGGGCAGTACCCTTTGACGACGAGAACTTCGGCGCCGCTGAAGGGATCCTTGACCTCGGCAAAACACTGGTCGCCGAGGAATCCCTGCTTCCTGACCACGTCGGTCACTTGGATTCCCCGCAGAACGGGCAGGAAGGGATACCCCATGGCGCCGGCCTTCATCATGGCCAGGAGGGTGAAGTTGGTCAGTTCCTCGACGCGGAGCCGGCCTGCCTTCAGGGCCCTGTCCAAGGGCGGGGTGACCCGTTTTCCTCCGAGCCTGAAGTTATACGCCACGGCCAGGCGGTCGATCGAACCGGCGGAGACCAGCAGGTCGACCTCCTCGAGGCCCCCCTGCTGAAACAGCATGAGACCCTTCTTGCCGGATCGGATGAGGTCGTGGAGCAGGGCGAGCGGCATCCCTGTCAGACAATTCGCGAAAACGAAGGAATCGCCGTCGTGCACGAAGCGGTCGACGGCTTCGGCCCCGCTCATTGTCTTGTCCCGGCCCATGAACTTCTGCATGCCAGCCTCAGCGGTTGACCCATCCCCGCGGATTCTCATTCATGATTCGTTCCCATCGGTCCATCTGCCCGGCGAGTCCCTCGCCCACCTCGGGAAAATGGTCGATCAGGTTGTAGCTCTCGCTCGGGTCGATGCCCAGGTTGTGGAGCAGGGGCCAGCGGCCGAGCCTTCCCCTTCCAATCTTGCCCATGGGGGTGGTTTCCTTGTCCACGGGAATCGGCCAGACATAGTGATGGATGTTTCGGACGAACTTCCATTTCCCTGCGCGTATGGCCTCCAGTTCGTTGACGTGGTAGAAGTAGAATGCGTCGTGAGGCGTACGGTCCGTCTCGCCGGTCATGAGTCCCAGGATGTTCCTTCCGTCGATCGTCCGGTCCTGAGGCGGCTCGATCCCCGCAAGGGCCAGGCCGGTGGGGAAGAAGTCGATGTTCATGGCAGGCTCTTCGCAGACGCGGCCCGCCGGGATTACGTTCGGATAGCGCGCAATCAGAGGAACCCGGAAGCCTCCCTCATAGCTCTGGCCCTTTCTTCCCCGGTGGCGGCCCGGATCCCCCTCGAACCACGGACCGTTGTCGCTTGTGAAGCATAACAGAGTCTTTTCCTCGATCCCGATGCGGTCGAGGCAATCCATGATCCGACCCACACTCCAGTCGATTTCCTCGACCGTGTCGCCGTAGAGCCCGCCCTTGGATTTTCCCCGGAAGTCCTCGGAGGCGAACAGGGGTTGGTGGGGAAAGGTGTGGGCGAAGTAGAGGAAGAAGGGTCTGTCGCGGTTCTGCTCGATGAAGGCGACCGCTTCCCGGGTGTAAAGGCCGGTCAGCGCCGCCTGATCCGTTACGTTCGGCTCAAGTTCCTCCCGGTTCCGGTAGAGCGGAAAGGGGAGCATGTCGTTGCTGTGAGGCACCCCGTAAAAGAAGTCGAATCCATGGTTCAGTGGGTTGTGGCGGGGATTCGTGCCGAAGTCCCCGAGGTGCCACTTGCCCACCATACCGGTTTGGTATCCTCCCATTTTGAGCGCCTCCGCCAGGGTGATCTCGCTCTGGGAGAGTCCCGTCGTACCGGCGTTCGGGCCCAAGTCCACGAAACCCATTGCGCCCAGCATCTGTCCGAGATTCTTCGAGGCGCGGTGGCGGGCCGGCTCGTTCTCGGGCAGAAGGATCCAACTCATCCCGGAGCGCTGCGAATACCTGCCGGTGAGCAACCCTGCGCGAGAGGGGGTGCAGACCGAATTCGAGGCGTAAAAGCTCGTGAAACGGACGCCCTGGCCCGCGAGGCGATCGATGTTGGGCGTCCGGATGACGTCGTTTCCGTAACATCCCAGATCCCCGTAGCCGAGATCATCACAGAGGATGAGGATGATGTTCGGTTTCGGGGCGTTCGGATGCACCGTTTTCAGGGCGTCTCCCGTGTACCCGGGGGGGTATTCGTCGAAACGGGGATCGTAGGCCGGGGCTTCGAAGAGTTTGTAACCGAGCAGTCCCAGGAGGATCAGAAGCCCGAGAGTCGGGAGAATACAGGCGGTCCTCCAGACGGAACTGACTGTCCTGGCCTCTTTCTTCGCCATGGCGGTGGACCTCCGGCAAAGGATATGGGGAGGATCTCCTCAAATCTCGATTTCCCGTGCCTCGGCCCTGGAGGGAATGGTCTTGATCTCCAGGTGATGGTGGGCGGTGATGTAACGGACGGTTCGGGTCTTGGCCCGCATGGCCACCGAGTGTGTGATGGCCAGATTCTCTTCGTACCGAACGCCCGGCAGGAAGTCGCCTCCGGTGATGCCTGTGGCACAAAAGATGATGCTCTCTCCCCGGGCCAGGTCCTCCGTGCCGTAGACGCGGTCCAGATCGGCTTGCCCGTGGCCCAAATCGAGGATCTTCTTTCGCTCCGCATCGTCCCGGGGCCAGAGTTTGACCTGCAATTCCCCTCCCAGGCATTTGAGGGCGGCGGCCGAGATCACCGCCTCCGGCGAGCCGCCGATTCCGAACAGGATGTTCACGCCGGAATCCTCGGTTGCCGTTGCGATGGCCCCTGCCACGTCGCCGTCGCTGATCAGCTTGATTCGGGCGCCGGTCTGCCGGATTTCCTGGATGAGCGTCTCATGCCTGGGGCGGTCCAGCACGATGGCAGTGAGTTCGCTGGTGCGGATTCCGAGGACCTTGGCGACCCGCTCGACGTTCTCTTGCACCGGCATCTCGATGTCGATGCTTCCCTTGGCCTCCGGGCCGACCGCGATCTTGTTTGCGTAGTAAGTGGGCAGTGGTGTCAGCGAGCCCTCCTCGCCCACGGCGATGACCGAGATGGCATTCGGCAATCCCTTGGAGGTCAGGGTGGTTCCGTCAATCGGATCCACGGCGATGTCCACCTGAGGATCCCTCAGACCGCCGCCCCCCACCCGTTCGCCGATGTAGAGCATCGGGGCCCTGTCCTTTTCCCCTTCTCCAATCACGATCGTGCCCCGGACGTTGACAAGATCGAGCATGCCGCGCATCGCGTCGACAGCGGCCTGGTCGGCCGCGTGCTTGTCCCCCCTTCCCATCCAGCGGCTTGCCTTCAGGGCCGCGGCTTCCGTGACCCGAATGAATTCCAGCGTGACTTCGCGCCCAAGATCCATTGCGGCTTCCTTTCTTTGAGGCTGTCGAGAACGGGTAGAGTCTATCCTACTCTGCGGCGAGCGGCAACCGCTGCGGGACGAGGGAAGGGGGCTGGGATCGAAGACCGGGAGCAGGCCTCGCCTGCCGCCTCCGGCGGGGGTTGAGGACGTCTGTGGGCGCTTCGAATTGGCGTGCGGACTTGCAATCAACGCGATGCGTCCATCTTTCTGGGCGGGGTCCGTGCGGATTCTTCCGAACCTTTCCGTTGGCGAAGGGGTCAGCAAGCTTGCGGGGGCCTAATTCAACATGAGTCTGAGCCTCTTGTCCTCGACCTTTCTGACCCACCACTCCCCGAGCAAATACAGTTTCGACCCGATCTTCGGTATCCGGTTCGAGCCGATGAGGTTCCTGTCGCTTGGGGCCGTCTACCGGGAAGAGAAAGGGGGAGCCTCGAGCCGGAATGGAAGATCTTCGTGGGAGAGACCCGAATGCCTGTCTGCCCGGCAAGTTCCTCGAACATCCGATCCATATCGACTTCGTCTTTTAGACACAGATCCTGGAGAAAAGAGACGTGGTGAAGCAGGATCCGGAGGATCGGGTTGGAAACTGTACGATCGACGGGGAGATCTTCCTCGGCGGCCTTTTTGTCAAGTACGTGTTCCAGCTGCAGCCGCTCCGCTCCTCGTCATTCCTCACCCGTCTCGCAGCGCCGACGGCCGGCGCTCACACCGGAATCCTTGAGCAGGGATCGCGCAGCGGATGCATCCGAAGACCGTCCGCTCCCAGGACCCGCCACGAGGCCAGCAGGAAGCCAAGCGCCAGCGGAAGGCCTGCGAAGAACAGGCGCCACTCCCGCAGCCAGGCGGTCATGAAGAGATTGAAGCCCACGAGGAAGACGAAGAGGGCGAACCCCCCCAGTTGGATGAACGGGAGGCCGCGCCGGAGGGCGGGTTCGGCGGATGGACGCAGCCATGCGTCCAGGGCCTGATTCACCCCGATCGTCACGGCCGTGACGAGGTACCAGCCGGCGAAGTTGGTCCAGGGAACTCCGAAGTAGTCTCCGCCCCGGGGCCATCCGTGGATCCGGCCCAGAAACCAGCGGTCCCCCATGAGGGCCACCGGGTCGATGATCAGGTCCATCAGGGTTGTGATCGCCGCCCCGAGAACGAGGACCCAGGGCGACCTTCGGGCCGACCGGCGCCGGCGTTCGTCCAGCGGGCTCTTCCTTGCCTTCAGGGCCGAGACGATCTGCCAGGCGCAGGCGTAGCCCGTATAAGTGAGGAAACTGAAGGAGAGGGAGTCCATAAACGGGACGCCGGCGATCCAGAGCTCCCGGTCCCGCGTCGTGTCGATGTAATAGTAATCACCGAAGGGGAATCCGCCGTGGATGGAGCTCAACTCCGCGGTGAAGGCGACCAGGTACCCGGTGAACGTCCACAGGAGGGTGCGCTTCCAGCCGATCTGCCGGGAGGCGACGAACAGGTACAAAGCGAGGAAGATGAAAACGTAAGGCCTCAACAGGACCGTCCCGATCAGAAGCGAAGGCACTTCCACGTCAGCATCCTTTCATCCGCGGTCTGTGCGCGCCCGGGAATCATGGCGCGTCGGGGGGCAGGGAGAGACGCCGGGTCGGTCTTGAACCCACCGCCGCCGGGTCGTTGCCGTCTGACGCCTCCGTTCTATTGCAGGTTCCACTTGAGCATGGTCCAGAGGTCCTTCCAGTTGTCCTTCAGTCCCAGGACCACGGCCGGTTCGAAGCCGGAATGCATCATGCACTGGCTGCAGCGGGGATCCCTTCCGGAACTGTAGTGGTCCCAGTCCACGGACTTCAGGAAGGTGTCGTAGTCGCCGTAATGGGTGTCCGTGATCAGGTAGCAGGGCGCCTTCCAGCCCTGGGGGTTGCGCGTTACCGTACCCCACGGCGCGCAGTTGTATTGTTTCCTGCCTCTCAGGAAATCGAGATAGAGGGGCGTGGAAAAGAAGCGGTACTGCGTTGTCAATCCGTTGACCTCTTCGAACTTCTTGAAGATCTCCTCCCTGCTCAGGAAGTCCTCCCCCGGCAGTCCGTCGTAGTGGTAGCCCGGAGAGACAAGGAACCCGTCCACCTGGAGGGAGGCCAGGTACGCGAAGAGAGTGCGGAGTTCCTCGATCCGGGTCGACTTGAAGACGGTGGTGTTCGTGGTGACCGAAAAGCCCTTTCGCTTGGCCGCCCAGATGGCGTCGGTGGCCGCGCGGAACACCCCTGGCCTGTTTGCCAGGGCATCGTGGCGGTCGGCCATGCCGTCCAGGTGGACGTTCAGGTAGAGGTGAGGATGGGGTTCGTTCCGGTTCACGAATTCGGCGAGTTTGAGTCCGTTCGTGCACAGGTAGACATGTCGCCCCAGGGAGAGCAGGCCGGTCACGATGCTATCGATGGACGGGTGGAGGAGCGGTTCTCCGCCGCTGACGCTCACGACCGGAGCCCCGCAGTCGCGGGCGGATGCAAGGCACTCCTCCGTGGAGAGGGTCTTGTCCAGGCTGTCGCCGTATTCGCGGATCCGGCCGCAGCCCTTGCAGGCGAGATTGCAGCGGTGCAGGGGTTCCAACATCAGGACCAGAGGGAAGCGCTCTTCCCGTTGCCAGCCCATCCTCGCCAGATACGAGGTCATCGAGAGGTTCAGTTTCAGAGGAAATCGCATGGCTCGTCCGCCTTCTGTTTCATCTGTTGCGTCGCGTGTCGTTCGGTTCGGAAACGGAGAGGCTCGGGTCGGCGAGCGCCTTTGCATAACGCGCCAGGGCCAGGAGCGGGAAATAGTCCCGGTACATGTGGTAGCGCAGGTAGAAGAACCTCGGGAAGCCCGTGCCCGTGAACTCCTTCTCGTCCCAGGATCCCTTCGGGTTCTGTGTTCGCAACAGATACCCTACCCCGCGCCGCACCGCTTCGGAGCGTGCCTCTCCGGCGGCGATCAGTGCCATGAGCGCCCAGGATGTCTGGGATGGGGTGCTTTTCCCTTTGTCTTTCTTTGCCGGGTCATCGTAGGAAGCGCACGGCTCGCCCCATCCCCCGTCCGCCTTCTGGCAGGATTTCAGCCAGGTCACGGCACGGCGGATGCGGGGCGATTGCATGTCGTAGCCGACCGCTCCGAGGCCGCATAGCACGCACCAGGTCCCGTAGAGGTAGTTTACGCCCCATCGGCCGTACCAGGAACCGTCCGCCTCCTGCTCGGATTCGATGAAGGCGACCGCACGGCGGACGGGCGCGAAATCGATCCCATAGTCCAGGCCGCCGAGGAATTCCAGCACCCTACCGGTCAGGTCGGCCGTGGGGGGATCGAGCATGGACTTGTGATCCGCAAAGGGGATCCGGTTCCAGATTCTCTGTTGGTTGTCGATGTCAAAGGCTCCCCATCCTCCGTTCCCGGATTGCATGGAAAGGAGCCACTGCAGACCCCGGTACCACGCCTCCGGGTGGTCTGCGTCCGCGCCGCTCAGCCTGAGCACGGTCAGGACGGCCAGCGTGTCGTCGCAATCCGGGTAGAATTCGTTTGCGAATTCGAAGGACCAGCCGCCGGGGATTGCGTTCGGGTTCTTGACCGCCCAGTCCCCTTTTTCCTTGGTCTGTTTCGACCAAAGCCAGGCGGCCGCCTTACGCAGGGCCGGATGGTCGGGCGTGAGCCTGCTTTCCAGGAGGGCCAGGCTCGTATTGGCCGTGTCCCAGACCGGTGAGACGCAGGACTGGAGCCGGAGGCTTTTGCCGTCTTCGATGGCAAACCGGTGAACCGCCTCGAGGCCCTTGCGGACCGCGGGATGGTCCAGAGGGTACCCGAGGCATTTGAGGGCCATGAGGCTGTTCATCATGGCGGGCATGATCCCCCCCCATTCGCCCGTCGGGTCCTGTCGGTCAAGAATCCATTGCTCGGCCAGCTTCAGGGCCTTCCCGCGTATCCATGGGAGGGGCCGCTTCTCGTAGACCTTCAGGAACCGGTCGGCGGCGAAGAAGAAATCGTCCCAGCCTTTGCCGTTCCGGGATCTTTCCGGCGCTCTTGCCTTCGGGCAAGCCGGAGTCTCGAGTTCCTGGAGGTTGAAGTTCATGCGCAGCGAGGGCTTGTGGTGCCAGAGGATGAGCAACGGCACCACGGTCGCACGGGCCCAGGAGGACATCTCGTAGATGTTCATCGGGAAGCCCACGGGCAGGAGCATCAGCTCCGGGGGGAGGGCAGGGCAGCGTTCCCAGGGACGGAGACCCAGCAGTGCGAAGAAGATCTTGGTAAAGATGCGCCCGTTTTCGACACCGCCGTGTGCGGCGATGAAATCCCTGGCCCTGGCCAGGGGCCTTGCGTTGACGTCCTCACGGGCCAGCTTCATGGCACAGTAGGCCTCGAGCGTCGTGGAAAGGTCGCCGGGACCTTCGTAGTGGATGTTCCAGGACCCGTCCGCGAGTTGCGTCTCCTTGAGGTAGTGAACCATTTTTCGCTGCCGGAGTTCGTCCACCGTGCCCATGAAGTGCATGAAAAAGACATATTCCGAGGTCAGGGTGGAGTTGGCCTCGACCTCGCCTACCCAGAACCCGTTTTCCCGATCCTGCAGGCTCAGCAGATACTCCTGGGAACGTGTGACCGCCTTTTCGATGTCGCCTCTTCCGAAGGATGGGCAGTCCCGCTGCCGAAAGTCTGCCGGGCTGGTCTCGTATCCGTAGGTGGTGCCGTTCCAGCACTTCAAGTCCAGCGAAGGTACAACGGTTTGCATGCCCCTGGCCCTTTCGTTTTGTGCTTTCCTTAGACGATTTGCCGGCTTACGTCCCGGAAGACCCCCTCCGCGCTGGCCACGGCCCCGCGCCGGTCGTACTCCGTGCGCACGGTGATATCGGCCAGGAAGGGGCTGCCGTCCCTTCGCATGGCCACGCCCACGTGGTTCTGGACGGCCACCTTTTGCGAAGGCCTCGCGAACTTCCGGACCGCCTTGGCGTTCGGCGTCAGGAGCCGGAAGGCGTTCATGGGTCTTCCGATCGGGCCTTCGGGCCGTTCATAGCCCAGGATGCTCGCACCGGCCGGGTTCATCTGAACGATCCTGCCCTGCCCGTCGCAGCGGAAAACGCCCTCCGGCAGATTCTCGAACAGCGACCTCAGGCTGCCCTCGGAGTGCCTGAGTCGCTGAAAAATGAACGCGTTCTCCAAAGAGTGAGAGAGGTGCTCGGAAAAGGACCGCACCTCCGGGAGAAATCTCTCGTCGAGCTTCCCGTACCTTCCGGTTGCAAAAACACCCCTCACCTGCCCCTGGACCGTGATCGGGGCGAGAACGACCTCGAAGATCCGGAACAAGCCCTTCATCTTCTCCACGAATCGCCGAAGTTGGCGCTCGCCGAGGATCTGGTAGAGGAGAACCGAGGCGTCCGGCAGGTAGACCGGGCTCTTCGCCTCGATGCAAGTCTGCAGGGAAGGAACCCTCTGCACCGGGAAGCGAAAGCTCATGAGCGAAAGGCCGGTCACCGACTCGGCCGCGCTGAGCAGGCGCGGACTGAAGGAGGAATGCTTGATCGTCGCGCAGCCCGAGTCCTGGTCGAGAAAGAAAATGTGCGATTCAAACTTGAATTTCTTCAATTCCCGCGAGACCCTCAGGAGAAGCTGGTCCGGCTCGAGCGTCCGGTAGGCGAGAAAAACCGCCGCGTCCAATCCGGCACGGACGAGGCCACGGTCTTCCTCGTCGGGGCGGATTCCTCGGAAGGCGGTTTCCACGTGACGGAGATGATCCTCGACCTCGCACGTCCGGAGGATGCGATGAACCCTCTCCGCGGGAACGCCGGAAGCCACTTCGAGAACGTAATACTTGCTGACGCCGAGCACTTGAGCCAGTTCCTCGAGGCGAGCCAGCTTGGGGACGACGCGCAAGCCCGTTTTCAATTCCCGGAGGTTCTTTTCGTCCACGCCCCACCGCCGCGCGATTTCCCGGTCGGACACCTCCTCTCCGAGAGCGAGCCGGATGAATCGGTACAGGTTCCTGCATTGATCGGACGGGTCGATGTAGAGCATGGATCGCCTCCACGATTTGATTGCGGTTAGACTACCCGCATCGTAGGGTCTCCGGTGGTTCCTGTCAATTCTCCCCGCCTTCTTGCCTGCCGGAAACTCCGCAAGGGCCGCCGCCGGAGGCTAGAGTTCCCGCTGCAACAACGAAGCGGTAAACCGCTCGATTCCCGAAGCCGCGACGCCCGACGGCAGGAGAGGGTCCAGCCTCCGGAAGGCTTCCCGCATGATCGACTCGGCCTTCTGCAGCGCATACTCCGGAGAGCCGCAATGGCGAAGGATCTCCACGGCCTCCAGCACGGTTGCGGGGTCGGCGGTGTGCAGGGAAAGAATCTCTTTGAGACGCTTGCGGCCCGAGGGACCTGCATTCCGCAGCGCATGGATGACCATGAGGGTTACCTTGCCTTCCGTGATGTCCGTCGCCCGCCCTCCCTTTCGCGCGGCAAAGGAATCGCCCTCGACGTCCAGGACGTCGTCCTTGATCTGATAGGCCACGCCGATTGCGCAGCCGAAGTTTCCGAGTTCTTCCAGCACGCCCTCGTTCACCTCCGCCAGCGCTCCGGCGATCTGGGCGCTCATGCGGAACAAGGCGCCGGTTTTCAGGCGCGACATCTGGAGGTAGTTCTCCTCGGAGATTCTCTCGATGTCGAGCAATCCCTTGTGCCAGGCGATATCCATGCTCTGTCCGAAGTGCAGATTGATCATCGCCTGGACATAGATCTCGAAGATTCTGTTTCGCGTCGACTCCGGGAGAGCCTTTTCGCTTCGCAACAGAGGCAGCAGGGAGAGAAAATAGAGGGCGTTTCCGGCGTTCATGGCCACATCGGTGCCGTAGATATGGTGGATGCAGGGTTTCCCCCTCCGCAGGCTGCTGTCGTCCTCGATGTCGTCGATGATCAGGGTTCCGTTGTGGCTCAGTTCGGGGATGAACATGTAGTCACGGTACTCGGCCTCTTCCTTGCCGAAAGCCTGCAGGATGAGGGAAAACAATCGTGTTCGCGTGCCCTTTCCATTCCTGGACAGGAGGTCCCGAAGGGGTTCGGCGATCGCCTTGGTGGGCCCGACGGTGTCGTAGGTGTGTTCGGGACCCCCGCACAGGGAAGCAAGAACCGCGCGGTCGTAAGCCTCCGGAAGGCAGATGGCGGCGAGTCCGTCGAGAAAAGGCGGGCCCGAGGGGTCATGTCGGTCTTCGCCCGCCGCCCGGGATCGTCGTTTCGATCCGAGTTCCGACAGAAGCGATAGAAGGGGGTTCGGATCGACGCTTGTTTCGAAGCAGCCGTCCCTCGCGAGAGAGAAGACTTGGAGAAAGATCCCCGTATCCCACAGGAGTTCGAAGGCCAGCAGGATCTCCTTCCAGCAGGCGACGCCGATCACCGCCTTGGGGCCGTACTTGCGGATCAGGGCCTTGACGAGGGTCCCGCCCGGCGCGCAGAAGACGCGGACACCAGCCGCCTCGGCGGCCGCGGCAAGCGTGGCGATCGCGCAACGGCCGCAGCTTGCGCAGTGGACCCCCTCGTCGTCCGAACGTGCCGTGCACTCCCGGTTCCTGAGGCAGTGGGGGAGAAAGAGGCAGATGTCTGGCGGGTCAACCTGCATGAAGTAGGGGAGGTGGGCCGCATTGACCTCCACGAAGAGTCGCTCCGCGTCCTTTTCGGAGAGGGCGTTTTCGCCTCGGGTGAATACGCTCTCCTTCGAATCCAGGGTGGATCCCATGCATGTGTCTCCTTTGCGGGTAAGCTACCCGCATTCTAGATATCCGGAATCATTTGTCAAGGCATTTCTTGAAAAAACCGGGGGGAGGGAATCGTACGGCGATCGGTTGCGTTCAGAAAACGGACACGTGGACCGGGGGCCGCTTGTCCTTCCAGGGCCGCGCCTGCTCGAGCTGCCCGGCCAGATTGAGGAGCGTGCCCTCATCGGCGAAGCGGCCGACGAACTGAATCCCGATGGGCAGGCCATCGCGGGTCCAGGCGAGGGGCAGGGAGATCGCGGGCTGGCCGGTTGTATTGAAAAGATGGGTGAAGGGAGAAAGGGTGAAGACCTGCTCGGCCCATGCCTCGGCGGTAAGACCCGGGGCGTTCTGGTTCAGCTTTCCCAGGGGCCAGGCAGGGTGGGCGGCGGTGGGAGAGACAAGGACGTCATAGTCCCGGAAGAAGGCACCCACCGCCCGCGAGACCCCCGTGAAGAGGTCCAGGGCCTTCAGAAGTTCCGGAGCAGTAACCGCCCTGCCGTACTGGTAGCAGGCCCAGGAGGCGGTTTCGAGGTTCTCGGGGGAGGGCGCCCGGTGCATAAGTTCTGCGACCGTGTCCATCATGTTCGCGAGGTTGGCACCCCAGATGCGCAGCGTAGCCAGGCCATGGGCTTCCACATCGATTCTTGGCGCCGCCTCCGTCGCTTCGTGTCCCAGCGATACGCACAGTTTGACGGTTTCGTGAAGGGCGTCGACGCATTCCGGATCGACCGGAACACCTGTCAGAGGCCTGTCCATCCATGCGATCCTGAGTTTTCCCGGAGCGGTAGAGGCCTGTGTGAGAAACGGTTTCTTCGGGGGCTCCGCCCACCCGTAACATCCCGGGTCCGGGCCCGCCACGGCATCAAGGAGCGCCGCCGCATCGCGGACGCTGCGCGTAACGGCAAACTCGATGGCGATTCCGTTCAGGAGCTCGCCGTAGTCCGGCCCTGTGGGGATGCGTCCACGGGTGGGCTTCAGTCCCACAAGCCCGCAGCAGGCCGCCGGGATGCGGATCGATCCTCCCCCGTCGTTCGCATGCCCGAGCGGTACGATCCCCGCAGCAACCGAAGCCGCAGAACCGCCGCTTGAGCCTCCCGGACTCCGTTGCGTGTTCCACGGATTGCGGGTGGAGCCGTGGAGGACCGGCTCGGTGTTGGCGTTGAAACCGAATTCGGGCGTGGTCGTCGTTGCCAGGGTGACGAGGCCGGCCTTGCGGAATCGTGCCATGAGCTCGGTGTCGTGGGGCAAGACGAGGCCGTGGGCCAGTCTGCTCCCCATGTGCATCGGAACCCCGGCGGCGTGCAGAATGAGTTCCTTGACGACGAAAGGTACGCCTTGGAACGGGCCTTGCGGGAGTCCCGCCCGAATCTCCCTCTCCGCCTGGTCGGCCAGGACGGTGACAATGCAGTTGAGTTTCGGGTTGAGCCTCTCGATCGCCTCGAGGGAAGCGTCCTTCAGCTCGGTGGGTGTGACGTCTCCGCCCTTGACGAGCCCGGCCAGTCCCAACCCATCGTAGCCTGCGAACTCCGACATCTTGATCATGATCTCCCCCCGGATCCGGTTTGCTTCCTTCAGACAGGAGGCCTCGGCGATCCACCTTTCTCACCCGGAATGCGGCCGGAAGTCAAGCAGGGAAGAGAAGGGGGTCAGGGTTCGGGGCCCGGGGATCAGTGCCCCGCCCGAGGCGTCGGAGGTGCGATCCCGAACCCTGCGGGGAGCAGGGTCCGGCGAGGGACCGGAGCGAGGAGGATGAGCAGGTTCCGTGATCGGGCAACGCCCGCTACGGATGGGCCGGTCCTCCGTTACGGGCGAAAGGCCGTCCGGGACCCGCCGGTTGCGGCCGGGCCCGGTTTTGGCATAGGATGGTCCCCGTTTTCATGGACCGGAAGAGTTGGCGCGGAGAAGACCCCGGAGACGCATGAAAAGAGGGGAAAAGGGATGAGGGGGAAGCCGGTGACCGTGGTCTGGCAAGCGCTCGATCGGGCAGCGAAGAGCGCGCCGGAAAAGACGGCCTATTTTTTTCTGGGAAGGCAGTACACCTTCCGGGCCGTGGACGAGCAGAGCGACCGCCTGGCAAGCGGGTTGCTCCGGCTCGGCCTGCGAAAAGCCGACCGCATCGGCGTGATCGCCTTGAACCAGCCCGAATGGGTCATCACCTATTTCGCCGCCGCCAAAATCGGGGCCACGGTCGTGGGGCTGAACGTTCGATACCGGGAAACCGAGCTGAACTACATGCTGAACCAGTCCGAGTCAAAGGCCGTGGTTTGCCTGGCGGCGCTGGGCGACCTGATGGACTACGTGGGGTTTTTCGACCGCTTCCGGTCGAAGGTGCCGTCCGTGGAGCATTTCATCTTCATCGGCGGGCAGGGTTTCGAGGGGAGTCGCTCCTTTGATGCCCTCGCGAACGCGCCGACCGACCGGCCTGCGCTCGAGGCGGCCAAGGCCTCGGTTCGGCCCGAAGACGTGATGATGATCATTTACACATCGGGCACCACGGGCATCCCCAAGGGCGCCGCCGTCACGAACGGCTCCCAGCTCGCAGCGGCCCGGGCCCAGGCCGAGCATACCCGGGTCGGACCCGAGGACCTCGTGCAGGTGGCCGCTCCTCTGAACCACGTGGGCGGGATCACCTGCGGGATCCTGACCATGATGCTGGCAGGGGGGGCTGTCGAGTTGATCCCCGTGTTCGATCCCAACGTGGTGATCGAGCGTGCCAATGCGAATCCGCCCACGGTGATGGCGGGCGTCCCGACCATGCACGTCCTGCTTCTGATGAATGACAAGTTCGGCTCGATGAATCGGGAGAGGGTCCGGCTGGTCATCACCGGCGGATCGAATGCCGAGCCGAGCCTGTTGGAGAGCCTGTACAAGGCCTTCCCGCAGGCCACGATCATGAACCTCTACGGCCTGTCCGAGTCCTCCGGCGCCCTGGTGATGAGCCCTTGGGATTGCGACTTCGGGAGCACCGTGAAATCCATCGGGAAACCCATCGGAGGCTTCCAGGTCAAGGTTGCGGACAAGGAGGGACGGGAGTTGCCGCAGGGCGAGATCGGGGAGCTGCACTTCCGAGGCGAGGCGATCGCCGCCGGCTATTTCCGGATGCCCGGGGAGACGGCTGCGGTTTTCGACGCAGAAGGCTGGCTGCACACCGGCGACCTGGGCTATCTGGACGAAAAAGGCTACATCGTGTTGATGGGCCGGCTGAAGGAAATGTACCTTCAGGGAGGGTTCAACGTCTATCCCGTCGAGGTTGAGAATCTCATCTCCAAACATCCCAAGGTCGCCCTGGTCGCGGGGATCGGCGTACCGGACCCGGTGCTCGGCGAGATCGGCCGCTATTACATTGTGCCCAAACCGGGAGAGGAAGTGGGCGAGGAAGAAATCAAGGCTTACTGCCGCGAGCGGCTGGCCGATTACAAGGTTCCGAAGCAGGTCGTCTTCCGGGCGGAGCTTCCCATGACCCCGGTGGGGAAGATCCTGAAGTCCAAGCTCAAGGAGGAGAGCGAAGGATGCGAACGAGGCTGACCGAACTGCTGGGGATTCGGTACCCGATCGTCCAGGCCTCGATGGCCTGGATCACGGATGCCGTTCTGGCGGCGGCCGTCTCCGAGGCCGGCGGTCTGGGCACGATCGGTCCGAATGCAGGGTGTACGACGGTCACCCGGGACGTGGGCGAAACCGGTGAGAGGCTCAGGGCCCAGATCCGGAAGTGCAAGGATCTGACCGACAAACCCTTTGCCGTCAACTTTGTCGTGGGGGTGGTCGGGTGGGACAGAGACTTCAGCGACCGATGCCTCGAGGTGGGGCTTGAGGAGAAGGTTCCGGTGGCCGTGGTGTCCCAGGGGAGCCCGCTCGTCTACACAAGGAAGCTCAAGGATGCAGGCGTGAAGGTGATTCACGTGGGCTCCACGGTGCGGCATGCGAAAAAGGCGGAGGAGGCGGGAGTGGACGCGGTCATCGTTTCCGGGACCGAAGGAGGGGGCCACAGCGGCTTCGATCAGATGACGACGCTATGCCTGGTTCCGCAGGCGGCCGAGGCCGTCAGCATCCCGGTGATCGCCGGCGGCGGAATCGTGGACGCCCGTGGCCTCGTCGCCGCGCTGGCCCTGGGAGCGGAGGGTGTTTACATGGGCACGCGGTTCATGGCGACGGAGGAATGCCCGACCCACCCGAAGGTGAAACAGGCCATCCTCGATGCTATGGATACGAGCACCATGGCGATCCGACACGGCAGCCCCGTATCCAAGAACGATGAGAATCGTGGGGACCGGGGGTTTGTGGAGGAACGCCGCGGCTCGATCCGGCTCCTTCTCAATGACTTTGCGCGGGAGGTTCTGGCCCGGCAGGGAGGGAGCCTGTCCTTCGAGGAAATCATCGCCGCCACCGGGAGTCCGGAGGAGAACCCGGAGAGCAACCGGACGATCGCCGCTTTTCTCCAGGGCAACCTCGAACGGAACACGATCACGGCGAGCCAGGCGTCCGGACTGATCCACGACGTGCCTACCTGCCGCGCGTTGATCGAACGGGTGATTGCAGAGGCGAGGACGATCCTGGATCGACTGGCCAGGGCCTATTCGTCTTCATCCTGAAGGAATCGATGAGCGAGATCTCACGAGCAAAGATCCTCTGGAGGGTCTTGGAAGATGCGACCCGTGCGCTGCGCCAAAGGCGGATGTACGTATACCAGGGGCAGGGGATCAGCTTTCAGGAGGTGAACGAGCGGTCGGACCGCATCGCCTCCGGCCTCCTGCGCCTGGGGTTCGGGAAGGGGGACCGGATCGGCCTGATTGGGCTCAATCAGCCGGAATGGCTCTATACGTATTTTGCCGCCGCCAAGATCGGAGCGGTCATCGTGGGCCTCAATGTCCGGTACCGGGACACGGAACTCGCATACATGCTGAACCAGAGCCGGGCAAAGGGCCTGGTGACGCTGGTCCGCCACGGCAACATGGACTACGTAGAGTACTTCGACGCGTTTCGCGGCAGGATTCCGTCGGTCGAGACCTTTGTCTTCATCGGCGGCCAGGGTTTTCCCGGGAGCCACCGTTTTGAATCCCTTCTGCATTCCGAGGCGGACCCTCGCGCCCTGGGTCGGGCCAAGGAGGCCGTCCGACCCGAGGACCTCGTGATGATCATCTACACTTCGGGGACGACCGGCAGACCCAAAGGAGCGGCCCTCTCCCACCGGAGCCAGCTTGCCTCGGCGCGTGCCCAGACCTTGCACTGCGGGGTGACTTCGGAAGACTCGCTGCTGGTGGTGCTTCCGCTGAATCACGTTTCCGGGATCACGTGCATGGTCCTTTCCGGCCTCCTGGCCGGGGCCACGGGCATCCTGATTCCGGAAGTGCATCTCGATGAGATTATTGCAAAGACACGTGAGCACAAGCCCACCATTTTCGGGGGGGTGCCCACCTTGTTCACGCTCCTGTTCATGAAGGAGGATTTCCTCGGATTGGACCTGACCTCGGTTCGGCTTGTGGTTTGCGGCGGCTCGAATTCGGACCCGCCCCTGCTGAGGCAGCTCAAGGAAGTCTTCCCCAGGTCGACGGTGATGAACCTCTACGGTCTGAGCGAGTCCTCGGGCGGGGTGGTCATGAGCCCCTGGGACAGCGATTTCGAGCGCACGGTCCGCTCCATCGGAAAGCCCTTCCCGGGGATGGAGGTCAAGGTGAGGGATGCGGACGGCAGAGAGCTTCCCCCCGGCGAAACCGGCGAACTCCATTTTCGGGGAGAGTGTGTGGCGGAAGGCTATTTTCGAATGCCCGAGGAGACGGTCGCAGCCTTCGACGAGGAGGGGTGGCTCGCCTCCGGGGATATGGGATACTTGGACGAAGACGGGTATATCATTCTGATGGGTCGGAAGAAGGAGATGTACATCCAGGGGGGCTTCAACGTCTATCCGGTCGAGGTGGAAAACCTGCTGAACAAGCATCCCAAGGTTGCCATGGCGGCGGGCATCGGGGTTCCGGATCCCGTCATGGGCGAGGTGGGGCGTTACTACGTCATCCCGGCCCCGGGCGAGGAGCCGACCGAAGAAGAGTTGAAGGCCTTCTGCAGCGAGCACCTGGCCGATTACAAGGTGCCCAGGCAGATCGTCTTTCGGGAGTCCCTGCCCCTGACGCCCGTCGGCAAGGTGATGAAGGCGAGGTTGCGCGAGGACTACCTGGCAGGCCGCTGAAAAGACCCGCCCGAGGCCTTGCGCTCCTCGTCCCGCGCGCATGACGCGCGCAGATGGGCGGATCCGGGGATGCCGGGTCAGAGAAGCCCTCGGTCCCTGGAGACCGACGCGTACATTTCCTTGCTGCCCGGGAAGGGGCGCGTGGCCGTGGGAACCTCTGCAAGCGAGATGGCCTTCTCCGGGCAGACGGACACGCAGAGCCCGCATCCGATGCACTTGTCGGCGGACACCTCCATGGTCGTATCGCCCTCCGCGATCGCTTCCATGGGGCACCGGTCGACACAGTCCCCGCACCGGATGCAGAGCTCGGGGTCGATCCCGGCGTTGTAACAGATGTTCGCCATCAACGAGGCCTGGGGGAGCATCTTCACCCCCTTGAGGATGCCGCAGCAGCACGGGCAGCAGCAGCAGGTGATCGACAGGTCCTCCGTATTGCTCGAACAGAGAACCAGCCCCTCTTCCTCCACGGCATCCAGGAGCTTCAGCAGCTCGTTCTTGCTGATCCGCCTGGCGATTCCGTTGTCGATGTAGTAGCGTGCATGCTCGCCGAAGGAAAGGCACGTTTCGGAGGTGTGCCCGCACCTGCCTCCCCGGGTCTCGGTCATCTGCCTGCAAATGCACGGCGCCACCGCCACGAGGTCCTCGTCCTTGACCATCTCCCGCATTCGGTTGTAAGAGGCCACCGTTGTCTTGGCCTCCACCGATGTGCCGGCGGGGATGATCCGCATCTGTTTCGTCTGCAGCGCGAGACCCGTTGCGCCCAGATGCGGGAAGTACTCGTCGATGAGCCGGGTGAGTTCCGGGTCGACCCGGTTGATCTGCGCCTCGATGATTCCTACGAAGAACTGGTAGGCTTTGTAGAATACCTTGCCGCCCTCGCGGTTTCGGAAGATGAGGCCGCGTCTTGCCATGTCCTCGAGTTCTTCTCCCAGTTGCGCCGGTTCCCGCCCCAGCCGTTCTGCAATGACCTCGAGGGCTTCGGGTTCCTTTGTCAGCTTCAGGTAAAGGTCGGCGTCTGCGGGTGAGAAGAGCTTCTTCAGGATCCGGATCTCGACGCCGCCCGGTGTGGAAGGATACCCGCCGGGAAAGGTGTCCAGAAACTCCCTGAGCTTGGTGTAGACTTGTTCGTTCATGGCATGCTCCTTTGGGTGGGGGCTCGTGCCGGTCTTCCTACGCCTGGCTCGAGTATATCGCACCGGGGCCCGGGCGCCAACCAACGCTCGGAGGCCTGCCGTGGTCGAACCGACCGGAGGATCGCCCCGCGGCCGGCAGGGGAACGATTTTGACCATCCTTTGGGCAATCCGTACAATAGGCCCTTCCCGCCCGGGGCGTGGTGGACAGGACATCCCCCTCCGCCTGGGCGAGGAAGGAATCGGCAGAGGCGTTTCGTGAAACCGAAGACGAGGAGGGACGGGGATGAGGGAATGTGTCATCGTTGACGGCCTGAGGACGGCGAATGCCCGGGCCCACGCGGAAAAGGGATGGTTCAGGAACGTGAGCGTCGATACAATGTTGATTGCGGTCTACAAGGCGCTCTTCGCCAGGAATCCCAGGGTCAGGCCGGAAGACGTCGAGGCCGTGTTCTGCGGCACGGCCAACCAGGCCGGTGTCCAGAACGATATCGCGAGGCTCGCATGGCTCGCGGGCGGGTTTCCGGAGTCGGTGGCCACGAACGGGATCGGCCAGCAGTGCCCTTCGGGTATGGCGGCGGCCGAACACGCGGCCCGGGCCATCATGGCCGGGGAGGGCGAAATCTATATCGCCTCCGGGGTGGAGGACATGCAGAAGGTTCCGATGGCCTTTGCCATGCAATTCCCCCCAAGACTGGCCGAGCGCTACAACCCTGCGGAACTGCCCATGGGCGCCACGGCCGAGAAGGTGGCGAAAAGGTATAAGGTCAGCCGGGTAGACCAGGAGAACATGGCTTTCTGGAGCCACAAGAAGGCATTCGAGGCCACGAAGGCAGGCAAGTTCCGGACGGAGATCGTCCCGCTCGAGGGGGAAAAGGAAGACGGCACGAAGTTCGTCGTGGACAGGGATCAATGGGTCCGGGAAAAGATCTCGATGGAACAGATGGCCGCGATGCAGCCGGCCTTCGACCCCGAGAACGGGGTGGTCACTGCGGCCACCTCCTCGCCGCTCACGGCGGGGGCCGCGGCGCTGCTGATGATGAGCCGGGAGAAGGCGGACCAACTGGGCCTCGAGTACCACCTGAAATACGTCCGCGGGGTCATGGCCGGATGCGACCCGACCATGATGGGTATCGGCCCCGTGCCTGCGGCCCGCAAGCTGCTGGAACGGAGCGGACTTACCGTGAAAGACATCGGTGTCTGGGAACTCAACGAGGCCTTCGCCAGCCAGAGCCTCGCGTGCCTGCGGGAGCTGGGGATTGCGGAGAACGCGCCCTTTGCGAACGTCAATGTCTGGGGGGGCGCCCTGGCGTTGGGCCACCCGCTCGGCGAATCGGGGGCAAGGATTCTGGTCACACTGAACAACATCATGAAGACCGACTACAAAGACGCCAGGTACGGGGTGGCGATGCTTTGCGGCGGGTTCGGCAATGCCAATGCCACGCTCTGGCAGAACGTGAACAAATAGGGACCGGTCGGAAGACGTTCAAGAAGGGGGGCGGGCGGGGACCAGTCCTGACCGCAACCGGTGTGCGCGAACGCGGTGCTCTTCCAGAAACCCAGGGGGTGTTTTATGAAAGACCGGACGTTCAAGATGGTGGAAACGAACGGAATCCGACTTCGCACCGTGGTCGAAGGGAAGGGGCCTCTTGTGATCCTCCTGCACGGGTTTCCCCAGTGCTGGTATTTGTGGCGCCACCAGATCGATCCGCTCGTGGAGGCGGGATTCCGGGTGGCGGTGCCGGACCAGCGGGGCTACGGCGCAAGCGACCGACCCGAGGCGATCGAGGCTTACAACATCGTGGAGTTGGCCCGCGACGTGGTCGGGATCGCCGACGCCCTGGGCCATGACACCTTTCATGTGGTCGGACACGACTGGGGCGCGCCGGTCGCCTGGCACACCGCCCTTCTGCATGCGGACCGGACTCGTTCCGTGGTCGGCATGAGCGTCCCTTACATACGCTGGCGGGCCGGTGTGATGACGCGGCAGGAGACCTTTGGCGACAATTTCTGGTACATGGTCTATTTTCAGAAGCCGGGCGTGGCCGAGGCGGAGCTCGAGGCGGATGTCCGCAAATCCCTGCGAACGATCTACTTCTCGATCTCGGGCGATGCGCCCGACGGCCTCCTGGCGGCTCCAAAGCCCTGCACGGCCAAGTTCCTGGACGGGATGATGAACCCGGAGAAGCTTCCGCCCTGGCTCACCGAGGAGGACCTCGGCTATTATGTGGCCCAGTACGAAAGAAGCGGTTTCCGGGGGCCGCTCAACTGGTACCGGAACATCGACCGAAACGCTGAAATAACGCCGCAGCTCGAGGAAGCCAAGGTCGGTCCGCCTTCCTTCTTCATCGCCGGCGCGAAGGATCCGGTGCTCTCCTTCGGGGGAGGAGGGTGGCTCGACCTGATGGACCGTTACGTGTCGGACATGCGAGGCAAGGTGATCGTCAAAGGCTCCGGGCACTGGGTGCCCATGGAGCGGCCCAGAGAGGTGAACGAAGCCCTTCTGGGTTTTCTGAAAAGGGTGTCGTAGACCAGAGGAGGACCGTACGATGAAGGTCGTGGCGTTCAACGGAAGCCCGCACAAGGACGGAAACACCAGCATCCTGATCAACCTTGTGCTCGAGGAGTTGAAAAAGGAAGGGATCGAGACCGAAACCGTTCAGGTCGGAGGGAAGAAGATTCGGGGCTGCGTGGCATGTTACAAGTGCATGAAGAACCTGGACCGGCGATGCGCGGTGGACGACGACATCCTGAACGAGTGCATCGAGAGAATGCTGGCCGCAGACGGTATTCTCCTGGGTTCTCCCACTTATTTTACCGACGTCACGGCCGAGATGAAGGCCCTGATCGACCGGGCGGGCATGGTGGGCACGGCAAACGGCTACATGTACAAGCGCAAGGTGGGTGCCGCGGTCGTCGCCGTACGCCGGGCGGGCAGCACGCACGCCTTCGACACGATGAATCACCTCTTCACGTACCACCAGATGATCGTTCCCGGGTCGAGTTACTGGAACATGGGCATCGGCATGACGCCGGGGCAGGTGAACCAGGACGAGGAGGGCGTGCGGACCATGCAGGTCCTCGGCCAGAACATGGCATGGCTTCTCAGAAAACTCCATGGATGATTTCCAACGGATCTCTTTCCAAGCAGACGGCTCGCCCGAGGAGCGGCCTGAAAGCGACCGCCCGCTTTCGTCCTCACCGGGCCGGTTCGCTTGCCGGGACCCGATCCGGGCGCAGCAGGAACCCATTCCTCACTACGCGCGGACCTGCCGGAGGACCTGCCGGCGGGCCGTTTCCTACCCTGTGAAGTAGATTTCCTTGAAGTAGAGCCCGAGGGCGAGGACGGCGGCGACCGCATAGACCACGACGCTTACCTCCTTGCCTCTTCCTCCGAGCAACTTGAGGACGGGATAGGCAATGAAGCCGAGGGCGAGCCCGTACGCGATGTTGTAGCTCAGCGGGATTCCGACGACGGTCAGAAAGGCGGGAATCGCCTCGGAAGGATCGTCGAAGGGAATCCGCCTGACGTTCGACAGCATCAGGCAGCCCACCAGGATCAGGACCGGCGCGGTGATGGGATTGTACACGGCGCCGTCCACAACGACACCTCCCCCGACCAGTCGAACCAGCGGGGAGAAGAAGAGGGCCAGAAGGAAGCACAGACCGACCACCATGTTGGACAGGCCTGTCCGTGCCCCTTCCGAGATGCCGGTGGCGCTCTCGATGTAGCTGGAGACCGTGGAGGTGCCCAGAAGGGCGCCTGCGGTCGTTGCAACCGCGTCCGAGAGAAGCGCTTTTTCCGCCCGGGGAAGCTTCCCGTCCCGGAGCAGGCCGGCGGGTTGGGCGACGCCGATCAGCGTGCCGATGGTGTCGAAGACGAGCATGAAGAGGAAAACCAGGATAATGGGAAGCATGGTGAGGGAAAGGGCGGCCTTCACGTCGAGTTTCAGGAAGGTGGGTGCGAGCGATGGGGGCTTGCTCACCAGAGCGCCCAGAATGCCGTGGCTGAGGTCGGGCTCGATCATCCCCGTTGCGAGGGCGACGAGGGTGGAGGCTAGCAGGCCCCAGAGGATGGCCCCCTTGACCCTGCGGATCGTGAGGACCCCGATCATGACCACCCCCCCCAGGGTGAGGAGGGCCCATGGTTCGTGCAGTTTGCCCATCGCGACCATGGTGGTCGGATTGCCAACGATCAGGCCTCCCTCCTGGAGCCCCAGGAAGGCGATGAAGAGGCCGATGCCCGCCGCGATGCCGAGCTTGAGAGACTCCGGTACCGACTCCAGGATGAGTTCTCTCACCCGCGCGAAGGTGAGAAGCAAGAAGAGTGTTCCGGAGATAAAGACCGCCCCCAGTGCGGCCTGCCAGGAGACGCCCATACCGACGATCACGGTGGCGGCGAAAAAGGCGTTTTCCCCCATCAGAGGGGCCTGCGCCACGGGGTAGTTTGCGTAAAGGCCCATGATCAGGGTGGCCAGGGCCGCAGAGAGGCAGGTGGCCACCATGACTGCGTCGAAATCCATTCCCGTCTCGTTGAAGGTGGCCAGGATGGCGGGGTTGACGAAGATGATGTAGCTCATCGTGACAAAGGTCACGAGCCCGCCCCGGATCTCGGTTCGGAGGTCTGTCCGGTTTTCCGTGAGATGAAAGATCCTTTCGAGCATCCGGGACCTCCTTCGATGGGGTTCGCTGTTTTCCACTTCTAATCCAGCCCGGCACGACTTGCAAGGGGGATCGCGGGCGCGGAAGCGGAAGGTTCTTGGCGCGGCGGCAAAGCGGGAAGCCGAAAGGGGTCCTCCCGGACCTCCCTGGAAGTAATAGAACAACGTAAGGGGAGTGCGCGACCCGAGGGGTTTGACAAGAAGCCCGTTTCTGGTCTGTCCTTGAGGTTGCCGGGCGAAGAGACCGGCATGCCGTGAATCTAGAGGGCTATCGGAGCCCATCCAAGGCATGGGACAGAGGGGGGTGCCTATATGAACAGGGAATTCTGCCGTTGCCGTCCGGGCATCTTTCTGATCCTCACCCTGCTCATTGCATCCTGCAGCACCGTGCCGGTGACCGGCCGAAGGCAGCTCAGCCTGATACCGGATTCCACGATTCTTCCCATGAGCGCGCAGCAGTACGGCCAGTTCATGAGTTCCCAGAAGGTGATCCGGAACACCGAGGAAGCCGCCATGGTGCACAGGGTCGGCCGCAGGATCCAGGGTGCGGTGGAGCGGTACTTCGCGCAACAGAATATGTCGTCGGCTCTGAACGGTTACGCATGGGAGTTCAACCTTGTGGAGAGCAAAGAAGTGAACGCCTGGTGCATGCCGGGAGGAAAGGTTGTGGTCTACTCGGGGATCCTGCCGCACGCCGAAAGCGAGACCGGCCTGGCCGTGGTCATGGGGCATGAAATCGCCCACGCCATCGCCAGACACGGCAACGAGCGCATGAGCCAGGCCCTGCTGACCCAGCTCGGCGGGGTCGCGCTTTCCACGGCTCTCGAATCCCGCCCGGAACACACGCAGGCGCTCTGGATGGCGGCCTACGGTCTTGGGGCGCAGGTGGGTATCCTGCTCCCTTACAGCCGCCTTCAGGAAAACGAGGCGGACCGACTGGGCCTGATCTTCATGGCCATGGCCGGCTACGATCCGAATGAGGCTGTTCGATTCTGGAGCCGGATGGCGGCCCAAAAGGGCGGTGCTGCCCCGCCCGAGTTTCTGAGCACGCACCCTTCGGATAAAACGCGGATCGAGGCAATCCGGCAACTGCTTCCCGAGGCGATGAAATACTATGATCCGAGGGAAAATCGGCAGTGAAGCACAGGCGCGGTTCTGCGAGGTATTTCAGGAAGAAAACGTTCTGGTTCGAGGAGATCCTCGACGCGAAGTCCTTGCATTGTTTGGAGGTGCGGAGATCCAATCGTCCGCACCTCCCGTCTCGTCAGGCAACCCTTTTCGCACCCTTGTAGCTTCCAGGATCTTGGTGGACGGGGAATCTCTCCTCACTTCCCCTTGATCTCGATCTGCCTCGGCTTGGACTCTTCCCGTTTCGGCAGACGAATCTTCAAAACGCCGCTCTCTACGTTGGCTTCGATCTTCTCGGTCGCCACGGTCGCAGGAAGCGTGAAGGAGCGGCTGAAGGTTCCGAAAAAGGATTCGATTCTCTGGTAGTTCTCCTTTTGCTCTTCGTGCTCGAGCTTTCGGGTTCCCGAAATGGTCAGAGTGTTGTTGTCCAGGCTGATCTTCACGTCCTTTTGATCGATCCCGGGCAGGTCGATCGATAGCAGGAACGCGTCCTTGTCCTCGTAGCTGTTCACGGCCGGAGCCCAAACAGCGTCCGCCCCCTCCCGCCTCTGCCTTCTCGTAGCGCCGACATCGTCGAAGAGACGGTTGATGCTTCTCTGCAGAGTTTCGATCTCGCTGAAAGGATCCCACCGGACTAACATGGCACACCTCCTTTAAGTGGTTGAGTTTATTGAGTTTATTGTAACTTGGTCAAAAATTAATCACTGTGAATCCGGCGGTCAAGGGGTCGTCAGGCAAAAATGGGGGCGCCGCCCCCTGCGTCACGAAACCCCGCTTCCCGGAGGATGCGCTGTTCAGGCCTTCCGAGTCGCTCCGAGGATCAGTCTCTTGAGTGGAGGCAGGAACAGGAACAGGAGGGCTTCCTTGACCCATCTGCGATACGCAGGGCTTCGGGGGTTCATGCCCAGAATGCCGGCATAGTAGGTCGAGGCCCCCAGGTAATTGATGACCATGGTATTGAAGCTTTCCGTGAACATGCGAATCTCACGGGCCGGGCTTCGCAGGGCGGCCACCTTCCGAAAGGTCTCGGCGTTGCTGAGCAGAAGCGCCTGAATCCGCCTGTACCCCGGGATGATCTCTTCGTCCTGGGGTTGAACGAGATTCAGGGCAATGATACGCAACGCTTCGGGGTGTTTCGAGGTGAAATCGAGAAGGCGATCGATGTAGAGCGGAAAACCCCGGGAGGCGTGCAACGACTCGAGGCCTTCAAACCAGGAGATGTTCGCCTCGTAATAGGTTTCCGCGATCTCCTCGAGCACCGCTTCGAACAGGTGCGCCTTGGTGGGGAAGTAGTAACTGATCAGGGGGTGATCGATTTCAGCGGCATTTCCCACCATACGTATACTGGCAGAGGAGTAAGGGTGCTCGGCAAAGACCCGTTTGGCCGCTTCCAGGATCCTTGCCCGGGTTGCCGTTTTCCGGTTCTTCGATCCGCCGGTGCGGCGATCCCTGCGGCTTGCCCGGGCGCTATTCTTCGACCGCGCTTTCATGGCGCCAGTATCTTGTGAGGGTCCTGCCTTGTCAAGATTTCTGGACCCACATAAGAATGGAGAATCTCAGAGAGATCGTCGTGCACGCTATCCGCACCGGGGACCCTGGTACGATCGGGATTGCCGCCCCGGAAACGCTGTCCGGCGGCCCTCGAGCCTGATGGATCCGGAGGCAGAAGAGCGTGTAACCCGAATGGGTTTTTGCAGGCAGGCAATCGCTCCCGCTCTTTTTGCCCGTTCCGGCCACTGCGGGTTTTCATGGGCGGTCATGAAGATGACCGAATAGCTCGATCCGCGGATATGGGACCTTGGTCTCATATCCTTCGCCTTCCAATCCCGGTATACTGGGCAAGGCAAATGGTGCATGGAACGCATCCGGAGGCATAACCAGGACCGAAGAGGACACGCCATGGAGGTTGTTGTGCGAGTGTTGGCTGTAGTCCTTCCGAGTGGTCGGGGGTGGATTTTCTGCGCCGTCCCTGCGCGGGAGGTGAAGAAGTATGTCAGCTCCAGGTGAACTGCTGCTGAGGCAGCCTTCGGAAGATACCCTGACCTTGGTTTTTACAGGGCGCTGGAGGCTCGGAGAGGCACTTCCCTCGGTGGACGAGGTTCGGCAAAGGGTCGAATCCGCCCCTCCACTCCGTCGGATTACGTTCGAAACGGAGAATCTTTCGGATTGGGATTCGGGTCTTCTGACCTTCGTGACGAAAGTGAGAAAGCTCTGCGCGGGCCGTCAGATCAGCCTGGACAGCAGCGGACTGCCCGCCGGGGTCCGAGAGCTTCTGGCGCTGGCGGCGGCGGTGCCCGAGAAGAAGGATGCACGAAGGGCGGAGGGTAAGCTCTCGTTCCTGGCCCTTGTGGGGGACGAGACGGTGAGGTTTTTCCAATCCACGGGAGAGCTCCTGGAATTCGTGGGCGAGGCGACCATGGCCTTTCTGAACCTCCTTCGGGGCAGGGCCAGTTACCGCCGGTCGGACCTTTGGCTGATCCTGGAGGCGTGCGGCGGCCAGGCCTTGCCCATCGTCTCGCTCATCAGCTTCCTCGTGGGATTGATCCTGGCCTTTGTCGGGGCCATTCAGCTCAAGATGTTCGGGGCGGAGATCTATGTGGCCGATCTGGTGGGCATTGCCATGGTGCGGCTGATGGCGGCCATCATGACGGGCATCGTGATGGCCGGAAGGACCGGCGGGGCCTTTGCCGCCCAACTGGGGACCATGCAGGTCAATCAGGAGATCGATGCGCTGAAGACCCTGGGGATCTCCCCGATGGAGTTTCTGGTGTTGCCGCGCATGCTGGCCCTGGCGTTGATGATGCCGCTGCTGGCCCTCTATGCCAATGTCATGGGCATTCTGGGAGGGCTGGTGGTTGCGGTGAGCATTCTGGACATCAGCTTTGTCCAGTATTGGAACCAGACGGTCTCGGCCGTGGGGATCTGGAATCTTTGGATCGGGCTTTTCAGCAGCGCCGTGTTCGGCGTGATCGTGGCCCTGGCCGGCTGCATGCGGGGGATGCAGTGCGGCCGCAGCGCGGCCGCAGTGGGTGATGCCGCCACCTCCGCGGTGGTCACCGCCATTGTGGGCATCATCGTAGCCACGGCGGTCATCACGCTGGCGACCAATGTGCTGGGGATCTAGACATGGAAGACAAAAGCCCTCACATCATCGTGAAAGACCTCACCATGGCCTATGGGGACTTCGTGGTCATGCGCGATCTGAATTTCACGATCAACCGGGGGGACATCTTCATCATCATGGGGGGCAGCGGGTGCGGCAAGAGCACGATGATGACCATGCTGATCGGGCTGAAGGCACCGGCCAGGGGCCAGATCTTCTATGAGGATGTGGATTTCTGGGGCTCCGACCCCGAGACACGCGACCGGATCATCCGGAATGCGGGCGTGATGTACCAGAGCGGCGCCTTGTGGAGTTCCATGACCCTGGCGGAGAATGTGGCCCTGCCTCTGGAGGAATACACGGACCTCAGCGCCGCCGAGATTCGTGATGTGGTCGAGCTGAAGCTGGCCCTGGTGGGGCTGGCCGGGTTCGAAGAGTTCTACCCCTCCGAGATCAGCGGGGGCATGCAGAAGCGGGCCGGGATCGCCCGGGCCATGGCCCTGGACCCCGAGATCCTGTTCTTTGACGAGCCCTCGGCGGGCCTGGACCCGGTGAGCGCCCGAAGACTCGATGATTTGATCCTTCAACTGAGTGAGAGCCTGGGCACGACCATGGTTGTGGTGACCCACGAACTGGCGAGCATCTTTGCCATCGGGAGCAATTCGGTATTTCTGGATGCGTCCCAAAGGACCATGACGGCCACCGGCGACCCCAAGAAGCTCCTGGCGGAAACCCGGGACCCCACGCTGCGCCTGTTCTTGACCCGTGGGGAAGAATCATAACGAAGAGGAACAGGAGAGATGGCGAAACAAGCGAACAGAAAGCTGATCGGCGGCTTCGTGGTCCTCGCGGTGGGCATCCTGGCCGCCAGTGTGGTCATTTTCGGATCCGGCGACTTTTTCAAGGAGAAGCGAGAATACGTGCTCTATTTCGAAGGCTCGGTCAAGGGCCTGAGCGTGGGTTCGCCGGTGCTGTTCGATGGGGTCGAGATAGGGCAGGTGACGAGGATCGTCATCCGGTCCTATGTGGAAGAGCAGAAATCCTATATCCCGGTCTTCGTCGAGATTTATCCGGAGAGTTTTCAATTTGTGTCCCGAGAGTCGAAAATCGAAGAATGGAAAAAGCGCTGGAGAGAAAATCTGCCCAAGCTCATCCAGCTGGGCCTGAGGGCCCAGCTGGTGAGCCAGAGCCTGATCACGGGCCAGCTGGCCATCGAGATTGGTATGCATCCGGATTCGCCCGTCGTGCTGAAGAATCTGGACAAGGACTATCCCGAGATCCCGACGATCCCATCCGCCATCGCACGGCTCATGAAGGCGCTCGAAGATATCGACATCGAAGAGCTCGATCGTCGTTTGCAGTCCATCCTTGCAGGCCTTGATAACATGGTGAACAATCCGAGAATTGCGACAAGCGTGACCGAATTGGAGGGACTGCTCCACGATATGCGCGAGATGATGAAACATCTGGACGCAAAGATCGACCCCCTGACGAAAAGCCTGGACGGCACGCTCGGCGATGCCAGAAAGCTGTTGAATTCCGCCGACGAGGAGATCAAGCCCCTGGTGGAGAACGTCAACAAGACCCTGGAGGATTTCAGCAAGCTGGCCCGGGATGCGGGCACCCTGCTGGACCCGACCCTCGCGTATGAAATGGAGAACACCCTGAAGAGTCTTTCGGATGCTGCCCGCTCCCTGCAACTTCTGTCCGAATATCTCAAGCGCCATCCCGATTCCGTGCTCAAGGGTAAAGGTAGTTCAGGAGGTGAATAAGATGAAAGAGCGTATGATTTCACTGCTGATTGCCGCCGGAGGCCTGGCGGTTCTCGCGGGTTGCTTCGGCAGAACCCAGCCCGCACGATTTCACACCCTCAACCCCATGGAACAGGCCCCGGCAGCGTCTTCGGTGAAGGTCGGCCTTTCGGACATCGCCGTGGGCATCGGCCCCGTCAAGATCGCCGATTACCTGAACCGGACCGACATCGTGACCCGCGAGACGAGCAGCACCCTCCATTTTGCGGAGTTCGAGCAGTGGGCAGGGTCCTTCGAAGACGGTCTCACCCGTGCCCTGGCGGAAAACCTGGGCTTTCTGCTGGGATCGGAGCGGATCTATGTCCACCCCTGGCCCCAGGCGGTGCCGGTCAAGTACCGGGTTGCCCTGGAGGTGATTCAATTCGACGGAAAACTGGCAGGAGAAGCCTGCCTCATCGCCCGCTGGAGCGTTCTAGGCGGGGAGCCCGGCAAGCCGCTTGCGGTCAAACGATCCAGCATTCAGGAACCGACCGGCGGGAGCGGATATGAGGACCTGGTGGCGGCCCAGAGCCGTGCCCTGGCCAAGCTGAGCCGGGAGATCGCAGAAGCCATCGTCACCCAGGAGAGAAATCCGAAGTCCGACGAGGAAAGACCGTGATGCTCATGAGATTGCCGTATGGGTCGGCTGATTGCCGATGAACATGACGGTCGCGGAGAAGGAAAAGCCTCTGATCCGGGCCTGCTGGACCAGACGCCCGGTGCCGCGCATTCTCCTGATCGTCCTGGGAGCGTCTTCAGGCTGAGGGGAGGCCATCGGGAACACTCTTGCGAGAATCGATCCGGAAGAAGGGAGGCAAGGAAATGAGAGTGAGGAGCACAGGAGCCGTGATTTTGGCAACATGGGGAATGGTTATGGCGATGGTCGTTCCCGGGATATGTCAGGAAAGATCCGGGAGCGACATGCAGATCCTGATCGAAAAGATCCGGGCGGACAAGAAGCTTCTCGTTGCACAGAATATGCAGCTCGGCGAGGCCGAGGCAAAGGCCTTCTGGCCGGTCTACGACGAGTATCAGGATGAACTGTTTCTGCTTCGCGCGCGCACCGTGAGACTGATCAAGGACTATTCGGATGCCTATGAAAACATGAGCAACGAGACTGCCAAGAACTTGGTCGACGAGTTAATGAACATCGAGCAGTTGGGGCCGAAGCTTCGGTTGGCCTACCTCCCGAAGTTTCGCGCGGTATTGCCCGAAGTGAAGGTGGCCCGCTACTACCAGATCGAGAACAAGATCCAGGCTGCTCTGATGTATGAACTCGCCGAGAACATCCCGCTCGTCAAGGCCGGCGAGTAAGGTGCGAGAGGGGAGGAGACGATGTTGAGAATCGTTTGTCGGATCACACTGGTGTCGGTATTTGCATTTGCCGCGGGGACCGTCATGCTATCGAATTCAGCCTGGGCGGCCTCCGCGGAGGAAATCAACCTTGATGCCAAGAGCGCTTTGAAGACACTCTATGCACAATCCCCTGCGGCAAAAGAGCTGGGCAAGAAAGCGAAAGGCATCCTCGTCTTCCCGGGCATCATCAAGGGAGGGTTCCTCGTCGGGGGGCAATTCGGTGAGGGCGCTCTCCTGAAGGGCGGAAAGACGGTAGCGTACTACAACACCGTTCAGGCCTCTTACGGACTGCAGGCGGGATTACAGAAATACCGGTATGCGCTTTTCTTCATGACCGACTCGGCGATGAAGTGGATTGACAAGAGCGACGGCTGGGAGATCGGCGTCGGGCCGAGTATCGTCGTCGTGGACACCGGTGCGGCCAAGTCGATGACAACGACAACGTTGCAGTCGGAAATCTATGCGTTTTTCTTCAATCAGAAGGGACTGATGGGGGGCCTTGGCCTGCAAGGCACGAAGATCACCAAGATCAAGAAATAGAAGGTGGCCGCGCAGATCGCCTCGACCCCGTAAGGCTCTCGGTTCTCGTCGATGAACCGCGTCATCACTTCGGTCGGCGGTCGAGATCCGCCTGTGCGAAAAAGGCCGCTGCCTAGCGGGGAATCTCGTTCGTGCGCCGCAACGGCCGGTCCCCACGCCTGAGTTCCGTGCGTCGCTCCCGCTCCCCGCTGGTCAAACCAGGTCGAACTCCGTGGTCCCGCTCGGCCTGCCGCACCCACCGCCGAAGCGTCCCGGCCGTGCAGCCGATCTTCGAGGCGATCGACCGAATCGCCTCCCACTGAGAGCCGTGCTCGCTCTCATGCGCAAAGACCATCCGAACCGCCCGCTCCCTTGCTCTGTTGATTGTCCGCCTTGTCTTGTCGTGGCCCGATCCTCTCGAGAGATGGAGTCTCGGGCAATCCCGGGGCAGTTCACCCGTCACCTTGGAGACCCACCGCATCCGTCACCGGGCCGAGGGGGAAGTGACGAAGCCGGCGTTTATCATCCCGTTGCGTGAAACTGATCAGACCTATTATTAAACAGACCAAGCAAAGACTTGACTTTTTCCTTGACAGTGCGAAATCACTTTGAGTAGATTTTGGGAGAAGAACGACCGGAGAAGAAGGGGCCGCAAGGGAATTCGAACGAGACGTAGGCTTGACTTTCAAAGTTGGAGAAGGGCGGAAATGGGCGAACCGAAGAGGAGAATGGAGACCGAGGTGGTGGTCGTGGGCACCGGCCCGGGAGGGGCCACGATGGCCCGCGAGCTCAGCCGCGCAGGCAAGAGGGTGGTTGTGTGTGACGCGGGCGGCTGGAACAGCCGCTTCGGCATGACCCTCTACACTACAGCCATGATGGATCGAAAGGGGTTTACTTTTTCGAAGGAAGGCACATGGGTTGTGAGGCCGAAGACGGCCGGGGGGGCAAGTGTGGTGTTCTGCGGCACCGCCTTCCGACCGCCGGTGTGGCTCAAAGAGAAGTATGGCATCGATCTGGCCGAGGAGGTCGATGCGCTCTACCGGGAGATTCCGATCCAACCGCTCCCCGAGAACCTGATCGGTGCGGCGGCAAGGAAGATCATGGGTGCGGCCCGTGATCTTGGTTTGGACTGGAGGGCCTTGGACAAGTGGATTCGGGCGGAGAAGTGCAAGCCCGAATGCGGGGGGTGCTTTCTCGGGTGCAGGGAGGGCGCACGGTGGACGGCCCGTGAATTCATCGAGGAGGCAAGAGAGGGAGGCGCTCAACTCCTCCTGAGGACAAAGGCCGACAAGGTGCTCACGCAAGGGGGGAAGGCTGTAGGGATAAGCGCGAGGGGCCCCGCTGGAGGTCTTGAGGTGTACGCGGAGACGGTCATCCTGTCTGCAGGCGGACAGGGCACGCCCCCGATCCTTCAACGTTCCGGGATCTTCGATGCCGGCAACGGCCTTTTCTCCGATCCCCTATGGCTGGTTGTGGGCCCCGCCTCTGTTCGGGGGTCGAAATTCGATGTTCCGATGACGGCGGGGGTCCACCTGGAAGAAGACGGCATCGTTCTCACGGACGTGCTCGCCCCGCCTCTGTTTTATACGGGCATGTTCGCGTTCAATGGGGTACGCGGGTGGACCTCCCTGCCGAAGGCCGTTGCCCATTACCGAAGAACGCTCGGCATCATGGTCAAGGTGAGGGACGGGCTGGACGGAAGGGTCAACCTGGATGAATCGTTTTTCAAGCCCCTGGATGACGAGACGTGGTACAAGCTCAACAAGGGAGCGGTCCTGGCGGAGGAAATCCTGATGAAGGCCGGTGTGCGTAGGGATGACCTCATGCGGACGACCGTGATCGGCGCCCACCCGGGCGGCACGGTCCGGATCGGCGAACTGCTGGACAAGAACTGCCAGACCGAAATCAGGAATTGCTTCTGCATGGACGCGAGCATCATCCCGGAACCGTGGGGGGTGCCGCCCACCGTTACGATCGTTGCGATGGCAAAGCGGCTTGCCCGGTATTTGACCGCGGAGGTCCGGGTAGAACCGAGTACGATGCGCAAGGAGGCGCATGGACTCCTCCGGGCCACGTAAGGGCTTCCCGGTGCCCTTGCCGGGGCCGCGGAACCCCGGGATTGCGCTCCTGCGATTCCGGGTGCGTATCGCTGGGCATCTCGTTTCCGGCCCTTGAGGGGGTCGGGACGGCCGATGGCTCGCAAGGGGAGGGATTCCGACACGCGGCTGCGCAATAGCCGGGCACGTTGCGGGCCCAGCTCGCGGGCGTGGCGAATCAGGAAAGAGAGTGCCGCGCGTGGAGATGGTGTTTTGGGTGCGCGGCGTGGTGGAGACCGGAGAGATGGCGAGTGTGTCGGGTTTGAAGCGCCCTGCCGGGGACGTTTGAGGAAAGCGGCTCACCGGACAGCCGAACAGGGGGGAAACATGATCGCCTGGAGAGAAGGGATCCTTGTATGCGTGGCATGTGGGTGCATGATTCTTGGGGCGGCGGGGATTGCCGAGTCGGTTTACATCGATACGGAGCAGACCCTGAAGGTGACGGGCAAGGTCCAGACAAGGGGCTCGCTGCGCCTTCAGGATTCAGAGGGGTTCACGACTCCCCGGGACATAAGCGCAGGCGACCCGGTTCAGTGGCGAAACCTCGCCTTGCTCGAGATCGACCATGACCTGCGGGAACTGACGGACGAGTTGGGCGCGCTCTATCCGTTCAGGGCCCTGAAGATAAGGTCGAAGTATCACCTCGTGGGCCGATTTCTCTACGAGGCGATTTACAACGTCGGCCCCGGGCCCTTCCGCGATGTGCGGGACGCGGACAAGGAAAACATCGACTCCTTCAAGGAAGCCTACGACCTCTGGGAGTGTTACGTGGACCTTTCCCGCGGGCCGATGTTCCTGCGCGTCGGCCGGCAGAATCTCTCCTGGGGCGAGACGGACGTGTTCCGGCTGCTGGACAGCATCAACCCGCTGGACAATACCTTCGGCGGTCCCTTCGAGGATCTGGACGACCGCAGGATCCCTCTCTGGATGCTCCGGGGCAGTTACAATTTCGGAGATCTCGGCCCGCTCAACTCCATCAGCCTGGAGGCCTTCTGGGTGCCCGGCACATGGGATGCCCACATCTCACCGTGGGCCCCGAAGGGTACCGCGTATTCCGCCCCTCTCTCCGCGGACCTGGCCCGGTTCCTCTCTTTCAAGTATCCGGACAAGGAGATGGACAGCAGCCGCTGGGGATTCCGGCTGCAGGGGATCGTGGGTTCGAACCTGAATCTCGCGGTCGGACACTACCGGACGTTCCTGGATCTGCCTGCGTTGCGTGCCGTGGTCGAGCCGGGCATACCCATGCTCACGAGCCTGGATCAACTCGCCTTCGAGGTCTCCTGGCAGCCTGTGCACATCACCGGCGCGAGCCTGAACTACTGGGAGCCCAATACCAATACGGTTTTTCGGGGGGAGGTGGCCTGGTTCTGGGAGGAGCCGGTGTTCATCCCGGAGGAGAATGCGTCCGTCCTGTACGGGCCTACCCTGCCGCTTCCGGATCCGCTTCTGGACTTGGTGGGGGAGATCTTTGGGATCGACGTGCGCGACCTCGGCCTGAACGGGCTGCCCTTGAACCCCGAGAGCGGCACCATCCCGGAAAAGAACATCCTCCGGTTCATGTTCGGACTGGACCGGCAGACATGGATCCGTCCTCTGAACCGGACCAGCATGTTCTTCTTCTCCCTGCAGTACTTCGGGCAGTGGGTGCCGGATTACGACAACCGGATGAAGCAGGCGCTTCAGCTCTATCCGGACCAGGTAAATTTCTCCAGCCTCAAGGAATTCGAAAATACGTTTACGTTCATGGTGAACACCATGTACCGCAAGGGCACCCTGAACCCGCAGGTTGCCTTGGCCTATGACGTGCGGGGGGCCTGGTTGATCATGCCTTCCTTGAATTTCATCCGGGAGCCCTTCCGGTTCATGATCCAGTACAGCGCCATCGCGGGCAATTTTACGAATTTCGGGGCCTTTCGTGACCGGGACCAGGTCACCTTTATTCTGACGTACTTGCTGAGCTGAACCGTTTCGAAGCCTGCAAGACCCATGGCAGAGGCCTTATCCAGGGATGCGGATGGGATTCGGCATCAGGACAAACACAAAAGGAGGGAATTGAGATGCTGTCCGTGCGGTTTTCCAAGACCCTCGGGGTCGGTTTTGTCGTCCTCCTGCCTGCGCTGGCAATGCAAGCGGTTTGCTCTGCCGATGTCACACCGGGGGACGTGATCGACAAAACGAACTGGCAGAAGGCCGAAGGGCTTCTGCCGGATCCGGTGCTGAATTGGGTGAAGAAGGGGGACTTCGTCCTCGAGATCGGTGAACTCGGTTACGATGAAGCGGAGTACTTCGGTTTTCTCGTCAAGGAATCCCTCACGGCGAATATCGGCAAGTATGAAGTGAACGAGAAAGATATCATCGTGGATGCGATGACCGGGAAACAGCCGGAGTTCATTTCAGGCATACCCTTCCCCGAGGTGGACCCTCAAGACCCCAAGGCAGGGCAGAAGTTGATGTACGACAAGCATTACACCCAGTTCAACATCGGCAACGTACTGTGCATCTTCCAGGCGAAATGGATCGGCAACTCGGGCTTCGAGAGGGAGATCGGCGCACGCTACGTCAACGCGCCGATGGACGGGTACCCCGGGGCGCGCTCCCTGGCCAACCCGGACGGCATTGAGCGCTACACGCTGATTGCGGTCGACCAGCCCTACGACATCGCCGGCTTCAATCTTCTGCTCTGGAGGTATCGTGACGACCGCCAGGACCTCAACCTCTCCTACATTCCGGCGATCCGGCGGGTTCGGCGCATGAGCCCGGCCAACCGTTCCGACGCCTTTGTGGGGTCCGACTTCTGTATCGACGACCCGAACGGCTACGACGGGAAGATCTGTATGTTCGACTGGAAGGTGCTTCGGAAACAGGAGGCCCTGGTTCCGTACAAGAGCAGAAAGCCTGAAATGTTGACGGAAACCAAGCGAGGGGAATGGCAGACCACTGCCGAGGCCACGCCGAGCGTGTACGGTTATGAGAGGCAAGGGTGGCAGGGAGCGCCGTGGGCCCCGATGAGCCTCTTCTGGGTCAAGAAGACCGTGTACGTCATCGAGGCCGTTTCCAAGGACCGCTACTATAATTATGGAAAACAGGAGTTCTGGTACGACCCGGATGTCCGATTTCCGAAATTCAAGGTCATCTACGACCGGGCCGGGGCCTACTGGAAAACGATGATGATCGGGTTCAGCGCATACGGCAGTGCGGATGGGCGGATGAAGTTCATGCTGGTCGACATCCAGGACATCGTGGACGACCGTGCCCAGCACGCCTCCCTGTGCGAGAACGCCAGCCAGAGGAACCTCTGGAAGGCCTTCGCCGTGGTGGAGATGGACGACTTCACGCTCTCCGGTTTTCAGAAATACTGCAAGTAGGGGCGGGGTGAGATGAGCGCATCGAACGCAAGAAAGGCTGTGCCTTACCCGAGCGACGAATGGATCAAGGAACTTCAGAGGATCTGTAACCTGGACCCGGAATTTCAGGATGCCTGTTCGGACTTTTCCGGCAAGCTCGTCTTTCAGATCGACGCGGAACCGGGAAAACTGGACCATACGGCATATCTGTTCTGCTGGCCTGACCGCGGGGACTTCAAGGAGGCGATGGCCCTGGCCTCGGCCGACGAACGACCGGACGTCGAATACATCATCGCCGGGAAATACAGCGCCTGGAAGGAGGTCGTGACAGGCCGGCAGGAACCGCTGCGGGCATTGATGAGCCGGAGGGTGAAGCTGGTGAAGGGCAGTCAGCTCAAGCTGCTCAAGCAAGTGAAGTTTGCGCTGAGGATGATGCACAACTCCACACAGATCGATGCGCGGTTTCCGGACGAACAGCCGTAGTGGGCTCGCCTGCGTTACGGCCGGGCGGGCGGGAAGCCTCGAACGGGCGGATTCGTTTCGGGAAGGCGCGCGTCCCAAGGCAAGTCAGGAATGGCGGCCATGGAAGAACTCGGTCCTTTTCTGGATGCGACTGCGACAACCTACAACGACGCGATGAGGCGCTGGAAAGAGCAGGGCGGGAAGATCATCGGCTACGTGTGCACCAGTGTTCCGGAGGAGATGATCCTGGCCGCCGGGATGCTTCCCTATCGAATCCGGGCCCCCGAGAGCCGGGAGACGAGCGAGGCGGACCGATACACAACGTACTTGAACTGCTCTTACTGCCGCCATGTGATCGACGAGGCCCTGCGAGGCAGGTATGACTTTCTCGACGGGTTCGTGGGGACCAACGGCTGCGATCAGATGCGCCGCGTTTGCGATGTATTTCGATCCGTCGTGTTCCGGGAGCGCGCCAGGGAAGGGATGTTCTTCGTGGATTTTGTCGCTGCCCCGAGGGTTCCCTCGGACGAGCTCTCCTTGAGGTATTATGGGGAGGAACTGGAGCGCCTGAGACAGAATCTGCGAAAGAGTTTCGGAGCGGAAATCACGGCGGAGACGCTTCGCAGGGCCATCCGGGAAACGAATAGATCGAGGCGGATGCTTCGGCAGCTCTACGAGCTACGAAAGTCGGATCAGCCTCCGGTGACCGGTGCGGAGACGCTCGGCATCACCGTTGCGTCCACGTGCATGCCGAAAGAGGAGTTCAATTCTTGCCTGGAAGCACTCCTGGGCGCGCTCGAGGGTCGCGCGGCCGACCCCGAACATCGCAAGAGGCTGTTTCTTTACGGCAGTGAACTGGATGACCCGGAATGGGTGAAGGTGATCGAGGAGCAGGGCGGCCTCGTGGTGGCCGACGGGCTCTGCTTCGGTGCCCGGATGTTCTGGGACCTCGTGGACGAATCGATTTCCATGGAGCCCTCCGAGGCGCTCGCAAGGAGATACTATGAGCGTTGGTCCTGCCCCCGTGTGATGGATCCGGACGGGAGACAGGATCGGCTCAAGGAAATCGTGCGTCAATGGAGGGTCGATGGGATCGTCGGGGAGAGAATGGTCTTCTGTCAGTTGTGGGGTGCCGAGCGGGTGATCACGGACATCGAGGCAAGGCAAGAGGGGATACCCACCCTTTGGCTGGAGCGGGAATACATGCGGGGGGGGCTGGGGCAGATGCGGACACGGGTCCAGGCCTTCCTGGAAAGCCTCGAGTAGGTAGAAAGGATGCTGCCCATGGGAGGCCGGGTAGGCTTCAACCGTGAGAAGTTCAGCCAGATCTTCAACGACCATCTCCTGGCACTCAAGAGTATGGTCGAGGCGATGGAGGCTGTCGGGGACCCGAGGGATGCGTGTGTGGTCCAGGTAATGCGAGCGGCCGAGCATTACATAAACGACCTCTTCGCCGCCGTGGACCAGGGGAAAAAGATCATCTGGCACGAGTTTCTCCTGTTTCCGGAACTCTTCTTCGGTTTTGAAAATGTTCACCCGTACATGACGGAGACCCTCTGCGGGCTCCTGCCCGTCGTGGAGCCGGAAGGCCTTGCCCCGTACATCGATGCGGCAAGGAACGTCGGCCTGCCTCCGGACATCTGTGCGACGGACAGCGGTTTTCTCGGTTGTGTTCTCGAGGAGGTGCAGCCGCCGGTGGACATGGTTGTTACACCCACTACGCCTTGTGACTCCGCTTTGAGTGCCTACCAGATCCTGACGAGACTCATCGACGCGCCCGTCTTCTATTGTGAAATGCCCTACTGGCACGATGAACGGGGAGTGGAACTCTACAGCCGGCACATCTGGAAGATGATCCGGAGGATCGAAGAGGTCCTGGGGACGAAGATGGACTGGGACCGATGCCGAGAGCACATTCGCCATGCCAACGAGGCGGTGGAGCTCTTCCTCGAAGAGACAGAAATGAGGAAACTCTCGCCTTGCCCGCATCCGGGCAAGCTCCAGTTCTTTCAGTTCCTGTTTTTCACGATTGCATCGGGAACCCCGTATTTCCGCGACATTTGCAGGTTCATCGCGCAGGATGCCAGGAAGCTGGTTGCAGCGAAAAAAGGGGCTCTGGAAGAGGAAAAGGTCCGCCTCTTGTTGTACAACCCCGACCCAGTCTATGACGTGGGGATCCATGATTGGCTGGAGGACGAATACAAGGCCATTACGGCCCTCACGTTTTTCGGGCACGCCACGGCGACCCTGATCGATCCGAGCACGCCGGAGTCGATCGTCAGGGATTACGCCTGGAAGATGATGAATACTTGCATGGCCCGCCAGTACCGAGGGCCTTACGAGTTCTTCGTGGACGACATGGTCGCTGCCATCGAGGGCTGGAACATAGACGCCGTGATCGTGACGGCCCACATACCCTGCAAACACGGCCAGGCGATTCACGGATTCGTGCGTGATGCGTGCCGGGAACGGGAGAAGCCCCTCCTGCTGGTGGAAATCGACGTGCAGGATCCAAGACCCGTGTCCATCGACACCATTCGTGATCAGGTCGCGGACTTCCTCGAGAACCAGGTGCTGCCTTCCCTGTAGCTGTGCCGGTTCGGCTCCCCGGCTGTTCACGATCCGCGCCGGCAAGGTGGGAGGCGCCCGCAATTGCCCGGTGCGGCCGGGTAGGAATCCAGAGGAGGACAGAAAGATGACCGACGTGTTCGAGCGGCTTGCAAAGCGTCTGGACGAGATGCCGACCGGCTATCCGGCCACAGGGAGCGGCGTGGAGTTGAAGATCCTTCGAAAGATCTTCTCGCCCGAAGAGGCGGAGATGGCCTTGAAGATGAGGCCCGTGCCGGAGACGGTCGAGCAAGTGGCCGAGCGGCTTGGCAGGCCGGTGGACGAGATGCAGGCGGTCCTGGACAACATGGCGGCCAAGGGGCAGATCGGTTCCTTCAAGTTGTTCGGCAGGCAGTTGTACGCCCTGTTCCCCTTCCTGCCCGGCATCTATGAATTCCAGTCGGAGCGCATGGACAAGGAGTTGGCGGAACTGTGTGAAGAATACTATCCGACGGTTATCCGCGCCGTGGGCCGACACGCGCCCGCCCTGGGCCGCACGATTCCGGTGAGCACCGAGATCAGGGCGGACTTGAAGGTGTTCCGCTACGAGGACATACGCGGAATGCTCGAAGAGGCGAAGTCCTTCCAGTTGACCGAGTGCATCTGCCGGAACGAGATGGCCCTGACCGGCCGCCCGTGCAAGTATCCGCTGGAGACCTGCCTCATGTTCTCCACCGAAGAGGGGGCCTTTGACAGATACCCGAGGGGTCGGCTTGTCTCGAAGCAGGAAGCCTTGCAGGCCATGGCCGACGCCGAGAAGGCGGGCTTGGTCCACGTGACCTACAACGCGGAGAGGGAGCCGGTCATGTTCTTCTGCAACTGCTGCCCCTGCTGCTGCGTGGTCTTGCGGGCCCTGAAGCAGTTCAACACGCCTCACATCATCGCCCGAAGCAATTTCGTGGCCGTGGTGGAGCAGGAAAGATGCACGGGATGCGGGGTCTGTGCGGAGGAGCGATGCCCGATGGAAGCCATCCGGGAACAGGATGGGGTTTACCGCGTGCTTCGCGAGCGGTGCATCGGGTGCGGCGTGTGCGCGCCGACCTGCCCCGCCGAGGCGATTGCGCTCGTCCGGAGGCCCGAACCGGAGCAGGAACGACCCCCGGGAAGCATGATGGAGGTGTTCATGCAGAAGGCGGTTGCTCGAGGCATTGACCTGAAACTCGATTCCTGACCGGGACCGCTGTGTTACTCCTACGGCACACATTGCGTGAACGCTCAAGAAGGAGATGCCTGCCGTGTACTGCGGGAACATGGGTCGATGGATCTCTTGGTGGAGCCGGGTGAATCCGGAGAAGGATGCGGTCGTCTTCCAGGGCAGTCGGGTCAGCTACAGGCGGCTGAACGAGAGTATCAACAGGGTCTCGCGCGCCTTGAGGGAAGAATTCGGAGTCAAGCGAGGGGACCGCGTCGGCTGCCTCCTGACGAATTGCACGACTTATTACGAGATTGCATTTGCCTGCTCCAAAGTGGGTGCGCGTTTCGTGCCCTTCAACGTCCGCCTTACGGGGAGGGAAATCGCGCACATCGCGAAAGACAGTTCGCCGAAACTGGTTTTTACCGAGAACTCGTTCCTGCCCGCCTTGAAGCCGTTGCAGGCGGAGGCGCCCGGGATTCCCCTGGTCAACCTGGACAGGGGTGAGGTTGAAACACTCGGTGAAGCACAGAGCCCGGAGGAACCGCTCGAACAGGCGGGTTGGGAAGACGATTTTGCGATCCTCTACACCTCCGGGACGACTGGGTTTCCCAAGGGGGCCGTGCTGACACAGCTGAGCATCCTGGCGGTGACGCACAACATGATGACCGCCTTCGGCCACAGCCATCGGGACAGGTTCCTGCTTCAGTTGCCCCTTTGCTTCACGGGCGCCCTGATCCCGCTGTCCATGCCGATCTTTCATGCCGGGGGCACGATCTACCTCGAAAAGGATTTTGTTCCTTCCCGCAGCCTGGATTTGATTCAAGGCGAAAGGATCACGGTGAGTTGTGGGGTGCCTACACTGTGGAAGCTTGTTGCGGACGAGGCCGGGTTCAGGGATGGGGATTTCAGCTCCATGCGATTGATCCTCTGTGGCGGGGCCCCTGTTCCGTTGAGCCTGCTGAGGATCTACCGGGAGAAGGGGGTTCCCTTTACCGCAGGGTACGGCCTGACCGAGGGGGGTGGGTTCAATATGTACCTGCCCCCTGACCAGGCAGCCGCCAAAGCCGGGGGATACCTCCCGCTTTTGTGGAATGACGTGCGTGCGGTGTGCCCGGAGGGTCGGTCCGTTCCGCCGGGTGAAGTCGGCGAGATCATCCTGAGGGGCCCCACGGTGATGCGCGAATACTGGAACAATCGGGAAGCAACCGCGAGCGCTGTGCGGGACGGGTGGCTGCGTACGGGCGACCTGGCGAGGGTCGACGAAGAAGGCTATTTCTACATTGTGGACCGGGCCAAGGATATGCTCGTCAGCGGGGGACTGAACGTGTACCCGGCCGAGGTGGAAAACGTGATCTATGGATGCCCAAAGGTTTCCCAGGCCGCGGTCATCGGGGTGCCCCATGCGGTCTGGGGGGAAGCCGTTGTGGCCGTGGTTGTCCCGAAGGCGGGCGAGGCGATCGCGGAGGAGGAACTGAAATCCTTCTGCAGAGAGAACCTGGCCGATTACAAGTGTCCGAAGGCCGTCATCATCGAGAAGGCCCTGCCGACCAGTGCATCCGGCAAGGTTCTCAAGAGGCTCCTGCGAGAGAAGTACGCCGGGCACGGAGAGTACTTCGTTGTAAAATGATTTGATGAATCCCTCGGCGAGTGCATCCATCCCTCGGGTCCGAGGCGAAGAACATGCGGTGAACAACAGCGGCCTCGCAGAGACCCCCGTATTTGACACGTCTCTCTTCTTGCCCCTATCCTTTTCCAAACGGACATAAAATGGAGTGGGGAGCATGTACAAGCTGGCACCGCCATGCCGCGTGGCCTGCCCGGCAGGCATCAATGTTCAGGAATACATCTCGCTCATCGCGGGCGGTCAGGTCGAAGAGGCGCTGGCCGTGATCCGGGAGGACAACCCCTTTCCCTCGGTCTGCGGCAGGGTGTGCACGCGACCGTGCGAGGCCGAGTGCGAGCGGGGCCGCATCGACGAGCCCGTGGCGATCAATGCGCTCAAGCTTTACGCCGCCCGGCGGGGGATGGAGGCGGGCGCCTGCGGGGCCGGGCCGGTCCCCGCGGAGCATGAAGAAAAGGTCGCCGTGATCGGATCCGGGCCTGCGGGACTGTCCGCAGCCTACTTCCTTGCGCGCAGAGGGTATCCGGTCACGGTTTTTGAGGCGATGCCCGAACCCGGGGGCAAACTGCGCGTCTGCCTTCCCGCCTACCGGTTGCCGCGGGAGGAGCTCGACGCGGACATCGGCTACATCCGGGATCTGGGGGTCACGATTCGTACGAACGCCGCCTTTGGAAGGGATTTTACTTTCGAAGACCTGCAGACCGAGGGGTTCAAGGCCTTCTTTGTCGCCACCGGTGCGCACCGCAACCGCACGCTCGGGGTTCCGGGTGAGGATCTCGCCGGGGTGCTCTACGCCTTGGATTTCCTCAGGGACGTCTGCCTGGGACATCCTGTGAACCCGGGCAGGAACGTTGCGATCATCGGAGGGGGGAACGCGGCCGTGGAGGCGGCGCGCGTCGCCCTGCGGCTCGGGGCCGAAGTACAGGCCTTCTCCATCCTTCCGAGAAAGGAATCGCCCGCCGACCCGGAGTTTCTCAAACAGGCGGAAATGGAGGGGGCGGTCTTTCAGTTTTCGGTGAGGCCGACCCGCTTTGTGGGGGAAGACGGCCGCGCCCGAGGCGTGGAGCTGGTGCGAACCCGGCAGGGCGCACCGGACGAACTCGGCCGGAAGACGCCCGTTTCGTTGGAGGGCTCGGAATTCCGCATCGAGGTGGACACGGTCATCATCGCTATCGGGGAAGAGCCGGCGGAGATCCCGTGGCCGAAAGGGATCGAGGTGTCCCGCCGGGGGATGCCCTCGGTCGATCCCTCCACGCTGCGAACCGGTCTGCCGAACGTATTCGCCGGAGGGGATGTGGTGACCGGCACATCGAGCGTGGTGGAGGCGATCGGCGCCGGAAAGCGTGCAGCGGCACACATCGACGCCCACTTGCGAGGAACGCGAGTGCAATCCGTGCAGATGGTCCGCCATGCTCCGGATCTGCCCAAGGAGGTGCGAAACCCGCGGGGGCGCAATCCGATGCCGGAGTTGCCGCCGGAGCACCGCAAGGGCAACTTCCTTCCCGTGGAGCTCGGGTTTTCCACCGAGGCGGCTGTGGCCGAGGCGGGCCGATGCCTGCGGTGCGGAAGCTTCGCCAGCCTGCTCTATGGCGAGGTGATCAGCAAGGGGTTGTGCACGGCCTGCGGCGCCTGCATCGGCGTCTGCCCGAACGAGTCGGTCGCCATGAACGGGGTCGTCCCGGAGTTGACCGGCGCCTGCGGGGGGTGCGGAAGCTGCTACCAGGCCTGTCCCGGGAAAGAGATTCGCATACAGGAACTCGACCGCAGGATATCCGGCCGGGCCCGAAGGCCGGACGAGAAGCGCATCGGCATCCACATCGCCTGCTATGCGGCTCACGCAACGGACCCCGCGGTCCGGCGAAACGCGACGAGCGGCGGCGTCATCACGGCCCTGCTGATGTATGCCTTCGACAAGGGGCTGATCGATGCGGCCCTTGTCACCTCCATGAGCGAGGAGAATCCCCTGCGGCCTGCGCCCATGATCGCCACGTGCCGTGAGGACCTCGTCAAGAGCCAGAAGACCAAGTACATGCTCGTTCCGGGCGGCCTCCTGTCGATCCTGCGCCGGGCGGTTGTGGAAAAGGGATTCGAGAGGCTGGCCGTGGTGGGAAGCCCCTGCCACATCCACGCGGTCCGCAAGATCCAGACAGGAACCAACAAGTACTTGAGGACCCAGATCGGCGCGAGGATCCGGTACGCCATCGGGCACAACTGCGCGTTCAACTTCTACCCCGAGGGCACGGACACGATGATCCAGGCCCTGGGCCTGAAGGCAGAGGAGATCGCCTCCATCGGATGGCGGGACACGAGCGAGGTCCCCTTTCCGGGGCAGTTCTGCGCCGTGACCCGGAGCGGAGAGAAGAGGTCCATGCCCCTGCTCCAGGAATACGTCATCCTGGGGGCCATCTACGATCACCCCCGTTGCCGGATTTGCTACGACTGGGCGAACGAGGTTTCCGACATTTCGAGCGGCGACGAAGTGGACGGGACCGGCTTCCACAAGCCGGGTGCGCAGCGGTCCCACACGGTCGTGCGGACTTCGGTCGGCGAGGCCCTGTTCTCGGCGGCCGCGGCCGACGGCTACCTCGAGGCCGAACCGGTGACCGAGGATGCCGTCGCCCGGAATCTCGGGTTCATCATCAAGAAGGTGGGCAACATCCCGCGCATCGAAGAGGCGAAGAGGCTGGGGCTGCCCCTGCCCAACTACGGGAATTTTCCTTTCTTCTAAGTCAATGGACGGCACCACGGAGGGGTTTCCTCCGGCCTGTGCAACGGGAGAGCGAACCATGGCGTTCAACCTGGCCAAATGCGACTTCTGCGGGGACTGCCTGGACCAGTGCAAATACACCAACTACGACAGGAAGGGCGGCGGCGAGCAGATCCGGCGGCTGGTTCGAGGAGAGACGGCCGAGATCCTCACCGAGTGCGTGACGTGCGCGGCCTGCAACGTCACCTGCGACAAGGGCGCCAATCCCTTTGACCTGATCCTGCAGTGCCAGGAGCGGACCGGGGTCTACAAGACGACCCCCTCTTACTACCAATTGGTCGAGACAATCGACCGGTCCCCCGGGGAGATCGTGCGGGGTGAGCCGGGCAAGCCGGTGATCAATCTCTGCGTGGTGGATGTGATCCCTCGACTCTTCGAGGGGGAGGTGTTCGAGGGGTGCACGTTTCTGAAGGGAGGGGCCTACGAGAGCATGCTCGCCTGGATCCATGTTGGTAAGGAGGCGCCTCTGCGCAAGACGCTTCAGAAGAAGGTCGACGCCCTGGCCGAGACCGGCTTCCGCGAGATCATCATGTTTCACGACGACTGTTATGCCGCCTATACCACGAAGGCCCTGGAATACGGGATCCACGTCCCTTTCCGGGTCACCCACTACGTGGAGTACCTGCGGGACTATCTCAAATCCCGCGCGGACCGGGTGCGTCCCCTTGGCCTGAAGATCGCCTACCAGCCGCCGTGCTCCAGCCGGTACACGCCCTGGATGGATCGTCACGTGGACGAACTCTTCCGTGTCATGGGGGTCGAGCGGGTCGCTCGCGCTTACGACCGGAGGAATGCCCTGTGCTGCGGTTCCCCGGTGTCGCCTCATCTCGGAAACGAAGCCGGGGAGGCCTACAAGGCGAAGAACATCCGGGATGCCCTGGACCACGGCGCCCAGGCCATGGTGTTTCTGTGTCCCTTCTGTGCCCTTCAGATGCGCGAGGAAGCGGACCGGGCAGGCCTGCAGCCGATCTTCCTGACCCATCTGGCCCGCATGGCCTTGGGGGAGACAATTCCCAACCATCCGGCCGGTTTGGATGACAACCGGGAGCCCATCGCCGCCGCCGTGAAGATCGTGAAGGGGCTTCTCTAGACCCCCGGTTGTCGTCGGGGGAGCACCCAAGCCTTTCGCAGACAACGATTTCGCCCGCTTGAAGACCGCGTGAAGAATCGAAAAAATTTCCGTTGACACGGCCCGGAAGACATGTTAGTAATAAACCGACCAACCGGTTGGAAGGTTTTTTGTCGACCAGGGTCCCATGCGACCTGAAACCCCCAGAGTCCGACGCGTTCCATACGGCCGTCCCGGGCGTTCCGGGTGGCAAGCGATGTTCGCGTGTTCTCGGGGCCCCGGCGGTCGACGCACTTTCCCTACGTTCCCCGACCCGGAAAACGCAGCACGAGGCGGTGGAGAAACGTTCCGGTTCGCGAAGGGTTTGCCGGATACTTCTAACGCAGTCTGAGCAGCAGGTCCGAGGAGGTTTGCCATGGAATTCACCTTGAACGAAGAGCAACAGATGATCCGGGATTCCGCCCGCAAGTTCGCCCAGGAGAACATCGCGCCCTATGCGGAGGAAGGGCAGGAGACCGGGAAGTGGCCCTATCACATCTGGAACAAGATGGCGGAACTCGGGTACACGGCCGTGATCGTTCCGGAGGAGTACGGCGGCGGGGGCATGAGCTACTTCGACTCCATCCTGATCATGGAGGAGTTCGCCCGCGCGGACGACGCCTTTGCCACGTCCTATCAGGTGCACAACATCATCTGCGACATGTTCATGAAATTCGGAACGGGGGAGCAGAAGAAGAAGTACCTTCCCATCCTGGCGAGCGGAGAGAAGATGGGCGCCTTTGCCCTGACCGAGCCGAACGCGGGGTCCGACGCGGGCGGCGTGCAGACCCGTGCCGTGCTCCAGAACGGGCAGTGGGTGATCAACGGCAACAAGATCTTCATCACGAACGCGGGGTTGGACAACAGCCTCGGCGTTGTCCTGATGTGCGTGACCGGCGGGAAAGAGGGCGGCCGAAAGGAGATCAGCAGCATCCTCGTCGAGAAAGGCACGCCGGGGTTCATCGTTGGAAACAAGTTCCGGAAAGTGGGCTGGAACATCATGGACACAAGAGAGCTGATGTTCGAAGACTGCCGGGTGCCGGAAGAGAACCTCGTGGGCGATCTGGGCAAGGGGATCTCCCAGGCCCTGTTCGGCCTCAACCTGGGGCGGATCGATTTCGGGGCCATCGGCACAGGCGTCTGCCAGGCCGCGCTCGACTACTCTCTCGAATACGCCAAGCAGCGGGTGCAGTTCGGGCAGCCCATCGCGCGGTTCCAGGCGATCGCCTTCATGCTGGCCGACATGCAGGTGAACACGGAGCTCGCCCGGCTGATGACCTGGAAGGCGGTCAACCTGAAGGACGCCGGCCTGCCGCATGACACGGAGGCGACCATGGCCAAGCTCGTGGCCAGCGAGAACGCGGTCAGGAACGTGGACATGGGATTTCAGATTCACGGCGGCTACGGCTTTATGAAGGAGTACGCGATCTCGCGGCTCTACCAGAATGCGAAGATCCTGACGATCGGCGAGGGAACGAGCGAGGTGTGCCGGATTGTCATTTCCCGTGCCATGGGGTGCAGGTAGATGAAGAATCCCGGCGGAGTTGACATCACGAAGATCCGTCTGACCACGCGGGAGCTGATGCGGGAGGCGGCCCGGTCCGCAGGCGACAAGGCCTATCTGGTGTACGTTCAGAGGAACTCCGAGGAGACCTTCCGGCAATTCGAGGGCAAGGTCAACCGGATCTCTCATTACTTCGTGAAGGAGTGCGGCGTCCGGAAAGGGGACAAGGTCTGCACCATGTCGGAGAACATCCCCGAACTCCTTCATACGATCATGGCGATCACGAACGTCGGCGCCGTCTGGGTGCCGATCAACAGCATGCTCGTGGGAGAGAGCCTCAAGTACATCGTCGAGGCGTCCGACAGCGCCTTTGTCTGCGTGTCGGATCGATACAGCGAGACCGTCGCCCCCGTGGCGGACAAGATCAAGACGCCCTTGCGGATCCTTCCGATCAACGAGTTGTCGGAGCGCAGCCGGTCCATGCCGGACGAGTTCGAAAGCCCGGCAAGGCCGGACGACGAGTCGATGATCATCTTCACCTCGGGCACCACAGGGTTTCCCAAAGGGGTGCTGCACACGCACAATACCTATATACGGACGGCGGTGCGGGGCCTCGAGGCTCTGGAGACGGACGCAACGCACAGGATTCATGTCTATCTCCCCTTTTTCCACGGATGGGCTTACCTCCTCATGCTGGGAGCCCTGTATCACAAATGCACCATGATCATGGAGGACCGGTTCCACGCAGATACTTACTGGGAGACGATCGAAAAGTACCGGATCACCCAGGACCACTGGACCGGCACCGTTCCGATCAACCTGATGAAGATGGAAAAGGGCGAGTTCGAAGCGCGGGTCCGGTTGAAGATTCTGGGCACCTTCGGGGCCCTGTACGCGGCGATGAAGGAGCGGTGGCCGAACCTCACGTTCCAGAGCCTTTACGGGCAGACCGAACACCCCTTCATCACCGAGGTGCCCCCCGACCAGATCTACCCCGGCTCGGACGGCATTCCGAAGCCGCCGGACCAAGTGCTGATCCTGGACGACGGAGGAAATCCGGTTCCGCAGGGCGAGGTGGGAGAAATCGTCTGCAGGTGCAGGTGCGGGGTCCGCATGCGGGAGTACTACCGGAATCTCGAGGCCACGGCCAAGACGATCCGCGGGGATGACCTGTACACCGGGGACCTCGGCCGCCTGGACGAGAGGGGCCATCTTCATTTCGTGGGGCGCAAGAAGGATGCCTTTCGCGTGCGAGGGGAAATGGTTTCCGCAGAGCACGTGGAACACCTCATCAACGGGCACCCGAAGGTGGCCGAATGCGCCATCGTAGGATACAGGCCGCCCGAGAAGGAAGCCCTGAAAGAGGACGAAATCATCGTTCACCTCGTGCTCAAGCAGGGGGAAACGCTGACGGCCGAGGCGTTCAACGAGTGGTCGCAGGAAAACCTGCCGCGGTTCATGCGGCCCCGGTACCTGGCCCTGCGGGACAAGTTGCCGAAGACGGCCACCGAGCGGGTCCAGCGGTTCAAATTGCGCGAGGAGGGGATCGGGGCCTGTATCCGGCTCTACTGAGATCCCGAAAAGCCTCCAGGCTAAGGTAGTTTGGGGCGGGCAGGATCCCGGAAAACCGGGAGCGTAGGCGAGCTAAACCGACCGACCGGCCGGTTGGAAAGAAAATATTCGCGCCGAGGAAAAAGGACTTGACAGAAGAAGCCGGATAACGCTAATCTGAACCGACCGGCTGGTAGGTCGGTCAGCATTCAAATGCGCGAGGCCATGAACAGCAGGGTTGACAAGCCAACGTGATTGAGGCTAGCGTAGGCAACCGGTCGGTTCATTCCCCGTTCCGAGAACCCGGCGCGACGTTTGTTATGTTTGATAAAACCAGACCGAGCGGTTGGGCATTTTCCCTCCCCGTTACCTGCGGATGCCGGTCCGTCAGGCGTCTTCTCCCTCCGTATCGTTTCCTTTCCGGTGCGGATCCCGCGATCCGCCTCCACGGGTGGATTCCGGCCCGCCCCGCGGAGGGAGCCCAAAACCATCGAGAGAGCAGGAAGAGGAGCGTCCCATGAGCCAGAAGATGGAATACCTGTTCAAACCGGGCCAGATTGGAACCCTGAAGGTTAAGAACCGCGTTGTCTTCAGCCCGTGCGAGACTCTCTACGCCACGGTGGACGGACAGGTCACGCAGAGGATCATCGATTATTACGTGAGGCGTGCGGAAGGCGGCGCGGGGCTGCTGATGACGCACACGGTGCAGGGGTGCACGAAGATCGACACGAACGACCCCTTTGCGCACTCCCTCCGGATCGACGACAACGCTTACGTCCCGATGCTCTCCGAGTTGACCGAGGCGGTGCACAGGGCGGGGGCCAAGATCGCCGTACTCGTCTCGCCGGGCAGCGGCGCCCAGTCGATGGGTTTCCCTTACGATCGGGGGCTCCAGGGGATCACCGAGCCCCTCAATGTGGGCGCCAGCGAGCGAATGTCCAACGTGGCGCAGCGCAAGGTGCGCCGGCTCTCCGCGGACGAGATCAAGACCTTGGTCAAGGTATACGGGCTCGCTGCGGGCAGGGCGAAGACCGCCGGATTCGATGCCTTGGTCATTCACGCCCTGGGCGGCTACCTGGTGGCGCAGTTCCTGTCGCCCCTGTTCAACGACCGGACCGATGCGTACGGGGGCAGCCTGGAAGGCAGGATGCGGCTGCTTCTGGAACTGATCGAGTCCTGCCGGCAGAACGCGGGCCCGAACTTTCCGATCATCGTGCGCATGTCGATCGATGAGTTCGTGGATGGGGGCCGGGGCGTCGCAGAGTCGGTGAAGATGGTCAAGCGGCTCGAGGAGGCCGGCGTGAACGCGATCGACGCCCATGGGGGCATCTACGACTCCATGCACTTTATCATCCCGCCCGTCTTCCTGCCCAAGGGTGTGCTGGTGGAGCTGGCCGCCGCGGTCAAGGCCGAGGCGCGGATCCCGGTCATCGCGCAGGGGCGGCTCTATGACCCCGAAGTCGGGGAATCGGTGCTCCGGGAGGGCAAGGCCGACTTCATCGGAATGGCGCGGGGCCTCCTGGCCGACCCGGACTGGGTGAACAAGGTGCAGGAAGGCCGCGTGGAGGAACTCAGGCGCTGCACCTCGTGCAATCAGTGCATCGGACGAATCTTCATGGGCCTGCCCGTGCGTTGCGCGGTCAATCCGACCGTCGGCAGGGAAAGCCAATTCGGGGGAAAACTTCCCAAGGCCGAGAAGCCAAAGAAGGTCTGCATCGTGGGGGCCGGGCCGGCGGGAATGGAGGCGGCGCGCGTGGCCGCGGAGAGGGGGCACAAGGTCAAGCTTTTCGAGAAGACGGGGGAGCTCGGCGGCGGGCAGTTTCGCCTGGCCACTTTGGCCCCTTACAAGGATGAGTTCAAGAACATCGTTCGGTATTACGAGAGCCAGTTCAAGAAGATGAAGAACGTCGAGGTGGTTCTCAACAAGGAGGTGGATGCGGCAACGCTGGAAAAGGAGAAGCCCGACGCCGTGATCCTGGCCACCGGCGGGAGGGCGCTCGTGCCGGATATCAGAGGGGCGGACCTTCCCCATGTCATGACCAATCACGGATTCCTGGGGGCGGTCAAACCCTTGTCCGGCAGGGTGGTGGTGGCCGGGGGCGGTTGCGCGGGTGTCGGGACGGCGGACCTGATCTCGGACATGGGAACCGCAGACGTTCTCTCGGATCTCGGACTCGACGTAACCGTGGTGGAAATGACGGAGCAGTGTGCGTTGGACGAGGAGCTGATCACACGGCTCACCCTGCTGCACCGGCTGCAGAGCAAGGGAAACGTGAAGTTGCTGACGAACCATCGCATCAAGGAAATCACGGAAAAAGGTGTGCTCGTGACCAAGCCGGAGGGCGAGGACATGCTGTTGCCGGCAGACCACGTCATCCTGGCCTTCGGGGCGGTGCCGCACAACCCCCTGGCCCAGGTGGCTAGCAAGCTCAAGGACTGCCAGGTCATCGGGGACAGCGTGCAGCCCCGGAAGATCCTCCATGCGATCGAAGACGGCTTCTTTGCGGGGTTGAAGGTGTGAGGACTCCCCTGCAAGACGTCACCGCTTAACCTGTGCGCCGCAAAGGCGCCGGAGCCATAAGGAGAAAGCCATGAAAGTGATCGACATGCATACCCACTGGTGGAAGGACATGAAATTCTTCCCGCCCGGCTTTCAGTGGGGGATTGCCGACGTGGGAGCGAAGTTCCTTCAGTTTCCTCCGAAGGATCCCTGGGAGGTCCTGAAGAGCGGCGCCATCGGCTCGGAGAATTTCCTTCCCCTGGACCCGGACGGCTCGCGGATCATCGCGGACCAGGACTACTGCGGGATCAACACCTCCGTCATCCTGCCCCTCGACTGGGGATTCATCCGCTACTACGACCAGCACTACCCCGGATGGCGCGAGGACCATGGGTACTCCCAGGACGACATCAACCGTTACTCCTGCGAGATGGCGAAGAAGTACCCCGGCAGGGTCTATTCCTTCGCGGGCGTGGATCCGAGGCGGCGGGACTGCGTGCGGATTCTCGAGAAGGCGGTCACCCAGTACGGCGCCATCGGCCTGAAACTCTATCCTCCGTGCGGGTTCACCGCGGACGATGCAAGATGCTATCCCCTCTACTGGAAGTGCGTCGAGCTCGGTATTCCCGTGCTGATTCACAGCGGCTACACCTTCTCGGCCATGACCGAGAGCATGCCCTGTCACCCGAAGTACATCGAAAAGGTGGCCCTGGACTTCCCGGATCTGACGATCATCATCGCCCATTCGGGCATCCAGACCTTTGCCAGCACGGCCTGGTGGGAAGACTGCATGGGGATTGCGCGGAGCAAATTCAACATCTATCTGGACACGGCCGCATGGAACGAGAAGGTCTCCGGCCTGACCCTGGATATCCCCAAGCTGCTCCAGATGCTTCGCATCGAATTCGATATCGTGGGCGCCCATCGGGTGATGTTCGGCACCGACCTGCCGGGGTTCACCCTTCCGGACGACCGGCTGGAGTCCCAAAAGTTCGTGCACATCCTGACCAACCTTGTCGACATCGGCAAGGAGCACGGGATCGTCTTCAGCCAGGAAGAGGCGGAACTGTACGGGTACCGGAACGCACAGCGGATCCTGAAGATTCCCGAATAACGAGAGAGGAAAGGATCGGAAGGAGATGGGCTCAAAACTGGAGAAGCTCCTGCTGGAGGGGAAGACCTTCGATTGGGCGCTCCGGCACTGCCAGGGCGACGATCTCACCCCGGCCCGTGTACGGGAGATCCGTGAGGGCCTGGCCAGGGACGGGATCGACCTGGCAACGCTTGCGGTTCTGCGGCAACTGGATCCCTTCATCGCCCGGAGCCCGCATCCCTCGCTTAAGCGCCTGGATCATTCGCAGTATTACTTCTTCCCGATTCCGGCCTTCGGCATCGAGGTGTTCTTTTGCGTTTTCATTACGGAACACGGCCTGGAACTCGGCGCGGAGCTATTTCCCGGCAAGGTGGACTGGCAGTTCGGGCACCGCGAGGTGCAGTACGTGATCGGCGGGGAGGTGGAGACGGAGCTGATCGCGCCCGACAACTCGTCGGTGACCCGGACCGTCCGTTGCGGCGACGTGGTGGCCGCGCCCGCCGGGGCCAACTTCATCACCCACAGCAGCGAGGAGGGCGGCAAGTTCGGTCATGCCCACATCTTCCTGGTGAACGAAGGCGGTGCAACGGGCAAGGTCTTTTACGATGTGGGAGGCATGCTGCGGCTCCAGACGCTGGGGCTGGTCGATCCTGTCCCCGGAGGACAGGCCCTGCCGTTTTCGGACATCCGTGACCGCATCCAGGTGAAGGCGTGCCGGGAGCTTCTTCAAGTGCACAAAGACCGGCAACGCGATCTGCCCACCTGGCTGCGAAACGGCTGGAAGCGCAGGGAACAGATGCGGGCCCTCGATTACGCGGAAGGGACCAAGAAGGTTGTTGTGAGCTCGCCGGACCGCGCGCCCTCCGACTTCATCGAGTGGGGCAAAGGGGTCCGCAGGTGTTTCGTGAATCCGCTGGTCGCCGAGCAGACGGCCGCGGTGACGGACTGCCGCTTTCCGGCCGGCTACAGGCAGCTTCACACGGACCAGGAGCTCTGGACCGTGCTCGCGGGCAAAGCCAAGATCCGCCAATCCGTGCCGCCTCTGCACAGCGACTGGGTGGAGCATACGGTTCAGGAAAACGACGTCATGGCGGCTGCAGGCGGTGCGCACTTCCAGGTCCTGGAGGCGACGGAGGATTTCGTGGTTCGCAGGATGGCCGAGTCCTGTGCCCGGAATCAGCATCACGCCATGATGGAGCTGAAGCTCGAGCAGGATGGGGTCCCCAGGAACCTCTGAGAGGCCACGTAGGGGTAGGGATGGTTTCGCCCGCGGATGGGGCCGGGGGCGAGTCGGTTTTCTCAACCGTGCCACTTAAACAAGAGGGGGAAGGCTATGGAAAACATCCGGAAGTCGATGTCGGCTCTGGTACTGGTCGGGGTCCTCGCGTTCCTCGCCGGTTCCGCAACCCAAGCCCTTGCGTATGTCACGGCCGTCGAGGACTACGTCAAGGAGAATTTCACGCTTCATGGGTACCTCGCCCAGCGGTTTTCCGTGAACACGGGAGACCCGGAGGAGGTGCCCGAAGACAACAGCGGGGAACTGTCCATGGTGCGCAGCACGCTCTATACGGACATGAACTATACCCCGTTCTCCTGGTTGCGGCTCACGACAATCTTCGAGCTGAGCGTGGAGTACATGACATCCTATTTGAGCCAGCTCGACGACATCACCAGCGCGGACCTCTGGGAGGAATACTCCCGGTGGGATTTTCGCGAGTTCTACGGGGATTTTCAGCTCGGGAAGCGATTTCTCCTTCGCCTCGGGCGGCAGCAGGTGGTCTGGGGGGATACGGATTTCTTCCGGGGGATCGACCTCGTGCACGGCTTCGACTACACGTGGCGCTCCTTTCTCGAGGCGGAGAACGAATACCTGCGAATTCCCCTCATCATGGCAAACATGATGTTCCAGGTCCCGGAGCTGAAGGGAAATCTGCAGGTGCTCGTGCGGCCTGGGGTGGACAAGGACAACTGGATCGGCAACCGGTACGACCTCTACGGCGGCCGCTGGGCCTCCAAGCCCGGCAAGGGCACGAATTTTTTTGATCTTCTTCCTTACAACCTGGACCACGAGGAGGGAGACCAGAACGATCCGAGTTTCGGCGCGCGCTGGTTCGGAACCCTCGGGAGCGTGGAGTACACGCTCAACTACCTTCACACCTTCAATGAGGACCCTGTTGTCAACTCGGTCTTTGCCCCCTGGGAGTCGACGACGGTCAAAGGCGCTGTGGGCGAGTTCATCTACCCGATGATCGACCTGGTCGGCTTTACCACGAACGTCTATGTCCCCTGGATCGACATCGTCCTGCGCACCGAGGTTAGCTACACCTGGAGCAAGCCCTTCAACGTGGGCCAGGATTTCCTGGGCGGCGCGCTCCCGGGCTTTGCCGGGATCAAGGAGAAGGACGCCCTCCGCTACATGGTGAACTTCGACAAGAACGTGGACTTCGTGAAGTGGCTCTTCAAGGCGGAGCGGCCCGGCTTCTTCAGCGTTCAGGTCTTCGACACCTGGGTCATGGACTTCACGGAGGCGGATGATCTGGTCCAGTTGGCCGGGTTCGGCGCGCCCTTGAAGGAGCACACAAGCTACATCACGGCCATCCTCGGGTGGAACTACCTGCTCGACCGCATCAACCCGCAGCTTGCATGGGGCACCAGCCCGATCGACGGCAGCGGATTCATTATCCCGTCCGTGTCGTTCGTTTACGGAGACCACCTGCGGCTGAAGGTCGAGTACGACCTGTTCTACAACAACTCCGGGAAGAGCCCGGGCGAGATCGAGGACGACGCCCGCACCCTCCATTATTTCGACGACAACGATCAGCTCTACTTCCGTCTCATGTACCAGTTCTAGATTGTCATGGGAAAGCACCGGGCCGCGGCCGACGTGCGACCGAGTGCGCAAGGAAAGGGCGAACGGGTCGCGGTCCGAAAACAAGCCAGGCTCATCGAGCCCAACATAAGGAGTGAGGAAAGATGATCAGAAAAATCTCATGGCTGGTGTGGGCAGTGCTTCTGTGCACGGGCCTCGTTCTGGTGGGAACCCCTCCGGCAGCCTCGGCCGAGGAAGTGCCGGCGGGCTTCGTGATCAACAAGGAGAATATCGACCAGGTGCTGGCCAAGACGTTCGAGGGGAAGACGATCAAGAGCCTGCTTCCCGAAAAGTTGGAATGGTGGATCCGGAACTGGGGCATGGAGATGCCTTTGCGCAAATCGGAGGCGGCCAAGATCGACCCGCGATGGATCGAGGCAACGAAGAAGTATGCCGCCAGTGTGAAGTTCGATCCGCAGACCGGAGACCTTACGGGCTACCAGGCCGGGTTGGCCTTCCCGGAGATCGATCCGAACGATCCCCATGCCGGTATCAAGGTGATGTGGAACCTTTACCTGCATGCCGGCTTCCCCCGCCCGAACTTCCAGTACATCCCGACCTTCGCGTACCTCATGATCGACGGGAACAGCGGCATCGAACGCAGCATGACATGGGCGTTTCTGAAGGCGTGGTTCGCCGGCTTTCTCGAGGGCCCGCCGGTGACGAACGACAAAATCTACTACCAGCAGATCCTTCTGGCACGGGAGCCTTACGACATCCGAGGGATCGGAACCTTCCGCATCCGTTACTGGGGCGGCAAGTTCGATGACGGGTGGGCCTACCTGCGAAGCGTACGCAGGACGCGGCGCGTGTCCGGAGGCGCGTGGAGCGATCCCATCGGCGGCACGGATCAGCTCAACGACGAAATCTCGATCTTCTCTGCCTATCCCACCTGGTTCAAGAACTACAAGCTCCTCGGAAAGCGGTGGATGCTGGCCGTGACACACAGCCCCATGGCTTGGCAGCCGGCCGCGGGGAACCCCTACCCGGTGATCGACTACAAGAACAAGCCCTTCTGGAACCCGCGGTACGAATGGGAGCCCAGGGAGGTGTACGTGGTCGAGGCCACGATGCCGGAAGAACACGTATACAGCAAGAGAATCATCTATGTCGATACCGAGACGTGGGTGCCGTATTTCTCGGAGGCTTACGACAAGCGGGGCGAGCTGACCAAGCTCATGATGAACGCCAACAGGCCGTTCAAAGGAAACGATGCGGTGAACAGCTGGGGGCTTGAGGAAACCTCGGGCTGGGCGGTCGACCTGAAGAGAATGCATGCAACGGTGTTCCTGCAGGGGCCTGACAGCCGCCGGAATCCCCCGGGGATGGGTGCGGACGACGCCAACCTGAGCGTCATGGAGGCCATCGCCCAGGGTAAGTATCAGCAACCGAAGTTCCCTGAGGCCGAATGGTAGTCTTTCCTCCGGACTGGTAATTGAGATCGTTTGCAATCGTCGGCCATCCATGCCTCTTGTGAAACCCCTCCGCGCAAGGGGCATGGATGGAATCGACTCTCCCTCCCGGGATTTGCGGTTGGGGGAGAATGGAAACGTCCGCCCGGGAGCCGACAGAAACGGGAGAAACGGAAGCGAGGGCGAAGATGAAAAAGGGCTTGAACTGGCTGGTGTTCCTCGCGGTGAGTCTCTTCCTGGTGATGGTTGCCAGAAGGGCGGAGAACCTCCTCCCCGCAAGCTTCGAGTCGAGCAAATTCGTGGCATCGACCGTCGAACCGCGGGACAACCTGTACGGAGTCGCAACCGTCGGGCAGAAGGTGGTTTGGATGGCGGGAACCAACGGAAAGGTTGTCCGCAGCGATGACGCGGGTGCGAGCTGGGTTTTGCAAGAGACCGGGGTTCGAGAGCACCTGCAGGATATCGCTGCGTGGGATGAGTCCCGAGCCGTTGCCGTCGGGAACGAAGGGGTGGTCATCACGACGCGGGACGGAGGCATTACCTGGCAGCGGATGGAAGCGCCCCGTTCGGAGGTGGCCAACAAGCTTGTGCGGGTGATCGCCGGCCCTGGCGGAAAAGCCTGGACAGTGGGGCTAATGGGCGCCGTCCTTGGGACGGAGGATTACGGTGCGACCTGGCGGCGGCTGACCCCGGAGAGGGACGAGGCGTGGAACGGGATTGCCTTTGCCGATGAACAGAACGGCTGGGTTGTCGGGGAGTTCGGGCGAATGATGCGGACCACGGACGGGGGCACAACCTGGCGGGAGACGGAGCCGCTCGTCGAGTCGAGCCTGATGGGAGTGTCCTTCAGGGACCCGGCCCGCGGGGTTGCGGTAGGGTTGGAAGGCGTCATTCTGACTACCTCGGATGCCGGCGACACCTGGACGTTGCTCGCGGAGAAACCCACCACAGAGCACCTTTGGGAGGTGGCATGGGATGCGGCCTCGGAGCGCTGGGTCGCCGTGGGCAACCTGGGAACCGTGGTACTGGGGGATCGGGAAGACGGAAAGTGGCGGTCGAAACGTCTCTCGGACAAGGAACTCCTGTGGCATACCTCGATCGCCGCCTTGGATGCAAAGCTCTACATTGTCGGAGGGTCGCAGGGAGTGCTCGAGAAGGGAGAGTGGCGCTACATTTTCTAATTCAGACATGGGCTGGAGGAAGTCCGGGAGAATGGAACGAACGATAGTACTTCGATTGGCGGAGTTCTTCATCGAGCGGCGGGCGTGGGTGCTGATTACTGTCGGGCTGCTCACGGGCGTCTTCCTGGTCCTCGCCGCGGGAGCACAGGTCAAGACAGTGTTCGATGACCTCCTGCCCTCCCGACACCCCTACATGGAGGTGCACAACGGCTTCAAGGGCTCCTTCGGCGGATCCAACCTGGTGTCCATCGCGGTCCGGGTCGAGGAAGGCGACATCTTCCGCCGCGAGGTGCTTGCGAAGATCCAGGACATCGGCCGCGAGTTGCTCATGGTGAGCGGAGTCAACGAGTTTCAGATCATATCCCTGGCGTCGAAGAAGCTGAGAAACGTGCGGGCCGGCACCGAGGGCGTAGACACCAAGCCCATCATGTGGCCCTACCTGCCGGAAACGCCGGAGGCGATCGAGAATCTCAAGGAATCGGTGCTGTCGAATCGGCTTGTCTACGGCACGTACGTCTCGAGGGATCTCAAGGCGGCGCTGATTACCGTGGACTTCATCGAACGGCAGATGGATTATCCGACGGTGTACCGGGAACTGACCAAGGTCGTTGAGCGGCACCAGGGCAACGGCATCACGATCAAGGTCGTCGGGGAACCGATCCTCCAGGGAATCATCAACGCAAAGCTCCCGCAGACAGTGGCGATCTTCGTTTCCAGCCTGGGGGCGCTCGGCCTCCTCCTCTTCGTATTCTTCATGAGGAGTTACCGCGGCACCTTCATTCCCATGCTTGCTGCCGTCGTCAGCGCCATCTGGGCCCTCGGGATCGCCCGCCTCCTCGGCATGAACTTCGACCCGCTTGGAGTCGTCATCGGCTTCCTGATCACGGCCCGGGTCGTCTCCCACTCGGTTCAGTCGGTGAACCGGTTCGACCTGATGATCGCCTCCGGGATGGACAGCTCCACTGCGGCGGCGCGCGCCGTGCTGGGGCAGCTCTTCAAGCCCGGCATCCTCGCGGTGATCACCGATGCGGGAGGTGTGCTTGTGGTGGCCCTCGCCCCGATCCCGCTCCTGCAGAAGACCGCCATCATCGGCGCCATCTGGGTTTCCTGCATCTCGGTGACCGGCGTGGTCCTGACGCCCGTGCTCCTTTCCTATGTGCGGCAACCCCGCAAGTACGCCCATCCCTTCAGTATCGACCCTCTGATCAGCGGGTTCCTCCGATGGGCGGCAAGAGTCTGCAGCCGGCCGGGCGGCCGCGGCGCGGTCATATCGGTTTCGCTGGTTGTGATCCTGGTGTGCGGATACTTCGGAAACAAGATCGAGATCGGGGACGCCAACCCAGGCACGCCGCTTCTGTGGCAGGATTCCGAGTACAATATCGCCGTGGATGAGATCAACCGGACCTTCCTCGGGACGGACCGGATGTTCGTCGTGGTTCGCGGCCGTGAGCCGGACGTGCTCAAGGATCCGGAGGTTCTGCAGAGCATGGTCCGGTTTCAACGCTACGTGGAGAGGCAGTACGAGGTGGGGGGAAGCATCTCCCTGGCGGATCTGATTCCCGGCGTGAAGCGGGTCCTCAATGAGGACAACCCCCGATTTGAGGAGATCGGCTGGGATCGCGAATCCAACGCGGAATTGCTTTATATGTTCCTGGCGGGATCCGATCCGGGAGATCTCGACCGCTTTTCCGACATGGTCTACCAGAATGCGGGAATTACCCTCTATTTCCGTGACCACAAAGGATCGACCATCCGGACGGCCGTGGCCAGGATGAAGGACTTCATCGCGAAGAATCCTCTCTCGAACGCAAGCATCGAACTTGCCGGCGGGCTTGTCGGTGTGCTTGCCGCCGTGAACGAAGTCGTCTTCAGGATCGAGCTGCAGAGCGCCGCCCTGGCGCTGCTCGTCGTTCTGGTCACCAGCGGTCTTACGTACCGATACGGCACGGCAGGGCTGTACTTCATGATCCCGCTCCTACTCTCCAATACAATCACCTTCACCTTTATGCATTTCGCCGGCATCAGCCTGAACATCAACTCGTTGCCTGTGACCGCCCTGGGCATCGGGCTGGGCGTGGACTATGCGATCTACGTGGTGGACTGCATCAAGGAGGAGTTCGCCGGTTCCGGGGATATCGTAAAGGCCGTGGAAGAGGGGCTCCTCGGCGCGGGGAGGGGAGTGGTGCTGACCGCAACGCCGCTCGTCCTGACGACCACTCTTTGGTATTTCTTCTCCTCGCTGCGTTTTCAGGCGGAAATGGCGATCCTGATCGCGGTCTGGATGAGCGTTTCGGCGCTGAGCGCGCTTCTGGTGATGCCCGCGGTGATCCTGGCCCTAAAGCCCGGGTTCATCGTCGCGAACGGGAAGGTCGGAGGCGCCCGTTAGGACCAGATAGAAAGCGCCCGGGCGTCACGTCATCCAGCTTGATGAATCGCATGCGAAGGCCGCCGAACGGAGTGTCCCGACGGGGCCTTGTTCCGGGAAAAACATAGGGGGTCGTTCCATGGCCATCCGGAAAGGATATGTCGACACGCGGGACGGTCAGATCCATTACCGGGTCTGCGGAGAAGGGGAGGGAATCCCCGTTGCGTTGTTTCATCAGACAGCCAGCTCCTCTCAGAGTTACGAGAAGATCATGGGTCGTCTGGAAGGGAAGTACCGGATGGTCGCGCTCGACACGCCCGGGTTCGGCCAGAGCTTCTTCCCCCCGCAGGCGGCCACGACGGCGTACTATGTTTCCGCGCTCTTTGAGGCGCTCACGAACCTGGGAATCGAGGCGTTCCACGCGGTCGGACACCACACCGGCGCCGCCATTGCGGTCGAGATGGCGGCCACCGCGCCCGAGCGAGTCAAGAGCCTGATCCTGGAGGGCCCGGTCTGGCTGAGCCCGGAGGAGCGGCAGCACTGGCTCGACACGGCGATCGATCCCATGGTGATCCGGGGGGATGGAAGCCACCTTGCGAAGATCTGGGACCGGGTGGTCGGGCTGGACCCGGACCATCCGGCCGATCTCTGCCACAGGGAGGCTCTCGATACGCTTCGGGCCGGCGAGCGGTGGCACGAGGCATACATTGCGGTGTTCCGGCAGGACTCGTACGGAATGTTCTCGAAGGTGAGGTGCCCGATGCTGCTTCTTTGCGGGGAAAACGACGTCCTTTATCCGTACTTCCGGCCCGTATGCGAGGCCTACCCGGAGGCCCGGTCGGCCGTTCTGCCCGGGTGCGGGGTGTACGCCCTGGACAATTGCGCGGAGAGGCTTGCGAGCGAAATTGAGTCGTTCTTGGACAAACAGGAATAACGATTGGAGGTGCTCCATGGCACGAAAGAAGAAATACGACAAGATTTTCACTCCCTTCAAAATCAAGCACCTGGAACTGAAAAACCGGCTCGCCAAGACGTCCCAGTGGTTCATTTACCTCGAGCCGGACGGATCGATCGGCGACCGGTTCGTCAAGTTCTATGAGTCGATCGCAAAAGGGGGCGTGGGCCTGGTCATCATCGAGGAGACGGTCACGGATTATCCCCTCGGGTGCAGCAACATCCCCCATCCGAGGCTGGACGACGACAAGTACCTCCCCGGCTGGCGCCGCGTGGCCGATGCCATTCACAAGTACGGCGCCAAGTGCTTCGTGCAGATGACCCATGCCGGGCCCGCGCACAAAAAGGACATCGACGGCGTGCAGCCCGTCGCTCCTTCGGCCATCGACCCGCCGGCCGAGCCGGCCCTGGACAAGGCGCGGGAACTCACGATTCCGGAGATCAAGGCCATCCAGGAGAAATGGGCACAGGGCGTCCTGCGGGCGAAGAAGGCGGGGCTGGACGGCGCCGAGATTCACCTGGCCCATTACGCCCTCGGGAACGCCTTCCTTTCGCGGCACCAGAACAAACGGCACGATGAGTACGGGTGCGACAGCCTGGAGAACCGTGCGCGCTTCGGGGTCGAGATCATCCGGCGGTCGAGGGAACTCTGCGGGGACGACTTCATTCTCGGCTGCCGCATGTCGGCCCGCGAGTGGGGCATCGAAGAGGGCACGACCAACGAGGAGGCCGTCGAGTTCGCCAAGATGTTCGAAGCGGCGGGACTGGACTACATCCAGTCGAGCGGGTACGGGTATAACGAGTTTTTCTGCTGCTGGGCCCCGCAGCAGGTCTACTGGCCCGAGCCCCTGCCGAGCACGAAGGAATTCCGGGATCGGATCCCCACCGGAGCGATGCTTCCCGAGGCCGAGGCAATCCGAAAGGCGGTCTCCATCCCGGTCTCTTCCTCCAACGGGTACAACTACGACAGCGCCGCCGAGGCCCTGAACAAGGACCGCATCGACCTGATCTGGATGGGGCGGAACCTGATGGCGGACCCCGCGTATCCCACGAAGCTCGAGGAAGGCCGGATCGAGGACATCCGCCCCTGCACGCGATGCATGCACTGTGTGGGCAAACTCTGGCTGAACCAGCCCATCGAATGCCGCTGGAACGCCTTCATGGGGCACGAGTTCGAACTGGGCGACGGGCAGAGCTTTGAGCCGGCCAAGAAGAGGAAGAAGGTGATGGTGGTGGGGGCCGGGCCCGGGGGCATGGAAGCGGCCCGTGTCGCCGCCTTGCGGGGACACGATGTCGTGCTCTACGACAAGGTGAAGTGGCTGGGCGGGCTGATGCCCCTTTCGGCCTTCATCAAGGAGAGCGGCTACGACTTCGATACGGTCAAGCCGATGCTCGAGTGGTACGAGAATCAGCTCAAAAAGCTCGACAACGTGAAGATCAAGCTGGGCGTCGAGGTGGACGCGGCGCTCGTGGCGAAAGAGAAACCGGATGCGGTCATCCTTTCGCCGGGAAGCAAGCTCGAAGTGCCGGATGTCCCGGGCAAGGACATGAAGCATGTGGTCACGACCGGTCAACTGAAGGAAAAGTCCAAGGACCTGCTCAAGCTCTTCGGCCCGACCGTGATGAGCAAGCTCACGAAGATGTTCCTGCCCATCGGCAAGAAGATCATTGTGATGGGGGGCGACCTGAAGGGCGCGGAGTCGGCCGAGTTCTACGTGAAGCGGGACCGAGAGGTCGTCATCCTGGAGGAGGGCGAAGAACTCTGGGAGGGAATGAACTTCCATCTGAAACTGCTCTGGAACATGTGGATTCAGGCCCGAAAGATCCCGGTTTACAGCGGCGTCAAGTACGAGGAGATCACGGAAAAGGGCGTCTGGATCCGGACGAAGGACGGGAAGAGGCAGCTCGTCGAAGGCGATACGGTGATGATCATCGAAAAGGACAGGAAGAACGACGCCCTCTACCAGGCCCTGCGGGGGAAGGTGCCCGAACTTTTCCTGATCGGTGACGGCAAAGAGGACAAGAACGCCTGGTTTGACGGAAGCGTGCACGACGGGGCCCGGGCCGCTTTGAAGCTGTAGCGCTTCGAACAGGGGAGGAAACGGACATGGCGATTGCCGTAGCCTACGACGGTGAGGAACCCGCGCGAAGGGCGCTCACGGTAGCGATACGCGAAGCGGCGAGGAAGAAGACCGGTCTGCTTTTGGTGTATGCGCTGGCACCGGACCGCGTGATCAAGGACCGTCGGCCCATTGTCCGAAGCCTGAGCTTTTCGGATCTGGCGGGCCACTACAAGAAGGCGATCAGCGAGGCCGTGCAGTCCGTTCTGGAAGAGGCGGAAAGAGAGGTGGAAAAGGCGGGTCTGGAGCGGGAAACGAGGGTCCTGAACATCGGGGAGGGCGTGGGGGCGGACATCGTCCGCATGGTGCAGGAGGAGAGGGAAAAGATCGAGATGATCGTCGTGGGCATCAAGAAGACGAGCCCCACGGGGAAATACCTCCTCGGAAGCACGGCCCAGTATCTGATCCTGCATGCCCCGTGCCCGGTGCTGAGTGTGAATAAAGACGCCGTGTAACCGACCGGTTCCGTCGTTCGAGGGTTCGGGGGGATGTGGCTCCTTCCTTGTTTCATTTCTGAAACAAGGGGTTTCCCCTTGACAGGGAGCGAAGAGGAGTGGTAAGCTACGTTATCAACATTCCAACCGGTCGGTAGGTTTTGATCAGAGTGAAGCAGCAGAAGGAGTTCCCCCGATGACCTATGAAACCATCCTTCTCGAAGTCAAGGAAAAGGTGGCCTTCGTCACCTTCAACCGCCCCAAGGTGCTCAACGCCTTCAACACGAAGATGCTGCACGAGTGCATCGACGCGATGCACAAGTGCCGCGACGATCAGGAGATCCGGGTGGTGGTCTTCCGCGGGGCGGGCGACAGGGCGTTCAGTGCGGGAGCGGACATTGCGGAGATCAAGGACAACGGCCCCTTCGAGCAACTGGCCTACAATCGGCTCTGGATCGAGTTCTTCCATCTGATCGAGAATATCCGGAAGCCCATGATCGCCTCCGTGCATGGGTTTGCACCCGGCGGCGGCACGGAGTTGAGCCTTTGCTGCGACATGGTCATCGCGAGCGAGGACGCCAAGCTGGGCCTCGCCGAGATCAAGATCGGGGTCATTCCGGGCGCCGGCGCCACGGTCCGTCTGCCCCGGTGGGTCGGCAAGGCCAAGGCGATGGAGATCCTCATGACCGGCGACTTCCTTGACGCCCAGGAGGCGCACCGGATCGGCCTTGTCAACCGGGTCGTGCCGAAAGCGGAACTCGAAGCGGTCACCTGGGATCTTGCCCAGAAGCTCGCCCAGCGGTCCCCCCTCGCCCTGGCGGCCGCCAAGGCCGCGGTAAATGCGGCCGCGGAACTGGATCGGGACAGGGGGATCGAGTATGCCCTGAACGAGTTCCTGCTCCTGTTCGCCACGGAAGACCAGAAAGAAGGGATGCGCGCCTTTATCGAGAAGAGACCCCCCGTCTTCAAGGGGAAATAGGCGCCGATGGACGGATCAACCGGATGACGGGCAACCATCGAATGACCACCTTTTCCGCCGGGGAGGCGAACATGGGGAAGGGCCGGTCCGAGAGAGGAGATCAACCGAGGAAGGAACGCAGGAAGCATGGCCGCGGACGGGCTCCGAAAAGCGAGCATACGCGGCAGCAGATCCTGGAAGCCGCGCTCAAGCTGTTTCGGCGAAAGGGGTACCCGGGCACCTCGATGACCGACATCGCCGATGCCGTGGGCCTGACCAAAGGAGGGCTTTACCACCACGTCGACAAGAAGGGGGACCTGCTCCGCGAGCTTCACGACGAGATGGTCACCGCCATGTTCGACCGGGTGAAGCGAAACGTGGATCCGGAACCGGATTCGAAGAAGCAGTTGGCCACCTGGATCCGGATGCATGCCTCGATCATGCACGACTACCTGGACCAGATTGCGGTCTTCTTCACCGAGATGGAGCACCTGGACAAGAAGACGCTCAAGCGAATCATCCCGCGCAGGGACGAATTCCTGCGGCGACTCGCCGAGATCCTCCGCACGGGCGCCGAACGAGGGGACTTCCGGGAAGACCTGGATCCGGATATCACCGCCCTGCTCATTCTGGGGACGTTGAACTGGTTCTACATGTGGTACCGGCCCAAGGGACGGCTCTCGGTCGATGAGATCGCAGACGTGGCGATCGCGCTCGTGTGCCACGGGGTTTACAAGGAAGAGAAGCAAGAAACCAAGTGAGGACGGGAAGCATGGAACCGACGAAAGACCTGACGCTTCGGATGTACGAACGCATGATTCTCATCCGGCGGTTCGAATCGCGGGCCGCGGAACTATTCAAGGGCGGTAAGTTTCCCGGGTGGGTGCACGTATGCATCGGACAGGAGGCGTCCGTGACCGGATCGTGCTTTGCCCTCCGAGAAGACGACTTTATCTGCCCGACCCATCGCGGGCACGGCCAATGCCTTGCCAAGGGCATGGACCCGAAGAAGATGATGGCCGAGCTTTACGGGAAGAAGACCGGCAGCAACCAGGGGAGGGGCGGTTCGATGCACCTGGCCGATACCGGCAAAGGGATTCTTTGCGGCATCGCGATCCTGGGCGGCGGGCTCCCGTTCGGGGCCGGGGTGGCCATGGCGAGCAAGCTCCGGGGCGAGGACAGGGTGGTGCTGGGTTACTTCGGGGAGGGTGCCAGCAATGAGGGCGTCGTGCACGAGGTCATGAACATGGCCGCGTTGTGGAACCTGCCGATGGTCTTCTTTGCCGAGCAGAATCAGTATGCGGAACTCTCGCACCGGGACTTCCACCTGAAGATCGACACGCTCGCGAAGCGGGCCGAGGGCTACGGAATGCCCGGCGTGACCGTGGACGGCAACGACGTGCTCGACGTCTATCGGGCGACGAGCGACGCGGTCAAACGGGCCCGGGAGGGGGGAGGCCCGACCCTGGTCGATTCGATCACCTGTCGGTGGGACGGCCACTATGTCGGCGACCCCCAGGCCTACCGAAAGGAGGGCGACCTTCAGGAGTGGATGAAGAAGGATCCGATCCCCCGCCTGGAGAGGAAGCTCATGGAGGAGGGCCTGCTGGACGAGGCGGGCAAGCGGGCGATCGAAGCGCGGGTGGACCGGCAGATCGCGGACGCGGAGGAATTCGCCGAGAAGAGCCCTTTCCCCGCCCCCGAGGAAGCCCTGGAGCTCGTCTGGGCTTGAAGGAAGGCCGAAGGAAGCTCGCAGGCAAACGTGTTCTGTTGTGGCCGGATCGATCCGGGTGAGAAAGAGGAGAATGCCGTGAAGGATATCAAGTTCTGGAAAGCGTTTCAGGAGGCCCTGGAAGAGGAGATGACCCATGATCCGACCGTCCTGTACCTCGGCGAGGATGCGGGAGGGGCCGTGGGAGGGCCGTTCGCGCTGGCCAAGGGCCTTCAGTTCAAGTTCGGGGAAAACCGCGTGTTCGACACGCCGGACAGCGAAGCGGCCTTTGTCGGAATCGCCCTCGGCCTGGCGGCCAGCGGGTTCCGGCCCGTGGTGGATATATCCTTTATGGACTTCATGCTTGTTGCCATGGACCAGATCATCAACATGTGCGCAAAGATCCGTTACATGGCCGGAAGCGAAAACGTAACCAAGGTGCCCATGGTCATCCACACCATGGCGGGCGGCGGGCGGCGCGCGGGCGCGCAGCACTCGGCCCATTTCGAAAACTGGTTCATGAACGTGCCCGGCCTGAAGGTGGTGGCCCCCTCGAACCCGTATGACGTGAAGGGGATCGTGAAGAGTGCGATTCGGGACGACAACCCCGTCATTGTGGTGAAACACAAATTCATCCTAAGCATGAAGGGCCAGGTTCCCGACGAGGAGTTCGTCATCCCCCTGGGAAAGGCCTTCGTCAAGCGGGAAGGCTCGGACGTAACGCTGGTGGCCGTTTCCCATACTGTGAACCTTGCCCTGCAGGCGGCCGAGAAGCTCCAGAAGGAGGACGGCATCAGCGTCGAGGTGATCGACCCTCTTACGCTGAGCCCCCTGGACAAGGAGACCATTCTCGCGTCCGTGAAGAAGACCGGTCGACTCGTCACCGTGCACGAAGGATGGATCCCCTGCGGCATCGGCTCCGAGATCGGGGCCATCGCCTACGAGGAGTGCTTCGACTACCTGGAAGCCCCTCTGGTTCGCCTGGGCTCTACCTTCAATCCAAAACCGTACAGTCCCGGCATGGAGGATTTCTCCCTGCCGGACGTCCCCAAGATCGTCGATGCGGTGCGGCGTTCGATGAGGAACTGATCGGCCCGCCGGCCGTTTCTTCATTCCAGGCTCCCGGAGCGCAGGGGCGGCCGCCTTCCGGCCCCGGGAGCGTTCTCGTGCGCAAGGAGGATGGGTGTGGCACTGGAAATCAAGATGCCGAAGCTCGGCATGACCATGGACGCCGGCAAGATCGTCGAGTGGCGTAAGCGTGACAAGGAACAGGTGGGCAAGGGAGACGTCGTCCTGGAGATCGAGTCCGACAAGGTCACCTACGAGGTGGAGTCGGAAGGCTCCGGCATTCTCGTCATCCTGATCGAGAGCGGGGAGGAAATCCCGGTGGGAACCGTGCTGGGGTATCTAGCGGCCTCCGAGGCCGAGTACGCCCAGCTCAAGGGCGGGGTTTCGAGGAGCGCCGAGGCGCCCGGGGCGGGTGCGGAGGCGCCTGCCCGTGCGGCGGCTTCGGGGACGCCCGCCCGGGCGCGGACCGAGGGAGAGAAGGTGAGGGCCACCCCGGGCGCGCGAAAGCTCGCGAAGCAATCCGGCATCGACCTCGCGCTCATCGACGGCAGCGGCCCGGAGGGACGCATCACGCGTGAGGACGTGCAGCGGTTTGTGGAGCAGGGGGCCGCCGCGGCGGCCCCGGCGGCTCCGAGCGCGCAGGGAGCGCCCGCCGCCGCAGCGGCCCCGACGATCGAGAAGGGCAGGCGGTTGTGGAAGTCGGAACGGATGTCCGGGATGCGGGCCACGATAGCGCGGAGGATGATGCAGAGCCTGCAGCAGTCGGCCCAGATGACGGCGATCGCCCAGTGGGACGTGTCCAACCTGCTCAGCCTGCGCAAGGAAATCAACAAGACCGCGGAGGCGCAGGGGTTCCGGGTTTCGATTCCGGGTCTGATGGTCTTCTTCCTGGCGCGGGTACTCAAGGAGATGCCTCTGTTCAACGCCTCGATCGAGGGAAACGAGATTCACTACTGGGAAGATGTGAACATCGGTTGCGCCGTCTCGGTTGCGGACGGGCTCGTGGTGCCGGTGGTCCACGGGGCGAACCGCATGTGCCTGAAAGAGATCCAGATCCGGCTCGACGACCTGATCGAGCGTGCGCGGAACAAGAAGCTTCTTCCCGACGACATGGCCGGCGGGACATTCACCCTGAGCAACCTCGGCAGCTACGGAAGCGAGTTCGAGACGGTGATCTTGAACCCGCCGGAGGTGGCGCTGCTGGGGATCGGGGCCGCGGAGAAGAAGCCGGTTGTCGTGGACGATGCAATCGTCATTCGGCAGCTCATGCCCGTCAGCCTGACCTTCGATCACCGGGTCATCGATGGCGCCGCGGCGGGCGAGTTCCGGCAACGGCTTCGAAGACTCGTCGAGAACCCCGGCATGCTGGCTGCTTGTTCGAGCTTTGGATTCTAACGCTGGATGTGGTTTGGGGACGCACGGGATCATGAAGAGCGAAGCTGGCAAGGGAAAGAACGTCGTTGTGATCGGCGGGGGGCCGGGCGGCTACCCCGCCGCGATCAAGGCAGCGCAACTCGGGGCGCAGGTCACGCTGATCGAGCGCGGAAGCGTGGGCGGCACGTGCCTGCATCGAGGCTGCATCCCGACGAAGTTCCTGTTGAAGGAGGCGAAGGAACACTCGATCCTGGCGAAGCGGCTCAAGCAGGCCGGACAGGCCGCACTGCCGGCGCCGGACCTCGCATCGCTGATGCAGCAGAAGAGCCGGGTGGTCGGACAGCTCACCAAGGGGACGCAGTCCCTGCTTCAGGGGAACCGGGTCAGGCTCGTCCAGGGGACGGGTGCCTTCGTCGGGCCGCGGACCGTCCGCGTCCTGGAGACGGGCGAGGAAATACAGGGTACGGCGGTCATCATCGCCACCGGATCCGACAGCCTCTGGCCCCCGATCGAAGGCAAGGATCTTGCGGGCGTACTGGACAGCGACCGCATTCTGAACCTGGACGCCCTTCCCAGGAGCCTCGTGATCATCGGCGGCGGGGCGATCGGGGTGGAGTTCGCCCAGATGTTTCACCGCTTCGGGACGGCGGTCACGGTTCTGGAGTTGCTGCCCCGGATCCTCCCATGGGAGGACGAGGAACTCTCCAAGGTCATGCTCCGGCTCCTGACCAAGTCCGGGATCCCGATCCATCCCTCCTGTCAGGTGAAGGAAATCCGTCAGGGGCAGGGGGAACTCAAGGTTGTCGCCGTTCAGGGCGGCGAGAGGAAGGAAATCGCCGCGGAAAAAGTGCTGATCGCGGCCGGGCGCAGGCCGTACCATGAGTCTCTCGGCCTCGATGGGATCGGGCTGCGCGTGCCGCCGGGAAAGCCCATCCCCGTGAACGAATACCTCGAGACCGGTGTGCCCGGGGTATACGCGATCGGCGACGTCGCGGGCGGCATGATGCTGGCGCACAAGGCGACCGCTGAGGGAGAGATCGCCGCCTGCAATGCCGTGGGAATGCGCAAGGAAATGGTGTATTCGGCGATTCCCAGCGTGGTCTACACGGACCCGGAGGCGGCGTCCGCCGGGCTCTCGGAAGAAAAGGCGCGCGAGAAATACGGGAGCGGGTTGATCGTGGGCAGGTTCCCGTTCACGGCGAGCAGCCGGGCCATGATCGAGGACTCTTCCGGCGGGTTCGTGAAGGTCCTTGCGGAGCCGGCGATGCAGTGCCTGGTGGGCGCCTCCATCGTGGGGCCCCAGGCCGGTCACCTGATCGCGGAGTTCGCCCTCGCCATCCAGATGGAGGCCACCCTGGAGGATGTGGCAGAGACTGTGCATGCCCATCCCACCCTCTCCGAGGCCGTACGGGAGGCGGTGCTGGATGCCCGAGGGGAGGCCATCCACATCCCTCCCCGAGCCCGGTAAAGGCCGTCTGCCGCCCGCACCCGGGTTGCGGCTTTGTCCGGGCAGTCCCTGCGTGCTATCCTTGGCAGGAAGGACGGAGAGCAGCCATTTGCCTGCTCCGGGAAGCGAACCGATGGAGGAAAAGCCATGCTGAAAATAAAGGCCGTCGAAAAACTGGCAGGCCGGATTCTTCGATGCGATGAGCCGCCCGAGGAGCTGGGGGTAAGCAGCTATACGATCCTGCGGGATTTGATCGAGAAGGGAGACAAGAAGGGGGCGCTCGAACTGCTCGACTATGTTCAGCATGAATTCAAGTGGCTTCACGACGTCTACTCCGACTGGGCCTACATCGATCTCGATTACATCGCCAGGACGTATGGGGAGGAAGAGGTTCCGAAGGTGCTCCGGTTCGTGAAAAGCAAACTGGATCTGCTGGCTTACAAGGGATACGGCAAGATCGAGCCGGTGGATGTGCTCCGCATGTTCGCGGAAGGGATGCGGGCGCACCGGTGCGGGCCCGGGGAGATCGGAACCCACGAGATTCGAGAGGAGCGGGACCGCTACGTGATGCGCTTCGATCCCTGCGGAAGCGGGGGCCGGATGCGCCGAACCGGCCAACTGGACGGCATCCCGCCCCGCACGGGCGAGCCCTTCAACCTCGGTGTAACGCGGAAGGCATATCCCTGGTCCTGGGGGAAGAAGGGTGTTCCGTACTATTGCATCCACTGCTCCGTGTGGCACGAGATCATGCCCATCGAGAAGTCGGGCGTTCCGGTGAAGATCACGGACTACAATCCGGACCCGGAAGCCCCCTGCGTGTGGTACATCTACAAGGACCCGCAGGCCATCCCGGAGGAGTTCTACACCCGTATCGGTTTTCGGAAGCCGAAGAGGCCCGGGGAGCCGGCCGAAAAGCTCTAGCCTCGCGCACAGCCAGGCCGGCATACGGTCGGGCTCGTCCGACGCTGCATGCGTCGCCGTGTTCCTGCGCCGGAGACTCTAGCCTTGCGCGGGCTCGCGCAGGGCGGACAGAACGGCCCCCTTGTCGCCCGAGGTCACGTTCCTCGCATACCAGGCGAGGATCCCCTTTCGGTGTTTGGGCGGCGGCGGTCGCCACGCTGCCAGCCTCTTCCGAAGCTCCGCGTCCGGGATGTCCAGGCGGATACGCCTTTCCGGGATGTTGACCTCGATCGGGTCGCCGTCCTGGACCACGGCAAGGGCTCCGCCCTCGGCCGCCTCCGGCGACACGTGACCGACGCAGATCCCATAGTTGCTGCCGCTGTAGCGTCCGTCGGTGACGAGCGCGCCGGACTCCCCGAGCCCCAGAAGCTGCAGGAGGTGTGCGGGCAAGGCCATCTCACGCATCCCGGGTCCTCCCTTGGGTCCTTCGTAACGTATGATGATGCACTCCCCCTGCTTTACGTGCCCGTAAAACATACTGTAGATGGCATCCTCCTCGCACTCGAAGACGCGTGCGGGCCCCCGGTAGTGGAAAAGGTGTGGGGGAACGGCCGACTTCTTGACGATCGCGCCGTCGGGAGAGAGATTGCCCCGGAGCACGGTGAGTCCTCCGTCGGGACGGACCGGATCGTCCATGGGCCGAATGACGGAGCGGTCCTTGACCACCGCTTCGCTCAGGACGTCTCCGAGCTTCCTGCCTGCCACCGTGAGCACGTCGAGATCCAGAAGGGATGCGATGTTTTTCATCACGGCCGGGATGCCACCGGCCTCGTCGATCGCGTCGATGGCGCGAAGGCCGTTCGGCTTCACCGCGCAGGTCTGCGGCGTTCGTTCGCTCAGTTCGTCGAACAGGTCGATCGGGAGCGGGATGTCCAGTTCGTTGGCGATCGCGGGGAGATGCAGGAACGCGTTCGTGGACCCTCCCATGGTGTGGAGCACCGTGATCGCGTTTCGAAAGGCCTGGGCGGTCAGGATCCTGGAGGGTCTGATGTCGTTCTCGATCAGAAACGTGAGCGCCTCTCCCGCTCTTCGGGCAAAATCGAATTTATCGCTGCTCTCGGCCAGGAGGATGGACGAATAGGGCAGGGCCATGCCGAGCGCCTCGGTCATGCACTGCATGGTGATCGCCGTGCCGATCATCGGGCACGAGCCCGGGCCGGTCACGATCCCGCGCAGGGCCTTGCGGAAGTCCTCTTCGGAGATCTTGCCCGCGTTCTTGGCGAAAAAAAACTTCCCGATCTCGTAATGGGCGAATTCCTTCTCCTCGGCGAAGTTCTGGTCGGGATAACAGTAGGGGAGGTGGTACCCGCCGGTGAGGACGATGGACGGGATATCGACGCGGGCCGCGGCCATCAGCAGTCCGGGCACGATCTTGTCGCATGAGCCGATTAATACCATGCCGTCGAGGCGGTTGACCCGGGCCATGATCTCGACCGAATCCGCGATGACCTCCCGGGCGGGAAGAATGTAATGCATTCCGGCGTGTCCGTTGGCCATCCCGTCGCAGGGGGCGATGGTGTTGAAGCCGAAGGGCGTCATGCCCGCGCGGCGAATCCCCTCGCGCACGCGATCGGCGATTCGATTGAGATGCACGTGGCCGGGATTCAGGTCGGTCCATGTGTTGGCGATCCCGATCCTCGGCGCCTCGAGGTCGGCCTCGCTGTAGCCGCAGCCGAAGAGCAAGGGGGGAATCACGACTTGCTCGAGAAGTTCCTGGATCATCTCCGGCACCCTGGGGTCGGAAGGGCCGCCGGGGGCGTTTTTCGAAGGCCTGTCTCCTCGGTTTGTCATGAGAGGCACCTCCTCGAGACTCAGATAACCTTCGCTTCCCGGAGCGCCCGGATCTCGTCGGAGCGGAACCCGAAATCGGCCAGCACCTCTTCGGTGTGCTGCCCGATTCTGGGGGGCGGCTTCGGCGTGGCGGGCACGGTGCGGGAAAAACGGGGCGCCGGCGCTCCCTGCGCGACGCCCTCCACCTCGATGAAGGTCTTCCTGTGCCGGTTATGCGGATGGTCGCGGGCCTCGTCCAGGGAAAGCACCGGGGCGAAGCAAACGTCGGTCCCCTCCATGATGCGGCACCACTCGTCACGGGTCTTGGACCGGAAGACTTCGGCCACCCGGGCCTTCAGGGCGGGCCAGCGGGCCTTGTCGAGCTGGTTTTGAAACTCGGGGTCTTCGATGCCGGTGTGCTTGAGCAGCAGAGCGTAAAACTGCGGCTCGATGGAGCCCACGGACACGTACTTTCCATCGGCCGTCTCGTAGGTGTCGTAAAAATGCGCGGCGCCGTCGAGGAGGTTGTCCTCGCGTTCGTCGGTCCAGATGCCGGAGGCGCGGAATCCGTAAATCATCGCCGTCTGGGCGGCGGCCCCGTCGATCATGGCCGCATCGACGACCTGGCCCTGGCCCGAGCGGCGGGCCTCGAACAGGGCGCAGACCATCCCGAATGCCAGCAGCATGCCGCCTCCGCCGAAATCGCCGATGAGGTTCAGGGGCGGGACGGGTCGTTCGCCCTTTCTGCCGATTGTGTGCAAGGTCCCCGTCAGGGAAATGTAGTTGATGTCGTGGCCTGCAGCCAGCGCAAGCGGCCCCTCCTGGCCCCATCCGGTCATTCTGCCGTAAACGAGTCTCGGATTTCGTTTGAGACAAACCTCGGGACCGAGACCGAGCCTCTCCATCACGCCGGGGCGGAACCCCTCGTGAATTGCGTCGACCTGTTCCACCATCCGCAGAAGCGCTTCGACTGCTTGCGGCGCGCGCAGGTCGAGGACAACGGATCTGCGGTTTCGCTTCAACACATCGAACTTCGGGTCCGTAAGCATGAGCTGATCGGTGCGCTCGATGCGCACGACATCCGCCCCCATGTCGGAAAGCAGCATGCCGCAAAAGGGCCCGGGTGCCAGCCCCCCTACCTCGATCACCTTGACGCCGTCGAGTGGTCCCATCTGTCTGTTCCCCCTGCTTGGTTGCGAGCGACTCGTTGGTCCGATTCAGGCTATATGACACACGGGATTCGGAGGGTCAAGCCATGGCCGAATCTCTGGACTTTGTCGGGCTGCCGTGCTTTCATACTCCTTGTGCCGCCCCGTGATGAGAACGGCAAGACGGCAAGCGAACGCAAACGGGAACCGGACGCATGGAAGTGACGCCTGGATCAACGAGGGAGGAGAGCGGAAGGGAGGGCCGCCGCCGGGAGCGGGGCGCGGATGAGGACGAATCCATCGACATACCCAGGGTGCAGCTGCTCCTAGCCGAGAAGCGGACGTCCCTTGCGGCGCTGCGGACGGGCATTGCGATCTTCACACTGCCGCTTTCCGTGACAACCGTCCTGGTTACCACTTCCCGGTTCTATGATTTCCTGGATAACCTGCATTTTCTGATACCCCTCTTTTTCCTTTGCGCGCTTCTCGTCGCGGTGGGAAGCTACCTCATTTTTGTCTCTCTGATGCGGCATCGCCACCAGAGCGAACAAATCCGAAAGATCAAGCTGAAGCACGCCGCCTGGAAGGACCTGCTGGAGGAATGAAGAACGGTGCGGAGAGGGAGGAAATGAGTTCCGTGGTTCGGATCTACTGCGAACAGGATCTGGCCGAATGCGAGTTGGCCCGAATTGCGGAGGGGACGGCGCTCGTATACACGAGCCGGAATCCGCAGAAGGATTCGGCGAACGAGGACGCCGTGGCGGTCCTGCCCTTCTGCGAGAAGTCCGGCGTTCTCGTGATCGCGGACGGCGTCGGAGGGCTTCCGGCAGGGGCCGCTGCGTCGGGCGTGGCGATTCGGTCGATCGAGCGGGCCCTCCGCGAGGCCGCGGGGGAGGGAAGCGACCTGCGTGACGCGATCATCAACGGGATCGAAAGGGCCAACGAGGAGCTCGCGGCCCGCGGCAGCGGGGCGGCAAGCACTGTGGCCGCCGTCGAGATTCAAGGAGGCACCGTGCGCCCCTATCACGTGGGCGACTCTCAAATCCTGCTCTTCGGGCAGAGGGGCAGGATCAAGCTTCTCACGAAGGCGCACTCCCCCGTCGGATACGCCGTCGAGGCCGGGATCCTCGACGACGAGCAGGCGATGCACCACGAACAGAGGCACGTGATTTCGAATGCGCTCGGTTCCTCGGAGATGTACATCGAAATCGGCTCTGCCGTTGCGATGGCGCCACGGGACACGCTTGTGGTGGCGACGGACGGCCTGTTCGACAACCTGCACACCGAGGAGATCGTGCAGATCTGCCGCAGGGGAAGACTGCCGGATGCGGGCCGGAGCCTTGCCGAGAGGTGCCGCGCGCGAATGCTCAAGCCGGCCGAGGGACAGCCATCGAAGCCGGACGACCTGAGCTTTCTGCTTTACAGGCGGGGATGAAGCGGGGGGGATGCCGTCAGGCGGGCGGGGCTTTGGGACCGCGGCCGAGGAGATCAAGCTTGAGACGGGTGATCTCCGGCTCATAGATCTCGGCGGGAAAGAACTTGTAGAACGAATTCGATCGTATCTGATTCATTTTGAGCCAGGCGTGGGCCGTAGGACTTCCCTCGGCAATGCTGAGCAGATAGGACCGGATATCCTGCAGTTGCACCTCGATGACAAAATCGCTCGGATGGTTGAGAAAGTAATGCAGGCGGTCCCTGAGTTCGCGCTGAGCCACGGGGTTCCTCTTCGTGAGCCTGAGCATTTTTCGGATCTGCGGGATCGACGGATGCGGGAGCGTGATGTCGTACACGGCCTTCCAGACAAAGTATTCGGGAGATGAGTACTCGCTCAACCGGCGCCTTCCGAATCGGTGGTAGGTGTTCTTTTCCATTTTTCGGGTCGAGCTTCCGCCCAGGAACGATTCCAGGTCGCGGATGATCCCGGGGATCTGCCTCTCCTTTTCCACGACCAGCCTGACGCCGATTGTGTCGTGAACCTGATTCGGAAATTCGAGGTTCTTTCTCAGCATCTTCTCGACGTAGGAGGTGTACGAGAGCCCTGCCTTGTTCTGGAACTTGCTTCGGATTTCCATGTGCAGGATTTCGTTGCCTGAAAAGGTCGTGAACGGACGGCAGACGAATTTCTGAAGCGGATAGACCTTGCAGGCACGGCGCCTGCGCCTTTCCAGTTCCTCGGCACGCCGGCGCTGGGCGCGCCCCTCATCGGTGGAAAACTCGACCTTGTGCCGGGCATTCAGCCAGAGATAGTATACCTTGCCGGCCCGGACGGCGCCCCGGAGGCCCTTCCGAAAGACCTTCGAAACCTCTTTCTTTCTTTTTTCGAGTTCCTCGAGCTCCACGGTTCGGTCGATCCTTGCCGTTAGGACGATCAATCCGATCTTCCGCAGGATCTCATAGCGCAGCCGGTTGTCCCGGGCCGCCTTGAAGCGTTGGAGCATCTCGAAGAAGTCGGAACAGGACCGGGCCTCCTCCGTCTCGCGGAGAACCGTGGTGATCTCTTTCGGAAAGCCGGTCCTGGCGAGGATCTCTTCGATGATCCGGGAGGCGATCTCGGATCGCTTCCGGAACAGCAGGGCGTTTTGTTCGAAGTTCTTTGCATGGGAGATGTCGTGAAACTTGACGTTCAGATAGGCGTTCAGGCGTTCCTTGAGGACCGAGGGAGGTTGCGGGTCCTCGGCGATCCGCAGGAAGGTGATTCCTTCGTGCGGACCCTTGAGCACGGAAGGGTCGAGATGCGCGTATTTCTTCCGAAACTCGGGGAGGTCGTCCGGGAGGTCCCTGTACAGCAGGTCCGCCGTGAGAAGGACGGCGAGTTCGTGGTGGCTCAGATGAGGGCTGGCTTCGTAGAAAAGGGAGATCTTGCCGGTGTAATCCTCGATTCGCATCTGGCGAACCCCTTCGGTGCGCTGCTCGAAAGCATGGTATACATTTCGGGGCCGGATGTCATTCGCGCCGCTCCACCGGCCGGGCCGAAGGCGATAAGGCTCTCCGGGGGCTTGAAAAAGGTGCGCGGATTCCCCTATTGTGGAAATCTCCCCATTGCCGCACAAGAAGGAGACAACATGAGCGCCTTTCCGAACCTCTTCTCGCCTCTGAAGATCCGGCACCTGACGATTCCGAACCGCATCTTCTCGTCCGGGCATCTGACCCATTTTGCCGAGAACAACCTGCCGTCCCTGCGGCACATGCACTATTACGAGGCGCGGGCAAGGGGCGGGATCGGCATGATCACCATGGAGGTGCAGAGCGTCTCCCGGCACTGCTGGCCGGTTCCCAGCCTGTGCTTTGCCGACCGGGATGAAATCATCGAGAGATACAGGATGATCTCCGATGCGGTGCATCCGCACGGCACGAAGCTTTTCGCTCAACTCTGGCATAACGGTCATCACACGCACTCGAAGATTTCCTGGCTCCCGGTTCAGTCCGCCTCCTGCGTGCCCAGCCCCGCCATCGGCGAGGTGCCCAAGGAACTGGAGGAGGAGGAGATCGAGCAGATCGTCGCGCAGTACGCCCAGGCCGCTCTGCGTTTGAAGAAGGGGGGCTTCGACGGTGCGGAGATCCACGCGGGCCACGGGTATCTGCCTCAGCAGTTTCTTTCGCCGTACGCGAATCTTCGAACCGACAAGTACGGCGGGAGCCTCGAGAATCGCATGCGTTTCAGCCTGGAGGTGATCGACGCGGTCCGCAAGGCCGTGGGCGAGGATTTCGTGGTCGGGCTGCGGACGAGCGGGGACGAGCTTCTGGAGAGCGGGATTCATCTGCCGGAGATGCTGGAGGTTTGTCAGGCATGGGAGGAGACCGGACAGGTGGATTTTCTGAACGTCACGGTGAGCACGTACAAGACCGCGGCCGTTGCGATTCCGCCGATGGGTACGCCGCCCCGGCCCTTCGTCTGGATGGCGGCGGAGGTCAAACAGGTTGTCGACATTCCCGTGTTCACGGCGATCAAGATCACGGATCCCCGGACCGCAGAGGAGATCATTGCGAACAACGAGGCCGACATGGTGGCCATGACCCGTGCCACGATCTGCGACCCGGAGCTTCCGAAAAAGGCCCGGGAGGGCCGTGAGGAGGAGATCCGGCTTTGCATGAACTGCAACGAGGGGTGTTGGGGTCGGTGCGAGGAGTTGATGCCGATTACATGTGTCCAGAACCCGGAGGCGGGCAGGGAAGGCGAACTCAGAATACGCCCGGCAGCCAGCCGCAAGAGGGTGATGGTCGTCGGGGGCGGATTGGCGGGGATGAGCGCCGCGAAGGTGGCCGCGGCCAAGGGGCACGATGTGATTCTCTACGAAAAGGGTCCGGCCCTCGGGGGCCAGATCCTTGTCGCCTCCAGGGCGCCCCTGCGAGGGGACCTGATGGAGGCGGTTCGGAACCTGGAAAAGGACCTGGCTCGGCTTTCGGTGCCCATCGAGTTCGGAGCCGAGGTGACCGAAGAGATGGTACGGAAACAGGGCCCGGACCATGTCATCCTTGCGACAGGGGCCCGTCCGATCACGCGGCCCACCCCGGAAGAGGTGGGGCCGGACATGGCCCTGGAGATCCACCCGGACGCGCACGTCGTGTCGGCCTGGCACGTGCTCTCGGGCGAGGAGGAGACCGGCGATCGGGTCCTCATCTACGACGTCCAGCCCCATCTGCAGGGGTTTGCGACGGCCGATTTCCTCTCGGCCCAGGGCAAGCAGGTCGAGATCCTGGTCATGGGAATGCGCATGCTCTGGTCCGCGTTCGACGTGGACGGGCCGACCCTGGTAACCCACCTCATGAGCCTCTCCATGAAGAACGTGAAGCTCACCTACATGACGGCCCTCAAGACCGCTCTGCCCGGGGTCTGCGTCGGTTACAACCCGATGACGTTGGTCGAGCGGGAGATTCCCTGTGACACCCTGGTCCTTTCGTATTGGAGAAGATCGAACGATTCCCTTTACAGACAGTTGAAGGGCAAGGTGAAGGGGCTTGCCCGGGTCGGGGATGCCGTCTCTCCCCGGACCATGCTCCAGGCGGTGTATGAGGGATACGTGGCGGCCAACTCGATCGACTAGGAGCTCCTGTTGGGTGCAGCTTGCTGGGTGTTCGTTGAGTGCCCACGGGGCAGAATCCCCCGCGAGTCCCTCGAGGCCCTTTCGGCGGGCCTGGCCTTTCAGAGGCAGCACGGGATGGAAACGGCCGTCCTCTGGGCAGGAAGCCGGCCGGATGGGTTTCGTCTCGAGTACCTGGGCTCCCTGGGCGTTCGAAGGATCCTCTGCCTCGAGGGGGCGGAGGATCCGAGCCGAGACAGGGAAGCCCTGCTCTGCGGGCTCAAGGACCTCTACCTGCAACACAGGCCCCATCATTTTTTCTTCGGCGCCACCCCCCTGTCGCTCTGCCTGGCCCCCGGGCTCGCCGCGCTCGTCGACGCGGGGTATGTGGCAAGGGCGACCTATCTGCGAAGGGTAGGGGAGACGCTTTCACTCACCCGGCCGTTCGCGCAGGGTGTCCTTTCGGAGTCGCTCCAGTTTCTTCCGCCGACCCACGGCCTGGCGAGCCTTTATCCGAGAGCCTTTGATTTCCCCCGGCCCTCGAAGGAGAGGGCGCATGGAGATTTGGTGCCGGAGGTGCATCTTCTTCGAAAGCCGGGCGGCGGACCGGGCCGATCGGAAATCATCGAGAGCGCCCTGGAGCCGGCCGAGTCGCTCGAACTGGAGGATGCCGAGATTGTGGTCGCCGGGGGCAGAGGCATGCAATCCGAAGAGAATTTCGCGCTTTTGCGAGAACTCGCCGGCTCGTTGGGGGGCGCGGTGGGAGCGTCCCGGATCGCGGTGGACCTGGGTTGGGCGCCGAGGGAGAGACTCGTGGGCCAGACGGGGAAGAAGGTGGGCCCGGAGCTTTACATGGCATTCGGTATCTCGGGCGCTCATCAGCATCAGGCAGGGATGAAATATGCACGCCACATCCTCGCGGTCAACACCGACCCGCAGGCACCCATCTTCCGGATCGCGACGTGGGGCATCCTGGGAGACGCGGCATCGGTGGCGCGCGAGATGCTCGGTCGGCTGAAGAAGGCGGACAGTCCGCAATGAGGATCGCTGTGTTTGTTCGGCCGGTTCAAAACCCGGCCGTTCCGGTCGAACCCGGCCCGACGGGAGCCGTGGAAGACCTGCCGGGGTATGCACCGATCCCGAATCCCATGGATGAACTGGCGCTGGAAGCGGCCTTCCGGCTCAGGGAAGCGGCGCCCTTTCGGATTCCGGTGCTCGCATGCTCGGTCGGGGGGAATGCCTCGCGGATCGTTCTCCGGGAGTTTCTCGCATGCGGGGCGGATGACGCGGTCTGGATCGAAGAGCCGGCCTGGGAGCCGGACGGAGGGGTCGTGGCGCAGCGGCTGAAGGATTTCCATCGGGCCGAACCTTTCGAACTCGCTCTGTTCGGCATGCGGGACCTCGATACGGGTGCGGGGCAGGTCGGGCCCATGTTCGCCGCGCTCGCCGGAATGGATTACGTCGATTCGGTGGTTCGGGCGGAGTGGAGGGAAGCGGGCCGGCTTGTCGTAACCCGCAGGCAGAAACGGGTTCGGGAGGAGATTCTCGTCCGCCTCCCTGCCTGTCTGGGGGTCCTTCGAGGTGCCCCGCTCCGCTATCCGTCCTTCTGGGGCAAGCTGAAGGCGGACATGCATCGCCTTCGAAACGTCCCTTCGGGCGGAGTCCCGGTCGTTCGGAGGGTCGAGAGGAAGAAGTTCGCTCGTTCCAAGCCCAGGAAAGGGTCCGTCGCTGCCGAGTATGCGCAGTCGCGCAGTGTCGACCGGATGCGCCAGGCCCTGGGGCTTTCGGTGACCGAGGGAAAGGACAAGAAGGAACCCCTCCTGACGGGAGATGCCGCGGAGACGGCGGAGAAGATCCTCGAGATACTCGCGGAAGAGAAGATCGTCAACCGGGATTCCCTCTCTCCCAAGGATGGCTGAGCATGGTGCAAGGGGCGACAAGGGAGATCTTCTGGCAGGTTGCGAACCCGCGGCCCTTCTATGTGTTGACGATCATCACCTTGCTGTGGATCGGCTGGCGCGTTTTCAGGGCGGTCCGGTTCGTGCGGCGCGGCCCACCCTCCAGGGTCCAGCCCCATCGAACGCTTGGCGGCTTGGCAACGTTCGCCGAAATCTTCCTGCACAGGCCCCTGGCCGGCGGAAGCGCCCTTTCACCCCTGTGGCATCTGCTGATCTTCCATGGGTTTCTGCTCCTCTTTCTTGTGACGTGCTACCTGATGGTCGCCCATTACGTCCGGGAATCCCTGTTCGAGGGGATGCCCTACCTGCTCGTAACGCTCGTTGCCGATCTGGCCGGGGCCGCGCTCCTGGCGGGAATCCTCGTGGCCCTGTTCACGCTGCGCAAAGACGCTTCCCCGGCCCGCGACCGAAGCCTTGGCAAGGCGGCGGCCCTGCTGCTTCTCGGCGCGGTGTGTCTGACGGGCTTCCTGCTCGAGGGAGTCCGGATCCACGCACAGGGTGACCCTTGGAGGGCATGGAGCCCGGTTGGGGCGGCCGCCTCGCGTCTCTTTTCCTCTTCTTCGGGCCCGTTGGAGGCGGCCCGGGTCTTCAAGGGGCTCTGGTGGCTGCACGCCGTGCTGGCCCTCGCACTTCTCGGCTGGATCCCCCTTTCCTCTCGTTTTCGGCACATGCTGTTCCTGCCCTTTCAGCGCGCCCGCCTGCCCGTGCACCCTCGAAGCCCCGCGCCGGTGCCGGACATGCGCGCCTTGCGCGCCGCTTCGCCTTCTCCCGGCTCGGTGCGACTCGGCATAGAGACGGCCTCGGACACGACCGCGAGACAGCGGCTGGGCCTGCTGGCCTGCATGGACTGCGGACGCTGCGAGCGGCTCTGCCCCGCCTTCCAGACCGGCCAGCCGCTGACCCCCAGAAAGGCGCTTCAGGACCTGCGTGAATACGTGCTCAAGTCTGAACAAGGGAGGTGGCGGGCGCGGGCGCGGGGGCGGTCTTTGCCATGCGCCGGCGAGGCGATCACCGCGGACTCCCTGTGGGCATGCAGGCTTTGCCGTGCCTGCGAGGAGCTCTGTCCGGCCGGGATCGACCACGTGCCTCAGATGATCGAACTCAGGCGCTCCGAGGTGATGGACCGCGGAAGGCTCCCGGAGGATGGGGCCGCCGCCTTGCGAAACCTGGCCCGGACGGGCAACCCATACGGGGCGGGGCCTGCGGAAAGGGCCTCCTGGGTGCGGGGATTGCGGCTTCCCGGGTCGTCCCCCGCGGGGACCGGCGGCAAGCCCCTTTTCCTGTGGACAGGCTGTTTCCAGCCCGGGGACGATCATAAGCCGCGAGTGTATTCCTGCCTGGCGGAGCTTCTCGAGCGGGCCGGGGTTCCCTTCGTCACGGCCGAAGAGACCGCGTGCTGCGGGGACCCTGCCAGAATCATGGGAGAGGAGGATCTCTTCCAGGGCCTTGCGAGAGAGCAGATCCGCCGGATCGAGGCCTCGGGGGCTGAACGGGTTCTGGCGCACTGCCCGCACTGCTACACGGTTCTGAAGGACATCTACCCCCTGCTGGGGGCGCGTTTCTCGGCCATTCACACGAGTGAACTGTTTCAGAAACGGATTGCGGAGGGAAAGCTCGGATGCCGGGGCTTTCCAACGCCGCGGTCGGTCGTGTATCATGACCCGTGCTTCCTGAGTCGATACCAGGGGCTCGACGGACCGCCGAGGGCCGTTCTCGAATCGCTGCCGGGGCTCGTGCCGGTGGAGCCGCCCCGCGCCCGCAGGCAGGGATTCTGCTGCGGGGCCGGGGGAGGGCACTACTTCATGGACCTGGATCTTCAGGAGAGGCCCTCGTCCCAGCGTCTCGAGGAGATGATCGCCCTGGGCGCCGACACGGTGGCCGTCTCGTGCGGGTTCTGCTTTTCCATGTTCGACGACGCACGCAGACGGCGTGCAGATTCGCCCCCCCTGCGGGTTGTGGACTGGGTGGAATTGCTACAGGAAGCGATGGAGTCGGAGTAGCAGGGAGGCAATCGGGGCGCAGGGAAACCAGGTTCATTCATTTCCGGCATTTGAAAACAAGGAGACGGGACATGGACTTTTCCGTATCGGAGAGACTGCAGACGATTCTGGACATGATCCACGAGTTCATCGGAAAGGAACTCATCCCGAGGGAGGCCGAGTTCGCCGTCAGGGACTTCAGCGAGATCGAGCCGGCGCTCGAGGATATACGCAGGATGGTCCGGCAGATGGAACTCTGGGCGCCCCTCCACCCCAAGGAGTTCGGCGGCATGGGCCTGAACCTGATGGAGTACGCCGTGGTGGCCGAGGCGCTCGGGTACACCCCGTTCGGTCTGTACGTCTTCGGCTGCCAGGCGCCGGACGCGGGCAATATCGAGATCCTGCACAAGTATGGGAACGAGGAGCAGAAGGAGAGGTACCTGAGGCCCCTGGTCGAGGGGAAGATCCGCTCCTGTTTCTCGATGACCGAGGTGGAGGTGGCCGGATCGAACCCGGTCTGGCTTCTGACCACGGCCGTCAAAGATGGGGACGACTACGTGATCAACGGCCACAAATGGTACACCTCCTCGGCCGACGGGGCCGAGTTCGCGATCGTCATGGCGGAAACCAATCCGGAGAACGAATCGCCCCACCTGAGGGCCAGCATGATCATCGTGCCGCTGGGCACGCCGGGCATGCACATCGTGCGCAACATCTCGGTCATGGGCCACGTGGGAGACGGGTGGGTCTCCCACGCCGAGGTGCGCTACGACAACTGCCGGGTGCCGCGGAGCAACCTGCTGGGAGGAGAAGGGCAGGGCTTTGTCCTTGCGCAGGAGCGCCTGGGCCCGGGGCGCATCCATCACTGCATGCGGTGGATCGGGATCATGAACCGCTGCTACGACGAGATGTGCACCTACGTTCTGCAGCGGCGCCGCACGCCGACCGAGGTGCTGGCCGACTCGGACATCATCAAGGCCTACATCGCCGACAGCGCGGCCGACATCATGGCCTCCCGGCTGATGGTCCTGAGCACGGCCTGGACGATCGAGAACCGGGGCGTCAAGGATGCGATGAAGGAGATTTCCATCATCAAATACTTTGTCGCAAACGCCATGCAGCGGGTCGTCGACCGCGCCCTGCAATGCCACGGCGGGCTGGGCATGACAGACGACACCCCGATCGCCTACTACTGGCGGGGCGAACGGGCCGCAAGGATCTACGACGGGGCGGACGAGGTGCACAAGCTCGCCGTGGCCCGTCGCGTCCTGCGGGACTACAAGAAGGGCAGGAAGGTGCGCTTCGGCATGTGATCAATCATGCCGGAAGAGAAGGCCGCCTTGCTCGAGTTCCTTGAGAAAACGGGCGATCTCCTCGGCCCCGTCCGCAATCCGGTCAAAGCACTTCTCGATCCCGTTGGTGACGACGAAATGGATCGCCGCCTCCGGGTCTGTGAAATCCACGCCGGTGAGTTCCTTGCACGAGGAGGAACCGGTGCGTTTGTCCAGTCGTTTGAGCAGGTCCTGGGCGGGTGTGATGATGGGCAGGAGTCCGTCCAGGCCCAACTCGAGCCTCTCGCGGCCGACGAGCATTCCCAGGACCATCAGGCCTGCCGTATGGATTCCACAGACCATGGAGGCCGTCATTCCTGCGTGAAACGCGCCGGCCGCCCGGATCACCATGGGATCGTCGACGCCCAGCTCCTCCATGAACGCTGCCAGGATGCTCTGCGTGCAACTATGGTGGGTCTTCATGTTCTCGTAGGACTTCTTCCTTACCTTTTCGATCCAGTCCGCTGCTTGAGGAAGTGTCACGGGCTTGACCATCGAGGGTGTCTCCTCTCCGAGCGCGATTTTCGCAAGGACGGGAATCCCGTCGATTCGTTTGTACGGGATTCCTATTTCGCCGGCGCTGAACAGCCACAGCCGCCGGGTCCGCAACGGACCTCCGGGGTTGTCTCCGGCGGTTGGGCAGCTTCGCTCGGTTCGCCGGACAGGGGGCACGTCGCACTCTGCCTGGAGGTTGCCCTGCCGCTCAGGTGTGTCCCCACAAGCTGGTCGGCGAACTGCTTCATGCTTTCTGCGGGCTGCTCCTTGACGTACTGACCCGTCATGACCGCCTCTTTGAGCTTTCGCTCGTCGACACCGTCTGCGCGCGCCATCCCCACGATGGTTTCCAGGCAGGGGATGCATCCGGCGGCCACTGCGGAACCGGCGGCCACCAGCAACTGGGTTTCCCTGTCCAGAGCGGAAAGAGAGCCTTTCATTCTTGCTTCCTCCTGTTCACGAGGTTCGGGTTTGCTTGCCCTGACGCGGATGCTTGCCAGGGTGTAGGGCTGTTCCTCGGAGGGCTTTGCATAGTCGAGCCTGTCCACGATCTCGACCTGCTCGAACCCTGCGTCACGGATCATGCCCAGATATTCTTCTTCCGATACCGCTCCCGCCACGCAGCTTGCCCAGGCGGAGATATCCTCCCGGATCGCCTCGGGGAGGTCCTGCGCCACCACGTCGGAGATCAGAATCCGGCCGCCCGGCTTGAGGACCCGAAAGGCCTCTCCAAAGACTTTTTCCTTTTCCGGGGACAGGTTGATCACACAGTTGGAGATGACCCAGTCGACGGTCGCGGCCTCGACCGGCATCTCCTCGATCTTGCCCAGCCGGAACTCGACGTTGTCGTATCCGTGTCGTTCCGCCGTCTGCCTGGCCTTCGCGATCATTTCGTCGGTCATGTCGAGGCCGATGACCTTTCCCGACTTCCCGACCCGGTCCGCGGCGATGAAGCAATCGATCCCGCCGCCGGACCCGAGGTCCAGGACAGTCTCTCCCGGCTTCACCTCTGCAAAGGCCAGCGGATTTCCGCACCCGAAGGAACTTCCACTGGCCTCCCTCGGGACGGCCTCGAGTTCCTGCTTCGAGTAGCCGAGGTTCTCGGCGATTTCCATGCCGGACCCCTGTTGGCAGCAGCATTCTGCAGTGCCCGCGGGTGCGCAGCAGCTTGTGCTAGCCTCGTCGCTCCCCTGCCTGACGAGGCCCGCGTAGAACTTGCTCACGCCTTGATGGATGTCCTCTTTCTTGAGTGCCATGCAGATGTCCTCCTCTTGGATAATCATTCTAAACTTCGAAAACATTCGAACTAGACACGAAAAAAAACTAATACCGCTCTTCCTGCCCCGTGGCCTCCCCTGCAAGGAGCGAAGAGGAGAAGTCGGACAGAGTCTGCAAGGCCTCGGGGTTGGGAAGAACCCGGATAAACTGCCCGTTTCGTTCCACCCTGACGAGTCCTGCCATTGCAAGCTCCTTGATGTGATGCGAGATCGTCGATGGCGCGAGGCGAAAACGCTCGACGATGTCCCCCACACAACTGCACGTTTCAGCAGACGGTTCCCGGCCCGTGAGCGTGCCGGAAATACCCTCACGGTACAAGGACTTCAGAATTTCCAGTCGGCTTTCGTTCGAGAGGGCCTTGAAGATCTTCACTGGATCGTATTGCATGGTTCGAGGCCTTTTCGATATTTCTGAATTATTCTAATTATAGAAGTAATCCCGACCGATGTCAAGTCCTATTTTTCTCTGCGTGGATTGGGGCGTGGTGTCCGTGGTGCGGGAACTCTGGGTGGAGATGCCCGGAGGGGGGCAGGAGGTGCACGAGGCCGAACCTCAGTGCAGAGCCTCCCCAGTTCGAGAGGTGGCGCTCGCGGCCTTGCTGGGGCGCCGGATCCCGAGGGATTTCATTTTCGAGTTCAGGGTCGATGGACGCATGCCCAGGAGCCTGGCCGCACCCTTCTCGCCCGCGACCTTCCAATGGGTCCTCTCGAGGGCGGCAAGCAGGTTCGCCCGCTCCATCCGATGGAGTTCTTCGACGGTCTTGACCTCTCCGGCAGCGATGGGTGATAGGCCGTCCTGAAGACAGGGGTTCTCCCTTTCCTGCACCTGAGGAAGGGCCCGGTCCAGGTCGAGGCGGCCGTCCTTCGAGGTGATCACTGCCCGCTCGACCACGTTCTCCAGTTCTCGGACGTTTCCGGGCCAGGGGTAGGCCTTCAGACGTTCGATCTGGTCGTGAGAGAAGGGCAGGATGGGGCGCCCCAGGGTCTGTCCGATCGCCCTGGCGCAGCGTTCGGCCAGCAGCACGATATCGTCCCCGCGGTCCCGCAAGGGAGGCATTTCGATGGGGAAGACGTTGAGCCGGTAGTACAGGTCCTCCCGAAACTCCCCCCTCTCCACCGCCTCCCGGAGATGCCGGTTGGTCGCAGCAATCACGCGCACATCCACCCTTCTGGTTTGAGAGCTGCCCACGGGCTCGAATTCGCCCTCCTGCAGCACGCGCAACAGTTTGACCTGAAGCTCGGTGGGCAGCTCGGCGATCTCGTCGAGAAAGAGCGTGCCTCCGTCCGCGAGCGAGAATCGTCCTTCCCGGCTCTGGGTGGCCCCGGTGAAGGCGCCCTTCTCATGGCCGAAGAACTCGCTTTCGATGAGTGCGGCCGGTATGGCCGGACAGTTGACCTTGACGAAGGGCTTGCCCCTTCTCTTGCTGCCCTCGTGAATCGCCCGGGCGATCAGTTCCTTGCCCGTCCCGGTTTCCCCGGTGATCAGCACCGTGGAATCCGTATCCGCCACTTGCTCTACGTCCCGCATCACCCTGCGCAGCGGTTCGCTCGTCCCCAGGATCCCGCCCAAGGGTTGGAGGAACTTGATTTCATCGCGAAGGGTCTCCGTTTCGACGGTCAGGGAGCGAATGGTCCGTTCCGCTTCGATGCGCTCGGTCACGTTTCGGAAGATCAATGCGTAAAAGCATTCCCTTCGTATCTGAAAGCGGGAGAGGGTCGCCTCTGCCTGAAAGACACCTCCGGCTGAACGGAGTGCCGTGAATCCGCCCGGCACCCAGAGATGCTGTCTCCCCTCGGGACGCCTCTGCAAGTCTCCGGCGAGGGTCTGAAGCTTCAACCGGCCCTCCCGTTCGAGAAAACGCGTGATCTCGGTTCCGAGGATCTGCTCTTCTGCGCAGCCGAACAGGGACAGGCAGGCAGGATTCACGGAGGTAACTCGGAACCCGGCGTCCATCTCGATCACCGCGTCCATGGCGCTGTCGACGAGGCGACGGAGCCTCTCCTCCCGGTCTAGAATCTCCCTGTCGGCCTGCAGTCGCTGGAGCTCGGCCGCTGCCCGTGCGCCGAAGATTCGAAGGATCGTCAGGGCCCGCGGCCTCTGAGGCATGGGGCAAGTGTCGATGACCGCCAGGTTGCCGAGGATCTTTCCCTTCCGGTCGGTCAGCGGGGCCCCCGCGTAACTGACGGCACCCATGCCTCTCAAGTCCGCATCCCCGGGAAACAGTGCGAGAAGGTTTTCCGGGATGTGGACAAACCGGCCTTCCCGGATGACCGGCTCGCAGGGCGTCCCTTTCATGTCGTATTCATAGTCTTCCACGAATGCTCCCCCTGCCCAGAAGGCGTGGGCCTTGAGCCGACCGGATTCCTCGAAATACTCGGTCACCCATGCTCCGTGAGTGCCCAGCAACTCGGATAGATTCTTCACCAGGCTGCGAAAAAATCGTTCCCCGGTATCCCCGGCCGTGCCCTCGAGGATGGCGCGCAGCATTACGTTCTCTTCTTCATGCGAGCAGGGGTGCGCGGGCTTTTTCAACAGGCCGGCCTTGCATGAAACGGCGGTAGCGCTCCTATGCATCAGACAACATCCCCTCTTCGGCCTCACGCTGAGGGAAGGACACGCGGGCTTGGTTCGGGTCGGGCACCGCTTTGAACGAATATCTTTAGATTGCAAAAACAAGGGGTAGGTTGCTTGCCCCGGCTGGCGAGCCCTCGATATGCAGCGGGTCGTATGCGAGAAACGCACGCGTGGCTGTGAAGGGCCGGGAGGAATTCTCGCGAGAATTCGTGAGCGGTGGTCGCGAGATCCCGCGAGTTACGAGATCTCGCCAAGTTTGGAAACCACTCGTTCGTTAGGTAATCGTCTGTAATACCAGAGCAATCGCTGAGTCGAGCGTGAATGGCATGCTCTTTGATTGAGAGCGGCAGGCATCGGGCGCGGAACACAGGGTATCCGGAATGCCCAACACGCACGCAAGATACCAGGAGGTAGCCATGAGAACCCAGCAAGCCGCGGCTCGAGAGGCGAAACAGGCCTCGCAGAGCAAGAATTGGAATGGATTGAACACAAACCGGATGGTCGAGACGATCGATGCAATCAAGTCGGACAAGAGCCTGGCGAGGTTCCAGTTCCGGGCGAGGAACCAGTGGATCAGCGGCGGGGAGAACCGTTCGACGATCCGGGACTTTTACGGGGTGGGTCGGGAGGACGACTCGCGCGCCAAGCCGTTCGTGTTCACGAACGGTGAGCCGCCGGTGCTCTTGGGCAACAACGAGGGCGCGAACCCGGTGGAGTATCTCCTCCACGCCCTTGCCGGATGCGTGACAACGACCTTCATTCTGCATGCGACGGCGCGAGGGATAAGGATTGACGAGCTTTCCACGGAACTGGAAGGGGACATGGATCTTCGCGGGCTGCTCGGCCTCGACGACTCGGTTTCTCCGGGCTACGAGCAGATTCGGATCAAGTTGAACGTAAGCGCCGACTGCCCGGAGGACCAGCTCAACGATCTGATCGATTACACACAGAAGCATTCGCCGGTCTGCAATACCGTCTGCCGCCCGGTGCCGGTCCATATCGAGCGCGTCCGGGGCTAGGGAAAGCGCTTCGTGCGGTCTTCCTTGTTCCGAGGCGGATCTCCGGTCAACCAAAAGTTGGTGTCCCGAGGCCCGCCTCGGGCAAGCGGATACAGGCCCATCGAGAGAGCAAGAGAGAGACGGATGAGAGAGAACCCGGCGAGAGAAAGGGAGAAACAATGTTCGAAACACGAGAAATCGACGCATTGAAGAACAAGTTCGGCGGCACGCTGATCCGGCCGAGCGATGCCGGCTACAATGAGGCCCGGGCCGTCTGGAACGGCGTGATCGACAGGCGTCCTCAGGCAATCGCTCGGTGCAAGAGCGCCGCGGACGTCACTGCCGCCATCGACTTCGCACGGAAGAGGGAGCTTCGGGTCGCTGTACGGGGAGGAGGGCACAATGTGGCGGGCCACGGCACCTGCGACGGCGGGATGGTCATCGACCTGTCGGGCATGAGGAAGGTCGTGGTGGACCGTGATAAGTGCCTGGTCCGAGCCGATGGAGGCGCAACGCTGGGCGACGTGGATGCCGCCACGCAGGCCTACGGCTTGGCCGTGCCCCTTGGGGTGGTCTCGGAAACCGGCATTGCCGGGCTCACGCTGGGGGGAGGGTTGGGTCACTTGCGCAGGAAGCACGGCCTGAGCTGTGACAACCTGATCGAGGCGGAGGTGGTGACTGCGGACGGCCGCAGGGTAAGGGCTGGAGAGCGGGAAAACCGGGACCTGCTCTGGGGCCTGCGGGGAGGGGGAGGCAACTTCGGGATCGTCACATCCTTTACCTTTCGCGCCTACCCCTTGGGACCGGAGGTCTTTTTTCTCGCCGTCTTCCATCACGGGGACCGGGCCCGGAAGGCCCTGCAGCTCTACCGCGACTTTACGGCCGAGGCGACGGAGGATGCTAGCATCCTGGCGTTCCTGGGGATCGTCGCCGAGGGGGCGCAAGCCTTTCCTGAAAAGGTCCGGGGCCTGCCCTTTGTGGCCTTTGTGGGGATGTATGCGGGCCCGGTGCCCGACGGGGAACGGATTCTCAAGCCCCTGCGCTCGTTCGGCGAGCCGCTCGCCGATTTCAGCAGGTCTACCCAATACGTGGAGCTGCAGCGGTTCTTCGATGAGGAATATCCGAATGGGGACCGGTATTACTGGAAATCGACCAGCCTGAATGAATTGAGCGACCGGGCCATCGACCGGATTGTGGAACACGCCAGGAGGCAGCCTTCGCAATACTGCACCACGGATCTGTGGGACATGGGGGGCGCGGTCAAGCGTGGCTCGTCTGAAGAAAGCGCCTTTCACGGCCGGCAGGCAGCCTTCCTGCTGAATCCCGAGGCCAACTGGAAAGACCCGGGACAGGACGAAGCCAACATCCGATGGGCGCGAGGGTTCATCGATGACATGCAGGAATTCTCCAACGGTGGCAGGTACCTGAATTTTGCGGGGTTCCAGGAAGAGGGAGACGCCATGATGCGTTCCGCCTTCGGGCCCAACTACGAGAGGTTGGCGGAACTGAAGGACAAGTACGACCCGACGAACTTCTTCCGGTTGAACCAGAACGTCAAGCCCCAGTCGGGCGAAAGATCTGCGTCCGCGCCGAGTCCTCGGCGGAAAGAGGACGAGACGAAGCCCGCTGTGATGTAGCCGGGTAGGTCCACAGAGGACCGCGTAACGGCCTGGGAAAGACATACGGCCACACCGGCGGGATTCTCGCCTGCACCGCCACCCAGGGGCCAACGGGAGGCGCTACCAGGGAACCTCCGAGCCGTCGTAAGAGAGGAATTTCCCCGTATCCTCTTGCCGCAGATCTTGCAGGACCTTGCGCATGCCCTGGATGCTTTCCCTCGGAAGGGTCGGCGCGTCCTTCCCGCCCATGTCGGTCTTGACCCAGCCCGGGTGAAGGGCGACCGCGATTACGCCGCGATCTTTCAAATCCAGCGACAGGCTCTTCACCACGGCGTTCAAGGCGGCCTTGCTCGACCGATACATGTAGCTTCCGCCGCTCGTGTTGTCCGATATGCTGCCCATCTTGCTGGAGAGAAAGGCGATGATTCTCCTGTCACTCTGCAGAACGTTCTTCAAGAAGGCCTCCGTCATCCTCATCGGGCCCATGACATTTGCCGCAAAAGTGGACGCCCATCTTTCGTAATCGATCTTGCCGAAATCGGCGTGGCTTTCATCCCCGTACACGCCTGCATTGTTCACCAGGACGTCGATCGTCTCCCCTCGCAACGCCTCAGCCAGACAGGAGACCGAATCCCCCTTTGCGACGTCGAGCGGGTGCACGCTGAGCCTGCGGTTCGATGCCCGGGCAAGCTCGTTCAACTCCTTTGCGCTTTCCGGCGAACGGCAGCAGGCCATCACGCGCCAGCCTTCGCTGCTGTACTGGGATGCAAATTCCAATCCGAGACCTCGGTTTGCGCCGGTCACAAGTACGCTTGGCATGTCTTTGGTTCCTCCTGTTTGAATTCCATCAGCGGATATGTCGATTCAACCTTATGAGATGTCGAAACGGATGGGGCCGTTTCCGGAAAGCGGCTATTGACTTGAAAGGATTGTCTGTGTCATGGAATCGGTCTGCCCGCCCGGGGAATCCTAGAGGGGAGAAGATGGGCTCGCGGCAGACCCGGTTCCTCGAAGCCCCCGGCACCTGGCGTACGGAAGAAGAAGGCATGACGCGTTACGTGCGTATCACATTGGGAAGCATCTTGGTGGTTCTGGGGCTGGTGGGGCTCGCCCTCCCGATTCTTCAGGGCGTTCTCTTCATCGCTCTGGGCGTGCTGGTGCTTGGCAAAGAGATCCCTCTGTTCGCCAGGATCGCGGAGCGGTTTCGGTCCCGATTTCCTCAGGCCAGTCGCGCCGCGGAAAGGGCAAGGAAGCGATTGTCGGAGTGGTGGCGAAGGCTCCGGCCCTGGAATGGCTAGGCTGCGTCTCCCAGATGCAGGGCATATCCGGCGCGGCGGAGTTTTCCCAGGGCAAGGTTTTCGATCTGGCGCACCCGCTCTCTCGAAATGCCTTGCTCTTCAGCCAGTTGCTCAAGGGTGTATCTCCCGGCGGTTCCGATCCCGAAGCGCTTTCTGAGAATCTCGGCTTCGCGAGGCTCCAGCGAATCGACCGCCCTGCGGACGCGCCGAGCCAGTTCCAGACGCTGGCAGTCCTCTTCTACGGAGGCCCGATCGCGGTCCGTGAGGAAGTCGCCCAGTTCCGTGTCTCCAGCCGCCGCCTTGTTGTGCAGGGAGAGCACACCGTGGTCATCGTGAAGCCATAGCGCGCGCTGCGCCTCGTCCGGGCGGAGGTCCATGTCCGCGACGACTTCGTCGACAAAGGACCAGGCCCCTCGTGCTTGCTCCCGATGCCTTCCCCCGAGGTCCCGCTTGAGCTTGCCGATCCGATCGTTGACGTGAGCGGGCAGCCGGACCGTGGAGGCCTGCTCCTGGACCGCCCTGCTGACCGCCTGTCGAATCCACCAGATCGCATAGGTGCTGAACCTGTTGCCCCTCCGGTAGTCGAACTTGCTTACGGCTCGGAGCAGGCCAACGTTACCCTCCTGAATCAGGTCCTCCAGGCACAGCCCGCTCTTCGCGTATCGCTTGGCCACGTGGACGACAAGGCGCAGGTTGCTCTCCGTGAGCTTTCTTCTCGCCTCCTGCAGATCGGCGTGGGCCTCTCGCAACTTCTCGGCGTCTCTCAGGGTCCTTTGAGCGGCGTTCTCTTCCGGCCTCCCTCGCCTCCGACCGCCGGCGGCTGGAACCCCGGCCCGCCCCGCGAGTTCTCGGAGCCTGTGGGCGAAGGCCGTGATCTGCGTGTCTTCGAGGTCGAGTTCGGTGAAGATCGAACTCATTGTCCGAAGAAGTTCATCCTGGTCTATGTCCGGCGGCCCCGTATGGAGTCCGCGGCCGACTCGGGACCCCTCCCGGGCCTTCGCAAGCCCCGGCCGACAGGCGGCCGGAAGGGTGATGAGGCTCCAATCGTGCCGAGGAGCCACATCGCGGAGAACGTCCGGGTACTGAAACAAACACCCAAGAATCTCCGCCTGCCGCCTCTCGATGCGTTGGGCGAGCTCCACCTCTTGCCCGGCCGTCAACAGGTGGAAACGCCGAACGCCTTTCAGGTAAAGCCCCAGGAGGTCCGCTCGGGCCGCGTTCCCCGTCGCGCTTCGAGCCGAACGCTCAAGGGTCCGCCGTGGGTGCGCAAGCCTGCCTGCGCGGTCACCTATTTTGCCGGGGGCGCGAGCGCCCTCAGGATGATCATTTTTTGGTTTTGCCATTTGGGTAGCCGGTGTTATTCTCTTTCTCCTGGAAAGGTTGTATCTCGGTGATCCGCCTTTGTATCTTGGATGCATGGTCCGGGGTTCCTGAGGCAGAAGGGTGGAAAAAAGGCGTCAGATTAGACGAATACGTGGGCTCGCGGTTCCCCCTCAAGTGGAGATTCGCTGACCTCGTGGAAGGTCGGCAGAGCAGTTCAACCAAGCGAATGCCTTGAGAAATCATTGGCTTTGGGCGAACATAGGCATACGTAATCGAGCTTGGACGGCGGCCATGGAAACGACGCTGGGGTTCTTCATTACATCCTTCGTTTCGCTCTTCGCGCTGATCGACCCGATCGGGATCGTTCCGATCTTCGTATTCATGACCCCTTCCAACTCGAATCAGGAGAGGGCCTCGATGGCGGCGAGGGCCTGCTGGGTCGTGTTCCTGATCCTCACCTTCTTCGCCCTGACGGGAAGAACCATGTTCGATTTCCTGGGCATCACGATCGGGGCGTTCCGGATCGCCGGGGGCCTGATCCTGCTGAGAATCAGCCTCGAGATGATCGAGGCCAGGGTCTCGCAGGCGAGGCATACCTGGAAGGAGGGAGAGGAAGCAAGAAAGAAGGAGGACATTGCCGTGCTCCCTCTGGCCGTGCCCCTGCTGGCAGGCCCCGGCTCCATTTCAGGCGTGATCGTTCTGGTGAGCAGGTCCATGGACTGGGTTCATTTCGTGCTGGTGCTTGCTGCGATCGCAATCAACGCTCTCGTCGCTTACCTCTTTCTGAGACACGCGACCCGCGTCGTTTCCCTGTTCAAGGAGACCGGGATGGGGGTCTTCGTGCGAATTATGGGGCTCCTGCTGGCGGCCATCTCCGTTGAATTTGTCCTGAGCGGCATTCAACTCTATTTCCACGGCGGGTGAGACGAACCCCCGGGGCGTCTGTTCTTCCTCCTTCGGCGTCGCCAAGCGCTTCCCTTCGGAACGCATCGATGGATGCCGGGCTTCGGGCTGGGACGGCACGCCGGACTCACATTCTGTTGACATCGAATTGGATTCAAAATATTGATGGTTGTGTTTTTTTGGCGAATGGTTTGGGCAATATTAAAGTCAATTATCATATTATCAATGTAAATGCCCTAATCTGAATACATATTGTGCCCGGGTGGTGGAATCGGTAGACACAAGGGACTTAAAATCCCTTGAGGGCCTCCCTCATGCGGGTTCGACCCCCGCCCCGGGCACCAAACAAATTCAAGGACTTAGGCCGTTTCGCCCGGGTCCTTTTTCTTGTCTTGCCTACCTCGACTGCGCAGTTTGTACCCAAATTGTACCCAAATCGGAATCTCTACTCGGCCTTCACGGTTCACCACGCCGACCGGAAGCCCCAGGCCGCCTCCTGCCGGTCCGCTTCCCCTTCCAATCGCCTTGGCGGACGAGGATACGGTCCAGGTGGGCGTATCGGGTCTCGTGACCGTGTGGGTGCGCCAGGATGACCGTCTTTCCGTAGTTTCCTTGCCAACCCGCCCAGAGCACGTCTCCGCCCGCGGTTGCCGACACCGGGGTTCCCCGGGGTGCGGCTATGTCGATCCCCTTGTGAAATTCCGGCAAGCCGGAGAAGGGGTCGAGCCTCAGCCCGAACTCAGAACTCACGGTTCCCAGGACCGGAAGCCCGGCCGGGAGGGCGAGCAAGGGCGCCTCGAACCTGTCGGCGGCGGACCGCCCGGCCGAGAACCGAATGTCCCGGAGCGAGGCGAGAATCCGGGAAAGATGGGCGGCGTTGTCGATTGCCTCGTGTGTGGCGGGTGAAACTGCGGTCTCGGGTGTGCAAGTGATGTGGGAAACGAGGGGAAAGGGAAGGATAAGCAGGGAGATCAGGAGAAGACCCTTCCCGCTCCATTCGGCAGGCATAGAGCTGGGCATTCGGGATGTCATGCGGGTCGTCGGTCGGCCTAGAAGGGGATGTCGTCGCCCTTGACCGGGGGCGGTCGCTTCGAAGTCACAAAGGGACTCGAAACTCCTGTTCCGATGCGCAGGGTTGCGGTTGGGCGGCGGCCCGCGACGGGACCGTGCCCGGGTGGAGTTCAAGAACCCCAATATCCCTCATGGTCGCGGCCCCATTGACCCGGCGTACTTCACGCCCTATCCAAAGAACCCGACCCTATGGAGGTTCCTCATCCGGTTGGGCCGTTACGAGGAGTTGGGGTCCGGCGTCAACAACGTCGCCAGGTACCTTCCGTTCTCCGACCCGGGGGCCGTCCTCTGTTTCCGGCCCCCGCATCCGCATTTCAGAAATAGTACCGCAAGCCTCCCGTGAACATGAAGTTGCTTGCGTTGAAGTCTCCCTCGGAGACTTCAACGCCCGAGAATTTTTCCCGGGCGTCCCCCTTGTTGTACTTCCAGCCGAGCTCGAGGTTTGCCGCGAGGCCCTCGGTGATGAAGAAATCTGCACCGAAGGCCCCCTTGAACCCGAACGTGTCATCCAACTCGATATCGTAGTTCAAGCCAAGAAGCGAGGAGGATGCCCTCGCTATGTCCTCATCGACGTCGAAGTTGTTGATGTTCATCCCGGCTGCAAGTGAGAGGTAGGGTGAGATTCCCCTCGACTTCCCAATAAAGTGCCATTCGATGAACGGGAAGACGGAAAAGGAGTGTGCATCTCCCAACGTGACGTCGGCACCGAACATGCCGGCATCTATCTGAATCATCTGGTATTCGACCAACAGGCCGACAACGAGCTGTTCCCCGATCGCGTATCCGATGGTTCCGCTGAAGGATGGGGCGACACTCGTCGAAATGTCGACCCCTGCGGATTCAGCGTCTGGTACGATGTCCTGGGTTACGATCCCGATCCCTCCCTTGACCCCGAGCAAGACGCCCGCGTTTGCGTTGAGCGTGAACAGTCCAACAAGGGCCGCAGCCGAAAAGATTCCGGAAAAACGCTTCATCGCATGGACCTCTCTGTTTGATGAACAGGTTGACTCCTTTGCCGTGACAAGAGGATACGAAGGCGGGTAGGATCCACGCCCACCTTCCGACGGGGGTGCCCGCGCTGTCTGCGCGGTCGCTGAAGGCGAAAGGCAGAGGGACTCCTTGAAGGCCTGTGTGTCGGTTATCGGCCTGCTGCCGCGGCTGAAGCCGTCGGTCCTCCCCAATTCTGCAAGATTCCCCTCTCGCTCACTCATTCCCGATTCCTCCTCCTTGCCGAGGGGCGCTGCATCCTCGAAGTGCGGCCCTCTCCGGCCCGTTCCCCGGCGCCGTTCGCGGCGAACATGGAGAGGTGGAGGACCTGGCCGTCCAGGACGAAGGCAGACCCGGCGAGGGCAGGGGAGACCATGCGGCAGTCAGTCCCCAGGGCCACGGAGGGCCGGCTCTCCACCGTGGCGGAGATGGATTCCTTGAGGAAAGAGGTCAGCTCTCCTTCCCCCTCGTCGGGCTTCTCCTCGGGCTCCATCCGGTCCAGGGCGTCCAGGGCGTAGCTCTCCACGAGTTTCCTGAAGAGTCCCGAAAGGGTCTCCGGCTTGCCGAAGCTGTCCAGGCCGGCGATCCTGCCGTTGATCGTGAGCGCGGCTCCGATCTGCGCGTCCACGGGGCTGAAGTGCTTCACGTACTCCTGAAGGGAGGGCATCTCCTTCTCGTAGATGTCGGACATGGCCATGCTCGGGGAGGCCGCCTTCATCCGCATCGCCTTCTCCCCGATCCCCTGCCACAGGGCTCCCTGGTCGGACCGGAAGGCGCCGGACCGGCGCACCGACTCGCGGACCTGCTTGACCTTCATGGCCCTGAGTTCGGCGCACATGAGCCGCTCCCCGGTGTGGAACCGGTCGCTCTTGTACGACCACCTTCCCTGTTCCACGCAGCTCACCGGGATGACGGTGGTCGAGAGGGCCTCCAAGAGGATCGTCGTGTTCACGATGCGGTTCTGCTTGGCCCCGACCAGCTCCTCGCCGTCCAGGATCAGGAGCCTTCGGGGGGACTTGTTCGTGACCTTGATTTCCGGGACCGAGCCTTCCCGGCCCACCTCGGCCACCTCGACCAGGTTCTCCGCAAAGGCCTCGTCCAGGGTCACGTAGTCGAGCGCGGCCCTGTAGGTCGACAGGAGCGGAAACAGGGCAAGGTTTTTGTAAGACTGTCTGGGGCCCACCCGGATCTGACCCAGGTACTCTCTGATCACGGTTTCCATGGCGGTCGCACTCCTCTCTGGTTGGCTTTTGGACGAATTGTACAGGGAGGGTTTGACAGATCCGGTCAAAGCCAATAGGTTTTTTTTCGAGGGGCCGCCGGATGAAGACCCTGTGCGGTTGTACGCGGGTCACGAAACGCTGTGCCATCAGCCATCGCTGTCGATGCAAGGCGGCCAGAGACACGAAGAGCATTTAACATCAAATAGTTACAATACGGAATTAAAGTGAAATAAAATGGATCTGGGAGGCCAGTCTGAAAAGGTTATTGAGGGATCGCACAGCTGTGTGACCGGATCTGCCAAACCGTTCCTGTATCCTATGGGAACTGCGGCTGTGGGAGGTTTTGGAAAGCGAACTTCAAATGCGGGAGGCAGAGAGCCATGCGAGCAAAGGACAGACTGACGGTTTTCTCTTGGGGCTATCATGGTTGGGGAAGTGCTGTGCCACAGCTGGCAAAGGTGACCGCCGCTATCGAGCGTAAGAGAGGGTTTGGGGCACCCCTCTTTGTCGATGTTCGATACAACCGCCGCGTCAGAGCCCCGGGATTTCGAGAAACAGAGCCTGAAAAAAGGTTTGGACCAAATCGATACGTGTGGATGAGTGATCTGGGCAACGCGGCGATAGGTTCGGCGGACAGGAAGATGAAGATAGCTCGTCCCAGTGCTGCGGGGGATTTGCTCGACCTGGCCCTGAATGCCCGGAAAGAAGGAAGGCGAATTATCTTTTTTTGCTCGTGTCCGACTCCGAGGCAGTGTCACAGGTGGAAAGTGGGAACGCTCCTTTTGGGGGCGGCGAAGCGCAGAGGGATCGGGCTCGATCTCGTCGAATGGCCCGGCGGCAAGCCTGCCGATGTGGAAGGAATCCGGATTCGGGTGCCCGGCGGCACGTTCAAGAGCGTTCTGAAAGGGCGGCGCAGCATTCCTCTCCCGACAGTCAAGACCGCGAGCATCTATGCGTCTTTGCCCTGGGGTGCCGTTGTGACTCTGAAGACGGATGGCTCGGAAGTCGCTGTTTCGGTCGAGCCGGCCCGGGCAGATTCCAAAGGGTGGCATTTGCCTTTGTTTCTCGCACCAGTCTTGGAAAATGACACACCCGAGATCCTGGCGCCTCACGTGAGAAGGGAGCGGAGCCGATTGGGGTATGAGGAGAGGTCTGTCTAAGGGAGGAACCGTGAAGGCCATGATTGTCATGCAACCATGGTCGCGAGCGGTCGATCATCCATCCCGGCAGGGGGCAAAGGGATACTGAGAATCGTAATTGGGGTCGTTGTCTGGTTCGACACGAGATCGGGCGATGGGAGGCCTTGGAGACGAACAGGAAACTGCAGTTGATCGATTCCTTTGCCACGCGACTCTACGGCGCTTCGTCGTCAGATGGAACCAAGACACGTGAACGAAAACATTCTCTAAATAGATAGTTATACGAAATTATTAAGGCTGTCTATGATAGCTTATGAGAATTCCTCGGCAAAGACCTCGACGAAAAGAAAGCGACAGTGTGACCGGATCTGTCAAACAGGTCGCGTAGAATCTCAAGGGAAGAGAACGATCTCTGTCCGCAGGCCTTGCTGAAGAAGGGGGTAGCGATGAAAAGGATCCTTGTTGCATTCGCGCTCGTCACCTTCATGGGTTCGAGTGATCAGGCCGTTGCAGACGGGGACCAACCCGGCCCGCCCATTCGCGGGGGATACCTGAAACCGGACGCCCTCTCCAAGGACAGAATCAATATCTACGACGCCGACGGCCGCAGGGTGGGCGAACTGAGACCGGATCCGCTGCTCAGGAACCGTACGAACATCGTTGATCGAGATGGCAGACAGACGGGCTACGCCGAGCAAGACCAGCTCCTAAAGGGCCGGACGAACATCTACAACCGTTCCGGCGAGGAGAGGGGGTACATCCGAGAGGACAGGCTTCTCGGGAACAGATCCAATATCTACGATCGGGAGGGCAAGAAGAGAGGATTCCTGGAAGAGGACGCGCTGGACAAAGATCGAAGCAACCTCCGTTGCGAGTAGGAAGAGTGCGGAAGGCGGGTAATGTTCCAAAAAGAAGCCCCGCGAAAGGGCACGCCCGGTCTTTCGGCGTGTTTGCGAGCTTTTCCATTCGCTTGTGACCGGTTCTGTGAAAGGCGTCCGGCATGATTGTTCTTGTATTAGAATTTCTCTCCGTATAAAAATAGTATTAATTCAAACTAATGGTGCCGCCATGGCGCCAATGAAAGGGGGAGGAAGCCCATAGAAGGGTTCCTTGGCGAAAGTGGTCAGCGGTGATTCCATAATTCGCGGGGGCGGCTTTAGGCTCAAAGGCACTGGCGAGACGGGCCCACAGATTGGCGAGAGCGAGGATTGAGTCAGGGGGCAAGGGGATCGTCCTTAAAAAAGGAAGAAGGACGATTCTGTTGTTGGCCCGTGCCAGAAGAGGGTTGATAGAGTTGGCCGCAAGGATTGCACCCTAGCAGAGGTGAGAGAGAATGGAACCGTCGGCAGCAAGCACCTTTCTCCGTGCGGCGGAAGTCAGGCTTAACACTGCCCTTCTGGGGCGAACGCTGCTTGGCGAAATCGTTTTCAGCGAGAAGAACTGTATGGAATTCGCTGGCCAGATTCGATCGTTGGTGGAAGAGGTCGGGCCGGGTCCGGCCATCCGCATGCTGGCGGAAAGATGGCCTCTCATCCTGTCGGTTTGGCTCGTCAACGAAGCGTTCTTCAATTTTCAATCGGGGGCTTACTGGCCGTATGTTCTCGGGAAGATCGGAATTGCGGATATCAACAATTACTCGTCCCGGTTCGGGAAGGCCTTCCTCGGGTTCCTGAAGGATCGAGCGCTTCCTGAATTTCGCCAGTTGAAGACCCGGTGGTCGTACCTGGGCCCGATTCTGGCGCACTGCGGTATCCCAGCCTCCTGCCTTCCCGAGTTTTTTGAAAAGGTGGTACCCCGCGCCATGGAGTGCGGAATGGGAGATGGCACCGGTTTCGACGACCTGCTCCGAATCGTTCCGCGACTGTATCTCACCAAACCCACGGAAAGGTTCCTGCAATATGGCGGCAAGATTGCGGAGAATTTCCTCCAGCGTGCAATCGAGATGATCCTCGTATGGCAAAGGGAACGCAGGGTGCCGGAATCGGAGGAGATAAGGCTGCCCGACCGGGTTCTCGATGTCTTCTCGGCCTGGGTCAAAAGCACGCCAGCGGCTTACTACGGTGGGGGCGCCCGAAGAGTGATTCGTAGGCCGGAGGTTTATTTTGATCCCTACCATGGTCTCCGTTTGTTTCTCCCACCGCAGAAAATCGAGGGTGACGAGCATCGCTTCACTTGGGTTTTGCAAATCGACTCTTCCGTACCCGAAACAGTCGATGTGTATGCGGAGCCTGGTGAGAGAGTGACGTTGCCCAAAGACTACTTCTTTTCCGAACCTTTCGCTTCGCTGCAGACACGGCTGCTGGCGAATGGAGTGGAAAAGGGGTCATGGACGGAAACGGGGATAACGGAGCAGTCTCCTTGCCTCTTCTTCCGACCGGACAACCACCGCCTGCTTCACCGCAAGAGTGTCGAGGCGTCGCAGGTCGGGATAGCACATCTGCCTTCTTGGAGGGTTGTGGGCCGGGGCGACGAGCAGGACAGGGAGCCGGAGGTCGTCGAATCCTTCGGGCCGATGCCGTTCGGCTGGAATACGCTCGTAGCTTCTGTCTATGACCTCGAAGGCCTGGAGCATGTGAGTCTGATGGACGAAGAGGGGCAGGAGGGGGTTTCCGTCGAGCTTGCCGACGCCGGCGGCTTCCGGCCGAGACTTGTGCAAGGCGGCGGCGGCAGAAAGGAGCTTGCACCGGATGATTATCTCGTTTTTTGGGGGCAGGCTCCTTGCCTGGAGATCTGGAAGTCGCTTCGCCAAACCGACAATGAGTTCCTGGATTTCTGGGCAATCGAAATCCGAGCGCTTGATCAGACAGGGAGTGAGAGAGGGGGCATCCATGTGCGACTTCGCGATTTGACCGAGGCAATTGCCCCGCAGGGATCAAGCCTGTGGCGTCGTATTGATCTCGGGTGCAGAGCGCTTCTCGGCCCCAAACCCTGGGGGGAGTATCAACTGCTTGTCAGGGGTCCTATCGGACAGGATGCTCGATTCCAGTTCCGGGTTCTTCCGGAGGTTTCGGTAATCCGGGACAGAATCGACTGGAGCAATATCTCCAAGACGGTGAAGTGTCAGATAAGGGTTCCGGCAGAGTCTCGGTTGCGCGGCGCTGAGTCCACGGAGGATCCTCAGAGATATCTTCTTTCCACTTCAGGGGAGCCTATCCGGCTTTGCTTGAACACAACCGGCTTCCGAGACCAAGACTGGGAAATCCCCTTTTACCTCCATATCCCTCTTCCCGCCTGGGCGGTCTACCAACCGAAGTCGGGCAGACAGATTGTCTCCTGGACCCGGGAGCCGCTTCGGCTTTCCGTTGCGGAACTGGAGGGAGGGGATCCCCTGCTGCTGCTTAAGCTGGCCACTCCCATGGGAAATCCTGTTTCTGCGAAGCTGACCCTCGAAGACCCAAAGCAGGCCCTGTACGTGCGCGATCTGGTCCTTGACGCTCGGGGCTACGCTCGTGTGGACCTCGCCCCATTCGTTGCGGAGACACGTCAGCGGAGGGTATCTCGGCTGGATCTTGTCATTCAGCTCCAGCTTGATCGCCTCGTCAGAATTGTGTGCGGTAATATTGTAAACCGGTGGTTGCCGCAAGGATTCTCCTGCCAGATATCCGCGGAGGAGGCCCGTTTCCGCTGGGTCGAATCGGTCGCACTGGAGAACCGCGCAATACAGGTCGATTCGCTTCTGTTTCCGTGGGAAGCTCCTAGAATTCTTAACATCCCCGACCAGGCAACCGGCGAATGGAAGGCCTCGCCGGGGGATCTTTTTCCGATTCCAGGGATCTACAAGGCCACGCTGGGGCAATATGACGTGTGGAGTGAGGCCTTTGAGCCAGGGGCCGAGTCGTCGGTGACGATTGAACACGGGACTGCCGAGGAATGGAAGAAGAATCCTCTATCTCTGGACCCGGGTCCGAATGGACACCTTTTCCGGCTCATCCTCTCGCACTACACCGGCTGCCCAACAAAGGGCGATGATCGTTTTCCCGGCGACCGCATGGAAGATGGGGCAATCTTTGCCAGACAAGTCCTGGTGGCGCGTGAAGCGCTTCGAACGTCTCCAGGATCAGCGCCCCTGGCTTCAAAATTGGACTCTTTGCTAGGCAACCTTCCTTCCGATGACATCCTTGCAGGGATCGCTCGACAAGCCGGGGACTGTGGCCCCGAGACAATTCTCCGAGCACGATTGTTCACCAGAAGGTGGCGCCCCGGAAGCCAATCCGAGGCTCCGAATGGCCGGTCTCCGGCTCTAAACGATGACGATTTGCAGAGACTGTGGAGACTGTGGGGTGCCTTGGGCATGTGGGCGGACATGCATATGGCGCGTTACAGCGAAGCGGCCGAGTCACGTATCCTGCAACACCTGGGGATTGAGAACGCCAAGATGTTCTGTCCCGTCCAGGAGAGGAGCCCCATCCGCCTCAAGACCGCGGACAAGTCAATTCGCATATCCGGGAAGATCGTTCGAATAGAGTCCGGCCAGGAGCCGACGCCCTTCGAGCTGATGCGGCTCGATCGCGGGATAGCGCTAGAACTCAAGGGGAGCAGCCCGGGCGAGTTCAAGGATCGCCTCGTTCTTGTGGAAAGGGACGGTTCCGGCCGTCTGCGATTTGAGGCTCAAGATTCCGCCCCATTGCCCGAAGCATTGATCGGACTGAGTGACATGGATCCTTCCGAAGTCAGTTGGACGTTTTTCTACCCCGACGGCAGCGGTTCCCTCCACGGGCACCCGGAGCCCGTATTTATCGACATTGTCCGCAGGAATGACGGTAGACGTCTCGAGAGCATTCGTTCCAGCATCCCCCCGTTGCCCAGAGGCGCGGTTGGACCCCAGGCCTTTCGGGACGCTTGCTTCCGTTGGTGCATCCGGGCAGCTTCGGAACCTATGTGCCGCGACGAATTGACCGAGCTCTGTGCTGCGGATGCGCTTGGCCTTTTTCGAGAGTTCGAGCAGTTCCGGGATTTTCAACAGCAGGAGGGCCGACGGATCAAGATTCGTGAATGGCTGATTCATGAAGAGCTCAAGCGCAGGTGGTTTCCCAATACGATTAGGGAACCCCTCTATGGAGTTCACTTTTTGAGCCTCGCTGTCGCGGTGGGCCTCGTGTGGAAAGGCATGGGCCGAATCCTGCCTTTCTCCCTGTCCGAAAATAGGCTTGAAGATCTTGCCTCAACCCTGAACCGTCTGACACCGGAGCTGTTGACACACGACCTCATCATGACGTGCCTGCTGGAGGCGCTCTTTCTTTCAAGGAGAAGACGCGATGCAGCTGGACCCGGCGCGGCTGACCAAGGATCTGACGGAAAACTACAGCAGTTACCTGCGTAGCAGGTTCTTTTTCAAGAATCCTCACTTGCGCGAACAATTCAGCGCGCTGCTCGCGCGGGAAAGGCGCCTTTTCCGCGGCCCCTATGTCGAGATGAACCCGCCGTTCAAGCCGGGAGAGACGGTTCGCGGATTGATTGAGCGGGGAGTTCTGGGGCATGTCCTGTTTCGAATCCCTGCGGAGACGCTCCTTCCGGACCGGCCTCTGTATCTGCATCAGCAGCGCGCCATCGAAAAGGTGCAGGCAGGCCGCAATGTGATCGTCGCCACCGGAACGGGAAGCGGCAAGACAGAGGCGTATCTGCTCCCCATCGTGAACCATGTGCTCTCGGAACAGGCCCGGAAAGGCGGCCTAAGCCACGGCATCCGTGCCCTGCTCGTGTACCCGATGAACGCCCTGGCGAACGACCAGCTGAAGCGAATCAGGCACCTCCTCCGCAATTGCCCGGAGGTTACCTTCGGGCGCTACATCGGGGACACGCCGACCGAAAGGGAACAAGGGTTGGGCCGCTTCCGGCAGACCTGGCCCAAGGAACCTGACATCCGGAATGAACTGAAGAGCCGTGAGGAGATGTGGGCGTCGCCTCCTCATATCCTTATCACCAACTTCGCCATGCTCGAGTACCTGTTGGTCCGGCCGCGAGACAGCGTCTTTTTCGAATCGGGCGCATCGGAGTTGCTGCGCTTTCTGGTTCTCGATGAGGTCCACACCTACGATGGGGCGAAGGGGACAGAAATCGCGATGCTCCTCCGGCGGCTGAAGCAGCGCGTGGGCTTCACCGCCAGTGGCTGCCTTCAGTGCATAGGGACAAGCGCCACCCTGGGAGGCGGGCGGGATCTGCCCGATATTGCCGAGTTCGCCTCAAAGCTTTTTGACGAGCCATTTACGTACAACCCCGATGGCGAGCCCCAGGACGTGGTGCAAGACGTGCGCATACCCCATTCGCGGCCAAGGCGGGAATGGGGGCCTCTGCCGCCCCGGCTATACCGGGAAATGGAAGAAATCGCGGGTCTCCCTGCCGCCGCCGCCATGAAAAGACTCGAGGGACGGATCAAGGATCCGGAAAACGGGATCCCCGAAGCCGTGCAGTCGAGAGTCCTGGACCGGGCCACAGACGCCGCATCCAGCAGGGGCCGGACACATGCATGCCCTACACCGACCGATAAGGACGCAGAGGAGTGGGATTGGGGTCCATCCTCTTCGCCCGTTTCTCAGACCGATGGGGTCGCAGAGGCCCCCTTCCCACTCTCCGAGGCCTTCTACGAGCTTCTCCGGGGCGACCGAAGGGTCACCCTGCTGAAAGACGTATGCAGTGCCGGTGCCCGGGAGGCGGAGGATATACTCAGTCTTGTATTTCCGGAGCCGGAATTGCGCCACGATGAGCGCCGTCGGGCGCTGCTGAGCCTGCTTGCGGTCGCGACTGCGGCTGTGCCTGCCAGCGGTGAGCCGCCCTTGCTCACAACGCGGTATCACCTTTTCTTGCGTTCCATGGAGGGGTGCTTTGTCTGTTTACAGGAGCACCAAGGCGGAGGTCCCCGACTCTTTCTGGAACGGCGCACGACATGTCCGGAGCATCCTGATTCAAGGGTTTTCGAGATCGGTGTCTGTCGCCGCTGCGGCGAGGAGATCCTGGTGGGGTCCCTGGTGATGGAGGCTGACGGGATGGCATGTGTGACCAGCGAGGACCCCACCCAGGAGATGCTCGTCGATTACGACGACCTGAAGAGGCAGCGCGTCTTTCTCTCCTTTCGCGCCGAAGGGATTCCGCAGCTCAACGAGGACGAGCTTGTGGACCAGCAGGGAGATACGGAGGACAGCGAGACGGAACTTCGACGGCTCAAACTCTGCCTTGGCTGCGGCGCCCTCACCGAACCAAAGAGGGAACGCGAATGCAAATGCGGGGAGAAGGCCGAAACCATCGACGTGGTGAGGATCCCCTCGCGTGGTATGGATTTGAAGTTGTGCCCCTCCTGCGGCTCACGCTCTTTGCACCGAGATGTTTTACAAACAGTCTACACAGGCCCGGATGAACCGGTGGCCGAGACGGCCACTACGCTCTTCCAGAGCACCAACGAGCCTTATGTTCATGACCACGCGGAAAAGAAGAAGATCCTGACCTTCTCGGACAGCCGCGCGGATGCGGCTTACTTCGCCCCCTATCTGGAAAGCGTCTATCGCACCACGCTCCGGCGCCACGTGCTCCTCTCCTGCGTGGAGAACGACACGGAACCGATTCCGTTGGAAGACCTCGCTTTGCGTATTTCCCGGCTGATCAAGGAAAAGAATTGGCTGGGGGAGACGGCCGGACCGGAAGTGATTCGAACAGAGGCCTGGCGATGGGTCGTGGGCGAGATCCTGCATGCCTCCAAAGACCGCCGAAGCCTGGAGGAGCTGGGGGCCGTGGATTTCGTCCTCAATCGCTTCTCGCAGGTTCGCGTGCCGCCGCCGCTTCTGAAGCCGCCCTGGAATCTGAGCGAAGAGGAGGCATGGACGCTCATACAGGTTCTTCTGGACACCCTCCGAGATGCTTATGTGCTGAGCCTTCCGCAGGGACTGGAGAGGGACGACGAGGTTTTCGCTCCGGCAAGGGCCGACGTTTCGGTGGCCCTCAAACGGGCGCCCAAGGACAGGAGGACGATTGCCTGGGTGCCGCAGAACGCCGCTTCCTCGAACACGCGCATGGACTATTTGAAGCGGCTGGCTCGGAAAAGGGGTCTGCCCTTTGATGACCAGTACCTGAGAAACTTTCTGGCACAGCTCGTCGAAAGGTACCTGACCACGGACAATCTGCCTGTCCTCAGCCATTACTTCGACCGCAATTCCACGGACCCGCAGCGGGGAACCTTGTTTCAGCTGGCCCGGCGGGGCTGGGTCCTCGTTCCGCCGAAGTGCCTCGGCCGGGCCTACCGCTGCAGCCGTTGCGGTCTGCGAACCTATCACAGCATCTCCGGGGTGTGCCCGACCTATTGCTGTGACGGCACCTTGGAAATCGAACAGCCGGGCGAATTCCCGGATCGCTCCGATCACTACCGGGCCCGCTACCAGGACTTTCTTGACCTTTGGATGGTCGCCCGGGAGCACACGGCACAGCTCGATTCCCTGACCGCCGCCTCTTTCCAGAATCTGTTCTACGTGGGCGGTATCGATGTGCTGAGCTGCTCGACCACCTTCGAGCTGGGCGTCGACCTGGGAGAACTCGAGACGATTCTCATGCGCAACGTGCCGCCCACCCCGGCCAACTACGCCCAACGGGCCGGGCGGGCGGGCCGGCGTTCGGGGGCCGCCGCCTTCGTGGTCACCTATGCCCAGCGCCGCTCACACGATCTGACGCATTACAACCAGCCCATGCGAATGATCTCAGGCCGCGTCCGTCCCCCTGCCTTCCGGATCGACAACGAGCGCATCGTCCGGCGCCATGTGTACGCGACGGCCCTGGGAGCCTTTTTTCAGAAGGAGCCGAGGGCCTTTGGAAACGGGAGGATATCAGACCTGTTCGGCGCTGAGGGAGGAAACGCGGAATACGTGACCGCCCTGGAGGCCTTTCTCCGGGGACGGCCTGAGCCGCTTTTCGAGGGGCTGCTACGCATCGTACCTCTCGAGCTCCACGGGCCCCTTGGAATCAAGGATTGGGCATGGGCGGCCGAGTTCCTGGAAGGCTCCCACTTCTCGCTCAAAACGGCCCTGGAAGAATACCGGCACGATTGCGACTACTATCGCTCGGAGGAGGAGAAGGCCTCGAAAGGGGCCAGACACGACAGGGCCCGGCTCTATCAACGGATCCGAAAAACCATCGAAACCCGGCATCTGCTCGGCGTCCTGGCCAATCGGGGCCTCTTTCCCAAGTACGGCTTTCCGGTGGACGTGGTCAACCTCAATATTCACCCGGAGGCAATCGGAAGGATCGGCCGGAGCGGCGAGGGGGCCCAGTTGGACGACATCGGGCTCGAGCTGTCGCGGGATCTCAAACTCGCGATCGCCGAATACGCGCCGGGCTCCGAGGTGGTGGCGGGCGGCGCTGTCTGGCTGAGCGTGGGCTTGAAGGTTATGCCCCAGCGCAGCCTGGAGGAAATCGGTTACGCCCACTGCGCATGCGGGGCGATCCAGATCCTGAAGCCGGGCGCCGCCGCCGGCAATTGCAGCTATTGCGGGCAATCGCACCAGAAGGCCCACCAGGGCCGGTATGTCCGGCCCGAGTTCGGGTTCGTCACGAGCAAGCAGGCTCCCCCAAAGGCCACGACCCGGCGGCCGGGCCGGCAGTACGCCACGCGGATCGCCTTTGCCGATTACCTTGCCAAAGAGCCCTTCGAGTTCGTGGAGATGTGGAACGGCGTCCTTGTGGGCCGGCCTCAACCCGCCCGGCTGGTGAGCATCAACATGGGCAAGGCTCGGAGGGGATTCCGTTTCTGCCAGGAGTGCGGCTTTGCCGAGCCGCTCGCCGGGAAAAGTCTGAGAACCGAACGGGAGCACCCTCGCCCCTGGGGAGGAAACTGTCGCGCCAGGCTCACCGCGCCGGTCGACCTGGGCCATGATTTCATCACGGATGTGCTCGAACTGCGACTCCATTCGCCCCTGGTCCGCGACGGCCATCCCTGGTGGTCCGTTGCTTACGCCATCCTCGAGGGGGCCACCTCGGCGCTGGGGGTGAAGAGAGACGATCTCGACGTCACGCTCCGGCCGGTCGGCGGCGGGGGCCAGTCCGTGTTCCTGTTCGATACGGTGCCTGGGGGGGCCGGGCACGTGGTGCGCATCCATGAGCATTTGGGGCTGTCGCTTCGTCATGCCCTGAGCCGCGTGGCGTCCTGTTCCTGCGAGGAGACCACGAGCTGCTACGAGTGTCTCAGGACCTTCGCGAACCAGCGCATGCACAGCCGCCTCGAGCGCGGCACGGCCAAGCGCTTCCTGGAGCGTGCCCTCGGGCGCCGGGAGTCGATGGAATCTTCGGGACGGCCCCTGCCTGCCGACCGGGACGCGCTTGACTTGGTCCAAGATCACAGGCTCAGGGAAGCCATCCGAAGACTCGTCGTTGCCGGCCTGCCTTTACCCGAAGTCGGCTTCGAACTGGTGGACGATCAGGGGGCGGTCCTTTCAGAGGCGGAACTCGCATGGCCCGCCCGCAGGGTTGCGGTGCTGGAAGGGCGGTCTTGCGATGCCTTCGTGTCTGCGGGGTGGAAGGCCTTTTCCGCAGAGGAGGTTGTCCGGAATCCGGGAAGGCTATCCGCAACCCTGGCATGATTCCCTACGCATTGCGCCGAGAAGCCGGAGATGGTATTCCTCGGCCGGAATAGATGGAGGTCCCAGAACCTTGGCCGGACCAGAGACCGTTGGAACCATTGATGCCGGTACGGCCGGCTCCGTTTCATCTCAGCAATCAGGCCGGCCCCGCCCGCCTCCGCGGATTCTGGCCCCCGGGGCCAGAATCGTAGTCCGCGATGCGGAATGGCTGGTGCGCCGGGTGGACCTTACCTCGACGGGCGGCCAGGCCGTCCGGGTGGTGGGCATTTCCGAACTTGTGCGGGGCCGCGAGGCCGTCTTCCTGGACGAGATCGAGAGATCCATGGAGGTCCTGGACCCTGTCGATACGAAACTGGTGCAGGACCCTCGAGTTCCTACCAGGCGTCCCTGGTCTATATGGAAAGCCTCCTCAGGCAAACCCCGCCCACGGACGAGAATCTCTACATCGGGCATCGAGCGGCCATGGACCTGGGCTTGACCCTGGAGGAACTCAGGACCATCTACCGCATCCAGTTCCCGGTATTGAGGCAGTACGAGCAGGACACCTGGTACGACCGGAACGGCAGGATCGTCTTCACCCCGAGCAAGGGCCTGCCGGGAGTGGGCTTCTCCCGGCCGGAATGGGAGGATATAAAGGGCATGGAGAGGGGCACGGTGGAAAGAACCGTCATGGACGACACCCTCCCCGGCGGCCCCAGGGAGCGAAAGATCGTGTACGAGGCCCCCTTTGACCGCTGCGACCGGGAGCGTGACTACGAGGTCGTCTGGGCCGAGTTCACGCGGCGGAGGTGAGGAAAGGGGTTTCGGCCGATCTTCGTGTTCGGGACAAACACAGCGATGGAGAAGTTAGAACCCGGGAGGTGAATCAAATACCCGTCATTCCGGACGCCCCCGGACTCGGTCCGGGGGCGAGCCGGAATCCAGGAAGGATGGACTGGATCCCGGCTCGCGGCCGCTGGCGCGTCCTTGGCCGGGATGACGAGAATGGAACAGTCCCGTCATTCCGGACGAGCTTGCGGAGCAAGCGAGATCCGGAATCCAGGGCGACGCTCGGACTGGATTCCGGCTTTCGCCGGAATGACAACGAAGATACGCGGGACTGGATTCCGGACGTCGCCTGCTTGGCAGGCTCCTCCGAAATGACGGGCCGAGACCTTTCGCCGCCTCCGTCATTCCGGGCTTGACCCGGAATCCAGACAAGGCGCCACCTGTGTATTCCGGCTTTCGCCGGAATGACGAGGCGCAAGCAGATGTGCGGAATGACGATGTGATGAGCCGTCGGCGTGTATCCGGAAGGACGATGAAGGACAAGAAGCCTCACTTCTTACTTTTCTTGTGATTGCGGCGGTATAATCTTGGCCAAGAGGAGCACGGCGTGACCGAGACGGTTGTCTCCGTGAACAAGGTTCCCATCCGCCTCACGGACGAGCGGTGGCTTCATATCACCGAGGAGCACTGCGAGCTCGCAGGAAGAAGATTGGATGTTCTCGAAACGGTTGGGACCCCGGCGCGAATCGTTGCGGGCCGAGCAGGCGAACATCTGGCCCTGCGGGAGATCCTGCCTGGAAGATACCTCGTGGTCGTATACCGTGAGGAGGGAGACGACGGCTTTATCATTACCGCATTTACAACCACCAGGACCCAGTCCCTGGATCGCAGGAGGCAGTTATGGCCCTTGAAGGAGTAGAAGAATACCTAAAGCTCATCCCGGCGGTTCGCTCCGCGCCGCAAAGATATCTATGGTCCTCTTACGACGCGGAGGCGGATGTACTTTACATCAATTTCAAGAAACCCAGCCATGCCACGGACAGCGAACTCACCGACGACGATATCATCGTCCGCTACGAGGACGACGAGATGGTCGGGATCACGATCCTCCATGCGAGCAAGCGCTGACTCCGAATAAGGGCGGTGCATGATTCCTTCGGTCCTTGCTCACCAGGTTAGGCAGGGAGTGGAGGACTTCCTCCGCACGACCTTTCCGATCTCTACCCCGTTCTTTCATGGCCTGATCGAGCGGCTGCTTGCCGAGGAAGGGGGCATATTGGAAAGTATGCCAATAATAAATAAGTGCGATAAGAGTACCGCGCACTTACACTCATCAGTCCGTCTCGGCGCCATTGAAAAACAAGACCCCTGGTGTCGGAAGCGCTACGATCGGATAGATTCCGTTGCGAGACAGCTTCAGAGGCATTCTTCCGTCGAACGGGAAACGGCTCAAATGGAAATCAGGCATAGAAAGTAACTAAAATTGCAATATTAAGTAGTTAGAGCATAATGCTTCAAGTATCTTATTATGTTTTTCAATCATCCCCAATGATGAACTGACGGATGAATGCGAGAGACGCGCGATTCACAGCGTGATCGTCGGTGGAACAGGCCGCCCATTGCTGGATGCGTCGTCAGGAGAAACTCTGGCGTTCGCGGACTCTGAAATGGGAGCTGGCAGTGTCTTCCTTGGCGGGGAACTCAAAAGAGTGAGGGCATCCGCTTCCGGAGATGTTTACCTTGAAAAGCTCGGCAGGGAGCAGCGGGGCCTTCTCGCGCGTTTGCCTTCCACGAGGGGTAAAGGCGGATTGTCGAGACGCCTGGTGTGGGCAATAGCTGAGTTGGCAGGCCATAATCCTCGCCAATGGATGCGGCAGGGGACGAAGCTCATCACCTGGGGTGGGTATAAATTCGATATGCTGTTGGCCGCGGTCCTCAGAAAATACAGTACGCGAGCAAAGATGAAGGCGAACGACCTGGGGTTGGATGGGTTACCGCAGAACGTCCTGATTAACCCGAAACGACTCGCTGAGTTGGTCGATGAGGCGTGGAGGAAAAAGGACATTCCGGTGAGTGAAGCAAGTCAATTCTGTCAGCCCTCACTCTATCTGAGTCAACTCGGGGAGGTCCTGCGAAGGACTGAGGCTTTGAACTCTGTACCCTTTGAACCGACTCTGAGCTGGCTCTCGGAGTGTGACCCGGAGGTAAGGGAGGATGCACCTTGACCTTCTCGATGTGGGGAGGAAATGCTGCTGGTTTGTCGAGGGTCCGTGAGTTGGACCTCTGGAGCAGTGGTCGTGAGTTCTTGCGGCGTTTCTCAGGGGGGCGTCTGCAGGCAGAAACTAACTCTTCTTGATTGAAGGCGAGTCAGGGTGCCTCATCCTAAGTTTGGCAACTTCTCGTGGATTTGCCTGTATTGCTTGAAGCGTAGTCGGACGAGGTGACAGGCTTGACCCAGCGAATGGCAAAGACGGAGCCTACCCCCCGGGTTGGCATGCTCGCCACGGTGCGCAACCGCAGGGGGCTGATCACCTCGGTCGAGCCGTACGACGCGACGACGGAAGGCCGCCTGCACCTGGTGCACGTTGAGTACACGGACGCGGACGGCCAGCCCGAAGAGACCCTCCTCTGGGAGCGCGAGCACAATGCGACCCTCCGGGAGCCTGCCGCCCTTCCGCGCGTGGGCGAAGAGCCCCCGATGCCGCCCGAGGACTACGACGCCCTGGTTCGCGCCTGCCGCTGGTCGGCCGTCACACCGCTACTGGCTCCTGACGGCGTCGGCTCAAATCCTGAACTTCCGATCGCCTCGCCTGTCTACGGCGCAGTCCAGGTCGAGGATTTTCAGCTCGTTCCGCTGCTCAAGGCGCTCAGGATGCCTCGCATCTCCCTGCTCCTTGCGGACGACGTGGGGCTCGGCAAGACCATCGAGGCCGGCCTGATCCTGACCGAGCTCCTTATCCGCCGTCGGGTGAGACGTGTTCTTATCCTTTGCCCGGCCTCTCTCCGGCAGCAGTGGCAGCAGGAGATGCGGGACAAGTTCGCGCTGACGTTCGACGTGGTCGACCGCCCGGAAACCCATGCCCTTCAGAAACGTCTCGGACTGGATGCCAACCCGTGGCGCACGTTCCCCAAGATTGTCGCCTCTTATCACTACTTGAAACAGCCGGACGTCCTGGAGCAGTTCCGCGCAGCCTGCAGCCAGCCCGAGGGGTCTTCGCTGCTGCCGTGGGACCTCGTCATTGTGGATGAGGCGCACAACCTGATGCCCTCGAATTTCGGTGATGACAGTGATCTCTGCAGAATGCTCAGGATCATCAGCCCCTGGTTCGAGCACAAGCTCTTTCTGACCGCCACTCCTCACAACGGACACACCCGCTGCTTCTCGGGACTTCTCGAGCTTCTCGATCCGGTGCGGTTCACGCGTACGCCGGAGTTCACGGAGAAGGAGCGCGAGCGCGTGGAAGAGGTCGTGGTCCGCCGGTTGAAACGCGAGGTCAATGCCCTGGACCAGAGGCGGGGTCGGCCGGAAAGATTCGCGGACCGGTTTCTGGAGCCCCTTCCCCTGTTTTTCGGGCCTCGAGAGAGGGGTTTGGCCGGCGCCTTTCTGGAGTTCCGAAAAGCCGTGAAATCGGCCATCGCGTCTTCCCGCCGGGCGGAGCAGCTTGCCGGCGGGTTCGCCGTGGAAGTGCTCAATAAACGACTTCTTTCTTGTCCGGCTGCCTTTGCGGACTCCTGGATCCGGTTCAAGGAGGGCTTGAAGGAATCCGAGGCGGCCAGTCCCGCGGAACTTTCCGCCGCCCATCGCGCGAGCGAGCAGGACATCGATGACGACTACGAAAGGGTCGGCCGGATCCGTCATGCGAGCCGCACGGCAGGCGCCTGGCTGAAGCCGCTTGGCAAGCGGCTGAGTGCAGAGATCGCCTCTCTGGATGCGGCACTGGCCGAGCTGGGCTTCTCCGGGGAAGGCCTGGATCTGGCGACACCCGTGGAAGACGCGCGATGGGACCGACTGCTCGGGCTGATCAAACAACGGTTGCGCCAGGGAAAGGATTGGCAGCAGGGCGAACGGCTTATCGTCTTCACCGAATACAAGACGACGTTGGACTACCTGGAGCGAAGACTCCGCGCGGAATTCAGGGACCACCAGGATACGATCCGCGTCCTGTTTGGCGGAGAGGACTGCGACCGGGATGCCGTGACGAAGGCGTTCAATGACCCGGACGACCCCGTTCGCGTGCTTCTGGCAACGGATGCGGCCTCCGAGGGGATGAACCTGCAGGAGACCGCGCGTCTGCTCGTGCACTTCGACGTCCCGTGGAACCCGGCCCGGCTGGAGCAGCGGAACGGCCGGCTGGACCGCCACGGCCAGGCCCGAGACGTCACCGTCTTCCATTTTGTGAGCGATGACGATGCGGACATGAAGTTCCTTGCCCATGTGGTCGGAAAGGCGCATGCCATCCGGGAAGATCTGGGCTCCATGGGGGAGATCTTCGATGCCGCCTTTCAGATGAGATTCATGGATCTGAAGGATCCCGACCACGTCACGTCCAGCCTCGACGCAGCCATCGGTCGGGCCAAGGGCAGAGCGCAGATCCCGACTAAGGCCCCAGTCGGGCTTGGGGTTCAAGATGCCGAAAGGCTCGCCGAATTCTGCCGTCATATCGACTTTTCACCGGAAACCCTGAAAAGCACTCTCGATGTTGCACTGGGCGTGAATTTCGAGCGGCCGCGGCTCGATGGGCCGGACGTCAAGGGCCGCTTTCGTCTGCGACATCCTCTGCCGCCGCAGTGGAAGGACGTGATTGACGAGTCGCTCCGGCTTGACCGTGGCAGGCGGGGCTCAGGGCTTTCCAGGGGCTCTGCTGCGGCGAAGATGGGCGCTCTGCCCGCCCTGATTTTCGACCCGGCGCACTTTGTTCAATTCATCGGGAAAAGGCCGGTTTTCAAGCCCTCGAAGGACACGGTTCTCCTCCATCTCGGGCACCCCCTGTTCCGGCAGGCACTCAACCTCTTTGCAAGGGCCAGGTTTTCCGGGGGCGGCAAAGGGGCCCAGGCCAGCCGCTGGACGGTGCGTTTCGGCAAGGTCCCTGACCGAGCGGATGCTCTTATTCTGCTGACGGTCGAGGAACTCGCCGTGAACGAGCTCCGCGAGCCGGTCCACCATTGGGTCCGCACCCTGCGGCTGCCGGTGCGCTCCGGCTCTCTCGGAGACCCTCTGCCGTATGTTCCGCCGGGTGACGATTCCTGTTCGACCAGGGCCCTGGACGAGGAGGCTCTGCGCAGGGCTTCGGCCGTCTGGTTGGAGGCGGAACAGGAGATCAAGGACCTGGTAAAGGCGATTGCCGGGGAAACCACCGGAAGGATTGAAAAGCACCTGACGTCCACCGCAAAGGCGGCTCTCGCAGAAGAACGGGAGAAGTTCCGGCACCGGATCAGGGAAGTGGAGCAGGCCATGCGGGAGACCACGATTCAGAAGCTCGAACGGGAGCGCGACCGGCTCCTGGCCATGATGCGGCAGGAAGAGCTCTTTGCCGAATTTCAGAGACAGATGGAGGCCGAGCTCCAGAATCTGGAAGAGGAACTCAGCCGGCGCAGGCACCAGTACGAGGAGCTTCTGGGCCAACTGCGCGAGGAGCAGACCCGCGTGCTCGAGCGCCTGCTGCCCGGACGGTACAGGCTGCGGGGAGACGCCCAGGTCTATCCGGTCGGCGTGGAGATCCGACTGCCGGCGGAGGAGCCCCGATGACGCGGTCTTCCGCCTTTGAGGCGCCGAGCTGGTGGACCTCCCTCAAACACGGCGGGATGCTCATCGCCCCGGCTCGAATCCCCGAGTTTCTGCCGCTGGACTGCCCCAGGCTGGCGCCGCATCTTGCCGACCGCCTGCGCCGGGACGTGCTGCGCGTTCGTGAGGGCGAAACCAGGCACGTGGGCGCTTTTCTCGATACGGTCCTGGAGGAGGTGGTCGGACTCAACCACGGCGGATGGACCAAGGGCAGTGAGGTGGAGCCTCGCTGGTCCCGGAAGGTCGTCACCGGCGAGGTCGTAAAACCCCGTCGTGTGTGGCGGCCTACGGACGATTTTGTCTTCCCGGTTTTCGTCGCGGACGTTACGATGGCCGGCGGCCGGTACGGCGAAGAAGGCCGCCTGGGTGTGGGGCGGGGCAAGCGGCCGGTCTCCCGGGTGACGGAGTGGCTGCGGCGCTCCGGGGAAAGGCTCGCTCTTCTCACGAACGCGAGGCAATGGCGGCTCATCCACGCCGGGCCGGACTATGACGCCTGGTGCGAATGGGACACGGACCTCTGGTTCGAGGAAGGGGAGCCGGGCCCCCAGGTATCGGCCCTGCGGATTCTGCTCGGGGAAGCTGCGCTTCTCCCGCCCAAGCCCGGGGAGCCTCCCAAGCTTCTGGCTGCCATTCAGGCCTCCCGGCGAGTCCAGGCCGAGCTTTCCGCTGCCCTCGGAGAGCGCGTGCGGCTGGCTGTGGAGAAGCTCATCCAGGAGTCCGGCGCCGTGCTCGCCGCTATCGACCGGCCCGGAGAAGGCAGGGTTTCACGCCGGGATATCTACATTGCGGCCACGCGCCTCATCATGCGCTGTGTGGTCGTGCTTTTTGCTGAGGCGCGTGACCTTCTGCCCAGGGAGAACGTCATCTACCATCAGTGTTACGGCATCCAGGGATTGCGGGAGCAACTTGCGCGTCTTGCCGGCGGACGTGCGGAGCGGCTCCGTTACGTTCACGGCGCCTGGCCCCGCCTGCTCTCCCTCTTTCGCCTGATCCACCAAGGCTCTCCTCACCAGGCCCTGCCCATTCCCCGTTACGGCGGCGGGCTTTTCGCCCCGGGCGCCCGCGGTTCCAGTGACCCGGTGCTCCGCGCCCTGGCGGCATTCGAGGACCCGGCCAATACGCCCACGGACGCCGCCATCGACCAGATCCTCGAGCTTCTTTGCGTGAGCAAGGTGAAGGTGCGTCAGGGCCGCTCGAGTGCCTGGGTGCCTTCGCCGGTGGACTTCTCGGACCTCTCCTCCGAGTACATCGGCATCCTGTACGAAGGGCTGCTCGACTTCGAGCTGCACCGGGCCCCTGAAGACGACGCCATCGTCTTCCTCCGGCTGGGCGACGAGCCGGCTTTACCGCTCTCGCGGCTCGAGCAGGAGATGGCGCCCAGGAGGCTCGCGGAACTCATCGGCAAGCTCAAGAAGAGCACCAAGAAGCTCGCGGCCGAAGAGGAAACGGATTCTTCCGAAGAAACGGCCGAGGAGGATAGTGCGAGGGAGGTTGACGGGGAGGAATCCGAGGCCGGGGAAGCCGGGGATGACCTGGCCGAGGAGGAAATCCCGCCGGCGGATTCCACCGAGGCAGACGCTGAAGAAGGAGGAGAATCCCAGCCGCCCGGGGAGATTCCTCCTGCGTCCCCGGCAGGGCCCTTGCAGCCTTGGGATCTCTCCCGCGAACTCAAGGAACGTGCCGAGATCTGGGCGGTCAAGGCTGTCAAGGAGGCCAAACTCGTACCTTATCCCCGGTCCGATGCAGATCCGCAGGTTCGCCAACGCTGGGAAGAGGAGGTGTCCCGAAAGGCGCAATCTCTCTACCGGCTGGTCCTGCCCGGCCAGTGGTACCTGGTCCGGTGGGGCGGAACGCGAAAGGGCGCCGGAACCTTCTACACCCGCCCCCAGCTCGCGGTCCCGACCGCCTGGCGCACGCTGGAGCCGCTGTGTTATGAGGTGTCAGGTGTCGGGTGTCGGGAAGATGCTCAATGCCCTGACCACCTCGCTGCGAACCAAAACCAAAACCTGACACCTGACACCCGCCACCTGACACCCAAGCCCCCCGAAGCTATCCTGGCCTTGAAGGTATGCGACCCGGCCATGGGCTCGGGCTCGTTCCTGGTGGCGGCCCTGCGGTTTCTGACCGATGCCCTGGTCACGAGCCTGAATCACCACAAGCGGTTCGGCCCCGGGCCGGAACGCACCGTTTGCAAGCTTGCGGACGGGTTGCCCCTTGAACATCCCTCGCAGGAGACGCTTCCGGTCCCGCTGGAGCACCCGGAGTTCGAGGAGCGCCTGCGTGCACGGCTCAAGCGGCACGTGGTCGAACGCTGCATCTACGGGGTGGACATCGATCCATTGGCCGTGGAGCTGGCCCGCCTGGCCCTGTGGGTCGAAACCATGGACCGCAGTCTCCCGTTCGGATTTCTCGACCACAAGCTCCGTTGCGGCAACTCGCTCGTGGGCTGCTGGTTCGACCGCTTCCAGGATTACCCGGTCATGGCGTTCAAACGTGACGACGCCGGAGACAAGAACCACGACCGCTTCGTGCATCATTACCGCGAGCACACGGCCCAAAGAGGCCGGAACAAGGGTCAGGCCCAACGGTCAGGCGACGTCTGGACGCAACGCTGGAGGGAATTGAAAGACGACGTGATCAAACCCGAGATGCGCCACTGGATCGAGGCCCGCCTTGAAGGCGTTTTCCCCTTCATGCGAGACGGATACACAGCCCAGGGGATCCACAATGAGGCACTCGCGGCCTTCCAGGAACTTCACGACCTCCCGGTCCACGAGGCCGAGCGCCGTGAACAGATCTACAAGGAGAAGATCGCTCACAACCCTGCCCTTGAGCGGCTTCGGGAGGCTTTCGACACCTGGTGCGCCATCTGGTTCTGGCCTGGAGACAGGCTCGATCTCATTCCTACGCCAAAGAACCTTCACGACCCGCCGACCCCGGCGCGGGCCGTCATGGCCAACGTACGTGACGAATATCGCTTCTTCCACTGGGAGATTGAGTTTCCGGATGTCTTCACCGGGTCAGGCTCCGGCTTTGACGCCGTGATCGGCAACCCGCCCTGGGAAATCCAGAAACCAAGCTCCAAGGAGTTCTTCTCGAACCTCGACCCCCTGTACCGCGCCTACGGCAAGCAGGAGGCCCTGCGCCGTCAGAGGGATCTCTTCGAGCATGACGCGAGCGCCGAACACGGCTGGCTTTCCTACTGCGCCCGCTTCAAGTCATTCTCGGGTTGGAACAAGTTCACCGCCTCCCCCTTCGGCGACGGCGCGGATGACGGGGACCGGTTCTCGTTTTCCCGATCGTCAACCGAAAACCAGACCCTGCACGAGGTCTGGCAGAACCAACGAGCAGGCCGCAAGGGCTACGCCGACCCCGAGCATCCCTTCCGGCACCAGGGCTCCGCGGACATCAACACCTACAAGATGTTCTGCGAGACGGCGCATGCCCTCCTGCGCGAAGGTGGTCTCCTCGGCCTGCTCGTTCCCTCCGGGCTTTACACGGATAAAGGCTCCACAGACCTCCGCAAACTCTTTCTCAACCGGAATCAGTGGGAATGGCTGTTTGGTTTCGAGAACCGGGAAGGGATCTTTGATATCCACCGTTCTTTCAAATTCAATCCGATCATTGTCCGTAAGGGTGGACGTACCGATGCCATACGCACCGCCTTCATGCACCGCTCGCTTGAGGACTGGCAGGAAGCGGAACGCCACGTGCTCTCCTACCCCCGGGACCGTGTCGACCAATTCAGCCCAAGGTCGAGCGCCATCCTGGAAATCCGCTCCACCCGGGACCTCGAAGTCCTGGAGAAGATCTACCGCAACTCCGTGCTCCTCGGGGATGACGGCCCCGAAGGCTGGGGCATCCGGTACGCCACGGAGTTCCACATGACGAACGACTCCAAGCTCTTCCCGCCCCGCCCCCAGTGGGAGGCAAAAGGCTACCGGGCATGCGAGTACGGCATGTGGCTCAAGGGCAAGTGGCAACCGTACGATGGCCCGCAATCCATCCTCAAACGGCCCCGCGACCTGGTTCTCTCGCCAGACGGCACCGCAGGAATCAAGCTGAGCGAGATCGAGGACATCGCCCTGCCGCTTTACGAAGGCCGCATGATCGGCCAGTTCGACTTCAGTGAAAAGGGCTGGGTGAGCGGCAAAGGCCGCAGCGCCGTCTGGCGTGAAATCCCGTGGGAGAAGAAGGTCATCGAGCCACAGTTTCTCATGGCGCTTTCCGAATACTACAGACCGACCGACATTGAGAGTATTTCCGGAGGTGTCGCGGGCGCCAAGCTCGGTTTCATGGACGTGACTTCTGCGACAAACCAGCGAACGATGATCATCACATTGATAACCGACGCCCCATGCGGCAACAAGGTTCCGGTCCTGATGGCAGGGGATTTCGCCTCCTCAACGCTTGTGTGCTGTGTTTTGAATAGCTTTGCATACGACTACCAATTGCGCTCCCGCTTGGGTGGCATCACCCTAAACTACTTCATTGTGGAGGAGACGGGGATACCGAACCGCTCCACCGTTGGGGGCAACCTGGACGAAACGCTTTCTGCCTCCGCACTTCAACTTTGTGCCGTGGGAAAGGCTTTTGCCAAGGCGTGGTGCGGTTACTCCCCCACAGCCATGCAACGCCGGTGGCGGCAGCTTTGGGCCATCACACCCCACGAACGTCTCCGCCTCCGATGTATACTCGATGCGGTCGTAACCGAACTCTACGGCCTCGACTTCGACGATTTGGCCTGGATCCTCAACGACTGCGACCATCCTGCACACCCGCTTCGCTCCGACGATTTCACGCGGTCTCTAAACCCCAAGGGCTTCTGGCGCGTCGACAAGGAAAAGGACCCCGAGTTGCGGCACACGGTTCTCACGCTGGTCGCGTTTCATGATCTGAAGGCCCTGATCGATGACATGGGTGGCAACCGTGACCTCGCCATAGCCGCATTTTGCGGTCACTCATCAACGCTCGGGGATGCTTCCTTGGATGAAAGCCGACACCCGACACCTGCGACCCGACACCTGTCACCTGAAGGATGGATGCTGCCGGACAAGGTCCGGCTGGCGGACTACGGGCTCGGACACGATGAGCGCGCCAGGGAACCTCAGCCCGTGGCAGCGCGCCTGGGGCCGCGTTTCCTGCCGTGGCAGCTCGAACAGACGCCGGAGGAGTCCTGGGAAGAGTGCGAGCGGCATGCGGAACGTCTGGAGAAGCTTCTGGGAGTCAAACGCGAGGAAAAGGCGGACCAGGAGAGCACCCCCGGGCCAGCAAAAGAACCGACAGATCTCTTCGGGAACCCGCTGCCCACGGATCTTTTCGGCAACCCGATCGAGCCCCGTCGGGGGCGCAGGAAACGTTAATCCGTATTCACCCAGATCTCGTCGCGAAAAAAGGGGGAGACCCCTTGCCTGTCCAGCGGCTGGAAATACTGAGGTGAAATACTTCGTGTATTTTGGGATAATCGGGGGAAAGCCAGGGGGGTACCCATGTCTGAGCCTGCAACGAGGAAGGCGACATACGAGGATCTGTGCGCGCTGCCCGAAAACGTGGTCGGGGAGATCATTAACGGTGAGCTCATAGCTACACCGAGGCCATCGTACCGACACGGAAATGCTGCGTCCGCGCTGGCCGAGTTGAGAGGCCCGTATCAATACGGCAGAGGAGGACCTGGTGGTTGGTGGATTGTCATTGAGCCCGAGGTCCATTTTGGCCAGCATGTGCTTGTTCCGGACCTGGCCGGCTGGCGACGGACAAGGATGCCTGCGCTGCCGGAAGGAAACTGGACCGACATTACACCTGATTGGGTTTGCGAGGTTGTCTCTCCCAATACGGCCCGGATGGATAGGGTGCGCAAGATGCCCGTCTATCTCGAGTTCGGTGTCCCGCACCTTTGGATGGTGGACTCTGTCAATAAGACCCTGGAAGTCTTCCGGCTTCAGTCTGGGGGGTGGTTCTTGCTCGGCAGCTTCGCGGAAGACGACAAGGTTCGCGCGGAGCCCTTCCAGGAGATCGAGGTAGAGCTCAACCATCTCTGGGCCTGAGAAAGGCCGCGTGAGCCCGACAAACCCAGGGAAGGGAATCCGCGACAAAACCTGAAAGGACCCGACATGAAAAAAATAGAAATGAACTGCCCCGGGATTGCCGGAGACGGATGCTCAGGAGTGGATTTCCCGCTCCCGGGAGGAAGCGGACAGGGTACGCGCCGTTGCAGGGGGTGATCAGGATGAAGGCCGCTGAGGCTTTTTCGAGGCTGCGTCGGGTCTTTCTCGACTCAGCCCCTGGGATCTGCCACCGCAACTGCAAGAGGTTGCGATGGTTTTCTGACCAACGACCGCCGGCCGGCGCGAATTGACGAGCTCGCCGTGCTGGTGCTTGGCGACCTGGAAGACTGATGCTGAACCCGATCACCTACACGGAAAACGTTGTCAGTGACTTCCTCCGCTACCAGCTCACCACGTACCCCTTCGCAGACAGGGGCCTGCACGAGCAGATGCGGCATCTCCTGAACCTGGAGGAGACGCGATCGTCACCCCTTCTCAAGGGTCCTTATATAAGCCTGAGCCGGTCGTTCCGCCGGGGGGCCGCTCTGGCCGATCTGGTCAAAGAAGGCCTGCTGCACCCTCATCTTCCCAACCTCGCTTCGCATTCCTTCCTTTACGGCCACCAGGAGACGGCCATCCGTGCTATCACGGCAGGGCGCACAACCGTGATCTCCACGGGTACCGGGTCGGGCAAGACGGAATGCTTCCTCTACCCGATTATCAGCCGTTGCCTGAAGCTCCGGGACGAAGGGGCACCTGCCGGCATCGTCGCTGTCCTTGTTTATCCCATGAATGCGCTGGCCGAGGACCAACTTGCCCGGCTACGGGATCTTCTTGCCGGTACCGGGGTGACCTTCGGGATGTACATCGGCAAGACACCGGAGCGGGCGGCCGACGTCCCGGGAAAGCGGCTGGCGAAGAGCGCCTCTCGCGCCGACTATCAGAGGGCGCTCGACAGGGCTCGCACCGAGCGGCAGGCCTATGCCGTCCATCCTCCCGAGGAATGCACGTCCCGGGAAGAGATGCGCTCGGCGCAGGGGAAGCCCCGAATCCTCCTTACCAACGTCAAGCAGCTCGAGCTGCTCCTGACCCGGCACCAGGACGTCGAGCTCTTTGACAACGCCCGCCTGGATTTCCTGGTATTCGACGAGGCGCATACCTTCAGTGGGACCGCGGGAGCAGAGACAGCCTGCCTGGTTCGCCGACTGCGAACCTACTGCGGGCGGGGGGCGGATGAGACCGTCTGCATCGCAACCTCTGCGACGATCGCCGACCCCGAACGAGGCCCCGAGGCAGGCCGGGAGTTCGGAGCCCGGTTCTTTGGCGTGACGGCGGAGTCGGTGACCCTGGTCGGAGAGGAGTTCGAGCCGGACCTTTGGGCGACCGAGCGGACCATGCCCGGGCCGCTGCCGGGCGATCCGGCCGTGCAGTTGCGCACGGTCCTCGATGCGGTGGCCGAGGTGGAGGCTGACGACCCGCCTGGGAGTGCCGTCCGTCTCCTGCAGAGCGTGTTTCAATCGATCACCGGATCGCGGCTCGACCTCGCGCGGTGGCAAGAGGTTCTATACGACCGGCTTGCCGCCAATGAACTCGTCTACCGTATCGCGGAGGCGCTTGAAGCCCCTCGTCCCATCTCGGAACTCGTGGCGGACATCGCCGAAAAGGTGGGCAGACCCGTGCCCGAGGAAGAGGTGCTGGCCTGGCTGGCCCTCGGGGCGGTTTCCCGGAAGGAAGGCCGGCCGCTTCTTCGGCCGGTGGTCCATGCCTTCGTGCGTGGAGTGGCCGGGGCCGTGGTAACCTTCCCCGCGTCCGAGACAGGTTCCAAGCTCTGGCTCTCCGCCGAGGAGGCCGAGGAGGCTTCTCAGGGCGGCGAGGGCCTCATACGGCTGCCGGTCCTTAGCTGCAACACGTGCGGCCAGCACTACTACGTTCATCATGTGGCTGACTTCCGCTTTCTCGGTCAAGCCCCTGAAGGCGGGGAAGCGGTTGAAAACCGGGTGATCTGGCGCCCCCTGGACATCGGACAGGGCGGGAACCGAGTGGTCCTTGTGGACCGCCTCGTGACGGATTCGGATGCCGAGGAGGAGGCAGAGACCGGTGAAGAGGCTCCGGCGCATCGCCGCTGGGGGAAGGCCGTCTTCCTGTGCCGGTCGTGTGGGACACTCCACCCCTCGCAACCGCCCCGGTGCGACGGCTGTGGTCGACAGGGCCCCCTCGTGCTTCTCTTCGCGATCCGGCAGCGGCAGAACGCCGAGGGATCTCTCTCTTCCTGTGTGGCGTGCGGGGCCCTCGGCCGCCAGCGTGTCGGGGGCTTCCGGGAACCGGCCCGGCCGGTTCGGGCTGTCACCGTTTCCGATGTGCACGTGCTGGCGCAGAACATGCTCCACCATGCGGAGCGGCGGCGCCTTCTCGTATTTGCCGACAACCGCCAGGATGCCGCGTTTCAGGCGGGCTGGATGCAGGACCATGCGCGGCGCTATCGACTCAGGACCCTCATTCACCAGCGGATTCTACAGGGACCGGTCTCGGTCGGCGACTTGACTGCGCACCTTGATGAACTCCTGGAGCGTGACGACGACCTGTCGCGGGCGCTTGTGCCGGAGGTATGGCGAGTACACCGGAAGGAGGCCGAGGGAGTTCGACACGGCGAGGAGCGGAAACGGTTCCTGCGCATTCAGATCCTGCGAGAGCTTGTGACAAGCATGCGTCAGCGGATCGGGCTCGAGCCGTGGGGCAGGATGATGGTCGAATACGCCGGACTTACCCAAGATCTGGCATTCATTCAATCCTGGGCGCCCATACTGGATACGACGCCCGGGGATCTCCTCTCCGGGGTGGCGTCCCTGCTCGACATTACCCGACGGGCAGGGATCCTCCTCGACCGCGAAGGCCGCATCTTCTCGCATTTCTGGCAGGAAGGGGATTTGGAGATTCAGCGCGGCTACCTGCCGCTCATGCCCGGGGTTCCAAAGGGGCTCAAACTCCGGCGGGAGCCGGACGACGACCCGGCTCGGGTGCAGCAATGGCTGAGCGAGCGGGGAGACACCCTGGCCAGGCAGCTTGCCAGGCGGTTCCGTGTTCCTCAGGACCAAATAGAGCCTTTCTTCGAGGAGCTTTGGAGCCTGCTCACCGAAGAGCTTGCGCTGCTTGTCACCGTGACGCTTACCGGAGCAAGGAATCGAGCGTTGCCGCGTTGCACCGGCAGTTGCCAAATCGATGCCGACAAGCTGCGGATCGCTGCTCATCGAGGGACCTTCCGCTGCGACAGATGCCGGCGGAAACACGTGAGACCGACCCCGCACAGCACCTGTGTGGCCTGGCGGTGCAGCGGGAATCTTTCCGCCGAAGAAGAGAGCGGGGCGGATTACGATCTCATGGTCCTCGACCAGAACTTCGCCATGCTTCGCCCGCGGGAGCACTCTGCACAGATCCCGGCCGGGGATCGTGAGATCCTGGAGCGGGCCTTCAAGGGCGAACACGAGCTGGTCAACACCCTTGTCTGCACGCCCACCCTGGAGCTGGGTGTGGACATCGGAACCCTGGACGCCGTGCTCATGCGCAACGTCCCGCCCTTGCCGGCGAACTACTGGCAGCGGGCCGGACGTGCGGGCCGAAGGCACCGGATGGCCGTTCACCTCACCTACGCCAGACCGGCAAGCCACGACCGGGCGCATTTCGCCGATCCCCTGAGGCTCCTCCAAGGCCTGATTTCCCCGCCTCGCTTCAACCTCAAGAACGAGCTGATGGTGCGCAAGCACGTGCATGCCGCGGTGCTCACCGTACTCTTCCGCCTGAGCCGCTCCGGCGGTTCCCTTGCGGAGGGGGATCGCAAGGAAGTCGAAGAGGCGCTCCGGCACTGCCTCCCGCCGCAGGTCAAACACTACCTTTTTGACGAGCGAGGGAACGTTCGCGGCTCTCCGTTCGATTGCGGGCCCCTGGGGCGGGTGGTTTCCAAGCACGAGGCTCGCATCCTTGCGCATGTGGAGCAGGTATTCCGGCAGGGATGGCCTTCGGATGACGCCGAGGTCGTGGCCGAGGAGGCGCTCCGGGGCCTGGTCGCCGGGATTGCCGAACGGCTTGCCGAGGTCGTGGAGCGGCTTGCACGCAGACTGCAATGGGCCCTGGAACAGATGCGGCGCCTTGACGAGGTCCGGGCACGAAAGGGCACCCTCGATCCGGATGAGGACGCACTGCGTGCACGCTGCGATCGACTGATCAAGAAACTCAAGGGGATCGAGACTCGGCGTCGAAGAGAGGCCGAGGGGTACGACGATACGAATACCTATGCCGTGCTTGCGGTCGAGGGCTTCCTCCCAGGTTACGGCCTTGATGTAGGCACGGTGGTCGGCTTTCATCAGGCTCCGCGATATGGAACGGATCTGCGGGACTGGGAACTCCGAAGGGCGCTGGCCCTGGCCCTTCGCGAGTACGTTCCGGGAAACCTGATATACGCCAACGGTCACCGCTTCTACCCGCGGTTCTTTCACCTGGAGGCAATCGAGCCGACCTTGTTCCAGGTGGACGCTACAAATGAAGCGGTTGTCGAGGTGGGGACCGTGCCGGCCGGCGGTGCCGTCGGAATCGGCGCGTCGGTCATGCCCGCGGTACCCATCTGCGACGTGGACCTTCCCCACCAATCTCACATCACGGACGACGAAGACTACCGCTTCCAGCTCCCGGTTTGCGTCTTCGGCTACGAGCAGTCCAGACATGGGAAAGGCAAGGCATATCGATGGGGGCCAAAGGACCTGCTTCTGCGAACCTCCGTTCACCTCCGCCTCGTGAACGTAGGTGCTGCACAGCTTGTCCGGGGTGTCGGACGCCTCGGTTACCCCTTGTGTCTGGTCTGCGGGCAGAGCCGGTCTCCGTTGGCCTCCCAGGCGGACCGGGAGCAGTTCGCAGCGGACCACCGCGAACGTTGTGGCCGGCCCGTGGAGGCCGCCGGCTTTTTCGCCGACGTCGTGGCCGACTCGCTCCTGCTCGAGGGTTGCCAGAGCCGCGAAGAAGCCTACAGTGTAGCAGAGGCCCTTCGAAAGGGAGCCGCGGAGATCCTCGAAATGGAGCTGGACGATCTCCAGATCCTTGGCCTCGGGAAGGCAGGAAGCGGCGCAATCGACCTTCTCCTGTACGACCCGATGCCCGGTGGATCCGGGCTCCTGGAACAGATGGTCGCCCGTTGGCCGGAAGTCGTCGCCGCTGCACTTGAAATTGTGGACGACTGCCCCTCCGGCTGCCCTGCCGCCTGTGTGGACTGCCTGTACACCTTCCGGAACGCCTTCTACCACAAACATCTCAATCGCCACACTGCCGCCGCGCGGCTCAGGGCCTGGGGCGAAACCCTGGCCTTCTCCCACGACATCCCGCCCAGACTGCCTTCATCCGATGCGGGGCAACCGGATCCCGACGAAGCCGAGGCCACCTTGCGTCGACTCCTTGTTCGTGCCGGATTCCCGGAACCGGTCGGCCAGAAGACCATCCAACTCGGGCTTCCGTTGGGTTCGACCACCCCGGATTTCTTCTTCCACGATCCGACCGGCAGGCTGGACGGCATCTGCATCTACCTGGACGGCATGAGCCGGCATATCCACGGCAACCCCGCGACGCAAAGGCGAGACAGGGAAATCCGTGAGGAATTACGCCACCGGGGCTATGAGGTCATGGAGATCCCCTTTGGACATTTGACGGACCGTGACGCCATGGTCCGCCATTTCTATCGGCTGGGCAGGATCCTTCTTGGAAAAGAGGCTGCCGGCAGGCTTCGGGATGAAGCGGAGTGGTTTTCAGGTTAGGAGACAGCACGAGATGTCCGAGAGACCCGGCGTGCTTCGTGAAATGATCTTCACGGCCATCGATACCGAGACGACCGGCTTGATTCCGGTTTTCGGGAAACTCATAGAGTTTGGCGCAGTGAGGTTCGCCGCCGACGGAACGGAGTTGGAGACGTTCGAACAGCTCATTGACCCTGAAGATGACATCCCCCCTGAGGCGCGAAGAGTACATGGCATTACCCATGAGATGGTCTCAGGAAAACCGACTATACGTGAAGTGTTACCGCAGTTCCTGAGGTTCATAGAGAAGGCCCCAACGGTGCTGCTCGCTCACAACGCTGCCTTCGACGTGGGCTTCATCGGGGTCGAGCTTGCTCGCCTGGGCTTGCCCTATCCTGAAAACCCTGTCTACGACACCATGCTCATGGCCCGCTATCTCTTCCCTTACTGCCGCGATTACAAGCTGGAAACCCTGGCTGTCGAGATGAGATTGGCGGACAAGGAAGACCACCGGGCTTTGTCTGACGCAAGGCTGGTAAAGGAGGTCTTTCTCTTCTTGCTTCGCCAGTCACCAAGTCTGAAAACAACAAGAGACTTGTCCCGGGCCGCGCCGCCGTTAACGTTCTTCGACTCCCAAGTCTTCCAAGTCGACCCGCCTCCGGGCTTTGAGGGGATTGCGACGGCAATTGAGGAGGGGCGCGAGATGATCGTGGTTTACGAGGGGGGAACCAAGGGCCTCGAGCCTCGGAACATAAAACCCCGAGGGCTGATGAGCAGAAAGGGCACCAACTATCTGGTGGCATATTGCCTGGCAGATGAAAAAGAGAAGTTCTTCCGTTTAGACCGAATCCGGGAGTATCGGTTGAAGAACGCAGGGCAATAGGGCTTGGGGTAATCCCTTTTCGCAGCGGGGCGTGAATTTGGCCCGGAAGGCCTCACGTTCCGGTATGTTCCGGTACGAACGAGGTCGACGGGCAGTCCGGCGGCGATGACCGGCCGGCCGAGGCCGAGCTCTCAGTTGCTGGCTCTTGTTCGCCTGAATGCCTTTGCCTGCGTTGCGGAAAGGGGGGATGAACGGCGGGGGGGCTGAGCTGGGATTTCGTTTGTGGGCCGCCGGGCTTGGTTTGGTCTTCCCTTGCTAGATGTGGACGGACGTGCCTTCCCTGGCGAAGAAGGACCCGGGGAATCGCATGCGGCACTCCTGCTCCAGCCCGAGGAGAAAGGTATCCGTGTGGGCCGGGTCGTGATGGAAGAGGGCGACCTTTTTTGCCCGGGCCCGTTCGGCCACCTCCAGCGCCTGCTCCCAACTGCTGTGGCCCCAGCCTCGTTTCGCCCGAAGCTCCTCCGGGGTGTACTGGGCGTCGTGAATGAGCAGGTCGGCGTTGTCGGCAAGGTCCACGATATGCGGGTCGATCTTGTCCACATGCTCGACATCCGTGCAATAGGCGAGGACCTTTCCCGCCTCCTCGATGCGATAGGCGTACGAGCCTCCTGGATGCGTCTGCGTGCATGCCGCCACCAGGACGCCTCCCGGCGCGGCGTAGCGGCCCGTTTCCGGGGCCAGGAAGGAGATCGATGCGCCCATTGTGTGGAGGGGCGTGGGGAAGAAGTCGGGCTGCATCTGCACGCCCAGGAGGTTTTCGAGGGCTTGACCGTCCCTGTCCTTTCCGCAAATGGCGATCGTGAAGTGCCTCCTGGCATCGTAGGCGGGCTGGAAGAAGGGCAACCCCTGGATATGATCCCAGTGCGTGTGGGAAAGGGCGATGAAGATGTTATCGAACTGCTCATGGCCGTCTGCAAGGAGATCGCGGCCCAGGTTTCGGATGCCCGTTCCCGCGTCCAGTATGGCAATCCTTCCGTTTCCAAAGGTGAGGAGAACGCAGGAAGTGTTTCCGCCGAAATGGACGAAATCCCCTCCGGGTGCAGGGATGGAGCCTCGGGTGCCGTAAAAGGTGATCTTCACTGTTTTTTCCCTGGGAGGCCGGCCCTTTCTGGTGTAGAATAATGAAAATCCCGGGATGATTCTGTGAGCTGGTTCACAGAATCGGTGCGAATTTGTGAGCGGTTCCGGCCGCCGGGGAGAGTATGCTCAGGGACATTCCGCTCTTTTCATGCTTGGACGAGGATGCCCTTCGCGATCTGGAGGCCGCGGCCGTCAGCAGGCGGTTTGCGAAAAACACGGTCGTCATCAGCAAGGGGGATCCGTCGGATTCGGTTTACGTGGTCCGCAAGGGGCAGGTGAAGGCTGTCATCCACGATGAAGCGGGCAAGGAGATCGTCCTTTCCGTGATAGGGGCGGGGGAGTGCTTCGGTGAAATGTCCGCTCTCGACGGAGTGCCGAGGTCCGCCACCATTGTGACCACGGAAGCGGCGGATATCCTGATACTTGGCCGGAAAGAATTCAAGAGGATCCTGGAGTCGAACCGGAATATGGTCTTCAGCTTGCTGAACGTGCTGCTCAGGAGGCTCCGAAGGGCGGACGAGAAGATCGAGAGTCTTGCCTTCTGGAACGTTCATGCCCGGATCGGGAATCTGCTCATGGAGCTGGCTCGGCCCGCCGGCTCCGAATGGGTGATCCGGGAAAAGATGACCCACCAGGAAATCGCGGATATGGTGGGATCATCGAGGGAGAGCGTGAGTCGGATCCTGAAAGAGATCGCGGATGCGGGCTACATCTCGATCGATCGTAAGCGGATCACCATCCACAGAAGGCTCGTCTGAAACCTCCTGCCTGCAATCCCCGCTCCGAACGCGGCGCCGATTGGATTGCGCGCGCACGGAGCGCGGGCGGGCTTACGGGCCTGCCGGCATCGGGTTGGCGGCGCGGAAGTCGCTGACAAAGGCGCCCACCAGGGCGTTGATGGATTGCCGGATGAGCGCATTCAATTGCTGTGTGGGCGTCGAGGCGCCGAAGCGCGTCTCATCCCAGGTTGTCACGCTCGCGCGTATCCCGTTTGCGTCGATGACGGCTCCTTGCCGGAACTTGATCTGGGCCGTATAGACATAGGTCAATGTTCCCTCCACCCTGGGATGGGAGATGGACAGGACGGAGACGCTCAGCAGGAGATAGGGCCCGGCCTGGTCTGCGACCTGGATTCCGGCTTTTCGCAGGGTGTGCTCCGTATCCGCCTTGAGCTGGTCCTCGGTGATCCCCAGCGTGCGCGCGGCCTCGTCCGGGAAGGCCGCCTTGACGATGACCCGCAAGCCTTGTACCCCGCGAAGGGTTCCCTTTTCCGCCGAGGTCGCGGAAAGGCAAGGGCGGGACGACATGACCAGCGCAATCGAGGCCAGAATCAAGACGAGAGAAAACGAAGTCGCGCTCTGTTTCATGGCGCCTCCTTTCCCTTGCGGAACCATGTTCACGCCCCGCTGAGCGGTTGCATCCCCGATCCTGCAGGATGCATCGAATTGACGAGAGCGACCGCTCACCCCTGAATGTGCCGGTCAGGACTCTCACTTCGGCCGTCGGTCCTTCCCCCCCGGACCGGCGGCCACTGTTTTTTTCTGAGAGGCGGAAAACCGCCCCGCGGCGTGCTGTCGCCTTCCTGTGCATCGATGTACCGGTGTTGGGCAAGGCTTGCACAGGTGCGGCCCCTGGGTCAAGTCAAGGGGGCAAGGGTGGTTGCCGGGTGAGGAAGGGGGAACGGGAAGGCCAAAATGTGTTGACAGGGGACGGGAATATACATAATATGTTATATATTATGGGTAAGTTCTGTTTTTGAAGGCGTAATCGGACCGCTCAGATTCGGCTTATCTGGGCGGTTTCTTTTATGTGGGGGAAAAACAGAACTTCGGTTGCAAAGGTTCAATGATTATTCGGAGGTCTTGTGAGCGTGGAAAAAGAAAAGGGAACCGTAAAGTGGTTCAACGAAAGAAAAGGTTACGGCTTTATCGCCCGTGAATCCGGCGGCGATGTTTTCGTGCATTACAAAGCCATCAATGGAGATGGGTTCAAGTCCCTGAATGAGGGGGACCGCGTCGAGTTTGTCGTCACCCAGGGCCAGAAAGGGCCCGCGGCAAGCGACGTCACCGTCCTGTAGAGAGCCCTCGCAATCGCGCCCCTGCGCCGCCTCCTTCGCTCCCAGGGCAGCGCAGGGGCTCTTTGCTTCAGATGTTGAGCGTCTTGGAAATGATCTCCTTCATGATCTCGGTGGTTCCGCCTCCGATGCTGAGGATCCGTGAATCCCGGTAGAGCCGCTCGACCAGGTATTCTCGCGCATAGCCGTACCCGCCGTGGATCTGCACGGCATCGTAGACGACCCGGTCGCACACCTCGCAGGCAAAATTCTTGGCCATCGAAACCTCGGTGACGACATTCTCGCCCGCCTGCATCCTGGCGGCCACTCGGTAATTGAATTCGCGGGCCACGGCAATCTTGGTGGCCATGTCCACGAGCTTGTGCCGGGTGACTTGAAACCCTGTGAGGGGCTTTCCGAAGGCGTGCCGCTCCCTGGCGTATTTCACGCTCTCCTCGTAAGCCATCTGGGCCACCTGGTGGGCCTCGACGGCCATGATGAGTCGCTCCATCTGGAAGTTCGCCATGATCCCGTAGAAGCCCTTGCCCTCCTCGCCGAGCCGGTTCGCTGCCGGCACCCGGCAGTCTTCGAAGGCCAGTTCGCCGGTGTCGGAGGCGTGCCACCCCATCTTGCGGATTTTCCTGGCGACGCGGAATCCCGGGGTGTCGGTCTCGATGACGAGCAGGCTGATGCCGCCGTACCCCTCTCCCCCGGTCCGGACGGCCGTGGTTAGGATGTCGGCCCGGCATCCGCTGGTAATGAAGGTCTTGGCGCCGTTTACGACATAGTGGTCCCCATCGCGGACCGCCCGGGTTCGGATGTTGGCCACATCGGACCCCGCATCCGGTTCGGTGATGGCGAGGGCGGCGATCCTGTCCCCTGCGAGGACCGGCGGGAGGAACCGCCTCTTCTGTTCCTCGGTGCCCATGTTGAGGATCGGGGGCAGCGCGATGGCGTGCGAACCGATCCCGGCAACCAGGCCCACGGAACCGCAGCGAACGAATTCCTCGATGTAGACAACCTTGAGAAAGATGTCCTCCGCGGGCGTGCCGCCGTACTCCTCCGGATAACCGAGCCCAGTGAATCCGGCCTGGGCGATCTTTTTGTAGAGTTCCCGCGGAAACTCCTTCTTGTCTTCCCATTCGTCCACGAAGGGGAGCACCTCGCGCTGCAGGAAGGTCCGGATGCTCTGCCTGAGGATGTTGTGGGTTTCCCCGAAGTATTGCTGAAAGCTCATGTTGCCTCCCCTCCTTTCGGCGCGGGCCGCAGTCCCCCGCTCAGGATCAGAAACGCCTGGTTCCGGTCCTCCACCTTCACCGCATCCTCGAGGCTGCCGAGATTGAGTCCCGCGTTGAGCGCGTCCTTGGTGAGCCGCAGGCCCAGCCGGTTCTTTGCGACCATGGCGCGCGCCATGTCCAGGGCTGCCGGCATCAGAGCGTCCCTGGAAGTCAGGTGATTCACGAGGCCGATCCGGTAAGCCTCCTGCGCGAATACCTGGGCGCCGGTCAGGCACATCTCCGCTGCACGGCCCCATCCCACGATACGCCAGAGAAAGTAGCTGGAGCCGACATCCGCGCCGCCGAGTCCGATGTTGATGTACTGGGCGCAGAACATGGCGTCCTCGCTGGCCAGGCGGACGTCGGCGGCCGAGGCAAAGGCGAGCCCTCCGCCCATCGCCGCCCCGTGGACGGCCGCGATGATAGGCTGGGGGCACGTGCGCATCAGGCGGATCACCGAGGACCAGCGCTTCTGGGCCTCGTAGGCGTATTCGGCAATCGACTGCTCGGTCGCGAGGCTCCCCACCGCCTGTGCGGCCTCCTTCACGTCGACCCCGGAGCAGAATCCCTTTTCCCCGGCCCCCCGAAGGACGATGACGCGGACGTCAACGTCCTGCTGTCTCTCCTGCCAGAACCGGTAGAGTTCCTCGAGCATCCGGCTGTTCACCGCGTTCACCACCCTGGGCCGGTTGAGGGTGAGAATGCCGATCTCTCCCCGCACCTCATACTGCAAACATGATTCGTCCATCCGGTCGTCTCCTTCTTCGGGCGAAACGCCGTGCCTCCCCGGCAGGGCGTTTGCGCGCGGCGCCGTTGATTCGGTTCGGAAGGGTCATGCCCGGGCGATGACTTGCTCCGGGAGCCTGCGGGTCAGGATGTCCACCGCCTCTTCGACCATGTCGCTCAGGATCCTGGCCGCCGGCTTGATCTCCCGGATGAGGCCGGCAACCTGGCCTGCAAAAGGGCCCACGTATTCGTACTTGCGGGCCTTGGTGAACATCTCCACCATGGCCGAGGCGAAGAGTACCTGGATCGGAAAGGGAAGGGGATCGAGCCCGGAGGTGTCCCAGAGGTCGTGGAAGCGGTTGTAGGTTGCCCGGGAGGTCTTCCCGGTGTAGAGATAGGTCCGGCGCGTGTCCTCGTCCGTGGCCCTGAGGATCGCCTCCTTCTGGATGTCCATCAGGCCGCCCTCCCGGGAGGCGAGGAAACGGGTGCCCACCCAGACGCCGACGCAGCCGACCGCCAGGGCCGCCGCCAGCCCGCGGCCGTCTCCGATGCCGCCTGCGGCCAGGACCGGCGTGGGCGCGGCCGCATCCACCGCCTGCGGCCACAGGGCGAGAGAGCCGATCCGGCCCGTGTGCCCGCCTCCTTCGTGCCCCTGGGCCACGACGAGGTCCACCCCGGACTGGGCCATCCTTCGGGCGTTCTTGGTATTCCCGCTGATCCCGAGCACCTTCATGCCGGCCGCATGCGCGTCGGCAACCATGAAGCCGGGGTTCCCGAGGCCGGCGCAGAAGAGGGGGACCCTTTCCTCGATGCAGGCCTTGACCGCGGCGTGGGGGCGTGTGGTGGTCGCGCCCAGGTTGATCATCACTTCCACGTCCGGGAGGCCCATCTCTTCCTTCACCTTCATCATCCAGTCGTAGTGCGTCTTCGGCAACGTTTTGAGCACGTCGCTCAAGGGGATCTGCTGAGGCCCCTCCGGGACACGGTCGCCTGCGCTCACCGTCTGGCTGGGCAGCAGGATATCGACCCCGAAGGGCCTGTCTGTCTGCTTGCGTATCTCGCGGATCGCCTCCCGCATCTCGTCCACGGAGAAGCCGGCGGCGCCCAGCACCCCCAGGCCTCCGGCCTCCGAGACGGCCACGACGAGTTCGACCGTGGCCCCGGTCCTCTCTCCCACGAGGCTGGGTCCCATGCCTGCGCTCAGGATCGGGTACTCGATGCCCAGGATGTCGCAAAGCCTGGTTCTCAGGACCGGTCTGCTCATTTCGGATCTCCTCTTCCGGCCTTGGCTGACCGCGCTCTCTCACCAGATCGTGTGGCCCCCGTCCATCAGCAGGTCGTGGCCGGTCGTGTAGCTGGATGCATCGGAAACGAGGTACAGGACGCCTCCGGCCATTTCTTCCGCCTTGCCCTGCCGGTGGATCGGGGTGGTTCGGTTTTCCATCTCCAGATACTCCGGCGTGTCCTGGATGATCTGGGTCATGGGGGTAATGATGTAGCCCGGGCTGATGGAATTCACGTAAACATTGTGCTGTATCAGCTCCGCGGCAAGGGCCTTGGTGAGGTGTTTCACTCCTGCCTTGGCCGTGGCGTAGGCGATGATGGCCATGCCGGCGACGGGAACGCCGCCCAGTTCCATGCAGTTCACGATCGTTGCGCTCATGGAGGCCGTATTGACGATCTTTCCATACCTCTGGGGGATCATGTGCCTTGCCTCTTCCCGGCAGCAGTAGAAGACCGAGAAGAGGTCGACGTTCATGACCCTTTTCCATTCCTCGATGGCGCCCTCATGCAGCAGCGGGATCGGCTCTCCGCCGATGCCGGCATTGTTGTGCGCGATGTGCAGGCCGCCAAGTGTCCGGACGACCTCCTTGACCATCTCGGCCACCTGGTCCGGGTCGGACACGTCGCAATGGATGTATGTGGATTTCCGGCCCAGGGACCGTACTTGCTCGACGGTCTCCCTGCCCATGTCATCCTTCAGGTCGACGACGGCAACATCCGCGCCCGCCCTGGCGATCGCAAGGGCCGAGGCCTTGCCGATGCCGCCCGCGGCGCCCGTCACCAGCGCCTTTCTGCCTGTGAGGTCGAATCGAGACAGATCGTTCATGCGTGGCTCCCCTCTGCAAGCCGATGTCGGGTTCAGGGCGTCTCGCGGGCCTCATCTCATCCTGAAGAGCTGAAAGCGGCAGGCGTCCGCCCCCTCGGCCAGGGTTGTCGGCCTTTCGAAACGAATCCCGTACTTCTCTTCCAGTGCGTCTCCCCAGGCGTAGTCCGTGGCACAGAGGAGGTAGAGGACCTCGCGGGCGTTGTTCTCCAGAAAGAAGTCCGCAAAGCCGCACCTGCGGAAATGGAAGAAACAGCGCTTCTCATCCCGGATTCCCTGCTCCACGACCCAGCCGGACCCGAACCGCTCCCGGCCCCTGGGGATGAAATTCGCGCAGATTTGATTCCAGGCCTCGTCGGGAGCGTCTTTGGAGATGCCGTAGTGGTCGAGGAGGAATGCGTCCATTCCCCCCTGAAAATTGACAAGGTCGATCACGGCCTTCATGTGATCGAGCAGCGCCCGGCTCTCCTGGAAGTGGGGCAGGAGCGTTCTGTAGACGGCCAGAAGGCAGCACGAGATCTTGACATAAAGCGCGCCTGGCAAGTCCCCCGCCCTCCATGCGTTGGTTTGCTGGAGCGCGGTATCGAGCCGCCGGATCTCCTCGCGAAGCGGATCCCAGGATGGGCCCAGGAGCGGGGAGACCCTTTGCGCGAAAAGGTCCAGGACCTGCGTCCGCAGGGCTGCGGCCATCGGCTCCATCCGATCGAGCACCTCCGACATGTACCTCCTCCGTCGTACGCCGGTGAGGTTTTCCTCTGCGATCCGGCCCTCTGTGATCGATACGCGATCCTCCCGGAAAAGTAAACCCTCCCCGCTTGACTCTTGCGTCGGGATTCTGTATGAGAACATGAACCCGGTTCGACCGTTGAACTCCATTCGAAAAGGCCCGCCCAGCCTGCGGAAGGTGCCATGTCCAGGCCCGACCTCTCCCGGACTGCCTCTGTGACCGCGCAGAGGCGACAAAGGGAGAAAGAGCAGCGATACCAGACGATCCTTCAGACGGCCGAGCGCCTCTTTTGCGAGAAAGGCTACTCCAACACAAAGATCCAGGACATTGCCCGCGCGGCGGAGGTCGCCGTGGGCACGGTCTATTTCTATTTCCGCAGCAAGGAGGATCTCCTGCTTCAGTTGCTCGACGCAACCTCCTTCAACGTTCGCAACATCCTGGGGCAGGCCTTTCGAAGCGGGAAGAGCCCGGTGGAAAGATTCGAGAACGCCGGGAGGGCCCTTTTTCAGAATCTCTGGGGCCTTCACCCTTCGCAACTGGCGATCCTTTTGCGGGAATCGGTGGGAGTGAGCCCCGAGGTCGAAGGACGCAGGCAGGGGATTCTGGAGAGGTTGAACGAAGATGTTGCCGGAGCCATCGAGGAGATGCTCGAGGAGCGCGGGATCTCCGAGCCCTTCCTGGCCGAGGTCGTTTCGGTGGCGATCGGGGGAATGCTGGAACGGATCGCCTGCCGGTATCTGATCTCGCTGAATCGCTCCAAGGAAACCGAAACGATCGCCCGGGAGATTCTCGTGTTCCTCCGAGGAGGACTCGAGGCCGTGCTGCGCGATCCCGGCGGTTCGTCGAGGACCGGCTGAGACTAAGGCCGGGGAAACCGGGATGCCGTCCGGACGGGATAAGGTGGCAAGAGCGAATGCTTCTCAAGGGGGCCTTGCATATCCACACGACCTGCTCGGACGGCGAACTGACACCCCAGGAGGCCGCGAACGCCTACGAGGAAAGGGGCTTCGATTTTATCGCCTTCACGGACCACGATTACCTTCTGAAGCCCAACTATCTCGAAGTCTACTCGCAGGTGCGGAGCGGGATGATCCTGTTTTGCGGGATCGAGCTTACGGTGTTCGTGAAGGGATACGTTCACGTGAACCGGATCGAGGGAGACAAGGAGGTTTTGCACGTCTTCAACCACATCGGCGAGTACGATCTGACCCTGGAGCAGATCAAGGACCGCACGAGCAAGATCGCGGAGATGTTCCCGCTGGACGCGGTCGAGATTACGTCCAAGGGGTTCCGGCAGAGAGAGATCGAGTCCTTGGACTTGCCCTACCCGAAGATCGCCTCCGATGACATGCACACGCGCGTGGGAATCGGCAGGGCATGGATCGAGCTGGATTCGCGGCGGGACAAGGACGCAATCCTCCGGGCCATCAAGAAGGGGAGGTTCTGGAACTGCTATCTCTAACGCAAGGGAGGTGAATGACGTATGGGAAACCGAGTCGCGATTTGCGCCATGGCGCAAATCAAGAACGAGCCGGACATCTGGTACCAGCGTTTTCAGGGCATGCTGCTGGACTGCCTCGAGCCGATCCTGGCGCAGACGGGCGTGACCTTCGACATGGAGAAGGGCATCCGGAACGTGGTGACCTGTTCGGACGATGTGTTCGACGCGAGGACCATCTCCGACAACGGCATGACGGATGTGGTGGGCGCCCATTACCGGGGGGAGGAGAAGACGGCGCAGGACGGCCTGAACGCCCTCGGGTACGCAATGGCGTGCATCCTGTCCGGGCATGACGATTTGGTCCTCTTCATGGGACACTGCAAGGAGTCCCAGACCGAGAGCCGGCACATGTGCACGAACCTGGCCTACGATCCTTTCTTCTGTCGGGCGGTGGGCATGGACTTCCTGAACGTGAATGCCATGCAGGCGCGGGCATACATGGCGAAGGCGGGCCTGACCGAGAGCCACCTGGCGGAGATCGTGGTCCGATCCCGCGAGAATGCTGCCAGGAACCCGTATGCGCGGAAGAACGAAAGAGTGACGCGGCAGGATGTGCTCCGATCGCCCTTCCTCTCGGACCCGATCCGGGAACTGCACGCCTATCCGGTGACCGACTGGGCGGTGGGGATGCTCCTGTGCTGCGAGGAGCGGGCGCCCGAGTTTACGGACAAGCCGGTGTGGATCACCGGTTTCGGGAACTGCATGGACAGGTATTTCATAGGCGATCGGGATCTCGCGTCGAACTTCAGTCTGAAAAAGGCTTGTGAGAAGGCGTACCGAATGGCGGGCATCCGGGACCCGAAGAGCGACCTCGACGTGATCGAGCTCAACGACGCATATGCGCATCAGCTTCCCATGCTGGCCGAGGGGATCGGCCTGGCCGGCGAGGGACAGGGCGGCAAGTGGATCGAATCCGGGGGGCCGGAGAAGCACCACGTGAATCTCTCGGGAGGCATGCTCAACGGGAATCCCATCATGCTCGGCGGCGTTGCCAGGGCGGTGGAGGGCTTCCTTCAGCTCCGGGGAGAGGCGGGCGAGAGACAGGTGGAGGGGGCCCGGAGGGCCCTCGCCCACGGGACCACGGGCGGAGCGTGTCAGCATCAGACCGTACTGATTCTCGAGAAATGAGGTGGGGACCATGGCGCATAGAAAAAAGAACAGGAACGTCGGCGTGATCGGTGTGGGGCAGACAAAGCATTCCAGCCATCGGGAGGACGTGAACCAGCCTGAAATGGTTCATGAGGCCGTGCGGGAGGCCCTGGACGACGCAGGGCTCACGATGAAGGACATCGACTGCGTGGTGCACGGAAACATGGAACTCTTTGAGATGGTACATCAGCCCGACCTGTGGCACGAGCTGGGCACCGGCGCTTACGGAAAGAACACCTTTCGGCTCACGACGGGCGGTACGACCGGCGCGACCCTCTTCTGTGCGGGGGACAACCTGGTCGCCTCCGGGATGTACGACACGGCGCTGGTGATCGGGTTCGAGAAGCTCCAGGAGGGGCACACCACCGGCGGCATCACCAACATGGCCGACCCGCTCTGGTTCCGGAGCCTGCAGACCGGCGCACTCACCGGAACGTGCGCTTACGACCTGATCCAGGAATTCGGCGAGGAGAGGGCCACCAGGGCTGCCATGATCTACCGGATCATCATGGACCAGAACGCCTGTCTCAACCCGAAGGCTCACCGGGCCTTTGGCCTCGAATTCGACCAGATGGATCATCTCATCAAGACCTCGGCCAAGCTGATCGGAAATCTGAAAATCATCGACATGTGCTCTCAGTCGGACGGGGCCTGCGCGGTCATCATGGCCTGCGAGGAGAAGGCGAAGAAGATGTCCGACAAGCCGGTCTGGGTCCGGGACCACATCACCGTGCACCGGGAAGAGACGATCAACATCCTCGGTTATGACAAAGCCACGGAGCCGCCCAAGACCCACAGGGTTGCCGCACAGGAGCTCTTCAAGCGAAACGGCATCGACAACCCGCTCGAGTACTTTGATGTCTTCGAGATGTACGACCCCTCCTCGTGGTGGGGGGTGGACTGGCTGAGGGATTTCTTTCTGCTCGAGGGTGACGAACATCTGAAGCTGGTGGAGGAGAAGGAGATTGCCATCGGCGGCAAGATGCCGATCAACCCGTCGGGAGGCGTGATCGCCTCGAACCCGATCGGAGCGACGGCGCTCGTTCGTCCTGCGGAGGCGTGCCTCCAGATTCGGGGGGACGCGGGTGCGCATCAGATCCCCCGGCCGGTCAAGCATGCGCTCGCCTCCGGCTTCGGAGGGACCCTGTGGACGGTTCTGATCATGCTCGAGAAGGAACTCGGTTGGTAGGAGGAAGAAGAGATGAGCGAGAAATTCGGAGTCAAGGTAGAAGATATTTTCGATACCATGGAAGAGCGGTTTCGGCCCGAAGGTGCGAAGGGTGTTGACGCCAGCTTCGGGTACGACATCTCGGGGCGGGGCAAATGGAAGCTCACGGTCAAGGGCGGGTCCATGAAGATCGAGCGCACCGACGATCTCACCGGGTGCGTGGCCATCACCAAGGCGGATCCGGACACCTTCGTGGGCGTGAACATCGGGAAGGTGGATGGAACCGCGGCCTTCACGAGCGGGAAGATCTCCGTGGAGGGGGATATCGGTGCTTTGGGCATGACGTTCAAGCTGTTCAAACGCTTTACACCACCCAAGAAGGAGTTGTCCGTCCGCGAGTACATCGTGGACATGTTCGGCACCCTGGAGGCGAGGTTCCAGCCCCGTGCGGCGCAGGGGTTGGACATCACCATCGGGTATGACATCGGCGGCAAGGAAGGGGGGCAGTGGACGGCTGCGATCAAGGACGGGAAATGCAAGGTAAGCGAAGGGCTCGCGGCGTCCCCGAGTCTCAAGATGATCGTCAAGGCCAAGGACTGGGTGGATCTGATGCTGGGCAGGGTGGACGCGATGACCCTTCTCACCACGGGCAGGGCCAGGGTCGAGGGCGACATGAACCTCGCGGCGAAGCTGGGGGAGCTTTTCGCAAAGTACAAGGCGCCCGGCGAAGAAGAGGCCGAGGAGCAGGAACTTCTCGTCCTGAAGAAGATCATCTCGGTCAATCAGAGATTCGCCACCGGCCCCGTGATGGGAAAGTACCTCAACGGGCTCAAGCAGAAGAGGATCCTGGCCAACAAGTGCCACCAGTGCGGCCGGACGCAGGTGCCGCCTCGGGAGGTCTGTGCGGTGTGCAGGGTCCGATGCGACGAATGGGTCGAGGTGGGCCCGAAGGGCAACGTGCGCCTGCTGGACACCGCCTACTATGCCAGCCCGGACCCCTTGACCGGTGAAACCAGGGAAACCCCTTACGGGCTCTGCTACATCCTGCTCGACGGGTGCAAGGGGCAGGAGGTCTTCGCCCACTTCATCCGGGATGACCAGCTCGACCGTATCGAGATGGGCTGGAACGAGAAAAAGGGCACGATCGTCCGTCCCGTTTGGGCCGAGAAGCGCACGGGCAGGGTTTCGGACATCAAGTACTTCGAGATCGACGAATGAGGAGTCCGGCCATGAAAGAAGGATTCGATACGACCGATTGCTTTGTCGTGGAAGGCAAGCTTGCGCTCCCCTATTCCTATTTTGCCGGCAGGGTGGGCAGCAAGTTCCTGACCACCATCCGGGATCAGAAGAAGATCATGGGCATCAAGTGCAACGGGTGCAACAAGGTTTATGTTCCGCCACGGCAGACCTGCGACGTTTGCCTGGAAGACATCCGGGACAATTGGGTGGACGTCGGGAACAAAGGGGAGGTGAGGAATTTCACGGTCGTTCGCTACAAGGACAAACACCTGCCCAAGAAACCTCCCTACATCCTTGCCCTGATCCAGCTCGACGGTGCGGATACCGCGCTCGTTCACATCGTGGAGGGCGTGGACGCGGACAAGGCCAGGATCGGGATGAAGGTGGAGGCCGTTTTCGCCAAGGAGACGACGAACACCATCCTGGACATCGACCACTTCGCCCCGGCCTGAGAGGGGTCAGGCGCCAGGGGCCCGGGGTCAGGCCGCGCCGCCCGGCCTCCCCGGCAACACGGAGCCGGGGAGGGGGGCCTCGCTTGCAGTCTCCGCGATTCCGGACATTGCGAGGAGCGAAGCGACGCGGGAACCGCCCGGTGTCAAGCGCCGTCATCCTCACGAACGCGGGGATCTGTTGGGCGCAGGGGCGTCCCTTCTCCCCCTGGGAGAAGGTGAGGATGAGGGAGGTCTTCCCACTCGCCCCCCGCTTCCGCGGGGACCGGCTCCGGCCTTCTTCCACAAGATTGTCTCTTTGAGAGGCTTGAGACGCCCCGCAGTTGGGTGTTCCTTGTCTGGGGGGAACATTCCCGCGTGATCGGAATCGGCCGAAGGCTCTCGGACCGCACCGACGGTGGGGGTTGGGAGACGAAGAAGGGCGTGCCGGACATCTTCTCAGTGGGCGGGTTGTATGCCGGCAATCTCGTTGTTACACTTTTTTCCAGTAAGAGCCGGGATTCGGCAGAACGGAGGGGCCGGCAGCCGGAGGCGCCTTCAGGAAAAGGAGAAAGGAAATGATCAAGACCAAGATCACGGAGATGCTGGGTATCAAGTACCCGATTGTGGGCGGTTGTATGATGTGGATCACCACGCCGGAATTCGTCGCGTCCGTCTCGAATGCGGGGGGCCTTGGGATTCTGGCCTCCGCCATTTACAAGAGCAAGGAGGCGCTCGCCGATGCGGTCGACCGCGTCAAGGATCTGACGGACAAGCCCTTTGCCGTGAACATCAACTTGTTCCCGGCCCTCGCCCCCGTGGACAACAAGGAATACGTCGAGGTGTTGGTCGACAAGGGGGTGAAGATCGTCGAGACCTCCGGCCACTCGGCGCCTGCGGACCTGTGCGGGCGGTTCAAGGAGGCCGGGATGACCTGGATCCACAAGTGCGTGGGCGTTCGCTACGCGCTGAAGGTCCAGGAAATGGGCGCGGACATCGTGACGGTGGTGGGATACGAGAACGGAGGCGCCACCGGCAGGCTCGATATCGGCACGCTCGTGCTGGTTCCGCGGGTCGCCGAAGCCGTGAGCATTCCGGTGATCGGCGGGGGAGGGGTGTCCAACGGTCAGGGGCTTCTCGCCGTGCTCGCCCTGGGAGCCGAGGGCGTGATCATCGGCACTCGGATCCTGGCCACCCAGGAGGCTCCGGTGCATCCGAGGTTGAAACAGGCCCTGGTGGAGGCCTCCGAGCTGGACACGATGCTCATAATGCGGTCCCTGCACGCCACGCACCGGGTCTGGAGCAACGCGGCGGCCCTGAAGTGCGCCGAACTGGAAGCGAAGGGCGCAGACCCCGCCGAGATTTTCAATGTCGTGGCGGGCGTGAACACCAAGAAGATGTATGACGAGGGCGACCTGGATGCGGGCGTGCTCTCCTGCGGCCAGGGGGTGGGACTGACGCACGATATCCCCACGATGCAGGAGCTTTTCGACCGTATGATGGCCGAGGCCGAAGGCGTGGTGCGGCGGTTCGCGGCAGCCTGAAAGGCCTGCGACGGGTCGCATGAGATTTGGGTGTGTTTTGAGAAGCGAGACGGTCCTTACACGCCGGGTCCGACTCCTGCTGGCCGGCGCACTCGTCGCGGCATTGTCTGCCTGTGGCGGCGGGGAAGCGGCAAGCCAGGCGGGCCGTCCGCCGAATTTCATCGTCGTGCTCACCGACGACCAGGGCTACGGCGACCTGGGATCCTACGGCGCTAGGGACATCCGAACCCCGAACCTGGACCGGATGGCCGGGGAGGGCGTTCGCTTCACGGATTTCTACGTTGGGGCCCCCGTCTGCACCCCTTCCAGGGCCGCCCTTCTGACAGGATCTTATCCGAAGCGGGCGGGCATGGAAAAGGGGGTTTTGTGGCCGGACTCCCCGACCGGCCTGCACCCGGACGCAATTACGCTGGCGGAGATCCTCAAGGCAAAGGGCTATGCCACGGCCTGCATCGGAAAGTGGCACCTGGGCCATCTTCCCGCCTTCCTGCCCACTCGCCAGGGGTTCGACGCCTACTTTGGGGTCCCCTACAGCAACGACATGGTGCCCGAGCACATCCTTTCGGTGCTGGGGGCCGACTTCCCGCCTTTGCCGCTCATGCGGGACGAGGAGGTGATCGACTCGGGCACGGACCAGAATCTCCTGACAAAGAGGTACACGGAGGAGGCCCTTCGGTTCATTCACGAGAACCGGAACGCCCCCTTCCTCGTGTACCTTGCGCACTCCATGCCGCACTTTCCCTGTCACGCCTCGGAGGGCTTTCGGGATGAGGAGGTGACCCCGGAGCACCGAGGAATCTATGCCTCCGCAGTGGAGGAAATCGACTGGAGCATGGGGCGGATCCTGGAGGGGCTCGAGGAACTCGGCCTGGATGAGCGCACCTTGGTCATCTTCACCTCGGACAACGGTCCCTGGCGCATGGCCGAGGCCTTCTACCGGGAGCCGACAGGGAGCGCAGGCCCGCTGCGCGGCTGGAAGGGCACGGTGAAGGAGGGGGGAATGCGGGTGCCTGCGCTGATGCGGTGGCCCGGCCGCCTGCCTGGGGGCGCAGTCTGCGAGTCGCTGGTGACGGCCATGGACATCCTGCCGACCCTGGCCGCATACGCCGGGGCGGACTTGGCGGAGTTCCCTGGAGGCGAGGTGGACGGAAAGGATATTTCCGGTTTGTTGGAGCAACCCGATCGTCCCTCGCCCCATGAATACCTCCTTTATTATGATTCGGATACGGGATTCCTCTCAGCCGTCCGGGACGCCGCGGGCTGGAAGCTGCATCTCAAGAACGACTTCCTCGACGTCCGCGAGCTTCATTATCTTCCGGAGGACATCCACGAGGACGTGAACCTGTTTTCCCGGTACCCGAAAGAGGCAGCGCGGTTGCGAGAGGCCGCCCGGACCTTTGACAGGGAGGTAACGGAGGGTCGGGGTCCCGCAGGGGTCAGGGTATTTTGAGCTGCCTGGGAAATCGCAGAAGGCCCGCGCCCGGCGCCGCACGCACGGGGTAGACCTCCGGCTCGGTGCCGGTCCGGCTCCGGTAGGCGGAAACGACGGAATCGGCGAAGCCTTCGACCGACCGGTCCTCCACGAGGGCCACCATGCACCCGCCGAAGCCGGCCCCGGCCTGGCGGCCGCAGACAAGGCCGGGGCCTGTCCGCATGGCCCGCATCATCGCCTCCATGGCCGGCGAGGAGATCTCGTAGAGGTCCCGGGCCCCGGCATAGGATGCCTCGGTGAGCCTCCGCATGGCTGCCCTGTCGTCGGCGGCCAGGGCCGAGGCCAGATGCAGGACGCGCAGGTTTTCTTCGATGACAAAGCGGCAGCGTCTGGCTACCGCCTCGGGCAGGTCGGCCTCGTGGGCGGCGAACTGCTCCGGCGTGAGATCCCGCAAATGGGTCACGCCCGGGTAGAAATGCGCAAGCAGGCTTGCGCCTTCTTCACATTGGGTCCTGCGCTCGCCGTACTCCGAACCGGTGAGCTTCCTCTCGACCCGTGTGTCGCAAATGACCACCCGCAGGTCATCGGGCAGGGCGACGGTCCGGTGGGTCAGGTTGCGGCAATCCAGCAGCAGGGCATGTCCTGCCTGTCCGAAAACGGAGCTGTACTGGTCCAGAATGCCGCATTTCATTCCCACAAAGCGGTTTTCGGCCCTCTGGCAGAGGAGGGCGAGCCGCAGCGGCTCGATCTCCCGGTTGCCGGCCAGCGCCTTCAGAGTGACGGCGGTGACCACCTCGAGGGCCGCGGAGGAACTCAGGCCGCTGCCGAAAGGGATCGTGCTGTGCAGGAGGCCGTCGAATCCGGGGACCGCAACCCCTTCCTCCTCAAACGCGGCCGCCACGCCTCGAACATAGTCGGTCCAGGGTGCGTCCGGATCATGGCCGATCTCGTCCAGGTCGAACGCGCCGCCGCCTTCCGTGTTGAGGGAGTAGACCGCAACCCTTCGGTCGTCGCGGGGCCGCGCGGCCAGCCAGGTGTTCCGGTCGATGGCCAGGGTCAGCACGAAACCTTCGTTGTAGTCCGTATGGCTGCCCATGAGGTCGACCCGGCCCGGGGCCTGGGCCCAAAGCGAGGGCGATTTCCTGAACCGCGCAACAAACTCCCTTTCGACCGTCGCTCTGCGCCGGGCTGCGTTCATGTCTCGGCTCCCAGTTCCGCACGGGCTTCCAGAAAGGCTTCCACATTCTCTACGGGAATGTCGCTCATCATTGGGTGCCAGGGAGCGATCATACGAAGTCCGGATCCGTGATGAGGTCCATGCTGAGGGCCTCGAGCCCCCCGAGGACCCGGCGCGCTCGTAGGGGGAGAAGCCCAAGTTGGGCGTGAGGAAATGCCGTCCCTGATCGTCCTCGATGGTTCGGAACGGTGCAAGGGCACCGTCCGTACCTGTATTCCTTTTTCACCCCTGTCTGTCAAGATTGCTTGATTCGCACTCCTGGGTTGGATAACGTGGGGCCCGTCCCGGGAGATGGGCGTTCTGGGACAGCATCTGCCTAGAGGCCATGCGAGAGAGGAGGGAGATCGATGCAAATACCCGTCATCTGTACATCCGTCCTGGCGCTTCTGGTCTTTCTGTTGGGGTTCCTCATTTCCATGGTGAGGAGCAAGACCGGGATCATCTACTATGGGGATTCCCTGGATGATCCCGCGAGCCGGCTCACCAAGGCCGTGCGGGCCCTTGCCAACACGGCCGAGTTTGCCCCCATTCTGGCCGTCATGTTCCTGTACCTCGGTACGACCGACCCGGCCGGCTGGGTAACCTGGACGATGATTGCCGCAACGGCGAGCAGGGTGCTGATGGTGCTCGGCTTTCTGACGGCCGGCACGCTTCGGAAGATCAGCCCTCTGAAGGCCGTGGGGGGTATCGGAACGTACCTGTGCGGGATCGCCCTCGCCGTCGCCATGATCCTGAGTGTCGTGTAGTCCCCTCCAAAGTCGGAGGATCCGTGTGCGAGGAATTCCGCATGCCGGGAATCTGCGGGCAGGTTCCCGGCCGGCCGGTTGCATTTCGTCGCATCCTTCCCCACGGCCGGGCCCTGCCGGCTGCAGCAGAGAGGCCACGCCGGAATCCCTGGCAACCCGTCCCCTTCCGGCGTGGTTCGACGATGCGAAGTTCGGCGTCATGGTCCACTGGGCACTGTATTCGGTGCCCGGATGGGCGGAGACGAGGCTCAACCCGGAGGAGCGGCTGTCGAGGGTCGTCAAATTCCCGGTTCTGGGGCATGTCTGGTTCAAACACAACCCGTACGCGGAGTGATATGCGAAGACGCTGCAGATCGAGGGAAGCGGCACGCAGTGCCATCACCGTGAGATGTTCGGGCCCTCCTTCCGTTACGAGGACCTCCGGGAGTGTTCGACAGGGAGGCGGCTGCACGGTGAGTCAAGAAGGCAATGAACCCATGAAGCACTCGGCAGGTCTCGCCGTCAGGGCCAGGATGCAATAGCCGCAGTCGATGCAGGCCGAGCGGTGAGCCGGGTCGGCCTTGAGCTTGTTGACGAAGTCAGGCTCCGTGAGAAGCGGCCTGCCCAGCGAAACGCAATCGGCCGCCTCGAGGCGGAAGACGTCTTGGATATCCTGCCGGTTTCGGATGCCTCCGACCACGATGACGGGGATATCCACGCTTTCCTTGACTTGCCTGGCCTGACACACGTTGAAGTTCCCAAGGGGCGCGTAGGTCTTGACCAGGAGGGGAAGGATCCAGGAGACGGTCTTCTTCGTCAGCGCGCCCCTGCCTTTCGTCATGTCAGACCACTCGAGGATCGCCTCGGTGGGCAGTTCCCGGACTCGGATGGTGGCGAAGCCGTCGGCAGCAATACCGGAGGATATCTCCACGCAATCACATCCGGCTTCTTCGAGCAGGCCCGCGATCTTCACCGCCTCTTCGATCCGCATGCCTCCATCCTGGAAGTCATAGGCATTGATCTTGGCCCAGAGGGCGAAGTCCGGACCTACCCGCTTTCTTGCCCTCTGAAAGACCTCCCCCACTGCGCGGAAGCGATTTTCCGTCGAACCGCCCCATTTGTCCGCTCTTCCGTTCAGAGCGGGGTTGAGGAACTCGGAGAGAAGGTAGCCGTGCGCGCAGTGCATCTGGACCCCGTCGAAGCCCAGCCTGCGGCATTTCTCGGTCGCGTCGGCGAACCGGTCGATCAGGCCGTCGATCTGGCCGGGGGTGAGTTTCGTCACCGAGAAGCCGGACGGATTCCGGAGCTTCTCCTGACGCCCTTCATGACTCAGTTGTTGGAGGACCGGTACGTCGTACCTGTGGAAAAGCTCCGGAACCTCCCGAAACCGGGATACGTCTTCCTCCCTGTATCGGAAATCGTTCAAGAGCATTCCGCCGTCCTTCATGCCCGTGATGACACAGCCGACCCCTCCGGCTGCCAGTTCCCCGTAAGTCTTCATCAGTCCAGAACGTGGAAGGCCCTGCGCGTCGACGTCGGAGATCGTTGTGGCGGACCGGATGATCCTGTTCTTCAACCGAACCTTCCCGATCGGCGCAGGCTCAAAGATGTCGATGGAGACTTCCCTTTGCGGGATGTCCTCCAGGCAGGCCGTATCCGAAGTGACAGCTGGACCGCCCGTTCTGCACCCGGCCGCGGGCAGAAGGGCGGCCCCGGCAAGGGCGACGCCCGAAGCCTTGAGCAAATCACGCCTCGAAAGACCGCTATCCATCACCGCTCCTTTCCAGCAACGGGTGGGTCAACCTGTTGTAGCCTCTTCGGCGAAATGGAGCAATCGACTCAGAAAGAGATCCATGAATCTGTGAACGGCGAGGGCTTCCGGCACGTCGGCGCTGCAGAAGGCTTGATCGGAGCGCAAGCCCCTGGAGGAGGGAAGGAGGGTGATGCTTCCGGATCGCAGGCCCTGTTCACGGATCGAGAAGGTGCGCGGCCTTGTGTCGCACAGGGAATCATCGATGAGGCTGGCCGCGGCCACCGCGTCCCATGGGAAGAAGCCCTTCTTTCTGAAGAAGATCCTCCGGTTCAGCCTGAGCCACGGTTCCACGAATCGAACGATGTACCGTGACATCTCGGTGTCGCTCTCGCGCAGTTTCTGGAGGTGATATTCGGTGACCACGGCCTGGGAGCAGAGGTCCATTGTGATCATGGACTTCGGGATCGGGGAGGACAGAACGATGGCCGCTGCCCTGGCGTCGCAGTGGAAGTTGAATTCCCCGAAGAAGGAGAACAAGGGAAACCGAAAGGTGCCGCCCATGACGACCAGACCGGCCAGATTTTGCAGGAACGTATCGTCGAGCAGGGATGCGGTCGCCACGTTCGTCAGGGGGGCCAGGGCCAGGAGATGGATGGCGCCGGGGGATTCCCGCACGGTCTGAATCAGAAATTCCGCGGCAGCGTTCTTCCTGCCGAGGTCCTGCCTCGACGCTGCGCCCCGGTAGACAGGCACGGATGCTCCGATACGGCTCAGCAGTTCGCGGGCGGCGGCAAAACCCGCAGTGGCACTCACGTTGCCGAAGTTTATGGTGATCCCTTCGATTTGGAGCTCTGGGGATGCCGTGAGGAACAGGAGGGCCAGGGCATCGTCGATGTCTCTCCGAGGGGCCCAAAGGTTCGGGTCGGTGTCCACGAGGATCCGCTTCCTCTGTACGGCTTCAGCCATCGATGCCTCCCAGTTCCTCCACGGCCGCCGGGCGAATGCCCCGTCTGCGAAACCGGAGCGTCCAAGCGAACACGGCCAGGCGGGCCGCCTGATCGAGGGTACTCCCCTTCAGGGTCTCGGAGCAAAGGACGCCGGTGGCCTGGTCCCCGCAACCGGTCGCGTCGGTTTCTTCCGCGGGCCCGAAGCGTGGCGGCGGCCCTCTCCGCGCTCGGGAAATCCGCGACCTCGACGCCGGTGAGGATCTCTGCCTCGTGTTCGTTCGGCTTGATGCAGTAGATCCCCTCCTGGAGAAGCTCTTCCGTTTCCCGCGCCCTGTTCACGCCTCCGGGGTCGAGGATGACCCGTAGCCGGTGAGACCGGGCCTTGCGGATCGCATGGGCCGCCGTCTTGAGGGGCATCTCCAGGGCGAGGGCCAGAATCCCGTCACCGGACGACTGTTCAAAGAGACCCTCTGCGCGGTCGATGTCCTCGGGTGAGAAGTCATCGTTGATGCCCGGCAGACAGTAGATTTGATTTTCCCCTTGCCGGTTCACCGGGACCAAGGCGATTCCGGGGAACCTCCCCGGGACCGAGAAGCTCATCCACACCGGCCGCCACGATGTCGGTGTTCAGGCCCCCCACCACGATCATTCTTGCAGCGCCCTGGGTCAAAGGGGCACCCCCAGTTGTCGGTCCCTATAGGTTGCGCTCCCGGCCGTTGACCAGGAGGGTGGAACAGGTGAGTCCACGCGGCAACTCGACCTCGAGGCGGGCGGGTTCCGGCGAGGCCTCGATTCCGAGGGTCTCCCCCTCCAGGCGGGCGCGGATCACGACGTTTCGGTCATCATCGCGGATCGTGTACTCGGCCAGCCCGGTTTCATCCGGAAAGACTCTAAGCAGGTATTCGTCGTTGCTCGTCATGCCGGTGTGTTGAACCACAGGGCCGAGCGGAATCACGGCGCCGGCACGCACGAAGAGGGGGATCCTGTCCAACGGGTACGTTCGGGCGATCCATTGCCTTCCGGCAAGTTTTTCGCCGGTCCAGAATTCGTACCATGTGCCCGCCGGAAGATAGATGTTCCGCGTGTCGTTCCGTGAGAGGATGGGTGCGACGAGGAGATGGCGTCCGCACAGGAACTGATCCTCGATGTTGAAAACGGTGGGGTCGTACTGAAACTCGAGGACGAGCGGGGCCATCATCGGCAGGCCTTGCTGTGCGGCGGCTTGCGCCTCCGTGTACAGGTAGGGCAGCAGGCGATACCGGAGGTTCAGGTATTCCCGGACGATTCGCTGAGTATACTCTTCGTAGTTCCACGGCTCCCGGTGCCGCGGCGGGTTTCCGTGGAACCGGATGTGGGACTGAAACACGGAAAGCTGCGTCCATCGGATGTAGAGGTCCTCGGAGGGCGTACCCACGAAGCCGCCCGTGTCCTGGCTCCAGAAGCTGAACCCGCACAGGCCGAGGCTGAGGCCGCCGCGCAGGGAACAGAGCATGTTCTCATAGTTCGCGGAATTGTCCCCTGACCAGTGGAGGGGGTAGCGTTGGGAGCCGGCGTAGGCGCTTCTCGCCCAGATGATCCCTCTTCCGAAGTTCCGCTCGGTGATTTCAAATGCCGCCTTGTTGTACAGGAGCGGGTAGAGGTTGTGCATCCGCCTTCCGTCGTATTCCTTGAACTCCATGGAAGGCTCCACCCCCTCTCCGAAATCGACCTTCATCACCGAGGCCCCCTGATCGAACAGACCCTTCAGTCTCTCCTGGTACCATGCAACGCCTTCAGGGTTCGAAAAATCGATCGGGTGGGCCGGGTAGCCCCACACGAAGAGGAAGGGGCCGTTGTTCTTGGCCAGGATCTTACGCTGATCGGCATCCCGGTATAGATCGGTTTCGTCCATCACGTAAGGGGTCTGCCAGAGGCATACACGGAACCCCATCTTCTTGAGCTCTGCAAACATCCCCTCCGGATCAGGGAAGCGCGTCTCGTCGAACTTCCAGTCGCAGCGCCAGTCCTTTTCGAACCAGCCGGTGTCGATGTTGATCACGTCACAAGGGAATCGAAGTTCGCGGATCTTCCGGGCCACATCGAGCACCTGTTCCTGGGTGAAATAGCTGATGCGCGACATCCAGACGCCGAAAGACCACTTGGGCACAAGCGGGGCCCTGCCGGTGAGTTCCGTGTAGTTGTACAGGATCCGCTTGAAGGAGGGGCCGTAGAAGAAGTAGTAGTCCACCAGATCCCCTTCGACCGCGAACTGGTTCTTGCAATACTCCCTGCTCCCGACCCAGAAGGTTACGGGCCCGCTCTCGTTGATGAAAACCCCGTAGCCCCGCGTGCTCATGAAAAAGGGGATACCTTTGTAGATGCGGCCCGAGGTGTTCCCCAGGCCCTCGAAGTGCCACAGGGCAAGGGTCTGACCCACCTTGTTCAGGGGGCCGAACTGCTCGCCCAGCCCGTAGACCGCCTCGCCCGGAGAAAGCGTGAAGGTTTCCACCCCGTACCAAGGAGGGGAACTGCGGTCCTTGACGAAGCCGAGCGGGAAGGAGTCCAGGGCGGTCGGAAACTCGCACTTGGTCTTCCCGCCCGTCTCGGTGACGAGATTCCCGTCCTCGTCCAGGACGTCGATACGAAAATTCTGCTTGTATACGTCCAGGGTCACCTTGCCGGTCGAGAGCCGGTATTTCTCGCGATTCTCCTCCAGGCGAACCGGAAGGGCCGGGTCCGCGAGTTCGTTGACGACCATGGGCGTCCTGTTTTCCGGAACGCCCCCGCGACGGCTCAGACGGAGCCGGTAGGCGTCTTCTCGGAGAATGTCGATCCGCAAAGCGAGCTTTTCGTGTTTTGTCCCGGGCGTCACCTTGTACGCGTGGGCATGCGGAGTGTCCAGGTCGCGTATGGCCCAAACGTTGTAAGCCCTGGCGAGGAACCAAAATGCATTGCCTTCGCGCCGGACGAGTTCCACGGAAAGGACGCAGCTCGCCCTTTTCCGGAGGAGTTTCGCCGGCAGGGTGAGCGGCGTGTTGCAGGCGGAACCCAGCACATCCAGGGGATGATCGGTCAATCCGAAATAGACGTTGGGCAGGAATTCGCCGATCCTCCGGCGGAGGAAGGGATACCGCAGCCTTGCCTTGATGGCTTCCCGGAGGATCTTTCCCTTCGGGATGTCCGACATCATGTTTTCGTGCGCCATGACGGGTCCCCTGTGCGATCGGTCCTATCCGTACATTTCTCCGAAGCGCCTGGAGGCCAGGACGACCGCCTCCCGGATCATGTCCTCGGCCCTCGCGGTCTGCCGGGTCTCCAGGAACCTCAGGAGCCGGCCGCGGTCCATGTCCCGGGCCGCCTGTGCGCACGCCTCCCAGGCGAGAATGCTTCGGATTACGCGGTCGATCGCCTGGTCCGCGTTGTCGTAAGGCCGGGCCTGCATGTCGTGGCCCTTCCAGCGACAGTAGCGAGCCTCCTGAATCAGCCCGGCGATGGCGATGGTCATGCCGTTGATGCGTACGCCGTGATCGATGTCGTACTTGCCCGGCCCGCCGAGGATGATCCCGTCCGTCAGACCCTGGCTGTTCATGTGCATGTGAACGAGCATCCCGTTGTCGATCTCTTCCACGGTGTCGTACACGGGGTCCAGGCCGATCATCTCGGAATGGCCGAATTCCTTGTTGACCCCCTTCCGGTGGAGGGAGATCCCGTAGTCGGACTCGATCTTGCGCCAGAAGGCGATCGCGCTTGCCACGGTAGGGAGCAGCAGGGCAGGGTGCCCTTCGTTCGGCTTGGGTTCGATTGCCAGAAAGAGCTTCCCCCCCTTTTCCGCCTCGACCCCGCAGAGGGCGGCAATGGCTTGCTTGAGGTTTCGGTACATCTGCCCGATGCCGATCGATGCCAGGTCGTAGCCGAAGGAGCCGTTCCAGATCACGAAGGAGGGCGCGTTGCCCGGCTCCGGATGCCATGCCCTTCGCAGAGGCCCGTATGCCAGATCGAGCGTGCGCCTGCCGAAGTCCCGGGCCCTGGCCCTCTCCTCGGGATCCAGGGAGGCGATGCCCCCGTAAGCGAAACGGCCATGCGCGCCGGGCGTGATCATGGCCAGGGGGATCCCGGTTTCGACCATGGCGGCGCTCGCTTCATCGGCCGAGCGTTCGTCGACCTCGTTGTCATAGTGCAGTTCGATTCCCAGTTGAACCGCGTCGGGCAGCCGGGGCCGTATCTTCTCGGCAACCAGTCGGATCATGCCCGCGGTATTCAGTCGGTTCGAGTTCCACGACGGAATTGAATCGGCCGGCACGAAGCCGCCCTTTCCTGCGTGGAAGGTCCATCGGCAGACGCTGTGAAGGCTCTTCTCCATAAAGTACCTCCCTTGTCGGGGTCCGGCTTTCGTTTTACACAGGGACGTGAAATCGCCGGCCATCGAACGGCAACATGCAAGAGGAAAGATTCACCCGGACATTCACGATATTCCTTCTTTCTCCAACAGGCGGTATCGCTCGAGCAAGCGGCGGACGGTCGGGCCGGCCTCCGCACGCGGGGAGCAAACGGAGCCCCCGTCCCTCTGGACGTACCGGCGCGATGCTTCCTCGTAAGACAGGTTCAGGACCTTGCGTGCGCCGCTCACGGCGCACCCCAGCGGTGCGGCGAAGGGCGCATGGCGGATTCTATAAGCTCTTGCCTGGAAAACGTCGGCGATAAGCTGCATGAGAAAGGGATTCTGCGATCCGCCGCCGACCACACAGATCGAGGCGGCGTCCCTGAGATGCCCGGAGTGCAACCGGAGCGAGAGGATCTGGGAGACGCACAGGGCGCGGATGTTGGCGGCCGCGTCCTGCGCGTCGAAGCCCTGCCGGACGATCCCCCCGGGCCGGAGGGGCACGGACTCGGCATGCAGATAGGGCAGCATGAGGGGTTCCCCTTCGCCCAGATGAGGGGACCCGGCCGCGCGAACGTAAGCCTCCCAGTCCTCGGCGCGGGCCTCTCCGCTCCTGCCCCGCAGGAGATACTGCCTGAGAAAACGGTCGTGAACCTTGCTTCCGTTGGTGAAGACGGTGAGGGCCATCGTCGCGCCGGGGACGTATCCGAAGATGTTGTATTCGCCTGCTGGGGAGGGAGTGACGCCCCTGCTCGGGCCGATGACCGTGTAACTGCTTCCCAGGGAGATGACTGTCCCGCCGCCGGATCCGAGCAGGGTTGCCGGATTGTCGCCGGTGCCGGCGAGAACGAGCGCTTCCGGGTCCAGGCCGAATTTCTTCGAAAAATAGGGGCTCACCCGCCCGGCGGGTGCGTCGTAGTGGTCCATGGGCCCGATCATGGCCGACAGATCCGTCCGGACCCCGGTGCCCTCCAGGTAGCGGTGCATGGCCTCCAGCGCCGGCGCGCTCCAGCCTGGGTTCCGGATGTCCGTATGATTCAGGTTGGTGCCCCAGCCGTCTCCGGTGTCCACGGCCGCGATGCGTCCGGTAAGGATCGAGGTCATGAAGGCGCTGAGGAGAAAGATGTGGGCGGTCCGGTGCAGTTCCTCCGGATGTTCCCTGCCCCATTTGAGGATTTGCACAGCCGGAAAGCGCAACTCGGCCCGGTTTCCGGTCAGGTTCTCGATCCCGCCTTGGTCCCGCAGGGATTCGGTGAGGTAGGCCGCCTCCCGGGCCGTGGAGCGATCCTCCCAGATGGGTGAGGTCCCGCGGCTGATGGTGTGCCGGAGTTGCTCCAGAAGGGGCTGCCTCGGGTCGAGGCTCCCGAGGGCATCGGCCAGGAGATGATTCGCGTATACCGTGCAGTGCTGCATCCCGTCGACTTTGATCGCGCGGGCCTGGGCGAGATCGATTCGGCTCTGTCGGAGTTCTTGGAAGACGAGGTCGAGGGCCTCGATCAGAAGGAAGGGCGAGGTGTGCCGGACCGTCTCATCCTCCGACGGCAGTACGCCGCCGTGGGTTCGGTACCCCGGAAGGCTGGCATCGTATTCGAGCGAGCCCATGTATTGCACCGTTCCGGTCCGGATGTCCAGAACAAGGCTCTTGGCGGACTGCGTGCTGAATTCGAGGCCGATGGTGTACATGTCAGCGAGAGGGCTCTACATCCTTGCGCACTCTTTCTACTTGTTCTTTTTCCTTGCTTGTTGCTTTCCGGGTCCGCCCGACAGTCCCCGGCCGTGAAGGCCCTGTTGCCATTTCCAGGCGGTGGCGACGATCTCATCCAGTTCCGTGAACTGCGGCTTCCAGCCGAGAACGTTCCCCGCCTTTTCCGAACTGCCGATCAGGACGGCGGGGTCCCCGGGCCTTCGGTCGGCCTCGACGATCCGCATGTGCCGGCCCGTGACTCGGCGCGCCGCTTCGATGACCTGTCGGACGGAAAAGCCGTTTCCATTGCCCAGGTTGAAGACATCGCTCGTCCCGGTCTTCTGCAGGTGCTCGAGGGCCGCGACATGGGCCGCAGCCAGGTCCATGACGTGAATGTAGTCCCGGATGCAGGTGCCGTCCGGCGTGTCGTAATCGGTGCCGAAGATCTTCACGGCCTCCCTTCTGCCCAGGGCGACATCCAGCACCAGGGGGATCAGGTGCGTCTCCGGTTCGTGCCATTCGCCGGTCTCGCCTTCCGGGTCGCCCCCCGCTGCGTTGAAGTAGCGCAGCGAGGCGTATTGCAGGTCATGGGCCTCGCTCACATCCTTCAGGATCGTCTCTACCATCTGCTTGCTTCTTCCGTAAGGGCTGATGGGGGCGAGGGGATGGACCTCGGTGATCGGGATGTGCACCGGCTTCCCGTAGACTGCGCAGGAGGAGGAGAAGACGAGGAACCGGACACGGCGATCGATCATTGCACCGAGCAGGTTCAGGCTGTTGGCGACGTTGTTCAGGTAATAGGTTTCGGGGGATGCGACCGATTCCGCCACGCACGTGTAGGCGGCGAAGTGCATGACGGCCTTGATTGGATACGTCCGGAACAGGGCGCGGAGCCCGTCCCGGTCGGCCAGGTCACCCGGGACGAAGCGCCCCCACCTGGAACACTCCCTGTGGCCGCGTGCGAGATTGTCGTAGACGATTGTGTCATATCCCTGCCGGTGGAGTAGCTTATTGACATGGCTGCCGATGTAGCCTGCGCCGCCTGTTACGAGGACGAGGCCCTGGGCGCCCTTTTCATCCGTTGCCATCCTTGCGTCCTTCCGACCGAGTTCGCATTTCGTTTTGGGAAAAGCCGGAACGGCCGGGGGTTGGCCGGACCGTTCATCCCGCCGTGCGGAAGGTCAGAGCGGCGACGGACAGCGGCGGCAGTTTATAGACCGCCTGGCCGTTGCGGACCGCCACGTCGTCGAAGGCGGAGGCTTTCACCCGGTCCGGGTCTTCGTATGAGTTCGCCGCCTTTGCATCCGGCCCGGTCAGGATCTCCGCCTCGAGCAGGGAGACGATGGGCCGGTCCGCGATCCGGACAATGACTTCCATCGACTCGGCGGTATCGCGGTTCGTGGTGAAGAGATGGAGATCGGCGCCGCAAAGGATGGCGCTCGCGTCCACGTAATGGGCTTCGCCGTGAGAACGGGTCGTGTACGTCGGGCCGTCCACGAACAGCTTGAGGGAGAAGCCTTCTCTGCGCTTCGAGTACATTTCAAACGGATAGAAGATCGACTGGATCAGATGTCGGTCCCCTTGGGTAAGGATGGGTGCGATGACGTTGACGATCTGCGCGATGTTGGCGATCCTGACCGAGTCCGCGTGGCGGAGGAAGCTGTTGAGGAACCCGGCCACGACAAGCGCATCCTCGAGGTTGTAGACCTCCTCGACCAGATGGGGTGCTAGCCGCCTTTGGCCGTTCATTTCGTAGTTCCTGTACCAGACATTCCATTCGTCAAAACAGAGGTACGCTCGTCTTTGCGTGCGGCGCCTTGCCTGCACGGCCCTGCAAAGGCCGTCCAGCGCCTCGATCTGACGGTCGACGGAATGGGGGACGGCCAGGAAGTTCGGCGTGTCGTTTTCGAAGTTTCTCACGTAGCGGTGAAGGCTGAGGTAGTCGGCGTGATCCCACACGTGTTCGAGCACCGCGCGGTCCCATTCGATGAAGGTCGGCAGTTCGACTTCGCAGGTGCCGCAGACGACGAGTTCGATGGAGGGGTCGACCAGCTTCATCATGTGCGCCGCCTGTCGGGCCCGGACGCCGTACTGCTCGGCCGGCACGTGCCCCAGTTGCCAGAAGCCGTCCATCTCGTTTCCCAGGCACCAGAGAGGGACGCCGAAGGGGTCCCGGTTTCCGTTTTCGACGCGCATGTCCGCGTATTTCGTCCCCGCAGGGGCGTTGCAGTATTCCACCCAGTTCCGGGCCTCCTCCGGGGTGCCGGTGCCCAGGTTTGCCGAGAGCATGGGGGTCCAGCCCATCCTGCGGGAAAGCCGAATGAACTCATCGGTGCCGAACCGGTTCGGCTCGATGCTGTTCCACGCTAGGTCGAGGACCGTGGGCCGGTCTCCGGCGGGGCCTACCCCGTCCTGCCAGTGATAGCCGGACACGAAGTTGCCGCCCGGGTAGCGCATGACCGTCATCCGAAGCCTCTTGAGCGCGTCCAGCACGTCGGTCCGGAACCCTTCTCCATCGGCGTGAGCGCAATCCGGATCGTAGACCCCCTGGTAGACGGCGCGCCCCATGTGCTCCAGGAAGCCGCCGAAGATGCGCGGATCCACGGAGGCGACCTGGATCTTCGAGTGAAGGTGAACGGTCGAGGATTTCATCGTTCGTATCCCCCCGATGCGATCAAATCGCGGTACCAGGCGGCGCTCGCCTTCGGGATCCGCTCGAGGGTGGCGAAGTCCACGTAAACGATCCCCCACCGGGACGTGTACCCTTCGGCCCACTCGAAATTGTCCATGAAGGACCACTGGAAGTACCCCTTCACCTTGACACCGTGATCCATGGCCCTTCGCACTTCCGCCAGGTACGAGGCGAGAAAATCGATCCTCTCCGGATCGTTCACCTCCCCGTCCACGAGCCTGTCTTCGGCCGCGGTCCCGTTTTCGGTCACGTAGACATCCGGATTTCCCCACTCCTTCTGGAAGCGCACGAGGGCCTCATAGATGGACTCCGGATAGATCTCCCATCCAAAATGCGTGTACCGGGCGCCCGGGATCCGGTAGTCGAAGTCGAGCGAGGCCTCTATCAAGGGAACGGAGGGGTCGTGACGGGCGAAGAGGCGACTGTAGAGGTTGAGGCCCGCGAAATCCAGGGGCTGGTAGATGCGCTCGAGATCCCCTTCCCGAATGGGCAGGTCGAGGCTCCGGAAGAGGTCCAGGATGTCCTCGGGGTACCGGCCGATGAGGATAGGCTCCGCATACCAGCGGTTCATGAGGCCGTCCATGACCCGGGCGGCCTCATGATCCCCCTGGGAGTCGGATCGCGGGCGGATGGGCGGGAGCTGCAACACGCAGCCCACTTTGGCGGCGGAAGCTTCGTTGCGGACGGCCGCCACCCCCTCTCCGTGAGCCAGGTTGATGTAGTGGGAGATCTGAATGTACTGCAGGGGATCCGTCGAGCCGGGAGCATGCTGCCCGGTGACGTGGCCCAGGATGCCGACGATCTGTGGCTCGTTCAGGGTGGTCCAGAGCCGGATCCGGTCTCCGAGCTTTCGGGCCACAAGGGCAGCGTAGTCACCGAACCAGCGGAAGACGTCCCGGTTCGCCCATCCCCCCAGTTCCTGGAGGGCCTGGGGCAGGTCCCAGTGGTAGAGCGTCACGAACGGCTCGATGCCGGCCTCGAGAAGGGTGTCGGTGAGCCGGGAGTAGAAATCCAGGCCCTTCGGATTGACCGTTCCCTTGCCCAGGGGGAGCACCCGCGGCCAGGAGACGGAAAACCGGTAGGCCTGGAGCCCGAGCCTGCGCATGAGGGCCACGTCCTCCTCGTATTTGTGATAGTGATCGCAGGCAACGTCCCCGGTCGCCCCGTCTTTGATCTTTCCCGGGGTGTGGGCAAATCGGTCCCAGATCGACTCTCCCTTGCCGTCCTCCTGCCAGGCCCCCTCGATCTGGTAGGAGGATGTTGCCGCTCCCCACAGAAAATCGGCTGGAAACTTGATTCTGCCCATGGTTCTCCCTTTCGGTTCGGCAAGGCGCATGCAGATCCCTTGCCGATTCTTTGCAAGGTCATCCTGGTGGATAGTCGACTCTGCCGACCCTCTTCTCGAGAGCGTCTACTTCCTCGCTCTGTCCTTCTTCGGCGGCTTCGGCATGGGAGCGCGCGGAAGGTCGCGGCCGAAGAGCGTGCCGACGAGAACGCGCATCATGGACCGTTTCGCGCGTTCGATATCCTTCGTGCGAATGCCTGCCTGAATCACAAGCTTGCCTGCGTGTTCGGTTGCCACCTGCAGCATGGAGAAGAGCCAGGGGTCGTATTCCTCGCCGAGCGCCTTCCGGGTCTCGTCACGGAAAACTTCCACGATGATCCGAAGCGCGGCTTCACGTCGGGGAGCCATGCGTGACCCGGGTCTCGAGGATTCCTGCACGGTCACGCCGGCCACGGGACCCGTTGCGCGGAGCCACTGAAGATAGGCATCCACGCCCCTTTCGATCTTGTCGAGGGGGTCCTCAACGCTCTCCACCGCGCTCTTCCAGGTCTGGATGAAGGACATGCTCAGGACTTCGTCGACAGCATCGAAAACGTCCTCCTTGCTCTTGAAGTGGCGATAGAAGGTGGGCCTGGATATGCCCGCCGCCTCCAGGATGTCCTCCACCCGGGCATCCCCGTACCCGAGTCTCCCGAAAACGTCCGAGGCGGCCTGCAAGATGCTCATACGAAGGCGGGTCCTGTTTCGCTCTCTGGCCTGCGCCTTTCCCGGCGAGTTTTGCGAAGAATCTCTTGCCCTTTTCGGGCGATCTGTGCTATGGACAGCCAAGCGACCCGTCTCCCGGATGTGCTTCGCTTTTTTTGTTGCACAGAATTAACATACATGTTAAGTCTATGCAAGGTGATTCTCGAGCCCACCCCTTCGGAATCCCGGCCCCGGATAGTCGGTGTTGAGAGGGATTGCAAAGCAGACATCTCGGCATGCCGATGAAGAGTCGTTCTCATCCATTGCAATAGAATAACATGAATGTAATCGAAATTTTCGATTTCGCTCCATGGTTGCAAGCTGCAGGCGAAGGCAGGGGGAAGCGCCAAAGCCCACGGGGCATGGCGGGAGAAGCCGCAATCGCAGAGATCTCCTTGGAGGGGGAACATGGGGATTCCGAACACACGCAGAGGCAGGCAAGGGGGAGCAAACAAATGGAAGGAAGGCGGGTCGGCTCTCCTGACTTTGTTCATCGTCCTGATGGCCGGGGGGGAGTGGGGCGTGCCGAGGCCCGCCGGAGCCATCGAGGTCAGCACCGGCCCCATCAAGGGGAGCGTGGACACGACGGTCTCCTCGGGCGTCGCGGTTCGCGTGGAGGAGCGGGATCCGGTGCTCGTCGCCCAGACCAACGGCGGGACCGGCTTTGATCCGGACATCGATGACGGAAACCTGAACTATGACCCGTGGGATCTGACCTCACTGAATATCAAGGTCCTGCACGAGGCGGAATTGGCCTGGAACAACTACGGCTTCTTCGGTCGATTCTATTATTTCTACGATTGGGCCATCATGAACTTCGACCCGAACTTCAGGGCCTTCACCGATCAGGCCCAGCGGCGCGCGGGCATGGACATACGCCTTCTCGATCTCTACGTCACAGGCGACTTCCAGGTATTCGATCGGCCCCTTACCGTGAAGGTAGGCAACCAGGTGCTGAGCTGGGGGGAAAGCACCTTCATCCAGGCCGGCATCAACAGCATCAACCCGGTGGATGTCACGGCCCTTCGCATGGCGGGTTCTCAACTCAAGGAGGCGCTTCTTCCGGTGCCGCTGATCAGCCTGAATGCCGGAATCACGGACAATTTTTCGGTCGAAGGCTTCTACCAGCTCTACTGGGACAACACCGAGATCGAGCCCTTCGGTACCTACTTTTCGACCAACGACCAGATCAGCCCGGGGGCGAGCCGGATTCTGCTCGGGTACGGCCTCGCGCCTCCGGACGGACCGACGGACAACCCGGTTCAGCCTGTGGGGACAAGGCCGCCCGTCGGTAGCTGGATCCCCCGGACGGAGGACGGGGAGCCCAGTCACATGGGGCAGGGCGGCGTCGCCCTGCGCTATTTCGCCTCGTGGCTGAACGAGACGGAGCTGGGATTGTACTGGGAGCACATCCACAGCCGGCGGCCCCTCGTGAGTGGGATTGTCGGCGATCCTCCTCCCGACGACCCTGCCGGCCTGTTGGTGTGGGGGCTCGTGAACGGCGACGGGGCGAGCACGGCCCGCTATTTGCGGGAATTCCCGGAGGACATCGACATCCTGGGGTTGAGTTGGAATACGGTCGTTCCCTTCGGGGTCGCCTTCCAGGGGGAGGTGTGCGGCCGTCTGAATCAACCGATTCAGATCGACGGGTTTGAGTTGGTGGCGGACGGGCAAGCCCCCTACGATTCTGCGCTTGCCACATTGGCCACCCTCCAGAACATCCTCGCCGGCATTCCCCCGGACGAGGCGGTGGTCACGCCGCCGATCTTCGGGAACAGCCAGGTGACACAGCTTCGGGGTGTCTCCGGGTTCAACGAATACAGGCAAGGCTATGAGCGGAAGGAGATGCTCCAGGCGCAGGCAACGTTCACCAAGTTGTTCGGGCCCACCCTGTGGGCGGACGCGGTCACGTTTCTGTGCGAGTTCGGCGGCACCTGGTTCTTCGGAATGGAAGACAAGGATATTCTTCGTTACGACGGGCCCGGAACCAATACGAGCGGCAATCCGTGGTTCACGGCGGCGGGTCTTCAACCCTTCACCACCGAGGGGGGATTCGCCGACCCCTTCTCGTGGGGGTATCGTCTCGTGACGCTGCTGACCTTCAACAATGCGATCGGCCCTCTGACCCTGGAGCCGATCTTTGCCTGGGCGCACGACGTGGAGGGGGTGACCCCGACCCCGATCAGCAATTTCGTGGCGGGGTCCAAGACCATGACCCTGATCCTCAATGCCGTCTATCTGCAGAAGATTACGTGCTCGCTCTCGTATACGATGTACTTCGGCGCGGGCAAGGCCAACCTGCTCCACGACCGGGACTTCCTCTCGTTCAGCGCCAACTATTCCTTTTAGCACGGGCAGGTCGAGAAAAGGAACCACCTCAAGAAGGAGATACAAGGATGAACCGAAGCCTCCAATGGATTTCCGCCTGTGCATGCGTGCTGGCCTTGTTCGTGTCCGCGGCCGATGCCGAAGCCAAGGTCTCCGCCGAGGAGGCGAAAAAGCTGACGGACGGGACTCTCACGCCCCTGGGAGCGGATCCGAAGGGGAACGAAGAGGGAACGATCCCTCCGTGGGAAGGGGGCATCAAGGAGATCCCCAAGGGGTTCAAGGAAGGCCAATACGTGGACCCCTTTGCGAACGACAAGATCCTGTTCACGATCACCGCTGCGAACATGGACGAGTATGCGGACAAGCTCTCTCCCGGGCAGATCGGGCTGTTCAAACGGTACCCGAACAGCTACAAGATGAACGTGTACCCGACGCGGCGCAGCGCCTCCTACCCCCAGCGGATCTACGATTGGGCCGTGAAGAACGCCGCCACGGCGGAACTCGTGGAAGGGGGCAACGGGTTTGCCAATGCGCGGGAGTCGATCCCCTTTCCGATCCCTCAATCGGGAATCGAGGCGGTCTGGAACCACCTGACGCGGTTCCGAAACGACACGGTCTATCGGGTCTACGCCGTCATCGCACCCACGCCGAGCGGATCCTTCACCACCGTGACGGTGGAGGAGAAGATCTTCTTCCCCTACTCGGTGGAGGGCGCAACCTCCGAAACGATCAACAACAGGCTTATTTACTTCCTGTCGAACACGCTTGCGCCCCCTCGCATGGCAGGCGGAATCCTCCTGGTCCACGAGACGATGGACCAGGTGAAGGAACCTCGGCAGGCCTGGACGTACAACCCCGGACAGCGCCGTGTTCGCAGGGCCCCGGACGTGGCCTACGACCTGCCGGACAGCCCTTCGGACGGCCAGCGGACGGCCGACATGCTCGATATGTTCAACGGCGCGCCGGACCGTTTCGAATGGACGCTCGTCGGGAAGAAGGAAATGTACATCCCGTACAATTCTTACAAGGTCGCGGACAGGCAGTACAAATACCAGGACATCATCCGGCCGGGCCATCCCAACCCGGACCTCCTCCGATACGAACTGCACAGGGTCTGGCACGTGGAGGCCAAACTGAAACCGGGGACGAGACACATCTATGCGAGAAGAACCTTCTTCCTGGACGAAGATACCTGGACGATCCAGGTGGCCGATCTCTATGACAACCGGCAGGGGCTTTGGCGGGTCTCGGAAAACCACCTGATAAACTACTACGATCTTCCCATGAGCGCCACGGTCATGGAGGTTCACATGGACCTTCAGAACGGCCGCTATCTCGCCCTCGGCATGACGAACGAGGGCACGCCCTGGAGCTTCAAGGAAAAGTTCCCCCTGGACATGTTCACGCCGGCCGCCATGCGCAGGATGGGCCGCCGCTGAGCCGGAGGACGGGCGGAATGCCTGAGCGGCTTCGGGTCGGGATGGTGGGATGCGGGGAGGCGGTGCAATCGCTGCACATGCCGGCGCTGAACAGCCTGGCAAAGCAGTTTCGGATCACCGCTTGCTGCGACGTGAGCCGGGAGGTTTGCGGGGACATCGCCTCCCGCACGGGCTCGCGCGCCTTTTCCGATCCCTTTGCCCTGATCCGGGACCCCGAGGTGGACGTGGTGCTCGTCGCCACCCCGGACGCCTACCACGCCGACGTGGCCGTCGCCGCCTGCGAGGCGGGCAAGAGGGCGGTGCTGGTGGAAAAACCGCCCACCCTGAACTCGCGAATCGGCAGGGAGATATCCCGCGCTTCACGGGATACGGGGGTCCCTGTTCTGCTGGCCTATCCCCATGTGTACGAGCCTGCCTTTCGGAAGGCGTGTGAGGCATGGGGACAATCGGGTTCTCCGTTCTCCGCCGAGTTCCGCTGTATCATCGGCCCGAACGAAAAGTACACGAAGGACGTGGTGGACACGGTCCGGCCGCAGCAGATCGGGCCCTTCGACGTGATGATGAGCCAGTTGGATTTGGCGGCCGCCGCGACCGAGGTCCTCGGCATGAAGATCGGCATCGGGGATGTGGTTGCGTACGGCACGATCCTCGGCCTTCTCATCCACGATTTTCCGGTCATGCGGCGTATCCTGGGGGAACCCGGAGACGTGGTCTATGCCCGCGCGCGAGGCACGGCCGGGATGGGGCTCGCCCCGGGTTTGGGCCTCGATATCATCTTCGACTACGGTGGGTTCGGACGGGTCCTGCACCAGACCGAGATTGAGGAGATGAAGTGCACGGACTGGGGCTTCGACCTAAGGAGGGCCGACCTCCAGATCCGCGTCCGTTATCCGCCCACGTTTGCGCAGTCCGCACCATCGTTTTGCTCTATCCGTCGCGAAGAGAACGGGATGACGGTGGAGGAGAAACACGCGGGAAGATATGAGACCGGGTTCCGTTGCGAGTGGAAGCACCTTTACGAAGTCGTCACGAAGGGGGTGGTCCCCGAAACGGGTGTGGAGGATGCGGTGAGGGACCTCGAACTTGTGGAACGCGTCGCACGTTATCTCGTGAGGTCCGCCCGCGACCCGGCGAACCTGGGGGGTGAGAGCGCATGACCCGGAAGACCGGCCTCGCCCTGATCGGTGCCGGATACGTCTCCTACTTCCATTTGTTTGCCGCAAGGGATCTGCCTTCCATCCGTGCGGTTGCCGTCGCCTCCCAGTCGAAGAGAAACGCGGAACACCGGGCGCGGATCTTCGGGCTGGAGGCATACGGATTCGGGGATCTGGAAGCGATGGTGGGGCGAGACGACGTGGAGTTGGCGATCGTGGCGAGCCCGAACGCGCTGCACTACGAACACGCGATGACCGTCGTCCGGGCCGGCTGCCATGTCGTCTTGGAAAAGCCCATGGTGCTGAGGCTGGGCGAGGGGGAGAGGCTGATTGCCGCGGCGGAGGGAGCCGGGGTGTTTGTCGGGTATGCCGAGAACCACGTCTTCAGCCCCCTGTTGGTGCGGATGCGCCAGGAGATTGCGAAGGGGACGATCGGGGGGGTCCGGCGAATACGCGGAGCGTTCCATCACGGCGGTCCGGCTCGGGGCACCTGGTGGTACAGGAAGGAGTTCTCGGGCGGCGGGGCTCAGGTGGATCTGGGGTCCCATATCATCGAGGGATGTCTCTTCCTTGCCGGGAGGCCGCGGGTGGATTGCGTGCGCTCGTGCCGGATGGATGTGGACCCGGCTGACGGGCTCGACAAGAGAGCCGTCTGTGAGCTGGAGACCCGGGAGGGGATTCTTATCGAGACCGAGAGTTCCTGGATGTTGCCCGAGATGAGGTGCGTCTACGAAGCGGAGGGGACCGAAGGAGCGCTCATCGGGACCTTCGATCTCGGCCTCGAACCCCATAGGCTCTTGAGGCGAGGGCCGGAAGGCAGGGAGGAGACCGTCTCCGTGCCGGATCGGTTCGAATTCCGCGTGGACGAGTTGATCGCCAAGGGCGGCTACACGGCGCAACTGGCTCACTTTGAGGAGTGCCTTCGAAACGGAACGCGGCCGGCGGAGAGCGGGCAGGATGGGTGGGGCGCGCTGAAGATCATCGCTGCGAGTTACCTGGCCGCCGCCGCGAACAGGCCCGTGGATCTTTCCGAAGAGATTCCGCAGGACAGAACACCGATCGAATTGCTGGAGCCTTGACCCTTCCGGGAGCCTGAGAAGGCGTCAGCCCGCCATACACTTCCTTGCGAAATCCTTGCCGGAAGTGGAGTCCGGGCCGTAGAAGTCGGCGCCGATTTCTTGTGCGAATTCCTGCGTTACGGGCGCGCCGCCGATCATGACCTTGAGCGTCTCGCGCAGTCCCGCCTCCTCGACCGCCTCGACCGTCTCCCTCATCCCGATCATGGTGGTCGTGAGCAGGGCGGAGAGGCCCAGGATGTGGGGCCGGTGCTCCTTGATGGATTGAACGAAGGTCTCGGGCGGCACATCAACCCCCAGGTCGATGACCTCCAAGCCGGCCCCCTCGAGGGACATGGAGAGCAGATTCTTGCCGATGTCGTGCATGTCCCCCCTGACCGTGCCCACGACGACCTTGCCCATCGGTTTGGCTCCTCCCCGCGCGATGAGGGGCCTGAGGACCTCCATTCCCGCCTTCATGGCCCTGGCCGCGATCAGCATCTCCGGAAGGTAGAACTCCCCTTTCTGGAACAGCTCTCCCACCACGTCCATGGCCGGAATCATGGCCTCGTTCATCAAGACATCGGGGTTCTTGCCGTCTGCCAGAAGCTGCCGGACCCTTTCCTGCGTCTCTTTGGCATTGCCAGCGATCACGAATTGCCTCAGCTTCTCCATTTCGATCCCCCGCAGCCTACACGTACCCGTGTTCTTCGTTCCAGCTTCTCGTTTCCTCGATCATGGCGTAGAAGTTCTCGATCTTGCAGTAGTTGGTCACCGAGTTGCCCGACCCGATGGCGATGCCGCCGGTGGGCGCGCAGGCCTCGAGGATCCGGCGGGTGCGCGCCTTGACCTCGTCGGTCGTACCCCGGGCGAGCAGATCCACATCGACCCCGCCGAGGAGGGAAATGCGGTCGCCGTACTTCCGGTACGCCTGCTCGATCGGCTCGATCTTGTCCTGAAAGCTGTGGATCGCGTCGATCCCGACGTATTCGATCAGGTCCTCCATCAAGGCCTCGATCTTTCCGCAGGAGTGCAGGATAAAGGGCTTGCCGTTCCTGTGGCAGGCCTCTACGATCCGCCTGTCCCTCGGAAGCACGTGATCGCGGAAGAAGTCCGGGCGCAGCATGGTGCCGCCCTGGAACCCCATGTCCTCGCCGTAGAACACGGCCCCGGTGCTCGGGTGAGCCGCGCACAATCCGACGGCGTGCTCGGCCAGTGCGGTAAGCCTCTCCAGGATGTCCACGAGCAGATCCGGCTCCTCGATGCTCTTGATGGCCATCGTTTCAAAGCCCATGAGGTTTCGCAGTTCCTCAAAGATGCCGTTGTAGAAGATCATCTGCTTCATTCCTGCGGGAATCTTCCCGGCCGTGTACTCGATCGGAAGGATGTTGATCTCCTCGAGGGAAGGCCAGGGGAAGGCCTCGAAGTCCTCGCGCGTCGTGATCAGCCCGCGGTGTTCTTCCTGCCATGCGCGGAGTTTTCCGTCCTGGTGCGGATTCTCCTTTCGCCTCCAGCTTGTGTGTTTGAGCGGGACGATGGGCAGCATGGAGACGTAGTCATAGCCCACCTGCCTGTGAAAGGCGATCGAGAGGTCCATGAGTTCGATAGAGGCCTCAAGCTCCTCGGGCCCCATGTCGTGAGTCATCTCGTTCAGGTCGAACCAGTCGTCCAGGGGTGCCTTGATCCCGGTGGCCGCTTCCATGACCTCGATGTCCGCCAGCAATTCGACGATCGGCACCGGCCCTTCGCGGGTCTCCCGGAGAAGGACCTTGCGGAAATGCTCGAAATCCGGCGCCTTCTTGAAGGGTCTTTCGATCGGCATGTTTCCTCTCCGCTCGGCTGCTTCGTGATGGGGCGATGTCTGCCGCGACCTGGTATGGGCATTTGAGTAACACATGTGTTAGTTAAATGCAAGAAAAATCTCTCAATTATTCCCGTTCTAAGGATCCTTTCTTGTTGCCTTGTTGTAACATATGTGTTAATAATTGAAAACTCGCAAAGCGGAATCTCCATGGCGCGGCCGGCGAAGGGAAACCGAAATGCCTGAGATGCGCGGCGCCCCCCCTCCCTGGTGGCAGACCGGGGTCGTTTATCAGATCTACCCCCGAAGCTTCATGGACGGCAACGGCGACGGGGTGGGGGATCTCCGGGGAATCATCTCCAAGCTGGATTACCTGAATGACGGCACCGAGCGCTCCCTGGGCGTCGACGCGGTCTGGCTCTCCCCGATCTATCCCTCACCGAACAGGGACTTCGGGTACGACGTGAGCGACTACCGGGGGATCGACCCTGTGTACGGCAACCTGGAGGATTTCAAACGGCTCCTGCGGGAGGCCCACGATCGCAACCTCCGGATCGTGATGGACCTGGTCATCAACCACACGTCGGACCAACACCCCTGGTTCCTGGAGGCATCCAGGAGCCGGGACAACCCGCACCACGAGTGGTACCTGTGGCACGAGGGGAAGAACGGCAAGGCGCCGAACAACTGGTTCGCCTACTTCGACCGGAGGGCCTGGTGGTGGGTCGACTCGGTCGGGAAATTCTACCTGTCGACCTGGTGCCGATACCAGCCCGAGGTAAACTGGAGGAATCCGGGGCTCAAGCAGGCCATGTTCGATGTGGTCCGTTACTGGCTCGACCTGGGGGTGGACGGCTACAGGATCGACGTGGTCAACTGGTTCGTCAAGGACGAACGGTTTCGTTCGAACCCGTACCGACTCCAGGTGCGCCCGCCCGACATCCAGAGGCACGTTTACGACCGCAACCGTCCGGAATGTCATGATCTCTGCCGGGAGATCCGGAGCGTTGTGGACGAGTATCCGGATCGTTTTGCGGTTGGGGAAGTGTACACCAATTCCGCTGCGGAGTCCGCCTCGTATTACGGGCAGGGGGACGAACTGCACCTTGCCTTCAATTTTGCCTTTCTGTTCCAAAAGTGGAAGGCCTCGCATTTCCTTCGCGTGATCGAGGAATGGGACGGGCTTCTGCGCGGCAGGGGCTGGCCGACCTACACCCTCTCGAACCACGACCAGCCGCGGCACTGCAGCCGTTACGCCAGAGGGGAGGAGACGGATCAGCGGGCGCGTGTCGCGGCCGCCATGCTCCTGACCCTGAGGGGGACGCCGTTTCTGTACTATGGAGAGGAAATCGGCATGCTCAACCGGAAGATTCGCCGAGGGCAGATTCAGGACCCCCTCGGAAAGAAATACTGGCCCCTCCTCAAGGGCCGCGATCCGGCGCGGACCCCCATGCAGTGGAACGCCTCGCCCCATGGGGGATTCACGAGCGCGGCCCCGTGGCTGCCGGTCCACCCGAACCACACGACTGTGAACGTGGAGCAGCAGATGGCGGACCCGGGGTCGCTTCTGTCTTTCTACCGAGAACTGCTGTGGCTCCGGAAGAAGACACCGGCTTTGTCCCGGGGGGACTACCGCTCCTTGATTTCCGGCCCGGTCGACTGCCTGGCGTACATTCGATCCCACGAAGAGCAGGAGGTTCTGGTCCTGTTGAATTTCGTGCACAGAAGCCTTACAGTCAGGCGGGCCCTCGCGGAAGCCGACTGTGGGCAAGGAGCCTGGAGGATCCTGTTCGGAACGCACCGAACGAAGGGTCGTCCCGTGAACATCTCGAACCCTATCCGGCTCGACCCATACGAGGTGCTGATCGCCGAGAGAACCGGAGGTGAGGAATGGTCCGGATCGCGATGATAGGGGCGGGGAGCGTCGAGTTTTGCATGCGGCTCGTGAAAGACATCCTCTGTTACGAGTCGCTTTCGGACGCCCGTATCATCCTGATGGACGTCGACGCAAAGAGGGTCGAGACCACCCGGCGGGTTCTCGCCCATCTGCGCGCGCAGAACGGGCTTGACTGCACCTTCTCCGCGACCACGGACCGGCGCGAGGCCTTGAAGGGGGCGGACTTCGTGATCACGATGGTCAGCGTGGGGGGCAACGAGGCGCTTCGGCACGACATCGAGATTCCCCTGAAGTACGGGGTAGACCAGTGTGTGGGCGATACGCTCAACCCCGGCGGCGTCTTCCGGGGCCTGAGACACGCGCCGGCGCTCCTTGAAGTGGCGCGGGACGTCCGCGAACTCTGCCCGGAGGCGCTGCTGCTCAACTACGCGAATCCCATGGCCATCTGCATCTGGGCCGTCCAGAGGTCCTTTCCGGATGTCCGGAGCGTCGGTCTCTGTCACGGTACGCGGCATACCACCCGGCTCCTGTGCAGGTGGCTGGACGTGCCCGTTGAAGAGTGCGAGGTGCTGACCGCGGGAATCAATCACATGGCCTGGTACCTGCGGTTCCGGCACAGGGGCAGGGACCTGTACCCCCGCATGTGGGAGAAACTCGACAGAGAAGGGCCGATCCAGTTGGAGCAATACCGATTCGAGATCATGAAGGCCACGGGCTTCTTCTGCACGGAAAGCCCGGGGCACTCTTCGGAATACCTTCCGTACTTCCGGCATCGCAAGGACCTGCGCGAGCTGTTCGACGGGCCCTGGCTGTTCGGTGAGACGGCAGGGTATCTGAACGAGCAGCTCAGGACCACGGCGCGTTACGAGGCGGAGATGGCGGCCATGGCCTCCGGCGAGTCGCGGGTCCCTTACGAGCCAGGCCGGAAATCCCAGGAGTATGCCGCAGAGATCATGAACGCCCGGCTGACGGGGCAGCCGTTCCGGTTCCAGGGCAACGTGCTGAACAAGGGGCTGATCACGAACCTGCCGGAGGACTGCTGCGTGGAGGTGCCGGTCTTCGTTGATGGGCAAGGGTTTCATCCCACCCATGTAGGGGCCCTGCCCACGGTATGCGCCGCCCTGTGCCGGTCCAACATCTCGGTCCAGGAACTCGCCGTGGAGGCCGCCCTGAAGGGTGATTACGAGGCAGCCTACCAGGCCTGTTTGCTGGACCCCGTAACGGCCGCCGCGCTCGCCCCGCACGAGATACGCAATATGGTGGACGAACTGTTCGAGGCGGAGATGCGATGGCTTCCCCAGTTCCAGGGAAAGAGAAACACGGCGCCGGGCGCCACGATCGCCCGGCTGCCGACCGGGGCGAAGCAGATGAAGGTGGGCGAAGACGTCTACGGCAAGCTCTTGCTGGAGGGGTATTCCTGGGGCTAAGGAAGTCGGTTGTCGCATCGTGGGAAAGGGCAAGAAGGCGCCGGAACCCCGACTGCCGCCGAACGAAGGGAAAGAGGAAATGTCTGCTCCCGTCTACCGGGACCCCCGTCGATCCCTTGTGGACCGTGTCCGGGACCTTCTCGGACGGATGACCCTCGAAGAGAAGACGGCCCAGGTCGGCTCGGTTTGGGGACCGGACCTCCTGGAAGGAGGGCGTTTCAGCTCCGAGAGGGCGGACCGTTTTCTCTCGCAGGGGATCGGCCACGTCTCGCGCCTGGGCACTGCGAGCACCCTGCGACCCGCGGAGCTCGCCTCGACGGCCAACGAAATCCAGCGCTACATCCTCGAAAAGACGCGTCTTGGAATCCCTGCCCTGCTGCACGAGGAGAGCTGCGCCGGGCTGACCGTGCGGGGAGCCACGCAGTTCCCTCAGGCCATCGGGCTGGCCAGCACCTGGGAGCCGGATCTCGCGCAGGCCATGGCGGACGCAGTCCGCGAGGAGATGATGGCCGTGGGCGCGCGGCAGACCCTGGCGCCGGTGCTTGATGTGGCTCGCGACCCTCGTTGGGGCCGGTGCGAGGAGACCTTCGGGGAAGACCCGTACCTGGTGGGGCGCATGGGCGTTGCGTACGTGAAGGGGATGCAGGGGGCCTCGCTCGCGCAAGGCGTGGCCGCCACGGGCAAGCACTTTCTGGGCTACGGCGCCCCCGAAGGAGGCATGAACTGGGCGCCCTGCCAACTTCCCCGGCGGGAACTCCTGGAACGGATCCTGCCCCCGTTCGAGGCCGCCGTTCGGGAGGCTGGGATCGCTTCGATCATGAACGGGTATCACGAGATCGACGGCATTCCGTGCGGGGCGTCCGAAGAGCTTCTCGGCGGACTGCTGCGGGGGCAACTCGCGTTCGAAGGGCCGGTCGTGTCGGATTATCTGACGATTCTCTTTCTGGTGGCGCACCACCGGATTACGCCGGACAGGGCCGAGGCCGCGGCACGCGCCCTCGAAGCAGGGATCGACATGGAGCTTCCCCGGCTGGATTTCTATCGGGAACTTCCGGCGGCGATGGAGAAGGGGAGGATCGATGGGGCGCTCCTGGACCGCGCGGTCGGCCGGGTCCTGCGCCTCAAATTCGACCTGGGCCTCTTCGAATCCCCCTTCGTGGAGGCGGGCAGGACTCCGGACGTTTTCGAAAGGCCCGCGTCCCGCGAGCTGGCTCGAAGGATCGGGGGCAAATCGTGCGTGCTCTTGAAGAACGAAGGGCTGCTTCCGCTTCGCAGAGATCTCGGCAGGATCGCGGTCCTGGGTCCGAATGCGGCGAGCGCGCGGCACCTCCAGGGGGCCTACCACTACCCGACCCACTCGGAGCCGCAGTTCGGTCCCATCTACGACGGGCCTCGACCCGCCGACGCGCCGGAGGCCTTCTCGGCCGAATACATGGCGGGCGCCATGGAGCCCGATCTGGATCTTCGGACGCTGATTCCGCCCACCATGACGGTGCTGGACGGAATCCGGGAGGCGGCGAGCCCCGGGACCCATGTTGTGTACGTGCCGGGGTGCGACATCCAGGACCCGGATACCGGGGGGATCGAAGAAGCGGTACATGCGGCCCGGAATGCGGACGTCGCGGTGGTGGTCGCGGGATGCCGCTCCGGGCTGCTCAAGGGATACAGCAGCGGCGAGGCGAACGACTCGGCCTTCCTCAGACTCCCGGGGGCGCAGACGGAATTGATCCGTCGGGTGGCGGCCACCGGAACGCCCACCGCTGTCGTGCTGATCTCGGGCCGGATTCTCGCCCTCGCGGATTTCGTGGATGGGCCTGCAGCCATTCTTCAGGCATGGGTCCCGGGCCAGGAAGGGGGTGGCGCCGTGGCGGATGTGTTGTTCGGTGCCGTCAACCCGGCCGGAAGGCTGCCCGTCTCCATGCCCCGCGCGCCGGGGCAACTCCCATACTATTACAACCACAAGCCTTCGGGGGCCTTCAGCCAGTTCCACGGCGACTATGCAGACCTTCCGGCCACGCCTCTGTTCTGTTTCGGCCACGGCCTTTCGTACACGCGCTTCGCATACCGGGACCTCGAGGTTTCGCCCGCCGAGGTAATGCCCGAGGGCGCGCTCGACGTCTCGTTGCGGGTCGCGAACGTGGGCGAGCGGGCCGGAGAGGAGGTCGTGCAGCTCTATTTGCGGCGGCCGTTTGGGAGCGTCACCCGGCCGGTGCAGGAACTCAAGGGATTCGCGCGCATCGAACTGAAACCCGCTCAGACGAGGCGGGTGAGGTTCCTGCTGGACATGCGTCAGTTGGCCTTCTACGATGCCGGCATGCGGTTCGTGGTCGAGCCCGGCGGGGTGGAGGTCATGGTGGGGGCCTCCTGTCAGGACATCCGCCTTTTCGGGGAAGCAAGGATCGTGGGGGAGTCGACCGAGGTCCGGCGCGGCGATCTTCAGCCCACCCGCGTCCTGCTCGACTGAGCCGTGAAACGAGGCTGCGACGCGTGCTTGCATCGGTGAACCGCGCGCCTCGCGTCGGATCCCGAAACCTTCGATCAAGTGGGGGCTCACTTGGAAAGAGAAAAGCGGTTCGAGGGCATTTACGGAAACCTGACCTCCTACGGGGACCGCGAGTTCAGCAAATTCATGCGCCGGGCCTTCCTGGCCTCTGCGGGCTACGATGCGGAAGACCTCGGGCGGCCGATCATCGGGATCGCCGATACTTCGTCCGACTACAACCCGTGCCACCGGCATATGCCGGAACTCGTCGAGGCGGTGAAGCGGGGAGTGCTGGAGGCCGGCGGCCTGCCTCTTGCGTTTCCCGCCCTTTCCCTGAACGAGATCCTCGTCAGCCCCACCACCATGCTCTACCGCAACCTCTTGGCCATGGTCACCGAAGAGATGATCCGGGCCCAGCCCATGGATGCGGTGGTGCTCCTGGGGGGATGCGACAAGACCGTGCCCGCACAGTTGATGGCGGCCGTTTCAGCGGATGTGCCGGCCATTTCGGTGGTGACGGGCCCCATGATGACCGGAAGCTGGCGGGGCGAGCGGCTGGGGGCCTGCACCGACTGCAGGCGTCTGTGGGCCCGATACAGGGCCGGCGAGATTCATGAGCAGGAGATCGAGGAGATCGAGCAGGCCCTCTGTCCCACGGGCGGCACCTGCATGGTCATGGGGACCGCCTCCACCATGGCCTGCGTGACCGAGGCGCTCGGGATGATGCTGCCCGGCGGGGCCACGCCGCCCTCAGGGTCCGGGGACCGCCTTCGCAGCGCGGTAGCTTCCGGCCGGCGGGCCGTCGGCCTGGCCCGGGAGGGCCTGCGGCCTTCGAGCATCCTGACCCGCGAGGCCTTTTTCAATGCACTGAAGGTTCTGGCGGCGGTCAGCGGGTCCACGAACGCGGTCATTCACCTCACCGCCCTTGCCGGACGCGCCGGAATCCGGCTGACCCTGAACGATTTTCACGAGGCCTCGTCGCGGGTGCCGGTCCTGGTCGACTGCAAGCCGGCCGGCTCAGGCTACATGGAGGACCTGCACCGGGCCGGAGGCGTTCCCGCCCTTCTCAAGGCCCTGGAACCGTTGCTTGACCTTTCCTGCAAAGGGGTTTCCGGCCGGACGGTGGGGGACATGCTGGCGGGCGCCCCGCTTTCGGGCGAGTGGCAGTCTGCGGTTCGCACGCTGGGCCGGCCGCTGGCCCCGCCCGGTGCGCTGGCGGCCCTGTCCGGGTCCCTGGCTCCGGACGGAGCAATCATCAAGGTGGCCGCCGCCACGCGCTCCCTGCTCCGGCACAGAGGTCCGGCCGTTGTGTTCGACTCGCCCGAGGACCTGGCAACGCGAATCGATGATCCCTCTCTGCCCGTTTGCCCGGAGTCGGTACTGGTCTTGCGGAATGCCGGGCCTGTTGCGGCCGGCATGCCGGAGGCCGGGAGCCTGGCGATCCCGCGGCGACTGGCGGCAGCAGGGGTTCGGGACATGGTCCGGGTGACTGATGGAAGGATGAGCGGTACGGGCTTCGGCACGGTTGTTCTTCACTGTTCTCCGGAGGCCGCGGCGGGGGGTCCCCTGGCCCTGGTGCGTGACGGTGACCCCATCGAACTCGACGTGGAGGCGCGCCGCATTGACCTGTGCGTTGAGCCATCGGAACTCGACCGGCGCAGGGCAAGCCTCACTCCCGGCGCAAGGCCTGTCCGCGGCTGGGGCAACCTCTACGCAAGAAGCGTGCTGCCCGCCCACCTGGGCGCCGACCTGGACTTCCTGGTCCCCGAAGGCGCAAGGCCTTGACTCCCAGGCGCGACGAGGCGACTTCTCGTCCCTCCCTCATCCCTTCTGGCGGATGCCCAATGCCTGAGAAAGACAGGAAGCATGGAAGTGCTCCGGATACCGACCAAGGACGTTTCGAGGCGGAAGGCGTTTCGCGGGCAACAATATCGCAAGGGGGAGAGACGGGCTAGGCGCCACAAGGAATGAGAGCAGAGAAAGAAGTTCATTTTTCTCGATTCCCGGCGGGGCAATCGGGTATAATTTGGCCATCGCCGACAGGGGAGTCTCTGCGAATCTCTTGAGAGGAGGGCAATCGTATGGCGGAACCGACATGGATGGACAGGACGTACAGTATCATCCGGGACCGAATGGTCGAAACCGGGCAGGCGCCGCATTATACGGAGATCGCAGCCAAGCTGGGCGTCTCGACCCGGGAAGGCCGGGCGGCACTGCACAAGCTCTTCTCGATCCGGGGCTTTGCGGGCTGGCTCTATCCGAAGGGCGACACGATCGTCTCCTTTGCACCCTTCAACAACCTGCCTACCCCCTATCGCCTGACCATCGACGGGGAGCAGAAATGGTTCGGCCAGTGAGCGTTCGAATCGCTGGCGGTCTGCTGGCTCTTTCCCGGCAAGACGGTGCAGATCGACTCGGTTTGCCTCGATTGCGGTGAGGCCATCCGGGTGAAGGTGAAGGACGGCAAGATCGAGTCTCAAGAGCCGGAAGGAATCATCGGCTACGTGGCCGTCCCGTTCGGGAGATGGATGCTCAACATCCCTTACTCCTGAAGCACCATGAACTTCTTCCGGTCGGAAGAACATCTCCGCAGGTGGGAAGGCTACCAGGAAAAGAAGAAGGGCGGGCTCATCTCCTTGCATTCTCTGATGCAGCTCTTTTCAGGACCCTTCTTTACGAACCGGGGCAGGCCGGACTATGTCTCGCACATGAGCGAATACATGGCCGGCTTCATCGCCGAACTCGAGAAGCTCCCGGAGGCGGGAGACTACTGGAGACTGTCGCCGATAGAGAAGTTCGGCTTCAACCTGGCGATAAAGCTGGGGTTCATGTAGGGGCAGCCACGATGCCCGCGCTCGATCGAACGCGGGCATCGGCCCCCGGGGTCTCCTCGAAACAGAGACGCTTTTCGTGAGCCTCGGGTACGTCTCTCTCGCGACCGTGACCGCCTCTGGGGGGTCATCCCCATGCGCAGCACGGCCGCTTGCTTACCGGATGCGTTTGAGAATCTGAACCCCCCCGGTGTAGACGTTACGTTCGAGACTTCGTCGATTTCCAGGGGAAAGGCGGCATGGTCAAGGGCGGGGACGGTCATGCCCCTGGCGATCTGCCCGATCCATCCCCCCTCCCGGGCGGACGGGCTGTCCGAGTAGGTTGGGGCCAGTTCGGCAAAGTCCTCTCCGCGGCGGGCCCTCGCCAGGATCCGTTCGGCGAGTTCCCGTGCCTGCTCCCGGGTTCTGGTTTGTGCGCTTCCCCGGGCGAGGGCCACGAAATTCGCGCTCCTCACGGGAGCCTTCTCGTGGGGGAGCCGGGGGATGATTCTTCCTTTCGATGTGTCGACCAGCGCATAGAGCCCCTGGGAGCGGCCCCTGAAGAGCGAGAGCGCGGGGAGCAGCAGGAAGGCGATGAATAGCGCGAGCCGGACAGACCGCTTGTTCCTCACGCGGCTTGCCCGGGGCGAGGGGTTGGCGAACCGGAGGGAGGTGCCGGGCCTGCACCCTCCCGCCGATGCCGTTCTCAAGGCGCGGTCAGGTTGTGCAAGAAGCTCGCTGCGTCCGGGCGCCCTGCGAGGCGGCCGACAGACACGGCCGCTACCAGCCTGCCGGCCTGGCCGCGTCTCCCTTCGTGTAGTCACAGACCCCGTCCGGAAAGATCTCCTTCAGGCGGGTGATGTCGGTTTCGCGCAAAGACACTCCCTCATACACGCCGGCGGCAATCGCCTCGTCCACACTCTGGAGATGGCACTTGAAGACATCTCCCTTGATGTTGCCGCCGGCCACGATTCGGGAAGTCGAGTAAGGAGGAAAGGCCTGCGTGCAGGCGCCTGCCGGCTCGTCGTTCAGGATTCCGTCCCAGACGCCGGGGCCCTCTGCGATGAGATTCCCTTCCGCATCGAAGCACTTATCGACCGCGGCCGGGGGCTTGTTCTCGGCGACGGTGCGCCCCGGATTGTTGCGGATGTTTGTCAGCCATTCGTCGAGAAGCTCGAACGCCATGACCGTGTTGTCATAGGGGCGTTCGGCGAACCAGATGAGCTGGTTGTCGGCATGCCCCTGCCCGTCGATCATCCTCTGCCGGGTTGCAAAGGACTGCTGCGAGTGATGCATGTCCAGGACCGGATCCAGGTAGTGGCGGGCGTCAATGAGTGGAATGTCGATCTTTCCTACGAAGACGTGACCGGACGTGTAGGCGCGGTGCACGGCGCCGATGTCCGCCTGCCTGCGGGGGGCGACCCCGTTCGCGTTCTCTTGAAGATTCGCATTGCGTATGCTCCAGGGATCGAAGTCGAAGAGCAGTTCCAGAATGCCGCGGATCGATTCCAGGTCCAGATCCCCTCCGAAGAGGACGCTTTCCGGGACCATCTTGTCCAGGTCGTTCCACCCGCCGATCTTCGCATTGATATCAAGGAACTGTTCGATCGTGATGTTTCCGTCCTTCAAGGCCTGCAGCCCGTACTGAACGCCCACGTTGTCCCACGTATCGGGAGCGTATCCGTTTTCATCCGTGCCGTAAATATTTGCGAGGTCGTTCCAGTGGGTCCACTTGACCGCGTCGAACTCGGCCGCCACGTCCGGGGGGAGGTGGCTGTAATCCACGGTGGTCCACAAAGGATTCATGACCAAGGGAGTGAGCCCGAGCCATCCGTTCATGCACTCGGTGCTTCCACGGAAGTCCCCCAGGTTGCTCCAGACCGGGTGCTCGGCCGTGTCGCTCGCACTCATCCCCTCAATCCACGTTCTGGGCAGAACCGAGCCCAGCCATCCGGAGGGCGAGAGCAGGCCCATGGGAAGCCGCAGAGTGCCCAGGGCGCCCAGGTCGATTTCAAGGACGCGCATCCCGCCGAAGGTGGTGTCCCCCTGCCTCGGGGCGACCACGTCGAAGTAGTATTCCAGGAGACTGCAGTCTCCCACGTAAATGGACTGGGTGATCATGTCCGAGTAGGAGTATTGGGGGATGCCGGCGTCGAGCAGGTAGGGGTCGTGGTGGCGAAGCGACGGGAGAAACTGGCTCTGGCCGATGAAGTACTGCTGGATCGAGCCGCCGGAGCCTCCGATGCCCACGGTGTATTCAGGCGCCCCGTACCTTTCGATGAAGTGATCCTTGACCATCATCATGGTCTCCTCGGAGAGCAGGAGGTTGTAATGCGTATCGGTGACCGTGCCGGTCGAGAAGGCCACGGCATAGCCGAGGGCGAGCACATCATCGTAAAGGGGGCCGCCGTCATCCAGGTCCTTGCCCTCCGTGACCATGTTGATCGCCCAGCCGCTCCCTTGCTCGTGGCCGATGCCCACCCCGCCCTGGAACCGGTAGACCAGTTTTCCGTTCCACGCCGTCAGGTCCCAGGAGTTTCCAGCCAGCTCGGACGGGGACGCGAGCATGGCGAGGCCATAGATGAAGCGGTTGATGGTGCCCCGTTCCAGGCGCACGATGTAGTCTACGGTGAGGCCGTCCGACGTGGTGGTCTGCGCAAGATCCACCGGCAGGGCCTGGGTGATATCAAGCCGGTGAAATCGCTCGTCGGCCGTTGATTTGTAGAAGTAGTCCACACGGGTGATCATGCTGCAATCCCTGCTGTACCCGACGACCTCGTCGGTCTTGTTGCCCGAATCGTCTTCGCCGTAAACCGGGATGCCCGCCCCGCCGTTCCCATCGCCGTTGTCCGCGAGGGGCTGGCCCAACCCCGCCTCTTCGGTCCGGCAAAGGAAGGGGACCTGTTGCGGGCCCGAGAAGACCGGTCCTGTCGGGCCTGTTTCATAATCGATCTCGAAGCAGAGGAAACCTCCGTTCGGCATGACGACCAGCCTTCCCATGAAGAGAGAATCCGGACGGGCTCCGACGGGGAAGGTGAATGGATAGGTGTGTTCCTCCGAACTTGCGCTCGTCCAGGGGCACCGCAGGGCACCCCAGCAGGGATAGGGGTTCTGCGGCTCCCCCATCCGGGCCTCTTCGCAGTTGATTCGAAGCACGACCGTATTCTCCGACCTCAGTCGCACCGGTATCTCCGTCGGCGGGTCCGACGGCCGGACGTCCCTCAGGTCCAGCACCTGGATGCCGTTTACCTGGAGCACGGCCGTCAGGGGTTCGGCCTCGCCGTCGCCCGTTTCGGCAAGGGTCTCGTCATCGTCGCCGCAGGCAGACAAAAGGGAGACGAGGCCCAATCCGAGCAGAAGGACCGAAAGAGAAAGAATGCGTCGGAGATCCGTTCTCATGATCTTGCCCCTTGCTGGTGTTCCAAGATTGTGAGGAGCCGAAGCCTGGCCGGCCGGTAGCCGGCATTCTGGATCGTAATACAGCCGTGGGCTGGTTCGCAAGAGAAAATGCGGAGCCGCAATCGTCGGGGGAATGCCGGAGACTTTGCGCCGGAGCACAAGAAAGTCGGGCAGGTTCGCAGGAGTCGGGAATGACGGAAGCCGCCGGAACGTGCAATGTCGGAACGAATCCGCGATCGGGATCAGGTCGGGGCCTGTTCGCCCTGTTTCCTGCGGCGTTCGAGTTCTTCGGCCTTGAGTTCCTTGCGGAGAATCTTACCGACCATGCTCTTGGGCAGGGACTGCCGGAATTCGATGATCTTGGGGACCTTGTAGGCGGCCATGTTCTCCCTGCAGTAGGCCGCGATTTCCTCTTCGGTCGCGCTTTCCCCGGGGCGAAGCACGATGAAGGCCTTGACCGTCTCGCCCCGGTAAGGGTCGGGGACGCCCACCGCGCAGGCCTCCAGGATCTTCGGGTGGCTGAACAGCACCTCGTCGACCTCCCGAGGATAGATGTTGTACCCGCCGGCGATGATCAGGTCCTTCTTGCGGTCCACGATGTAGAAGTAGCCGTCCTCGTCCATGCGGGCGATGTCCCCGGTCAGCAACCAGCCCTCCCGCAGGGTGTTGTCCGTTTCCTGGGGCTTGTTCCAATAGCCGAGCATCACCTGGGGACCTTTGATGATGAGCTCTCCCTCTGCGCCGACGGGAAGCTCCTTTTGCCAGTCGTCGGTGTCCACGATTCGAGCGTCGGTGTCGGGAAAGGGGATGCCGATGCTTCCGGCCTTGCGCAGGCCGAGAATCGGGGTGGAGTGGGTGACCGGCGAGGCCTCGCTCAATCCGTAGCCCTCCGTGAGCGAGATGCCCAGGGACGTGATGCCGTGGATCGTCTCCAGGGGGAGCGGCGCGGAGCCGGAATTGAACAGACCGACCCTGTCGAGTCCGGACTTGCGGGCGTCCGGATGGTTCAAGATCGCCGTGAAGAGTGTGGGAACGCCGGGGAAGTAAGTCACGTCGTGGTTCGCAAAGGCCTTGAGCATGTCGTTGATGTCAAACCTCGGCAGGAGGACCATCTGGGCCCCGTTCAGGATGCCGTTGTTCATGGCGCAGGTCATTCCGTAGGAGTGGAAGATCGGAATGACGACCAGGTAGACCGCTTCGCCCCGCGGCATGATCTCCTTTCCCCACATGGATGTCTGCAAGGCGTTGGCGACGATGTTCCGGTGGGAAAGCGCGGCGCCCTTGCTCAGGCCCGTCGTCCCCCCGGTGTATTGCAGTACGGCGGGCTCCTCCGGGTGTATTTCGACGGCGGGAAGGGGTCCCTCTCCGGCCCTGGCCAACAGGTCAAGGAATCCGACCTCCCCTGCCCGCAGGTTGTAACCGACGGAGGCATTCCGCAATTCCGGCATCATGTAATCGGTTACCCGCGTGACGACGATTCGTTTGAGGGCAGTGGTCGCTCTCACCCGTCTGACGTTCTCGATCACCATGTCGAGGCAGACGATGGTCTCGGTCCCGCTGTCGTTCAGTTGGTGATTCAGTTCCCGTTCCGTGTAGAGAGGATTGACATTGACGGCGATGGCGCCCATGCGAAGAACGGCATAGTAGCCGATGATCATCTGAGGGCAGTTCGGCAGCATCAGGCCGACCCGGTCTCCCTTCCGGATGCCCATATCCGCGAGCGCACGCGCAAGCCGGGTCACATGGGACTTCAGTTCCCTGTAGCTCAGTACGGCTCCGTAGAAGTCCGTGGCGGGGGAATCCTTGAATTTGGATGCTGCCAGGTCGAGCAGAAAACCGGCTGCCGTCCTCGGATACCGGATGGTGGTAGGGACAAAGTAGTCATAGTGCGCATGCCAGCGTCTTTCCACGGGTTGCCTCCCGGTTCGGGCCTGGAAACGTTCGCGTTCGGCGTCTGGCGAAGGCTCATCGCCGCAAACCAGAATAGGGGAGGGGACACGGACAGGTCAAGGGAGACCCGACAGGAGGAGACCGGAGGGCCGCGTTTCTTGACAAGAGGGCCGTTGCCTGGTAATGGATAAAGAAGGACATAGTACGACCATGTACAGTTCGAAGATGGACGTTTCCGCCTTGCTCAACCCGAAGGCAATCCCGCCGATCTTTAGCCGGAACCTTTTTGCGCCCGCACGGCTCCGCCCGCCGGATCGGAACATCTTCCTTTTTGGCCTCGATCGACAAGGTTGGAGAAAAACGAACGCGCTTACGTAACTCGTTACAGGAGGGAAAACCATGGCGAATCTGATCGTCGACGAAAGGGATCAGCGGTTTCTTCTCAACGATGTCCTGGGTGTCGGAGGGCTATGCGAAAGCCAGATCTATGGGGAATTCTCCGGGGACATGTTCGACATGATCCTGGCCGAGGCCCAGAAGCTCGCCGTGCAGGAGATCTTTCCCACGCTGGTGCAGTCCGACCGGGAAGGGTGCAGGCTCGAGAAGGGCCAGGTCTACGTTCCCAAGTGTTTTCACAGCGTCTACAAGCTCTTCTGTGAGGGCGGCTGGAACGCGATGTCTTTCTCCCCCGAGGTCGGAGGGCAGGGGGTTCCCCTGACGATCCGGACGGCCGCGCACGAGTGGTTTGGCCACAATTTCTCTTTCATGACGTATCCGGGGACGGTCGAAGGGGCCGCGCATCTGGTGGAGGTGTATGGGACCGAGGCGCAGAAGGCCAAGTACCTGGCAAAGATGATCAGCGGTCAGTGGGGCGGGACCATGGTTCTGACCGAACCGGGCGCGGGCTCCGACGTGGGCAACCTGGCCACCAAGGCGATCCGGCAGCCGGACGGTAGCTACCGGATCCAGGGGAGCAAGATATTCATCACGGCCGGGGACCACGATCTGGTGGAGAATATTATCCATCCCGTACTGGCGCGGATCGAGGGACACCCGGCCGGGACGAAAGGCATTTCCATCTTCCTCGTCCCCAAGTACCTGGTCAACGAAGACGGGAGCCTGGGCCGCAGGAACGACTACGAGATCGCCAAGATCGAAGAGAAGATGGGAATTCACGGCAGCGCCACCTGCGCCATGAACTTCGGCGACAACGGCGATTGCTACGCCGAGCTTCTCGGCGAAGAGATGCAGGGCATGAAGATCATGTTCCAGATGATGAACGAGGCTCGGATCGGTGTGGGTCTCCAGGGGCTTGCCAGCGCTTCGATCGCCTACCTGCACGCGCTGGCGTATGCCAAGGAGCGCCTTCAGGGTTCCTCCCTGATGGACTTCAAGAACCCGGAGGCCCCGCGCGTGCCGATCATCCAGCATCCGGACGTGCGCCGAATGCTTCTCTGGATGAAGTCCCATACGGAGGGCCTGCGGGCGCTGGCCTACTACTGCGCCTACTGCTTCGACATGGCGCGGATCACAGAGAGCGACGAGGAACGTGAGAAATGGTTGGGGAACGCCGAAGTGCTCACCCCCATCCTGAAGGCCTACGGCTCGGACATCGCATTCCGTGTGACCGAACTGGCCATCCAGGTCTACGGCGGCTACG
>CAYLMK010000002.1:0-467088 GCA_964384945.1 uncultured Thermodesulfobacteriota bacterium | reverse complement strand
TCGTCTCCATCCCCATCGCGATCTGCCTGTTCTTCATGATGTACCCCATCATGGTCAAGATCGACTTCGGGGAGGTCATCAAGGCCGGGAAGAACACCAAGCCGGTGTTGCTGACCCTCTTCGTGAACTGGTGCATCAAGCCCTTCACCATGTACGCAATCTCCATCTTCTTCCTGGGTACGGCGTTCCACCACCTCATCGGCCCCGAGGCCGTGGACTACGTGAAGATGCCCCTGGGCCTTACCCTCTCGGTTGGGGATACGCACGGCGTGGGAACGGTCGTGATGCACAACGGGATGAAGATGCTGGAGGTGCCGCTCTGGCGCAGTTATCTGGCGGGCTGCATCCTCCTGGGCATCGCCCCCTGCACGGCCATGGTCCTGGTCTGGGGGTTCCTGGCGAGAGGGAACGACGGGCACACGCTCATCATGGTCGCCATCAACTCTCTGACCATGCTCTTTCTGTACGGCCCCCTCGGCGGGTTTCTCCTCGGTGTGGGCCGCCTTCCGGTCCCCTGGGAGGCCCTGGTGCTCTCGATCGGGATCTACGTGGCCCTGCCGCTGGTAGCCGGCTATATCTCCCGGAGACTCATCATCGGCGCCCGCGGAGAGGAATGGTTCAAGGAGAGGTTTCTTCACATCCTGACGCCCATAACCATTGTGGCCCTGTTGATCACCCTGGTACTGCTCTTCTCCTTCAAGGGGGAAGTGATCGTATCCAACCCGCTGACGATCCTCTGGATCGCGATCCCGCTGTTTATCCAGACTACCCTCATCTTTGCGATCGCCTACGGCCTGGCCAGGCTGCTGCGGTTGACTTACGAGGATGCGGCGCCTTCGGCCATGATCGGGGCGTCGAATCACTTTGAGGTGGCCATCGCGACAGCGACCATGCTCTTCGGACTCTCCTCCGGCGCCGCCTTGGCCACGGTCGTGGGCGTGCTCATCGAGGTTCCGGTGATGCTCATGCTGGTCAGGATCTGCCTTCGTACGCAGCATTGGTTTGCCCGTCAGTGAACGGTTTGGCGAAAACGGACCTTCCGGAGGGAAACGCAATGAAGATCGATGTGATCGGGCCCGGTTGCCCGTTTTGCCGGAGGCTCTACAAGAGGGTGAAGGAGGTCGTCGAGGAAAAGGGGGCCGAGGCCCAGGTCGAGCACGTTACGGATCTTCGCACGGCGTTCAAGTATTTTCCCAGGACGCCGGTTCTGCTCGTGGACGGTCGCATCGTGCACCGGGGGAAACGGCTGCCCACGAAGGAGCGGGTCGCCGAATTGCTTGGCGTCTGATGTCCGCGAGGGGTTCGTAGGAATGGGTTCTCAGGGCCGCCTGTTTCGAAGCGCTGTCCAGAACCGAAGGAAAGGATCCTCCATGGCCTCTGTTTGCACGGCAGGGGAGCGCCTATACCTCTCGAAGATGTCTTCCGTCGTGTACCGGCGGCGGAAGTCTCTCGCGCCAAGCCGGTCGTATTGCGCCCTCATTTCGGGATTGCCCAGGACGGCGTATGCCTCGTTGATCTCTTTGAGCTTATCTTCAGCGGACGGTTCTCCCGGGTTGCGGTCCGGATGATGTTCGAACGCAAGCTGCCGATAGGCCTTCTTGATCTCTTCCGGTGTGGCGTTTCTCCGGACGCCGAGGATTCCGTAATAGTCTGGCATGCGGGGGCTCCGTACAACATTTCGAGGCGGTGTCTGTCCACCTTTCTCCTGCCATTTTACGCACCCAATTGGGAAAGGGCAAAGGCGGTCTCGCGAATAGCAGTGTGAAGGGTCGATACTCGTCGAGAGGCTTCGGCCGGGGCCGAAGCGGCCTGTCGGCGTGAAGAGGGTCGATTGTGGACGAGGAAATGAAGGTAGGAAAGGACGGATCGCTTCGGCTCCCCGTTCCCGACCTGCGGCGACTGCCTCTGGGCAAGGGGCGTGGTTCTGTGCCCGTAAAGGTTTGCTTGTCTGACCCATCGTTCCACGAGACAGGAAGGTCGAATCGTGAACGCTTACCAGGGTCCGTGCTTCTTGTTCGGGTGGTGTATCATCCCTGTCATCATGATCGTCTTCTGTATCTTTATGATGTTTGTCATGCGGACGCGATTGCCCGGGATGTTGGGCGGCATGATGAGACCGCCCTCCCTGGAGGCCAAGTCCGACACCCCTTTCATCGGGCCCACGGATTCGGCCAGGGACATCCTGGGCAAGCGCTATGCAACGTGGGAGATCAGTGGGGAGGAATTTGAGGAAAAGAAGGCGGATTTGGCTCAAGAGCCGTAAGGAGGAAATGAGAAATGCAAGAATCCTGCAGTTGTGAGGCGAAGGCCATCATGATCCTGCCGTGTTCCGGGGCCTCCAATGTAGGCCAGATCGCCAACCAGGCGGCACTGGAGTTGCGCGCGGAAGGATACGGGAAGATGTACTGCATCGTCGGCATCGGGGCTCACATCCAGCCCATGGTGCAGTCGGCCAGGGATGCCGACGCCATCGTGGCCGTCGACGGCTGCGAGGTGTGCTGCGCGAAGAAGCTGCTGGAACACATGGAAATCGAACCGACGCGGCACGTGGTGGTCACCCAGCTCGGTATTGCGAAGAATTACGAAACCCGGTGGCCGTCGGAATGCGTTGTCCGGGTCAAGGAGGCCTTGCGCGGCCCGGCAGCCGGACTGGGCACTCCGCCCTCGGCCGGAACGGGGAGCTGTTGCCGCTGAGACTTCGTCATACTTGGATAATTGTTTGTTGCCTGAATCCTTCAGGGTCGGCAAGGGCTTTGGGTGCTTGAGGCCGTGACTGACTTGCGCCTCGAGCCCGGTGAGAGATGCGGGAGGGTGCATCATGACAAACGGAGAGAGCGCATCCTGGAAGGCGGTCGGCCTTGCCATTCTTCTCGGCACAGCTGCCGTTACGGCCGTTTCCGCGGCCACAGGGCTCTGGGTGCTCACGGCGATCCCGATCGGCTTTCTCTTCGGCTTCTTCCTCGAGAAGGCCGACCTGTGCGGTGCATCGGCCTTCAGTGAGGTGCTGCTGATGAAGGACTGGGCCAAGCTGAAGGGGATCTGGGTCGTGATCGTGGTGAGCATGCTGGGCTTTGCGCTGCTGAGCGGCCTGGGGCTGGTCAAGTTGAATCCCAAGCCGCTCCTCTGGGCCAACATGGCCCTGGGCGGGCTCATATTCGGCGTGGGAATGGTCCTGGCCGGCGGGTGCGTGAGCGGGAGTCTCTTCAAGACGGGGCAGGGGAACTTGAATTCCATGGCCGCCCTGGTCGGGATTCCCCTGGGGGTGTGTGCCGTGGAGTACGGTCCCCTCAAGCCCGTTCATACGGCCCTCCTGCAGCATGTCGTCAAGGGCTCGGAAGGCGGGGTCGTCACCCTGTCCAGCATGTCGGGCCTCCCCTACGGGTATCTGGCCGTCGGGTTCGGCCTGCTCACCCTGGCCGTTGTCCTCGTCGAGCAGCGAGGGAAGCAGAAGGCGGTCACCGGCAAGAGAACGGACCGCAGGGAGCCCGTTGTCCGCAGGATCCTCACCAGGCCCTGGAGGCCCTGGCAGGCCGGGATCGCGATCGGCATCCTCGGCTGCTTCGCGTACCTGTCCTCTGCGGCGAGCGGAAGGAACTACCCGCTCGGGGTCACACACGGGGTGATGCAGACACAACTGCTGGTGACGGACCACCCTATCGCGTATACGTATGCACCCCCGCCGCCCCCGGGCAAAGACCCCGGGGCGACTCAGAACCCGGGGCCTCAGAGCCCGTACAAGAAAGTCTCCTGGTGGCTCGTCTTCGAGGTAACGGCCCTCGTATTGGGCTCCAACGTATCCGCACGCCTGTCAGGCAGGGTGAGGTTCTTTCCCAAGCCGCCGGACGAGACGGTCGTCGCCTTCTTCGGCGGGATCCTGGTGGGCGTCGGCGCCGGCACGGCCGGAGGCTGCGTGATCGGAAACATCATGAGCGGCTACGCGCTGATGAGCGTGGGGAACATCCTTTTCGGCGTCGTGGTGTTGCTGGCGAACTGGGCGGCGACGTACTTCTATCTCATGGGGGGTGGTGTCGGGCGCCACGGCGTCGGAGGCAGTTCGTTGGTGCAGCCCTTGCCGCCCGGCGGGTCGTAGATTCCGTTGCCGTCGGCGTCCACGTAGATCGCGTTCGTAATGAACCGCGGGACCCCCCTGCCGGATCGAAAGAATCCATGTCCCGGGGACCTTCTCACCCACGCCCTGGGGTTCTATTTCGAGGGAGCCCTCCCTGAGGGGCTCGACTGGGGCGGGCTTCTTGCCTTCCAGTTCGGCGACTACGGCAGGGACGACGTCCGCGCCTTCGGGGCGCACGCGCGGATCGGCTACCGGTTCGATATCGGCTGGAGCCCCAGACTTGCGCTTGCATTCACCTGCGGAAGCGGCGACCGGGATCCGGAGGACGGAACGCACGGAACCTTCGACGGCCTGTTCGGTTCGATTGACAGGCTTTACGGGCGCATGAACCTGTTCGCGTGGATGAACCTGGAAGACTACCAGGCGGGTGTCGAGATCCGTCCGTGGAAGAAGGTGGAATTCTCGCTCGAGTATCATTACTTCCTTCTGGCGCAGGAGAAGGACGCCTGGTACTCGTCCAAAGGGCTTCCCGCCAGACAGGACCCCACGGGTCGCTCCGGGAGGGATCTCGGTCAGGAAGTGGACCTGATCGCAGGGTGGAAGGTGCGAAGCGATCTGGAACTTCTCGTCGGGTATTCGCACTTCTTCCCGGCTGGGTTCATGGAGAGGACCGGGCCGGCCGGCGGCGCCGATTGGGCGTTTCTGCAAGCGGAGTATTCGATATGAGGGTGGGGCGTGGCTGGCGGTGGGCAATCTGCTGAGCGATCTTCCCTCAACCCCCTCCCTTCTTTCTGGATAATAAATGTAAATTCTGCACGCCCACTGTGCATTCGCCGTTCTTTCTAATTCTTAAACGCTTTTTCAGCCTACCGTATTCTTTCAACATGGTCTTCTTCGGTATCTGAGAAACGGTCTGAAAGAGATGCGCTGCAAAGGAATCTCTTTCTTTCGTCAAAGAATAGTACTTCCATCGCCCCTTCTTGTTCTCCTCCACAAGTCCGGCGTTTTTCAGCAATTTGAGTTGCCTTGAGATGTTGTATTGGGGTTCTTCCAACGAATCGACCAATTCACAGACACAAACGGGCTCTTCGCTCAGGATGAGAAGATAAAGGATGCGCAGCCTCGTTTTATCGCCGAGGGCGGAAAAAATTTCAGTAGCACGGTCCATGGTCTGCTTCCTTTGTATGCACAGTTGCAATATTATGCATATGATGATAAGAAGAAATGAAGAAAAGATCAACCCGTGCCTTGAGAAAACGCTCGGCAACAGCTTGGCCGAACTTGTCTCGCAGTGGTTCGCGGACGAAGCATGGAAGCCTTCGCCTACCTTCTCACCTGTGCCGATCCGGACTCTCCAAACCGGGCCTGCGTGGCTTGTGCCTGAGATGGAAAGGTAGACCCGATGATCGGGACATTGCCGTTATTCTGATTTGCATCTTTGGAGGACGGGGCATGCGTCCCCGGGATCTTGTCGATTGGAGAACGGCCGAAAATCTGAGAAAGGAGAAAGGCTTATGCGGGCGAAGAGAAGCGGCGCGTTGAAGGCCGCCGGGGGATTCGTAGAAGGAGTCGGATGTCTCATCCTGGCCCTTACCTTTTGCAGGGCGCCGCTCTATGCATCGTCGGCTCACGATGGAGACGAGACCCTGTTGGACAATCTGCACAAAAAGGGAATCGTAACCGACGAAGAGTACGAAGAGCTCGCGAAACGGGACAAGGCGGTGGACAAGGTGCTCAAAGTCCTGGAGGGGATTCAAATCGGGACCTTGTCCTACTTCGACTACTCGGGAGGCCGGGAGAAGGACGACCAGTCCTTCAATCGCTTCATGATCACCCGCGGGTACCTCATCGTCAAGAAACAACTCACCCCCTGGCTCGGGTTTCGGATCACCCCGGACGTAACGCTGGATGATACGGGGGATTTCAAGCTGCGGCTGAAGTACCTCTACGCCGAATTCGGCCCCCCGAACCTCGGCTTCCTGACGGAAATGAAATCCGAGGTGGGTATGGGCCACATGCCCTGGCTCGACTTCGAAGAGCACATCAACCCCTACCGTTTGCAGGGCACCATGTTCATCGAGCGCGCCAAGACCTTCAACTCGGCCGATCTGGGGATCAGCGTCCGGGGCAATCTCTTCGGCCAGCTCGACGAGGCCTACCAGACGAGCGTCAGCAAGTACTATGCGGGCCGATACGGCAGCTGGCACGTCGGGGTGTTCAACGGCGCCGGGTACCACGCCTCGGAAGACAACGAGAACAAGATTCCGGAATGGCGCCTCACGATTCGTCCCCTTCCCGATCTGATCCCAGGGCTGCAGGCCAGCTACTTCGGCCTGTACGGAGAGGGCAATGCGATCAGCGTCAGTGACTATCCCGATTACAGGGTCCATCTCGGCATGCTGAGCTATCAGAACGAGTGGGTCATCTTCACCGGCCAGTATGCCCAGACCTGGGGGAACAACAGCGGCAGCCTTGTCGTTCCCGGGACGGACGAGGCCCTCCGCGGGGAGGGGTATTCCATCTTCTTCAACACCAAGCTGCCCGTCCTGGATCGGAGACTGAACCTCTTCGCCCGGTACGATCGCTTCGACCCGGACAGGAAGGACGACGTCACCGCGGGCGATGACGGGTACGACCTGGTCAACGGCGGGGTGGCCTGGGAGTTCTTCCACCACTGGTACTGGCTCCTGGCGTATGAGCGGACCCTGTATGGCAGGAACAACGGCGGCATCGGAAAGGCCCCGTCTTTGGACAAGGACCTGGAGGATGACTGGAAGGTGCAGACCGTCCTGCAGATGAGCTTCTGACAGGATCGAGCTGCGGGACATTGGCTTCGGCCATGGCGGAAAACTCCTTTTCGGGGGGATCAACCTCCTGCTGCGGCACGGGGAAACTGTCCTGATACGGGGGCGGTCGAGGAATCCATAAGTCGGACACATGCGCGGCCCGGGCTCCGTGACGGAGCCCGGCAGGATTCGGACGGCGACAAGGAACAATCACTTGACAAGGAGAAGAGAAGCCATGGATCGACGTCGCTTCGTGCGAACCGGGGCCCTGCTGGGCGCCGGCGTGGCCTTGTCGGCGGGGGCCGTGATCAAGGACCGGCTGAGCCCGCCCCCGCAGGATCCCACCGGGGAGGGAACCGTGCGGAAGCTCACCGGCCTGGAGAAGATCCCTTCGCGCGAAGACGAGGATGCGCTCCTGCGCATGCAGCGGGAACTCGTCCTCGCCATGGCCAAGCCGGCGGAAAAGAGGCGTTGGGTCATGGTCATCGATACGCGCAAGTGTGTGGGGTGCGACGCCTGTACGATCGGCTGTGTCGCCGAGAACAAGCTGCCGCCCGGCGTGGTCTACAGGCCGGTCATCAAGGAGGAGCTCGGCGAGTTTCCCAACGTGAAGATGCGCTTCACGCCCAGGCCGTGCATGCAGTGCGACCGGCCGCCCTGTGTGACGGTCTGCCCGGTCAAGGCCACCTGGAAGCGCCCGGACGGCGTGGTGGTGATCCATTACGACAAGTGCATCGGGTGCCGCTACTGCCTGGCGGCCTGCCCTTACGGGGCGCGGACGAGCGATTTCGGGCTCTTCTACTCGGCCGGGGCGGCCGGGGGCGCCCCGGAAGACGGCAACGGGCCGGTTCTTGGTGCGCCGGCTGCTTACGAAGACGCCCCGAGCCATGAATACGGGAAGCGATGGAGTCGAAGCCGCCACGGCTCCCCGGTCGGCAACGCCCGCAAGTGCCATTTCTGTCTCCACCGGCTGGAGAAGGGACAACTGCCGATGTGCGTGACGACCTGCATCGGCCGGGCGACCTACTTCGGGGACTCGGCGGACCCCCGAAGCCTCGTGACCGAGCTCACGACGAAGAACAATGTCCAGACCCTTCTCGCCCACAAGGGGACCGAGCCGCGGGTCTTCTACATTTTCTGACAGACCTCTCATTCGTTTCTTAAGGAGCACACCGCCATGAGTCATTCCGCCGCGCCCACCGCAGGAGCGAACGGCCCTTCCGAATCCTCGCTGAAGACCTTGCCCGCCATACCCTGGAGGCCTCTGCTCTGGGCCGTCTGGATCGTGGCTGTTGTCTTGGGGGCCGTTGGTCTCGCCCAAAGGCTCCTGGCGGGACACCTGCCGGCCGGCTACGGCTCGTACGTCCCCTGGGGCCTCTGGGTGGCCTTCTACTTTCATGGGGTCGGGATCTCGGGCGGGGCCTTCGTGCTCGGCGCCCTGGGGTTCCTCGCCGGACAGAGGGGCTTCCAGGGTCGGGAAGCGCTTCGTGTGGCCATCCTGCTGAGCTTCGCCGCTATTCTTCCCTCCTTTCTCGGAGTCTGGCTCGACCTGGGGAGGATGGAAAGGGCCTACCGGATCTTCACCACGCCCGCCTTCACGAGCATGATGGCCTTCAATGCCTGGATGTACGGCGTGTTCACCGTCGTCTCCGGCCTTTGCTGGCTCTTGAGCTTCCGGGAACGATCCGGCTGGCTGAAGCCCCTCTTGACCCTGGGGGTCTTCTTCTCGGTACTCTTTCCCAGCCAGAGCGGCTCCTTCTTCGGCGTGGTGGACGCCAAGGCATTCTGGCACAGCGCCCTGCTTCCCATGCTCTTCCTGGCCTCGGCGGTGACGGCCGGGGGGGCCGCTCTGCTCGTGGTGCGGGCCCTGCTCGCCGGCCCTTCGAACACAGAGGAAACCGACGAGGCCTTGCGCAGGCTGCGCATGGTCACGCTCGTCGCCATGATCGTCTACTTCGTTTTCGAGTTCGCCGAGTTTTCCATCGCCCTGTGGAACCCCAACTCCCATTCGCCGGCGATCCGGCTGATCCTCACCGGGCCCTACTGGTGGGTCTTCTGGATGGTCCACCTGGGCCTGGGCGGCGCGATCCCCATTGCCCTGTTCGGAACACGCCGCAGGTCCGCGTGGGTCCTTGCCGGCTTCCTGACGGCCGTGGCCTTCATCAGCGCCCGGCTGAACGTTCTCGTGCCCGGGCAGGCCGTGGGCGAGATCCGGGGCCTTCAGGAAGCCTTCCAGCATCCCAGGCTCACCTACATCTATCACGCGACCTGGATGGAGTACCTCGTGGGCTTCCTGCTGCTGGCCGTGGGCATGGCCGTGTTCTACGTGGGCCTCCATGTGAACCGCCTGGTGCGTGCCTGGTCGGGCGACAATTCTCCGGCCGAACCGCAAGAGCCGGCGGGCCGCGCCGGAACGACGGGACGGCGTCAGGTGCTGGCAGGCGGAGCCCTGCTGGGCACCGCCGGAATCCAGGCCCTGGCGGGCCCGTTCAGGTCCTGGGCGGCCGGAGACGGCCGCGACGCCATCCTCATCGGCGGCAGGCCGGACGGCCCTTACGATCTCTCCGATCCGGACCACATCCTGTACTCGGCCTGCCTGCAGTGCAACACGGGGTGCGGGATCAAGTGCAAGCTTGAGGAGGGAGTGCTCACCAAGATCGACGGAAATCCGTACAACCCCTGGACGCTGCTGCCCCACCTCGATTTTGCAACCCACCCGGACCAGGCGGCGCTGGTGGACGGGTCGATCTGCCCCAAAGGGCAGGCCGGCCTCCAGACGGCCTACGACCCTTACCGCCTCCGCAAGGTGCTCAAGAGGGCCGGAAAGAGGGGTGAGAACCGGTGGATCACGGTGCCTTTCGATCAGGCGGTCGAGGAGATTTGCGAGGGAGGGCTCTTGTTCCGGCACGTGCCGGGCGAGGAAGACCGGCGTGTGGAAGGCCTTCGTGGGCTTCGCGCCCTCGATGACCCCGAGGTCTCCAAGGCCATGGAGGCGGGTGTGCAGGCGATCTGGAACGAGAAGGATCCGGAGAAAAAACGCGCGCTGGTGGAGGCCTTCCGATCGAACTTCGCGGACCGGTTGCACTGCCTGATCGATCCCGAACACCCTGACCTGGGGCCGCGGAACAACCAGATCGTTCTCGCATGGGGAAGGCTCAAGGACGGCCGGGGCGATCTCTACAAGCGGCTTGCCGCGGCCCTGGGCACCGTGAACGCCCACGGGCATACGACGGTATGCCAGGGGTCGCTCTACTTCACCTGCAAGGCGATCAGCGAGCAGTACGACGGCGGAAAGTTCACCGGCGGCAAGAAGTTCTACTGGCAGGCGGACACGGAGAACAGCCGGTTCGTCCTCTTCGTCGGGGCCAATCTCTTCGAGGCCAATTACGGCCCTCCCAACCGGGCGGTCCGGCTGACGGGCAACCTGGCAGGCGGCCGCGCGAAGATCGCGGTTGCCGACCCCCGGTTCAGCAAACTCGCGAGCAAGGCCTGGAAGTGGCTCCCCCTCACGCCCGGGACGGACGCGGCCCTGGCCCTGGGGATCATGAGGTGGATCTTCGACAACGGCGGCTACGACGCCCGCTTTCTCTCATGCGCGAACAAGGCGGCGGCCCGTGAGTTCGGGGAGACCAGTTGGACGACCGCGACCCTGCTGGTGCACGTAAAGGACGGCGTGCCGGGGAAGTTCGTCCGGGCGGCAGAGCACGGACTGGCTGCGTCCGAGACGCGGCAGGCTCTGGACGGGAAGGCCTACGAGGAGAAGTTCCTGGCCGCCATGGTCGACGGGAAGCCGGTCGCCGTGGATCCCAATGACGCGGAACGGCCGGTCCGGGGCGACCTGTTCGTGGATGCGACCCTTCCCGATGGAACCCCGGTCAAATCAGGGCTCCAGATCCTGCTCGAGGAGACCCGCCGACACAGCGTGGAGGAATGGTCGGAGATCGCAGGGGTGGACGCCGACGACGTAAAGGCGGTGGCCCGCGAGCTCGTCCTGAACGGCAAGGCGGCGGCAGTGGATATCCACCGCGGGCCGGCCCAGCACACGAACGGCTTTTACAACGTTCTGGCCTGGATGACCCTGAACATGCTCCTGGGCAACTTCGACCACAAAGGAGGCATGATCAAGCTCACCGCGTGGGACCACAAGGGCAAGGGAGGCCTGTTCGATCTGGAGAAACACCCGGGCCGCATCACAGCCTTTGGCGTCAACTCCATCCGGCACGGCGTGGACTACGAAAAGACGACCCTCTTCGAAGGCTATCCGGCCAGGCGGAACTGGTATCCTCTGTCGAGCGACATCTATGAGGAAATCATCCCTTCCATCGGCGACGCTTACCCGTATCCGGTCAAGGCCCTGTTCCTTTACATGGGCGCTCCCACTTACTCCCTGCCGGCAGGGCACACGAACATCCGAATCCTTCAGGACACCGAGAAACTCCCCCTCTTCGTGGCGAGCGACATCGTGATCGGCACTACATCCATGTACGCGGACTACATCTTCCCGGATCTTTCCTACCTGGAAAGGTGGGAATTCCAGGGGAGCCACCCGAGCATGCCCGCGAAGGTGCAGCCTGTCCGGCAGCCCGTGGTCGCCCCGATCCCGGAGCCGTGCACGGTATTCGGGAAAACAACGCCCATCAGCCTGGAGGCCGTGATCCTCGCGGTGGCCGAACGGCTGGGGCTGCCCGGCTTCGGCCCGGAGGGGTTGGGCCCCGGGGCGCCTCTGGAGCACCCGGACGATTTCTACCTGCGGGCCGTGGCCAATCTGGCCTTCGGCGAGCAGGCCGACGGCTCCCAGAACGTGCCGGACGCGGATGCGAGGGAGATGGAAATCTTCGCCCGGGCGCGGCGGCATCTTCCCGAGAGTGTTTTCGATGCGGGGCGGTGGAAAGGGATTGTCGGAGATCGCATGTGGCCCAAGGTCGTCCACGTGCTCAACCGCGGCGGGCGTTTCGAGAACCATGCGCAGGCCTACAAGGGCGGCATGGTTTCGCACCCTTATGGCGCGCTCCTGTGCCTGTACCAGGAAAAGACGGCATCTACCATCCACGCGGGCACCGGCCGCAGGAATCCGGGGCATGCGGTCTTTCTTGCCATCCGGGACTTCCTCGGGCGGGAGCCCGACGAACTGCGGCGGGGCTACGACCTTCACCTGATCACGCACCGCACGATCTCGCAGACCAAGAGCCGGACGATCGCGGACCCCTGGCTCACGCCTCTCATGCCCGAGAACGGGATCCTCATCCATCCGGATGACGCCGGCCGGCTGGGGCTCTCGAGCGGCCAGCGGGTGCGGGTCACGAGCGCGACCAATCCCACGGGAGAGTGGCCGCTCGCGCCGGGGGTGGCCAGGCCGATGGAGGGCAAGGTCATTCTCACGCAGACCGTCCGGCCCGGCGTGGTGAGCTTCGCCCTGGGGTTCGGGCACTGGGCCACCGGGGCCGCGGATGTCGAGATCGACGGCTTCCGGATCAAGGGCGAGCCGAGACGGGCCGCCGGGGTTCACGCCAACGCGGCCATGTGGGTGGATCCGGCCTTGAAGAACACCTGCCTGGTGGACCCGGTCGGCGGAAGCGTGAGTTTCTACGACTCCTTCGTGCGGCTGGAGCCGGTCGACACCTGAAGAGTCCCTGGTTGGAGACGCTCCGGCTTCGTGCTCTTCACCCTTCACAGGATATTCCTGAACTGGACGGTGACGGGATCGCAGGGAAGCCGAACGGGATGAGGAAGGGAACCCGGGAATGTCGGGGAAAGGGGGCCAGGTCCGGGCATCGGACAGTGCCGACGGGCAGCGTTGCAAGGATCGCCGTCCAGCCTCCGGGCCTGACCCCCTTCCTTGGCTTCGCCATTCACCTAGGGTGAGACCACCAGGCCTGTCGTCATGTCAAGCACGATGTTGTTGTCGGCCGGGAAAAGGTCCGTGTACCACCCCTCGATCAGCCCCCCCTGGGCCAGGAGCACGAGGCGGCCGATCAGGCTGATGCCGGTCGTGTCGATGATCGGCCACGGCAGCACCTCATCCCCTTGCAGATGGGTCACGTAGGCCTCGGCGATCTGCGGACTCAGAAGCTCCTGGTCGGAGATCGGAACTCCGTATTCGGTCAAGGTCTCGTTCGCGAGCAGGATGGTCCCCTGCGTGACAAAATCGAGGGCAAAGGCCTCGAAGTCGTCCGGACGGCTCGGGATCGAGGTAATCCGTCGGCTGGTAACGGTCATCTCCTGGCCGCTGACCTGGACCAGCCTCCAGGGAACGGGGTAGGTCACGAGCGAGCCGGTTTCGATATCCACCAGAAAGTGGTTGGGGATCCCCGACCTGTACCAGCCCTCATACACCAGGTCCTGGGCATGGAAGTGGCCCGTGAAGACGAACCGCATGCCGTATGCGGCCAGCATCTCGGAAATGTAATTGTAGTCATCGAGGAGGTAGTCGGGGTAGTGTTTTTCATTCTCGTCGTAGTGGGCCAGGGCGCCGTGGTGGAAGAAGCCCACGACCGCCTTGTTCTCCTCGATGGCCTGAATGAGCCTCTGCTCGATCCAGGCGAGGGTCGTTGGGTAGAATGTCCCGCCCGTAACCGGGTGGTCGTCTTCGATATTCTCGCGCCACTTGGCCGAGTCCAGCGCAAAGAGCCAAAGGCCCGGCACGGGCTCCACGATGTAGGACAGGGAGTCCGGGTCTTCGTAAAGCGGCGCAGAGTATCCGTAGTCCGCGAAGATCGTTCGGAAGGCCGCAGGCCCTACGTTCGGGACTCGTTCGACAAGGTCTCCGTCATAGCGGTTCGACTCGCCGTTCAGCACGTCGTGGTTTCCGGGGACGACGTACACCTGGATGCCGGCCTGGAGAAGGGGCCGGAGCCGCTCGGCAACCTCCAAGTGGCTCTCCTCTTCGCCGTCCTTGGTGAGGTCGCCCGGCACGAGCACGACGTCCGGGGCGGCGTCCAGAATCTGGGCCACGGCGGCGTCCAGAATCTCAGGCCCCTGCAGGAGCATCTTCCGGTCGTGGTCCAGGTAATCCTGGATGGCGCTCCCCGGCAACACCAGGTCGGGCGGGATATAGTGGAGATCCGCAATCACGGCCAGGGTAAGGTCCGGGTACTGAGGGTCGTTGCCCAGGACCAGGTCCCTCACCTCCGGGTCTGTTTCATAGAGGAACGGAAAGGGATCCTGGCAGCCGCAGAACAGGAGCGCCGCGAGAATCCCTCCCAGGAAGATGATCGAGAAGGTGCGCCGGGTGCATTTCATGAGGAACCCCCTTTTTCATTCGATGCGAGGCTGTGATGCACACAACGCCCTCTTTCTATCTTATTCATGTTAAGGGAGAGAGGGCGTTTTGTTAAGGAGAGATGAATATTGGCGCCCAAACGCGAAGAATTCGGAAACCTTCCTCCTCTCAAGGCGGATGCTCTGTTTCCCTTTTGAAGACGCCTTCAGTAGAATAGCCTCAGCGGCAGCAAAACCGCGTTCAATCCGTGTTTTGAATGAAAGGAGCCAGCATGGAAGAAAAGCAGGAACTCGGAAAGGAAACCGGCGTGACCCGGCGCAGCTTCCTTGCAGCAGCTTCGGCGCTGGCCGTGGCATCGATGAGCGTTGAGCGGCTGCGGAGCGCATCCGCTGCGGACTCCATTGTGTTGCCTCCGCTCCCGTATCCTGAGAACGCGCTCGAGCCGGTGATTTCCGCCAAGACCATCGGTTTCCACTACGGCAAGCATCATCAGGGCTATGTAACCAATGCCAACAAGCTGATCGCCGGAACAGATCTGCAGGGCATGCCCCTGGAAAAGATCGTCCAAGCCACCGCCGGAAAGGTCGACAGGGCCGGCATCTTCAACAACGCCGCCCAGGTTTGGAACCATACGTTTTACTGGAAAAGCCTGTCCCCAAGAGGCGGAGGCAAACCGCCGGCCGCGCTCATGCAGAAAATGAAAGCCTCTTTCGGCGGCCTGGAAACCTGCATGAGGGAATTGGCCGGCGCAGCCGCGGCCCAGTTCGGCAGCGGCTGGGCGTGGCTTGTGAAAGCCGGTGATGCGCTCAAGGTTGTCAAGACTGCCAACGCGGAGAATCCCATGACCCAGGGGATGAAGCCGCTGCTCACCATCGACGTGTGGGAACATGCTTACTATTTGGACTACCAGAACCGGCGGACGGATTATGTGGCGGCCGTATTGGACAAGCTCATAAACTGGGAGTTTGCCGCCGAAAATCTGGCCATGCCATAACGGCCTCCTGCCTGGGGTTCTCCGCTCCGGATTCCACAGGGGAGGATCCGCGCGGGCCGGTCTGCAACCATCGCGGCTCTTCTGCGGTCATTCCGGCGGGGGTTGAGATGCGCGCGGCCGGCGGTGTGTGTGGTGCACACCCTGCACCTCAAACCCCGGAAAGGTTTGACCTCCGGTTCTTGTGGTCCTTTCCGGGAAAGGATTCCGCAGACTCACGCCATGATCCGTTTCCTCTTTTTCGCCAAGGTTCTCCTGCTTGGGCTCATCGTCGCCCAGGCGCTGTCCACCGCCCAGGTCTACGTGTCGAATATCGATTATTTCCGGTTCCTGACTTCCATACAGGATGCGGGCTATCTGGCCGTCCCCAATGAGAATGTCTTCTCGACCCTCAGAGACCTTGGCCCTGCATTGCGCGGCGGGCTGTTCTTCACCTCGAGCGCCGGACTCTGCCTCACCCTCCTTTCTTCCGCTGTGGCCTGGGCATGGGACCGCCTGTTTGCAAGGGACAGAGTCCTCCTCGTTCTGTTTTTCCTTCTGTTGATTCTGTCGCTCCTGTCCGCCAACCGCCGGGGCTTTTCGCCCCTGATCTCCGGGTACCTGCTCGCGATCCCGACGCTGGTCTTTCCCTTCACGCTGAAATGGCTCCCAGCGAAGCCGAGGCGTCAGCGGCCCGCGGTTTCCCTTTTCCCTCTCCTCGGGTTTCTTCTCCTCGCAATGCTTCTCCTCGCATGGAGGCCTTCCGTCTTGAGCAAAGACCGCCTTCTGGACATCCGGGACGCCCTGCTGCTCTCCAACGCTTTGGGAAGAGAAGTCAATGCATTCTATTACGAGAACAGCCTGTACGCGACACGGGTCTTCCAATCCCCGCGTCACGAGCTGCTCAAGCCCTGCACGATCGAGGGCCTGTTCGACCCGTCGCTTCGAACACGCATCACCGAGGCATTGCTCTCCCGGGATTACCTGCCGCTCGAGAACGCCGCTCGAACGGATCTGAGGATCGTGGCTTCGGGTGCACACATACGATTCTACGCCGGCGACAATCGGGTTCTCGAGTCTTCGATTGATGCCTTTCTGCGCAACCCCGCGCAGACGTTGAGAGAGATCGAAGAGAGAACATACAGGCACAGATTTCTCCTCGGCTTTACCCTCTTTTCCATGCTGTTCGTGGGAACCGTTTTGCTGTGCGCCGGGGTCTACGTTCCTTTCTACGGGCTGTCCGGCCTGGTCCTGAAATCGACGCCCAGGGCGATCAAGGCCGGGGTTCTCGGGCCCGCGGCCCTTCTCGCAGCCTTTTTCGCCTTCAGCAGCGCCGGGCGGGAACGCGCGTTCGACACAGCGCATCCCTCCGGACCCTTTGCATCGGACCACATTCCCTCCCGGATCGCGGCCCTGAAGTTCGTCCTGAGCGAGAAGATCGACATGGCCGCGTTCCCGGCCTATGCGAAGATGGCGGAGAGCCCAAGCATTCCGGAACGTTACTGGCTGGCCAAGGCCCTGGGGGCGAGCCGCACGCCGGAGACCCGCGGGGCCCTCCACCGGCTCCTTCACGATCCTCACTTCAATGTGGTCTGCATGGCCATCGACGCCCTGGGACGCAGGGGTGACCCAACCGATATCCCGCTGATCCTCGGCCGGCTGCAGGCGTCTGACAACTGGTATGAACAGTGGTATGCCTACCGTGCGCTCAGGCGCCTTGGATGGAGGCAGAAGAGGACGGATGAGACGATGCGCATGGGAGCCCTCGAGGACTCCCATGCGCTCCTTGGGGATCAGTTCGGCCAGTAGATGTACTCGTCGTCTGGAAGCAGCTCATCCTCGTCGGTCTTGTCGATCGTGACGTAGTCTTCCAGAACATACGGCCATATCGACTCCACCTGGTCCGCATTGTGGGCGTCGAGCAGGGCCTGCAGTTCGGCCACCTTCGCAGGCATGGAATCCGCCAGGTTCGTCTGTTCCGTAGGATCGTTCGCGAGGTCATAGAGCCACACCTTGTCCGGCCGATCCGAAACGCTCATCTTCCACCCGTTGGAAAGCACGGCGTGATAGTGGCCCGAGCGCCAGAACAGGGTCTCGTGGGGATCCCCTGTATTCTGCCCGGTCACATAGGGGATCAGGTCCACCCCGTCCATGGGACGGTCGCCCGGCAGGTCAACCCCTGCGGCGGCGGCGGCGGTGGCGAAGATGTCGAAGTGGCTCACGGGCCTGTCATAGACCGACCCAGCAGGAACCCGCAGCGGCCAGCGGAAAAAATAGGGAACGTGAATGCCGCCTTCGAAGAAGGTGGTCTTCCAGCCGCGATAGGGCTTGTTGATATCCGCCAGGCCGACATAAGGGGCACCCCCGTTGTCGCTGGTGAAAAACACCAGCGTGTTCTCGGTAAGCCCATGTTCGTCCAGTGCAGCCATGACCCGCCCCACGCTCCTGTCCACGGCCCGGATCATGGCCGCATAGACCCTCATGCGGTGGTCCTGGATGTGGGACAGGGCGTCATAGTCCTCTCTCTTGGCCTGGAGCGGGTCGTGGATGCCCCAGTGGGACAGGTAGAGGAAGAAGGGCCGGTTCCTGTTCGCCTCGATCACCTTGATGGCCTCATCGGTGTAGTAGTCGGTCACATAACCGGCCGGTTCGAACTCTTCCCCCCCGTTGTACTGGGCGGAGTACCAGGAGGAAGCCCACATCATCTTGTCGAGGGGGCCGCTTTTCCACGCGCCTCCTGGCGGTCTGCGGTCCACGCGATCGAAGACAAGAGAAGCAGGAGAAGAAGAAAGACCGAAATCCGGGAAATCCAGCGAACCTTTCTCTGATGACTCCGTCCCTTCTCCATGGCGCCCTCCCCGGGTTTCCGTTTTGCGGCAGCCTTCTTCAAACGCCTTGTCCGTTGTTGCCACTGTAAGCAATGCGTCACGGGGTTGTCAAGGAACTTTTTACGTCCGTAAAATGATTTCTTGACAAGGGTAGTCCCTCGTGCGATTCTTGTACGGTCGTGAAGCGGCCAGTCGTTACGGAACCGTAATCGGAGAGTCCCGCATCGCAGAAATTGAACAAGGAGTCACGGAATGAGCCCGGAGGAATTCAGAGCAGCGGGGAAAAAACTCTACGACATGCTCCATCTTCCGACCTATCCGGTTGCCGTCACCTATGTCCGGCAAGGGATCGACGTTCCAAAGCAGGCGCTTCGGCCGTCCGCACAGGGCCAGAAGTGGTCGTTTTGCCAGGCCTATACGTACGCCCGGCGCTGGGGCTGGCACGTCGCCATGACCGCCCAGGACAACTTCTGCGTGCCCGCGTCCGCCATGCACCGCTGGGTGGATGTGAGCGCAGAGGAGTTTATTGAAAGCCAGGTACAGCAGGGCTGGCACAAGGACAGGGAGGCGGAGAAGAACCGGTACGCCTTTGCCCAGGGCCTGTTCCAGGGACCCAACGGGGACGAGAGACGGAAGAAGATCGAAGCATGCGTTGGATTCGTATGCTCCCCCCTTGCCGAGGCCACCCTGGAGCCCGATACGGTCCTGGTCTTCGGCGACGGATCCCACCTGACCCACCTGATCCACGCCCTCTGTTACGATTACACATCGCCGGTGATGTCCACCTTCGAGGGCTTCGGGGAAACCTGTGTAAAGGGGGCGATGCTGCCCTTCCTGACCGGACGGGCCCAGGTGGTCATTCCCGGCATGGGCGACCGCGCCTTCACCGGGGTTCAGGATCACGAAATCGCTTTCGGGCTCCCCGCCAACCTGCTTCCCGCGGTCGTGGAAAACCTTTTCAAGTCGGGAGGGCGGCTCAACATGGGCCAACCGGTGAAGACCCTGCTGCCCATGGGCCTGACCGAGTCCATCACTCCCGGCTTTGCCTACCTCAAGGAAAAAGCCGATGAGAGGAGAAAAGCGGAGAAGTAATGAAGAAACTCGGCTCATCACTCGTTCTGTCGCTCTTCGCCGTCTGCGTCTCCTGCAACATTCTCGATGGCATTCTCGATGAGTACGTCCTGGAAAACAGCGTCGACAGGACCGAACTTCTCGAGGATGGCAGGATGCACGTCGTTCTCGTCGGTACCGGAGGACCGATTGCCAACGAGAGAAGGAGTTCGCAGTGCACTGCAATCATCGCCGCCGGCCAGTTCTTGCTGGTCGACGTCGGGCCGGGCTCGGCGCGGCGCTCCTCCTTGCTTAAACTGCCCGGGGCCTTTCTGAGCGGCGTCCTTCTGACCCACTATCATTCCGACCACATCGGCGACCTGGGAGAAAGCAACATCCAGTCCTGGATCGATGGGAGGACGGAGAACCTGGAAGTGTTCGGACCGGAGGGGGTCCACGATATCGTCGATGCATTCAACAGGGCCTATGCGCCGGACGTCCTGTACCGAAACATACACCACGGCGAAGGGTACATGCCGAGAGAAGCAGGCGCCATGCGCAGCACGACCATCACCTTTACCGACCCCGAGGCGGCAACACTCGTTCTCGACAGGAACGGCTTGAAGGTGTACGCCTTCCCCGTCGACCACTACCCGGCAGAACCGGCCGTGGGGTACAGGTTCGAGTATGCGGGGAACGTGGTGGTGATCACCGGGGACACGAAGAAGACGGAAACCCTCGCTGGCTTTGCCGCGGGCGCCGACATCCTGGTCAGTGAAATCCTATCCTTTGACCTCACCGCCAGGACGGTGGATTCCCTGACCAGACTAGGCCTGGAAAGGCCGGCAAAGCTTGCGCAAGACGTTATGGACTATCATATGGATCCGGTGCAGGTCGGGGAGGTTGCCAGAGACGCGGGTGCAGGGAGACTGGTCTTGACCCACGTCTTTCCTCCGGCGCCTGACCTTCTGGATTGGATGTTTATAGAGGGGGCCAAGAAGGCTTACGGCGGACCGGTGATCATGGGGGAGGACGGGATGTTCTTTGCCCTGGATCCGAAGAATTGATCTGCGTGTCGTTGCGTCGTCGGAGCCGCCGGACCCCCCAGACCGCGCCCCCCACCCCCGCCGCAAGCAGGAGAAGCACCCACCCATGCGTGCGGACTTGGATGCGGATTGCGTTTGCGGCGATCTGCGCATGGATGTCGTACCCCTCGGGCATGTCGAGCACGCCCACGGCCTCGGCGTACGCCTCGTAGTCGTGCAGGAGTTCTGAAAAGAGGTCCCGCCGCTCGACCGCCAGGTCCCGGGTCTCGCCCGGGTCCTCGGCGCGGTCGTAGAGCCGCCACACGCCGTCTCCATAGGGAGGGTTGTTGCGCACGAGCTTGTATTGCCCTTTGAAGAGGGCGGCCTGGCCGGATACCTCCATCCCGACCGGGGTGGCCGGCCCGTAGACCTCGTCCGCCTCGCCCCGCAAAAGGGGCAGAAGGCTCCGGCCGGTCATCGGCACCGAGCGGTCCTCACCGGCCTCGACGCCGGCGAGCGCGAGGATCGTGGGCGTCACGTCGGTCACGAAGGTGAGGGCACCCACTCGCCGGGGACCTCCGACCCCGGGACCCGAAAATATCAGGGGCACCCGCAGCCCGCCCTCGCCCGCATAGAATTTGAAGAAGGCGCTGGGGGACGCCGCGGCGCTCGCCCATTCCGGCCCGATGAAGACGAAGCTCCCCTTCTCGCCCAGTGTCTCCAACTCCCGCGAATAGCCGTTGAGCCTCATCCAGAGCCTGAAGCCCGGCTCGGCCACCGGGTTGCTCGGCGCGGGCCCGTTGTCGGAGGTGACGATGAAGACCGTGTTCGCGAGATCTCCCACCTCATCGAGATAGCTCATGAGACGGCCGATGTGATGGTCCATCGCCTCGAGCATGCCGGCGTTCACGGCCATGCTCTTTGCATACATGCGGCGGTCCGCTTCGGGCAGGGACTGCCAGTCACGGAGTCCCGGCGCCATGTCCGCGAGGCCTGCGCCCTCTGGAATCAGGCCGATTTCCCGGGCCCTCTGCCAGCGGTCCTTTCGCAGGGCGTGCCATCCTTCGTCGTAGACGCCTGCATACTTTGCGGTGAACTCCCGCGGCGCCTGTACCGGGATGTGTATGGCCTGAAAGGCGAGATAGGCGAGGAAGGGGCGGCCGTCCTCTTTCCCGGCCTCGAGGTAGTCGATCATGCGATCCACGATGAACTTGGAGGAATAGAAATCCTTTGGAAGCTTCGCCGGTTCGCCGTCCTCGTACCAGGGCGCATCGTTGTAATACGGCATGAAGGGCTTCTGCTCCCAATTGTCCGCGCCCGAGGCCTCCAGGGCGAAAGACCGGTCGAAGCCGTGCCGGCCCGGAAGGTGCTCCCCGCCCTCGCTCAGATGCCACTTCCCGGTCATGTACGTGCGGTAACCGGAGGCCTTGAGCCTCGATGCCACCGTGAGGGCCCCGGGTTCCAGATGCATGGAATAGCCGGGCCGACCCCGTTGGCCGGGCGGCAGGACCTCCGGTATGGTTGCCACCCCTGTCCTGTGATTATCAATGCCCGTCAGGAGCATGGCCCGTGACGGCGAACAGAGGGGTGAGGTGTGGTAGTCCGTGAACATGGCGCCCCGGCTTGCCAGGCGGTCGATGTTCGGGGTGGCCGCCTCCCCGCCATAGGCCCCGAAATCCATCAGGCCCGCATCATCAACCAGAATCAGCACAAAATTCGGACGGGATTCGGCCTGTCGAGCCAGGCCCCACGCCGCTCCACTCATCAGGCCCAAGGCACCGAAGAGGAAGCCCGCCAAGAAAACCAATCTGCGAATCATGGAGCCCTCCCTAGCCTAGGGGTCAAGTCTGGACATTGGACAGTCAGACATCTCCGGAAACTATGGGAGGATTCAATATTATGATTATTTTGCAAATTGTTACGGCATAGAGTTCAAGCTGATTAGAGGATTTCGGCCGCCCAATATCCAGACTTGTCCCCTTGCTTTGACCTGGACCCCTTGGTCCCCTTGCTTTAGGCCCGACCGTTGTCCTTTGCAACCGTACCGTAGAGATCCATGACTGTTTGAAATGGAGGTGTACGCTCATGCCGGTGGAGTTTCAGGGCTTCTTCCGGACAGCTGACGGCGCACACGCCACAGCCGATGCATTTTTCAGGATCCACGACGGGTCGCCCGGCATCGTCATCCAGTGACAGGGCATCCAGCATGCACCGGTCCACACACTCCCCACATCCAACACAGTCATCGCTTGCCTCGGGAAGAAAACTTGAAGGCAGCACAGCAGTTGGATTGTCCCACCGTGTCCTGCCGCGCACGTTGGAACAGCAGCATCCACAGCAGAGACACATGATCATGTGGGGATCGTCGATATAGTTGTCCGTGGTGGGGATCAGGCCCAGATCTACCATGTAGTCCAGGTATTCAATGGCCTTTTCTTTCGTCACCTTCTTTCCCAATCCGATATCCTGGAAATGGGCTGCTGTCTTGCCGATGAAGATACAGGCACCGACCGGGAATTTATCCTTGCATTCACGGATACCAAGCTTTTCCGTTCGTGTTCGACAGGGGCACGGCACCAGGGCCAGATCCTCGGTGCCAAGCCCTTTGATGTACGCATGGGCTTCTTCAGCATCCAGGGTCTTTGTCTCCTTGTGAATGGCCTTCTCCACCGGGATGGCCCGCAACACGGGTGTGCCTTCTCCGGAGGTTGCATAGTACTTATAGAATTTCTCCTTGATGAAGAACTGCTGATAGAGTTTGGCCGCCTCGAGATCATCCGGTTTGATGTCAGGATAAAACATATGCAGATTGAGAAGGCTGGGCACAACGGGCAGCCGGTACTTTCCTTTCGACCCCGTGAGGGCGGCCCTGCGGGTCAAGGGGTGAAGAGTCTCCTTGATCACCTCTGCATCCTTGCCGGTGATGGCGGCAAGCTCTTCCGCTGTCTTGGGGACGTACATATCCAGATGCTGCACCAGTTCCGCCTCCTGCGGTGAATACACGATCTTTAGGAAGGCAAGGAAGGCTTTGGAAATGTCTCCGTCCACCTTGGGGGCTGTTTGAAATCCTTTGTCGACGTTCTCTGCAATTCGCATGTAGGCCTGATCGCTCGCGGTATTCCCTTTTTCCATTCTCGTGTCCTCCCTTTTTATGTCCATTCTCGTGTCCTCCCTTTTTATGTCCATTGAATGTCTCAGAATGATTCGTACATCAATCGCCGCTCCGGATCCATGGCTGCAAGGCGCTCGGTCGCCTTCTCGGCCGACGTGACCTCCAGGGTGCCGTCCGGGTTCTGGACCACGCAGCCGCTTTCCCGAAGGGCCTTGTACCGTCTCTTCCGCTCCTCCTTGTCGGCCACGCAGATCAGGTGGCAGTTGCCGCAGGTGAGGGCGATCCTCCGGTCCGGCAGCATGGGGTGGCGGTAGCCGCCTTCGATGGGAGGGCGCTTCGAAGAGACCTGAATCGCCGTTGCCAGGGCCGGGTAGAATGCCTGCTCCGAATCGGGAATGAGGAACCGGCCGGGCGACCATGTGGACCACGTACCCGACGGGTGAAGCCCGGTGAAACCGCCGCACACGAAATCGCACCGATGATAGGTCCGGCGCTTGGAATAGGTGTACTCCCTGCCCCCGAGAGACACGCGCTCCTCGCCGTTCGGGTCCATCAGGCTCGAGGCGCACGCGGCCATGCAGAGCCGGCAGCCGTCGCAGTAGTTCTCCTCCTCGGGGAGGGCGTCCGTGGGCTCGAGTTCCGCCGTCGTCAGGACGGCCCCCAAGATGATCCCGGCCCCCTCGTTGCGGGTGATCACGTTCCCGGAAAGCCCGAAGTGGCCCAGCCCGGAGGCGACGGCGAGGTACCGGAGCGAGATGTCCGGCATCATGTCCGCCGACCCGCGGGGCGTGTCCTTGCGGTACACGATGTTCGAGCAAACCGCATAAGAAGGATAACCCAATTCCTCCAGAAACCTCGCGCCGAAAAGGGCTGCACCGCTCGCCATCATGTTGACTCGGATATTGTCCAGCTCATGTGAGCGGCGGTCTTCCTTCCTCAAGTAGGGGCCGATCAGTTCCTGGTTCAAAGCAAACCCGAAGCAGATCGCTGACTTCGCATTCGGGAGTACGTAGGTCAGGTCCACGGACGGCGGTCCGCCTGCCAGGGTTTCCGGGGTGGCGACCCCGATCGCGCAAGGGCCCGCGGTGCAGATGGCGTCCATGACGATTTCTCTCAAGTTCTCCATGGCTTCTCCTCCAGATCCGGATGACAATCGTTTCTTGGCGGTCGGGCCTGTACGTCCGGAAAGCCGGGGCGGCCGCTGCGTCGCTAGGGGCTGTCCTAAAATGTCCACAGCCCGGGACAGGCCTTGCCTAGCTCCTCTCGGATAACCCATGTTGTTTCAGCCGCCAGAGCAGGACATCCAGGCGATCCTGGCCGAAGAAGGGCTCCCCCTTGAAGACCGTGGTGGGGACTCCCCAGTGGCCTGCCTCCTCCAGCGCCTTCTGGTTCTGTGCGGCAATGTTGTCGTAATGCTCCGGCCTGGCGGCAATCGCCTTGTCCATCTCTTCCAGATCCAGCCCCACTTTTGCCGCTGCCTTCGTCAGGTGATCCCCCTCGTGCCAGTTCCTCACCGCCCCGGACCAAATGATCTTGCTTACCTCGTCCGCAAAGGCGAGCCCCTTTCCCGCCTGGGTGGCTTCCAGGCCCAGTCTCACCAGACGGTAGATGTAAGGCTGCTCCTTGCTCACTTCGAGAGTCACGGGGTCCATGACGATCGGGTCGGGCTGCGGCCACGCAAGGGGAATATCGAGCATCTGCGAAATGCGGACGATATCCACGAACACATACCTCGGCCAGAGGGGGTTTACGGTCTTGAAAAAATCCGGCTTCCGGACGGCCAGGGGGTAGACAACCCTGAAGTTCACACGCACATCGTAGCGTCTCGTCATTTCGACGATTCGTCCTGTCGCCAGATAAGAGTAGGGGCTGCGAAAGGACCAGAACAGATCAAATTCCAGCGTCATGGCGTCTTCTCCTTTTGCACGAATTCGGGATGCTCGCATTCAACCAGCTGCTGCGTCAAAGAAGCTTGCGGACATAAATCACGTCGCTGGCCGCCGGCATGACGAAGAAAAGGCCGTCCGTGCCGACGGTGATCGGACCCGGATAGAATTTGCCCGCATCCCCGAGGAATACGGCGTTCAGGTATGCAATCGGAAGCGGCGGGATGATGTGGTTGAACACGAGGTGGCGGACGCCGGCCTCGCGGGCGATCTTGGCCGCCTCCTCCGGGGTGGTGTGATAACTCGGGATGTCCTCCGTGATCTTGGCGATGTTCATTTGTCCATGCCTCAAGGCTGCATCCTGGATGATCCCTACCACCTCTGCCTGCAGGCCTTCATGCACCAGGAGGTCCGCGCCCCGGGCCGCCTCCGTCAGGTTCCGGGACGCCACGGTGTCCCCGCTGATCACCACCGACCGCCCCTTGTAGTCGAATCGATATCCGACGGCAGGGTGAACCGGCGAGTGATCCACGGAAAACGCCGTGATCGTGACACCCTCTCTTTCCAGAACCATCTGCCTCCCTCGCTCTCCTTCCGGAAGCTCGAACGGTCGGGCATTGCCTCCGGCCCCCGACGGCGGAACGACCTCGGCGCCGTGGTGCTCCACCCGGTAGCCCTTGTCCAGTTCGTAGGCCCTGTTGAAGCCCATTACCACGGTTTCCACGCCCGGCGGGCCGAAGACCTCAACCGGCCGGACGTTCCCCGTGCTGGCCCACCGCACCAGCATCATTTCCCCCAGGCCGCCGATATGATCGGAATGGAAGTGCGTGAGCAGGATCGCCTCAACGCGACCGATCGGAAGGCCCATCAGGGACATGTTGCGTGTGGAACCGTCACCCGCGTCGACAACGAAGATGTGCTCTCCTGCAATCACAAACGTGCATGGCCCCGACCTTTTCGGATCCGCCATGGGCGCACCGGTGCCGCAGAGACCCACGTGAAGGCCGTCCGGCTGGTCACGAGTCAGGTCGACCGCGATCCTCCGGTCGATGACCCGTTTTGCAATGGCCCGGCCGATCTGCCTCTGGAAGAGAGCGGCCCCTCCCGCGACCAAGGCAATCACGACAAGAAGAGAGAGCAAAGAACTCGGTTGTGGGGGTTTTTTCATCCTTCTTCCCCTCCGGCGAGGACCCTCTGCGCGACGACCAGCAGGAGAACGAGAACGATTTCAAAAAGAAGCGGCCCCGGGCCCGGCCCGACCGTGCCGTCGAACATCAGGTTCAAGAAGCGCCCCAGGATAATGGCAGCCAGGAATACGGTCGGCACCATGAGCCAGCGGCTCCTCCCTTCAGAGGCGCCCACAAAGCAGAAGACCGCAATGCCGAGGAAGAGCCCGCCAAGGTCCCCTCGCAACGTAGCGAACCCTGCGCCGGAGGTCGGGTGCACCATGAACAGGGCCGCCAGTTGGTCCGGAACGAAAAGAAAGCCCAGACCGATCGACAGCAGGGCCAGGCCGATCAAACGCACAAACCAGCGAAAAACGGTCTGCATGGTCATTCTCCCCCTCTCTTTCGCCGCCGCCCGCAACCGGCATGCATTTTACGCTCGTAAAAACGCTAGCGGCACGCAGGAGCTTTGTCAAGCTTTTTTTTGCATGCGTCCCGATGTCTTGGCAAGGGAGGACCGGATAGAAGGTCAACAACGGAACAACCTAGGTTTCTTTCAACTCCGACACCCAGGTCTGTATCCGGAGCCGTATGGCGTCGCGGATCTCTCGGATCTTTTCCAGTCTTTCCTCCTCGGTGCCCTTCAGGGTGGCCGGGTCCGGGAAGCTCCAGTGCATCTCGCCTTGCAGCCCGAGGAAGGGAGGGCATTTCTCCGCGCTCGCCTCGTCGCACACCGTAATGACATAAGAGAACGGGTGCCCGGAGCGGACCAGGTTGAATACGTCCCTGGTTGGGGAGCCGGAGATGTCGATCCCCACCTCCCTCATGACTTCAACGGCCAAGGGATTCAAGGTTCCGGGCTGCAGCCCGGCACTCTCCGCCTCGAGCCGGTCTCCGAACAGGCGGTTCACCCAGGCCGCCGCCATCTGGCTGCGTGCGCTGTTGTGCACGCAAACGAAGAGGACTCTCGGCCTTCTCCTCTCCTCCTTCCCGCGAAACTCGCTCAACCGATGCCGCACAATGGTTCCCATGACGAGGTAGATCACGTGTTTTGCGATGTTGGCAGCGTGGTCGGCCATCCTCTCCAGGGCCTGCGTGATCCTGAGAAGCGCAAAAACCGCGTCTCGCTGTTCGTAACGTTCCACGAGAGCCTTCTGAAGCCGAACCGAAAACTCCGTTGTCAGGGTATCGATCTCATCGTCCTCGAGCCATACCTGTCTGGCCTGCTCTCCGTCCCTGCGCAGGACCGCCTCCACGCTTGCCTGGATGGCGCGCCGGACCCTGTCCGTGATGGTCAGGAGTGCGTCGTGATAGGGCAGGGTCGTTTCTCTTTCAAGCAGATGGACTTTCTTTGCCACACTCGAGGCCAGGTCGCTGATTCGCTCCAGGTCATGGTTGATCTTCAGAACGGCAACCAGATAGCGCAGGTCGTCCGCCACCGGCTGGTGAAGGGCGATGATCTTGATGCACTCCTCCTCGAGCCGAACCTCGCGCCGATCGATTTCGTGGTCCGTCTCGATGGCCCGGACGGCGAGGACGGGATCGGTTGCAAGGACCGAGTCGAGCGCCGTTCCCACATTTCGGACGACCTCGCCGGCGAGCGCCTGGAGCTGGCCCTGGATGTCGAGCAGTTCTTCGCGGAAGTATCTCTTCATACCCGCCGGGCTCCCTTCTGCCGCACATTCCTTCTTACCCGAAGCGCCCTGTCACGTAGTCGAGCGTTTCGGGAAGACGGGGATTGAGAAAGATTGTTGCCGTGGGTCCATACTCGATCAGACGCCCGAGATACATGAAGGCCGTGTAATCGCTGATCCGTGCAGCCTGCTGCATATTGTGCGTCACAATCAGGATCGAATACTCGCCCTTGAGTGCAGTGATCAGATCTTCGATTCTGCCGGTCGCGACGGGATCCAGGGCCGAGCAGGGTTCATCCATCAGCAGGATCTCGGGCTCCCCGGCGATCGCCCGGGCGATACAGAGCCGCTGCTGCTGCCCGCCGGACAGGCGCAGGGCGTTCTCGCCGAGCCGATCCTTGACCTCGTCCCAGAGGGCGGCCCCTCGCAAACTGCGCTCACAAACCTCCTCGAGTAACGCCTGATTCCGTTCCCCGTCGATACGCAAGGGATAGATCACGTTTTCGTAGATGCTCATCGGGAAGGGGTTCGGTTTCTGAAACACCATCCCCATCCGCTTGCGAAGCTCGATGACGTCGACGCCGGCGCGGTAGATCGACTCGCCGTTCAGACGGACGTCCCCTTCGTATCGGACGTTGTCGAGGAGATCATTGATTCGGTTCACCGAGCGGATGAATGTGGACTTCCCGCAGCCGGAGGGGCCGACCAGGGCCGTGACCTTTCCCCGCGGAATGTTCATCTCGAGGTCGAAGAGGGCCTGTTTCGCCCCGTACCAGAGGGAAAAGCTCCGGGTCTCCAGGATCGGCTCCTCCTCGGCCAGCTCCCGGTGGGTTTCGGCCGGGAAACTGCTCCCCTGAGCGATCGAGGCCAGCCGGTTTCGAATCTGCGGCGAGGGGCCGTTTGCGGACGACACAGGCGGAAGCCTCGCGCCCCTCAAGGAATCGACCATGGGGACTCTCCCTTCTAGAATGCCGGGCCTGAGAACCTTCCCCTCAGCCGGGACCGAAGGGATACGGCTGCAAGATTCAAGAGAAAAATGATCGTGATCAGAAGCAGTGTCGTGGTGATGACCATCGGTTTGGAGGCTTCGCTGTTCTGGCTTTGAAATCCCAGATCGTAGATGTGGAAGCCCAGATGCATGAAGCTTCGCTCCAGGTGAACGAAGGGGAAATGCACGTCGATGGGCAGCTCGGGCGCAAGCTTCACGGCCCCCACGAGCATCAGCGGCGCCACTTCGCCGGCTCCGCGAGCCATGGCCAGGATCATCCCCGTCATGACGCCGGGCATGGCCCGGGGAAGCACGACGCGGCGGATGGTCTGCCACTTGCTCGCTCCGCAGGCGTAGGAGCCCTCGCGAGTGGAATTCGGCACGGCTGCGAGCGCCTCCTCGGTCGACACGATGACGACCGGCAGAGTGAGGAGGGCGAGGGTCAGCGAGGCCCAGAGGATGCCGCCGGTCCCGAAGGTGGGACTCGGCAGCTTGGCCGAGAACAGGAATTCGTCGATCCGCGCCCCGACAATGTAGGAGAAGAAGCCCAGCCCGAACACACCGAAGACAATGCTCGGCACGCCGGCCAGGTTGTTGATCGCCACGCGCACCGCGCTCACCACGGGCCCTCCCTTCGCGTATTCTCTCAGGTACAGGGCGGCGAGCACGCCGAAGGGCATTACGGCCAGGGACATGAGCAGGGTCATCACGACGGTGCCGAAGATCGCGGGGAATACTCCCCCCTCGCTGTTCGCCTCCCGCGGATCGTCGGAGAGAAACTCTGCCCAGCGGTCCAGGTAGACCTGGAACTTGCCGGCCCAGGAGATTTGATTCGCCGGGTAGGCGCGAACGACGTCCGCCAGCCGAATCGCCTTTTCCTTGCCGTCGGCCGCTGCCACGAGGATCCTGTATCGGTCGTTCTCCTCCTCGAGTCGCCGGATCTCGTGACGAATCCGGTCGAATTCCTTACCGAGTTCGGATTCGATTTTTGCGAACGCCTTGCGGGCTTCCCTTGTTTCAATCGCGTCCTCCGCATGGTTCATTTGCACCGTTTTCAGCCGCAAACGGGCTTGTTCCATGCGGTAGTTCACCTCTCCGATACCCTGTCGCTCGAGATGCAGGATCTCGCTGCGACGTGCGCGGACGAGCGGGTGGTGATCCTGAAACAGAGTCCAGATCTCCTGCGGATCGCCGGCCACCGTTTCCTCGTTCGAGAGAAATGCCTTGGGCTCGCCATAGAACCGCCCCCAGGCCAGCCTTTCGAATACCACTGCCCACCGGGGCCGGCTTTCTCCCTGTTCGAGGATTTCGGAATCGCCCACCCACGCAAAGTGCTCGCCGGTCAGTTCGTAGTTGCCGATGCGCACCAGCCTCCTTCGTTCCCATCCTTCCCGGGCCTTCACCTGTCGGCGCCTCCGGGATGCCGCCTCCTCCGGCAGGGCGTCGAACACCCCCTGATCAGGCCGGTAGGTCTCCTCTCTCGTGACTTCTCCCATGTATACCCGCCCGTCCAGGGTCTCGATCTTCACAACCGACAGGGGCCAGAAGGTCTGAACGCCCCGGATGACCACGTACCCAAGCAGGCCAAGGATCATCACCAGGCAGGCGGCAAGGGCTCCCCACGTCAGCCAGAGGATCGGTTCCCCCTGGGCCCACAGCCTCGCCGCGGCTCCGCCGCGGCGGCGCACCGGTCGCCCTTTCCCGGGGCGCCCAACCGAAAGGCCTCCGTCGGCGCCTTCCCTGGCGGCGAGGGGAGTCATAGTTCGACGATCCTCCTGCGATACCGCTGGCGCACGGTCTCGGCCAGGGTGTTCAGCACAAAGGTCATGAGGAAGAGAACGAATGCGGCCAGAAACAACATCCGGAAATGCGTCGAGTCCTTGACAGCCTCGGGGAGTTCGACGGCGATGTTCGCGGAGAGGGTCCGGAAGCCGCTGAAGATGTTCCAGTCCATGAGGGGCGTGTTCCCGGCCGCCATGAGCACGATCATGGTTTCCCCCACGGCGCGGCCGAAACCGATCATCACCGCCGAAAACAGCCCGCTTGCCGCCGTGGGCAGTACGATCCGGACCGTTGTCTGCCACGGGGTGGCGCCCGATCCCAGGGAGGCGGATCGGAGCTCCTCGGGTACGGCCGACAGGGCGTCCTCGGCGATGGTGTAAATGATGGGGATGACGGCGAAGCCCATGATGAACCCGACCACCAGCGCGTTTCGCTGTACGTAGGTGTCGAGAAACCCTCCCCTCACGTCCAGGCTCCAAAGCCCGAAGGGCCCGTGTGCCAGCAGGTGAGATGCCGCGAGCGGGATCCCGAGGGCCAATGCCGTGCCCACGAGAAACTTCAGGAGATCCGCAAGGGCCGCCCCCGCCTCGGACCACCCGGCAAACCTGGTCCGGAACCGGGGGGTTACGAAGCGGGAGGCGGCCAGGGCCACGACGAGGGAACTCAGGGGCAACAGAACGAACATCCAGCCTCCCGTTCCGGAGCCTGTCTGCGCGCTCAACCATGCCTTGATGTCGCCTGCGAACAAACCGTCCTCCACGAGCGGGCCTGCGCGGAAGCCCATCCAAAGGCCGAGGGCGGACATCGCGGCCATCAAGGCCGGCCGCCCCTTTTTGAGCCTTGCCGCCAGGCGCCTCGGCAGCAGTTGCCAGAGATGCCCGCCAAGAAGAAGGGCAAAGGGAATCGTAGCGACGGAAACGAGCACCTGGGGAACGACACCTTCGATGAAAGGCGCCACGACCAGTGCGGCCAGGAAACCGAGAACAACGCTTGGAAGGCTCGCCATCATCTCGATCACCGGCTTGACGCGCGCCCTGAGCCGGGGGTGCATCATCTGGCTGGTGTATACGGCTGCCAGCAGGGCGAGAGGCACGGCGAACGTCATCGAATAGACCGTTGCCTTCACCGTTCCGAATATCAGGGGAAGCAGGCCGTATTTCGGCTCGAAATCGTCGGTGCCGCTCGAGGACTGCCAGACATGCTCCGGACGCGCGTACCCCTCGTACCAGACCGGCAGGAAGATCGATGCCAAGGTGACCTCCGGGTGCGGAGCCTGAACCGACCAACGGGCCAGCGTCCCCGGAGACGCGGCGAGAAGGGCATCGTCCCTCGGCGAGAGAGCGACGAGCCCCGGCGCACCGGAATGCGGGGAAAGGCGCATCTCCGCGAGCGACCTCCCGCTCGTTACATGGAAGAGTCTCACGCGCCCGTCGGCGAAACCGGCGGCCACAATCCGCCCACGAGCGGAGGCAGCGAGCGATGTGACCGCGGCGTCGCCTTTTCCCAGATCGTGTGAGAGGACGAGCTTCGCGCCGTCGATGGTGTCCGCAGCCTCCGGCTTGATCCGGAACCAGACCCGCACCCTGCCCAAGTCGTCACCGGTCACCAAAGAGGTCTTTCCGATCAACAGGTCGAGGGCGGTCAGCCCTCGACCCTCCTCCGCAACCAGATCCAGGGTCTCGGCGAGTGCAGGATGCAGGATGTCCCGCGTATCGTACCGGAAAACGGTCCCTTCGTCCGAGAACAACAAGACGTTGTCTCCGAGGCCCGTGAGGACCAGCCGGCTTGGCTCCGGGGCCCCGTGCGGAAGGGCCAGCGGGGTCCTGCTGCCGGAGAGCTTGACAGAGACCTTGCCGGTGAGCAGGTTCTTGCGCGTCGAAACCTCGTCGATGTGGAGGGTTCCACTCTCCGAAAAGGCCGCGATTACGGGCCCGCTGGGTTTTCTCGAGATGTCGAGAAGACGGATGGAGACACCCTGTTCGAGCAGCACAGGGACTTCGAGCTGTACATCAACTTCCTGCAGCCGATACCGTGTCTCGGCCATCCGCTCCAGCACGCCTTCGCCGAAGGGGATGACGGCACCGATCGGAACGTTGCGGAGTTCTTCGGCGAGCTGATCTGGGGCAAGGAACCGGTCGACGAACGTGACCCGACCGTATTGGACAGAGCCGTCCTCGAAGCCGAAGGCCACGGTTCCATCCGACTTCCCGAACGCCCATGCCGTGGGCTTTCGGCGACCCAAAGGCTCCCTGTGACCGACCAACTCGCCGGTATCCAGCCGAAAGGTGATCAGGCCGGCGTCGTGAAGGAACAGCCGGCCCATCCTGAGGTATTCGTCGGCGGCGAGATGAAGGGGCGGATTCGCGGCGGAACGGTATGGCAGGGAGATCTCTTCCTTCGGGGCCGTCTCCGGCGGCAGAAACAGGGGTGCGACCACCCAAAGCAGGAAGAAACAAACGAGGCTCACGGCCAGGATCGTCCCGATCCCGGCGAAGGTGATCAGGGCGCGAGCCGCGGCATCGCTGACCCGCACGCCCGGCCGGGTCTTGCGGATTCGCCGAGGCCGCCCCGAACCGCCGCCGGATGATGCGGCTCCCTGGGTCGCGGTCTTCATTTGCAGCTTTGCCTTCAGAAGTTCGGGTCGATGCCGGCCTCCCGCAGGGATGTGCGGCAGAGCGCCGCCGGCAGCGGATAGTATCCGTCCTTGACGACATCCGACTGACCCTGGCGGCTGAAAATGTATCTGACGAACTCCCGTCGCAGCGGGTCGAGAGGCGATCCCGGCTTGCGGTTCACGTAGACAAAAAGAGAACGTGCCAGGGGGTATTCGCCCGTATAGGCGTTTTCAGCAACGGCCTCCACGTAGCCCTCGCCGGCCCTTTCGGCCAGCGGAACGGCCCGGACGTCCGCCGTCTTGTACCCGATGCCGCTGTAGCCCATCGCAAATCTGTCGCTCGCCACGCCCTGGACGACCGACGACGATCCGGGCTGCTCCTTCACCTCGTCCTTGAAGTCGCCCGTGAAAAGCGCGTGCTCCTTGAAATAGCCGTAGGTGCCCGAAGCCGAATTCCGACCGTACAGGCTGATCGGCTTGTTGGCCCATTCGCCGGTCAGGCCGAGCGCACCCCAGAGGGTGATGTTTTCCGGGTGGCCCCCTTTCCGGTTCTTGGAGAAGACGGCGTCCAACTGAGGCAAGGTCAACCCCCGGATCGGATTGTCCTTGTTGACATATACCGCCAGCATGTCGATCGCGGTCGAGAGGGCCGTGGGCTTGTACCCGAACTGCTTCTCGAACGCATCGATTTCGGCGCTCTTCATCGGACGGCTCATGGGTCCGAAATGGGCCGTGCCTGCGATCAGGGCCGGGGGGGCCGTGGAGGAGCCTTTTCCCTCAATCTCGATCTGGACGTTCGGATAGAACTTCTTGAACCCCTCGGCCCACAGGGTCATCAGATTGTTCATCGTGTCCGACCCGATGCTTTTCAGGTTTCCGGATATGCCCTGAACGGGGCCGTATTCGGGTAATTCCGGGTCGACCGCAACCTGGGCGTAAAGCGTGTGCGTCGAAAGGCCCTGAACGACCATAAGAAGCGTGAGGATGAGGGTGGCAAATGACTTCATGGTTTGCGTTCCTCCTTTCGGGTTTTCCTCGGGATGAAAGACGACCTCATCGTCTTGACCCTCCGAACCGTTGCGTGATACCTCTCGGCACCCCGCTCTCCGGTGAACCCGGAGAGCACGGCGGGCGCCGCCGCACTCAGTGATACGAGTCCCTTTCCTGCAAGGCCTTCAACCATTCGAGAATCCTTCGTTCGAGCTCTTCCCGGGTCTCCCGAAACTTTGCATAGCGATGCTTCCTGGTTCCGCCGTGCCTCTCAGGATCCTCAACCGGCCAGTGCAGCCGGTTGCTCACACCGGGAAAGATCGGGCATCGAGACTCGGCCTCGGAGCACACGGTGATCAGATACCCGAAATGCGTCTTGCCCAGGAACTCCATCACGCTCTTGGACCGCTGGCCTCGGATGTTCACGCCGACCTCGTCCATCACCTCGACGGCGAGCGGTGAGATCTCGCGCGGTTCGAGGCCGGCGCTGAAAACCTCGAACATGCCCCCGGCGTGCTTTCGCAGGAGACCCTCGGCCATCTGGCTGCGGCACGAATTACCGGTACACAAAAACAAGACCCTCGGCTTGGGCTCCTGCGGGCATGGAGCCGGGGAGTTCTGGAGGGCTATCGCCCGCTTTTGGGCATCCTCGGCCTTGGTCGGATCGTGCGCCAGGCCCTCCCGAACCCATTGAAGGGCCCGTTTGGCTGCGCGCGTGCCCTCGCGCTCCGCCCACCGGTAGTATCTCCATCGCCCATCCTGTCGGCTTGTCAGGAGCCCCGCTTCGGACAACACCTGAAGGTGCTTGGAAACCGTGGACGGGGCCAGCCCGACAATCTCCGTGATATGACAAAGGCAAAGGGTCGTGTCTTCCAGGCACATCAGTATCCTGAGCCTGTTCTCATCCGACAGGGCCTTCGTTATCGCAAGGATCTCTCTCATGATTGCCCGCCCGGAATGGGATCGTCATGCTCCGGACCTTGGATGCCAAAAGACGTTCCTTCGTTTCGGAGAGCGACGAAGTGCTGTCTCCATCCGGTTACCGTTCCGTCAAGATTTCGTTAATAGGGTCGGGCTCTCTTCCTGTTCTTCGAACTCCTGGCCCCCCCCTGCTTCGGAGGGGCGCCCCGGCTGGATGAGTGGCGGGCGTCCATCTTGAAGTCCGGCATGAGCATGGATCTTGTCGGGATGCCGCGCTTGACGTTCACCGGGCCTACGGGCATGTTGGACCATACAACCGGTTGCAGGAAACGCCGGTCCGTCCTTTGAGACGCTTTCCTTCTCCACTCGGCGTTGCCGCGCGAGGCGCGCGCAGAGCGAGGCAAATCGATGCAGCAAGCTGGAAAGAAACGCAAGATCCTCTTCCTCTGTACCGGGAACTCCTGCCGGAGCCAGATGGCCGAGGGCTGGACGCGGCACCTGAAGGGGGACCTGATCGAGCCCTATTCCGCAGGGATCGAGGTGCACGGGCTCAACCCGAATGCGGTCAAGGTGATGGCAGAAGCGGGTGTGGACATTTCCGGGCATCGGTCCAAGCATCTGGACGAACTGAAGGATGTTCCTTTCGACTACATCGTGACGGTTTGTAACCATGCCAACGAGACGTGTCCCTTCTTTCCGGGCAAGGCCAGAAGGGTTCACATTGGATTCGATGATCCCCCCAGGCTGGCCCGGGGTGCGAAGACCGACGAAGAGGCGCTCGCCCATTACCGCCGGGTGCGGGACGAGATTCGCGATTTCGTGTTGACCCTTCCGCAGGGGATAGCCGGGGATAAGCTCGAATCCTAGTCCCGGATTTCCCCGCAGCAGCCTCCCGCACGACCTTCCCGGTGCACCCTGGCAGCGGCACGATGCCTGCGTCCGCGTCGTGATCTCTGCCACATGGATCGGCCCGTGGCCCCGAGGCCGGTTACCGGCATGCGGACACGCCCCCTGTGATGTACAAGGCCCCGTACCGGATGAACCATGAGATCGCTCATCCGAGGTAGGAGGCGCACCGGGTCCGGCCTATCGATTTTTCTCTGTTTTCTGTCCTATGGCTGAGTAATTGAGCTACGTCAATGAAATTCTGCCTTCGAACAGGTTGAATATACTTACAGGCGCCATCCATTCAACGTGCGTGCGGGACGGAGGGCCATGCGAAAGGATTCCCCCGTAGGATCGGCCTACAAACCCACTGTCCGCGTCGAGATCCCGGGCGATCACTATCACCGGGAGCTGATTTCCTGCCAGGTCGCCTGTCCCGTTCACACCGATGCCCGGGGCTACGTGCGCGCCGTCGCCGAGGGCCGCTTCGAGGAGGCCTATCTCATCGCTCGCGGACCCAACCCCTTTGCCTCGATCTGCGGAAGGATCTGCGGGGCGCCCTGCGAGGCCGCATGCCGACGGGGGCTGATTCCGCGCGTGGGCCCGGACGGCCGGTTTATGGGAAGGGATCGCCCCGTTTCCATCCGCGCCCTGAAGCGCTTTGCCGGTGAGTTTGCGGGCTTGGAGGCGCTCCCGCCGCAGGAGGTCCTCGAGGCGTTTCGCTCCTACGTTCCGAAGGCCGGCGCAGATGTATACGAGTTGGCGGCCCTCGTGCAGGCCCGTCTACAGGGACGTTTCGAGCCCGGCCGAGGCGAGAAGGTGGCTGTCATCGGGGCCGGGCCTGCGGGTCTGTCGGCAGCGCACGATCTGGCCTTGATGGGTTTCTCTCCCGTGGTTTTCGAATCGGAGCCCCTCCCGGCCGGAATGCTCGCTTTCGGGGTCCCGGGGTACCGACTGCCCCGCGAGATCATCCGGATGGAGGTGGATGTGATCCGGGCCCTGGGGGTTGAAATCGTTTGCGGGAAGACCGTGGGCCCGGACGTTTCGTTCCAGGAGATCCGGCGAGGCTACCCGGCGGTGGTTGTCTGCGTGGGGGCCAAGCGCGCCAGAAGCCTCGGTATTCCCGGCGAACGGGGCCCGGGTGTCTACGGCGGCGTCGATCTTCTCCGTGCGGCGGCCCTGGGGGAACCCTTCGGGCTGGGCCGGTCGGTGGCGGTGGTAGGAGGCGGGAACGTAGCCTATGACGTGGCCCGCACCGTGCTGCGCCAGGCCGCCTGGGATACGGCGCGGACAGCGGCGCGTTTTCCGGGATTCCGCAAGGTGCGCCTCGTTTCCCTGGAAACCCTCGAAGAGATGCCGGCGGATACCGTGGAGATCGTGGAGGGCGACGAGGAGGGGATCGAGCGGATGAACGGCTGGGGGCCTGTGGAAGTGGTGCGGGACGCCGCAGGCGAGGTTACCGGACTTCTGCTGCGCAGGTGCCTGCAGGTCTATGACAGGGACCGCAGGTTCGCTCCGGTCTTCGACGAAAAGGACCGCCGCATGATCCCCTGCGACACGGTGCTGTTCGCCGCGGGCCAGGTGCCGGACCTCTCCTTTCTCGGGCAGGGCGGAGGCGACGTGGAGGAGGCCCGGCCGGGCTGGCCCAGGGTGGATCCCGAAACCCTCATGACCACGGGGCCCGGCGTGTTTGTGGCCGGCGATCTCGCGCACGGAACCCGGCTTCTCATCGACGCCGTGGCCTCGGGCAAGAAGGCCGCGCGCGGCGTGTACCATTATCTGACAGGCCGACAAATCAGGGCCGAACGGATGGAGGCCTTTCTGCTCTGCGAGGGCTACCGGCGCGAGGCAGGCTACGAGGGGATTCGTCGCGTCGAGGTCCCCACCCGGCCCGCAGCCGAGAGGCTGGCCGACCCTTCCGCCTCCGTGGAACTAGGCTATCGGGCGGCAGAGGCCCGGCGCGAGGCCTCGCGCTGCCTCGATTGCGGGATCTCGCCCGTTTTCGACGGGTCGAGATGCATCCTGTGCGGCGGCTGTGCGGATGTGTGTCCCACGTCCTGCCTGAAATTGGCGCCCCTCGACTCGGTCGATGCGGGAGCGAACCTTGGCAAGGCCATCGAATACCTGATCGGTCCCGGGGCCGCGCCCTCCGGCCATTCGGCCGTTATCAAGGACGAGGAGCGCTGCATCCGCTGCGGCCTCTGCGCCGACCGTTGCCCCGTGGACGCCATCCGCATGGAACGAGTCATGTCCGTTGCAGCCCTCAGATCCATCGAAGCGGGGAGGTGCCCATGAAGACCCTGGAAGAAAAGCCGGCAGGCGCCGGCCTGTCACGCCTCGACCCTGAACCGATCCCCCGAAGGGACTTTCTCGGGATCGCAGCCTTCGGTTCGGCCGCCTGCGCCCTGCTGCTGGCCGGGCTCGGAATGGCCCGCCTCCCGAAGGCGGCCGTGCTCCCCTCTCCGTCGAAGAAGTTCCGGGTGAAGCTGCCGGAATCCCTCGCGACCGGAGAGCCCTTCGTCCCGCAGGGACGGCCGGTGGCGCTGTTCCGAAATGCGGAGGGAGGCATCTACGCTGTCTCCATGATCTGCACCCATCTGGGATGCATCGTGAAACAGGCCCCGGACGGCTTCCTCTGCCCCTGCCACGGCTCCCGGTTCGCCCTTGACGGAAAGCTGGAAAAGGGGCCCGCACCCTCGTCCCTGCCCTGGTTCAAGGTCACGCCGAGGAAGGAGGGAGTCTGCGTGGTGGACACCGGCAAGATCGTTCCCGCCGGAACCGTGGAATTCGCCTGAGGAGGGAGACCTTGGAAAACCAGACCGCCCGGAACACCGCGCTTCGGCGTCTCATAGGCAACCTCAGGGAAACGCCGGGACGCTTTCGCTCCAGCCTTGTCCGGTCGGGGCTCCCCACGACCGACCGGTCGCGCTCCATCTTCGTTTTCGGCAATGTCTTCCTTCACGTGCACCCCGCGCGGGTTCACCGCTGGACCCTCCGCTGGCCCACCACCTGGGGCCTGGGCGCGCTTGCCGCCTCGGCCTTCCTGCTGACCCTGGTGAGCGGCATTCTCCTCATGTTCTACTACAAACCATATCCGGCCGTGGCCTACGATTCGATCAAGGACATACATTTCGTGGTGCCCACGGGCCGATTCCTCCGCAACATCCACCGCTGGGCGGCCAACCTCATGGTCGTGGCGGTGTTCCTCCACATGGCCAGGGCCTTCTACACCGCGGCCTACCGCTCCCCCCGGGAGTTCAACTGGGTGGTGGGAATGGGGCTGCTGGTGGCTACGCTCGGTCTGTCCTTCACAGGGTATCTGCTCCCGTGGGACCAGCTCGCCTACTGGGCCATCACCATCGGGGCCAACATCGCGCAGTCGCCCAGGGAGGTTACCGACGCGCTCGGCATCACCGAGTTTTTCGACCCGGGAGGGTTTCAAAAGCTGATCCTGCTCGGGTCCGAGGAGGTGGGGGAGGAGGCCCTGATCCGATTCTACCTCCTGCACATCATGATCCTCCCACTCCTGCTCGCGATTCTGCTTGCCGTGCACTTCTGGCGGATCCGGAAGGACGGGGGCCTCGTGCGGCCGGCGGATGCGGACGCCCGCCTGGGCCCTGCCGGGCCGGGGGCCTATCCGGTCTTCACCGATGCGCCTGCCAAGACCTACCACCTGGCCGCGATCGTCCGGGGCCGATCGCCTGCCGTGGGCTCGGGCCCCGAAAACACGGTGCCTTCCATGCCCCACCTCTTCTATGCGGAACTCGGGGTGTTCATGGCCGCAACCTTCCTCTGTCTCTTGCTCGCCGCGACCTGGGACGCTCCGCTCAAGGAGCTGGCAAACCCGGCTGTGCCCGAGAACCCGGCCAAGGCCCCCTGGTACTTCCTGGGCATCCAGGAGCTGGTGGCGCACTCGGCATTCATGGGCGGGCTCGGCATTCCTCTCGTTGTGCTGGCGGGCCTGAGCCTGATCCCCTATCTCGACTGGGAAACCGAGGGCACCGGGGTCTGGTTCGGCGGGCCCGGAGGGGTGCCGCTGGTGCTCCGCTCGACCGCGGTCGGCCTGCTGGCGGCCGTGGCGGTCGAGGCGTTCGCCATCCGGTTTGGATGGCTCCGGGAGTGGTGGCCGGGGGTGCCCCAGCTCGTAATCACCGCCTTCAACCCGGGTACCGTGCTCACGGCGCTCTACGCCCTCTACTCGGTCCGGGTCGTCGCGCGGTTCGACTCGACACGCGCCGGGGCCCTGGCCCTGTTCACCTGTTTTCTTTGCGGATTCTTCGTGTTGACCCTTATCGGAACCCACTTCCGCGGGCCGAACTGGGAGTTCTACTGGTCGGCCGCACAATGGCCGGTGCACTGACATGCGAGCGAACAAGATTCTTCTCCTGGGATCCAGTGTCGGGGTTCTTCTCCTGCTCGCCGGCACCGCGATCCAGGAAAACGTGCTACAGGGCTGGCGCAAGGTCCAGAGGGCGTATGAGACCCGGCGGCCTGCGGAACCGGACAACGGGTTCAGCGTACGGTTGCGCCAGATCGTGGTTCCGGACCTGGCCGTGGCCGACCGCTGCACGAGCTGTCATCTGGGAATGGCGCCCGGGGAGGAGGGGATTGCCGGGGACGCACTGTACAGGCCGCATCCGGACATTCCCCACGGGCCTGCCGAGTTCGGTTGTGTGGCCTGTCACGGCGGGCAGGGGCGGGCCACGACGGAGCCGGACGCACACGGGGAGGTCCGCCACTGGCCTCATCCCATGCTTCCCAAGCCTTTCTTCCATGCAGGGTGCGGCAGCTGCCACACCCATCTGGCCGTACCGAACCTCGATCGGCTGGAGAGGGGCCAGTCCCTGCTGGAGCGCTACGACTGTCTTGCCTGTCACAGCGTGGACGGCCGAGGCGGAACCCTGCGGCCCGGGGCGGAAGAGGGCTTCCAGGGTACGGATCTCTCCCGCGTGGGAGCTGTGGGGTGGAGGCCCGACTGGTACGAGGATCACCTGGAACGCCACAGAAGGGCCGACGAGGGGCCCTGGCGCAGGTCGTTCGGTCCGGTTCCGGCCGGGGACCGTGAGGCGATCGAGTCCTACCTGTCCGCCCTGGTGGGCGCTCCGGGGCTGGTCAGGGCCAAGGCCCGGTTCCACTCCCTCGGCTGCAGGGGCTGCCACAGGGTGGGCGGCGTGGGCGGCGACGACGGGCCCGACCTGACCCGGGCCGGGGACTTGGACCCGGGCCGCCTGGACTTCTCGCACGTGCCCGGCAGGCCAACGATCGCGGCCTGGACCGCGGAGCATCTCCGGGTTCCGGGCAGAATCGTACCGGATTCCCAGATGCCCTATCTCGGGCTCTCCGATGAGGAGATCCGGGAGTTGACCTTCTACGTCCTTTCTCTTCGTCGAAGCGAAACGCCCAGCGCCTACTGGCCCAAGGACCGGATCCGGGCCGAGCGTTTCGGGGACAGGGAGTTCGCCACGGACGGACCCACCCTTTACGGGAGCTTCTGTGCGGCCTGCCACGGCGCGGCGGGCCAGGGGATGCGTTACCCGAAGATGAGCCCCTTCCCGGCCGTGGGCAACACGGACTTTCTCGCCGTCGCCTCGGACGTCTTCATCGCGGAGACCGTCCGGCAGGGTCGCCCCGGCCGCCGCATGCCCGCGTGGTCCGAGCCGGAGGGAGGTCTCCGGCCCGGCGAGATCGACAACGTGGTCGCAGCGGTCAGGGCCCTGGGAGGCGGTGTTCCCTCCCCTGCGGAAGGCCGGCCTCCGCGATGGGCCCGGGGAAGGAGCGACGCCGGGTCGGTCCTGTACGCGAAGACCTGTTCCGGGTGCCACGGGAAGGACGGGGAAGGCCTGGAAGGGCCCGCCCTCTCCAATCGTGTTCTTCTGCGGACCGCCACGGACACCTATCTCATGGAGACGGTCCGCAAGGGCCGAAGCGGCACGCCGATGAAAGGGTTCGCAAGTCCCTCGCTGGAGCAGCCGACCTTGTCCGAGGAGGAAATGGAGGACATCGTGACGTTCATCCGCACGTGGGAGAAGAAGCCATGACAAGCAAGTCCGACATGACCCGACGGTCCTTTCTCCAGTGGGCAGGGGCGGCAGGGTTCGGGGCGTTCGCCGCATCGGCCGCGCGTGCGTGGGGCCTGGAGGCCGTGGAGAATCCCCTGGCGTTCTACCCGGGGCGGGACTGGGAGAAGGTCTACCGGAATCTCTGGCGGACCGACTCCCCCTTCACGTTTCTTTGCGCCCCCAACGACACGCACAACTGCATCCTCAATGCCTATGTGCGCTTGGGGATCGTAACCCGGATCGGTCCGACCATGCGGTACGGGGAGGCGGCCGATCTGTACGGGAACCGGGCGAGCAATCGATGGGACCCCAGGGTCTGCCAGAAGGGGCTTGCCCTGACCCGCCGCTTTTACGGCGACCGGCGCCTGCGGCACTGCATGATGCGGGCCGGCTTCAAGAAGTGGGTGGACGCGGGATTCCCGCGGGGGGTGGACGGGCGTCCGCCGCCGGAGTTCTTCCAGAGAGGGAGGGACGAGTGGATCCGGGTTTCCCACAGCGAGGCGGCCGCCGCGGTGGCGGCGGCGCTCAAGAATATCGCCGAGACCTATACCGGAACCGAGGGCGCCCGACGCCTCAGGGCCCAGGGCTATGAGGAAGAGGTGGTTGCGGCCGCCAAAGGAGTCGGAACCCAGGTTCTCAAGTTCCGGGGGGGCATGCCCCTGCTCGGCATGACCCGCGTGTTCGGCCTCTACCGCATGGCCAACTCCATGGCCCTGCTTGACGCCCATATCCGGGGCGTGGGCCCGGATCAGGCCGTCGGAGGCCGGGGCTTTGACAATTACTCCTGGCACACTGACCTTCCTCCCGGACATCCCATGGTCACCGGCCAGCAGACCGTGGACTTCGATCTGAACGCGGTCGAGCATGCGCACCGGGTGCTCGTCTGGGGCATGAACTGGATCACGACCAAGATGCCGGACGCCCACTGGCTCACAGAGGCCCGCATGCAGGGAACCAAGGTCGTGGTCATCGCCTGCGAGTACTCCGCGACCGCGAGCAAGGGCGACGAGGTGGTGATCGTGCGGCCCGGGACCACGCCCGCCCTCGCACTGGGCATGGCCGGGGTGATCCTGCGCGAGAGGCTCTACGACAAGGATTACGTAAAGCAGTGGACCGACCTTCCCGTGCTCGTGAGGATGGATTCGCTCAAATATCTGCGGGCCGCGGACGTTTTCGGCGGCGGGCCGGCCCCCCTGGGCAACCGAACCCGGGTTCTTCGGGAGGGGGAGAAGCCGGAGCCGCCCGGCGTGCAGCGGGATATGCTGATTCCGGAATTGCTCCGAAACGAGTGGGGGGACGTTGTGTGGTGGGACATGCGCTCCGGCGGCCCCAGGCCCCTGACGCGCGACGAGGTGGGCCGGCATTCGGGCGTGGAGGACACCCTGCTCGAGGGCCCTGTGGAGGTTCCGCTTCCGGACGGCAAGAAGGTTCGCTGCCGCACCGTCTTCGATCTTCTCCTCGAGTACACGGCTCACTTCAGCCCGGCCGTGGTCGAGGAACTCACCTGGGCGCCTGCCGAGGCGGTGGAGTCCCTTGCACGCGAGATCGCCGCGGACCCGGGCACCACGCTCTTCGCCGTGGGCATGGGGCCGAACCAGTTTTTCAACAATGACAACAAGGACCGAGCCCTGTTCCTGCTGGCCGCCCTGACGGGCAACGTGGGCAAGATCACCGGAAACGTGGGATCCTATGCGGGCAACTACCGCGTGGCGCTCTTCAACGGCCTGCCCCAGTACGTGGGGGAGAATCCCTTTGACCTGGAACTGGACCCGGAAAAGCCGGCGCGCCCCAAGGTGTTCTGGAAGGCCGAATCGGCGCACTACTGGAACCACGAGGACCATCCCCTGCGGGTGGGCAAGCGGATGCTCACCGGCTCCACGCACATGCCCACACCCACCAAGTCGCTCTGGTTCGCGAACGCGAACTCGATCCTGGGCAACGTGAAGTGGCATTACAACGCCGTGGTGAACGTGCTGCCCAAGATGGAGATGATCGCGGTCAACGAGTGGTGGTGGACGACCTCGTGCGAGTGGTCGGACGTGGTGTTCGCCGTGGACTCCTGGGCCGAACTGAAGCAGCCGGACATGTGCTGCTCGGTGACCAACCCGTTTCTCACCGTGTTTCCCCGGACCCCCCTGCCCAGGATCTTCGACACGATGGGGGACATCGATGTCCTGGCCCTTGTGGGCGCCAAGCTGGCCGAACTCACCGGCGACCGGCGGTTCGAGGACGTCTGGCACTTTGTCTCCAGGGGTCGGACGGATGTATACCTTCAGCGGATCCTGGACCATTCTTCGAACACCCGGGGCTATCGGTTCCAGGACCTGGAGGAGAAGGCCCGTATGGGCATTCCGGTGCCCATGATGCACCGCACCTGCCCGCGCTCGGTCGGGTACGAGCAGGTGGCCGAGTCGATCCCCTGGTACACGAAAACGGGTCGCCTCGAGTTCTACCGGGAGGAGGACGAGTTCATCGAGGCGGGCGAGAACCTGCCCGTGCACCGGGAGCCGGTGGATTCCACCTTTTACGAGCCGAACGTGATCGTATGTCCTGCGTGCGAGGTCCTTCGGCCGGCCGGTCCTGAGGTCTACGGGGTTCCCCAGTCGGACACATCGTGCGAGACCCGCCAGGGCCGAAACGTGATGAAGACCTGGGCAGAAACCAAGGTCTCCGCGCACCCGCTCGTGAAGGACGGATATCGCTTTGTTTTTCATACGCCGAAGTACCGCCACGGCGCCCACACCATGCCCATCGACACGGACCAGGTCGCCGTGCTTTTCGGCCCCTTCGGCGACATCTACCGACGGGACAAGCGCATGCCGTTCGTTTCGGAAGGCTACGTGGACATCAACCCGGAGGACGCCGTGCAACTGGGCGTCGAGGACGGGGACTACGTCTGGGTGGACGCGGACCCGAGCGACCGGCCCTTCCGGGGCTGGCAGCAGAGGCCGGAGGACTATCGCTTCGCCCGCCTCCTGTGCCGTGCCAGGTTCTACCCGGGCACGCCGCTGGGCGTGACGCGCATGTGGTTCAACATGTACGGCGCAACGCCGGGCTCGGTGGAGGGCCAGGAGACGAGAGAAGACGGGCTGGCGAAAAACCCCCGGACCAACTACCAGGCCCTGTTTCGCTCCGGATCCCACCAGTCCGCAACGCGCGGCTGGCTCAAGCCCACCTGGATGACGGACTCTCTGGTCCGCAAGGAGGTGCTGGGCCAGTCCCTGGGGAAGGGCTTCCTGCCGGACGTGCACTGCCCGACCGGCGCGCCTCGTGAGTCGATCGTCAAGATCACGAAGGCCGAAGCGGGCGGGCTCGACGGGAACGGGCTCTGGCGGCCCGCGGCCCTCGGTCTGCGGCCCCGGTACGAGAACGATGCCATGAAACGCTACATCCAGGGCGGGTTTGTGATCGCACAGAGGAAGCGAGGAGGGAAGGGCTGATGGCGCGAGTCTGGAACTGGCAGATCCAACGGGAGATGTCCTACTGGTACCCCGAATCGCGGCCCAGGAGGCAGTTTGCCGCGGTCTTCGACATCAACAAGTGCATCGCGTGCCAGACCTGCACGCTCGCCTGCAAGACCACCTGGACCTCGGGCAGGGGCCAGGAGTACATGCTGTGGAACAACGTGGAGAGCAAGCCGTACGGATTCTACCCGCTCGGGTGGGACGTGACGTTGCTCGACATGCTCGGGCCGCAGCCGTGGGACGGAAATGCTTATCAGGGGCGGACCGTGTTCGAGGCGGCCCGCGCGGGCGAGCGGGTGCTGGGCTGGAAGTCCGACGACCTGGACTATGCGAGTCCGAACGTCGGGGAGGACGACTGCGCGGAAAGGGTGGAGAAAGGGGCCTTTCTCCGGATTCCGCACCGTGTCTGGTTCTACTACCTGGCCCGGATCTGCAACCATTGCACCTATCCGGCGTGCCTGGCGGCCTGTCCCCGGGGCTCCATCTACAAGCGGGTCGAGGACGGGATCGTGCTCACGGACCAGGGGCGTTGCCGGGGCTACCGGGAGTGCGTGAAGGCCTGCCCGTACAAGAAGGTCTTCTACAACCCCATGACCGGCACCTCGGAGAAGTGCATCGGCTGCTTTCCGAAGATCGAATCGGGCTTGCAGCCGCAGTGCTTCGAAAACTGCATCGGAAAGATACGGATGGTCGGATGGATCTCGCGGCCCGACCAGGCCCGGCCCGAAAATCCGATCGACTACCTCGTGCATGTGCGAAAGGTCGCCCTGCCGCTTTTCCCGCAGTTCGGTCTGGAGCCCAACGTATACTACGTCCCGCCGGTCCACGTACCTCTCCCGTTCCTGGAGCAGATGTTCGGGCCCGGCGCGGCCCAGGCCGTTGAAACCTATCGTCGAGCGCCCGAGGACAAGGACCTTTCCGGGCTTCTCGCCCTCTTCGGGTCAACCCCGAGGCGGGTCCCGGCCTGGAACCGAAGGGGGGAGGAAGTTTCCGGCATGGACGATTCCGGCCGGGAGATCGTGCGGGTGCCGATCAAGGAACCGGTGCATATCCTGACCGCCTTCGACACCGTTTACGGGGTGCCCAGAACCAACACGCCGTGAGGAGATGACAGGATGTTTCGACAAGCTGCCGTGACATGGATGCTGGTCTTCACGCTGGCCGCCGCCGTCGGTTGCGGGGACAGGAAACCCGCCTCCACGGCCGACGTAGTCGCGATGACGCGGCAGGTGGTTCCTGAGGATCCGGGAGACCCGGCATGGAACCTGGCTCCCCAGCACGTGGAACCCCTGCTTCTTCAGGACCTGGTGGAACCCAGGCTGACCGAGATTTCCACCCGGGAGGTCCGGGTCCGCGCCTTTGTCGATCGGGAGCGGCTGGCCTTCCGGCTGGATTGGGAAGACCCGACGCGCAACGACCTGCCCGGGGTCATGCGCTTCACGGATGCCTGCGCCGTGCAGCTTCCGGAGAGGGCGGAGCGGGACGCGCCCGATCCCCAGATGGGTCACAGGGGGCGCCCGGTTCGGATCACCTACTGGTGCGCTTCCTGGCAGGCGGCGCTGGACGGCCGTCCCGACAAGATCGAGAGCCTGTATCCCGGCGCGACTGTGGATCACTACCCGTTTGACGCGGCCCCGCTGGCCCCCGGTTCCCAGGCCGGAAAGGAGATGGCCGACCTGTACGCCCCGGCCAGGGCGCTCGGCAACCGGATGGCCGGCCCTCCCGACCGGCCGGTCCAGGACCTGATCGCAGAGGGGCCCGGGACGATCGCGCCCGCTTCGTCACAACGCTCTGCGGGGCGCGGGGTCCGGACCGAAAAGGGATGGGCGGTCGTGATATCACTCCCCCTTCCCGAGGGACTCGCGCCGGGCCGGCAGTCCCAGGTGGCACTCGCCGTTATGGACGGAGCGCACCAGGAGGCAGGTTCGCGAAAGATGCGATCCGCATGGGTGCCGCTCATCTTGGAGGAGGCGAGATGAGCCGGTCAGGCCAGGAGAAATACAGCCTGCGTTCCCGGGAGGCCCTCTCTCAGGCGGCCGCGTGGCGCTTGGCCGGCCTTCTTCTCGAGAGGCCGCGCCCCGGCTGGCATCGCGATGTGGAGGCCCTTGCCGCGGAGGTGGCCTGCCCCTGCCTGCAGGCCGCTGCAAAGCAATCGCGTGAAGCCGGAGAGGGCGCGTACCTCGGCCTGCTCGGCCCGGGGGGCAAGGTTTCTCCGCGCGAGGCGGCCTATCGCCCGAAGGAGGACCCGGGGCAGGTACTGGCCGACATCGCCGGATTCTACAGGGCCTTTTCCTTTGCGCCGAGGGCCGAAGACCCCATCGACCATGTGAGCGTGGAGGGGAACTTCGCCGGGTACCTCTGTCTCAAGACGGCGTATGCCCTGAGGGAAGGAGACACCGAGGCGGCCGATACGGCGCGCCGGGCCCTCCATCTCTTTGTGGAAGAACACCTCGGGCCTTTTGCGAGGGAACTGGCCGGCCGACTGGAAGCGTCGGGCCCGCCCTACCTGGGACAGGCTGCCCAGGCTCTGCTGAATCTGGCCGCCTCGAGCAAACCGCCCTGAACGCGGGCCCTTATTCTTCCCGCTCCTGCCGGTGTCCGGGGGTGCCCCCTGGACGGTCGCGGAGCGGCTCTCCCTGGAGCTGTCAGGCGCCGGGGTCACCGCCGGGGCCTTTCCGAGATCCTGCAAAAGCGCCAGGTCAAGGCTCCTGAGATCTACCTTCGCGACAGCGGCCTCCTTCACACCCTCTTGGGCATTCGGACGGATCGAGAGATCCTCTCCCACCCCAAAGTCGGCGCCTCGTGGGAGGGCTACGCGATCGAGGAGGTCATCAAGGCGGTCCGACCCGACGCCTCGTATTTCTGGGCCACCCATACCGGCGCAGAGTTGGACCTGCTTCTGCTCAAGGAGGGGCGACGCCACGGAGTGGAGATCAAATTCCAGGATGCCCCTCGCCTCACGCCGTCCATGCGTATCGCAATGGAAGACCTGGGGCTCCGACGGCTGACCGTCTTCTACCCGGGCGACATGCGCTATGCGTTGGCAGAAAGGGTGATGGTTGTCCCTCCGGCCGAGTTGGGGGAGTATTCCATTCGTTTTTGGGATAAGGTGGTCTGAATCAGGCAGGCGGCCAGGGTTTGCCTCTGACCCGTTGCCTGATGTGAAGAGATTCGATCGGGTCCGGTCCGATGTGAAAGGAGACGAGCGTTGCATGCGCATGAAGAACCAGGATCATAGGGCATGAGCCTGGATTAGAATAGGTGTGATACAAGGCCCGGCAGACACAAGAGGAACGAACCGCAGAGAAACGAACGAGGAAGGTCAGGATGGAAGCCCCCAGGAAAGAGACAGACCTCACCCGGCTCTTTGAGCCGGCCTCCGTGGCCCATGTGGGCGCCTCTCCCCGCCCGGCGGCCGGGAGGTTCAACTTCACCGAGTACCTCGTCAACATGGGTTATGCGGGCAAGCTTTTCCCGGTGAACCCGAAATACAGAGAGGTGCTCAATTTCCCCTGCTACCCCTCTCTGGCCGCAATACCGGAACCGTTGGATCTGGCCATCCTTGCGGTACCGGCCGCCGGATGTGTCGAGGTGCTTCGGGAGCTCCCGCCCGGCAAGATCCGTTTTGCCGTGATTCATACCTCCGGCTTCGGAGAGATCGGCAAGGGAGGACTGGAGGACGAAATTCTTGCCCTGGCACGGGCAAAGGGGTTCCGGGTGGTGGGGCCGAACTGCATGGGCATTTACAGCCAGGCCGGCCGGATCGGCTTCTGGAGGGATCAGTGGGAGATCGTGGACAGGCCCGGAACCGTGGGGTTTGTCTCCCAGTCCGGGGGCCATGCCGTGAACGCAGTGATGCGGGGCATGGACTCGGGCATCCACTTCAACAAGGTCATCTCCCTCGGGAACCAACTGGACGTCTCGATCAACGAGATCGTGGAATTCATGGGGAATGACGAGACCCTAGGGGTCATCGGCATCTACGTGGAGGGCATCCGGGACGGAAGGCGGTTCCTCGAGCTCGCGAAGCGGATCACACCGCGAAAACCCATGGTCGTCTGGAAGGGAGGGACCACCGAGGAGGGCAGGCAGGCGGTCCTCAGCCATACCGGGGCCATGGCCGGAAACGAGAAGGTCTTCACATCCGCCATGCACCAGGCGGGCGTCATCCTCGTGGACAACATGCACCTGATGGTCCGCGTCCTGCGTCTCCTTCAACCCCCCTTCCGCCTGCCCGGCGGAAGACTTGCCATCTTTTCCCCCGGGGGCGGAAACACGGTGAATGTTTCGGACCTGTTCTCGGCGGAGCCGAACCTGAGCCTGCCGCGCCTCGGCCCGGAGACGATCGAGAAGCTCAGGGCCCTGCTGCCCGAGGAGAACGTGGATGTGAAGAACCCGATCGACCCCGGGGCCACCGGCTTTCTGGTCATGGACAAGCTGATCGAGGCGGTCGGCGAGGACGGTCGAATCGACGCCATCGTGGTCCTCCTCACGGCAGACTACCTGTCGAACATCAAGAAGGAGGAAAACCGGCTGCTGGCCGTGGAAACCATATCCACCGCCGTCTCCGGGTTGAGCCGGAAGATCGGGAAACCGATCTACATCCTCTTGCGCCAGGAGCGCCAGAACCATGAGGATGCCGACCGGTATCGCCGTATGATGGTGACCAAATTCATCCAGAAAGGCATCCCCTGGGTGGACGGATCGTTCAAGGACGCCGCCGAGGCCTTCGGCCACCTGGCGGGATACGCCCGGCACCTGCGAAGAGCCGATCGGCGGGCCGCCTGAGCGGGCCGCGGCTCCCCTTGCGGCGCGGAGGCCGGGAACAAGACCGAGTACCCCTTGATCGAGCGAAGACCTTGACGCACAAGGATGCCGCCGACCACGCGAAGAAACGCGGCGCCGGAGAGAATGCGAACCCGGCCGTGGCCGGGGCTCTCCACCGGAAGGCGGAGGAGGAAAGAAGGCAGGAAGCTGCTCTGGGATGGGATCCGTGCGTTTTGGGGAATCCGAGCAGACGAAATCTCCTTGCCTGTATCGGCATTTCCTCTTCTCCCCATGTTTCGATGCCCAGGCGCTCGAGGATTCCTCGGATCCCCCCTCCCCGAGGAGAGGGCTTTCGGGGGGAGTGACCGCGAAGAGGCCGTGAGCCGGCATGTGCATGCCGGTTCCTATCTCCTCTATGTACCGCCCGGAGCGCGAAGCGTGGCCCTGGAAATCGAGGACACGGGGGGTTGGAATTTCTACCGGAGAGTTGCCACGGGTTACAGATCATGCTGTAAGACGGAAGGGTCCGATTGAGCTGATTCGCTCCATACCCACAGGCCCTCCGCTTGCTCCGGGTCATGCGGGCAGCGCTCCTACCCGCCATGGGCACAGTCGCACGGGAGAGGCATCTTGAAAGGAATAGCCTATTTGAAAGGCAGAGTTGCCGGGAATCCCTCGGAGGAACTTTAACTTTAAGAGAACTTTGCAAAAGGATAATTCAAAGGGAAGAATTCCAGCCGATAAAGGATGGGAAGACACAGGGAGTTGCAGGAGAGAGCACGTGCACAAGGCTATGGCGGGTGGAAAAGACGCGTGGCAAGGGATCGAGGGAAGGAGCGGGGCGTCGCAACCTGCAGTGTTCCTGGGGGGCGCATGGGTTCTCGAGAATCGGTTGACATGCCCTTCCGGCATGCCGGGCATCTGACCCCCTCCGCGTCGGAATCATCTTCAGGCAGAAGGCGCCACCCCCTACTCGCCTTCACCAGATTGCTCTCTCTGGTCTTCCACACACTGCTGACCATGATCCAGGTCTTCCTGGCTGAGAAGAGACGAGGCCCTTGCGCCGCTCAATCTGCGCGGGCCCTGCAGCAGTGGTGCAAGCGGCTCGTCTCAGCGCTGGGCCTGCATGTGCAGACAAAAGGAAAACCTCCGCAGGAGGGAGTCCTCATCGTCGCCAATCACCGCTCCTATATCGACATTGGTGCGATCGGGGCCCTCGTGCCCTGTTCGTTTCTTGCCAAGCAGGAACTCGCAGGGTGGCCGCTTCTGGGATACGGGGCCCGTAGATTCGGCAACGTCCTTTTTGTGAGCAGAAAGAATGAAGAAAGCCGCAAGCGGGCGAGGGCCGCGGTCGCGGCCGTGCTGAAAGGTGGGGTGTCTGTAGTCGTCTTCCCGGAAGGAACCACACGTGCCAGTCCGGGGATCCTTCCTTTCAAGCAGGGGATCTTTCAGACGGCCGCCGCAGGCGGTTTTACCGTGCTTCCCGCAGCCATCGAATACGAGGATCCTGCGGATGCCTGGGTCGGTGACGACACGTTCGTGGGTCACTTCCTCCGAACCTTTTCCAAGCGAAGGGTCAGCGTCCATCTATCCTTTGGGGAAGCGATTCGATCCGAGGATCCGAACTTCCTGATGGAAACGGCATGGAACTGGATCGCAGGCAATGTGTATCAAAAAGCCCCGTCGTGAACAGGAGGACCATCCCAGACAGGAGGAACGCCCTATGGAGAAGAAGAGCCATCCCTACCGGATCCTATTCTACTACCGGCCTGGTCTGTATTTGGAAGACAACGATCTTGAACATCTCGTCCAGCAGATTCGGGAAACGGCGTCGACCTGTTTTGAAGAGACTCCCCCCTACCAGGCCATGGTGGGAAGCCGGGAAGAACTGGCCGACAAGGTCATCGCGGCGGCCTGGCGTCGGGACAGTCAGATGGCAGGATTCTGTTCGACGGTGCTCCTTCCGGTGAAGGGGGTGTTGGGCCGGGTGTTGCATCTGGGGTTGACGTGCGTCCGTTCCGAGGACCGCAGCGCGGGCCTCACGCATCTTCTGATGAAGAAAGTCGTTACCGGTTATCTGCTCCGCCACAGGCCGATCGGCCGGGTCTGGGTCTCCAACTGCGCCGCTGTCCTCAGCAGCCTTGGAAACGTTGCCCTCCACTTTGAAAAAGTATTCCCGTCACCCGTGGGGAAGGAAAAGCCCAGCCGAAAACATGTGCGGATCGCTCAGTCGATTGAACGGTTGTACCGCGAGAAGCTCTATATCCGCGAGGATGCCGTTTTCGACGAGAGTCGGTTCGTTTTCAGGGGCAGCGTCCGGGACACGGTGTTTCAGAAGTCAGCCAATGACCGGCGATACTACCACCGCAACAGCCTTTTCAATGACTATTATAGCAACCTGATGAACTTCGATGAGGGCGACGAGGTTCTTCAGGTAGGTTACGTGAGCACGTTGACCACGATGAAGTACGCCTACCGCCGCCGCAGATTGCAGCGGCGCCTCCTTCTCACCGAACAGGCCTCGGCGGCCTGATGGGCGAGATCGTTCACGCCTCTGACAGAAGGTTGCGATCTTCCCAGAGAAGGGCAACGCAGATCATGATGAAACAACCCATCGCTGCATCACAACTGCCCGATGGTCCCAACCGCAGCCACGATTTCATCCATCGAAGGAGAAAGGCGGCGCTCAGATCTCCTTGGGCGTCAAGGGCCTCGATCTCGTCCTGAAGTTCCTTGCGAGAGGGAAGACGAGGCGAAGCCTCTGTTTGCAAAGGTATGCGCAGCTTTTACTCGGCACCGTGTCCTATTCGGGCATTGTTCAAACCCTTTCGGTGAACACCGTCGCCGGGAACCTGGAAATCGCTTCTATGGACGGCACCTTGGGCCTCCTTCGTATCTGCCTTTACCTCCGTTTTCCCCTCTTCTCGCATGTATACGCGGCCCGATTCAAAGGGTGAGCACGAATGGGAAAGGTACCTTCGGAGCGGGCGGAACAAGGCAGCAGCGCATCCGCCCATGCCGATTCCAGCAGCGTGCAGACCGACACGCCCGCCGGAAGAAGGGGTTCCGTATCGGAAGACACGAAGTGTCCCGGACCCTTTTGCAATATCACGGTAACGTCATGTTACGTGCAGAAGTTCAGACCAATGATCCTCTTCCAATACCCCCCGAATAGCGAAAGTCGGGCTAACGGCATTCGAGTTTGAAGTCTCATTTTCAACGAGCTCCGGAACCTTCTTTCCCTGCTGACGCATCCATACGGGCGGAGGCTTGCAGTTATCCTGCTGCCCTGCGAAGGCAGCCCTCTAATCTCTAACGGTGGAGAGGCACGTAACTCAAATCGCAGAGGGGCGTCAACCCGAAAGGCGATCATCAAGGCAAAACTTCTATCATCAAGGCGACTTCTCGATTACCTGGGGCAGAGATATAACGCAACTTGAGGGATGACGGCCGACATGCGGGAATCAACATGGAGGTGTGTCATGTCCCGAAAACCCATTCCAAATCACTTGCAAGACGTCTCGGTGGCAACCTTATGCGCGCTCAGATCCCTGGTTTTGGCCATCGGATCTGTGGCGCTGCTCCTAACGGGCTGCGACAAGGTCTTCTCATTGGACGAATTAGACGGTCTGCCGAACTACTACGCCTGTGACTGCCAGTGCTCCCGGTATGTCACGGCCGACCATGGCGCTTCTGTGTTTGCCCGCCCAGGCGGCGGGAGGCAGTTATACAACGTGGGCGCAGGCAGCATGGGCGAGATCCTCGACGGTCCTGTCTACGTCGACGATTCGAACGGAAATCCGGTGACATGGTGGCGGGTGCAGTTCGAGGGTCAGGCCCCTTTGCCACCTGGTGAGGGGTGGGTGAACCAGTCGAGGTTGACGCTGGCAGACGAGACCTTGATGTCCAAGGAGGCCCAAGCATGCCTGCCGGCAGCCTTTAACCAAAACGTAGGGGGTTCGGAACCGACGCTTGCCGACCTCCAGGCTTTCTGCGAAGAAGATGTGGACGACGCTGCACAAGCAGCCGTCAACGACCTGCAGACAGGCGCGGGAAGGTACCTATGCCAATGCAGCGGGCAGAGCGTCGATTTCTCCTCCAATTACGATAGGAGCTGCGACGCCCCCTGCCCGGACGTCTCGGGTGTCTGTCTCGTTGCCGGCACCGATCCTCCGGACCCGATTCCCGAACCGATATCGGCATCGCTGTTCCAGCCGACGAGCGTCTGCGAGGTGGGAGGCTCGGTGGAGATCTTGATGGAAGGCCGCGCACCGAAGCACCAGCCGACCGCCTGGGGCGCCTTGCAGATCCGCGGAAGGCCGTGCACTCCGGGCGAGGAATGCCTGCTTGGCATGTCCTATCAACTGAGGGGCGACGACATCGAGTTCGACTCCGGCACGATCTTTGCGGACGATCCGAAGTTCGTAGACCTGAGCCTGTCGGGCGCCACTGAACCCGAGGCCATCAACATGGGACTGTTCCTCGGCTTTTACTTGGGAGAGGTGCCACCGGGGACCGCCTTCACCTCGGGCCACGGACGAAGGTCGGGGTCCACAACCGGTTTTGGCGTGAGCGGCAAGAACACGGAGGGCCTCGCCCTTGCGATGAACTGGGAGAGCAAGACCTGCCGGGTTTCCGGGCAGCTCGTCGGTGAGGCGGCACAGGATGACAACGGCGAAGATCTCGACGCGCAGGCGGCTGTGGCGCTCGACGGAATCATCGTGAACCAGCCGCCGCGGCCGGACGCGGGCCTGGACCGGACCGTGGAATGCACGTCCCCGGACGGAGCGGACGTGACCCTCGACGCCGCGGGCAGCACCGACGCAGACAACAATATTGCGCTATACGAATGGCGAACCGGATCGGAGGACGGTCCGCAGATCACGGCCCCGTCGATGAACCCCGTGGTCCAGACTCACCAGACTATAGGTGATCAGACCTACTATCTGCTGGTCGCGGACAGCCGCTTTGCTGCCGATACGGATTCCGTGGGCATAAGCGTTGCCGACACAACGCCTCCGGACATCACGCAGGTGACGGCAAGCCCGGACCAGCTCTGGCCGCCCAATCACAAGATGGTCGGGGTGAGCTTGGATGTAACGGCGTTCGACCTGTGCGGGACGGCTCATTGCGAGCTCACGGAAGTGACCAGCAACGAACCGGTCAACGGCAAAGGCGACGGCAATACCGCTCCGGACTGGCAGATTACCGGCGACTTGACAGCGAACCTCAGAGCGGAACGGTCGGGCAACGGGAACGGAAGAGAATATGTGCTTACCGTGCAGTGTACGGATAGTTTTGGAAACAGTTCGGAGGGCACGGTGAGCGTTATCGTGCCTCATTGAGGCGGCAATCGTTGTGCAGGAGGCTGAGGCGGTCAGGTGTCGGGTTCTCCTCGACACCTGACCGTTGTCCGGCCGAGACAAGATTCCCATCCCAACCTGTTCCACTTGTCATGCAATCATTACGAGAATTCGGAACTTTCTTCACGGCAGGAAGAAAATGGCACTGAGCGGAATTGTATGGCAAGGGGAAAGACACCCAAGCTGTTGGGTGAGGTTTCGGACCGGAACGGGCGGGGGCTGGCTGAAATCGTCCTCGTAGGCCGGGGGCAATTGGCTGAAGGAGGGATCGGGCCGGCCCTGGGAAGCGGGTGGCGGGGAATGCGCCCTGGGCACGGACCGGGCGTTGGCCAGCCACAGGCCCAGGTGCTCATCGCTTCAACGAGCACCGCTTCCCCGCGGGCCTGTTGCTCCCCGGGTCCTTCTAAAGGGTGCGGGCATAATCCTTGAGATGGCGGACGGCCCTTTCAAGGTCTCCGAGATCGGACTGGATGATGTCGAACAGTTCTGCCGGTGTGACCTCGTGGTAGAAATGAACGAGCCGGTTGCGGTAGCCGGCCATTTGCACAAGCGGTATCTCGAGGTCTTGCGGCACCACCCCCCTTGTCGACAGGCCCTTGGCCAGAGACTTGTATTCCAGAGAAAAATCGTGCCACCCTTGATGAACGAGGAGGTGTCTGGCCGCATCAAAAAGCGCCTCAAGGGATCTCCTGAGATAGCTTTCGACCGCCGCGACGGCGGTTCTGTCCCGCAGGAATCGATCTTTCTCCGTTCCGCCCAGTGACCGCATCTCTTTCAGGGCGTCCTCGATCAAGGCCAGTCTGGAAGCGACGATCGACTTATTCACCATGAGATTCCGTCCTCGCGAGGAGCTCCTGGTCGATCTTTTCTCTCGTGTAGTGCCAGTCTGAGGCACACCGGAGGACCCGCTCGGTATAATCCTCCAGGATCTGCTGATCCCGACAGAAAATACAGGCTCCCCGAATGGCTTCGAACTGGAAGGTGGACTCCGTCTCTTCGAGGAAGACAAGATCTACCTTGAGGGGACGAAAGATCTCTTGCAGATCCGCGTACAAGGTGCCGAAGACCTTGTAAGGCTGCGGGGGAAAAGCCCCCGGCGCGAACACCACTCCGATATCAAGATCCGCCAGGGGGTCTTGCGCATCCACCGGGTTCCCTTTCAGGAGGGAGAGGCCCCTGTCCTTCTGCGAGCCGAAAAGAAAGACGAGATCGAGCGAGAAGGCTCTGCTGACCTCGGCGATCCCCTCTCGCGGCGTCCCTGCTGCAGTCCGGGTCGGCATTCTCCCTCCCGAGATCTTCGGCCTTCTGGGATGAATATGTACGTTGTTTGGCATCCGGAAGTCAATGGAAGGGCCGAGACGGTCCTCTGCGACCGCGACGGCCTGGCGGTTCTCAAATGCATCTATTGGGAATAATGACGCCTTGACCCCCCGTTTTTGAATTTGTGACACCAACGTGGGGATGAATTAGACTACATGGTCATTGAGGGGAGGAAGGAGGGAGAAGCAGAGGAGGAGAGCCATGAGTCAGGAGATTAAGAAGAGAGAGCAGAGGGAGCAGGAGGGGGAGAGGCCGTCGAGGCGGGTGCTTTCAGCAGAGAGGAAGTACCAGATTTTCCTGGAGACGCAGCGGCAGGAGAAGCCGGCAGCGGAGATCCTGCGGCGGGAGGGGTTGTATTCGACGGACTTGGCCCGGACCCGCCGCACACAAGTCCCCTCATCCCCACTTGGGTGGTTCACTCGATAGGAACTTGGGAGGCAGCCTCGGAGCAGCTGCCGGCGCGCGGGCTTGTTCAAGGAGAGGCAGGAACAGAGAAAGAAAGGGGTTGCCCGAGGAGCAAGCGTACTCGAGACAACCCCCCTTTCGGCAGAATCTTTCCGATGAAAAAGAATCAGTCAAAGGCCAGGTCGGTCTTCCAGACCTGCCACACCTTCCCGACCAGGTCCGACCCCGGCTTGCGCGTCGCCTTTCCCGGTTTCCAGCCGGAAGGCGTCGCCTCCGCGCCCTTGCTGTTGGGGGCTTGCCGGAAGGCATGGAACTGCCTTTCCTTGCCCCGCGCCGGCACGGTCAGGAGCCGTGGGGGCACTTCTTCAAGCACATGAACCAGTCCAGGCACTTGACGCTTGCATCGGGCTTCTCCATGCGGTCCTTGGCCGTTCCGCACGATCCCGGCGGCGGCACGATCACGTCGTCTCCCAGTCGCCAGTTGGCCGGGGTGGCGATCTTGTGTTCATCCGAGTGCTGCATCGCGACGAGCAAACGCATGACCTCATCGACGTTCCGGCCGTTCGCAAGCGGGTAGTAGAGGATCGCACGCACGATGGCGTTCGGGTCGATGATAAAGACCCCACGGACGGCCTGGGTGTTGCTGGCGCCGGGCTGCAGCATCCCGAAGGCCTTGGATACCTCCATGGTCAGGTCGCTGATCACGGGGAAGTTGACCTCGATATTCTTCATGCCCCGGTACTCGATCTTCTCCTTGATGGTGCGCAGCCAGGCAATGTGGCTGTAAGTGCTATCGATCGAAAGTCCGAGGAGCTTGCAGTTCAGCTTTTCGAACTGGGGCTCCATCTTGGCAAACGTCATGAACTCGGTCGTGCAGACCGGCGTGAAGTCCGCAGGATGAGAGAAGAAGACGACCCATTTCCCCTTGAAGTCACCGGGAAAGTGGATCTTCCCCTGGGTTGTTTCAGCCTCGAACTCCGGTGCTCTCTCGCCGATTAGCGGAATTCTGTTCCTGTTCTCTTCCATGATCATCCTCCATTCTTTGTGCGGGGCCGCCCGCCCGGACGCCTGCGGCGCAGTCCGGGTGCACCTCTCGAAGTGCTTGAACGGATGTGCTCCTCCCTTCCTCAATACGTAAGCCGAGCTCAGGCGAGGTCGAAGCGGTCCAGGTTCATTACCTTGTTCCACGCCGCTACGAAATCGCGCACGAATTTCTCCTGGGAGTCCTCGCATCCGTAGACCTCCGCTACGGCCCGGAGTTGGGAGTTCGAACCGAAGATGAGGTCGACCCGCGTCCCGGTCCACTTGCGTTCGCCCGTTGCGCGATCGCGACCCTCGAATACGTTCTCGTCCGAGGTTGCCTTCCACTCCGTGCGCATGTCGAGCAGGTTCACGAAGAAGTCGTTGGTCAGCGCTCCCGGCCTCTTGGTAAAAACGCCGTGCCTGGTCTTTCCGAAGTTGGTGTTCAGCACCCGCATGCCGCCGAGGAGAACCGTCATCTCCGGAGCGGTCAGCGTCAGCAGTTGCGCGCGATCCACCAGCAGCTCCTCGGCCGAGACGGCGTACCTGGTCTTGAGATAGTTGCGGAACCCGTCCGCAACCGGTTCGAGTACCGCGAATGAAACCGCGTCGGTTTGCTCCTGCGTCGCGTCTGTGCGCCCCGGCGTGAACGGAACGGCCACATTGTGGCCGGCCTTCTTCGCCGCCTGCTCGACAGCCGCACATCCGCCGAGGACGATCAGATCGGCGAGTGACACCTTCTTCCCGCCGGACTGCGCGCTGTTGAACTCGCTCCGGATACCCTCGAGGGTTTTCAACACTTTCTTCAGTTGGGCCGGCTCGTTGACTTCCCAATTCTTCTGGGGCTCGAGGCGGATGCGCGCCCCGTTCGCTCCGCCGCGCTTGTCGGAGCCGCGGAACGTGGACGCCGACGCCCAGGCGGTCGAGACCAGTTGGGATACGGACAGCCCCGAATCCAGGATCTTGCCCTTGAGGGCCGCGATGTCCTTCTTGGCAACCAGCTTGTGATCGGCCGCGGGAACCGGGTCTTGCCAGATCAGCTCTTCGGCAGGGACCTCCGGGCCGAGATAGCGGGAGCGGGGGCCCATGTCGCGGTGGGTCAGCTTGAACCAGGCGCGGGCGAAGGCGTCCGCGAATTCCTCCGGGTTCTGCAGGTAGCGCCGCGCGATCGGCTCATAGATCGGGTCGAAGCGCAGCGAGAGGTCCGCCGTGGTCATCATCGGCCGCTGCTTTTTCGACGGGTCGTGCGCGTCAACCACCATGTCCTCTTCGTCCACGTCCTTGGCCAACCACTGATGCGCGCCGGCCGGGCTCTTGACCAGCTCCCACTCGTATTTGAACAGCACCTTCAGATAGCCCATGTCCCATCGGGTCGGTTTCGGCTTCCAGGCGCCCTCGAGGCCGCTGCTGATCGTATCGCCGCCCTTGCCGCTGCGAAAGCTGCTCTTCCAGCCGAGCCCCTGCTCTTCGATGGGGGCGGCTTCAGGCTCAGGGCCGACATGGGACGCCGGGCCGGCGCCGTGGCACTTGCCGAAGGTGTGGCCGCCGGCGACAAGCGCTACGGTCTCTTCGTCGTTCATCGCCATGCGCGCGAAGGTCTCGCGCACGTCGCGGCCCGAGGCGACCGGGTCCGGCTTGCCATCCGGCCCTTCCGGGTTCACGTAGATCAGGCCCATCTGCACGGCCGCCAGGGGGTTCTCCAGATCCCGGTCGCCGCTGTAACGGCTCTTGGGTTTGTCGCTCGTAGCCAGCCATTGCTCTTCGGCACCCCAGTAAATGTCCTCTTCCGGCTCCCAGATGTCCTCGCGCCCGCCGCCGAAGCCGAAGGTCTTGAATCCCATCGACTCCAGCGCGCAGTTGCCGGCGAGAATCATCAGGTCGGCCCAGGAAATCTTCCTGCCGTATTTCTGCTTGATCGGCCAGAGCAGGCGGCGCGCCTTGTCCAGGTTCACGTTGTCCGGCCAACTGTTGAGGGGTGCAAAACGCTGGTTTCCGGTGCCGCCGCCGCCGCGGCCGTCGCCCTGGCGGTAGGTGCCTGCGCTGTGCCACGCCATCCGGATGAAGAGCCCTCCGTAGTGACCCCAATCGGCGGGCCACCAGTCCTGCGAGTCGGTCATCAGTGCATAAAGGTCCTTCTTCAGGGCCTTGAAGTCGAGTTTCTTGAATTCCTCGGCGTAGCGGAACGCCTCCCCCATCGGATTGCTCAGGTTCGAGTGCTGATGCAGAATCCTGAGGTTCAACTGATTGGGCCACCAGTCCCTGTTCGAGGTGCCGCCGCGGACCGTGGATCCCATTACCGGGCGCTTCTTGTCTTCCTTCATAATGTCTCCTCCTCGTAATTCCGGGTGAGTTCTGAAAGTGGGTCTTTGTCGCCTGATTCATCCTGCTGCAGGCATTCCTTCAATTCGGTTTGGCTATGCACGAAGGGGCCGTCCCTGGAGTTCGATCCTTCCCCTTGTAGAAACAAGAGCGAAACTGTATGGAATGATTCCAAATTTTAGGCAAAATTTTTTTCATCTACTAGAACAATCAGCGCAAAGGCCGTAGAGCTCGAAACGAGACTGAAAGGCATGGAACGCGGTCGCCTCCCGGATCTGCTCCATGTCGATCGTGTGGGCGGTCAAGTAGTCCGAGATCCTGCCGCATCGCGTGCAGATGAGGTTGATGTGATGTGCGCGGTTCCCCTCGTATCGATTGTCCATGTGATCGAAGCTTAACTCCTTGATTATGTTATTTTTACTTAGCTCTGCCAGGGTTCCGTAGACCGTGGAAAGGCATATCCGGGGGATCTTTTTCCGGACCTTCTCAAGTATCATCCGGGCCGAGGGGTGCTCGTCCGTTGCGAGGAGGTAATCCAGGATGGCATCCCGTTGCGGTGTGATGCGAAGGCCTTTCTCCCGCATCTCGGCAATGATCTCACCCTTGGTGCGATTCAGGCGGATGGCTCGACTCCTTTCTCGGAATGATTCTATATTATGGACGACGCAAGCGGATTTGTCAACAAGAAAATGGGCGGGAAACCGGGGCGGCGGGGAGGAGGGGGATCCTCGTACACGCTATTTCGCCCGCTTCTGCTCCATCTCGCGCAGCTCTCTGCGGAGCACCTTTCCGATGGCGCTCTTGGGCAGCTCCCGGGCGAACTCGATACGCTTGGGAACCTTGTAAGGGGCCAATTTTTCCTTGCAGTAGGCGACGATCTCTTCCTCGGTGAGGGTCTCGCCGTCCCGGGGCACGATGAAGGCCTTGACCGTCTCGCCCCGATACGGGTCCGGAAGGCCGACCGCGCAGGCCTCTTTCACCTTGGGGTGTTCGAACAGGACCTCGTCGATCTCCCTGGGATAGACGTTGAATCCCCCGCAGATGATCATGTCCTTCTTGCGGTCCACGATGTAGAGGTAGCCTTCCTCGTCCATGTACCCGACGTCCCCGGTGTGGAACCACCCGTCCCGGAAGGCCTCCGCCGTCTCTTCCGGCCTCTTGTAATAGCCGCGGCTCATCTGGGGCCCCTTGAGCAGGATCTCGCCCGGCTCCCCGACGGGGAGGTCGCGGGATGCGGTCTCCACGTCCACGATCCTGCAGTCCGTGTCGGGCAGGGGAATCCCCACGCTTCCCGGCTTCATCGTCCCGCGCCACGGGTTGGCGTGGGAGACCGGCGACATCTCGGTCATCCCGTAAACCTCGATGATGGGCGCCCCCACGCGTTCCTCCCACTCCCGGAGCGTCTCGACCGCCAGAGGGGCCGCGCCGGAGATGCAGCCCTTGATGAAGGAGAGGTCGTGCTTGGGGAAGTCCGGGTGATGCAGGATCCCCACGTACAGGGTGGGAACGCAGCCGAAGTAGGCGGGCCGGTGCTTCACGGTCAACTTGAGGAGCGCGTCGGCGTCCGGCCGGGGCACCAGGGCGTGCGTGAAGCCCCTGTAGATGCAGTGGTTCATGCCGGCCGTGAATCCGGCCGCGTGGAAGAAGGGCAGGATGCCGATCACGGTCTCCTTACCTTCTTCCGCGTCGAATAGCAGGGCCCGGAACTGCTGCACGTTGATGCTCACGTTCGCATGGCTGAGCATGACGCCCTTGGAGACGCCCGTGGTTCCGCCCGTGTACATCAGGCAGGCGAGGTCCTCGAAGGCGACATCCGTCAGCGGGGGGTCGGAGGGGGCGTTCCGGAGCACATCCATGAACTCCAAGGCGCCGTCGGAGGGAAGCGTCTTCCTGTGCATCTGCTTCTTGAGGATAGGGAAGAGGTGCTTCGCAGGGAAGGGCAGGTCGTCGCGTATGTGGCAGACGATGACGGTCTCGATCCGGGTCCGGTCCTTGACGGCGAGGATCTTCGGGAGCACGAGGTCCATGCAGATGACCATCTTCGAGTCCGAATCGCTCAACTGGTGGGCCAGCTCCCTTTCCGTGTAGAGAGGATTATTCATGACCACCACGGCTCCGAGGCGGAAAAGGGCGTAGGTTGCCACGACCATCTGGGGCAGGTTGGGCAGCACCACGGCCACCTTGTCCCCTTTGCGGACCCCGAGCCTCTCAAGGGCGGCGGCGAACCGGTTCACCTGCTCGTCGAGTTCCCTGTAGCGGATCTTCTTGCCCATCATGATCAGGGCGGTCCTGTCGGGATAGTTGCGCGTCGTCCTGGCGAGCGCCTCGGGCAGGGTGACCTTTTCATAGTCGAGCGTCGGGCCAAGCTGCGGCGGGTAGGCCTTGTGCCAGAGTCTCTCTTCCATGCCCTGTTTCCCCCCCAAGAAAATGATTCGTTACAATTCAAAGGCGAAGGAATCGGTCCTTCCTGTACAGCACAGAGTCCGGTGACAATCGCCGGGTTCAGGTGAGCAAAAAAAACCATTGCCTTCATCTTTATCTCATTGAACATCCGATGGCTTCATGATAGTTTCATCGGCTCGATAGTAATACTGACTTACCCTTCCGCTGTCAACTCGCTCCTGCACGAATTCGACCTGTTTCAGGGAGGGACCCTCATGTATTTCAATGAAGAGCACAATGCCCTGCGCCGGACGGTCCGCAAGGTCGTGGACACCGAGATCAATCCGAACATGGATGCGTGGGAGAAGACCACGGCGCCCCTCCACGACCTGTTCGGCAGGCTGGGAAGCCTCGGCCTGCTGGGCATCTGCTACGACCCGAGGTACGGCGGCCAGGGGCTCGATTACTGGTTCGATACCGTCTTCCTCGAAGAGATCGGGCACATCCACGGCGTGGGCGTCCAGGGGGCGATCGCGGACCAGACTCACATGGCCACGCCGGCCCTGCACGAGTTCGGGAGCGATTACCTGAAAGAGGCATTCCTCCGGCCCGCCATCGCAGGGGAGAAGGTCGCCGCCATCGCGGTGACCGAGCCCGGGGCCGGCTCCGATGTCGCGGGCCTGCGGACAAGGGCCAGGAAGGAGGGGAGCGCTTACGTGCTCAACGGCACCAAGACCTTCATCACGAACGGGGTGCAGGCCGACTTTGTGGTGGTCCTGGCGCGCTCGAGCGACGAGCCCGGGTACCATTCCTTCACCCTCTTCGTCGTTCCCAAGGGGCTTGCTGGGTTCGGCGTGAGCAAGGAACTGGACAAGCTCGGCTGGAGGAGCAGCGACACTGCGGAACTGTTCTTCGACGACGTGAGGGTTCCGGAAGAGAACCGAATCGGGGAGGAAGGGGAAGGCTTCCTCTACCAGATGAAGCAGTTTCAGCACGAGCGGTTTGCGGCCCTGCCGATGTCCTACGTGGGGGCCAGGGACGTGATCGACATGACGGTGGAGCACATCAAGCAGCGGATCGTTTTCGGCAAGCCGTTGAGCAAGCGGCAGGTCCTCCGGCACCGGATCGCGGACTGGCTGACCGAGATCGAGTGCCTGAAGCAGCTCACCTACCACATCGTCCGGATGAAGATGCAGCGGCTGGACGTGACCCGGGAGGTCTCGATGGGGAAGCTCGCGGCCGGGCAGATGCTCAAGCGGATCACGGACGGCTGTCTGCAGATGTTCGGCGGCATGGGATTCATGAACGAGACGCTGATTTCGCGCTACTACCGGGATGTTCGCGCCGCCTCGATCGCAGGGGGAGCCGACGAGATCATGCGCGAGGTGATCGCCCGGCTGGAAGGCCTGTAGCCGCCCGCTCAAAGCCTTCGAACCCGCTGTCCAGTTTCGCCTTTGCCCTTTCGCCTGGGGCTAGCCTCTCCGTCCTTTGTGATAGCGATACAGGTGGGCCAGGGCCCTTGCCGCCCGTTCGTGCGATGGGTAGGCCGGCACGCCCGACGAGCAGATGCGGCCGAGGAGAGAGGCGCCCCTGCGCGCAAGCTCCGTGTCTCCGCCCGAGAAATCCACGGTAAAGACCGTGGGCTTTCGCCCCGCGTTCTTCCTGACGAATTCGATGGCCGGCCCGGCGGGATCCTGCTCGTCCCCCATGTGGAAGGAGGCCCTTGGGATGATGCGGTCGACCGCGATCATGCTCACGGCCGGGTCCTCGTAGCCCATCTCCATGACCTCGGCGAAATGGCCGGCATCCTCGTAGGCCCGCCAGTCGTCCAGGGGGTTGCCGGGGATGTTGCCGACCGCGGGCATGATGGAACGCAGCTTCTTCATGGTCGACTCGGACAACCGAGGCACCTCGAGCCCCTGCCGCACCCAGGCGTCGCCGTTGACCACGCTGTACCCCCCGCCTCCCCCCACAAGAAACACCCGCTTGCCGCGGGGCGCCCCGAGCAGGGTCAGGGCCAGGATCGTGTCCGCCCACTCGTCCATGGAACGGACTCGCGCCACTCCGCTCTGGCGGAAGAAGGCCTCCCACAGGTGGCTCGCGCCGGCGAGGCCGCCGGTGTGCGATACAGCCGTCGAGGCGCCCACGGCGCTCTCTCCCCCCTTCCATACGACCAGGGGCTTCTTCCGGTTGACCTCCCTGGCGAGCCCGAGGAACGCCCGGGGGTCCGGGACGCTCTCCAGATACATGGCGATGGTCCGCACCTCCGGGTCCCCTGCCATGTATTCGAGGTAGTCCATGGCGCCGAGCACGGCCGCGTTTCCCATGCTCACCGCCTTGGCGGTTCCCATGCCCAGGGAACACAAGTATTCCGTGATCCGCTGGGTGATCGTTCCGCTCTGGGAGATGACGCCCACCGGGCCGGGCAGGCCCGGAATGGCCCCCCAGGCCGTGAGGCGTGCGGCCGGGCAGTAGGGCCCCATGCAGTTCGGGCCGACCACGAGAAGACCTTTTTCCCGGGCGAATGCGGCCAGCCTTTCTTCCCGTGTTCTTCCCTCGTCGGTGCGCAGCTCCTTGAAGCCGGATGTGAGGATGTGGATGTGCCGTGCCCCGAGGCTCGCGCATTCCCCGAGTACGTCGAGGACCGCGGCCGCCGGAACGCAGACCATGACCAGATCCGGCACCTCGGGCAGTGAAGCGAGCGTCGGGTAGGCCTTCCGTCCCTGGATCTCGGCCGCCTTGGGGTTGACCGGATAGAGCCTTCCGGGGAAACCGCATTCCTTGAACTTCCGCAGATAGCTCGCCCCGCCGAAGCGAACGTCTCCGCGGGGAACGCCCACGATGGCTATGCTCGACGGGCGAAAGAGGGGTTCGAGGTTCTTGTTCGGATTCTCCATGCTGCGCTCCTGTCCGCTTTCCTGACGCCCGCGGTCCACGATCCGCTCATGAGAGGCATGCCCTGCCGCAGCCCCAGCGCTTCCACAGGGCCAGGAGATTAAGGCGAAACCGGGTTGCTGTCAAACGAAACAAGGCCCCGTTCCGGCCGACATGTACCCGAGATCGAAGGCGGGGTGGCGTTTGACCTGATGTTTCTCCGTGCTGTAAAAGTCTGTAGGATTCTTCTAACCGGCGACGGAAAGGAGGAAAGCTTGGACTCTTTCGAAACGGTTCAGTTCGAACGGAAGGACGGCGTCGCGTGGATACGGATGAATCGGCCCAAGGAGCTGAACGCCTTCAATCTGACGATGGGCAGGGAACTCTGCTCGGCGGCGAACCACTGTGGGGCCGAGAAATCGATACGGGCCGTAGTCCTCACCGGCACCGGGCGGGCCTTCTGCGCAGGAGGGGACGTGCAGGAGATGCACAGGCACCTTCAGGACAAGGGCCGGGCGGACCTGTTTCTGCGCGAGCTGACCATGGCGCTCCATGCCTTCGTGGCCGAGATCGCCCGGATGCGCAAGCCGGTCATTGCGGCCGTGAACGGTACGGCGGCCGGGGCGGGCATGAGCATGAGCCTTGCCTGCGATCTGGCGCTGGCCGTGGAGGGCTCTCGTTTTGTGCTGGCCTACACGAATGTGGGGCTCGTCCCGGATGGGGGCTCGAGCTATTTTCTGCCCCGACTGGTAGGCCTTCGGAAGGCCATGGAGATTGCCTACTTCAACGAGCCGATCGGGAGCGAAGAAGCCTTGCGTCTCGGCCTCGTCAGCCGGGTCTTTCCGGTCGGGACATTCGAGGAAGAGGTTTCCAGGGCGGCCCAAAGGCTTGCGTCGGGGCCCACGGCAACTTACGGACGCGCGAGGAATCTCATGCGCCTCGGCCTGCTGGAGTCCCTCGAATCCCAGATGGAGAATGAAAGGCAGGGAATCGTGCAGTCCTCCCTGGCCGGAGAGTTCCGGGAAGGCGTCACCGCCTTCGTGGGAAAGCGAAGGCCCGATTTTCTGTCTGTCGAATAGGGATCCCTGCCTGCGACAGGGGACGGATCGTGCACGGGCGGCCCGATGTGTCGATACAAATGCGCGAAAGGGCATTTCGATTCGCGAGGGCAAGGCCATGACGACATTCGCACACAACCCGATCTTTATCTGGGGAGGTTTCGCGGATGACTCAACAGAGCGAATTCATCGGGCAGTGCCAGTGCGGCGACGTGCGCTTTGCAGCCACGCCGCCGACCCTTTTCTGCGCGCACTGTCACTGCGACTTCTGCCGCCGCGCGCACGGAGCCGCGTTTGTGACCTGGTTCGGCGTGCCGGAAGGCCGGTTCCGGTTTCTGGCAGGGCAGGAGCGGGTCAAGTGGTATGCTTCCTCGAAACAGGGGCGCCGCGGATTCTGCGGGCGATGCGGAAGCACGCTCTTCTATAAGTCGTCGCTCTGTCCGGGCGAGGTGCACATCGCCCTGGCGAACATGCTGGGACACATCGACCGAGAGCCCGAACTTCATGTCTTCTTCGACGCCCGCGTGGACTGGTTTCATTTCACCGACGAGTTGCCGCGACTGGACAAGGACAGCGAACTGCTTGCAAACTACAGGCAGGTAGAGGTGGAAAAATGATCATCGACAGCCACGGACACCTTGGCAACATACTCTATCCCGGTGGTGGTGGGCTCATCTTCCGGAAGGGAGTCAGGAAGCGATTCGTCCTGGACATCGCGACCCTCTCCGAATGGCAGATGCATGCGGGCATGCCCGACGCACTCATGAAGCTTCTCATGGATCCCATCACACGCGGCGAGCACGCGCGCAACGAAACGGCTACCCTGGAGAACCTCAGGAAGTCCATGGACAGGGCAGGGGTGGACAAGATGGTCTGCCTGCCCGTACCACCATACGTGACCTTTGCGGACTTGAAGCGGGCGGCGGAGATCGATCCGGGCGTCATCCCTTTCACCGGCGTGGACTTCACGCGGGAATACGATGTCCCGGCAGCGCTCTGCGCGGACGTGGCCGCAGGCGCAAAGGGACTCAAACTGCACCCCATCATCCAGAAGGAGCCGCTGAACGGCAAGAGGATCTTCGATGCGGTCGAGGCCTTTGCCCCGCACGGCCTGCCCGTGCTCTTCCATGCGGGCGAGTTTTCCTACTACCTGGGCGCCGAGAAGTCCCGGAATCAGGTTCCGTCCTACGGGGCGATTCATTACGCCCGGGATCTCGTCGCGGCCTTTCCAAAGGTCGCCTTCATCGCGGGGCATGCCGGGATGTTCCAGGTGGGGGACGTGATGGGCATGTTGGGCGGCTTTTCGAATGTCTATGTTGACATCACGTTTCAGTCCCCGCCCACGGTCCGAAGTCTGGTCGAGGTCTTCGGCCCGGAGAAGGTGCTCTACGGATCGGACTGGCCCTGGGGAAACCACCTGCCGGCGATCAAGATCGTGCGCAAGGCGTGCAGGGGAGACAGGGCACTCGAGAACCTGATCTTCCGCGAGAACGCGGCCAGGCTGCTCGGGCTCTGAGTCTCGGGGTGCCGAAGAACCCGACAGAGAGGAGGATTCCGTGGCTACGATTCTTCTGCAAGACGGCCGGGTCGTGGACGGTACGGGCAGGCCTGCCTTCCTGGGCCACGTGCTGATCGAGGGAGGCCGCATCAAGGCGGTGATTGCGGAGGGGGAGCCTCCGCCCCCGTCGGACACGGTGATCGACGCGGGAGGTTGCGTGATCGCCCCCGGCTTCATCGACATGCATTCCCATTCGGACTGGCTGCTCTGGGACGCGGAGCACCCGTCGGTCCTGCGATGCTTCCTGGAGCAGGGGGTGACGACCGTCGTCGGCGGCAACTGCGGGTTCTCGCCGGCGCCGGTCCGGCCGGAGAGCATGGAACTCGTCCGGCATCACGCCGCCATGCTGGCGGACAGGCCGGTCGATTTCACATGGGGCACGGTCGCCGAGTTCCTGGACCATGTGCAAGCGACGAGGCCGGCCCTGAACGTCGCCGAACTGGTCGGCCATGCCTCGCTGAGGTCCCGGGCGGCCGACACCCTGCGGGGCGCCCTGAAGCCGCAAGAACAGACGGAGTGTCTGAACGAACTGCGGCGCGCCTTCGACGAGGGGGCCTGCGGCTTGAGTCTCGGCCTGGGCTACGACCCGGGGATGTACTCCCCCTTGGAGGAGATCCGGGCCCTCTGCCGGGTGGCGAAGGAATTCGACAAGCCGGTGACCGTGCACATCAAGGCATTATCCAAGATCTCGCCCTGCTACCCGGCTACCTATCTCAAGCCCCACAACCTGAGGGCCCTGGGGGAGATGCTGGACATCGCGCGCAAGACCGGGATCCGGCTGCAGCTCTCCCACTTCATCTTCGTGGGCCGCCGAAGCTGGCCCACGGCGGACGAGTGCCTCCGCATGGTCGACAGGGCGCGGCGCGAGGGCGTGGACGCCATGATCGACGCCTTCCCGTACACCTGCGGAAACACCACCATCAACGTTGTATTCCCTTACTGGTTCCTTGCGAGCCTGCCGGGCGGGTACCGGAGCCCGTTGGCCAGGGCCCGGCTGCGCGCCGAGTTCGGGGTTTCCTTCCCCCTCGTCGGGTTCTTTTACCGGGATTTCCAGGTCATGGATGCGGCGGTTCCCGGTTGGGAGGATCTGAACGGACAGACGATCGAGCAGATCGGCTCAAGGTGGAAGACATCCCCGTTCCAGGCCCTGCTAAGGCTCAGCGAGGCGAGCCAGGGCCGCACGCTCATGCTCTTCCACGCTTACAGCGGCGAGCCGGGCCATGAGAGGCCCATGGAGTCGGTGCTCTGCCATGAGGCATGCCTCTTCGAGACGGACGCTGTGGCGAAGAGCACGGGATACCCGAACCCTGCCGCCCTGGGGACCTTTCCCAAGATCCTGGGGGAGTGCGTACGGGAGAGGAAATTCTTCAGCCTTGAGAACGCCATTCACCGGATGACCCTGGCGAGTGCGGAGCGGTTCGGCATGAAGGACCGCGGCTCGCTCGCTCCGGGCAAGGCAGCCGACGTGGTGGTCTTCGATCCTGAGCGGATATCCGACGTGCCTCCGGCCGGCGGCCGTCCGGCCGGGAAGCCCAGGGGCATTGCACACGTCTTCGTGAACGGCGTGCACGCCGTCCGGGACGGTTCCTACATTGCCGGCGCCAGGGCGGGGCGGGTCCTTCGGGCATGACCGGCAGGTCGGGGGGCTACTTCTTGAGCCTCAGGTCCGGCATCTGCTTTTCACGGTCCCAGGTGCGGTCGGTCACACCCTGCTTCTTCATGCTCGTCTTCTGCACCCGGAAGGTTCCGGTCCTCGGGATGTCGTCGACCACGTCGATGTAGCGGGGAACCATGAAGTAGGCCATATTGTCCGCGCAGTGCCGGATCAGCGCCTTCAGGTCCAGCGCAGCGCCCTCCCTGGGCTTGACCCAGATCATGACCTCGTCCTCGCCGAGCTCCGAGGGCACGCCGAAGGCCGCGCATTCGGCCACGTCCGGGTGCTTCTCCACGATGTTCTCCACCTCGAAGGAGGAGATGTTCTCCCCCCTGCGGCGCATGGAGTCGGTCTTGCGGTCCACGAAGTAGAGAAATCCGTCCTTGTCCGCGTAAAACAGATCCCCGGAGTGGAGCCATTCGCCCCGGATCTTGTTCTCGCTGGCCTCCGGGTTCTTGTAATATTCGACCCCCCCCGTTTTTTTGTCCGCCACCTTCGTGATCAGCTCGCCGACCTCCCCCTGGGGAACCTCTTTGCCGTCGTCGTCCACCAGCTTCCACTCCGTGTTCATGACCTTGCCCACCGAGCCCACGGGGCCGTTTCCGAGGTTCCAGATGAGAACGCCCCCGCCGTCCACGGCGCCGTACCCCTCGTAGATCTTGACCCCGAACCGCTTTTCAAAGGCCTCCCAGAGGTTCGCCGGGCAGGCGGCGGAGAAAACCATGCGGACCGGATTGTCCGCGTCGTCCGGCCTTTCCGGCTGTTTCATCAGGATGGGGATCATGGCCCCCAGGGCATTGAACGTGGTGGCCCCGTACCGCCGGATGGAATCCCAGAACCGGGAGGCGGAAAACCGATGCTCCAGCGCGAAGGGCAGGCCGGCGACCATGGCGAAGCCGGCGGTCAGGATGAGGGCATTTGCGTGAAACAGGGGAAGGCAGGTATAGAGCACGTCGTCCGGCTTGTAGACGAAAGAGGTCAAGAGCTTGAATCCCTCGATGTTCATCGAGCGGTTTCGGTTCACTACGCCCTTGGGGAAGCCGGTCGTTCCGGAGGTGTACATGAGGAAGGTGACGGCCTCCGGGTCGAGGGCGACGGCCGGTCGGTCGGAAGGGTGGTCCATCAGCCGTTCCAGCGGGATCGTCCCCGGCGGCAGGGTGTCCTCCATGGTCCTGCGAACGAACACCTTCTCGATCCGGCCCACCGGCGCCTCGAGTGCGGCATAGCGCGGGTACAGGGTATCGTCCACCATCAGGTACTTCACGTCCGAATGGGTCAGGATGTAGCGAAGGCCGTCGCCCTTGAGCGACACATTGATCGGTACGCTGTAGAAGCCGCCCCGCGGCATGCCGCAAAAGAGGCAGAGGTATTCGATGCAGTTGGCCATCAGGATCGCGATGCCGTCGCCGGGCTTTGCTCCGAACGCGGCCAGCCCGTTGGCCGCGCGGCACGTGGCCCGGTCGAACTCGGCGAAGCCGACCCTCCGGTCTTCGTGCAGGATGTAGGGTTTGTCGCCCAGGGCCGTTCCCTGCGCCCCGATCAGATCCGAGTAAAAGATCAACTTCGTCGCCTCCGCCATCGCAGGACCTCCTTGTTTCCCGGAAAGATCATTAGGAACGTCAGCGTTTCAGAATCGTGACGGACAGGGCCGCCTCCGAGCCGCCGACCGTGCCCCCTGCGTTCTGCGCAAGGCCGACCTTGGCCCCTTCCACCTGCCGCCTGCCCGCCTTTCCGGTCAGGTGCCAGTAGAGTTCGACCGCCTGCCGGATCCCGGTGGCGCCCACCGGGTGCCCCTGGGACTCCAGGCCCCCGGAGACGTTCACCGGTATCCTTCCGCCGAGGGTCGTGTGTCCGGCCTCGGCAAAGGGACCTCCCTCGCCGATCGGGCAGAAGCCCAGCTCCTCGGTTGCGTAGATCTCGCCCATGCAAGTGGCGTCGTGCACCTCGGCGACATCGATGTCCTCCGGGCCCAGGCCCGCCTTCTCGTACGCCTTTCTCGCCAGCCGCGCGAGGGTGCTTTGCTTCTGCTCGCGCTCACGGTCCTCGCCGCTTGCGAGCACGCAGGCGGCCAGTTCCACGCCGTGTCCTGCACCGATCTTCCTTACGAAATCCTCCGAGCAGACAACGGCGGCTGCGGCGCCGTCCCCGATGGGCGAGCACATCGGGCGGGTCAGGGGCCAGGCCACCTCCGGTGCTTCAAGCACCTCCTCGACCGTGAAGGTGTTCTGGTACTGGGCCAGCGGGTTCATGGAGGAATGGAAGTGGTTCTTGCAGGAGACCACGGCGAGCTGTCTTTGGGTCGTCCCGTACTTCTCCATGTGCGCCCTGGCAATCATGGCGTAGACGTCCATGAACACAGTCCGCTGGCCGGACTGTTTCCTCGGGGCCTCTCCCTTTGCCTCCTGGGCCTTGCGGATCTCCGCCTCCTGCTTGGCAAAAAGTTCCATCATCTGGGGAAGCAGTTCCACGTCCATGCCGCCGGTGAAGGCCGGCAGGACCCTGCCCCGATCCTCGAAGTACATCTTCTCCATGCCGACCACGAGGGCCGCGTCGATCTCTCCAAGGGCCACCAGGGCCCATGCGCCGTTCAGGGCCGTGGCAGATGAGGCGCAGGCGTTCTCCACGTTGATCACCGGGATTCCGCCGATCCCCATGGCCCGCAGGACCACCTGCCCGCGGATCGACTCCTGCCCCTGGAGGACGCCCTGGGCCGCGTTTCCGACCCAGGCGCCCTGGATCTGTTCCTTGGTGATGCCCGCATCGTTGAGGGCTCCGCCGACGGCCTCTTCCACCAGCGATTTGAGATTGCGATCCAGGTGCCGCCCGAATTTGGTGACGGCGCCCCCGATAATCTTCACTCTACGCACGTGTCGCCTCTCTTTCTTTTTGCCGCCGGCCTCGATTGCGTGCGGTTGTTTGAAAGGTTCGCCCCTCATCGTGACCTTCTCCCCTCGCCGAGGGAAGAAGGAACCGGAAAGAGACATCCTCGCAGGGGGCGCACGGCCCGTCCCCACCCCGCATCTTCGCCCCTTTCCCCTTTCAACCCTTGCCTGCCGCGGCCTGAGCCTGATTGTCTGGTCCCTGACCCCCCGATCCCCGGCGGCTCCGGCGGGGCAGAGGGGCTACCTTTCGATCTCCGGTCCCTTGGCTCCCTCCCGGAACCAGGTAACGGGCCGGAACTCGCGGGGCACGATCCCTTCCTGCTTGAACTTGGGGTACCCGAGGACCATGGCCGTGGCGATCTTCCAGGGATCCTTCAGCCCGAGCTTCTCCTTCACGTGCGGCATCATCTCGATGACCTGGCTGAACCCGATCCAGCAGAAGCCCAGGCCCAGGGACATGGCGGCCAGGTTCATGTTCTGCCCTGCGATGCCCGCCGCGATCTGCGGCCCGCCGATGGCCCGCTCGTCGCATGCCAGGAGGATCACGACCGGGGCGTCCAGGAAGGTGGGGGCGTTCTTCTTCGTGATGCTGCCCATGCCGCCCACGATCACGCGGGGATCGAAGAAGCCCGGATTCGGGTTCTGTGCATAGACCGGAGCCAGGCCCTTGACCATCTGATCGTTCATGTACGTTGTGTGCAGCATGCTCAGAATGCTGTAGCAGGCGTCATTCAACTCCTGGATCAGGGCCTTGTCCGTGACCACGATGAACTGCCAGGGCTGACAATTTCCACCGCTCGGGGCGAACCGGCCCGCCTCGAGCACCCGTCGAATCAGGGTTTCGGGCACCGGGGTTTCCTTGAAGTTCCGGACGCTCCTGCGGTTGAACATGAGCTTCTCCACATCGTTCCACTCGCAAGGATTCCCGGCGGCATCCCTGGGCTCGCAAGGCATCCTGGCAGGCAGGGGGCCCGGTTCGGTCTTGTAGAAGCCCGAATCGACATGGTAGGGCTCCACGATGGAGATGGCACCCACCGGACAGGCCACCATGCAGTTGTAGCAGCTGAAGCACTCGTAGACCTCCTTCATCCGCGGCACTTCGTTCTCGTCCGTCTCCCAGGCCCGGAAGGGGCAGTTGAGAAGGCACAGCCCGCAGTGCGTGCACTTTTCCGGATCCGCTTTCATCTTGCCCATGTGCACGGTGCCGGGCTCGGGCCGCATCATGGGTCGGATGTCCTCCCAGGTTATCCCGGCGGCGGCCGCGCCGGCGGCCGCACCGGGCTGGGCCAGCCCCTCCTGGACGGCCCAATACGTGCGGCCCCTGCGGATCCTGTCCGCCCCGTCCAGGGCCAGCACCTCGTTGCAGCCGTCCTCGATCAGGGCCGCACGGGCATCCCGGAAGATCTTCTCGATCAGGTACTCCTTGGAAAGCCCGCAGCCGCCGCAGACCTGGACGGCCTGGTTGGCCACGTTGAAGGCGGTCTCGGTGGCCATGATCTTGGAGGCCATGGCGTAGTGGACCGCCACGGGCTGCATGTTGTCCGCCTGCACCTTGTTGTACAGGCCGACCCGCCGGGCCAGGGCGCGCGCCGCCTCGACCGAGGCGAACATGTCGAAGAGCTTGAGCTTGATGTTCTGGTGCTCGTAGATCGGCTTTCCGCCCTGGATGCGCGTCAGTGCGAACTCGAGGGCCTCTTCGAAGGCGGCCTGGGCGCACCCGGTGAAGATGAGCCCCATGAACCCGTTGGCCAGGCCCAGCTGGCTGTTGGCCAGAAGCTTGAAGGTGACCGGGTCCGCGGCGATCATCATGTTCTTCGGGATCCGCACGTTGTCGAAGTAGATCTCTCCCTGGTTGAGCGCCCTCTGGCCGATCTTGTTCAGGGGCTTGCCGCGGGTGACGCCCGGCAGTTCGAGGGGGACGCAGGCCACCCCGCCCCCGGCCATTCCCGAGGACGGATCCAGGGAGAGGAACAGGGCCGCATACTTGGCGATCGTGCCGTTGCTCACCCAGGCCGCCTTGGTGCCATTGATGACGTAGTGGTCCCCGTCGAGCGCGGCCCGGACCGAGGGGGCGACCGACTCGCCCTGGGGCACGTCCGCGTCGAAGAGGATCCAGTCCGAGCCGTGGTCCGGCTCGGTGATGGCCCAGCATCCGGTCATTTCCGCCTTGGTGTCCGCACAGAACTTTCTCGTCAGCTCGTGCATTTCCTCGTGGGGAGAGAGCATGTTCCACAGGAAGGGCGTCGTGCACACGCCCAGGCTGACCGCAAGGTCCGGCGCAGCCCAGCCCATGAGTTCGGAGACCAGCCCCACGCTCAGGGAGTCCAAGTTCGTTCCCCCGAACTCCTCCGGAAAGAACATGCTGTGGTAGCCCAGTTCGAAACTCTGCCGCAGCACGTCCCACAGAACGGAGTCCTTCCGGATCACGTCCTCCGGGTTCGGCAGCTTGTCCAGGGCGATGGCGGCCGGCCTCCACACCTCCTTCATGAATTTCTTGGTGGAATTCCACAGGGCGACATGGTCTTTGGTCAGGTCTACGTTCAGTTCCCTCAGTCCCATGGCATGTCTCCTTTTCCCCTGGAAGCGGGGCGGGTCCGGGTTTTTGTCGAGAGGGTGAAACGTTGGGTGCAGGGGCCTGCCTTGCGAAGGCTTCTTCGATCGCTCTGTCGATGCATGCGGGAGGACTTCCTGCCGCCTCGCGGCGGGCGAGAGATGAGAGCACCCACTATAGCACGTTGACCATTGAACGCAAATCGGCCGCGGTCGGGCATGGGAGGAAGGGAGCGAACGACCGTGCACAGGCCTGGTGTTTTGGGCCGAGAATCCCTATATTCTTCCTTCAAGTCGGAAACTCTTCGGGGCATGGACACAGAGGATAGAGAGGTACCCGCATGCACTCGGTGCGCGAAGTGCTCGAGTCAAGGAACGTTGCCGTGATCGGTGCATCCCGGGACGCATTCAAGCCGGGCGCCCTGATCCTGAAGGTCCTTCAGGACGTGGGGTTCAAGGGCCGGGTGGCCGGCGTGAACCCGCAGGGCGGGGAGGTGCACGGACAGCCGCTCTACACGAGCATGGAAGAAATCCCCTTTCCGGTGGATCTGGCCGTTCTGCTCATCCCCCCCCGGTTCGTGGCCGAGGCCGTGCTGGCCTGTGCAAAGAAGGGGGTCAAGGGCGTTGTCGTCAGCTCGGAGGGGTTTTCCGAGGCCGGGGAACAGGGAAGGCGGTACCAGGAAGATCTTCGCTCGGTCCTGCGCTCGACCGGCATCCGGGGGTTCGGCCCGAACACGCTGGGGATCGTGAACACGGAGACCGGCCTGACCACGTCCTATTTCTCCGATGCCCGCATGCTGATCCCCGGGTCGATCGGTTTCGTGGCCCAGTCAGGAATCTTCGTCGGCGCCCTGCTGCGCTACGTGAGCTCCCTCGGCGGGCTTCACATCTCCAAGGGCCTGGGACTCGGGAACAAGGTGGACGTGAATGAGTGCGATGCCCTCGCCTACCTGAGGGAGGACGGGCAGACGCGGATCGTGGGGATGTACCTGGAGGACATCCGGGACGGACGGCGGTTCCTCGATGAGGCCCGCCAAACGACCGGGGAGAAACCGGTTCTGCTCCTGAAAGGCGGGCGGACCGAAGAGGGGGCCCGGGCCGTCGCCTCGCACACCGCCAGCCTGGCCCTGGACGACGCCGTGCTCGGAGGCGCGCTGCGTCAGGCCGGTGTGCTGCGGATGGCCGGGGTCGAGGAACTCCTCGCAACCCTGAGGGGTTTTCAGTGGATGCCCCTGCCCCGGGGGGGCCGAATCGCCCTGATTACCTACAGCGGCGCGCAGGCCATCATGAGCATCGACGCCGCGATGCAGCAGGGACTCCAGATCGCGCGGTTCGCCGCGGAGACACGGAGCAGGCTCTCCGAAGTGATCGCGACCGAGGCCAAGGCGGGAAATCCGATCGACATCTTCCCGGACATGATGGTTCACGGATTCGAGAAGATATCGGTCGAGACCGTCAGGGCCTTGCTGGAGGACGACGGCGTGCACGCGATCTTCTTCATTTCCTTCGCGATCGACGGAAACGAGCCCTACAGGCGGGTGGTCGATCTGGTGCGGGAGAAACGAACCAAACCCGTCTTCTTTTCGCTCCTCGGCCGGAACGAGGACGTGGCCTCCTGCAGACGATTGCTCGAGGAGAACCAAATCCCTTTCTACCTGTTTCCGGACACGGGAGTCCGAGTACTGAGGCACATGCTGGACTACGCGCGCATGAGAGAAAGGCGCAATCGAGGCGAAGGGGAAAAGGATCGGGGGTCAAGACGCAGTTGAACCTTGGAAGGGTCGCGCTCCCCACACGCGAGCGGCCGTCTTGCGGGCAGGCCCTTCTCGCCTCCACGCTGGTTGTACTTGCTTCCTTCCTTGGGACCGGGCGAGATCCGGAATCCGGTCCCTGCTCTCCCCGGCCCTGCAGGGGTTCATGAGGGTCCGTCCCGGATGCCGGCTCGCTGCCGCCTTGGCCGGGGAGACGAATCGAGATAGAGCCTCCTTGGCTCGAAGGAACAGGTTCAGGATCAGCGGTGGGCCGGCAGGGGCTGCAAGGTCAGGAGCAGGGCTACCCCTCGAGCCTTGCCGCCGCCATGGCGATCATCCCGATCAGGTACACCACGATGGCGCAGGCCACGACCACCGAGAAGCCGGCGAAGACGGCGATCAGCCCCGCCAGCAAGGTGGCGACCACCGACGTGCTGCCGTTGATGCCCCACGCCCACGGGACGAAGCTCACGGCCTGTCTCTCCACGAGGCGAAGCCCGGTCGGGAAGGGCATCCCCATGAAAAAGGCCAGGGGTGCGACCAGTCCCACGGACAGGGCGATGCGGGCGGGAAGCGGCCAGGTCAGGAATCGCTGGAAGATCGGGTCCAGCAGGAAGGCGTACAGGGAGGCGACCGTGGTCAGGCTCAGGATGCTGCCCAGCAGGATCGGCTTGAGCCCTACGCGGCGAACCAGTCCGCTCGCGTAGCTCCCGGCGCCGGAGAACAGGAGAAGAGAGAAAAGGATCACGGACACCGAATAGGTCGGGTGGCCGAGGAACAAGGTGAACTTCTGCATGAAGCCGATCTCGATCAGCATGAACGCAATGCCCAGGCAGGAAAAGTACAGGATGCAGGCTCGGGTCCCCTTTGCCTGCAAGCCTTTTCGGTGAAACGCCAGCAGGGGCACCAGAACCAGCACGAGCGCCAGGAAGGCGAACCAGAGGAGCTGCAGAATCTGAAAGATGAATCCGACCGGCCGCTGCTTGATCTCCGCAGGGAGTTCCCGGAACAGGCTGTCCCATCTCTCCGCAACGAAATAGAAGGGGTTGTCGTCCGTGCAGGGCTTCATGTCCCAGGGATAGGCTGCGATGAACTCCTCTTCCGTGCCCTCGGCCACGCTCTTGAAATAGTTGCCGAACGGATTGTCTTGGTAGTCCCCGGGCTTGTAGAGGAGCCTTCTGCCCTCCTCGTAGCGCGTGTCCATCACGCCCTCCAGGAAGGGGAATGGATTCCACGGGGTGTCCATCTTGAACCTCTCGAGGTTCGCCTGAAAGGCCTCGATTTCGGCCGCCGTGTAAGGCGTCCGCTTCATCAGGGTGGACAGAACGATGCCCTGGCTGACGACGAGGAAGTTTCGCTCGGGCTTCTCCTGCCCCAGTCGCCGCAGGGCCTCCACGCCCATGGCGACCGTGCGCATGGCCTTGTCCGGATAGACGGGATGCATGGAGGAGCGGGTCACGCAGAAGATGCCGTCGTCGCGAAGATGCTCGAACATCTCTTTGAAGGATTCGACCGTGTAGATGAAGTTCTCCGCCATCACGAAGCTGCCGCCGTAACGAGCCGTCATGGTGTCCACGCCGGTCATCTGGATCAGGTCCACTTTCTGCTTCATCCGTCTCACATAGCTTCTGCCCTCGTCGTGGACGATTTCCACCTGGGGTTGCTGATAGGGTGAATTCAGGAAGGACCTGAACTCATCCCGCACGACCTCGATCATTCTCCGGCTGATCTCCACGCCGTAGATCTTCTTGGCCTCGTAGTGCAGGGCGGTCGCCACGTCCGAGGCTCCGCCCAGTCCGATGATCAGCACCTCCGGGTTCTTCTTGAGCCAGTAGGGCAGCCCGAGCGTGCCGTAGTCGGTGAAATCGACGTCCTTCCAGTGCCTGTCCATGCCCAGGAGCAGGGTTCCCGCGCTCGCATCGTTGGTCGCGAACATGAAAGGAACCTTTTCCGGCATGTAGAGGTAGGATCCTTCCGCAGACGCCACGTCCACCCGTGCAATCGGGTCCCATGCCTGGTAGGCGAGCTTTGCATTCGGCTGGAGTTGAAAGAAATAGGCCAGGTGTTTGGCATACAGGGTCGGCCGGATCTGAAACAGGCCCGAGGCGCGGGGCAGCAGGGCGAGCAGGCCCGCGCAAAAGATCAGGGCGACGAACGCGATCTTTCTCTGCTGCCCGCCGATCCCGAAACAGACCGCCCCGAGGCCCCCCAGCAGGGCGACCAGCAGGATGAGGCCCTCGGCCCCGAGAACCCGGATACAGGCCATCACGGCAAAGCAGCCGATCCCGGAGCCGACCAGGTTGATGAAGTAAAGCCGGTTGATTTCCCCGACCCGCCGGGTGAACAGGAACGAGATCATCAGTCCCGCCAGGAAATAGTGGGTCGTCATCAGGAGCGACATGGAAAGGACGTAGAGCAGGAACTTCGCCTTTCCCAGGGCCAGCGGGGCGGGAACCGTGGCCAGGTAATAGGTGACCGGCGTGAGAACGGCAAAGGTGAGAGCCAGGGCCGGCAGCCTTTCCTCAAGGCGCTGCAACAGGCCCGGGAAGACCGCGAGCAGGGTCCCGGCGGCGCTGAAGCCCAGCATGGCGATGCCGATGACGGCATAGACCACGACGACGAAGAACACCACGGAGACGATGCGCATGAGCAGGATTTCCGAGGTGAGCGTGGCGATGGAGATGAGGAGGAGCCCGAGATAGATGCTCGCCGGTTTTCCGTGCGCTTGTTCCTTCATCCTGAAGACTCCCTCCCTTGGCTCTGCATGCGGACCGTCAGGGGGTGGGACAGTGGAGGAGGATTATAGGGGTGCTCGGACAAGAAGGCAAACGGTGGCAGCCTCCTCATGGCGATGGCGCCGAGGAGAGAAAAGGGCGTGCCTGCCGGGCCGTCTCTTCCGGGAGCGTGTCGATGACCCAGAGGTCGTACATCCTTTCGAAGAAGCCGGTGTCGTTCGTGTAGATCCCCCTCGGGAAAGGACGTGCGATGAGCTTTGCGTGAAAGGGAAACCCGGGCGACGGGGCATGCATCGGCGGAGAATAGGTGACGAGGTTGAAGCTTCCCACCCCCATGGCGTGATAGGCCCGGAGGAGCCGGACAAGCGCCCACGAGAAGGTATCGATTTGTCCCGGCTCCAGGTCCGCCAGCGACCCGGAGCCGGGCAGAACGAGCAGGATCTCGCGAAAGCCGCGCGGTGCAAAGGAGGCCAGGACGCTCACATCCTCCTTCTCCAGTATCATCCGCTCCTCTCGTTCCGCTTCCCGCCGCCTGAGCGAGGTCCAGAACGGCTCCCCGTTTTTCGTGAGCCATCTCCGGCATTTCTCGCGCAACGCCTCGATGATGGGTGCCGGCCGACTCTCCAGGAGGACCTGCACATGGGGATGCACGATGCTGCCCGCGGAGGGGGGAAGGAAGTTCCAGACGTAGACGGGAAAGCGGGCCGAGGCGTCCCTGCGGCGCACCCGGCGGAAAAAGTCCTGGGTCAGGAGCAGGCTGTCCCGTATCGTCGCTTCTCGGTACGCCTCCATCGGTACGTAGTGGGCCTCGGTGAGGATCCCCACGCCGTGGTGCTCCCCGAAGGGGCTCTTGTTCGGAAACAGGACGGTTTCGTTTTTCCTGAGCCTCCTCGAGGGAACCAGGTCCGGGTCAAAGACCGGCGTCTCCGTATCGAGCCTCTGCGGGCAGAACGGGCAGGTTTCTCGGGAGGCTTCGATCAGCCTATGCAGGTCCCCTCGGCCGTCTGTTCCCCCCGTGTGCTTGAGGCGCCGGGCGCGGTCCGGGTTGATGCGCGTCCAGGTTCCGAACAGGGGATCCCGGCGGTGCTCCACGCCCGCCAGGATCGTCTTACGGAAAAAAGGGCTCTCATGGTAAGGCATTACAAGAAGCTCTTTGGCTACACGATCCGGTTCAACGACATCACGACCGCTTTCGAGCAGATGGAGCCGGTCGTCGGCAGCGTGCAGACCATGCGCATGGCCATGCCTCTGCTCCGGCTCTACGACCGCCTGGCGTGAGCCTGCCTCCGGGCGGCCCTTTCTGCAAGGGTCCTCCGGTCAGGAGGCGAGCTTTCGGGCCAGAAGCAGGAAGACGAAAGGGGCGAACAGCACCCCCAGGGTCGCGACCGCGGCCCTTGCCCGCCGGCCCGGTCGGCCGGCGTCCGCCGCGTTCATGCACCAGCCGGGCGCGAGGTCTTCGATGACGATGTCGACTTGCTCCACCGCTCCGCCGGCGGCAACCGCAACCGGCGCGGCGCTCGCCGGATCGGCGGGGGTCGCCTCGGCCCCGGATTCTTCTTCCCCCGAGTACCAGTCCTCCGGAAAATCCGTATCCAGGGTGAACTGAATGCGGGTGTTGATCTGAAGGGCGGCCACGGGCGAGCCGTCCATGGGCTCGATCCAGATCCCGTATTCGCCCGGAGGCAGCCCCGGGATGCGGTAGGGGCACAGGCGGCCGTCCTCCCGGTAGCTGTAGGTGCCCACGACCATGCGCGGCTCTCCCCCCACCCGATCGTTCAGATCCCGTGCCACGACATGGACCCCGTCCGCACCGGCGGGCGGCGAGCAGGCCATGCGCATCGAGCCGTAAGGCACATGCCCCCGGACGGAACCGAACGAAGCGGCGTACGAGGGGGACGGGTAGACGAACCCGTGCCAGGCGATGTCGTCCGCGTCGAGCGTGCGGCCGTCCGCCACGTCGAACCCGATGAACGGGAACATCACCGCTGCATGCGAGGGCGGGCCCGCGAGGTCTCCGGCCGCGTCGTTGCGGACGTTCGAATGGCACAGCCCCTGGAAGTGGCCTGCCTCGTGCAGAATGACCGCCTCCACATCCAGGCTTCCCGGTGACCCGGACGTGGACCAGTCCGGATCAGGAGAATCCGGAAAAGGGTCTTTGTTCAGCGTGATGGCCGCGCCCTGAATCTCGCCGGTCTCGAAGTCGAACACCGTGTTCGTGATTCCAAGGACGCCGGGAGGCAGCGGTATCGGGACGCCCTGAACGGAGGCCCAGCCGTGGAACGCGATCAGGTTGACGCCGTCGCTCGGATCCGGGTCGAGCGCTTCGTTCACGTCCGGGCCCCGCGCGAAGGCGATCCGCGAGGTCGGCGCGTTCTCCCAGGTCCGGAAGGCCGCCTCCGCGGCATCGATGAACTGGCCGATCGGGTCCGGGCCCTGGATGCAACCCGGGGCCGAGTCGGGGTTGAGGTTGTAGGGCACCGGGAAGGATGCTTCCGGCCAGAAGGGCGCCTGCGGGGAGAGCATGTACAACTGCCCGCCGGCATGGGCCGCGGCCGCCGGGAGAAGCAGGCCTGCGAGAAGGGCCAGGAGCCGGCGTGCGCGTTTTCCTCGCATGATCGCGGCCTCCTCGCTAGCGCGCAGCGTCCAGGATTTCGGCGACGAGCCGATCCGGCGATCGGTCGTTCCCGGCGGCCGCTCTTCGCCGCGACGGGAAGGCGCGGTCGAGGACCCGCCTGCCCGAGGCGTCGGAGACGATCCTGAAGCCTCCCTGCTGGAAGCCGGTGATTACGTGCGTTCCTTCCCGGCTGGTGATGAACAGGACGAGTTCGTCCCCATCCGAAAAGGCAGGCGCGCCGGGAAAACCGGGGTTGTTGACCACGATGGTTCCATCGAGGCTGCCTTTGAGGGCCCTCGAAACCTCGAAGGTGATCTGGTTGAGCGCAACCCCCGGGCCTTCCGTCAGGTGTCTCTGGGAGATGACCCTCCCCAGAAGCACGGACGTCGAATGCTCCGTGAGCGCCTGTACGTCCATCCACAGAAGGGTGGTGGCTGCTGCTGGAGAGGCCAGCAACAACCAGAGAACCGCGCAGAATCTCGCTCGACCCATGGGAGCCTTTCCTGGTGTCGCAGGTTGCTTGCGTTCAGGATACCGAAGAGCGGCAGCCGAATCCAGCCTCCCATCTACGCGAGCCGATCCTTCTTCCCCTCCCCTGTGCGGGAGTTCCCGGAACCGCAGGCCCGGCCCCGGCTGCCCCTGAGCAGCGAGCGGAGTCTCTTCAGGTTGACGCGGTCGTCCCGGGGCGTTGTCTTGGGCGTCTCCAGGATCTTGGGAAGGGACCGGAGACGCCGGTCGTTCAGGAAGAATCCGAAGGGTTCCTTCCCGATCCGCCCGCGGCCGATATGCTCGTGCCGGTCAACACAACTCCCGGGCCCGTTTTTCGAATCGTTCATGTGGATGACGCGCAGGTTTTCCAGGCCGAGGATTTCGTCGAGGCTTTGCAGAGTCGCGCGGTAGCCCGGCCACGTCCGGATGGGATAGCCTGCCGCAAAGAGATGACACGTATCCAGGCAGACCGCGACGCGGCTCCCGTCGTCCACACGGTTCCGGATCTCGGCCAGGTGCTCGAACCGGCTCCCCAGGGAAGTCCCCTGCCCGGCGGTCGTCTCGAGGCAGACCGTCACCTTGCCGGCCGGGGACCGGTCGAAAACCCGGTTGAGTGCCTCTGCGACCCTCTCGATCCCCCTCTCCTGCCCGGAACCCCCGTGCGCTCCGGGATGTGCGATGAGAAGGGGAATCCCGAGGAGGTCGCACCGATCCGCTTCCTCGAGAAGGCCGAGCCAGGACTTCCGGAAAAGGGCCTTGTCCGGGGAGGCCGGGTTGATGAGGTAGATGGCGTGGGCGCAGACGACCTTCACCCCGGTTTCGTCCTGTGCCCGCAGGAATCGCTCGATTTCGACCGGCGGAATCCGCCGTGCCCTCCAACGGTTCCTGGACCGGGTGAAGATCTGCACGACGTCGCAAGTCGCGGCCTTGCCGTTGTGAGGCGCGTTGTGCAGGCCGCCTGCGATGGAGACATGGGCGCCGAGCATGGTGTCCGGGATCTCCCTGGCGGTTACGAGTATAGCCGGTCGCCGGGAAGAGGCAAACCGACCCTCGTCGCCCTCCCTGCCCGCACTGTGTCCGCCTGTAACCACATTCCGTGAAGGGTTGGCTTCGGTATGGCAAGGCGGTCCGCCTCGATTCTTGCGTTGACAGCAGCTTCCCGGTTTCGTTATAATCGGCTTTGCCTTGTTCTTTTCGGCATACAAACATCGCAGCGCGGAAAGCCCGCCGCCGAATCGATCCGCCGGGCCTGATCGAGCGCAGGCCTCCGGAAAAGCGGAATTCGGATGGGCGTGCGTCCGCCTCTCCCGAGACGAAGAAAGCGACGGAACCGTTGAAAAGAGCGATACCCTGGCTCGTCGCCGCCTTCCTGGGGTGCACCCAAAGTCCCACCGTGGATCTCCTGGCCCCCTCGGAGGGCAGGATCGGCGAGGTCATCGCCCTGCGCGATTCCGCCACCACGACCCTCGGGACGGGGGGGACCGTCTACTTCGGTTCCGTGCAGGCGCCCCATGTCCTGAAATGGAGCCCCTCGGATATCTACGTCGAGGTCCCGGCCGGGATCAGCGGCACGGTCACGGTTTCCCTCAAGGCGGGAAGCAAGTGGGGCGGATACAAGAACTTCCTCGTGCGCGATGAGGAGGCGTTTCCGCGCGTGCTGTCGTTCGGCGATTCCGTAACGTACTGGGGGGCCGCCTGGCTGGCGACCCGGATGGAGGAAGACCCCTACCTGGGCCAGTTCGCTCCCCTCCATCTCAACCACGGAAGGAGGGGGGAAAAAGTCACGGAGCCGGGTGCGATCGTCCGCTGGCAGGATGCGCTGCAATACGGCGACAGCGAGTTCGTGGTGCTCATGCACGGTATCAACGACCTGACCGATGCCCTGAACATCCAGGAAACGATCCCGCTGGAGGAGATCCAGCAGGGACTGGTCGGGATGATCGATGCGATCGCCCTCACGGGCAAGACGCTGATCCTCTGCACGCTGCCCCCGCGCGTCGACTCCTGCGGGGACGTCGTGTCCCCCACCACGGAGGAATTGAATGCCTGGCTGCGGTCTTACGCAGCGCAGGAGGGGATTCCCCTCGTGGACGTCTACGAGGACTTCGTCTCCACACCCGACTGGGCGTATTGGTATTTTGGGGGGAACTGTCTTCATCCGGTCCCGAACGGGTACATGCGGATCGCGGAGCTCGTGAACGAGAAGATTCTCGAAATCTACCTGCCGGTGTGCACGGACCTGGACGGAGACGGGTACGGTTCCCCTGCGGCGCCCCCCTGTCCCCATCCGGAGCCGGACTGCAATGACTCGAATCCGAACATTCACCCGGGGGTCGTCGAGGCCCCTCCGGAAAACCCGGTCTGCAGCGACGGGCGGGATAACGACTGCGACGGCGATGTGGATCTGGAGGACACCGGCTGCAGGGAATGCACCTGGCCCGAGGACTGCGACGACGGGCTGTGGTGCAACGGGCAGGAACTGTGCCTCTCGTATCTCTGCGAGGAAGGCGTCCCTCCGGATTGCCGGGACGCGGTCGCCTGCACCCAGGATGCCTGCAACGAGGACATCGACGCATGTGAGAACCTGCCGGACGATGCCCTCTGCGAGGATGGAAACCCGTGCACGAGCGACACCTGCCATCCTGCGGCCGGCTGCGTGAATGCATGCAACGCCGTCGGCCCCGAGGATCCCTGCTGTGAGGATCCGGCCTGCACCGGCTCCCCGGCGTGCGACCCCGCCTAGTTTTCGCCTCATCTCGCTCTCGCTGTCTTTCCGCGCGCAGGCGTACCCGCAATCTTGACGATATGCCGGCCCCGTGCTAGATGCAGTCAATCAACCTTTCTTGCACAACTTCGAGACCGAAAAAAGGAATACGGGTGATGAAAAGAAGGAACGGCCTGGCCGTCGCGGTGGTATGGTTGCTGCTGGTCCCCTGTTGCAAGACGCAGACGCCGTCTGAGCCGGACAGGCAGAGCGCGCCGAAGGCAGAAGAGAAACCGGCTCCACCGCAGCAAAAAGTCGAGCCCGCGGCCAAGGAGGCTGCCGACCGTTTTCTCGATGCGCTGATCCGCCAGGAATCGGCCGAAGGGAAGAAGACGCTCGCGGAGATCCGGTGGAGACAAACCATGAAGTTCCCCGAATGCCAGGGGATCGCGACGCTTTCCGAGGAGATGTTCCCGACGGATGCATCTGGCATACAGGGGTACAAGCGGCTCACGAAGGTGGCCGTTCCGAGGGAAGGCGAAAGACCGTACGTGAAGCACTACATACTGATCGCCTATCGGGACACGCGGGGCAAGGTCTGGAAGATCTTCGATCTCACCGACGCCTTGGACCCGTCCCGTGAGGCGGCTACGGCGTGTGAAGAGGCGGCCCTGGCGGGAAGCGATGCGATCACCCCCCAGGGATGCCAGGTGCGATGCAGCTACTGGCTGCTCATGACCGGAAAGGTCCTGGAGGCCGAGAAGGCGCTGAAGAAGGCGAACGAGCTGTACGCGAAGAACCCGGATCCGGACGACGAGGCGCGTTATTACAAGGCGCAGGCCGACGCCTCCCTGGAAATGATCTCCCGGATGATGGGGGCCGATCTCTGAGATCCGCCTGCTTCATCCGGTTGCCGCCGCGCCCCGCATTCTCGCATGGACGGCCAGCCTCTCCAGGGCCATGTGGATGGTATCCACGGCCTTTCCCTTTTTGTGCACGTAGTCCGAGAAGAAGGCCTCGACCTCCTTTTCCTTTCCCAGGCCGCAAATCGGCACGATGGCGGCCACGACCCGTTCGTAATGGATCGGGTGGAGCCGCTCGAGAGCCTCCAGGTTGGAGATGTACCACTCCCAGAGGTCCGGGGTGGCCTTCGGGTTGAGCGCCAGCTGACAGATGGGCACGAACTTGTTTCGCTCCGGGACGTGGCCCAGGATGAATTCCCGGACCTGCTCGATCGCTTCCCCGTCCCGGAAGCTCCCGAGCGCCGCCAGGATGTTCATCCGCTCGTGCTCGCTCTGGGCAGAGCCGAGCCTTTCCTTGAACCAGCCGAAGGCCTCTCCCTTTTCGTCCGTCCATGCGCCCACCTGCATGACGCTTTTCAGGATGTCCGGGTGGACCGTGCCGCCCCGCACGAGCGCGTCGAACCGGCGGGCGGCGAAGTCGGAGACGTCCTTGAGGCCGTAGACGGCCGCAGGCAGGATGACCTGGTCCCTGAGCATCGAGGTTGTGTGAGTCTCCCGCGGGTCGGGCTCGAGGCCGAATCTTGCGAGAATCCCCGCGATGAGTTTCCGGCCGAGCGCGGCGGCCCTCTCTTTCAGGTCCCCCTCCATGACGAGGTAGGTCTGGAACAGGCTGGCGGTGATGCCGGCAAGGGGCAGGAAGGCGTCCTCCTCCTCAAAATGGGAGAGGAAATCCATGCAGCGCCCCACGGGAATCCGGCCCGCCTTGGCGAACGCGAACAGGTCGTTTTGAAGCCCCCAGCGATCCTCCGGAGGGAGCCGGCGGCCGGAGACCATCCGGCCGAGATGGCCCAAATTGTCCTCGTCGCTGTAAAACACGCGGTAGAACCCGGTCTGGCCCGCGTTCACCTTGTAGGCGACCGCGTCCGCCCCGATCGGGATCTCGGTCTCCCGGGTCTCGAACAGGAGGGAGAGATCCCGGGAAGCCCCCTCTTCGTCGAAGACCCGCACGTTGACCGGAATCGCCCACACCGGGCCCGGGGCCTCGTCCAGGTAAGTGAACCGCCTCTGCGTGAGAAGGAGCCTGCCGGACTCTCGTCTCGCCTCGATCACCGGATAGCCCGCCTGCTCGATCCAGCCCTTCATCATGCGGGTGACCGGTTTTTCCGCGGCCTCCTCCAGGGCCTCCCAGAGGTGGTGGCTGGAGGCGCAGCCGTACGCGTGCCTTTTCAGATACCTTTGCAGGCCCTCCCGGACCGCTTCCTGGCCCAGATATCCTTCCACCTGGCGCAGGATGCTCGCGCCCTTGTCGTAGATGATCGGCGCGGTGACCTCGTTGATGACAACGTGCTCTCCTCCGGGGATCTCGATCGGAAAGGTCTTCTTCATGGCGTCCCGGTCCAGGGCCCGGCTGGTGTCCGTGTGAAGAAACTGCGCCCACACCTCCCATTCCGGGTGGTGGTGGCTCACCACCCTGTGGCCGAACAGCGTCGCGAAGCTCTCGTTCAGCCACAGGTAGGTCCAGTCCGAGGGCGTCACCAGATCCCCGAACCACTGGTGCGCAATCTCGTGGGCGATCACCTCGAAGATGCGCTGGATCCCGGCCTTGGAGGTGATGTCCTCGAAATGAAGGAGGAGGTTCTCGCGGAAGGTGATGGCCCCCCAGTTCTCCATGGCGCCGAAGGCGAAATCGGAGACCGCGATCAGATCCATCTTGGGAAGGGGGTAGTCGATCCCGAAGTAGGTCTCGCAGAAGCGCAGGGACTTCCGTCCCAGCTCGAGGCCCAGGCCCGCGAATTTCGACAGGCCTGGCGTGGTGGCCGCGCGGACGCGCCGGTCCTCCCGGTCCTGGATCAGCTCGAAATCCCCGACCCCGAAGAAGAGGAGGTAGGTGGACATGCGGGGGGTTCGGGCGAAGCGCACGCGCCGCCTTCCGCCCTCCAGGGCCTGCTCCTCCGCGACCGGCATGTTGGACAGGGCCGTCCTGCCTTCCTCCACGGTCATCTGCACATCGAAGGTGGCCTTGTGCCGCGGATGGTCGAAACAGGGGAAGGCCCGTCGCGCCTCGCTCTCCTGGAACTGGGTGACGGCGATGGTCCTCTCGCGGCCCTCGAGCACGTAGCGGCTCCTGTAGAAGCCGGCCATCTTCGCGTTGATCCGGCCCGTGTAGTCGAGGGCGAGGCGGATCTCCCCGCTCATCTCTCGGGGGAGAAGGACCGTGACCTCTTCCTTCTGCGGATCGAACGAGAAGGCACACTCTACGTACTCCTCCCGGATCTGCGCCCTGCAGGCCCAGAAGGCGAGTTCTGCGGCGTTGAGTCGGATCTCTCGGACCGGCCGGCGGGCCTCGACAAGGATTTCCGCCAAGCCGGAAAAGAGGTTTGTGTTGAGGTCCGGCTCCAGCCGGATCGCGTAATGGATGGGTTCGATCTCGCTCACGGTGGTTGTCCTCGGTGCGAATCGGTTTTTTCCGGAGTCGCGTCCGCCGCCTCGATCCGGCTCCCAGAAAAGCTACCATACCGGGTGGGGGAGGGCAATGAACGAGCCCCACCGGCGGCCGCCGCGAACCGGGACTTTTCTCAAGCCCGTCTTTTGGCTATGCTTGCGGGGCGAGTCGGCACACGTGAGAACCGGATCATGCAGGGATGAGAAACTCGTCGAGGAGGAGAGGCCATGGCGAAACAGGCGCAGTACCGGGTGGAACGGGATACGATGGGCGAGGTGAGAATCCCGGAAGAGGCCCTCTGGGGAGCGAACACCGAGCGGGCACGGCTGAACCTGCCGATCTCGGACCGAAGAATGCCCTGGGCCCTGCTCAAGGCCCTGGCCGATATCAAGGCCGCCGTGGCCGAGGCCGCGGGCGAAAAGGGGTATCTGGACAAGGAGAAGGCGGACGCGATCCGGGAGGCGGCGCGGGAGGTGGCGGCCGGCCGCTACAGGGATCAGTTTCCGCTCGACGTGTTCCAGACCGGGTCCGGAACCTCCTCGAACATGAACATGAACGAGGTGGTGGCGAACCTGGCGAACCAAAGGCTCGGGGGCGGGGTGGGCACGTACGAGCGCGTCAACCCGAACGATCACGTGAATTTCGGGCAATCGAGCAACGACGCGATCCCGTCGGCCCTGCAGCTCGGGGCGATCGACCTCCTCCGGAACGAGCTGATCCCGAAACTTGAGGGGCTGATCGATGCGTGGAATGCCAAGGCCCGGCAGTTCGGCGGCGTGGTGAAGACGGGCCGGACCCACCTGCAGGACGCCCTGCCGATCACCTTCGGCCACGTGTTCCGGGCATATGCGGGGGTTCTGGAACGCCTGAAGAAAAGCCTGGAGCAGGCCGTTCCGTTGCTCGCCGAGATCCCCCTGGGCGGAACGGCCGTGGGAACCGGCTTCCAGGCCCCGGAAGGCCTGGTCGAGCGGGCCGCCGAGCTTCTGAGTTCTCACCTGGGGGTGGCGATCCGCACGGCGGCCGACCCGCTCGTGCACATGGCCGGCCGGCCGGCCGTCACCGACACCATGGGCCGGGTCGCCTCCCTTGCGGCCGAGCTGCACCGCATCGCCAATGACGTGCGGATGATGGGCTCCGGGCCGCGGCTGGGAATCGGAGAGCTGCAGCTGCCCTCCCTTCAGCCCGGCTCGAGCATCATGCCGGGCAAGGTCAACCCGGTCGTGTGCGAGTCGGTCGTGCAGGCCGCGCTGGCCGTTGCCGGGCACCATGCAACGGCCCTGGCCGCGGCCGCAGGGGGGCAGTTCGAGCTGAACGTGACCTTCCCTGTCACGGCCTATGCGCTGCTCGAATCGATGCAGATTCTCGCCAACGCGTGCGAGGTCTTCCGGACGAGGCTGGTCGAGGGCCTGGAGGTGCGGGAGGAGAATGTCCGGAAGAACCTCGACCAGAGCCTGGCCCTGGCCACCGCGCTCATCTCGAAGATCGGCTATGCCGAGGCGGCGAAGGTCGCTTACAAGGCCCACGAGAAGGGGATCACCGTCGCGCAGGCCGTTGTGGAGATGGGGGTGCTGGCCGCCGACGAGGTGGACAAGTGGCTCGACCCGTCCCGGCTGGTCAAGCGGGGAAGGATGAAATAGGGGTCAGGTATCGGGCCCCGCCGTTCCGCCCGGGGCCGGGAGCGATTTCGAGCCGGTTGCCGGAAAGCGCAGGTTTCAACCGTCGCGGGCCTGCCCGGCCCGGTTCCAGGCGATCACCTCGTCGAGCTTGTCGGCGATGGTCCACTGGGGCCGGAACCCGAGCATCCCCTCGATCTTGGAGATGTCGGCGATGGAGTGGCGGATCTCCCCGGGCTGAGGGGGTTCGAAACGAGGCTCGATCCCGGGCCGCAGCCTGCGGATGAGAAGCCCGGCGATTTCCTTGACCGACGTGCCCCTTCCTGTGCCCACGTTGAAGACCTCCGAGCGGCTCCGGTCCGACTCGAGGGCGAGCAGGGTGGCCCTGACCACATCGCCCACGTAAATGAAGTCCCGCTGCTGCTCCCCGTCGCCGAAGATCGTGGGCCGATCCCCCCTTTGCAGGGCCTGGATGAAGATGGTGACGACGCCCACATACGGGGTGAAGGCCTGGCGCGGCCCGAAGACATTGAAGTAACGCAGGCAGACCGCGGGCAGGCCGGACTGCCTGGAGAGGAGGCCCACGTACTTTTCGGCCGCCAGCTTGGAGAGGCCGTAGGGAGAAATCGGCTCCTGGGCGTACGTCTCGGGAAGGGGCGCGGGGAGCCGGCTGTCCCCGTAGACGGCCATGGACGAGGCGAAGACGAACTTCTTCAGCTTCCTCCTGCAGGCCTGCTGCAGGAGGAAGAGGGTTCCCATCAGGTTGGTTTGTGCGTCTTCGCAGAAGCGGGTCACCGAGTCGCGGACGGCCACGCGGGCTGCGAGGTGGATGACCGCGTCCGTGTCCTCCAGAGCCTGCTCCACCAGGGAGGCGTCCAGGACGCTGCCCTGGAGAAACTCCGCTTCCCGGGGCACATTCTCCCGCCTGCCCATGCTCAGATCGTCGATCACGCGGACGGCGCAGCCCGTCTCGAGCAGGGCCTCCGCGAGGTGGGAGCCGATGAACCCGGCCCCGCCCGTGACCAGAACCCTTTTCGGCTTCACCCGGCTCCTCCCTGGACAGGGTGCCCGACGCTCGGAGTCTATCACAGCGTGTTCACGTTTTCGATGCCGCCGGCGCGCACGCGGGCCCGGACCGACAGGGATCTGTCCCTTGCAGTCCACCCGCAAAACATGGATACTCTCTCGAACCTTCCCGAGACGAGTCCTCCATGAGAGAAGAGGGTACGGCCAAGAAGGTCGTCCGGAACACCCTGTTCAATTACCTGGCGATCCTCTGCGTCACGCTCATCCGTTTCATCGCCATGCCCATCCTCATCCACGGGCTGGGCAGGGACCGGTTCGGGATCTACGCCACCGTGACCAGCGTGGTGGGCTATGTGGGACTCCTGGACCTGGGCATCGGCATATCTCTGACGAAATTCGTGGCAGAGTACTATGCCCGGCGCGATTTCCGTCGCCTGACCGAGATGCTCAGCACCTCCCTTCTCCTCTACGTCGGCCTGGGCGCGCTCGGCTCGGCCTTGCTGATCGCCGGCTCGAGCCTCTTCGTGGAGCGCCTCTTCGACATCCCTGTACCCCTCTGGGACGAAGGACGGTACGTATTCTGGATCTCGGCCCTGTCGCTTTTCAACGGGCTCACCCTCGGGATCTTCGGCAACCTGCTGAACGGAATCCAGCGGCAGGACATCTCCCGCACGATCTCGATCGTCAATGCCCTGATCACTTACTCGGGCAGCATCCTGCTCATCCACCTGGGCTACAAGCTGGTCGCCTTCATGTTGTTTGCCACGCTGATGGATGTGCTGAGCTTTCTCGTCCAGATGCGGATCGTCAGGCGCATGCTCCCCGAGGTCCGGTTCTTTCCCCGCGTCTTCAGGAAGGAGGAGCTCAAACAGATCGTGAACTTCTCCTTCGCCATGTTCATCAATCAACTGGCCGCCCGCAACATGGGCGTGCTCGACAAGCTGATCCTCGGCATCTTCCTGCCCATCGCGAACGTCACCGTGTACACCGTCGGCTTCACCCTGGCCAGCTTTTCCGCCCGCGTTCCCTCGGCGGTCTCGCTCGCCTCCCTGCCCGCCGCCTCCGAGCTGATGGCGCAGAACCGCATGGACGCCATCCACCAGCTCATCCTGCGGGGCATCAAGTACACGGCGCTCCTGGCCGTGCCCGTCTTCACGGTGATGGGCGTCATGGCCGCGGACGTGGTCCGGCTCTGGATGGGGGACGGCTACGAACTCAGTGCGCGCGTGCTCCAGCTCCTCCTGGTCGGCTACTTCTGGCTCACGCTTTCCTTTTCCGGGGCGAGCGTCATGATCGGCATCGGAAAGCCCTACATCAACACCGTCTATTCGGTGGTACAGATCGTCTTGTGCTCCTCTCTGTCCGTCGCCATGGTGCACTTCTTCGGGGTCCTCGGCGCCGCGGCGGGCTCCGCAATGGCCTACACCCTCGGCGGCGGCGTCTATCTCCTGCACTCGACCCGCATTTTCAGGATCCCCTTCAGCCGGTTGATCAACCGGCGCGTGGCGGCGCAGATCCTGCTGCTGCTCCTGCCGGGGGTGCTGCTGGGCGTGCTTCACCACCGGAGTCCGCCGGCTGGCGTCGGGGGGGTGCTGGCGCAGGCTGCGCTGTACGGGGCGGCCTACGCCCTCCTTGCCGTGCGATATGTGATCGATGAGTATGATCTGGAGAAGGTGTCGGCCGTGATCCCGGCGGTGCGGCGGCTGTCGCTTCTGAGAAGAAAGCCTACCGTCTGAGCAGTGCCCGCCGGATGCGCTCCGGCAGCGCCGAGGCGGCGGGGCCCGTCAAGTCCGTGTTCGTGACCGCGCCGATGTAGACATCGAGCTCCGGGATGTACTGCATGACGGCTCCGCTGCCGGGCATTGCGCCGGTGTGGCCGATGGCGCTGAAATCCTCGCGGCGGCTCCGGAACAACCCCAGGCCGTACTGGCCGCCGCCCCCGTCGGGACGGGTCTCCCTCCAGTCGGTCGCCTTCGTGAGCCCCTCGCCGGAGAGGAGCCGCCCTTCGAGCATCGCGGAGAGAAAGAGGGTGAGTTCGCGGGCCGTGGCGACGATGCCCGCCGCGGACCAGCTCGCGCTGTTCAGCCAGTTCGCCGACCGGCCGAGGTACTTGCTCGGGAACTCCCGGTCGAGGAGTCCCAGGAGGTCGGTGTATCCCCAGGGGTCGAACGGGGCGTCCTTCCCGGGCAGGCAGGCCTCGGTGAGGCCCAGCGGCTCGAAGATGCGTTCCCGGTAAAGGTCGGAGAGCGCGCGGCCGGTAGCCTCCTCGATCGCGATGCCGAGCGCGATGTAGTTGGACTGAGAGTAGTGGAAGTCCCCGCCCGGCGACGTGACCGGCTCCCTCGGGATGAGTTCGTTGCGGTGGATGTCGAGAATCGGGATCGGCAGGCAGGTCCATTCCAGGATTTCCCCGGGCGTGAACCACCTCTCCGATTGCAGGAGCAGGGAGAGCAGGAAGAAGGCGTCCACGGTGTGGATCTCCGGGATTCCGCTGCGGTGCCGCAACAGGTGCTCGACGGTGATGGCCTCTCCGTTCGGGTAATCCCGCACGAACGAGGCCAGCGGCGTGTCGAGCGTGAGAAGCCCTTCGTCCACGAGCTGCAGGACGAGGGCTGCGGTGAACGATTTGGTAACACTGGCGATGCGGGCCGGGGTGTCGATTGCGAAGCGCACCCTTCGTCCCTCGTCCGCCATGCCGGTGCTCCCCGACCAGTCGAGCCATCCCGGCGTGCAGACGGCCGCCGCGGCGCCGTGAAGCCCGAAATCGGCGGCCCAGAGCCCGAGGGCCTCTTCCAGGCGGGCCGGGAGGTCGGGGTCCGCCCAGTCGTAGGGCGGCTCCGGCCGCGGAGCGGACGGGCCGGCCTCGGGGGGCGTCGTGTCGGTTCCGCATCCCCAAGCCAGCGCCGCGGCCGTGAGGAAAACGGCGGGGATCCCGAGCAGGCGTCTTTTTCTCTCCATGACAAACACTCTATCCGGTCGGGGGGAAGAAGGGAACAGGCCCGGACCCCTGCGTCGAGAGCTTGCCTTTCCGTGCCGTGAACGATATGAAGGGTCCCTATGCGCGCCTTGTTTCGCTTGCCCCCTCGTTCTTTCAAGCCGGGGGATCCACTGAGGTTTGCCGCGGCCATTCTGCAGGGCTTCCTGGAGGAAGCGCGGAGGCTGAAAACGCCCGCATTGCCCGTCGGGGTCTTCCTCACGGCCACGATCTGCCTGGCCGCCTGGAGAGACAGGAATCTCTCCCTGGCCCTGAAATCAGAGCTTGAGCCGCTGGGCGCCCTTCTGCATGTCGGAACGGATTCCCTCTATTCCCTGATCGTGCTCTTCCTCGCGCCTCTGGCCTTCCTGCTCCTTGCGCGGGAGAATCCGGCCCGTTACGGCCTCAGCTTCGGCAGGGTGAAGCTCGCCCTTCCCGTATTCGCCGTCTTCCTGTTCGGCTTCGGCATGGTGGCCTTCCTGAGCGGGAGGCTGGAATCGATCGCGGCCTACTACGGAGGGAGCCCGCGGAGCGCCCGCGAGCTTTCCCTGCTCTTTCTGCAGTACCTGATCTCTCTCTGGGGCTGGGAGTTCGTCACCCGGGGCTTTCTCCTGCTCGGCCTGAAACGGCACATCGGCGTATACGCCGTCTACGTGCAGCTCATTCCCTTTGTGATCCTCCATCTCGGAAAGCCGCCCTTCGAACTTTACGGATCGATTCTCTTCGGGCTCCTGTTCGGGTATTACGCCTACCTCGTGGATTCCTTCATCTACTGCGCCTTCGTGCACGCGTGGTTCGCCCTCGTGATGGATTTGTCGATCGGATTCGGGTAAACTTTTTTTCGAGAACGTCAAAAGCCTTGGGAGGAGCGCGGCATGAAACGGTTCGGGCTGATCGCGGCAGTCGTTCTGGTCATCGGCATCGGGGCCTACCTGGGCTACATGAACCCCCGGCGCGACGGGGGGGAGGCTCCCCCTCCGGAAAGGCAGGGGGAGGCGGCGGTCGGGGGCGATATCTCGGAGGAGGATGCCCCCCTGGCGTCTGCCGAGGAGTACCACCGCAGAGGGCTGGCCCATCGGCAGAAGGGAGACCTGGATCTGGCGGTCCGCGACTTGACCCGGGCCATCGAGATCGATCCGAAGAACGCGGTGGCGTACAAGGATCGGGGAATCGCTTACGGGCTGAAGGAGGAATACGACCGGGAAATCGAGGATTACGGCAGGGCCATCGAGATCGACCCCAAGTATGCGACCGCCTACTTCGACCGGGGGGTCGCCCACGGCCGCAAGGGGGCCTTCGAGCGGGCGATCTCGGACTACACCAAGGCGCTGGAGATCAATCCTTCCTATACGAAGGCTTACGGAAACCGCGCCTATGCCTATATCATGACCAAGGAATACGACAAGGCGATCGAGGACAGCAACAAGGCGATCGAGCTGGACCCGAAATACGCCCGCGCCTATGTCAATCGTGGGACCGCGTACGGCTGGAAGCAGGACTTCGACCGCGCCATCCAGGACTGCAACAAGGCCATCGAACTGGACCCCAATCTCGGCGTGGCTTACGGCAACCGGGGCTTTGTTTACATGACGCGGGGCGACTACGATCAGGCCCTCAAAGATTATGACGAGGCGCTCCGCCTGGACCCGGAGCTGGCCATGGCCCTCCACGGCCGGGCCATGATCTTCCTGCACGAGGGGGATCAGGACCTGGCGGCCAAGCAGCTCTTCACGGCCTGCGGAATGGGCTACAAGCCGTCCTGCGACCAACTGGTGGAGCTGGGAGAGTTCAAGCTGTAGGGGCCGGGCTGTCCGCGAACCGAGAAAGGCACAGCAAGCCGTCGCGGCGTGCACCTCACAGACCGGGCTCGGCGTTCCGGATGCCCTGGATCGTTTCCTTGAGCGGCCGGTTCGAGGGGTCGAGTTCGGCCGCCCGCTCCAGGTGCCCGAGCGCCCCTTTCAGGTCTCCCTTGCTTCCCAGGTGGAAGCCGATGACGATCCGGATCCGGCCCTCCTCTTCGGGCCGGAGAGGAAACCCCAGCAGCCGCTCCTGGAGTTCGATCGCCGCTTCGGTCTCGCCGATCAGGTGGAGGAGTTCCGCATAGCTGGTGAGCGCCTGCACGCGGCCCAGGGGCCTCTGGCAGGGGTTCGTGGGCGCGGCCAGGTCCGCGAAGATCCGCTCCCGCCAGGCGGGGTAGAGTTCACGCGCCTTCCGGATCGTCTCCTCGTTCCCCCGGTTTCGCACGAAGACCACGGCCACCTCGTCGTGAAAGACGAGCGTCCATTCCGGGTCGGGCACGAGGGAGCGGATCATCCCGTGCCGGTTCTGCCAGCGGTGAAAGAGGAGAACCGTGCCGACCCGGTACCTTTCCAGTTGCCGCCGCCAGAGGCCGGGGTCCGTGAAGGCGGACACGTAGCGGGTGTAAAACTCGGTGTCGTAGACCTCGAGCCGGCCGTCGATGAACACGCCGCCCTCGACCGGCGCATCCCAGGTCAGATAGCCGCCGGCGGTGAGATCGTTGTAGAGCCGGGGCGGCAGGCCGGCCTCCCGGGCGAAGGCGGCGGCGCGGATCGGGAAGTTGACCTCCAGGGTGCCGAGCCCGAACTCGCGCAGGGTGCCGTCCCTCCAGTAGTACGTGTTGGTCGCGGCCGCGCCGATGAGCCCGACACAGACTGCAAGAAACAGGGGCGCCGCTGCCGCTGCGGCCGTGGAATACGCGGCGCGCAGGCGCGGCCCGGCCCTGCTTCCGATCCGGGCCAGGTAGACAGCCACGATCGGCGCGGCCCCGAGGGCAAAGAGGCACATGTTGCGGCGTGCGAGCAGCGAGAGGTGGGCAAGGCCCAGGAAGGTGAGCAGCCAGCCCATGGAGAAGCCCGGCGGCGAGGCCTGTGCCGATGCCCCCCGTCCATTCGCTCCGCGCCAGTCAGCAGCCGCAGCCGCGCAGGCAACCGCGAGGCTGACGAAGAAGAAGGTTTGATAGGCCCCGATCGAGAAGGTCGGGAAGTAGCCGGAAAAGGGCCGCCGGAACTCGCCGATCATCTGAAAGGCGGCGTTTGACGCATCCAGGCGGGACATGAGCTTGAACGGGAAGAGAACGCCTTCCACGAGGTAGGGATTCAGCAGGGTCACGAGCGCCGCGGCGGCGGCACTGATCAGAAGCCGCCGGGTCGCCTCCGGGCCGAGCCGGGAGGCCTCGCGCCAGCCCGGGGGCAGAACGGGGAGCCTGGCCGCCAGGGCGCCCGCAACGGCGCAGCCGATGCAGAAGAGCCCGACGATGAAGAGGGAGTGGCAATTGACCCAGAGGAGCATGACCGGAATCAGAAGCCAAAGGGTGCGCCCTTCGTTGCGCCGAGCCCTCATCAGGATCGCGAGCACGGCCTGAAGCAGGAGGAAGGAGACCATTTCCGGCCGGATCTGAAATCGTTCCTCTGCGATGAGAATGGCCCAGAGGCATAGAATCGAGGCCGACACCTCGTCGAGCGATCGGCGCAGGTTCTTCATGAGCATCCATACGCCGGCGGTGAATGCGGCCGCGGAGGCAAGGACGAGCAGGTCGGCGCCTCCCAGGCAGTGCAGAAGATAGAGCGCCAGGTCGAAGAGCCACTGCAGATTGATCCAGGGATGGTCCGGCACCGTGTAGGAAAGGGTGTCGTTGGTCGGGATCGCCCGGTGGGTTGCGATCCAGCGCCCCGAGGCCAGGTGCCACCAGGTGTCGAAATCGTCGAGCCGCCGCAACGCCAGGGCCGCTCCGACCGATACGGTCGCCGCCGGCAGCAGCCTGCGGGCGCGCTCGGAGAAACGGGCGCGGACCGTGACGGTCCGAGGTTGCGGGGGAGGATCGGGCTGTTTCTTCACAGGGAAAGGATAGGGGGGCAACGGCTCGTGTGTCAACCGAAGGGCGGCTTGAACTTGACCTCCGATAGGTCGCGCAAGATAATCGCGGCGGCGTCCTTTGTGTGGTTTCGCACCCCCCTTCCAGGCTGCCGCAGGCGAACGGGTTCTCCCGGGTGAGACATGAGATGAAGAGAAGGCCGGAAGTGCAGGGCGACCTTTCATCCGAGTCGGATCCGAACGGCCTGACGGGTGACGGCGCCCCAAGCCGGGCCTCCGCCGCCTCCCTCGCGGCGGGACCGTTCGTCCTCTTGCTTGCCGCCGGGGTCATGGCCTGGCGGACCTGGGGCGCCTGGCCGGACGTGCTGGTCGACTTCGGCCAGCAACTCTACCTGCCCTGGCAGATCACGGAGGGCCGGGCCCTCTACGCGGACCTCGCTTATTACAACGGCCCGCTCTCGCCTTATCTGAACGCCCTGGCCTTCCATCTCTTCGGCGTCGGTCTGCGGACGTTGGTGGTGCTCAACCTCTTCTGGCTGGGCCTGCTTGTCTGCCTGTTGCATCATGTCTTCACGCTGGCAGGCGGGCGGTTCGCCGCCTTCGCGGCCTGCCTGGTCTTTCTCCTCCTCTTCGCCTTCGGCCAGTATGTGGGCATCGGCAACTACAACTATGTCTGCCCGTACGCCCACGAGATGACCCACGGCCTCCTCCTTTCCTTGGCAGCCATCGTATGCGTGTGGCACTCCTTTCGGCAGGGTTCCGGGATGCTCGCCGCAGGCGGCCTGCTTCTCGGGCTCGCGTTCCTTACGAAGGCGGAGGTCTTCGTCGCGGCCGCGGCGGGAGCGCTGGCCGCCCTTGTCCTCGGACTCCTAAAAAGAGGAGACGACCGGCCTCTGCGACCCCGGGACGCGGGCCGCTTCCTGGCAGGATTCCTCGCCCCACCGCTGCTCGCATTCCTGCTGCTCTCCCTGGGCATGCCGGCAGGCCGGGCCCTCGAGGGAACGCTCGGCTCCTGGGTGGCGGTCGTGAACCCGGAACTGGGGAGCCTCCCATTCTTCCGGGCCGGTTTGGGGCTGACCGACGTCCGGGGCAACCTCGGCCTCATGGCGGCCTGGACCGGCGGATATGCCGCCTGCGTGGTACCGATCGCCTTGCTGGGGCTGGCGGCGGGCAAGGCCCGGTCGCGCGAGATCCTGTCTGCCGGACTCACGATGGTTGTCCTTTCCGGCACGCTTTGGGTATTCCGGGACGCCGTCGCCTGGAGGCAGGCGGCCAGAGGCTTCCCGGCGGCCCTCGGGATCCTGGGGGCTGCGCTGGCGGTTCGCTTCTTCAGGCCCCGGAACGGGATCGCCGCAAGGGAGCGTCTGATCCGGCAGATCAGCCTGGTTGCCTTTGCCCTGGCGCTTCTGGGGAAGATGGTCCTGAATGTGCGCATCTATCACTACGGCTTTGTTCTGGCCATGCCCGCGACCCTGGTGCTGGTCGTTGCGCTGGTGGGCTGGATCCCTTCGGCCATCAGGCGATACGGAGGATCCGCCAAGGTCTTCCGTGCGGGCGCCTCTGTCTTGATCGGCGGCCTGGTGTTTGCCTACCTGGGCATGCAGGGCGACATCCTGGCCAGAAAAGACCGATGGGTGGCCGGCCCGTTCGGGGACCGGCTGCGGGCGGATCCGGTTCGGGGAGAACTCGTGAACAAGGCCCTCGAGGTCTTCCCGGCCATGATCCGCGAGGGGCACACCGTGGCCGCGCTGCCCGAGGGGGTCATGCTCAACTACTTGCTCCGGCGGCCCAATCCGACGCCCTACACGAACTTCATGCCCACCGAGATGATCCTTTACGGAGAGGAAAAGATGCTCGACGCCTTCCGGGCGAACCCGCCCGACTGGATCTCGCTCGTGCACAAGGACACGTCGGAATTCGGGTTCCGTTTCTTCGGGCAAGACTATGGGAAGGCCCTGTTTGCCTGGATCATGGAGGCATACGAGCCCGTCGGCGTGGTGGGCGCCATGCCCCTTGCGACCCAACAACACGGCATCCTGCTCATGAAGAGGAAAGAGCCGCAGGGTCGACAGGCTCATCCCCTCAAGTGAAACCAGTTGTAAGGGCTCAGGAACACGTCCCGGGTGATCTTCCATTCGGAGATCGTGATTGCCAGCGCGATGGCGGACAGGATCGCGAGGGCCGCGACGGGACGGTTCTTCCCCGGGCAGAGCCGTCCGAGACCATCCACGTACAGGACGAGGAAGGGCGGAAGCGCACAGAGAATCAGTCTGCCGGCCAGGAAGTAGGGAACCTCGCGGGAAGGAAACCAGCAATTTCCGAAATCGAACACCACCGAAAGGCATGCGAGGAGAAGGACCGAGACGGCAACGGAGGCGAAGCTCGCCCCGATGAGCAAACGGTACCGGGCGGCGGAGCCGGTGCGCCCCGCAGCCAGCGTGAGAAGAGAAACCCCCAGGAAGACCGCGGAAGAGGAGACATAGAAAAGATCCATCGACGGCGAATGGATCCGTTCCAGGTGCCAGACGAACTCGCCCCTCCAGAAGGTCTCGGTCACGCCCCGGAGAAAGGTGAGGAGCCCGCTCGCCGTGAAGATCGGATGATCCAACAGCCGGCCCAGCGGCTTGAAGGTCCAGCCGAGGTGCTCGGCCTTGCGTGCCGAGCCCGATAGGTCCCCGAAGAGAACCCAGTTCCTCGCCAGCCACAGGCCGATCGGAGCGAGGGAGGCGACAAGCAGGACCGCCCGTCTTGGCAGGCATTCGGCAAGCCGGCCCTCCGAGAGCGGCCTTTTCGCCTTCAGAACCACGGGGAAGGCGAGTAACACCAGCGCCGCCAGGTTCGACATCTTGACGAGAAAGCATGCGGCCGCGGCCAGGCCGGCCACGGCGTGGTAGAGGAAAGACCGGTTCTCGAAGCAGATCGGAAGAAGCATGAACAGGCAGAGCGCGAAGAGCACGGGCGAGAGGGCGTCGCTGTTGAGGGAATAGAAGGCATCCTGCGGGAAAAAGGCGGCGAGGATCGGCAGCCCGAGCCTCTGCAGCGGATGCTCGGCGGCAAGGCTCCTTCCGATGAGGTAGCAAAGCCAGACGAGCGCAACGACAAGCGGAACGTTCAGGAAGCGGATCCAGTAAAGGAAGACGCCGCCCTCCAGGCCTGCCGCCCTCCCGGCCGCGGCCCACAGGCCGGCGAGCGCATAGTAGGCCGGAAACGAGGCACTCTCGTGATTTCCCTTGCCCTGCCAGTGAGAGACCGCTTCCCGGTACTCCGCCGTCGAGCGCACCCCCGGGATCGTCCAGACGGGCGGGGGGACCCTTCCGCCCGGAAAACGGGCGGTCCCATGGAAGTATTCCGGCGTGCCGTAGAGAACGATGAGTTCCGCGGCCTCCGCACTGTAAGGCTCGACTGCTTTGCCGGGAACGTGTCCGACCGAGTACTTGTACACCAGATCGAAATGCGCCTGCTCGTCCACGTTGTTGAAGAAGGGGAACGCGGCGCTGTAGACGAACACCCGGACCGCGGCCACCAGGCATAACGCAAGGACGATCGGAATCTCGTGCCTGCGGGCCGTTTCCGTGCGGTCTTGTGAACGGGTTGCTTGCGGCATAGGTTCAATCGGTTTCCACGATCTCGTAGATGCGCTCGACATCGCATCGCGCCTCGTATGCATAGACCCGCGCGTACCAGGATGGGTCCTGCTCGATGGCCCGGTCGAGCCAGGGAAGGGCGTCCTCCCGGCCGACCCTGCCGAGCGCCTGATACACCTTGGTCCTCACGATCTGCTCCGGATCGCGGACCCCCTCCTGCAGGGCCGGAAGAAACGCCGGGTCCATGATCAGGCCCATGGCGATGAATGCAAAGTGGCGCACCCTCGGGTTCGGGTCCGTGGAGAGCCGCACGAGATCCTCAGCCGGGAGATCCCACGGGCAGTGCACCACGCTGAGATAGCGCTTGGTCGCGCTCGCTGAGGAAGCGTATTCCCGCGCCGTTCGGTTCGGGTCGGCCTTGAGCGCATGCAGAAGGTGCTGACTGTAAAGGCCTTGGGCGGGCGGAAGCAGCCCGGCGAGGAGAAGGGCCAGGGCCGCGGTCCTCCGGCGTTGGAAGAGATCCTCCAGGAACACGGCGAAGCGAAGGATGAGAAGGAGCGAAGCGGCCGTGAGGCCCAGCCGGAAGAACCAGCGGATGCCCCTGCGGAGCGATTTGTTCCGGTCAAACCGTTCGCTTGCCTTCCGCAATACGATCTGTCCGCTCTCTTCGGCCTCTGCGGGAGAGAGGAGATACGCAGGGCAATCCAGGCCCTGCCTGCTCATTACGAGCGATGCGCCCGCCACGCCGCAGGGGTCCGGGTGCCGGATCAGCAGAGTCCCGCAGGGCAGCGGTTCGGCGAGACGCACCTCTTGCGGGACCGCGACGGCCTTCTGCGTTTGATACACGGGGGGTTTGATCACCTGGGCGGCCAGCAGGGTGTGATCGTAGTAAAAGTCGATCAGCAGGTTTCCGGCCGGCAGCCCCAGCAGCAGGTTGCGCACCCCGAGGGAGGAGACGGTTTGGAACGTGGCCAAGGGCAGGAGGAACAACGCGACGAAGCAGGCCGCCCGAAGGCCGTTCCTTTTCCTGGGCTCGCGCCGCTTCTGCACTTGAATCCATGGGATCCAGAAGAAAAGGGGGGTCAGCACGGCGCACAGGACGGAGAGCGCGGGCGCCTCTCCGCTGAAGGTGAGGAACAGGACAGCCGGGACGAGCACCAGGCTGAGCAGGGGCTCGATGGGCATGCCCCACCGGCCCCGGGCCCACGGGACGATCGATACGGCCCCGGCCAGGAGGGCCGTCAGGACGCCGAGCGGGACGCCGAAGAACAGGGCGCTGGCGAGCTGGCGCCGCAAGGATTGCAGATAAGGGTCATCCGGTGCGATCAGGGGGTGCAGGCCGTTGCGCAAGAACAGCTCCATCTCGGCGGAAATCATGTCCGCGCGCATGCGCACCAGAACCAGACCGAACACCGTGTAAAGGAGAATGCACGCAACCGCTCCCAGAAGAATGCCGTCGAGAAGCTTTGCGATGTCCCGGTTGCTCGATCCCTCGTAGAATCGCAAGACCCGCTGCCTCCCCGGGGATGGGTAGAGAGGGATGCTATCCCCCAGCTTCGTTGGCGGTGGATTGCTTCCCTGAAGGGAACAGCCTGGACCGGATCAGCCCCATCCGGGCGAGTCGGAAGGTGAGCGCCGTGGCCAGGCAACCCAGCCCGTACCTGATGCTGCGCTTCAGGTTGATGGAGGATGCCTCCGGGAAGTACTTGGTCGGGCAGGTGATCTCGGCGATGGTGTGCCCGGCCCAGAGGATCTGGGCGAGCATCTGGTTGTCGAACACGAAGTCGTCCGAATTCGTCTCGATGGGGATCGTCTCCAGCAAGGCGCGCGAGAAGGCGCGGTACCCGGTGTGGTATTCGGAAAGCTTGGCGCCCATGAGCAGATTGCCGGCAAAGGTGAGGAAGCGGTTGGCCGCGTACTTCCACCAGGGCATGCCCCCCTGCAGGGCATAGCCGCCCAGGATACGGGACCCGAGCACGCAGGGATACAGGCCGTTTCCGATGACCGCGGCCATGGCCGGCACCAGCCTGGGCGTGTACTGGTAGTCCGGATGAACCATGATCACGATGTCGGCCCCCTCCTCCAGGGCCAGGCGGTAACAGGTCTTCTGGTTCGCCCCGTATCCTCGGTTCGCCGGGTGCACGTGGACCCGCACGCCGGGCAGCGAGCGGGCCACCTCCACGGTTTCGTCCTGGCTGGCATCGTCCACGACGATCACCCGGTCCACCACCCCCTGCTGCATCAGCTCTTCATAGGTCTTGCGGACGGTCCGGGCCGCGTTGTAGGCCGGCATCACGACCACGACCTTCTTGTCCCGGAACATGATCACCTCGAGGAGGGGCCGCGAAGGCGATCAGTGCTTTCTGGCAAAGACCGCCACCCAGTATTCCGATTTCGGCGTATACCCTCTCGCCTCTTCGTTCCAGCGGTACAGGGTCCGGTTCATGGAGACCAGTTCAATTATACCGGCTGTCTCGTAGAATGCATCCCGGTAGCCTTCGGACCACACGAAGATGTCGCGGATCGAATGCGGCCCGGCCAGCCACGACCAGGGGATGTTCACGAAGATCAGGACCTCGGGCCGGGCCGACTCGATTTCCCGGATCATCTCCCGCTGCATGTCCCGGGCGAAGGCGTGGTCTTCCATCAGCGCATAGGTGTAGATGTGTCCGGTCGCGGACCGCCTGGCGGCATAGAAGTAGATCTGCGGCTCGGAGCCGATCACCGCGATGCGGTCCTCTTCTTTCGTGTGTTCCCGGACGTAGCGGGCGATTTCCAGGGACTCGGGAAAGGGGTTGAATCCGTATGCGATCCTGCTTGCCATGAACGGGTCCAGAAAGAAGAGGAAGCTGCGCTGCGCGTATGCGCCGTGGGCGATCGACCCGGCCAGGAGCAGCAGGGCGAGGGCGCGGCCCGGCCGGGCGAGGCGGAATCGGGCGAAGAGATCTTCCAGGCTGCCGACCGCGATCCCTGCCAGAAGGGAGGCCGCAGGCAATAGGAAGACGAAGTAGTGCGGGCGGAAATAGAGCCCCGGGCACACGGCCGCGAACGAGAAGGCCGTAAACCCGGCCGCGAAGGCGCTCTGTTTCCTCGCCTTCGGGTTCCATGCGAGCGCGGCCAGGCCCGCACCGGCCAGAAGCCAGACCAGCGGCGCGGAGGCGACCAGAATCTCCGTCATTCCCTTGAGATTGTGCCAGCCGTCCGAAAGGGGCAGCCCGGAGGCATAGGCCCTGGCGTACCGGAATGTCCAGAACCAGAACTTCTCGAACACCCCGGCCCGCCACAGGATCAGGCACGTCAGGCCGAAGGGCAAGAGCACGCCGGCGAGAAAAAGGAGGCATCTCGCCGCGAGGCCCTTCCACCGGACCGGCCGGGCAAGAAGCTCGGAAAGGAGAAGATACAGGCCCGCAAAGGCTGCAAAGGCGGCGCCGTGCTGCTTCATCAGGTAGCCGGTCCCCAGAAGCACGCCCGCTGCCGGAATGCGCCATAGAGCCGGTCGGGGCCCCTGCCGCAAGAGAAGCAGGATCCCGCCGAGGGCGAAGGGAAGCACGAAGTGCTCGGCATTCGCGAAGACCCCCTGAACCGGCTGCCCCAGGGAGAGGAAGGCATAGGCCGCGGCCGCCGCAATCCCGGCCGCCCGGCCGTGCAGGCGCCGGCCGAGCAGGAAGACCAGGAGAACGGTAACCCCGTTGACGAAGAGCAGGCCCAGGTGGATGGCCTGCCGCGTCTGGCCGAAGGCGGCCTCGATCAGCGCGTAGGCGGCATAGATGCCGGGCATCTTCATGTTGTAAACGTTGCGGTAGGGCGGCTCCCCCTGCAGGATGAGCTGGCCCGCATAGGCGTATTCCCCCTCGTCGCGTTCCAGGGGAACCTCGAGGAGGCGGATCCGGACCACAGCGGTGAGGAAGAGAATCAGGAGCAGGCAGACCGCGACCCAGGAGAGCCGAAGGCCTCCGCGCATCTCCCTTCTTTCTTCAGAAGCGGCCGTTTGCATCTTGCCTCTCCCTCAGGGCCGGCCCTGGCGTGGGGCTGCCCGGGCCTCCCGGTGCGGCCGACCCTCCCGGTAGGCCTGCAATCGATTCGTCAGCTCCGGAATCCTTTCTGCAAGCCCGCCGGACGGGGCAAGCGAGACCGCCAGCTCCAAAGTTGCGATGGCCTCCTCAAACCGGCCCGCCTCGGCATAGGCCGCGGCCAGGGTGTCGAGCAGGTTGACGTCGCTCTCTCCCGTGAGATCGCAGGCCTTCTCCGCCAGTTCGACGGCCTCGGCGCCATTCCGGAACGCAGGGTCCGGGTGGGTCGCCAGGATCCACGCGAGGTTGTTGTAGGCCCTCGGGTCCTGCGGACGCAAGCGGATCGCCTCGCGATAGTGGCGGACGGCCCCCTCGAGATCGCCTCGGGATTCCAGGGAAACGGCGATAGCCGTCCGAATATCCCCGGATTCTCCATCCAGTTCGAGCGCCCTGCGGAACTCGGCAAGCGCCTCGTCCAGCCTTCCCTGGCGGGCGAGCGAAAGGCCCTGGTCTAAATGATCCCCGGCGGCGCCGGGATCGCGCCCCGACGGGCCCCGCGACGCGGCGGTCTCCTCCTCCGCCCGCGCCGGGTCCGGGGCTTGGGTCCCATGCCCCGCATACAGCTCGGCGAGCTTCGGATCGATTCGGGCCGCCTGCCGGTAGTGCTCGAGGGCCTCTTCGTTCCTGCCCTGCCGGGAGAGGATGAGGCCGAGGGTATGGTGCATCTGTCCGGAATGCGGGTTCAACTCGAGCGCCTCGCCAAGGCGGACGAGCGCTTCATCGATGTTTCCCGCCTCAAGCAGGGCGAGCCCCAGGTTGTAACGGGCCTCGGTCGATCGGGGGGCCAAGTGCACAGCCAGCCGAAAATGGGTCACGGCCTCCTCCCCCCTGCCCGCCTGAGCCAGTACCGCGCCTAGGTTCAGGTGAGACAGGGCCGACCGTGGATTCAGACGAAGCGCCTCCCGGCAATGCCGGAGGGCGTCCTCCGTTTTCCCCTGTCGCATGAGGGCGATCCCCAGATTGCCCTGGGTCTGGGCATCCCGGGGGTCGATCCGCAGCGCCTCGCGGAAGTGCCGGATCGCCTCGTCCGTCCTGCCGGCCGACAGCAGAACGACCCCCAGGTTTGTGTGGGCGATCGCATTGCCTCGGGTTACCCGGAGGGCGTGCTCGAAAAGGGTTTCGCTGCTCCGCCAGTGGGCGACTTGGGCCCGGGTCGCCGTCATGCAGGCCAGCAGGGCGACCGACGACAACCCCGCCAGCGCAACGCGCCCGTGGCGGCGGCCCGCCGCGAGGTCGGCCGCGAGCCAGACCGCCAGGAGGAAGAGGCCGATGAGCGGGATGTACGTATAACGGTCCGCCATCGACTGCTTGCCCACCTGAATCAGGCCGATGACCGGAACCAGGGTCCCCAGGTACCACAGCCAGCCGACGGCCAGGTACGGCCGCCTCCTCCTTCCCAGGGCGACGAGGCCGCTCGTTGCGGCGAGCACCAGCGCGGCCCCGGCCCACTGCGTCGCCGGGATCGCGCCGGGGTAAGGGTAGAAGACCGCCAGGCCGGAGGGCCACAGCGTCTTTCCGATGTAAGCCGCGTAGCTCACCAGGGCGTTGGCGGCGCGCACCGGGAAAGGCACCTGCATCCAGGTCATGGCGCCCGCGGCCTGCTGTGCCACGAAGGTCGCCAGACACGAGAGGCCGGCAAGCAGGAATAGGGGAACCTTTTCCGCGAGGCGTCGCAGCGCCGTCGCCCCTGGGAACCGGAGGCGCCCTAGAGGCCAATAATCCAGGAGCAGCAGCACGAACGGAACGGTGACGAGCATCGGCTTGGCCGCCAGGCCCAGGGCCAGAAACACGAAGACCGGGACGTAACGGGCCAGGCTCGGACATCCGGCGTACCGGCCGTAAGCCCACAGGGTGAGCAGGAAGAACAGGGTGCTCAGCACGTCCTTGCGCTCCGACACCCATGCCACGGATTCCGCATGAAGGGGGTGCAGGGCGAAGAGCGCCGCGACCATCGCGCTTCGCCAGACCGCACCCGTCATCCCCTTGAGAACCAGGTACAGCAGCAGGGCATTCAGGATGTGAAAAAATACGTTCACAAGGTGATGGTGCCCGGCGCGCAGGCCGAAGAGCTCGCAGTCCAGCATGTGCGAGAGCCACGTGAGCGGATGCCAGTTGCCTGCCCACATCGTGGTGAATGCCCAGACCGTGGATTGCGCCGTCAGGCCGCTTCGCACATCGGGGTTCTCGTACACGTAGCGGTCATCGTCGTAGTACACGAACTCGTGGCGGGCCGTCTGTCCGTAAAGGGCGAGGATCGCCGCAACGAGAAACAGGAGCACGGCGAGGTCACGGCGCATGCCGAGACTCCCTGCGCGACGGTCATTCTCTTTTCCCTCGGGCTGCTCCGGGGACCGGCTGACAGTGTGGCTCATTTCTCATCCTGCGGTCGAGCGGTCACGTTGGATTCCCTGACCTCCCGGTACGGGAGTCCGGCCTTGTGGAGGCGCAATCGTTCTTCGAGCTCGGGCACGATGCCCGCCGGGCCGCCCGCATCCGCGAGTTCGATGGCCTGCTCGACCGCGGCAACGGCCTCCGCGAACCGGCCCGCCTCGGCGTATGCCGCGGCCAGGGTGTCGAGCAGATGGACGTCCCTCTCGTTGCGGAGTTCGCAGGCCTTCTCGGCCAGCTCGACCGCCTCGGCCCCGTTGCGAAGACCCGGGTCCGGGTGGGTCGCCCGGATCCACGCGAGGTTGTTGTAGGCCCTGGGGTCCTGCGGACTCAATCGGATCGCCTCGCGATAGTGATCGATCGCATCCCCGGCGCCGCCCTTCTGGCCCAGGGCCATGGCCAGGTTCAGGTGCGCCTCCGGGTCTTCCGGATCGAGCGCCAGGGCCGTGCGAAAATGACCGATGGCCTCGTCGAGATCTCCCTTTGCCGCGAGGATGAAGCCCAGGTTGACGTGCGCCTTCGCGTACTTCGGGTCGAGCCGCAGGGCCTCGCGGTACTCGGCCGCGGCCTCCTCGGCCCTGCCTTGCCGGGCCAGTACGTAGCCCAGGTTGTTGCGCAGGCTCGCGCTCTCCCCATTGAGCTCGACCGCCTTGCGGCAATGTTCGAGGGCTTCCTCCATGCTGCCCTGAGCCAGCAGGGCAACCCCGAGCCGGCTGTGCGCGTTCGGATCCTCGGGCGCGAGCCTGAGCGCCTCGCGATGGCTGGCAACGGCTTCGGCCACGCTGCCCTGCATGGCCAGCGCAAGGCCCAGCTCGGTGTGGGCCAGTACAAACTGCGGGTGAATCCGGATCGCCTCCCGGTAGTGCCGGATCGCCTCGTCCAGTCTTCCCTTTTCCTTGAGGACGTTGCCGAGATTGCTGTGGGCAAGGTAGTAGCGCGGATCGATCCGAAGGGCCTCCCGGTATTGCGCCTCCGCCTCGTCCAGCCGACCCTCTCTCTCCAGGGCATACCCGAGGTTGTTGTGGGCCGGCACGTTGTTCCTGGTCACCCGCAGGGTATGCTCGAAAAGCGTGATTGCGTTGCGCCAGGTGCCCACCTGCGCCCACGTCTTCATCATGCAGCCGAGGATGACGAGTGTCGCGCACCCCCCGAGCCACACGTGTCTGTACCGCCAGCGCGCCGTGAGATCGGCCGCCCCCCAGGCAAGGATGATGAACACCCCGATCAGGGGAATGTAGGTGTAGCGGTCCGCCATGGACTGCTGGCCCACCTGGACAATCCCGATCACCGGCACAAGGGTTCCCACGTACCAGAACCAGCCCAGCGTCACGTAGCCCCGGCGGCCGGCCGCGAGCACGGCGAAGGCCGTCATGGCCGCGAGCGCGACGCCGGCTCCCGCCCAGTGCAGGGGCGGCAGCGCCGCACGGTAGGGGTACAACGCGGCCAGCCCGGTCGGCCAAGCCGTCTTGACCAGGTAAGCCGCGTAGCTGATGAGCGCATTCTCCACGCGGAACCTCAGGGGCACCAGCTGGGTGAAGAGCGTCGATCCGCCGCGATGCTGGGCAAGGAAGGTGATCACGCTGGAGGCCGCGGCGAGAGCGAAAAGCGGGATCTTCTCGACGAGCAAGGAGAAAACGCCCGGGCCTCGCTCCGTGGCCTTCCTGCCTCTGTGGGCGGACGTGCCGCGACCCTTGCCCCCGGGCCGCCCGCCGAGCCGAAGCCGACCCAGGGGCCAGAAGTCGAGAAGGAGGAGAACAAAAGGCAGGGTCACGAGCATCGGCTTGGCCGCCAGTCCCAGGGCCAGGAACGCCAACACCGGGACGTAGCGGGCCAGGCTCGGAAGGTTGGCGTACCGGCCATAGGCCCACAGGGTGAGCAGGAAGAACAAGGTGCTCAGGACATCCTTGCGCTCGGAGACCCAGGCCACGGACTCCACGTGGAGCGGGTGCAGGGCGAAGAGGGCGGCCGCCATCGCGCTTCGCCATGCCGCGCCGGTCATGCCCTTGAGAACCAGGTACAGCAGCAGGGCATTCAGGATGTGGAAGAAGACGTTCACGAGGTGATGGCAGCCGGCCTTCAGGCCGAAGATCTCCACGTCCAGCATGTGGGAAAGCCACGTGACCGGGTGCCAGTTGCTCGACCACACCGCGGTGAAGGCCCAGCCGAGAGCCTCCCGGGCGAGGCCTTTCCGCACGTGGGGGTTCTCGTAGACGTAATGATCGTCGTCGAAGTTCACGAAGTCGTGACGGGCCGTCCGTGCGTACACGGCGGCCGTGCAGAGAGCGAGCAAGAGGCATACGGCGAGGTCGCGGCGCAATTCCGGGGGCTCCTTTCCGCTTGGGGGCCGCCTCCCAGCACTATACGGCGGGAGAGAAAACCGGGTCAACGTGGGCCGAGGGGCCGCCGCCGGCGGGGTAACGATGGAATAGAACAGAGAAGCATTCCTGCAAAACATTATTTCTTCTTGCGAAATTTCCTTGACAAGCCCTTCGGAAACTGTGTAGACTCGATATCGTTCGGGCTTTAGGATAGAATATTGTACTATTAAAAGTAATTTCCCCGGCCCGTGCGGGATCCCGGACGGGCCGGGAGTTCGAGGACGAGACAGGTCCTCCGCGGAAGAGACGGCGGATCCGCATTCCGCCGCAATCCAATCAGAGGAGGTAGAAGGCCCTCACACTTTGCCAGTGCCGAGAAGGCGCATTTCCCTTGTCAAGGCCACACCCAGCGCGAGCTGGGGTCGGAAAGCCTCGGGTCTCCTCGTGAAAGAGACGGCCGGGTTGCCGGGGAAAGGCAAGCCGGCCGTCCCGCGTTTGGGCAGATGGGCAACTTCTTGGCGATCGGAAAGGAGGTGATACCGGACCAGAGACGGATCAGGAGGGATGGAAAGAGTAGCTACTTAACTTGAAACAGGAGGGTAGACAACATGAGGAAGGAACTTCTGGTAGCGCTTCTTGCGGCGAGCTTCATCTTTGCGGGCGCGCTCTCGGCCAGCGCCGGCAGCATCACCTGGACCATCGTCCAGACCGCGGCCATGGCGGGCAAGTCGCCCGGGTTGGACATGCGGCTCGGCACGAGCGATGACGGGTCCTCGCTTTGCAACTACTCGAACGCCACGGCCTGCGTGACCTCGGGCTCCCCGACGAGCGGCTCTTACAGCTTCGCGTATCTGGATTTCCAGATACCAGCGTCGTGCGCGCTCGCCTCTGACCCGCACAAGGCAGGGGATCCCTGCACGCAAAACTCGGACTGCGGCTCGCCCGTTGGAGTCTGTGTGCCGTGCGGGGACGCCTCGTACACGTTCTTCGCCAGGAATCCGGAAAACACAAGCAGGGGAGCCGGCACCTATACCGTGGAAGCCTGTGAAGGCAGCTTCGAGTACACGGCCGTCTCCATCGGCTCGAGCGAGGCGACCTTCGGCTCCGGCGGAGGCTGCCTGACGCTGGTTGCCGGCACCGACACGACGAGCGGATGCGGCGTGGGTGACGTCTCTTCGCTCTACACGATGGACCTTTGGGTTCGGAATCCTCTGAATATGGCGGCTTGCGGTTTCAAGGCGGGCGTGCTGCCGGGCCTGAGCCTTGCCGGCCGCGTCTACGATGCGAGTGCTGCTGCCGGAACCGCGATCTGCCAGTACACCACCGGTGAGATCGATGCCATTCTGGCCGCTGCGGGCGGCACGGGCTACGTATCGATCCTCTGCGGAACCGGCACCCTGCCTTCCGGCATCGAGGCTGCCTGCCTCTCGAATTCGCCCTGGAACTCAAAGATCATCGCAAAGACCACGTCGGTCGCTGCCTGCGATGATGAGTGCGCCAGCGGCTGCATGGCCGGCACGGCCGAGGGTGTAGAGTAAGAACGAGGAAAGGGGCGATCGCGGATCGCGCCTTTCGAGGATGAAGTGGCTGTTTCGACAAGGCCGGCGCCCGTCAGGGCGCCGGCCTTGTCACGTTCGGCAGGCCCCGGGTCTCTGTCCGGCGGTAGATGTAAAGGTGAACCGCGGCGAGAAAGATGAGGGCGTTCAGGACCTGGTTCTGCGAGAGGATGATCCCGCCCAGGCTGTAGAGCACCCGCAGGTCTCCGCGAAGGAACTCGACCGCGAAGGCGAGAAGCGAGAACAGGGCGGTTCCGACGAGGGCCGTCTCGCCGTCGAACCTTTTCCTCTTTCTCAACCTCCACGTAACCGCGAACACGACCGCGGCGCTCAGCGCGAACAGGGCCTGGGTCGGGTAGAGCGGCACGTTCTTGAGGGCCATGGTGGAGGGCGAGGTGAAGGTCATGGCCAGGGGGAAGCCGGGATTGCACTGCTCGCCGTAACAGCAGCCGACCAGGATGCAGCCGATGCGCGCGAAGAAGACGAACGCGGCCGCGGGCGGGGTGAGAAGGTCGCCCGTCCTCCAGAAGTCGAGCCGCCTCCAGCCCGTGTAAAGGACATAGGCCGCGAATCCCAGCAGGGCCCCTCCGTGCAGGGCGAGGCCTCCCTTCCAGAACTTGAGGACATCCGCAAGCCCGTACCCGTACTTGTCCTGGAAGTCGATGCAGTAGAGGATGCGGGCGCCCAGCAGGGTCGAGACAAACAGGACGAGGAGTAGCCCGTAGATCTCTTCGGGCCTCTCCCGGGTCCTCCGCAGATCCCAGGCGAGGAGCGCGATGCCGGCGAGCCCGCCCACGAAGAGCAGGAAATGGCCGGAGTGGATGTAGGATCCGTCGGCGAAACGAAAGAGGATCGGCTTCATTCAGGCCTGCTCCCCCGGCTCACCCGGGCTCGCGGCGTGCCCTCTTCCGTGCGCGGCCGCGTCTTCGCCGCCTCTTCTTTCCTCCCTTCGCCTTCTCAGCAGAGAGCCGAGGAACAGGCCGAGGAGGACGAGGAAGAGCAGGGCGTAGAGCAGCACGTTGAGATCGAGGCGCATCTCTTCCTGCTCCTGGTTCGGGCTGACGGCGACGGGCCGGCCAGGGAAAGCTAAGTGTGTTTCCCCGGCGGGGTCCGGGTTCTTCGGTGAGCGAAATCCGATTATATCCCGGCTGCCCTCAAAATGCACCCGCCTGAGTCTCGATGCCGTTGTGAGCAGAGGACAGGGTGGAGCCTATGGCGCGGGGCGGTGATGCGGAATGTTCACTGCTCGAGCGCTGGCCCGCAGGAAAAGGGGCGGTTCAGGGCGCAGTAGAGTTCGGTAACGTCTCGCTGGATGGCCGCGATCCGATCCTTGATCAGGCAGGCGAGCTGGAGTTCGGGCCGCCGTGAACCCGGGTCGGTACGCAGGTGAAGGAAGTCGACCGCGACATTGACGCGGGTGAACGAATCTGCGAGTCTTTTCAGAATGCGCTCCACTTCCTGCGTCCGGTCGAGGCAGTCTTCCGTCCGGGGCAGGGCCCAGATCATGTCCGAGATGGGATGTGAACTCATGATGGTCTCCATGCGCCTGATTACGGCCCCCTGTCGGGGGAGGATACGAAGCGGTACCGGGAGCAAGGGACGTGCCAGGCGGCAGGGCCGGGACGGGATGCCGCGGAGGGAGGTACCTGGTTGTTTTTGAATGGAAAATCGGAGAGGTGCTCCGGAAGGCGGTCCTTGGATTTCCTGGCCGCGACGTCATGCTTTTGACGAACCGACGTGTTTCCCTCGATGACGGGACAGGGTGAGAGATGAGAGAACTGAGACGCTGGCGGAAGTTCCAGGGAAGGCCGGGCCCGCTCCTGATCGTGGTGATGGACGGCGTGGGGATCGGCAGAGAAGACGAGTCGAACGCCGTGCACCTCGCGCGCACGCCCACCCTGGACCATCTCCTTGCAACCTGCCCCCACACGCGGCTGCTCGCCCACGGGCCGGCCGTCGGGCTGCCGAGCTGGGAAGACATGGGCAACTCCGAGGTGGGGCACAACGCCATCGGCGCAGGCAGGGTCTTCGAGCAGGGGGCCAAGCTCGTCAACCGGGAGATCGCCTCGGGCGGGATCTACCGCACGCCCCTGTGGGGCGAGATCGTGGGCCGCTGCCGCGACGGCGGGGGCGCGCTTCATTTCATCGGCCTGCTCTCGGACGGGAACGTGCACAGCCACATCGACCACCTGTTCTCCATGGTGCGAAAGGCGGCGGAGTCGGGCGTCAGGAGGCTGCGGGTCCATCCCCTGCTGGACGGGCGCGACGTGGGCGAGACCTCCGCCCTGGATTACGTGGTGCCCCTGGAGGCGGCCCTGGCGGACTTGAGCCGGGGGGAGGGAGGCCGCGATTATCGGGTGGCGAGCGGCGGGGGAAGGATGGTCACCACCATGGACCGCTACGAGGCGGACTGGAGCGTGGTCGAGCGGGGATGGAGGGCGCACGTCCTGGGAGAGGCGCCGTACCGGTTCCGGTCCGCCTCCGAGGCCGTCCGCGGTATCCGGGAGAGCGAGCCGGGCATCACGGACCAGTACATGCCCTCGTTCGTCATCGTGGACGAGGAGGGCCGGCCGGTGGGGCCCATCCTGGACGGCGACGCGGTCATCTTCTTCAACTTCCGGGGGGACCGGGCCATCGAGATCTCCCGGGCCTTTGAGGAGGACGATTTCCGGGCCTTTGACCGGAAGCGCCGGCCCGACGTGCTCTACGCGGGCATGATGGAGTATGACGGCGATCTGAAGATCCCCAAGAAATACCTGGTCAATCCGCCCGCCATCGACGAGACCGTGGGGGAGTATCTCGCGGCGAGCCGCGTCACCCAGTTCGCCCTGTCCGAGACCCAGAAATTCGGGCACGTCACCTACTTCTGGAACGGCAACCGGAGCGGGTACATCGACGAGGCCCTGGAGACCTACGTGGAGATCCCCTCGGACAGGGTGCCCTTCGACCAGCGCCCCTGGATGAAGGCCGCCGAGATCGCGGACGAGACGATCCGGCTCGTCGAGGCCGGGAACTGGCGGTGCGGCAGGATCAACTTCGCCAACGGAGACATGGTGGGCCACACGGGCAACCTGGAGGCGGCCGTGGTGGCGGTGGAGGCGGTCGATCTCAGCCTGAAGAGGGTCTTGAAGGCCGTCGAGAAAACGCAGGGGATCGCGCTGGTGACGGCCGACCACGGGAACGCGGACGAGATGTTCACCCTCCAGGGGGGCAAGCGGATCCCGAAGACCGCACACACCCTGAACCCTGTGCCCCTGATCGTCTACGACCCGGGCTTCCAGGGGGAGTACGTCCTGCGGAAGGACGTGGAAGGGGCGGGCCTGAGCAACATCGCGGGCACGGCCCTGCGCCTGCTGGGATTCGAGCCGCCGGAAGGATACGACCGAAGCCTGATTGAGTAGGCAGCGGCTGACCCCTGACCCCCGATTGCCGACTCCTGCGCCGCTAGCCCTTTTTCTTTTTGGTGGCCTTCAGGGCGTCCTCGACCGTCTCATGGATCTGAAAGAGGCGTGAAACCCGTGTGATCTCGAAGATGGAGCGCACCTCGGGCCGGAGCCCTGCCAGCCGGATCTCGCCCTTCTTCTCCCGGATGCGCCGCAGGCAGGAAACGAGGGCGCCCAGGCCGGAGCTGTCCAGGAACTCGAGGCCCTGCAGGTCCAGAACAATCTCGGTGGCGCCCCCGTCCAGGAGTCCCTGGATCCGCTCCTTGAGGAGGCCGGAAACCTGGGCATCCATCCTGCCGTCACAGGCCAGGACCTGAACCTTTCCGTGCTCGCTGACCCGGATCTCCATGAGCAACCCTTCTGTTCCCGTTTTGGCCGCGAAAGCGCGGCCAAAGACTAGCAGGTGATGCCCGGGCGGTCAACAAGACCGGCAAACCGGTCGATATATAGAAGGGAGTGAGATTACGGTAGGAGTGGAAACATCACGCAAGGCATCGGAAATGCCCGTGGAGACAGGAGGGGCCCATGTCGCGGAATCGAGGTTTCACCCTGATCGAGCTTCTGATGATCCTGCTCGTGCTCGTCCTTCTCGCCGTCGTCGCCGTGCCCAGGTACATCGGCATCCAGAAAGAGGTGCAGGCGGCGGCCGCGCAGGAGTTCATGTGCAGGCTGAACGGCGCCCTGGCCGCTCACATCGGTGAACACTATACGCAGGGCGCGGAGTGGGTGAGGAACGGGGAGGAGTTGATGAGGCTGCTCAAGGAGGGCCCGGACATGCCCGAGGGGATGACCTACGAGAACGACCTCTGGACCATGCACGGGCCCGGGGTGATCTGGCGGTTCAGGCCGGCGGGCGACGGGTCGCCCCCGGCGATCCTGCGGGTGAAATGAGAGGCATCGGCCTTGGCGGGCAAGCAGCGGACCACCAGGTGGTTCAGGACGGAGGCGCGCAGCCTGACGGACATATCCCGGTTCGTCCAGGAATGGCTCGCGCGGCAGGAGGTGTACCGGGAGAGACGGAAAGAGAGGTATCTCGTCGAGCTTGCCGTCATAGAAGCCTGCACCAACATCATACGGTACGCCTATCCGGCGTCGCAGACGGGCAGGCTCGGGATCTCTCTATCGCGCGAGGGCGAGGCCGTCGCGATCCTCCTGCTCGACGAGGGGGCGCCTTTTGACCCCGCCCGGGTCCCTCCTCCCGACCTTCGTCGGCCGAACGAAGGCGGATACGGCCTCTTCCTGATGCGGGCCATCATGAGTTCGGTCGCCTACCGCAGGCGCGGCTCCCGGTGGAACTGCCTTCGTCTCGTCCGGGAACTTCCGGGCCCTGGGGCGCAGGCGAACGGGGGGGAAGGGCTGGCGGATCTGAGGATGCGGATCGTCGCCGGCAAGGAGAAGGTCCGATGATGCCGGAGGACTCTCCCGGCGTTTCGCTGCACGAGGTCCTCGGGTCCGAGGAGTTCCGCGGATTCCTGCAAACCCTCTCCTCGCTCGCCTGCATCCCTTTCGTGCTGCACGGACCGGACGGCAGCGCCCTTGCGAGCTTTTCCGGAAACGGTTCCGCCTGCGAGGCGGTGCCGCCGGACAGGGGATCCGGAGGGGAAGAATCCTGCCCTTGTGCAGGGCTGCGGGGCGAGATGGAAGAGTACGGTCTCGTCCAGGAGATCCGGCTCCAGGATTGGCGCCTCGGGGAGATCCGAAGCTGCATGAAAAAGCAGCCCGACGCAGACAGGGCCAGGCGAAGCCTTCAGGCGGCCGCCGGGTGGATCAACGAGAAGATCAACGCGGAATACAGCATCAACAGCCTCTCGGGCGAGGTCCTGAACAAGTACGAGGAGCTGAACCTGCTCTACGAACTCAGCGAGGAGATGGCCTCGGTCTTCAACACCCGGGAGATCTGCGAGATCGTGCTTCGTAAGGCGCTGAACGTGATCGGGGCCGAAAAGGCCTCGATCCTTCTCTGGGATCCGGCCCAGGGCCGTTTGCGCATCATGGCCTCGGTGGGCCTGCCCGAACCGGCGGAAGACGGCCCGGCGGCGGATCGGAACGACTGCGTCTGCGGTTATGTGTTCCGGACCGGCAAGCCCTTGCTCGTGGACAACCTGGCCGACCTGCCGGACGAGATCTCGCCGGGCCGGGGGGAGTACCGGACCGATTCCTTTCTGTCGGTGCCCTTGCTGGTCAGCCCTCTCAAGGTCAAGGAGAAGGTCATCGGCGTGATCAACCTTGCGGACAAGCCGGGGGGCAGGGCCTACGACGCCGGGGACCTGAAGCTGATTTCGGCGATCAGCTCGGAGGCGGCCCTGTCGGTGTACAGCAGTATCCTCGTCCGGGATCTCAAGGAGAACGAGCGCATCCAGAAGGAGATGGAGATCGCCGAGACGGTGCAGAGGAACCTTCTTCCCAGGGAGGCCCCGGCCATCGCGGGCGTGGAACTGGCCGGCCGCTGCGCCCCCGCGAAGAAGGTCGGGGGAGACTATTACGATTTCTTCCCCGACAGCGAAGGGAATGTGGGAATCTTGGTCGCCGACGTGAGCGGGCACAGCATCGGCTCCGGGATCATGATGGCCATCACCCGGGGCCTCCTGCGCAGCGAGGCCCTCCGGCAAAAACGGCCCGGCCGGCTGCTCGAGGACGTAAACCGGGTCCTGTTCCAGGATCTCGCCTCCTCCGAGCTTTTCCTCACCATGGCCTATTTCTTTTATTCTCCGCGCACCCGGCGGCTGGCCTACGCCAACGGAGGGCACAACCCCGCCGTGCTCCTCAGGGAGGCGAGCGGCGAGCCGGAGCTGCTCGACGCGGAGGGGATGGCCGTGGGCTTCCTGCCCGAGGTGGAATTCGAGGAAAAAGCCCGGGAGCTATCCCCCGGCGACCTGCTGGTCGCCTATACGGATGGCGTGGTGGAGGCGGAAGACCCGCAGGGGTCCCCCTTCGGCATGGAGCGGTTCCTTGCCTCCATCCGCAGGCACCGGCACCGGCCCTCGGCAGAGATCCTCGAGGGGCTTTTCCAGGCCGTCCGGGAGCACATCGGCGGGGAGGATCCCCAGGAGGCCCAGCAGGACGACCTGACCTTGGTGGTCCTGAAGATCGTAGCCTAGAGGGCGGAGCTTCGCCTGCCTTTCATCCGGCCATTCTTGACCGGCCTCTGAAAACGAGCCTCTCATGGCCGCAAGGGAAAAGAATTCCACAACTTGGCGAAAAGGGGAGGCGGCTCCCTTCGGGTTTCCCGCGTGCGAAGGTCCTGAGAAAGGCTTGGAGGAGGGCCTTCGCTTCCCGTAATCCCCCGTACGAAAAGGGAAACCATGGATCGCGTTCCCTGGCGTCCACACACTCCCTTCGTGGCACGGCATTTGAAGGCCGGCCATGGAAACACGAGATCGGATCGCCGCTGCCGAGACCCGGCGGAAAGGAAGGGGGGACATGGAGAGAAGAGAGCACGAAAGGCTTCCGGTGCGGCAGGCAAAGTCCGGCGGGGCAAGCGAGATCCTGCCGTACCGTGTTCTGAACGTTTCCAGATCGGGATGTTACCTGGAGAGCCGGGAGCCCATCGGCGAGGTCGAGTCCGCGATCGTCTTCGAGCTGCCTCTTCCGGCCGGCGCGGACAGCCTCACGCTGGCCGCGCGGGTTGTCTGGAAGGACGCGGACCCGGAAAGGGATCCGGCGGGCTGCCTTCACTACGGTCTGAGTTTCGACCCCGCGGACCGGGTGAGCGAGATGATCCTGGAGGCCTATGTCGAGTTCCTGCGACGGGATCTTCACATCGCACAGCTCGAAGCGGCCTGGCTCAAGCTCAAGAACGTTCATGAGAAGATCGAGCTGCTGATCGCCTACGAAGAGAAAAAGGCCGCCTCTTTTCTGCACTGACGGCGGCGCGAAATCGCACTTCCTCAGCGGTCCACCATTCTCTCCAGGCTCTTACGTCCTTCTTCCAGCCTGTCGAGATCCACGCCCGTAAAGATGCCCATCGCGTCCAGAAACCGGGCGACCCGGTGCACGGCGAGGTTGCCGGGCGCACCCGGCAGGAAGGGGCAGCCTCCGAGACCGCCCAGCGTTACGTCGAAGGTATCCACCCCGAGTTGCAGTGCGGCCATCAGGTTGGCCAGGGCCCAACCGGTCGCGTCGTGGAGATGGAGGGAAAGGCGGGTATCGCCCAGGAAGGCCTGGCAGTCGGCGACCCTTTCGAGGATCTGCCGGGGATCCCCGGTGCCGGAGGTGTCCGCCAGGGTCATCTCGTCCGGACCCGTCTCGTAGAGGGCGCGGGCCAGCTCGGTCACGCGCTCGGCAGGGATCCTTCCCTCGAGCCGGCAGCCGAAGGCGCTCATCACCCCCGCGCGGGTTGCGATCCCTTCGTCGGAGGCGCGGGCAAGCACCTCCCGGGCCTCCGACAGGGATGCGGCGGTGCCCTTTCCCGTGTTCCTCCTCGAGTGAGCGTCGCTGGCCGAGACAAAGACGGCGATCCGGTCGACGCCGGCCTCGAGGGCCCGGTCCAGTCCCCTCGGGTTGAAGACAAGGGCGGAATAGGAGACGGCCCGCCGTTTGGGCAGTTCCTTCCAGAGCCGATCCGCATCCGCCATGGCCGGGACCTTCCCGGGATGGACAAAGGCGGTGACCTCCATCTCCCGAATTCCGGCATCGATCATCGCGTCGGCCAGGGCAAGCTTTTCCGGCAGAGCCATGACGATCTCCTCGGACTGAAGGCCGTCTCGGAGGGTCACGTCGCGCAGGGTCACGCTCGACGGAACCCGCCGCCAGAGGCCTTCCCGCCGCCGGCTCGAATCCTCTGCCGTTCCCACAGGCTCGCTCTCCCTTTGACCCCCGGAAGGCACATGCCGCTCGGCCCTTTGCCGGGGCCGTTCACGTTGGTTGACCGTGAGAAGTCCGACAATAGCCGTTGGCTGTTCTGCTAACAGCAGATGGCGCGGACGCTTCGCGCCGTGCCATCTGCCGCGGCTGGAGCAGCCGCCTGAGGCCGGCGCAGAGCGCCGTCCATCAGGCGGCTTGATCCGACGGTCGTCACGGCGAGCAAGCTCGCCGCTTCGCCCGCGGCTCAGCCGCGGCAGATGGCTGTTCCTTGCGGTACCGCTTCTACCGGCCCTTGTAAACCGGCTTGCGCTTCTCCTTGAATGCCTTGAGCCCTTCGAGCCGGTCCTCGGTCGGGATGCAGTGCCAGTAGGCCACGGATTCGATGTTCAGGCCGATCTCGAGCGAAGCATCCATGCCCTTGTTCACCGCGAACTTGGCCTGCTGGATCGCGATCGGGCCGTTCTGCGCGATCTCGGCGGCAAGCTCCCTGCAGGCGGCGAGCAGCCCGCCGGCGGGAACCACCCGGTTGACGAGCCCGATGGCCAGGGCCTCTTCCGCGGAGATCCGGCGCGCGGTCAGGATCAGTTCCTTCGCCTTGGCCAGCCCCACGATGCGGGGAAGCCGCTGCGTGCCTCCGGCGCCCGGGATGATGGCGAGGCTGGTCTCGGTGAGGCCCATCCGGGCCTCGGTCGAAGCGATCCGGATGTCGCAGGCGAGCGCAAGCTCGAGCCCGCCGCCGAAGGCGAACCCGTTCACGGCCGCGATGGCGGGCTGCCGCATGTTCTCGACGGCCGTGAAGGCGCTTCGGATGTTGAACAGGAAGCGCTTGACCTCTGCCTCGCTCATGGTCGCCCGCTCCTTCAAGTCCGCACCCGTGGAAAAGGATGCCTTCGCCCCCTGCGCCCCGGTGATGATCACCACACGGACATCCGGGTTGAAGTTCGCCTCCCGGATCGCTGCCGCGAAAGTGTCGAGGAGGTCGCGGCTGAATGCATTGAGGGCGTCGGGCCGGTTCAGGGTCAGGGTCAGGACGCCTTCGGCGAGTTCGGACAGAAGGACCTTCTCTTGGCTCATGAAAGGATCTCCTCTTCAGATTGACGATCGCGGCACGGCCGTGCCCGTTTGCAGGCTGGAAAATCTCGTTTCAAAAGGGTATATCCTGCTGGTAAGGACGAGCGCACCCCATTATTGCAGACAGGCTTCGAATGTCAAAAGCCGGCTTCAGGATCGTTGATTTCCACACCCACATCTTCCCTCCGGATGTCATCGAGAAGCGGGAGGACTACGCGGCCCGGGACACGGCCTTCGGGCAGATTTACGGGAATCCGGGCGCCCGCATGGTCGATGCCGAGGAGCTCGTCGAGGCCATGGACCGGGAAGGGGTGGACAGATCGGTCGTGTTCGGGTTTCCCTGGGCGGACGCCGGCCTGTCCCGCGCGGCCAATGCATATCTCCTGGATGCCAGGGCACGGCACCCGGATCGGATCGTGCCCTTCTACACGCCTTCCCTTTCCGGGGAGAGCGGGGCGGTGCAGGCGGCGGCCGATGGCCTCGAGAAGGGGATGCAGGGGATCGGAGAGGCTGCGTTCTACACGTCCGGCATGGGCGGCAGGGAGTGGTCGTTCCTTCTCGGGCTTGCCGGGGTCGCCCGGCAATTCCGTGTTCCGCTCCTCCTGCACGCGAACGAGTCCGTGGGGCACATCTACCCGGGCAAGACGGACATGCGGCTTCGGGATCTCTGGCGGTTCGTGGAGCAGGCCGGGGAGGTCCGCCTGGTCCTTGCGCACTGGGGGGGCGGCCTCTTCTTCTACGAGCTGATGAAAAGCGTGGCGAAGCGAGCGGGCTCCCTTTACTACGACACGGCGGCCTCACCGTTCCTTTACGCGCCCAGAATCTACCGGATCGCTGTGGACATCCTGGGCCCGGAACGGATCCTGTTCGGAAGCGACTATCCCCTGATCCGGCCGTCCCGATACCGAAGCGAAATGGAGGAGGCGGGCCTGTCTCGGGACGTTCAGGCGAGGATCCTCGGGCAGAACGCCTGCGACTTGCTTGGGCTTTAGAGTCTCGCAAGGGGACTTTCGCCTTGCCGCGCATCCCGGAATAGGGGGGGTGGTGGTGGTTGGGAGCTAACAGCTAACAGCTAACAGCTAAGAGCTAAGAGCTAACAGCTAACAGCTAAAAGCTAAAAGCTTGCTGTAATCCAATGCCCGACGGCACGCTTTCGAACAGGGCCGGAAACAGCCGGGCCGAACTATGAGCAGGACGGAAACCCGAGAGCATCTCGAATCGATCTTCCGGGCCGGCCTCGATGCGGCGGACCCGAGGAAGGCCGTGGAACGGGCCGTATGCAGGCGGGGGAGGGAACTCACCGTGGCCGGCAGGCCATACTCCCTGGACGCCTACGAGAGGGTTTTCGTCATCGGCGCGGGCAAGGCGGCCGCGCCCATGGCCTCGGCCCTGGAGGGCCTCCTGGAAGAGCGGCTCACGGCAGGCAGCATCACCGTGAAGTACGGGCATACGGCCCCCCTGAAGAAGGTCGAGATCCGGGAGGCCGGACATCCGGTCCCGGATGAGGCGGGCATGAGGGGCGCAGAGGCGATCTGGCACATTGCGGGCCGGGCCGGGGAGCGGGATCTCGTCTTCTGCGTGATTTCCGGGGGAGGTTCCGCCCTGCTCGCCTGGCCGGCCGAGGGGATCCGCCTGGAGGAGAAGCAGGCCGCGACCTCGGAACTCCTCGCTTGCGGGGCGTCCATCGAGGAGATCAACGCGGTGCGGAAGCATCTCTCCGCGGTCAAGGGGGGGCAGCTCGCCCGGGCCTGCGCTCCTGCGACCGTGGTCACGCTCATCCTGTCCGACGTCGTGGGCGACCCCCTGGACGTCATCGCCTCCGGCCCGACCGTGCCGGACGGCACGACCTTCGGCGACTGCCTCGAGATCGTCCGGCGGTACCAACTCGCGGGCCGGCTTCCGGCGGCGGTCCTGAAGAGGATCGAGGCGGGTGCCGCGGGCCGGCTTCCGGAAACCCCCAAGAAGGGAGAGCGTCTCTTCGAACACGTTCAGAACGAGATCGTGGGCAGCAACCTGGCCGCCGTGCTCGCGGCGGCCCGCAGGGCCGAATCCCTGGGCTACAGGCCCCTCGTGCTCTCGACCCGGATCGAGGGGGAGACCCGCGAGGCGGCCCGGGTGCACGCCGCGATCTTCCGCGAGGTATGTGCGACCGGGCTTCCGGTCGCGCCGCCCGCCTGTATTCTCTCGGGCGGGGAGACGACCGTGACCCTGAAAGGGAAGGGCAAGGGCGGGAGGAACCAGGAGTTCGCGCTCGCCGTGGCCCTTCACATCCAGGGGGAGGGCCGCATCTTCTTCCTGAGCGGGGGGACGGACGGCACGGACGGGCCCACGGATGCGGCCGGCGCATTCGCCGACGGGACCACCGTGAAGCGGGCGCAGTCGCTCCACCGGAACGCCCGCCGGGCCCTGGACGCGAACGACAGCTACCCTTTTTTCGAAGCCCTGGGCGACCTGCTGATGACAGGCCCCACCAACACGAACGTGATGGATTTGCGGATCGGCCTGATCGTTGCGTGATCCGGGCCCGGCCTGTCGGGCGGGGCGGTCGTGGGGGACAGACCGGGAGGAGCGAAATGGCGAACGACGGAAGCAAGTGGTCCGATCTCTGGCTGAAAGAGGACTGGTGGGCGGTTTGGCTGGGGCTGGGCATCCTCTTCCTGAGCCTGGTCCTGTTCGCCTCGGGCCAGGGGCACGTCCTCAAGTTCTTTGCCGTGGCGCCGCCGAAATGGTCCGAGGCGGGCAAGGCGGCCGCGCATTTCGGGGAGGCGTGGCCGGGCTACCTCGCTCTCTTTGCCGGGTTCCTGGTCATCTTCGCGGCGAGCGTGAAGATCATGGGCCTCCGGACAGGCCCGTTCATGGCGGGCTTCGCGATCCTCTTCGTCTCCTCGGTCGCCATCCTGGTGCTCAGCAACTCGGCCTTTGCGCAGGACTACAACCTCGAGGCCCCGCTGCTGGCGCTGATCATAGGGCTCTTGGTCGGGAACCTCGCCCGGATACCCGCCTGGCTCGAAACCTCCCTGCGGACCGAATACTACATCAAGACCGGGATCGTGCTCCTCGGGGCGACCCTGCCGCTCACGCTGATCGTGAGCGCCGGCCCGATCGCCTTCCTGCAGGCCACGATCGTGTCGGTCACCACCTGGTTCACGATCTACCTCGCCGCTACCCGGCTCTTCAAGCACGATCCGCGGTTCGGCGCGGTGCTCGGCGCTGCAGGGGCCGTCTGCGGGGTCTCCGCCTCGATCGCCGTGGGCGCCGCGGTCAAGGCCAGGAAGGAGCACATCGCGATCGGCATCTCGATCGTCTCCCTCTGGGCGATCGTCATGATCTTCTTCATTCCCCTGGCAGGCAAGGCCCTGGGCCTGGCCGCCCCGGTGATCGGGGCCTGGATCGGCACGTCGGAGTTCGCGGATGCGGCGGGCTATGCGGCTGCCGCGGCCATCGGCGAGGAGTCGGCCATCCAGTCGTTCACGCTGATGAAGGTCATCGGCCGGGACATCTGGATCGGGATCTGGTGCTTCGTGCTTTCCATCGTGGCCGTGGCCGTGTGGGAGAAAAGGGAGGGGGGAGGCGGCGGCCAGAGGGTCGGCATCGGCGTCGTCTGGGAGCGGTTCCCCAAGTTCGTGATCGGCTTCGTCGCGGCGTCGATCCTCATGACGATCATCGTCAAGGCCCACGGCGCGGACTCGGGAGAGGCCTTTCAGCGGATCGAGGGCGGCCTGATCAAGCCGATCAAGACCCTGCGGACCTGGACCTTCGTCTTCACCTTTCTCTGCATCGGGCTGACCACCCGCTTCAAGGAACTCCTGATGTTTGGCTGGCAGCCCTTCTGGGCGTTCACCATCGGGGTGTTGGTCAACGTCCCGCTCGGCTATTTCCTGTCCGCCCACCTTTTCCGGGATTTCTGGATGCGCCTGCAGTAGCGGGAGCGGGGCCTGATCCCGGGCCCCCGACCCCGACCCCTTTCGTTACGTCGCGTCCTCTTCCGGGTCTTCCTCTCCGGCCGGTCGGACCACGCGAAGGGAGGACTTGACGGTGCTGCGGAGTCTTTCCTTCTCCCTCTTTTCGCGGATTTCGAGCCCGTTGAGCATCCCGGTGAGTTCCTGCCTCCGGTAACGGATGTTCCGTTCGAGGATCTCGAGGGCCTGAATCATGGTCCGGATCTCCTTGGGGTCCTCGAGGGAGGCGCACGCCCGCAGGATCTGCTCGAACGTGAGTGCGTGCAGGTTCATGGAAAAGGCCTCTCGATGGGAAGATGAAGGTCCCTGACGGGATGGATTCTACACCCTGACGTGTCCCGGTCCCAAGAAAAAAAGCCGCCGGAGAGCCGATGCCCCCCGGCGGCGGAAGTTCGATCCGGACAGAAACCGGGCAAGCCGCGATCAGGCAACGGCCTCGTCCAGTTTTCGCCTGGCCTCCATGTCGAAGAGCACCCGCTCGCGGGCCTTGTCGATGCCGAGCTCTTTGCGCTTTCTGTCGATGTGGGCGATCAGCTTCTGCGCATGCTTGATCGGATCCGCCTCGACATCCCATTTCCCGCCCAGCACGCCCTCGATCTTGTTGAAGAGGTAATCCTGGAAGACCGGGGCGCCCGTGACCGGCAGGCCCACGCCGAAGACGGTGTAGACGCCCGAGGCCACGAAGTAGTGGCCGATGCTGATGGCCTTCTCGCTCATCCACTCCGGGGCCGAGCCGGCCGCCGGCAGGTCGCTGATGTCCTTGCCGAGCCCCCCGGCCTTGACCACGGCGGTGGCGGCCATCAGGATCCGGCTGTTGTCCACGCAGGACCCCATGTGGAGCACCGGCGGGATGCCCACGGTCTCGCAGACCTCGGCCAGGCCGGGCCCGCAGAACTGCTTCGCGGCCTCCGGTGTCAACAGGCCGGCCTTGCCGCAGGCCATGGCGTTGCAGCCGGTGGTGAGAACGATCACGTCGTTCTTCAGCAGTTCCTTGACGATGATCAGATGATCGCTGTCATGGACGGTCCGCGCGTTGTTGCAACCCACCACGCCGGCGATGCCGCGGATCCGGCCGTTGATGATGTTGTCGTTGAGCGTGTAATAGGTGCCGCGGAAGCTGCCGCCCAGGTGGTACTCGATCGACTCGTAGGTGAAGCCGGCGACCATCGGGGCCTGCACGTCCGGGATCATCACCTCGGCCCGGCGGTTCGGGAAGTTCTCGATCGCCGTCTTGATGATCTGCTTGGCGTTGTCGAGGGCGTGGTGCTCGTCGAACTCGATGTGGACGGTGTTCGGCTCCTCCATCTTGGCCCGTGTGTTCGTGGTGACGACCTTGGTGTGGAAGCACTTGGCCACGTTGGCCACGTTCTCCATGATGCACTGGACGTCCACGACCATGGCGTCGACCGCCCCCGTGATGATGGCCAGCTCCTGCTGGAGGTAGTTCCCCGCGATGGGCAGCCCGTGGCGCATGAGGACCTCGTTGGCCGTACAGCACATGCCGGCCAGGGTGATCCCCTTGGCGCCCTTGGCCTTGGCCATGTTGATCATTTCCGGGGTCCGGGAGGCCACCACGAGCATCTCGGAGAGCAACGGCTCGTGGCCGTGGACGATGATGTTGACCTCATCCTGCTTGAGAACGCCCAGGTTGATGCTGCCGTGAATCGGGACGGGCGAGCCGAACAGGATGTCCTGCAGGTCGGTCGCGATCATCGAGCCCGCCCAGCCGTCCGCAAGGGCGGCGCGGGTGCACTGCTTGATAATGTTCTTGTAGTCCTGGTCCACGCCCATGTGGGTGCGGTGCATGATCTCCACGACCTCGCGGTCGATCCCCCGTGGCACGACTCCCAGTTTCTTCCACAGTTCGTAGCGTGGCTTGGGCGCCCGCTTTGCAAAGAAGATCTCGCCTTCCTGCTTGCCCCACTCGGCCAGCGCCTTCTCCCCGAGTTCCACGGCGATCTCTTTCACGTCCCTGGGCTTGGCCTCGGCGCCCTCGCCCACCGTGACCGCGATGTCGAAGTCCTTGGCCACCTCGACGAGCTTCTTCGTGTCCTGGATCTTGTAGTCCTTGGTCTCGCCTCGGGCCGCTGCCAGGAAGACCTCGGCCACGCCCCGTCCGTGATCGGAATGGGCGGCGGCGCCGGCCGCGACCATGCGCGCGAAGTTCCGGGCCGCGATCGTGTTCGGGGTGGCTCCGCAGAGTCCCATGCGGGTGTCTTCCCCCTCGATGCCCTTCTTGGGCAACGGAAGTCTGCACGGCCCCTGGGAACAAACCTTGCAGCAGGTCCCCTGTTCGCCGATGTTGCACGGCTTCATCTTGTCGGCGCGGTCGTAAATCGTGGAGATTCCCTCCGCCTCGGCCTTCGCGATCATCTGCAAGCTGGCCGGGTCTACGCTCTTCGGTGTCTTTTCCTTCTTTTCCTCTGCCATGTGTTCTTCTCCTCCTTCGTGTTGGATCTCCGCCGGGATTTCCTGTGTTGGGTGTTCAGAGAGGGTTACGCCGGTTTTCTTTCTTCTGGATGAGCCGCCTTTCCGCATTCCTCGCAGAGCCCCACCCAGAGGATCTGGCTCTGCACGATCCAGTACCGCCCGGAGGCCTTCACCTCCGAGTCGAGCTGCTTCAGGTTGGGGTCCTCCATGAGCTGATCTTCGATGCGCTTGCATTTCGAGCACATGAAATGCCCGTGCAGGTCGGTGATCGGGTCGTAGCGGGCCGCGTCCACGACCGGGCGGATCACGCCGATGATCTCCTTTTCCGTCAGGGCCTGAAGCGTATGGTATACTGTGTTGAACGACAAGGCCGGATGAACCTGTTTGACCGCCGAATAGATGGCCTCGGCCGTCGGGTGATCCTTTCTGGAGAAAAGCTCCTGGCAGATCATGATCCTCTGGGGCGTTGCCTTGAGCCCGATCGAGCGAAGACGGTCCGCAATCTCCGATTTCCTGGCCGTATCTTCCGAGGGGCTGGGCATGTTTTTTGCTGTTTCCTGAGACCTGCTCATGAAGGTGAATATAGCGAATTCGCAAGTGCCTGTCAACCCTAATTAGTAACAATTGTAATTTAGGTCGTACCATACAAGCCCTTCTCTTGTATTGAGAACGGCGTTGTGTCATAATTCGATGCGTCGGAAAAGAAATAACTACCCGTATTTATGATATTTTTCAGAGGCCCGATGGCTCCCGGCGGCTTGAAGCGTGTGCTGTTTGTACCGTTTTTCTCGTTTCGCAAATCCACTTGGTTTGCTGGGCGGATGCCTGAACTCCTTTGTTCGATCCTGTGTCTGATCCTGGCCTGCTTCGTTTTTTCCTGCAACAGGCCGGGCGCCCGGGACACCACGGAGGCGAAGGAGAAGAAGGCCGTCGGTGCCGAGGACAACGTCGTCCCCGTCAAGGTGATACGCCCCTACCGGGGGGAGATCGTGCAGTCCATCCATGCCACCACCTCCGTCGAGGCGAAGAGGGAGGCGGATGTCTATTCCAAGATGGCGGGCTTCTGCGACCGCATCTTCGTCGAGAAGGGGGATGCGGTCCGGGAGGGCGATCGGCTCGCCCAGCTCGATGACCACGAGCTTCGTCTCGCTTACGAGCAGGCCTCTGCGAGACTCGAGAAGGCGAAGAACGACTACGAGAGGGCCGTGGAGCTTCATGGGGGCGGACTGATCAGCGATCAGGCCTATCAGGATCTCTCGGTCCAGCTTCGGCTCGCGAAGGCGGACTACGATCTTTCCAGCAAGCGGCTCGCCGACGCCTCCATCCTTGCGCCCCTGTCCGGCGTGGTGACGGAGCGCAGGGTCAAGGCAAGCGACCTCGTGAGCACGACCCAGCCCCTGTTCAAGATCGTGGACCTCAGTACGCTCGAGGCGGAGGTTCACATCCCGGAGCAGGATTACGCAAAGGTGCGGGTCGGGCAGAGTGCGCTGTTGCGGATCGACGCGTTTCCGGAGAAATCCTTTCCCGGGAAGGTCGTGCGAAAGAGCCCGGTCATCGATTCTCGGAGCGGCACCGCAGATGCCACCCTTGCCGTGGAGAACCCGGAGGGACTTCTCCGTCCGGGCATGTTCGTCCGCGTCCAGATCGTCGTTGCCGTTCGTGCCGATGCCCTGATCCTGCCGAGAGAGGCGATCCTGCTGCAAGGGGAGCGGAAGACGGTCTTCACCGTGCTGGACGGGACCGCCCGGGAAGTGGCGGTGAAGACCGGCTTCGAGCAGGCGGACCGCGTGGAGATCCTCGAGGGGCTCGCCGAGGAGGACCTCGTGGTCGTCCGGGGGCATCTCGGCCTGCAGGGCGGCACAAAGGTGCGCATTCTTGAAGAACTCCACGGCTGATCTCCGCTTATCGATCCGTCGCCCCGTTGCGGTGGCCATGGTGTTCATGGCCGCCGTGGTCTTCGGCATCCGGTCCTACCAGGAACTCGCGCTCAATCTGATGCCGGATCTTTCCTATCCGACGTTGACCGTTCGCTCGGAATACCCGGAGTCCGCACCCGAGGAGGTGGAGAGCTATGTCACGCGGCCCCTGGAGGAGGCCCTGAGCACGGTGAGCAATCTCGTGGAAATCCGCTCCGTATCGAGCGCCGGGCTCTCGGAGATCATCCTCGAGTTCTGGTGGGGGACGGACATGGATCTGGTCTCCCTGGATGTGCGGGAGAAGATGGACCGGGTCTCCCTTCCGGAGGAGGTCAAGCGTCCGACCATCCTGCGATACAATCCCGCCCTGGACCCGATCCTGAGGATCGGGATCTTCGGCGACCAGAGCCTCTTCACCCTGCGCCGCATCGCGGAGAAGGAACTCAAGCCGGACGTGGAGGGCCTGCCCGGGGTCGCCTCCGTCAAGGTCAAGGGGGGGCTCGAGGAGGAGGTGCTCGTCGAGGTGGATCCGGCACGGCTCGCCCTGCTCGGCATCCGCATGGAGCAGGTCGCCCAGAGACTCTGGCAGGAGAACATCAATCTCGCGGGAGGGAGCCTGAAGGAGGGAAGAACGGAGTACCTGGTCCGCACCTTGAACGAGTTCGTGGACCTGAAGGATATCGGGGAGGTCGTGATCGGCCGCAAGGGCGGCGAAGAAGACGCCGGGGCGGCGGAGGCATTCGGGCCCGTCGGCGAGGCGGGCCGGTTCGCGCAGGGGGTGAGGATCGGGGCGGGCAGGGCGGAGGTGAGGCTCAAGGATGTCGCCGCCGTTCGCTGGGGACAGAAGAAGCAGGAGGTGATCACGCGGATCAACGGGCAGGAGAGCGTGGAGGTGGAGGTCTTCAAGGAGGCGGACGGCAACACGGTTCAGGTTGCGGATCGGGTCAAGGAAGTGCTCGGCCTGGAGACGCGCCGGGCTTCTCCTGGCGTGGGCCGCCGCTCGGTCGGTTTCGCCGAGCGCATCCTGCAGGACTACCCCGGAGCGAAACTGCAGCTCATTTCCGACCCCTCCCGGTTCATCAAACGCGCGATCGAGGAAGTGAGAAACACGGCGCTCTTCGGTGGGGTTCTGGCCCTCCTGGTGCTCTTCTTCTTTCTTCGGGACCTGAAGAGCACGGCGATCATCGGCGTCTCGATCCCGGTATCGATCCTGATAACCTTCATTCCCATGTTTCTGTTCGGCGTGAGCCTGAACCTCATGTCCCTCGGAGGGCTGGCCCTGGGCATCGGGATGCTCGTGGACAACTCGATCGTGGTCCTGGAGAGCATCTTTCGATGCAGGGAAGACGGGGACGGAGTTCTTGAGTCGGTGCACCGAGGGACCAGCGAGGTTGCCTCCGCCATCACGTCATCCACCTTCACCACGGTCGCCGTGTTCTTCCCGATCGTCTTCGTGAAGGGCATCGCCGGACAGCTCTTCAACGACCTGGCCCTCACGGTGGCCTTCTCCCTGCTTGCCTCCCTGCTGGTGGCGCTCTATCTGGTTCCCATGCTGGCCTCTCGCAGGTTCCGTCTCGGGGGCGTCTCGGCGTCGACCGTTCCTCAGGCCGAGGGTCTGGGAAGGCTTCTGGGCGGCTCGCTCCGCGATGCCGTGCGCTGGCTGGGCGTGAACGGGCGGCCGGATCGATGGGTCCGTGAGGCAGGGCTTTATCTCGCCGGAGGGACGCCTGCTGCAGGTCCCGCCGTCGGGACGCCCCCCGATGAGCCCCCGTCGGCCGGCCCCGTGGAGAAACCGCTTCTCCGGGCCTACGGGCTGATCCATCCCTTTTTCGAGGCCCTCCGCTTCCTCCTGGAATGCATCTTCGGCCTGCTCCGCGGGACGCTCGCGCTTCTCGTCGTGCTGCTGGGGCGGTGCGCCTCCCCTCTCTTCTTCCTCGCCGCGAGGGCCTGCACGCTCATGCTCACGCCCTTTCTGTCCGTTTTCGAGAAGGTCCTGCAGACCAGCAGCCGGGTCTATCCCCGCGTTCTCGCCAAGGCACTGAAGCGGCGCCGGGCGTTGACCCTGGTCACCCTGGGCCTTCTTGTGCACTGTCTGTATCTTCTGCCCAGGCTGGGAACCGAGCTGATCCCTCGGATTCATCAGGGCCAGTTCACGATCCGCATCGAGCACCCGGCGGGAACACCCCTGGAGGAGACGAGCCGGGACGTGGCCCCGATCGAGGGGGCGGTCCTGGAGGAGGGGCTGGTCGAGACCGTGTTCAGCGAGATCGGATCCGCGCCTTCCGGAGAGGAGGCCCTCGAAGAACAGCGCGGCGAGAATACGGCCGAACTCACCGTGACGTTGAGAGAGCTCGGGAGGGCCGTCCGGCAGGAAGACCTGCTCGTCGAGCGCCTGCGGAACCGGCTGGCCGATTTTGCGGGGATTCAGACCAAGTTTGTCCTGCCCACCCTGTTCAGTTTCAAGACGCCGGTGGAGGTGGAGATCGAGGGCAACGACCTGGACGAGTTGCGCAGGATCTCGGCCCGGGTCGAGGAGGCGGTCCGGGAAATCCCGGGCCTGGCGGACATCCGCCGCAGTGCGACCCTCGGCAGCCCCGAGGTGCGGATCGAATTCGACCGCGAGCGGCTCTCCCGGTTCGGGCTCGATTTGAGCACGGCCGCGAACGTGGTCCAGGCAAAGCTCCTGGGCGATATCCCCACCCAGCTTTCCGAGGGGGAGACGCGCTATGACATCCGCGTGAGGGCGGACCGGAAATACCTTCGGGAGCTGGAGGATCTGTGGCGGCTGGAGATCGAGATCGGAACCGGCAACTTCGTTCCCCTGGCATCCCTGGCGGAGATGCGCATCGTGCCCGGCCCGAGCGAGATCCGGCGCGTGGGGCAGCGCCGGGTGGCCCTGGTATCGGCGAACCTGGAGGGGAGAGACCTGGGGTCGGTCTCCAGAGAGATCCGGGACCGATTGCAGGCACTCTCGCTCCCGCCGGGGTACAACATCAGCCAGGGAGGCCAGAACCGGGAGATGGAGACCTCCTTCGACAGCCTCCGGTTCGCCATGCTCATGGCGGTCTTTCTGGTCTACATCGTGATGGCCTCCCAATTCGAGTCCCTGCTCCATCCCTTCGTCATCCTCTTCTCGATCCCCCTGGGCCTGATCGGTGTGGTCTACGGCCTTTATGCTCTCGGCATGCCCCTGAGCATCGTGGTCTTCATCGGCGTGATCATGCTCGCCGGGATCATGGTGAACAACGCCATCGTGCTCGTGGACTGCGTGAACCTCCTGCGCCGGAAAGGGATCCCCCGGGACGAGGCCGTCGTCCGGGCGGGGCAGGTGCGTCTGAGGCCCATCCTGATGACGACGTTGACGACCGTTCTCGGGCTCTTGCCCATGGCGATGGGATTCGGAGAGGGCGCCGAGATCCGCGTGCCCATGGCCGCGACCGTGATCATCGGGCTGCTCTGTTCCACCTTGCTCACCCTGCTGGTCATTCCGGCGGTGTACACCCTGATGGACCGCGCGCGATGAGCCTGCCCGACCTGGCCTTGCGGAGGCCCGTGACCCTTCTGATGGTCTACATCACCCTGTTCGTCCTGGGCGGGGTCGCCGTGCGCAGGATCCCGCTCGAATTCCTTCCCAACCTGGCCGGGCCCCACTTCTGGATCCAGATCCCGTATCGGAACGCAACCCCCGCGGAGGTGGAGAAGACGATCAGCATCCCTGCCGAGGAGCTTCTCCGGACGGTTCCCAACCTGTCGAGGGTGGACTCCGTTTCCCAGGGAAGCCTGAGCAGCCTGCACCTGGAGTTCGACTGGGGCACGGACATGGATTACGCCTACCTCGATGTCAAGGACCGCCTGGACCGGCTGCAGGAAGATCTCCCGAGAGAAAGCCGCGAGTATTCCATCTGGAGGTTCAGCTCGGCCGACATGGAAGTGCTCTTCCTGAGCTTCACATGGGAAGGCTCGGTCGAGGAGCTCTTCGAGCTCGTCGACGAACGGGTCAAGCCCAGGCTGCAGCGGGTGGAGGGTGTGGGGAGTGTGGCCGTCTGGGGTCACGAGCAGCAACAGGTTTTCATCGATCTCGACCAGGACCTGCTCAAGGCGTACGGGGTGAGCCTGTACGACCTCGTGCTCAAGCTGGAGAGAAGCAGCTTCAACCTGGCGGCCGGCGAAGTGCTCCAGGGCAGAACGCGCTATCTGGTCCGGTCCACAAATGAATACAGAAGCCTGGAAGACTTGAAGAACTTCCCGATCACCCCGCAGGGCCTCCGCCTCAAGGACGTTGCCCGCGTGCGCTACGGATATCCCGAGAACATGTTCATCACCCGCATGGACGGGAAGAGCACGGTCCTGACAGGCATCAAGAAGGAGTCGAGCGCCAATACCGTCGAGGTCTGCGAGGCCGTCAAGGAGGAGATGGACAGGCTCCTGGAGGAGCCGGCCTACGGCCGGCTGGGGGTCTCCGTCGTTTTCGATCAGTCCCGTTTCATCCTGAACTCCTTCCGGGACCTTCGGAACGCGGGCCTGTGGGGCGGTTTCTTCGCGATTTGCGTGCTCTACTTCTTCCTGCGCCGGGCGCTTGCCACATCGGTGGTTGCCGTGGCCATTCCGATATCCATCATGGTCGCCGTCACCGTGATGTTCTTCGGCGGCATGACGCTCAACGTGATCAGCATGGTCGGGTTGATGCTGGGCGTGGGCATGCTGGTGGACAACTCGATCGTGGTCTCGGAGAACATCTTCCGGCTGCGGGAACAGGGCACGGAGGCCATGGAGGCATCGCGGTCGGGAAGCCGGGACGTGGCCATGGCCATCGTCGCCTCCACCCTGACCACGATCATCGTCTTCCTGCCCCTCGTCTTCATGGACATGGGCGTGATGAAGATCTACACGCGCGAGGTGGGGATCGCGATTTCCCTTTCGCTTCTCGCCTCGCTGTTCGTCGCCCTTACCTTCATCCCCCTCGTCGCGGCCCGGCTGCCCAAGGAGAGGAGCCGGAGAAGCCGATTTCTCGAGGCGCTCACCCGGGCCTATGGCCGAAGGCTCCGGTGGGTGCTTCATCATCGCAGCCAGGTCACCTGCCTGCTGGCGCTCCTGACGGTCGTCACGATTCTCGTCCCTTTCAGAAAGGTGCCGCAGAAGGGCGAATCCTCCGGAGACATCCGGCAGGTCCTGCTCGACCTGAAGGTCAAGGGCGTGCCGGAGCAGGAAAGGGTGCTGGGGCCGTTGGAAGAGATCGAGGGGGTGCTTTCCGCGAACCGGGAGGCGCTCGATATCGAGCACGTGCTCTCCCGTTCCGGCCTGATGGGGGGGCGCACCCGGATCAATGCCTTCCTCCGGGAGGACGAGCGTGCGCGCATCTCCACGGAAGAGGCCAAGAGACGGATTCTCGATCTCCTGCCTGCGATCCCGGATGTCGAGTTCCGGATCCCGGAGCACGGCGGCCCGACCGCCGCAAGCCAGGACGAGGTGGCCGTGCATCTGAAGGGGGATGATCCGGGACGCCTCGAGGAGGCCGCCCGTCAACTGATGGAAAGAATCAAGAGGATCGACGGCGTCCTGCAGGTCGACAGCGACATCGAACCCGGCTTTGACGAGATCCAGGTGAACGTGGACAGATCGCTGGCGAAAAAGCACCGGGTCAGTCCGATGGTGGCGGCCCAAACCATCGCCTTCGGCCTCCGAGGCCACGCCCTGAAGAAGATGAAGACCCCGGACCGGGAGATGGACGTGCGGATCCAGTTGAAGAAGGAACACCGGGAAGATGTCTCCAAGCTCAAGGACATGCAACTTCCGACCGAGGACGGCCAGCTCATCCCGATCGGCGTGGCGGCCCGGTTCCTGGAGACCCCCGGGCAGCAGATGATCCACAGGAGCGAGGGCAAGCGCACGGTCACCGTGCTTGCCCGGACGGACGGCCAGGCCCTGAGCCTGTTGAAGGAAGAAATCGAGCACGCCCTGTCCTCCCTGCGCCTTCCGCCGGGGATCCGTGCGGAACTGGGCAAGGGGATGATGGATCTGAAGAGCACGAAGGAGGCCTTCCGGGCCGCCCTGCTCCTGTCCGTCCTGCTCATCTACTTCCTGCTGGGGGGCCTGTTCGAATCCTATCTTCACCCCCTCGCGATCCTGATCACGGTTCCCCTGGCCTTGATCGGATCTTACTGGGTGATGTACCTTACAAAGTCGCCCCTGGATGTGGCGGCCTTCATCGGCCTGATTCTCATGGTCGGGATCGTCGTGAACAACGCCATCGTCATTGTCGATCACATGAACCGGCTGCGCCGCTCCGGAATCGCCAGGGAAGAGGCGATCCTCCGGGCGGGCGAGGACAGGATCCGGCCGGTCCTGATGACGGCGGCGACGACGGTTCTGGGGCTCCTGCCCCTCGCATTCGGAGGGTCGGGGATCGGGGGGGTGGTGATGTTCGCCCCTCTGGGGAAGGCCGTGATGGGAGGGCTCGCGCTGGCCACGCTGCTCACCCTGTTCGTCGTTCCGGTCTTTTACATTTACGTCGAGGATCTCGGTCAGGCCCTCGGGCGCCTCGCGGTTCAGGCATTTCCCGGGAAGGCGAAAGGCAAGAGGGGAAGGGCGAAAGAGATTGCAGCATAGCAGGGAAAGGAGAGGAAAATGATAGAGAAGATCAGTCACATCGGCATAGCGGTAAAAAACATGGAAGAGGCGCTTTCGGTCTTCCGGGACGGGATCGGGTTCGAGGTCACGTCGACCGACGAGGTGACCACGCAAAAGGTGAAGGTGGCCTTTCTGCCGGTGGGGGAGACCCGCTTCGAGCTGCTCGAGCCCACCCATGAGGACTCCCCGATCGCCAAGTTCCTGGAGAACCGCGGGGAGGGGATTCACCACATCGCATTGAAGGTGACGAACATCGAGGAGTCGCTGGCAAAGCTCAAGGCCAAGGGCGTCAAGTTGATCAACGAGGCGCCCGTGCCGGGAGCGCACGGCAGCCGGGTCGCCTTTCTCCACCCCAAGGGAACCCGCGGCGTGATGCTCGAGCTGGTGGAAGAGGAAGAGCACGGCTGAGCGCCGCGCCTTCCCGCGCTATCCGAGAATCAAGCGAAGCCGTCGCGGAGCGCAGGGCAAAGGCGAAAGGGTAGAGGCGAAAGGCTCCCCTCCTCGCCGCGGAAACGGCTTGGAGCCCGTCGCCGGCGATCCGCTGCTGCAGCCGGTCCCCTGCAGGCCAGGAGGCCGGTGACGGAGGGTTGGACGGATGGAGACGATTCGGGTCGAAGAGGCGCTCCGGAGGCCTCCCGGATCCGGCCCGGTGCGTGTGCAAGGCTGGGTCCGAACGAAGCGCGATTCGAAGGGCGGCTTCAGCTTCATCGAGATCCATGACGGCTCGAGCCTCAGAGGCCTTCAAATTGTGGCGGAAGCGAGCCTGGAGAACTACGACCCCGAGGTTCTCGGACTCGGGACCGGATGCAGCCTGTCGGCCGAGGGCACGATCGTTCCTTCCCAGGGGCGGGGTCAGGCCGTGGAGCTCCGCGCGGAGCGCATCCGGGTGCTGGGGGGCGCGGATCCGGAGGCCTACCCTCTCCAGAAGAAGCGGCATTCCTTTGAGTTTCTGCGGCAGATCGCCCATCTCCGGGCGCGGACCAGCACCTTCGGGGCGGTCTTCCGGGTGCGCAACGTCCTAAGCCGCGCCGTGCACGACTTCTTCCAGGAACGTGGATTCCTTTACGTGCACACGCCGCTCATCACCCCCATGGATTGCGAAGGGGCGGGGGAGCTGTTTCGTGTGACCACGTTCGATCCGGTCGCCATGGCGGGCCGGGCGGCCGGAGGCGTGGACTTCCGGGAGGACTTCTTCGGTTGCCCGACGTACCTCACCGTGAGCGGTCAGCTCGAGGCCGAGGCCTTGGCCTGCGCGCTCGGCAGGGTGTACACCTTCGGCCCCACCTTCCGGGCCGAGAACTCGAACACGGCCCGCCATCTGTCCGAATTCTGGATGGTGGAGCCGGAGATGGCCTTCTTCGACCTGCAAGAGGACATGGATCTGGCCGAGGCCTTTCTCAAGCACCTGATCGACGCGCTGCTCTCCGGCGCCCCGGAGGAACTGGCGTTCTTCGATGAGCGGATTCAGCCCGGCATCCTGGAGATGTTGAAACGGATCGCCGAGAGCGAATTCCGCCGGATCCCCTATGACGAGGCCGTGCGCCTTCTGGAAGGGGCGCCGAAGTCCTTCGAGTATCCGACCGCGTGGGGCCACGATCTGCAGACCGAGCACGAACGGTATCTCACCGAGGAGGTGTTCCGGGGTCCGGTCATCGTTCACGACTACCCGAGTCGGATCAAGCCGTTCTACATGTATGTGAACGAGGACGGAAGGACCGTCCGGGCCATGGACGTGCTCGTGCCCCGGACGGGCGAGCTCATCGGGGGGAGCCAGAGGGAAGACCGCCACGACGTTCTCAAGGCGCGGATGGAGGAGAAGGGCGTCGATCCCGAGGCCTACGGCTGGTACCTCGACCTGCGGCGCTTCGGCTCGGTTCCCCACGCCGGCTTCGGGCTCGGCTTCGAGAGGCTCGTTCAGTACGTGACGGGAATGGCCAACATCCGCGACGTGATCCCCTTTCCGCGCACGCCCAAGAGCGCGCCCTTCTAGAAAACGACTCTCCTCTCCGATTCGCTCGCCGCAGCGATCGGCCCGCGCCTTCTCCCACCTGTTATCAGATGCAGAAGGACGTTAGAGGAAAAGCCGTTTTATCTTATTGCCTCGCTGTGCTATATGTCTTCGGACCAGCAGCGGGCCATAGCGAGAAAAGGTGCCGTTTCCCGTCGGGTTTTATATGAAATGCGGTCCAAAGAGCGGTTCAAGTATCGTTCTATTCATCCTTTTGCTTGCGGCTTTTCTGCTCCTTGCCTCCGCGCGGGCAGGCCATGCCGGCACCGCAGCCCATACGGATGAGGACAACACCCTCCTCAAGAAGCTCCTGGTTACGGGATGCGTTGTCGGCCTGGTCGTTGTCGTGGTCCTGGTTTTCACCCAGGTTCGCGGCTCGATCCGAGGGAAGAGGATTTCGAGGGCCGTCTCGGCCGGGGGCAAGGCGCGCCCCGGCAAGGACGTGGCCTTCCGGTGCCGCAAATGCGGCAGGGTGTTTCGTGAGGAATTGACCGAGGCGTGCAAGATCGAATGCCCCCTGTGCGGTCACGTCTGGCAGTGGCCGCCTCCCATTGAGCTAAGGCTTCTCAGGGACAGGATGACCGCCTTCGCATTGGATCCCGCGAACCCCCGGGGCGATCTTTCCCCGGCCGTGAAGGTGCTTTCCCGTTTTTCGAAAGGCTTTGCCGAGAAGCTCCTGGTGGCCGGCAGGTATCTGGAGGGTGGGGAGATGCTGTGCATCTGCGAGAGGTGCGGGGAGATCCATGTCGCACAGAAGAAGAGCAGGGGACTCCTCGGCGGCTGCGTCACCTGCAAGGCCGTCTTCCTGATCTGGTGATCAGATCCTCTTCATGAGCGGCACGGCCCGCCTCACCCAAAGGGGCAGGTGGGCGAGTGCCTCTTCGCCGCCCTCGGAGAAGGTGTAGCCCAGGCCCACCTTGGGGAACTCCTCGCCTCTGGCCAGGGCCGCCAGCACCTCCCGGATGCCGCTGATCAGCTCGTCGGCAAGCTCCTCGGGGTAGGAGTCGAGAATGACCTGGAACAGGGGCGGATTCATGTGGCCCATCAGGTACCAGCCCCTCTGGAGCATGCCGCCCAGGAATTGCTCCGGGTCGTGGTCGACCGTGAACACGATCGGGGTGAGATCGGTCTCGAACACCCTGGCGCCGGGCAGGGCCGCGATTTCCCGCTCGAAGCGTTCCTTGAACCTCATTGCATCCCGGGCGATCTCGACCTTGCCCTCCTCGCCCAGGTAGTTGAGGATGGCCCAGGCGGCCACCGCCGGCGAAGCGGGCCTGCTGCCGAGCATGGACTGGGAGAAATAGGGCCCTTCCGGCCAGTCATCGAACAGGACGTAGTGATACTGCTGGTAGGCCTCCGACCGCCAGTTCACGGTCGAGATGCCTTTCGGGGCGTGACCGTATTTGTGCAGGTCGGCCGAAATCGAACAAACACCGGGAACCGTGAAGTCGAAGGGGGGCAGGGAATAGCCGGCGAGCCTCACGAACGGGGCCATGAAGCCCCCCAGGCACGCGTCCACGTGCAGCCAAAGGTCGTGCTTCCGTGCGATCTCGCCCAGCGCGGGGATGTCGTCGTACCGGCCGTATGGAAACGAGGGGGCCGATCCCACGATGCCGACCGTTTGGTCGTCGACGAGGGACTCCAGCGCGGCGAGATCCACCCGGCAGTCCTCGCCGAGGGGGACCTTGACGCGTTCCATGCCGAAATAGTGACAGGCCCGGCCGAAGGCCGCGTGGCCGGAAAAGGGCACCAGGACCCTGGAGCGCGTGGCCCCGGGTCTGGCCGCCTTGCCCCACTCACGCATGGCGTGCAGGGCGCAGTAGATGCTGTCGGTCCCGCCCGCGGTGAGGTTGGCACGGCCCTCGTCGCCCCCGCGAAAGATGTCCACCGCGTAGCCGATCAGATCGTCTTCGATCTTGCCCAGGCTGGGGATGACGGGCGAGTAGACCGCATTGTGGGCATAAAACTCGTTGAAGGCCTCCTTGCCCAATTCCTGCGCCTCGATCCGGCCTTTCATGGAGATGGCGGAGAAGCGCGCGGCACGCTCCACGAGCCCTCCGGCGTTCAATGCCTTCACCTCGGCGAGAACTTCCTCTCGGCTTCTGCCTTTCTTCGGTAATCCGGGTTGCATGTCCGCCTCCGCTCGTTCCAGGTTTTCTCCGTTTCCTCATACTTGAAAAAACCTCGCCTTTCAATATGCTGGACGCACACAGAAGAAGGAGGCTCGCGATGAAGAAGACTTTGTTGATTTTGATCGTTGCGCTGCTGCTGGTGCCCGTGGTGCTCTACTTTGCGGCTCCCGAACTCCTGGTCGGCCTTGCGATCGATTTGGAGAGGAGGTCCGCAGGGCTCTCGAAGGGTTCGGTCGTGGTCGGCGATCACACGGTCGTCTACCTGGAAGGAGGCCGGGGCGAGAACGTCCTGCTCATTCACGGTTTCGGCGCCGACAAGGACAACTGGAACCGCTTTGCCAAGTATTTGACGCCCTCCTATCATGTTGTGGCCGTCGATCTCCCCGGCTTTGGGGAGAGCACGAAGAGACAGGAGGCTTCCTACGCGATCGAGGCCCAGGTTGAAAGAGTGGGCCGGATCGCAGAGACCCTCTCGCTCGAGGCCTTCCACGTGGCGGGCAACTCCATGGGAGGAAACATCTCCGGAAAGTACGCGGCCCTTTTTCCAGGCAAGGTGCTCAGCGTGGGCCTTTTCAATTCGGGCGGGATCCATCGGTGTCCGAAAGAGAGCGAGCTTGCAGGCTTTCTGGAGCGGGGCGAAAACCCGCTCCTCGTCGATAGCGAGGAAGACTTCGACAAGATGGTCCGGTTCGTATTCGTCAAGCCTCCCTGGGTGCCGGGGTTCGTCAAGAAGAGCCTGGCCAGGCAATGGGCGCAGAGCCGTTCCTTCAACGAGAAGGTGATGCGGGAAATTCACACGGAGGGTTCGTCCATCGAGCCGGATCTGTCCGCAATCCGGGCACGGACGCTGATCCTCTGGGGCGACACGGACCGGCTCATCGATGTTTCCTGTGCAGAGGTGCTGCAGAAGGGCCTTTCGAACGCGACGACGGTGATCATGAAGGACTGCGGGCACGTCCCGATGATGGAACGGCCCGAAGAGGCGGCCCGCCATTACATGGACTTCCTGCGGGCAGGCTAGCCCCGGGCCGATGTGCTGGGGATCCTCTATAGGGGATCAGGGAAAAGGAAGGCGAATGCGTCAAGGGCATAAGGGTCAAGAGATGATTAACGTGACGTGACGCAAGGGGATCGCTAGAAGAGGCCGCTGTACAGGGCCCCGTCGATCAGGACCGTCTCGCCGTTGATGTAGGCCGCACGCTCCGACGCAAGGAACGCTACGAGGGCGCCGAACTCCTCCGGTGCGCCCGTGCGCCTTGCCGGAATCTGCTCGGCCATGCGCGAAACGGCCTGGTCATAGGAGATGCCTTCGCTTTCCATGCGGGCCTGGAGTATCTGCTGCACCCGTTCCGTCATGATGTAGCCGGGCGCCACGGCGTTGGCCGTGATGTTGAATGGGGCGAGGTCGCGCGCCAGGCTCTTCATCAGGGCCACGACGCCCACCCGCGAGACATTCGAAAGGGCCAGGTAGGGGATGGGTTGTTTCACCGAGATCGACGTGGATGCGATGATCCTGCCCCACCTTTTCTCCTTCATGCCGGGAAGGAAGGCGTAGACGAGATGGATGGCGCTCATGAGATTGAGCCGGATCGCCTTTTCGTAGTCCTCCGGGGTGACGTCCTGGACCCCGCCGGGCGGTGGGCCGCCCGCGTTTGCGAACAGGATGTCCGCCCCGCCGTATGCCTCCAGGACCCGATCCCGCAGACCGGCCACGCTTGGCGAGTCGGTGACATCGCAGGCGACCGGCAGGACCGGGACGCCGTACTTCCGCTCCAATTGCGCGGCGGTCCCGGATATCCGGTCCAGGTCCCGCGAGCAGACGGCGAGCCTTGCCCCCTCCTGAGCCAGGGCCTCGGCAACGGCCCTTCCCAGGCCTTGGCTCGAGGCCGTCACCACCGCCACCTTCCCCCTGAGTCCCAAGTCCATCACGCTGCTCCTTCTGTCCCCTGGCATCGGAACCCTCGCACCCAAGCGCTCTGCGGAAGGGCTCCCTCGTTTCGAGCCGTCGCCCGTGCCTGTCCCATCATCGATCGCTCTGCGGATTTCCGCAAGCGTTGCCAACTCCCCTTCACGGAGACGATCTGTTATAATAGATATTTTGAGCGTCCGAAGGCTCGGTGCCGGGATGAAGCAAGGGGCTTGTCCTCCCGACGGATCGTATATTATAGGAAATGGGAGAATCTTCGGAATTCGGCCCTGGGCGCGTTTGTCAGGATGGGGAGATCCATATCATGCCGGAACGTTTGGAGGCAAGAACGCAGCAGGTCCTTCGGGCCGTCGTCCGGGAGTACGTTCTTCGGGCCCAGCCTGTCGGCTCCGGAAAGATAACGAAGAAATACCGTCTGGACATGAGCCCGGCCACGGTGCGAAGCATCATGGCCTCTCTGGAGGATCTCGGGCTTCTGGAGCAGCCTCACCCGTCTTCCGGCAGGATCCCCACGGACAGCGGATTCCGTTACTACGTGAACACCCTTCGGGATCACAAGCCCCTCCACCGGGAGGAGAAGGAGTACATCCTGAACCGCGTGCACGAGGCTCCGCCGGACGTGGGGGTGATCATGCAGGAGACCTCCAGGGTGCTCTCGCACCTCTCCCGCTACACGAGTCTGGTCTCCTCCCCCAGGATCTCCCAGACGGTTTTCGAACGGATGGACCTGATACGCCTCGACCGCACGCGGATCCTCATGGTGCTTGTCTCTCCCACCGGCGTGGTCTACAACCGGATCATCGGAGACGCGGGCGGGCTTTCGCAGAGAGATCTCGACCGCGCCTCCGAATACCTCAATCGCCACATCAAGGGGCTTCCCCTGGCAGAGGCCAAAGAGAAGATCAAGGAGCAGATGGAGGCGGAAAGGAATCAATACCATCGAATCCTGTCAAGGGTGTGGAATTCGAGCCGCCGGGTGCTGGAGGCGGAGCAGGCGGACATTTACATCGACGGCCAGTCGAACATCCTGGATTATCCCGAGTTCTCCGACGATCTGCGCAAGATGAAGTCCCTGCTTCGGGCCTTCGAAGAGAAGGAGATCATGATTCAGTTGCTCGAGATGGCCATGGAGGGGGTCGGCATTCAGGTCTACATCGGCGGGGAGAACCCGGTGGAGGAGATGGCCGACTGCAGTCTGATCGCGGCAACGTATCATCAGCGCGGCGTGCCTTTGGGGACCTTGGGCGTGATCGGCCCCAAGAGGATGGACTACGCCCGAATGATCCCGCTTGTGGACTTCACGGCCAAGGCGGTGGGGGCCAGGCTGGAAGATATGTAGGGCCCCTCGCCGGGCCCCGGGGCCCGGAAGGTAAAGAAGGAGAAGGCGCACGGTGAAAAGGGTATTTGAGGAAGACGGCAAGAAGAGCAGAGAGGAAACAGGGCGCGGGCCCTGTCCCGAGGACAAGGCACCTGAAGAGGGAGAGACGCGGACCGGAAAGGGAGAGCCGATGCCTGCGAAGGCGCCCTGCCCCGGGGGGCCGGAGGCGCGCGTGGGGGAAGTGTCCGAGGCGAACGTTCCGCAGACGGGGCCGGAATCGGCGGCGCCGGGACCGGAAGGCCAGCTCGATCGCCCCGACGTCACGCCGGAAGAGAAGGCGGAAAGGCTCCTCCGGGAGAAGGCGGAGCTCGAGGACAAGTTCGTCCGGCTGCTGGCGGACTTCGACAACTACAGGAAGCGGGCGAGCAAAGAGAAGAGTGACGCCATCCGGTTCGGAAACGAAGGGCTGTTGGCGGATTTTCTTCCGATCGTTGATAACATCGAGAGACTGTTGAACTTCAGTTACCAGGAGGGCAGTTGGCAGAGCTTCCGGGAAGGGATCGAGCTTCTCCTCGCCGAGATCGGCAAGACCCTGGAAAAGTACGGGGTGGAGCCCATCGAGGCCCTGGGCAAGCCGTTTGATCCCAACCTTCATCAGGCGATGCAGAGGTCCGAGACGCAGGAAGCGGAGGCCAATACCGTCCTGGAGGTCTATCAGAAGGGTTATCTATACCAAGGCAGGCTGCTGAGACCTTCTCTCGTGGCCGTTGCGGTTCCTCCCAAGGCTGCGGAGGAGGGAAGCCCCCAAGGGGAGGACCCTTCGGCGGAGGGCCCGAATCCGAAGAGGGGCGGGGAAGCGATGCCGGAGAAAGGGCAGGGGTCGCCCTCCGACGGATAGTGCGTCGGGATCACTGCCGAACGGGACATGGTCGCGCGAAAGCGAAGAAGCTACTACGAAATCCTCGGGGTTTCCCTGGAAGCGGGTCCGGAAAGCCTGAAAAAGGCCTACCGCGAGCTGGCCAAGAAATACCACCCCGACAGGAAGCCCGGCGACGCAGACGCAGAGGAGTGCTTCAAAGAGATCCAGGAGGCGTACTGTGTCCTGAAGGACCCGGTCAAGCGGGACCGCTATGACGCGGACGTGCTCGGGATGAGGAAGCGGGAGCAGGGGAGGGAAGGGCCGTCCTGCGGGTCGAGGGCCCAGGGCGGGAAGTCGGGTGTTTCGGAGGCCGCGGAGGACATATTCGAGTTTCTCCGCAGCCGGATGGAGGATCGGGGGAAGCGGGGGGAAGATCTCCGTTATATGGTATCCCTGACCTTTGAGGAGGCGGCGCTCGGAGCCGAAAAGGTGATCCGAATCCCGAAACGAAAGGATTGCCCCTCCTGCAAGGGGCGTGGTTGGAAAAACCCGGAGGCGAGCCGGGCATGCAAGTTGTGCCGCGGGGAAGGGGAAATCACGCTGACGAAGCGGGGCAGGAAGCAGGTCCTGGAATGCCCCGGGTGCGGGGGCAGGGGTCTGCTGGACAAAGAAGACTGTGACAAATGCAATGGAAAAGGGAAGTTGCCCTACCGGGTGCAGCGAAGGATCTCGATTCCTCCCGGGGTGGACAACGGGTCCCGTCTGAAGGTGCGCGGCGAGGGGGGCGCCGGGGAAAAAGGAGGGGCGAACGGGGACCTTTACATTGTGATTCAGATCCAGGATCATCCCGTCTTTGTCCGCCGGAACCTGGACGTATGCTGCGACGTGGCCGTTCACTTCACACAGGCCGTCCTGGGGGCCACGATTGAAGTCCCCACCTTGGAGGGATCAAGATCTCTGCGCATTCCAGCCGGAACCCAGAACGGCGCGGTCTTCACGTTGCAGGGTTGCGGGTTCCCGAGGCTCGACGGCTCCCGGCGGGGGGATCAGCAAGTCCGCATCCAGGTGGAGGTCCCGCGGCGTGTTTCCGAGCGGGAGAAGGAACTCTTGAGGGTCTGGCAGGGGATGCAGCGCGGCCTTTCCTGAATCTCCCGCCGGGAGTTGCGCGGGGTCGCCGAAAGCCATGATGAACCGAAAAGCCATGCTCTTGCCCGCGCTTTGCGGAATCGTCCTGGCGGCCCACGTTTTGCCGGGCTGCAGCGGTTCCCGCGTCGAACGGGCCGAGCCGGCCTCCTTCGAGAGGCTCGGGGATTGCCTTGCACCGTTCCCCCCTTCGCAAGACATGGGCCGCAAACGACGCTGTGCCTCGCTTCTGGAGCGTTTTTTGGAGTCCGAGCCAGACGACCCCCGGGCCGATGATGCAGCGTTTCGGCTCGGCCAGATCTATCTCGAGACAGGGGATTACACAGCGGCCTATCATGTCTTCCGCAGCTTTCCCGAAAGATACCCGAAGGCCCGCAGGCAGTCGGAATCAAGGCTGTATCTCGGGGTATCCCTGTACTTTCTGGAAAACCCGACCGGTTCGTTGGAGGTCCTGCGGGCGCTGGCCGACGACGATAGATCGGCCCCCTGGGAAGGGGAGACCTTCCGGTACATCGCCGAGAACTACGTGAAGCTCGCCGACCTTCCCTCGGCCCTGACGTGGTACGGCCGATGCTTGGAGGCATTGAAGGCAGAGGCGGATCGGGAGCGCTTGCGTCGGCGGATCCTGGAAGTCCTATCCCTCGGCTGGGAACCCGAGGCCCTTCAGGCAGCCGCAGGCCTGTTTCCGGAGGGTTTTTTCTCCGAGGCGATCCAGCTGGGTATGGCGGCGACCCGCATGCAGAGGGGCCAGGCCCGACTTGCAGAGGATCAGCTTGCGAGAATGTCGACGCAGCATCCGAACGATGTCTTCACCCCTCATCTGAAGGCTCTCCTGACGGAGGTGCCGCAGGAGGGCGGGGCCGGGGTCTGCGTGATCGGCTGCCTGCTTCCGCTGACAGGCGAATACGAGGGATTGGGCCGGAACGTCCTGAACGCCATGCTGCTCGGTGCCCGGGCCTTCCGAGACCCCGGGGAAGAAGACGCTTCCATACGGCTCGAGATCAGGGACACCCAGGGGGACCCCAAGGTGGCGGTGCAACGGCTGAGGGAACTGGCCGGCGACCCGGATGTTTCGGGAATCGTCGGCCCCCTGAGGGCCTCCGAGGCCTTTGCATGCGCCCAGGAGGCGCAGAGGCTGGGCATCCCCATGATCGCCCTCACGCAGAGGGAAGAGGTGGCTCAGGTGGGCGATTTCGTCTTTCAGAACGGCCTGACGATCCGCCAGCAGGTCGATACGCTCGTGGAGTTCGTCATGGAGGAGATGGGACTGTCGAGCTTCGCCGTGCTCTATCCGAATGACCCTTACGGGACGCAGAGCCGGAACCTGCTCGAGAAGAAGGTTCTGGAAATGGGAGGGGAGTTCGTCTCCGCGGTTCGCTACAGCGAGGGGGAGACGGACTTCCAGGAGGAAGTGCGCCTGCTCGTTGGACCGGACTTTCTCCTGAAGACGAAGCGCAGGGAGGAGCAGAGGCAGGCGAGAAAACTGCTGGCGGAGGGGTCCGGGACGGCCCCGGAAGGGTTGGGCGACGATGCAGGAGGGACGGAAATCGGCGAAGAGCCCGTTCTGCCCCCGTTCCAGGTGCTCTTCATCCCGGATCATTTCCGCAAGGTCGCCCTGATTGCTCCGCATTTGGCCCTTTACGATGTGAATGAAATCACGTTGCTGGGCACCAATGCGTGGAATTCGAACCGGCTCGTGGAGCTGGCCGGAGAATACGTGCGGGACGCCATCTTCGCCGACGGGTTCTTCGCGGAAAGCAGCATGCCCACCGTTCGCGAGTTCGTGGAGGACTACACGCGCGCCTTTCAGTCCGAACCGCGGGTCCTGGAGGCGAACGGCTACGACAGCCTGCTCATGCTCGAGGATGCCTTTCTCCGGGCACGGGGCAAGAGCCGGAGCCAGGTCCGGGACGCCCTCGCCGCCGTGGACGGCTTTCCGGGGCTGAGCGGGTACACCCGCTTCAACGAAGACGGGTCGGCGAACAAGCGGCTCTACATCCTTTCCATCGTAGGCAACCACATCGAGCAGATCCACTGATTGCCCTCTCCCCTCGTTTCGGGCCGGGGGCGCGTGATCCGACCCCCGATCCCTGAACGCTCCGCCGCTCACTTAAGATTCGTTCGGAAACTTCCGAAACAACGGTGGGTGTCGGCAAGAACGCCGTTCCCCGCCGAATGCAACGGGGCTCGAAATCCATGAAATTCGAAGAAGTCTGCGACGCGACCGAGATCCCGGAAGCGCTGCCGGTCCTGCCTGTGCGGGACGCCGTCGTCTTCCCGTACATGACGATCCCCCTCCAGATCGGCCGCGAGGTGTCGATACGAGCCCTCGAACGGGCCATGAAGGAACGTCGGATGCTCCTTCTCCTGGCCCAGAGGGATGCGCGCCAGGATGTCCCGGCCGGGCGGGACCTGTACTCGGTCGGCACGGTCTCGATGATCGTGCGGATGCTCAAGGAGGAGGACGGCAGGGTGAAGGTCCTGGTTCAGGGCCTCGCCAAGGCCAGGGTGCGGGAATTCGTGTTTGAGGACCCGTACCTGTTCTCGAAGATCGATCCGATGCAAGAGCCCGTGCTGGGGGCCATCCCGATCGAGGTCGAGGCGCTGATGCGGTCGGTGCGGGAGATGCTCGAGGATTTCCTGGGGATTCGGAATCTCCCGCAGGAGATCCTGACGCTCACGGAGAACATCGCTGACCCCGGCGTGCTGGCGGATCTCATCGCAGCCAATTTGAACCTGAAGGTTCCCGAGGCGCAGCGATTGCTCGAGTGCAGCGATCCCGTTCAACGCCTGGAGAAGGTGGGGGAGGAACTTCAACGGGAGATCGAACTCTCCCGGATGCAGAACCGCATCCAGAACCAGGCCAGGCAGGAGATGAGCAGAACGCAGCGGGAATACTATCTGCGGGAACAGCTCAAGGCGATTCAGGGCGAACTGGGCGATCTGGACGAAAAAGGGGAGGACATCCAGAGCCTCCGCGAGCAGATCGAATGCGCCGAAATGCCTCCGGAGGCCGAGAAGGAGGCGTTGAAGCAGCTCAAGCGCCTGGACACCATGAACATCGAATCCGCAGAGGCCTCGATCGTGCGCGGCTATCTGGACTGGCTTGTCGAGCTTCCGTGGAACCGTTCCACCGATGACAACCTCGACATCAAGGAGGTCCAGAGGGTTCTGGATGAGGACCATTACGATCTCAAGCAGGTCAAGGACCGGATCCTGGAGTACCTGTCCGTGCGAAAGCTGAAGGCCGAGATGCGGGGGCCCATCCTTTGCTTTGTGGGACCTCCGGGCGTGGGCAAGACATCGTTGGGCCGATCGATCGCGCGGGCGCTGGGTCGCCAGTTCGTCCGCATCTCCGTCGGGGGTGTCCATGACGAGGCGGAGATCCGCGGGCACAGGAGAACCTATGTCGGCGCGCTCCCCGGACGCATCCTCCAGGGAATCAAGCAGGCCGGATCCAACAATCCGGTGTTCATGATCGATGAAATGGACAAGATCGGCAATGACTTCCGGGGAGATCCGGCCGCCGCTCTGCTCGAGGTCCTCGACCCGGAGCAGAACAGGCACTTCAGCGACCATTACCTGAACCTGCCGTTTGACCTTTCCAAGGTCATGTTCATCGCCACAGCGAACCGGCTGGATCTGATTCCGCCCACCCTGAGGGATCGTATGGAGGTGATTCGAATCTCCGGGTATACGGAAGAGGAGAAAATGCGGATCGCCACCACCTACCTGCTGCCCAGGCAGCTTGACGAGAACGGCCTGACAACAAAAAACCTGGTGCTGAGCCGGTCCGCCCTGCGAAAGATCATCTCGGAGTACACGCAGGAGGCCGGTCTGCGGGAACTGGAAAGGCAGATCAACCAGGTGTGCCGCAAGGTTGCGCGCCGCATTGCAGAGGACGAGGGAACGAGTTTCCCGGGACTGGCGGGCAACCTCCATCAGTATCTCGGCCCCCCGCGCTACCTTCCGGACGAGGAGCAGAACAGCCCGCAGGTCGGACAGGCCATGGGGCTTGCCTGGACCCAGGCGGGCGGCGAGGTCCTCTGTGTCGAGGTGTCGGTGGTGAGCGGTTCCGGAGAGCTCACCCTGACCGGTCAGCTCGGCGAGGTGATGAAGGAGTCTGCGCGGGCTGCCCTGAGCTATGCGCGCGGGTCGGCCGGAAAATGGGGGATTCCCAGGGATTTCTACAAGAATTCGGATGTGCACATCCACGTTCCGGCAGGATCCATTCCGAAAGACGGCCCCTCGGCCGGGGTGGCCATGGCAACGGCCCTGGTGTCGGCACTGACGGGCAGGCCTGTTCTGCACCATGTGGCCATGACCGGCGAGATCACTCTGCGCGGGCGGGTGTTGCCCGTGGGCGGGATCAAGGAAAAGGTCCTGGGAGCCCACCGAGCGAAGATGAGGGAGGTCTTTCTTCCGGCGAGGAACATGCGGGACCTGTCCGAAATCCCTTCCGCGGTGCGCAAGAGGGTGAAGCTCACCTTCGTCCGCCACGTGGACGAAATCCTGGAGCGGCTCCTCTTGCAAGAGGTGCCCAAAGAGGCATATGATGCTTCCGAAATCAGGATCGTACCGCAGGCCCTCCCCATGACCGGAACGAAAGGTTGTCTGGAATAGTCATCACAAAGGTCGCTTTCCTGGTCCTACTGCTCTTCTTCTCTGGTTTTTTTTCCGGCTCGGAAACCTCCCTCTTCTCCCTCGGGCGGGTCGAGCGCTACAGAATCCGTGAAGAGAGCGATACCTTCATCTCCCGCTGCCTTCGCGTGCTGATCGAGCGGCCGCGAAGGGTCATCGTGACGATCCTCATCGGGAACGAGCTTGTCAATATCACCATTTCCACGCTGGCCGCCTCCCTCACGGACGAGGCCTTGCTCGGCCGGATCTCCCCGGTTTCCGTCGGCGCCGTGCTGCTGAAGACGCTCGCCACCACGGCGATCTGCTTCCCTCTGCTGCTCGTTCTCGGGGAGATCACGCCCAAGACCCTGGCCCTTTCCAATCCGAGGAAGTTCGCCCGGTTCGCGGCCGTTCCGCTCCGCTTGCTCTACACACTCCTGGGACCGGTCCGATGGGTTCTGGGGAGCCTTGCAAACGCGATCGTGCGGGTTCTTTTCGGCGAGTCTCCGAAGGCCGACCTGCCGATCACCGAGGAAGAGTTCCGGACCCTCGTGGACAGAATCGATGAGGGGGGGACTCTCCGGGAGGCGGAGCGCGAGTTTATTCACAACATTTTCGACTTCGGCGAGACCCAGGTCTCCGAGGTGATGACGCCGCGCACCGATATGTGCTGCCTCCAGGCGGGCCAGTCCCTGGAGGAGGTGCTCAAGGTCATCGAGGAGCAGCACTATTCGCGCATTCCGGTCTACGAGGCGGACAAGGACGACATCGTGGGCATCCTCTACTGCAAGGATCTCCTCGGGCGCAAGGCGGATCCGGAGACCCGCAAGGAGTGGAGCCTCAAGGCCTTCCTGCGAAAGCCCTATTTCATCCCGCTGACAAAGAAGGCCAGCGACCTGTTCCGCGAATTCCGTTTCAACCGGATCCACATGGCCATCGTGGTGGACGAATACGGGGGGGTGGCAGGGCTCGTGACGATGGAGGATCTGCTGGAGGAGCTGTTCGGCGAGATCCTGGATGATTACGATCATGATGAACCCCGACCGAGGCGGCTCGACGCCAATACCCTGCTCATTCCGGCCCGAATGCCGATCGAGGACTTCAACCGGCTTGCCGGGGCTGACCTTCCGGACGACGAGTACGACACCATGGGCGGGCTTGTCTTCGGGCTGTTCGGGAAACTGCCGTCCGCGGGAGCCAGGATTTCGTTCCGGGGGTACACCTTCACCGTCGAAGAGATGGAGGGAACCCGCATCCTGGAACTGCAGGTCGAACGGCATTCCGAGGAACCGGCGGGTGCGCAGGACGAGGGGACCGAATCGAATTCCACCAAGGATCCGGAGGGAAGGGGTTGATGGAGTTTCTGCCCTACGTGCCCGTGATCCTGGTTCTCCTGGCCGCCGAGGCCTTCTTTTCAGGGGCGGAGATGGCCGTGGTCAGCTGTGACAAGCTCAAGATCCGGGCCGATTCCTCCCGGGGCGTCCGGGGCGCCCGGCTGGTGGAGAGCATGCTCGAGACGCCGGAGTGGCTCCTGGGGACGACCCTGGTCGGGACCAATCTGGCCGTTGTGAGCAATACGATTCTGGTCACGTTCCTGATGATCGAGCGGTTTCAGCAGAACGGCGAGCTTTACGCGGTTCTGGCCGTTTCGCCCCTGGTCCTGTTCTGGGGGGAGATCCTCCCCAAGACCGTCTTTCGGCAGAAGGCGGACTTGCTGGCCCCGATCGTGATCTATCCGCTCTGGGCCGCTTCGCGGCTCTTTGCGCCGGCCCTGTGGTTCATCACCGCGATTCCTCGGCGGCTGCCGAGAATCCTTCGCAAGAAGGTGGATGCCGGGACGGGCATCCTGCAGCGGGACGACCTGAAGCTCCTGTTGCGCATGCCTCAGGAAGGCACCGACATCCTCAAGGAAGAGCGGAAGATGGTGGACCGCCTCATCGAGCTGTCCGGAAAAAAGGTGGCGGAAGTGATGATCCCCTTGGTCGATGTGGTCGCCCTTCCGGAACAAGCGACGCTGGAGGAGGCCGTCCGCGTGATGGCGGACAAGGGGCACTCGCGGTTGCCGGTGTTCCGGGAACGAATCGTGAACATCGTGGGGCTGCTGCACCACTTCGACCTGCTCGTGAAGAGGGATCTCTCCCAAGCCGTCCGGGAGACCGCAAGGCCGGTCTTCTACGTCCCCGAAACCAAGCAGGTCTACGAGCTTCTCCTGGACATGAAGCGGCGCGGGCACAGCATGGCCATCGTGGTGGACGAGTACGGAGGGGCCACGGGTATCATCACGGTGGAGGACATCCTCGAGGAGATCGTCGGAGAGATCGAGGATGAATACGACCCCAAGAGGTCCCTGTACACGAAGATCGGGGCGACGGCCTACCTGTGCGACTCGCGCATCGAGATCGACCACATGAACGAGCGGTTCCAGCTGGATTTGCCGGAGGGGCCCTACGAGACGCTCGGGGGGCTGCTGATGAACCAATTCGGCCGGATCCCGGAGACGGGTGAGGTTCTCCGGCTCAAGAACCTCGTCTTCACCGTAGAGAAGGCCACGCCCCGAGCGATCCAGAAGGTGAGGATGGATATCCTGTAGGGAACGGGCAAGGGGGATCATGGAAGATGGACAAAGGGGCGCTCAAGAGAATCCTTCAGGACATCCGGGAAGGCAAGCTCTCGGTGGACGAGGGGATGAAAAGGCTTCGCGCCTTTCCGTTTCAGGAGCTGGGGTTCGCCAAGATCGATACGCACAGGCACCTGCGAAAGGGGTTCCCGGAGGTTGTGCTGGCGCAGGAAAAGACGGCCGAGCAGATCGTCCGCATCCTGGATCAGGTCAGGCAAACGGGCAACAACGTGCTCGTCACCCGCGTGGAGGCGAAAAAGGCGCAGGCCGTCCTGAAGGGACACCCGGACCTCAAACACCACCCGGCCTCCCGAACCCTGTATCTGCACCTGAGGGACCTGGAAGACAGCGGCAAAGGGCCCATTCTGGTTGTCACGGCGGGCACATCGGACATCCCGGTGGCCGAGGAGGCGGCCGTTACGGCCGAGGTGATGGGGAACCGGGTGGAGCGCATTTTCGACGTGGGAGTCGCCGGGCTTCACAGGCTGCTTGCTCATTACGACCGCTTGACGGCGGCGCGGGTCCTGATCGTGGTGGCCGGCATGGAAGGGGCGCTTCCGAGCGTGGTGAGCGGGCTCGTGGACCGGCCGGTCGTGGCCGTGCCCACGAGTGTCGGTTACGGAGCGAGCTTCGGAGGGGTCACGGCGCTCCTGGCCATGTTGAACTCCTGTGCCTCGGGCGTCACCGTGGTGAACATCGACAACGGCTTCGGAGCCGGTTACGCGGCGAGCCTGATGAACAGGCTGTGAACATCGAAGGGGCGGAAAAGGCTCTTCCCCGCGGCAAGGACGGAGAGGATCTCTCGAATGAACACAGCCTACGTGGACTGTTTTTCCGGAATCAGCGGTGACATGACGCTCGGCGCGCTCCTGGACCTGGGCTTTCCGGAGGCAAGACTTCGCGAGGGGCTGGCCGCGCTGCCGCTTGCCGGCTACCGGGTCGAGATCTCGCGGGAGCGGCGGCAGGGCCTGGAGGGGACCTGCGTGCGCGTGCACGTCGAGGAAGGCTCGCAGCCGCATCGTCACTATGCCGAGATCCGGAAGATCCTGGCCGAAAGCGGCCTTCCGGACCGCGTCCGCCTGATTGCCGCCGAGATCTTCGATCGCATCGCCCGGGCCGAGGCCTCCGTCCACGGGAAACCCATGGATCAGGTGCATTTTCACGAGGTGGGCGCCGTTGACTCCCTGGTGGACATCGTGGGCGTGGCGCTGGGCCTGGATGCGCTTGACATTCGGCGGAGCTATGTGTCCTCCCTGCCCCTGGGAGGGGGCTTCGTCCGCTGTGCCCACGGCCTGCTCCCCGTGCCGGCCCCGGCCACCGTGGAGATCGTCAAGGGCATGCGGGTGAGGGAGCACCCCGTGCAGGCGGAGCTCGTGACGCCGACGGGCGCGGCCATCGCCTCCGTGCTGGCGGGTCCGGGCCATCCCTCCTTGCCGCCGATACGCTTCGAGAAGGTCGGTTACGGGGTCGGCCACCGCGACTTCGACCATCCGAATCTCCTGCGGATCTTTCTCGGAGAGTCTGTTGAGGGCTACGAGGAAGACCGTGTGGAGATGATCGAATGCGAGATCGACGACCTCCAGCCCGAGATCTATCCCTACCTCATGGAGAGGCTTTTGCAATGCGGTGCGATTGATGTATATTGGATCCCCGTCCAGATGAAGAAGGGCCGCCCCGGCGTCCTCGTCCAGGTGCTCGCCGATCCGGCGGAAAGACTTCGGATCGCGGAAGTTCTGTTCCGGGAGACTACCACCCTGGGGGTTCGTTTCTCCGGCAGGAGCCGCGTCAAGTTGAGCCGGCGGCCGTGCGAGGTCGAGACGGGTCTCGGTCGGATACAGGCCAAGTGGGTGGAAGGCCCCTGTCTGGGCGGTCCCGAGGTGAGGCCCGAGTACGAGGTCTGCAGGCAGGTGGCGGAGCAGAAAGGGCTTCCGCTTCGGCGGGTCTACGAGGAGGTCGTGCGCGCCGGCCAGGCGGGGCCGGCAAAGGATCGCGCGAAGAGCAAGAAGCGGCAGCAGGGAAGGCGTTCCAGGCATGGATGAGCAGCGCCCGGGCAGGGGCCCGGTTTCCGCAGGGGTCGACGTGCCCCGGATCCTCGTTGTCGACGACGAGCCGGTCATCCGCGAGGTGCTCTCCGATCTGCTTGCCTCGGAGGGATACGATGTTCATACGGCGGACAACGGTGCCGTAGCCCTCCAGGAGCTGATGCGGGCCCCGTACAATCTGGTGCTGACCGACCTGAAGATGCCGGTGATGGGCGGAGAGGAACTGCTGGCCAGAATGGCGGAGAACCGGATCAAGAAGATCGTCATCGTTCTGACCGCCTTCGCCACCGTCGAGACCGCCATCCAGACGATGAAGAACGGTGCGTACGACTACGTCATGAAGCCCTTCAAGATCGACGAAATCACGCTGATCGTGCGAAGGGCCCTGGAAAAGGAGCGGCTGGAACGGGAAAACATCCAGCTCAAAGAGGCTCAGCGTCTCTATGAGATCAGTGAGGCGATGAGTTCCACGCTCTCCTTGGATAAGCTGCTCGGGATCATTATTCAGACCGCCAAGAGCGAGCTGGAGGCGGATGTCGTGGGACTCGTGCTCCGGGACAGGGAGGACGGGAAATGGCGCACGAAAATCTGCGACACGGACGTCCCGGGCCTCGCCCCCGACGAAATCGACGATTGCCTAGACCTGGAGGCCATGGGCCATGCACACGCCTCGGGAAGCGCGATCCTCTACCCGCCGAAGGGCCCGGACCCCTACGTGCGGGGGGCACGGAACGCAGGCCGGAGGCTTCACTCCCTCGTGTCGGTCCCGCTGGCGATCCGGGGCAAGGTGACCGGCATGGTGAATGTGGTCTCCTTCAACCCGCGGCGGATCTTCCTCGAGGGCGACCGGCGGACGCTCTACATCCTTGCGAGCCGCGCGGCGAACGCCCTGGAGAACGCTCGGCTCCACGAGGAGCTGAAGGCGGTCTTCCTCCAGACGATCGAGGGTTTCGCCTTCGCCATCGACGCCAAGGATCCGTACACGCACGGCCATTCGAGACGGGTCACCGAGTATTGCGAGCTGATCTGCCGCAGGATGGGCCTGGAGGAGGCCGAGGCGGAGAGGATCCGTCATGCGGCCATCCTTCACGACATCGGAAAGATCGGGCTCAGGCTCGATTCCCTGAACAAGCCCCACCCGCTCTCGCCCGAAGAGATCCGACTCTTTCAGACCCATCCCCAGAAAGGCTGCAAGATCCTGGCGCCGATCCAGTTTTTCGAGGAACTGACGCCGCTCATTTACCATCACCACGAGCATTACGATGGCCTCGGCTATCCGGAAGGGAGGGCAGGCGACCGGATTCCCCTGGGGGCCCGCATTCTTGCCGTGGCGGATGCTTACGACGCCATGACCTCGGACCGACCCTACCGCAAGGCCATGTCCCGCGACGAGGCGATCGAAGAGCTGCGCACCCATGCAGGGAGGCAGTTCGATCCCGCGGTCGTGGAGGCCTTCATTTCGGTTCTCTGCGGACAGGACGCTCCGGTACAGGAACATATGCATTGAGGCATGCGGCTCCTGGTCGCGCCTCGGATCGCTCAGGCCGCCGCGCTTCCCGAAGAGGGAAGACGCGAATCCCCTGCCGACGAAATGAAACGACATGACTTCACGTTTTCGCCCACATCCTCATGCCAGGGCCGGCTGCGATGTTCGGAAAGATTGGGAGAACTGACGATGGGCGAGAGAGGCCTTCTGCGGAATTCCTGCTACGTCATAACGATGCGGGAGAAGCTCCGGCTGCATACCAGACGGTTCGTGCTGATCCCCTACCTGATCCTCAGGTACCGACTGCGGAAGTATATCCCGACCGAAATGAAGGACCCGGGCGATGTCGTCCGGACGTATGTGCGTGACTACGAGGCCCGGACGATTCTCGAGTCATTGGGCATCCGGGAACGGGATGCTACGGCGGCCGTCAAGGTTGCCACGTACATGCACAACCTTACCCATCCCATCGGCGAGATCACGCAGATGACTCCCCAACGAAGCGAGCGGGTGGAGAAACACTGCCCCTTTGCCCGGCTTTTCTCCCCCGCTCAATGCAGGGACCTGATCAGCGGACCCGCGTTTCGCGGGCTCTGCGAGGCGATTCATCCCAAGCTGGTTCACACGCACACCACCTACCTGTCCGGCGGGGACGCCGCCTGCGATCTCGGCTTCGAGCTCAGGGAATAAGCAACGTGCGGCGGGACACAAGGCCTGCCCGTGCACGGCACTGCCTGCTTGACCGAGGCCGGCCGGCTGCGTTGACCCTGCCCCCTGAGGCATGTATCCTAGTACGTACGGAACCGTCGCACCCTGAGATCCCCCGAAGGAGGTCGAAAACATGTCGAAGGTCTATTTCATGAACGATCGGTCCCAGTCGATACAGACGAGCCTCGTGGCCAAGATGCTGACCTTGTTCGACACGGCCGGCTTCGGCGAGATGGTGAAGCCCGGGGAGGTGGTGGCCATCAAGCTCCACATGGGCGAATACAACAACACGGCCTACATCCGGCCCGTCTACGTAAGGGCCCTGGTCGAGAAGGTCAGGAGCCTCGGGGGCCAGCCGATGGTGGTGGACACCACGACGCTCCCTTACTGGCCTTACAGTTCGAGGACCACGGCGCTCGACTACCTGAACACCGTTGCCCGAAACGGGTTCACGCATGCGAGCGTGGGATGCCCGATCGTCATCGCCGACGGTTACATCGGCACGGACGACGTGAAGATCGACCTGCCGGAGGGCTTCATCCTCAAGGAACAGTACATCGGGACAGGAATCGCCCTGGCCGACTCGATGATCGCGCTTACCCATTTCAAGGGCCATCCGATGGGAACGTACGGCGGGGCGATCAAGAACATCGGCGTGGGCTGCGCCTCCAAGCGCGGAAAGCTCAACCTGCATCTCGGCGGGCACCCGAAGTTCGGACTGAAGACGAGGCACTGGATGCCCGAGCGGTGCGCAAAGGAACAATGCCCCGACTTCGAGATGTGCAAACACCTTTGCCCCACGGGCGCGATCCATCACACCGACACGTCGGTCGAGTTCATCCGTGAGAAGTGCATCGACTGCCTGGCCTGCGTGGGCGTGGTCACCATGTGCGGCGTGGGTTTCCTCCCGGACGACTTCTTCGACGCCACGGCCGCAGCCATCGCGGACTCTGCCCTGGCCGCGATCAAGGCCGTGGGCGTGGGAAAGGTCGCTTACATCAACATGGCCCTGGATATCGCGCCCTGGTGCGACTGCGTCAACTACAGCGACCGGCCGATCGTCCCGAACATCGGCGTCTTTGCCTCCTGGGATCCGGTGGCCATCGACTCGGCCTGCATCCAGAAGGTCAAGGAGTCCGCTGGCATGCCGGACTCCATCGCCATGACCAAGGGCGCCATGGATCCCGGGATCCCCAAGTTCTCCGCCTGCGGCTCCTTCTTGGGGGTGAGTGAGGACATCCAACCCAACGTGGGGCAGAAGATCGGGATGGGGACGCGCCGGTACGAACTGGTTGAGGTCCCGGAGGCTGAGGACGCGACCCCCTTCCTGTGCACCACGGTGCCGGCCGGCGCCAAACTCGGCCCTCTGTTCCACAAGAAGGGCGACGTCTATCCCGAAGGGGGGTTCAAGAGGGAGGAAGAGGTCGATTTCGAGGACGTCCGAGCGCCTTAGCGAATCAGAGAGGAGCGGATTGGCGGTTCCCACCTTTTTGCGGGTTGCCAGGAGGTGAAGACTATGTTCGGATACATGGGCAAGATTCTTCGGGTAGACCTTTCGAGCGGGCGGATTTCCTCCGAGGAGATCGATCCCCAGGTCGCTCAGACCTTTATCGGCGGTTCCGGCTTCGCCACCAAGGCGATTTACGAGGAGGTGAAGGCGGAGACGGATGCCCTGGGGGGCGACAACCGCCTGGTCTTCATGACCGGGCCTGTCACCGGAACCCGCTTTCCCACTTCCGGGCGGTTCGTGGTGGCCGCGAAATCGCCGCTCACGGGCCTTCTGACGACCGCGGCCAGTTCCGGCTTCTGGGGGGCGGAGCTCAAGAAGACCGGCTATGACGGGATCATCTTCCAGGGGCGTGCGGACAAGCCCGTCTACCTGGAGCTGGTCGACGACCAGGTGAGCCTGAAGGACGCCTCCGACGTGTGGGGCAAGGACGCATACGAGACCCAGGAGATTCTGATCGAGCGGTCGGGGAAGAAGCGTGCGCGGGTTGCCTGCATCGGTCCGTCCGGCGAGAAAAGGGCGCTCCTGGCGTGCGTGATGAACGATGCGGGCCGTGCCGCGGGCCGAGGCGGTCTGGGCGCGGTTATGGGCGCCATGCATCTGAAGGCGGTGGTGGTTTCCGGGTCGCAGAAGATCCAGGTGGCCGCGGACGATTTCCTCAAGCTCATGACCAAGGAGGTCACCAAGGGCATCCAGGCGGATCCCTTTGCCGGCTTTTTCACAAAGTGGGGAACCGCGTTCAGCATGGACATGGGATGGGCCGCGGGCGACGTTCCGATCAAGAACTGGCAGCGTGGCCTGTGGGAGAAGGGCTGTGTCAATCTGGGCGGGGCGAGGATGGCGGACACCATTCTCAAGCCGCACACGGGCGCCTGTCACAACTGCCCGATCCGGTGTTCCCGCTGGGTGCACATCAAGGAGGGGCGGTTCGCCTACGAGGGGCCGGGACCCGAGTACGAGACCCTCGGGGCTTTCGGCACCATGCTGATGATCGACGACCTGGAGGCCGTCTCCTGGCTGGGCGAGATGTGCAACAAGTACGGGCTGGACACCATCTCCGCGGGCTGCACGGTGGCCTGGGCCATGGAGGCTTACGAGAAGGGGGCCATCACCAGGCAGGACACGGGCGGAATCGATCTGACCTGGGGCAATGTGGACGCTGTCCTCGAGGTGGTCGACCAGATGGGTCGAGTCGAGGGGTTCGGCGCCCTGCTCGCCCAGGGCTCACGGAAGGCCGCCCGACAGGTGGGCAAGGGCTCGGAGGAGTATGCGATTCAGGTCAAGGGCCTGGAGGTCCCGATGCACGACCCGAGGTGCTACCACAGCCTGGCGGTCAACTACGCGACCGGGACCCGGGGCGCTTGCCATGTGCAGGGAGGGCCGTATGTGGTGGAGATCGGCGTGATCAGCCCGGAGGCGGGCATCACGCACAGGCAGGGACGCTTCGACAGGAAGGGGAAGGGTCTGGCATCGAAGGTCCACCAGGACCTGAGCGCTGTTTACAATTCTACGGCCTTCTGTATGTTCGCGGGCATGGGCATCCCGCCCACCCACATCGGGAACCTGCTTGCGATCACAACGGGCATCCCGCACAACGCGTACACGGTCCTGCAGGCGGGTGAGCGGATCGTGAACCTGCAGCGGGCCTTCGCCTGCCGGGAAGGCATCACCCGCAAGGACGACATCCTGCCCAGGCGGCTCCTCAGTCCGCTGCCCGACGGAGGGGCGGCGGGCAAGGCCGCCGACCTGGAGTTCCAGCTGAACGAGTATTATGCGCTCCGGCAGTGGGATGAAAACGGGATTCCCAAGAAGGAAAAGCTCGAGGCCCTGGGGCTGAGCCAGGCCGCGAGGGACCTGCATACCTGATTTCTGCCAAGGGGTGGGAAATGAACGGAAGAGAGTATCTGGTGAGTGCCGTGGAAAAGGCGGAACAGATCGCCTCGGATCTGAAGTCTTCGGGCAAGCTGAACGGGGACCCTTTGCTGGAGGGGCTGACAAAGGCCTGCGAGAGCCTCGGTTCGCTCAAGAACAAGGCGACCTTGCGCACGAAGGCGGGGGCCACGATCGCCATTCCGGTCTTCGAGGCCGCGGAGCGGCTGGAGGCGGCATGGGAGGACGGCGACCTCGCCGATGTGAAGGAGCGGATCGAGGGATTCATGGAGGCGGTCGATGTGCTGGGAGGCGCGCTGAAGGAACGAACGGTCATCATGACCTAGTAGCGTGCGGAAGAGGGATGAAGATTACGGTGCAGTTCATGGGGCCCCTGAAGAACTTCGCCGGGGGCGAGAAGGCCGAGTTCGATTTGCCGGGCGAGGTCACGTACGGCGCCTTGCTCGGGGAGATCGGCCGCCGCTTCGGGCACCTCTTCCCGGAGAAGATCTGGGACACGAACGGAGGCGGCTTCAAGGCCGGGATCCTGGTCATGGGAAACGGAAGAGACCTGGACGGTCGGGAGACCCTTCTCGAGGACGGGGAGGAGATCAAGGTGCTTCCCCTGCTGGGCGGCGGGTAAAGAGACGTTCCGAAAACGATCGCGAACGCGGCCGGAGCGGGCATGTCGGAAATCCTGATCACGGGAGGGGCCGGCAACTTCGGACGGGGGCTGGCCGAGGCCCTTCGGGCGGGCGGCCACGCACTGCGCATCCTGGATCTGCCCTCCTGCGACTTCCGCTTCTTCGAAGGCTGGGAAAACACCCGCGCCCTGCCCGGCGATATCATGGACACGCCTTGCCTGAAAGAGGCGCTCGAAGGCGCCGACTGGCTCATTCACCTGGCCGCGATCCTTCCGCCTGCCAGCGAGGTCGACCGAACGAGGACCTTCCGGGTCAACGTGGAGGGAACGCGAAGCGTGATCGAGGCCTGCTCGCGCCTGCGCAGGCCCCCCAAGCTGGTCTTTGCCTCCTCCATATCGGTCTACGGGGATACCACCTCCCATGCGGGCCTGATCGGGCCGGATCATCCGGTCGCGCCCATCGACATCTATGCCGAGAGCAAGGCCGTCTCGGAGGAGGACCTGAAGGCATCGGGCCTGCCGTACGTGAACCTGCGGATCGCCGCCATCTCGATTCCCGCCTTCCTCGACCCGCCCGAGCCCTGGCCCTTTCAGCCGAACCAGAGGATCGAGCTCGTGGCCCTTTCGGATCTGGTGAGCGCCCTGGTCGCTCTCGTGGGTACCGAGGAGGCCATCGGGCGCACCCTGATCATCGCAGGGGGACCGACGTGGCGCGTGACCGGGGAGCAGTATGTGCGCCGATGGGGGGAGATCATGGAGATCCCCTTCGAGGAGATGAGCTTCCTCAACCGGCCCGGTTGGCTGAACTGGTACGATACCTCGGAGTCGCAGAGGCTCCTCGGCTACCAGCGGACGACGCTGGACGAGTTCTTCAAGCAGCTCGAGGCCGCGGTGGCGGAGGCCCTGGCCTGAAGGGTAGGGACCAGGGGTCGGGGGCCGGGGACCGGGACAATCCGTTCCACGCTGCGGGGGAATACGGGCCCCAAGCTGCAAATCCTTCCTCCGACGCATCCCCGCGCCGATCATCGCGGGAGATGCCCGCTCCTGCCGCCTCAAGAAGGGCCGTCAGGCAGACGATCTTGAACACAGGGGCGGATCTGATAGAAAAGGGGCGGAGGAATTGCGGGTTCGCACGGAGCCAGGCCCCGAGGCAGCGGGGACCGCAGCTTGTCCGGCTGCCGGAGACGGAAATGGCGGATCGAACTGCAAAGTACACAGTCGAGATCTTCGAAGCATGGTGCAAGGCCTGCGGGATCTGCGTCGCCTTCTGCCCGTGCCAATGCCTGGAGGCCTCCGAGGAGGGTCCCCCGCGGGTTTCCCGCCCTGACCTGTGCAGCGGATGCGGATGGTGCGAGATCCATTGCCCCGATTTCGCCATCAGCGTGCGGCCCCGGTTTTCCGAGGACCCCGGGCAAGACAAGGAAGAAGCGGAATGAAGCGAGGCCGGGAAGAAGACAGGGCCGCGCGTCGGCCGCCCGGCGGGGAGGGGCAGGGAGTCCTGCTGCAGGGCAATGAGGCCGTGGTGGAAGGGGCGCTGGCGGCGGGCTGCACCTTCTTCGCAGGCTATCCGATCACGCCGGCCACCGAAATCAGCGAAGAGATGTCCTGGAGGCTTCCCGCCGAGGGAGGGACCTTTATCCAGATGGAGGACGAGATCGCCGGCCTGGGCGCGGTCATCGGCGCCTCCCTTGCAGGCTCCAAGGCCATGACCGCGACGAGCGGCCCCGGCTTCTCGCTGATGCAGGAGAACCTCGGGTTTGCCTGTGCGGCGGAAGTGCCCTGCGTCATCGTCAATGTCATGCGGGGAGGCCCGAGCACAGGGCTTCCCACGAGCGCGAGCCAGGCGGATGTGATGCAGGCCCGCTGGGGCACGCACGGCGATCACCCGATCATCGTGCTCAGCGCCTCTACGACCTTTGACTGCTTTTGCCTGACCCTGAAGGCCTTCAATTTATCGGAGAGGTTCCGCACGCCGGTCATCCTGCTGCTGGACGAGGTGGTGGCCCACACGCGGGAGAAGATCCGGCTCCCGTCCCCGGAAACGCTGGAGGTGGTGGACCGCATCCGGCCGAATATGCCGCCCGAATGGTACATCCCGTATGAGGACAACGCGAGCGGCGTCCCCCCCATGGGCGTCTTCGGAGACGGGTACCGCTACCATGTGACCGGGCTGGTCCACGACACGCACGGGTTTCCGACCCAGCGCCCCGATGAGATCGAGGCATTCCTCAACCGGATTCACCGGAAGATCGAGCAGCACTTTCAGGAGATCCACATCGTGGACAAGCAAGAAGTTGAAGATGCGGAGGTATTGGTCGTCGCCTACGGCTCGGTCGCGCGATCGGCGAAACGCGCGGTCCGCGATGCCCGCAGGCAGGGCGTCAAGGCCGGCCTCCTGAAGCTCGGCTCCCTCTGGCCCTTTCCCCGCTCGGAAGTCGAGCCGCACCTCCGCAGGGCAAGGGCCGTCCTGGTTCCGGAACTTAACAAAGGGCAGGTCTCCAGAGAGGTGAAAAGGGTTGCCAGGGGGGCCTGCCGGGTGGATACCCTCGGGCGGATCGACGGCGATCTGATCACGCCCCGTCAGATCCTCACCCGACTGACGAAAATGTGACGGGAATCAACGCTCCGGGAGGCCTTCGGTGGCACAGGTAACGGCGCTCATTCACAAGTACCTCCGGCACGACAAAAAGTTCCCGCACGTATGGTGCCCGGGCTGCGGCAACGGCATCCTTCTCGGGTCGCTGATCCGCGCCATCGACCGGACAGGGTATTCGAAGGACCAGATCGTGCTCGTCTCCGGGATCGGCTGTGCGGGAAGGCTTCCCGTGTACGTGGACTTCAACACCCTGCACACCACGCACGGCCGGGCCCTGACCTTCGCCACAGGGGTCAAGCTGGCCAACCCCAGGCTTCAGGTGATCGTCATCATGGGTGACGGAGACGCAACGGCCATAGGCGGCAACCATTTCATCCACGCTGCCAGGCGCAACCTCAACCTGACCGCGATCATCGTAAACAACAGCACCTACGGGATGACCGGAGGCCAGTACTCCCCCACCACTCCTTACGGGGCCCTGGCCGCCACGTCCCCGTTCGGCAACGTGGAACATGCCTTCTCCATCGCCGAACTGGCCGTGACGGCCGGTGCGAGCCTGGTCGCCCGGGGCACCGTCTATCATGCGAGCCTGCTGGACGATCTGATCGAGATGGCCGTCCGAAAGCGCGGGTTCGGTGTCGTGGAGGTCATCAGCCACTGCCCGACGCAGTACGGCAGAAAGAACAAGATGGGAGGCCCGGTGGAGATGCTCCGGTGGCAAAAGGAGTCGGCCGTCCGGGTCGAGAAGGCCCGGGAGATGTCCGGGGAAGAACGCAAGGGCAGGTTCACCATCGGGGTGCTCGTGGACCGGGACCTCCCGATCTACACACGCGAGTATCGGAAGGTCCGGGAGGCGGCCCGGGCCATGCTGGAGGGGAATCGGCGACCGTGAAAGGACGCTACGAGATCCGGCTGAGCGGCTCCGGAGGCCAGGGGATGATCACGGCCGGGATCATCCTGGCCGAGGCGGTCGGCCTTCATCCGGACCGCTTCGTCTGTCAGTCGCAGAGCTACGGCCCGGAGGCCAGGGGAGGCGCGAGCAAGGCGGAAGTGATCGTGAGCGACGAGGAGATCGACTACCCCAAGGCCATCCAGCCGGACGTGGTGCTGGCCATGAACCAAAGCGCCTGCGACACCTACCTGTTCGACCTGAAGCGGGGAGGGTTGTTGATCGTCGACTCCACGCTGGTCAAACAGCCGCCGACCTCCCGGGCCGTGGCCATTCCCTTCACACGTATTGCGCGTACCGAGATCGGAAGGGAGGCCGTGGCCAACATCGTTGCGCTCGGGGCCCTGGCGACCCTCACCAAGATCGCGTCCCGGAAGGCCCTGGAGCAGGCGGTCCTCAAGCGCGTCCCGCCGGGCACGGAAGAGACGAACCGGCAGGCGCTGCAGGCGGGCATCCGGGCGGCCAGGAGGTGGATGCGGGCGGCTCGCGCCAGAGCATGACGCGGTTGCCCGCGACCCCGAAGCTCGGGAAGAAAGGGCGATTGTTGACACGGGAATCGCTCAGAATGAGCCGCGAGCGAAAGACCCTGGAGGTGATGATCCGCCTCCACTGCCGGGGCCGGCACGGGCGCCGGGGCCGGCTCTGCCTCGAATGCGCCGACCTCGAGGCCTACGCGGAGGCCAGGCTCCGGAGGTGCCCCTTTCAGGAAGGAAAGACCACCTGCGCCAAATGCCCTGTGCACTGCTACGAGCCGGCCATGCGGGAAAGAATCCGGGCTGCGATGCGTTACGCCGGGCCCCGGATGCTCTACAGGCACCCGATCCTCGCCCTCTTCCACTACCTGGACGGCCTTCGAGAGAAGCCCCTGCGCAAGGACGGGCGGGAAGGCGCAACGTCGTAGCCCGTCCGCCGTGCCGCCCGCCCTCCGCGTGACCCTCGGGGCCGGGTTCCTTCATGGACTTGCGGCTCTTTGCCCTGAAACGCCGCTTCGCTATCGCAGTCGCCGAGACGCCTGGTTTTTTTGTTGGCATTGCACCTCCCCTGGTGCTATTTTGAAGCACACTTCATGCAGAGGCCTTCCCCGAGCAAATCCCCATCCGAGATACTCTGCGGCATTTGACCTACATCAAGGAATCGCCGAAGTGGCCGGGCGTATTCTCTTTACAGAGACCGAAGGTCAGTCACAAGAACCTGCAGGGACGACAGGAGGGAATCATGACGCTGGAAAGGCTCAAATGGGCGGCCATCATCAGTTTCGTGATCTCCATGGGCGGTTTGCTGGCGGGCGGTTTTCTCGCCAAGGATCATGTGCCCCCGTATCCGGGCCGGGTGGTCGATTCTTCTGGGAACCTCCTGTTCGGGAAGCAGGACATCCTGGAAGGGCAGGGCGTCTATCAGCGATACGGGCTCATGGACCACGGCAGCGTCTGGGGCCACGGCTCGCAGAGGGGGATGGAGTTCTCCGCCACATCCCTGCACCTTGTCGGGAAAACGATGGGGGAGCGCCTGGCCCAACAGGAGTTCGGGAGCCCTTACGAAGCCTTGTCCGACCTTGACAAGAAGGTCGTCACCCTGAAGACGACCGAGGAGATCAAGACCAACCGGTACGATGCCGCGAGCGACACGCTTGTCCTGACGGCCGGGCAGACCGAGGCGCTGGAGGTCGTCCGCCGCTTCTGGGAAGAAACCTTTCGCGAAGGAGAGGTCCGCTACGGCTTCCTGCCGAATACGATCCCGACCGAGAAGGAACGGCTTCAGATCTCCCGGTTCTTTTTCTGGACCGCATGGGTTGCCTCCACGAACCGGCCCGGCTTGGGCCATACCTACACCAACAACTGGCCGGCGGATCGAAGCGTGGGGAACGTCCCTTCCACCGGGACCTACATTTGGACGCTGGGGGGCATCCTGGGCCTGTTCATCGTGCTCGGGATCTTCGTTTTCTGCATCCATCATTACGGGCTCTGGTACGGCCCCACGAAGGGGGTGCCTATCGCCGAAAAGCTGATCGAGATGCCTCTGACGCCGAGCCAGATGAGCGCGGCCAAGTATTTCCTCGTCGTCATCCTCCTCTTTCTCATCCAGACCAATTTCGGCGGCCTGCTGGCGCATTACACGATCCACCCGAGCAGCTTCTACCTTCCCATCGTCGCCAAGATCATTCCGTACAGCTGGGCCAAGAGCTGGCATCTTCAACTTGCGATCTTCTGGATCGCCACCACCTGGGTCGCGACAGCCATCTACCTGGCGCCCATCATCGGCGGGGTGGAACCCAAGAAGCAGAGGCTTCTCGTGCAGCTCCTTTTTGCGGCGATCCTTCTTGTGGCGGGCGGAAGCCTCCTGGGCCAGATTGCGGGGATCAAGGGATTTCTGGGAAACCTGTGGTTCTGGTTCGGGCATCAGGGCTGGGAATTTCTGGAGCTGGGCCGCTTCTGGCAGATCCTGCTGTTCGTGGGCCTGATCGCCTGGCTCGGCATTGTCTACCGGGCCATCGGGCGCCACATCCGGCTGGGGCACAAGGACGAGTTCAGTTCTCTCATCCTGTTCTATGTTTTGAGCGCCGTCCTGGTCGTGGCGTTCTTCGGGTTCGGGCTGGTCTACGGAAAGGGATCTCATCTGACGGTGGCGGACTACTGGCGGTGGTTCGTGGTGCACATCTGGGTGGAGAGCATCTTCGAGTTCTTCGGCGTGGCTGTCATCTCTCTGCTCCTCGTCACCATGGGTCTGGCCACGGCCCGCGCCGCCCTGATGGTCGCCTACTTCACGGCCACCATCGTCTTCTTCAGCGGCATCCTGGGCACCGCCCACCACTATTTCTGGTACGGAGGCCCCTCCTTCTGGCTGGGTCTCGGCGCCGTGTTCTCCTCCATGGAGCCCGTGCCGCTCTTCGGCCTCGTGGTGCGGGGCCTCCTGGAATACCGGTCGATCCGAAAGGAAGGAAAGGAGTTCCCCTACAAATGGCCCATGTACTTTCTGGTGGCCTCCTCCTTCTGGAACTTCCTGGGTGCGGGCGTGTTCGGCTTCCTCATCAACCTGCCCATCGTGAACTACTACGAGCACGGAACCTATCTCACCATGAACCACGGGCATGGGGCCCTCTTCGGGGTCTACGGTATGCTCTCGATCGGTCTGCTGCTGTTCTCGTGGAGGGGGCTCGTGGACAAGGCCCACTGGAGCGACCGGACGCTCCGGATCTCCTTCTTCGGGTTGAACGTGGGGCTGCTGCTCCTCACGCTCGGGACGCTATTTCCCGTGGGCATCCTGCAGTCGTGGGTGAGCTTCACGCAGGGCCTGTGGATGGCCAGGGACGCCTCCTTTTTCGAGAGGGATTTCGTTACGTTCCTTGGAACCGTTCGCCTCATCCCGGACCTTGCGATCATCCTGCTAGGCGTGCTCCCCCTGGCGGTCTTCCTCTTCAGGACCTACCCGCACCTGAAGGCGACGGAAATCCGTGAAGGCGAATCGGTCTGGGACCGATTGGGGATTACGCTGTGAGGGCGGCCCGCGGGGGCGTGGGAAAGGGGATAAGGCCTCGAAGCCACGGCAGTCGCCCAAGCCCAGGATGTTGCTGTAGCGTTCCTGCCCATGGCGGACCGGAGGGGGCGTCGCTGCGCAGGGAGCGTGGGCGCCCCTCCGGGCTCCTCTTCCGAGCGGTCTGTGTCTCCTGAGGCAATTCTTGTATGGCGCCGAGCGCCTTGCGGCGGGGCACCGCTTCGACGGCAAGACGCCTGCGGCAATCTCTCGACAAATCGACCCCATCCGTGCGCCGGAATCCGGAACAATTGACCCGGATCAAGGCAAGGGCCTCCACGATGTGCTTTTCTGGTACATAGGATAACCGCGAAATCCAGGAGGAGACGGCCCATGGGAGAGGCGGACGATCGGGAAGGCGGACGGCGGGTCCGGTCCGGATCAGGCAGTCTGTGGATACTCGTGACGGCGCTGGCCTTGCTGCTGATCATTCTGCTGTTGCCCGAATGGGCGGTGAGGGTCTCTCCGGAGACCTCGTGTGTCGTCTGTCATGAGATGAAAGAGCCGGTGAGGCGGTGGAGGGCGGCGGGGGTCGTGAAATTCCACGCGGCCTGCACGGACTGCCACGTGGAGGGCGGCCCGGCTGGGAGGCTGCAAATCCATCGGATGGCCTGGAGGTTTGTCCGGGAACACTTGCGGAGAGACCCGGACGAGCCGATCCGTCTGCCCCCGGAGCCGGTGCTGCTGGACCCCGCCCGCGGGCCCGCCTATTACAGCGTCGTTCCCAACCGCCGGTGTTCGGCCTGCAAGGATGCCAAGAGTCACGCGCCGATGGAACAGGAAATGAGCCACAACCGTCTGATCGTCTTCGCATCCTCCCAGCCGTGCAAGGACTGTCACAGCCACGAAATGCGGCACGGGCAGCCGTTCTACGAAAAGATCCTGCCTGACCCGCGCTGACATCGATCCGCTCCGACAGCGTCCTGGGTCCCCTCCGTCTGCACGCAGCGGAGCGCCGTCCTGCCCGGAAGACCCGCCGGCTGAGTCTTCTTGTATTCAATAAGTATACGAATAGTTAGAAAGTCCTTCACAAGATCCATTGCGCCGAGACGGTGCTCCTGCAACGTCGGAATCGGCTCCTCGCCTCGCTGTATCGGCCGTCTGCCCCGAACGGCGCTCAGATTGGCCCTGTAGCAACGGGCGCACTGCCGGCCGCGTCCCCGGGGGCGTGGCTTCCAGCGGCCATCCGTTCCAAGGCATCGGAGCCCTTCTTCCCCACCGGCAATGTGCCGGACATCCTAGAGTCTGTGTACGCATGAATGGAAAGCCGCAATTGGCAGGCCCGGGGGCGAGGCTTGTCAAAGCCCTTCGCGGGCCAGGAAGTCCAGGACGGCCCGGTTCACCTCCTCGGGCTTCTCGGCCGGGGCCAGATGACCCGCGTCCCGGATGTGGACCCTTGACGCGCCCGGGATCTTCTCTTCGAGAAAGATGCCGTACTTGGGCGGCGTGAGCCTGTCGTCCTGCGAGGTGATCACCAGAACGGGCACCCGGATCGAAGGAAGGCGCTCCATCACGTCGAAGGCATCGCAGGCCTTGAAATCGCCCAGGGCGACCTGGGGACTTGTTCCGGCCGTTGCCTCTGCGATCTGCCGCAGCCGCGCCGGGTCGGTCTTCGGCGAGGCCGCAAAGGCGAGGAAGGAGTCGATGTAGGCGCTGAAGTTCTCCTGGATGGTCTTCAGGATGATGGGCATGACCCGCAGCCTGGCGCCGGTCCCGATCAGAACCCCGGCGCAGTACGTTTCTGCATAATCGAGCAGGAGTTGCTGGGCGATCGCCCCGCCCATGCTCAGGCCGCAGGGAATGGGCCTGGGCACACCGAGGGCTTGGGTGAACTCGGCCACGGCCTTTGCGTACCCCTCGATCGAGTCCATCCCCTCGCCCCTGCTCGCGCCGTGGCCCGGCAGATCGAGGGCGACCGCATTTGCCCGCCCCGCGAGCCCTTCGATCTGTCCCAGCCAGAGGACATGCGAGCCGCCGGCGCCGTGGATGAAGATGAGCGTCGGCTTGCCCGGATCCAGGGGCCAGCGGGCCGAAACATAGGCGATTCCGTCTTCTTCCCTTTGCACCATCGGAAGACTCCTGTCTGCCCGCTCAGGCGGAGGCCTCCCTCCTGAGCCGGTCCAGATCCAGAGGACAGGGTTTCTCGGGGTCGACGTAGAGCCGGAGCGCTGCCGCCGGGCAGTGCTCCACGCAGAGCTCGCAGCCCAGGCAAGCCCGCCGGTCGTAGAGACGATCCTCGCCCGCGAAAGACAGGGCGCTGACCGGGCAGATTTCCGTGCACGCATTGCAGCGCGTGCATTTCTCGGGATCGAAGGAGACCGAATAGCCGGACAGGGCCGTCATGGAGAGGGCCGGGTCCATCCTCTTGGTGATCCTCGTTGCCTGGAGGCTCACGCAGCAGTCCGGGCAGCAGTTGCAGATGACTCCGGTGGAGCCGCCCGTGGCCACCTTGAAGAACGCCTGCGTCACGTGACCGGTCTTCCGAAACGACCGGATGATCTCCAGGGCCTCCGCCTGCGTGATCTTCCTCGGGTGGTATTTCCGGCAGTGATCGAGCCAGAAGGTGGCCAGATCCTTGCCGACGGCGATGCAGGACTGCAGAGGCTCGCAGCGTCCCGAGGCCTTCTTGCAGGGGCAGTCCATGACCACGATGAATTCCGGCTCCTGAAAGATGATCCTGGTGGCGTACCTGTAAGGTATGGCGCGCTTGTTCTTCTCCGAGACCAGGCGGACATCCTCGTTCAGGGCGAAGATCTTCCTGGTATCTTCCACCGACAGCACCTTGGCGTGGTACCGGTCGAAAACCGCCCGGCCGATGGGGGCGAGGGGCCTGCACCAGGTCATTCCCTTCACGGCCCGCAGGCAGAGCTGGACCGTCTTCACGTAGGGATAGTAGAAGACGAAGTAGATGTAATTGTGGAGGAACCGGTCGATGCGCCAGCCGTGCTTGGCAAGCATAGCCCGTGTGGATCGCCTCAAGGCCGGGGTCCTTCCTTGATCGGATTGCGCGGAGCGCGGGACGGACCCCTTTTGTATCAGGTCGGGACCCGATGATCAACCGGGTTCGCCGGCAATCCCGGGCACAGCTTGCCTGCGGCAACCTCCTAGGCGAGGAGGCGATGGACTGTCTCGAGAAGCTCCTGCCTCTCAATGGGCTTGAACACGTAGGCCGCAGGCGGCTTGAGCTGTTTGCGGTGCCGGATATAGCTCTGCAGGTCGTCCGAGACGCCGGTCACGATCACGACCGGAACCCGCGAGGTTGCCGGGTCCTCCTGCAGATCCCGCAGGGTCTTCATGCCGGACTTCTCCGGCATGGAGATGTCCAGGGTGATCAGGTCCGGGGACTCCTTCTTAGCCAGTGCGAGTCCCTCCCGGCCGTTTACCGCGCCCAAGGCCTCGTATTCGTGGTCCTGGAACAGGGTCAGGATGTAATTCCGGATGTCCTCTTCGTCTTCGATAACAAGGATCTTCTTGCCCATGGCCTTCCCTCCTCTAGGGGTTCAAACCGGCTCGGAGGCGCCTGCGAACGCGAGGCGCCTGACCACATTCAGGAGATGGTCCGGGTCAAAAGGCTTCTCCAGGATCCCTTCCGGGGGCCTGACGTGAAACCGGTCCAGGTAGGTGCGCCCCCGGTCCGGAAGGACTTCGGCCTTGCCGGTCAGCAGGATCACCGGGATGCCTTCATACCTCGCGTTGCTGCGGAGCCGGTGGATCAGGCTCAGGCCCGAGGCGCCCGGCATCATGAGATCCACCAGGATCAGGTCCGCGCCCTGCCTGTTCAGGATCTCCATTCCCCGTTCCGCGCTGTGGGCCGCGAGGACGGTGAACGCGTGGTCCTCCAGGACGGCGGTCAGGTAAGCGATCGTGTCCGGTTCATCGTCAACGATCAGGATCTTTTTCACGCCTTGCATCCTGTCTCCCCGCTAACCGGCACAGGAATCAAGTGCGGTTCCCGCCGGTTCCGAACCTTCGGTTCCCCGGGCCGGCTTCGGGGTCCGGACGGACCTCCTTTGGGGAATCTTCACCATGAAAGTCGTTCCCACTTTGGGTGTGGAGTCGACCTCGATGGTTCCGCCGTGGCTGGCCACGATCTTGTTCGCGATGAACAACCCCAGGCCGGTGCCTTCGATCCCTTTGGAGGAGAAGAACAGGCTGAAGACCTTCTCCCGCGTCTCCTGATCGATGCCCGTGCCGTTGTCCTCGATCCGGAAGACGACGTCTCCGGAGTCCTTCGAGGCCGAGAACCGAACCCAGTGCCCTTCCTTTTCCAGGTCGGTGCGGCAGGCGTCCAGCGAGTTTTCCAGGATGTTTGTCAGCATCGAGCGGATCGCCTTCGCGTCGCCCTCGAAGTCGCCCACTCCGTCCGCAACCTCTGTCAAAAACTCCACCCCGAGATCGCGGGCCTTCTTCTCCATCAACTCCGCGAGGTCTTTGAGGAGATCCGACGCCGAGACAGGAGCCCACTGCGGTTCCCTGTCCTTGGCGTAGTACAGGATGTCGAGGACCATGCCGCGGATCCGTTCCACGTTCCGCTGGACCATGGTCCAGCCCTTCTCGACGCGCTTCGGGTCGTTCTTGGCATACCCGGAATTCATCAGGTAGATGCCTCCGTCCAGCCCTGTGAGCTGTCCCTTGATCCCGTGGGAGATGGAGCCCACGAGAAGGCCGAGGGAGGTGAGCTGGGACTGAAGGCGCCGGATGTCGGTGATGTTCGCCGACATCTCCATGACTTCCTTGATCTGCCCGGCGGAGTCGCGGATGGGTGCGGTGTGCACGATGACGTTGATCTCTTCCCCGGACTTCGAGGTGACCACCTCTTCACTGCTGTGGGATCTTCCGTCCCGGAAGGTTTCGGCCACGGGACAGACGAGGCAAGGTTCCTTGCGGTGCTTGTAGATGTCGTAGCAGCGGGCCCCGACCTGGTCTCCGAAGTCCTCCTTGAAGCGGCGGTTTGCCCGCACGACATTCAGATCGCGGTCCTGAACGGATATGTAGCAGGGAACTTCTTCGAACAGAAGCTGATAGAGCTGCTGGCTCTCGTGCAGCTTCCGCTGGAGCATCTTGATTTCGGTGATGTCTGTGGACATCTCCATTACGGCGACAATCTTGTTCTTCTCGTCCCGGATCGGCCGGGTGTATACGATGACCGACACCTCGGTCCCGTCCCGTGTGCGGACCACTTCTTCGCTTCCGTAGCTTTCCCCGTCCTGAAAGGTCTTCATGACCGTGCAATCGGGGCACGGCTCGGCACGGTGTTTGTAAGCCTTGTAACAGTACTCGCCCACGAGGTCGCCGAAGTCGTTCCGAAAACGGCGGTTTGCGTCGAGAATCCTCAGTTCGGGGTCCTGAACGGTCAGGTAACAGGGCATGTCGTCGAAGTACTTCTTGTACGGACTTCCCATGCATGGCCCCCTTCTTCCGGAATCAATGCGCAGCCTTCTCCTTGTGAGAAAGCTCCAGGATCTTGCGCACGTTCTTCACGAACGTCTCCTCGTCTACGGGTTTGTCGAGGTACCCCTCGGGCGGCCGGTGCGGTTTGTCGTAGATGAGCTTCCTCAGCTCGGGCTTGCCCGTGACGATGCAGACGGGAATCTCCCGCGTTTCCCGGTCTTCCCGCAGGCGTGCGAACACCTCGCCCCCGTCCATGTGGGGCATGGAGAGGTCGAGCGTGATGAGGTCCGGCCTCTCGCGCCTCGCCGCCTCGATTCCGCGGATCCCGTCGGGGGCCGTCAGGGTGGCCGCTTCGTTGTCCTGGAGCAACGTGGTCAGATAGTCCCGCGTGTCCGCGTCGTCGTCGATCACGAGGACCTTGAACCCCTTCAGGGTGTGTTCCGCCCGGGGCTTCTCGGCGATCTCGATCTTCTCCTCGAGGACCAGCGCCTGGGCGACCAGGTTGACCAGCTGCGTGACCTCCATGTCGAGCTTGTAGTGCCGGATCAGGTCGGTGAGGCCGTCCACGCAGTTGTGGCAGGAGGTGATGACGATCTTGGCGCCCGTGGCCCGGAGTTGGTCCGCCTTGACCTTTCCTGACTTCAGGCGCCGCGGGGTGTACTCGGACATGGACATGGCCCCGCCGCCGCCGGTGCAGCAGTAGTTCTCCGCCCGGTTCGGGTACATCTCGCGGAAGTCGGTGCAAATGAGCCGGATCAGCTCCCTCGGCTCTTCGTAGAGCCCGCAGCTGCGGGCGTTGTTGCAGGAGTCGTGGAAGGTGACCGGCACGGAATTGCGGGTCTTGTCCACCCGGATTCTGCCCTCTTTGATGTAGCGGAGCATGGTCAGGACCGAGCTTTCCATCAGGAAATCGATGCTCACACCGCCCCAGTTCGGGCCCTCGCACCGCGTGGACCGGTAGCCGTGGCCGCACTCGGAAATGACGACCTTCTCCACGCCGAGTTCAACCGCCTTCTCGTAAAGGCGCTTGGCGACCGTTCCGCCCAGATCGTCGTCGCCCGAGAAGAGCCCGAAGTTGGTCATGTCCCAGCCCTCGCTGGGCATGGTCCAGTCTTCGCCGGCCAGGGTGAAGATCTTGGCGGCGTCCGCGATCGTGCGTGGGTCGTATTTGATCTCCCTCGGGTTGATCGTGTACATGATCTTCGCGCCCGGCTTGTCGATGGGGATGAGGGTGCGGTTCACTCCCAGCTCTTGCTGAAGTTCCTCGTCCATCCACTCGAGGGTCTCGATGTAGTCCTCCTTGAGTACCCCCATCTGGTTGCCGATCTCCCACTGGTCCTTGCTCACCACGGCCACGCCTTCCGGCATTACGCCTGCGGCGACCAGCAGGCCGCGGGCCATCCGGTTGAAGGTGGCGTAATCCACGCCCATGGGGCAGTTGATGGTGCAGCGGCGGCAGTTCGTGCATTTGCCGAATACGGTGTCCTTGAGCTCTTCCAGGTCCTGGTCGGTGTAAACGCTCTTCGCGCTCACCCACCAGGGGAAGACCCTGCCGGTCCAATCCACGTGCCTCTTGAAGAGCTTTCGGATCTGGTCCGCCTTGTAGGCGGGCGCGTACGTCGGGTCATCCGGGTTCGCCAGCACGTAGTGGCACGCGTCGGTGCACATGCCGCAGTGCACGCACCCTGCCAGGGACAGGGCCATCTGGCGGTTCAGTTTCAGCTTGAGCCTTTCAATGACCAACTCGGCCTTTCTTGATCTGGGTGCAGCGCTCATTTGTCTTTCCGCTCCTTTGCTCTCGAGATATCGTCCTATGGGAAAACCGTTCCGGCGATCTCCGCTTCATCCCCTTCCGGGCTGGACCGACCGCTGGATCGGGTAGACCCCGCGATAACCGAGCTGTCTGCCCAGGTAGTACCTCATGAAGGGATAGTACAGGTAGTGCGAGATCTTGCTGAAGGGCACATAGACCAGGAAGAAGGCCGTGAGAACGAAGTAGACAACCAGATGCCACTCGCCCCCGGAAACGTCGTTGGGGGCCGACAAAAAGGCGAATAGGAACCAGACGGTCAGCAGGCCCAGGGAGAAGTAGTCGTCGGGCGTGCTGATGGCCCGCATGACCGGCACGCTGATCCGACGGACCATCCGGTAGCATCCCACGACAAAGGCCGCACCCACAAGGACCCGTACGATCCAGATCGAAACCGGGTTGTTCGCAAGCGATGGGACGTAAGGGATGAGGAAGGAAAGGGTGATGGCGGCCGTCACGCCGAGATGAAAGAGGACGAACTGAACCCAGAAGAAGAGGTTCTTTCGCGTGCTCTCCATGGACCACGGCATGGCGATATTGGCCAGGGAGTAAGCGGCCCCCACCATGGGGCCGGTGTTCAGACGGCCGGTGCGCGGCTGCCGGTCCCCGCCTGCCCGGAAGCGGAAGATCCAGATGAGCCGTATGGTGTAGACCACTGCCATGAAGACCAGCGCCACCTCCTGCAAACGGTGTGAAACGAAGTGCAGCAAAGCGCTCTCCTGCATGGGATCCTCCTTCTCTGGCTTACAGGTTCTCCAACTGGGTGCTGAAGGGGCCGATTTCCCTTGTGTCGCGCACGCAGACGATGACCTCTTCGAGCGAAGTCGGCCCGCTCAGGCGCTCCTTGATCGTCGAGAGCATGACCCGGGCGCACAGGTCCACGGGGACCCCGTAGAATCCTGTTCCCATGGCGGGAAAGGCGACGCGCTTCGCACCCTTTTCCTCGGCACACCGGAGGGCCGAAAGCATGGTTTTCCGGAGCTTCGGCTCTTCGTCCGCCTCACGGAACTTGGGCCCTACGGCGTGGATGATATAGCGGGCTTTCATCTCTCCCGCCCCGGTCACGACGGCTTCGCCCACCGGCAGGGGCCCGCTGCCGTTGAGCTCTTCCTGGATCTTGGGGCCCCCGCGCACGGCGACGGCTGTTCCGTAGCCGGAGCCCAGGACCAGATTCTCCGAGGCATACAAGGCAAAGGCGTCCACTTCCAGATCCGTTACGTCGCCCTTCATGAGACGGATCGTCTTGCCGTTCACATACTTCTCTGTCATGTCCTCCCCCGCAGCCATGGAAACGTGGTGAGTCACACACAACCCTTTTCATCCGTGAGATGGGTCAGAACGTCCGCAACGTCCCGCCGCAGCGAAACGGAGCCCCGCTTCTCGCAATAGGTCCTCAGTTCGTCCAACATCCGCTCGATGCCCCCCTCGTTCGACAGATCCTTCAGCGAGTACCCCCCCAGAAGATCCATGATCTTCACGTTGAGGAGTTCCCAGAGGATCCGGCATTCGCAGTAGTTCGAGCGCATGCATTCCTCCGGGTGGGCCAGGCATTCCACGATGTTGATCGGGCCGATGGTGGCTTCGAAGATATCGAGCAGGCTGATCTGCTCCGGCGCCTTGAAGAGGCGGTACCCGCCGCCTCTTCCGCTGGAACTGCGGATCAACTGCGCGTTTTTGAGGGAGACAACCAACTGCTCCAGGTAGCCCTTGGAGAGCCGGTTGCGTCGCGCGATTTCGCGAAGATGGACCGGCTTGTCGTCTCTGGCGTTTCGTGAAATGTCGAGCATCAAACGGAGTGCGTATCGGGGGCGGGTGGATATCTTCATCCCTGCCGCTTTCCCCACCGCAGGATCGGGTGGGCTAGGGATCGGTTTTTGGCACGATATATATCATACTAGTCTGCTAGGATTAGTATGTCAAGTGTTTTTTTCCGGCTCCGCGAATTCTTCGAGGTGCGCTTGCAGAGACAGACACAAGGGATCTCCCGCACTCTTCGGCCGAAGGCACATGGAGCGACGGGGCGTTACGTATGGCCGCTCGCCTCGATTTCTGACCTCCTCTGTGTCATCCTGAATCACCCAAGGGTAGTTCCGGACGACGACCGGTCAGACTCTGCGGCTTGTGAGTAGTCGGAGGAGGCCGGCACACAGGGACGCAAGTGGCCGATACATTCTGGAAGGGCAAGCGCGCCCTCTCGCGGGGCAGTCGCATTTTCTATCGAGAGGAAGGAGCCGGGCCGCACCTGCTGCTGGTGCACGGCTGGACGGGCAATTCCTTTCAATGGAGAAAGGTTCTCCCGGAGCTTGCCAAGACCCACCGCGTTCTGGCCATGGACCTGCCGGGAAGCGGGCTTTCCGACAAGCCCCGCATCGACTATACGATCCGGGACTACCTGTCGTACATTCGGGAGTTCGTGGACGAAATCGGTTTCAGGCCCTTTTGCCTGGCGGGAACCTCATTCGGCGGATTCCTGTCCACACGCTACTGTCTTGAATATCCCGAGGATGTCCGGGCCCTGGTCCTGCTCAACTCCAGCGGCGTGCGGGCTCGCGTTCACTGGCTCTTTACGCTTTCCGGCCTGCCCGTGTTTCGATACCTGGTGCCGTGGGCCCTCATGCTGCCCCGGGATCTCAAGTACTGGGTTCTGGCAAGGATCTACCCTCGGGGCATGGCTCACAGGATACTCCTGAAGGAGTACCGTTACACGACTCTGACGTTACGTTCCTGGGCCGGCTTGCGGGCCGCTGTCCGTTCCTACGTGAATATCACCGAGAAGGACCTCGTGGATTCCAGGCTCTCCGAAATCGGCTGTCCCACCCTGATTTGTTGGGGGGAACGGGACACGGCCCTTCCTCCCGAGATGGGGGAGATCTTTCACAGGGGCATCCGCGGAAGCCGATTGCGTACCATCCCGGGATGCGGACACAACATCCCCGAGGAGAAGCCGGAGGCGGTTCTGCGTGAGATGGAGCGATTCTTCCAGGACCTAGCCTTCGGAACGTGAGGCGGTCAGAAGGTGGAAGGCGAAGGGCTCCAGCCGGACATAGAGGCCCCGGGCCTCCAAATCCTCTCGCTCCCGAACATAGACCTCGTGGGGCTCGACAAGCCTCTCGCGAAGCTCCACGCGGCTCCAGCCCTCCCAGAATCCCTGCGGGAACCGCAGATAGCCGGAAGCGGTCTGGTCGCTCTGGTTCACGGCCGCCAGGCCAACCTCCCGGCCGTGCCGGTAAGCGAACCCGACCAGAGAGCGGAATCCCTCATCTCCGTTGAAGGCGGGCGTCACGGACAAAACGTCCGCCCGGCCTCGCTTGAAGATTGGTTCCTTCGTGATATCGAGCAGCCTCCGGTAGAATGCGGCCGCAGCGGTGTCCGGCGCCTCGTCCGGCTCGCGGCCGAGCTGCACGGGCAGCCTCGTCCTGAGCCCTTCCAGCTGGCCGTGGTGGAATAGCCTCAATCCGGGGGACGTGGCGTGCAGCACGGCGGTGCTCCGGAACGCCCCGGCCGGAAAGACGGCCGCCATGCGGTCCTCGTCGTGATTCTCAAGGAAACGTACACGCCTGGACCGTCCGTCTCCTTCGTCCGCCAGGCCTTGTCTGTAGCCCGTCACGTCGAAGGCCCGCAGGCGGTCGTACCCGGCCTTGTCATACACGTAGTCGAATCCCAGGGCGAGCAGTTCTGGCTCCAGGCCCCAGTAAACCTCGGCCATGAGCAGGAAGTCCGGCTGTTCGGCCTTCAGGGAACCCAGGACCTCAGCCCAGTACTCCGTCTCCGGCGTGCGGCGGTCCTGGGCATCCATCCAGCCCTTCCAGGTCCGTTCGAAGACGCGGTTCAGGACGAGCATGGCCATGTCGCAACGGAGCCCGTCGCAGAGCCGCGCGATCCGCCGGAGTAATGTGCCGACCTCTCCGCGGGTCTCCGGGCTCAGAGGGAAGATCTGGGCCGTGTCGGTCCAGGGAGGGAAATAGGGGTCCCGGCCGTGTGCGATCCATCGCTTCCGTCCGTCGGCGCAACGTATCTCGAAGGATTCGCCCGGCGCGAACGTCTGCGGAGAGTCCGTATGCACGAAACGCTCCGGGTGGGAACGGACCCAGGGGTGGTCACGGGCGGTGTGATTCGGCACGAAGTCCAGAACCAGGCCGAGTCCCGCCTTGTGCAGATTCTTCCTGAGTATGGAAAGGTCCGATTCCGCGCCGAGGGACGGGTCGAGCCGGTAGTCGGCCACGGCGTAAGGGGATCCGATCACGTCGTCCGGAGTGAAATCGGGCAGGGCCTGGCGGTACGCCCCTTGCAAGTCCGAATGGCTCCGCGCGATGCGGACGCCCTGCGGGCTGTGCAGCCACACGCCCATCATCCACACGAGATCCATCCCCAATCCGCGGAGGCGCTCCCACTCTTCCGGGGGGATCTGGCTCAGGGTAATCCGGTGCCCCACCTGGCGCGAGAGGCCGGCAAGCCAGACCCGGCTGTTGATTTCGTAGATCTGCGGGTTTTCGGGAAGTTGCTTCATGCGGCGTTCATCCCCCCGGCTCGGGGCCCTCCTTTTTTCGGGTTCGGTCGGCGAATCGCGACCTTCTTTCCCGGGCAAGCTCTCGCATGTCGACGACCTCATCGAATTCGTCGACGATTTCCTTTCCAAGCAGGGTTTCGATGGCGTCCTCCATCGTGACGATTCCGATGAAGTCCCCGTATTCGTTCAGGACAATGGCAAGGTGCACCCTCTGCGATACAAGAAGGTTGAGGAGCTCGTAGACGCTCATCGTCTCGATGATGAATTCCGGAGGCCTGGCCAGGGATTTCAATTCCAGGTCGGTCTGCCGCTCCGCGATCTTGGTCATGACATCGCGGCGCATGACCACCCCTTCGATCGTGTTCTCGCGAGGGTTGTAAAGGGGAATGCGGGAGAATCGAAGCTGCCGGTGCTGGTCGCAGAGTTCTTGGATCTTCAGGGTTGGCGGAAGCCAGAACGTTACGGTGCGGGGGGTCATGATGTCCTTGACCTGCACGGAACGAAGCCGGAACATGTTCTCCATGATCTCGAATTCGGTGGGCTGCAGAACGCCGAGGGAGTAGCCGATCCGGACCGCGTTGCGGATCTCCTCCTTGCTCATGGGGGGTAGGGAAGCTCCTCTTCTCAGCCATCTCGAGACAGCGTTCATCGGGACGATCAGAGGCTTTAACAGGAAAACCATGCCCCTGAGCAGGTAGGCGGCGAAGGGTCCAAGAGACTTCCAGTAGATGGCGCCCAACGTCTTTGGAATGATTTCGGAGCAGGTGAGCACGAGAAAGGCGAGAATGGCAGAGAACAGGGCCATCCACTCGGATCCGAACCTTTGCAGGGCCAAGGCTCCGGCAAAGGTCGCCCCCACGGTGTTGGCCATCGTGTTGAGCGTGAGAATCGCCGAAATCGGCTCTTCGATCCGTTCCTTGAGGCGCAGGAGGGTATGCCCTGAGCGGCTTTCCCTGTCGATCAGGGTCTGGATATACGGGCGGGACATCGAGAGAAGGACGGCCTCGAGCAGGGAACACAGAAAGGAGATGGCGAGCACGGCGAAGACGACGAAGACGAGTTGGCCCATTCTCTCCGGCTCCGATCCGTTTGGGAGTTGGGCGGGATCAGGCCTCCCACCGTCCCGACCCTGCAACCATATCACAAGTGCCGAAGGTTGATATAGCCCCTTTCTCCGTCTCGAATGCCCCCGCCGGGCGGATCGCAATTTGCCTGGAAACCGGTTAGACTGACCGGAGCGCCGGGTCGGGCACTTTCGGCCGAATGGCCCTGGAGGGCCTTGCGGCGCAGCCGAAGCTCACAAGAAAGGAGTCGCGCCGTGTTTGTCTGGGATGTTTCGCCTGTGCTGCTGAAGCTCGGCCCGGTCCAGATTCGCTACTACGGGCTCCTGTTCGCGCTCATGCTGATCGGGGGGTACTATCTCTGGCAGTGGCAGATGCTCCGGGGCGGGCACACGCAGAAGGAGGCGGAAGGCTTCTTTCTGTGGGGCGCCATCGCGGTGATCGCGGGCGCCCGGCTCGGGCAGGTTCTGTTCTACGATCCGGGCCGGTATCTGGCCAATCCCCTCGAGATCCTCTACATCTGGCGGGGCGGCCTGGCCAGCCACGGGGCCACTGTCGGGCTGGTCCTGGTCCTGGTTCTCTATGCGAGGCATTTGCATCTTTCGAAGAGGGAGGTGCTGGACCGGTTCTCCATGTCCGCCGCGCTGGGCGCGCTCATGGTCCGCATCGGAAACCTCATGAACAGCGAGATCGTGGGCCGCGTGACGGATGTTCCGTGGGCCGTGAGATTCCCCCGGTGTGTCAATGACAGCCATCTGCCCCTCGATCAAGTCCCCGGCCGTCATCCGAGCCAGATCTACGAGGTCTTCCTCGGTCTTTTTGTCCTCCTCGCACTCTATTTCGTTGACAGAAAATACAAGGAGGAGCGCCCCCTGGGCCTGCTGGCGCACCTTTTCTTCCTCCTTTACTTCTCCGGCCGCTTCATCGTGGAGTTTTTCAAGGAATACCAGGTCCTCTCCCCGGAGCGGTCTCCTCTGACCATGGGACAGTGGCTGTCGATTCCCTTCGTTCTGATCGGCGTGATCGGCCTGGTGCACACCCTTCGGAATCCTGTGCCGACATCCGGTCTGAGGCCGTCGAGGTCGGAACAGAGAGGGACCGGCAAACAGAAGAAGGGCAAAGGGAAGGGCCGATCATAGCGGGGATGCAGGGGGAGGCAACCGAGCGGAAGGATCTCCTTGCCTGCGTGAAACCATTCTCCGTCTCCCGGTCTCTCATGACGTAAAAAGGCCAGATCGGTCATGGGAATCAATCAAAGAAGGAGACGAAACATGAGTCGCGAACGCTTGATCCGCCTGATCGCCGGAACGTTCATCCTGGCAAGCCTTGCCCTGGGGCTCCTGCACAGCCCTTACTGGTTCCTCTTCACCGGATTCGTCGGACTGAACCTCTTCCAGTCGGCACTGACCAAGTGGTGTCTGATGGACGACATCCTGCGCAAGGCCAACGTCAAGAGCGAAGCGGAGATACTCCTTGCGGACAGGGCGGGGGCCTCCTGACGCGGTCGGGGGAGGCGGCAGGCCGCCATGACCGGCGTCACGCCGGATCCAGCAGGGCCGAGAGTCCCAACTGCCTGGTCATCCTCAGGGCAATCGAATTCTGCGACTTCAGGTAGAGGGACTGGACGATACCGGCGCCGGACAGGGCCCGGAGAAGTCGTTCGACGGCTCCCTTGAACCAGGGCCTGCTGGCGAGCCCTTTTCCGGCCATCGAATGGAAGAACCACTTGAGGGGCTTCACGCCCATGTCGAGAGCGGCAACCTGTTCCGGATCGATCCCCTCATCCATGCTGAGAACCAACTCGATCCACTGCTTTGATTCGCTCATGAGCCTCGGGAGTGTCATGTCGAGGGGCAGGAGGCGGGCATTGCCATCGCGGATGTTTGCGAAGAACTCCCGAAAGGTTTCTCCCTTGGCATAGGTGCGGGCCATGCCGAGGGTTTCCCCGGTGTGCGAGTCGGAGCAGGCCACGACGCCCGCTTCGTAAGCCTCGGCGAGTGCCAGGGCCAGAAGGTTCAGGGGCCTGATCCTGCCGCGGTTGTATTCCATGACCTCAAATCGGCCTGCCACCCGGATCACGGCCTCGGGCTCGGGCCTCTCCCCGTCTTCGAACCAGAAGGGGTGGTTGTACGTGTGCGGCAAATCGTTGCTTTGCAGGAAGGCCAGGAACCGGTCGATGCTCCGATCCTTGCGGGAGATGGCCAGCAGCTCCTTGAACTGTCGCTTGTCCAGCATGTAGACGTTGATGTGGATCGTGTGGCCCACTTCCTTCCTGTCCAGGATCTTGAACTCCACGCCCGGCACAAGCCCCTCTCGGTCCCAGCCGATCCGATCATAGGCGTCCATGGTGTCGTGATCGGTAAAGGTGATATACTTGAGTCCGCGCCGTTTGCCCTCCTCGTAGAGCTGCCTGGGATCGGTCGAGGGTGCCGGCGGGACGTCATCGGAGCAGAAGCTGTGTACGTGCAGATCGGCCGCGTGCCAGCCTTCCCGAACCATGCGGGCTTCCTGATCCGGTTCGAGGAGCTTCTTGAGATACGCTCTCGGGGGCCGCAGAAGCGGACAGTCGGTGGTCGGCAGGGTCATTCGGATCTCCTTTTTTGCTGCGTGAACGGCGGGTTGAGATGCCCGGCGTCGGCAGAAGCCTTTTATTTTATAGAATTTACTTGTTGTTTTAATTTGGGATGAAGACGCGGCTAAGAAGTGATGAAGAGTTATCGGGTCGGCCCGGTTCCGGCCCCTCCCGCCACACGGTTGTCCTGAGCGACGTGCATCTGGCCGATGCCGAGATTCCCCCGCCCGACAAGCCCCTGTGGAAGCGATTCAAGCACCCGGATCTGTTCGTGGATGCGAGCCTGAAGCGTCTGCTGGAAGACCTGCAGGAGCGAATCGATGGACAGATCGAGCTGGTGCTGAACGGCGACCTCTTTGATTTCGACTCGGTCATGGCCATCCCCGAATCCCCCGAGTTTTCCGTGAGCTGGCTCGAGAGAAGGCGCGGCCTGAACGCAGAGGAACCCAAATCCCGATTCAAGATACGAAGGATCCTTGAAGACCACTCTTTGTTCGTCCGGGCCTTGCGATCGTTTCTGCTCAACGGGCATCGGGTCGTCTTTGTGATCGGGAACCACGACATCGAGCTGCACTGGCCTTCCGTTCAGAGGGAGATCCAGGAACACCTCGATCTTCCGAACGGTATCCAAGGGAACGTCACCTTTGCAGAATGGTTTTACATCTCAGAGGGCGACACGCTGATCGAGCACGGAAGCCAGTACGATGCCTACTGTCTCTGTACGAACCCGGTCTTTCCTCTCATCCGCAAGGGCTCGAGGCGGTCTGTGCGCCTGCCTTTCGGCAATCTGGCCGGAAGGTACATGACCAACGGGATGGGCCTGTTCAATCCGCACGTGGAGAGCAGCTTCATCATGTCCCTGCGCGGGTATCTTGTCTTCTTCTTCAAGTACCTCATCCGGGTGCAGCCGCTTCTCCTTTGGACCTGGCTTTGGGGGGCCACGACGACGCTTCTGGTCTCGATCCGGGAGGGGCTGTTGCCGGCGTACAGGAACCCGGTGCTGTTGCCAGGCAGAATTCGGGCGATCGCGGAACGGGCGAACGCAAGGCCCACTGTGGTCATGTCCCTGCGGGAACTGCACGCCCATCCGGCCATCTACAATCCCTGGATGGTCCTTCGGGAGCTCTGGCTGGACCGGGCCCTTCTCCTGCTTCTGGTCATCTTGCTGAGCTTCCAGATCTTCTCGGTGCTGAACGTGTTCACCGATGTGTCCTTCTGGACCTTCTTCGTTCCCTTTGCCCTGTTCATGCCCGCATTCATCTTCTATGCCCAGTCGGTCACGTCGAATGTGGGTCGCGTCCAAGAAACCGCTTTGAAGCGGGCGCCGGTTGCGGCCAGGATTGCGGGGGTCAGGAGGGTGGTCCACGGCCACACGCACAAGGAGGGGCATCTCCTCTACCGGGGCATCGAGGTGCTCAACAACGGCACCTGGTCGCCGGCGTTCCGCGATGTGGAATGCACGCAGCCCTACGGCAGGAAATGTTTCACCTGGATCCGCCCGAGCGAAACGGTCGCTTCCGCTCAGGGAGGCAAGAAGATGGAGAGGACCTCCGCACTTTACGAATGGAAGGACCCGGGCATGGAGGTCGTCCCCATGACGGGGTCCGAGGACGGGCGAGTCACCTAGTGGATCCTGAGCGTCGAGACTCGCAGCCCGGCGACGCCAAAATCCACGCACATGTAACCGAACCGCGCCCCTCTTTGAAATGTCTTACCGCCGGAGCCACCCAAGGGACAGCAGGCCGTCCCGCAGGAGCAAGGCGGCGAACAGCGCCAGGAGGCATCCCATCACACGCTGGCTCCAGGCGTATCCCCTTTTTCGCAGAAGCGTGCGGGACCTCCCCACAAGGACGGCCAGAATCACTTTCGAGCCGACCAGGAACAGATAGAAGGCGAGGAGGAAGAGAAACGGCGCCGCCACGCCTTGCTCGCCGTTTCGCAACAAGAACGGTCCGCCCACCGTGGCCCAGAACAGGTAAGGGTGGGGGTTCAGGGCATTGATCATCGCCCCTTTTCGGAAGGACCGCGGCCGGTCGTGCGGCTCAACCAGGTTCGTTGCGCCCGTTCGAAGGCTTCCGTAAGCCAGAAGCAGGACATAGGCTCCTCCCAGGACCGAGACAACGCCCAGCAGAGGCTCGAACCGGCTCAGCCTGCTCAGTACCAGCAGCGAGACCAGGATGATGGGCAGGTCCGTGAGCAGGGGGGCCATGGCGACCTTCGCCCCCTCTCGGATGCCGTGCTGCAGGGTCTGTGTGACGACAAGGGCGAGCAAGGGTCCGGGCGCGAGGCCGGCCGAAAGGCCGAACACGGTTCCTGCGGCCAGGGAGGTCAGCGTCTCATCGGTCATTGACGGTAACAATAACCCCGGCCCGGCTGCCGTGTCGAGCAGGCCCGCGGGCGGCTCCCCCTCGGACCCTGCATTCCTGCCAGGAGTATAAGCAGGTAGTCAACCGCCGCGGAAAGGAAAGGCCTCGCAGGAGCAAAAGGACCGCTACGGCGGAAAGCCGGGACATGCTCTGCGCCGGAATCGGGGCGGTCAGGGAACGGGGCCACGGATCTCGACATCCTTGCCAATGGCCGGCTTGGGCCCTCATTCGGGCACCCCGGTCGACTTCGATTGCGTTCCGGCCGGCCGCGACATGGTGGCGATCGACGCCACGGCCTGCCGGATGGTCGTCCTTCCGATCCAGAGGGTCGAAAACGTGGAGGCCGCCCGAGACAAGGGCCTCGGGGCCTTCGAAGAGGGCAGGATCGAGATCCGCCAAAAGAGCGTTGAAGAAGTACGAAAAAAGCTGTATGTACCCTACTTGGACCGATTCGTCGACGCAGGACGGCCTTGAAGAAGATCGAGAAGGCCGGCGGATCCTGTATGCACGTGCCCGGCCGCCCCGCGGCGAGCCGGCTCCGCCGCAGGTGAGAAAGAGACTCGTAAAGGAGGAGGAGAGAATGGACCCGAAGGCCGTCGAACGTGTGGTGGTGGTTGGCGCAGGGACGATGGGAAGCGGGATCGCGCAGGTTTTCTCCCGGGCAGGGATCGGGGTGGGCCTCGTCGATGTCGACCGGAAGAGCCTCGACCGCGCCATGCACCGGATCGAGTCCGGCCTGAGGACGCTCGTGGAGCATGGGAGCGTCCCGGAGAGAGAGGTTCCCGGCATCCTCGAGCAGATCCGGCCCTCCACGGACCTCGAGGCGGCGGCCGAAGGCGCCGGTTTCGCCGTCGAGGCGGTGGTCGAGGTCCCGGACGTGAAAAGGCTGGTCTTCTCACGACTGGAGGATTCCCTGCCGGAGGGTACGGTCATCGCGAGCAATACGTCGACACTGGACGTTTTCGGCATCGCGGCGCTCCGGGATCCGGGACGCCTGGTCGTCGCCCACTGGTTCGCGCCCCCCCACATCATCCCCCTGGTCGAGGTGGTTCCGGGTCCGCGGACGGCCAAGGGGGCGGTGGATTTCACGGACGGCCTGATGAAGCGCATCGGAAAAGAGACGCTGGTGCTCAAGGAATTCGTGCCCTCCTTCATCGTCAACCGGCTTCAGAACGCGATCGGCATGCAGGTGCTCGAGATGCTGGCAAAGGGCTGGGCGAGCCCGGAGGAGATCGATCGGGCCGTCAAGCTCACTCTTGGGCTCCGGTTGCCCATCGTGGGCGTGGTGCAGACGCTCGATTTCACGGGATTGGACCTCCTTCACGACATCCTGAAGAGCGTTGGTATGCAGCATCCCCTGATCGAGGAGCGCGTGAGCGGGGGGTGTCTCGGCGCGAAAACAGGCAAGGGCATCTATGACTACGGCGGACGAAGCGAGGCCGAGATCTTGCACAAGAGGGACAGGCTCTACCTCGCCATGCTGGACCACCTGTCAGGCATCAAGGCCTTCGAGCCTGTCTGACCCGAATCATCTCGAGAGCGCTTCGATCTCCGTCAACCGATGCAGCTTTCGATGATTCGGTCCAGATCCACATAACGCTCCACCCTGCCGGCGATCTCGTTCGCAAATTCCCTTGTTGTCCGGATCCCTTTGCGGTACGGGATGTTGCCCAGAATCGGTACGGAGCTCCACTGCGCGAGCGTGGAGGGGTTGGACCGTGCGGAAAGGTCCCTGCATCCGCTCGGGTCGTTCAGGACGATACCGACGACCGGGATCCGGCGCCGCTCGAGGCAGGAGAGGGTGAGGAGCGTGTGGTTCAGGGTGCCCAGCCCGATGCGGCTCACGAGCAGGACCGGGACCCTGAGGAGGCGGATCAGGTCCGCCATCGTGTCTCTGCTCGTCACCGGAGCCAGGATCCCGCCCGCCCCTTCGACGAGGGTGCAATCATATCGAGACGAGATCGTGCGGAATGCCCGTTGGATGCGGGTGGTCCGGATGCGCACCCCCTCCCTTTCGGCAGCCGCCTGAGGGGCGAGCGGGGCCGCGAGCCGGTAGGGGACGATTTTCTCGATCGGCTCGGCTGCGCCTGCCATGTATTTGAGAAAGACCCCGTCCCCGGGGACCCTCCGCCCCGTGCGCAGCCGGCAGCCGGTCTCCGCCGGCTTGAGCACGCCGGTCCGGATGCCCCTGTCCCGCAGGCACCGGGCCAGCCCGGCAGCCACAAAGGTCTTCCCGACGCCTGTGTCGGTCCCCGTGATGAAAAGCCCGTTCGGCCGAACCCCCATTCTCTCTTCCTCCCCGGCCCCTTGGCATGCCCGTGCCCGCTTGCGTGCCGGTTTCCTGGATCCTGCCCGAGACAACCCTCGCCCATGGATCTGGGGGAGAATGTCTCAGCCGCCCCTCATCGCGCGGCCGAGGGCGTCGGTCACACTCTCCAGGATCGAACGGAAACCGACGCTGTTTCGCCCCCTCGAGAATTCCGGCTTCCGGATGCCCCCGGGGCCGACCGCTATTTCATTCACTTGTTCTTCGTGATGGTCACGATGCACGTGTAGGTGACGTCGAGGAGACGGTCGATCTCCTCCAGCGTGATCACGAAAGGGGGCATAAGGACCATCACATCTCCCAGGGGCCGCAGAAGAACCCCGTGGCGGCGGGCCTCGAGGGCCACCATCATTCCGATGCGCTTGCCGGCCGGATAGGAGCGCTTGCTCCGCCGGTCCTCCACGAGTTCGACGCCCACCATGAGGCCCCGCTGACGGATGTCCCCCACATGCTCGAGCTGCCGGAATCGCTCCAGCCCCCGCTCCAGGTGCGAGATCTTCGGCTGGAGGGCCTCGATCGTCTTCTCCCGCTCGAAGATCTCCACGGATGCAAGAGCCGCGGCCGCGGCCAGCGGATTGCCTGTATAGCTGTGCCCGTGGAAGAAGGTCCTTTCCGCCTCATAGGGCCCCAGGAACGCCTCGTAGACCCTGTCCGTGGTCAGGGTTGCTGCCAGGGGGAGATAACCGCCGGTGAGCCCCTTTGCCATGGCCATCAGGTCCGGCCGCACACCCTCGTGCTCGACGGCGAAGAGCCTGCCCGTCCTTCCCCACCCGACGGCCACCTCGTCTGCGATGAGCAGGACGTCGTGCCTGCGGCAAAGGTTCTCGACCGCCTTCAGATGGCCCGGCGGGGCCGTGATCATGCCGGCGGCCCCCTGGACCAGAGGCTCGATGATCAGGCCCGCCAGGTTGGGTGACTCCCTTTTCATCAGGCTCTCGAGTTCGTCGAGGCAGGCAATTCCGCATTCCGCCGGGTCGAGCCCCAGACGGCAGCGATAACAGTAGGGGTAGTGGACCTTGTGCACCGGGAAAAGGAGCGGCCTGTACTTTTCGTGGAACAGGTCGATGCCTCCCACGCTCACCGAGCCCAGAGTGTCCCCATGATAGGCGTTATGGAAGGAGACGAACCGCTGTTTCTTCCTCTTCCCGGGGTCCTCGTGCTGCTGCCAGTATTGAAAGGCGATCTTGAGGGCCACCTCCACGGCCGTGGAGCCGTTGTCCGAGTAAAAGACCCGGGATAGCCCCTCCGGTGCGACCCTTACGATTCTTTCCGCAAGCTCGATCGACGGAATGTTGGCCGTTCCGAGAAGGGTCGAGTGTGCGATGCGGTCCAGTTGGCCTCGGACCGCCTCATCGATCTCCTTGCGCCGGTGCCCGTGCACGTTGACCCAGAGGGAACTGATCCCGTCGAGGTACCGGTTCCCGTCCACGTCGATCACATAGGCGCCTTCCCCTGCGGCCACGATCATGCAGGGCTGTTCGCGCCACTCCTGCATCTGCGTGAAGGGATGCCAAACGTACTTGCGGTCGGCCGCAACCAGCGATTCCTTCTCTGCCGCCGAGAGGGGAAGGCGAGAATACTTGCTGTCTTCCATGGGGGGTCCCCTTCTAACGCCGCGCAAGGGATGCGACGGGCAAGCCCAAGGCGGCAAGCGACGACGCGAGGGCATCCAGCGCCCGGCGGACGTCCTCTCGGGTGTGGGTGGCCATGAGCGAGAACCGGATGCGTGACGTTTCCGGGGGCACAGTGGGAGGCCGGATGCCCTGGGCGTAGATCCCCCGCACCAGCAGTTGCTCGCAGAGGCTCATGGCCTTGGCCTCCTCGCCCAGGATGACCGACTGAATCTGCGTGACCGGTTCCGGGATGGAGAATCCAAGGTCCCTGAGGCCCCGTGCGAAGAGATCCGCGTTCTGCCTGAGGGACGCCCGGCGATCCGGTTCGGCCGCCACGATCTCCAGCGCCTTGGCGGCCGCAGCCAGGACCGGCGGGGGGAGGCTGGTCGAGTAGATGAGGCTCCGGGCATGGTTGAGCAGGTATTCCCGGACGGGCGGCCGGCAGACTGCAAAGGCGCCGAAGCTTCCCAAGGCCTTGCCCAAGGTTCCCACCGAGATGTCCGCAGCCTCAGCGAGGCCGTAATGTTCGGCGACCCCTCGTCCGTGCGCGCCCATCACGCCTACCGCGTGGGCCTCGTCCAGCATGAGCATGCAACCATGGCGGTGGGCCAGGCCGACCAAATCGGGAAGCGGGGCCAGATCGCCGTCCATGCTGAACAGGGTGTCGGTCACGATCAGCTTCTTTCGATAATCCCGGGCCTGCCGGATCAGGAACGCAAGATGATCCGTATCCCGGTGCCGGTAGATCTTCACGTCGGCTCGGCTCAGGCGGCAGCCGTCGATGAGGCTTGCGTGGTTCAGGGCGTCGCTGAAGATCACGTCCCCTGCCTCCATCAGGCAGGAGAGAATCCCCACGTTGGCGGCATACCCGCTGTTGAAGAGGAGGCAGGCGGGATACCCCTGGAAGAGGGCGAGTCTCGCCTCGAGATCTTCGTGAAGGCCCATGTTCCCGGAGATCAGCCGCGATGCGCCCGATCCGCATCCGAAACGCTCAGCGGCCTCCCCGGCCGCGGCCTTGAGGGCCGGATGATCGGCGAGGCCGAGGTAGTTGTTCGAACAGAAGAGAAGGGCCTCTCTTCCGTCGAGCAGGATGCGGGCGGCCTGGGGCGTCTCCACGCGACGAAGAGACCGGTATCGGTTCGCCGCTCGAAGCCTCGCCAGTCGTTCCTCGATGAGGCCGTAAGGCGTCTCAGCATCGGCCGTTGCGGACGTCTCCCGTTTGCCGGACCGGCCTTCCCGCCCTTTTCCTTCGAAGCGCGTATTCATGCACCTCGATCCTTGGCGCTTCCGAGGCGCGACGCACGGGCCGAAGAGGTGAAGTCGAGTTCCAGGTCGGCGAGCATGCGCTGATCCGCCTCGACCCCCTGCCCCGGCGTGGTGAGGTATCTGCCGGTCATGATCCCGTTTGCGCCGGCGCTGAAGAGCAGGGGCTGAAGGCTCCGGAGCGTGACTTCCCGGCCCCCGCAAACGAGGATTTCCTGCCACGGAAGGGCCACGCGAAGCGCGGCCGCTGTGTGCAGGGCCTCCAGGGGCCTGAGCCTCGGGCGTCCTTCCATGGCCGTACCGGGCAGGGGATTGAGAAAATTCACCGGGATCCGGTCCACCTCGAGACGTCTCAGCAACCGTGCGAACTCGGCCCGCTGGGCCGGGGTTTCCCCCATCCCGAAAATGCCTCCCGAGCAAACCGTGAGTCCGGCATCTTTCGCGGCCTGGACAGTCCGCAGCCGCTCCTCGTACGAATGGGTGCTGCAGATCTTGCCGTAGTGGCTGGCTGAGGTTTCCAGGTTGTGGTGGAACGTGTTGAGTCCGGCTGCGCGCAGGTCTCGAAGAAAGGCACAGGACGCGAGCCCGATGGAGCAGGCAACTTCCAGACGCGTCCGGACCCGTATCGTCTCGACGATTGCCAGAAGCCTCTTTCGCTCGCGCCTGCCCTCTAAGGATCGGCCGCTCGTCACGAGGCTGAAGCACCGGGCGCCGAAGGCCTCCGCCTCCCCGGCCGCCTCGAGCGCCCTGTCCAGGCTGACCAGCGGGTAGACCGGGACCTCGGAGCGATGATGTACGCTCTGGCTGCAGAAGGCACAGTCTTCGGTGCATCCTCCCGACTTGGCATTCAGAATATTGCAGAGATGAACACGGTTCCCGAAGTTTTCCTCGCGGATCTTTCGGGCCCGCTCGAGCAGGTCCCATGTCCGGGTCTGCAGCGGATCGAAAAGGGCTTCCAGATCCCCCGCGGTCTCAGCAGCCCTGCCATTTCCCGGCGTTCCCGGCCGGTGAGCTTTCATGAACGGCTCCTGATGTGCTCGGCTCGTGCCGAAAAGGCCTGTGGCCTCCGGAGCCACAAAGTACCCGGATACGCCCTTGGTTGTCAACCATCAGTCTCTTTCGAGGTTTACAATCATCTGGGGAGCCCGTGCATCCCTACCTGCGGGGTTGCATGAACGGAAAAGGCCCTGGTCTTGACCAGGGTCCCGAAGCAGTAGGATGATTGGACGCCCCGCTGTTCCGGGGCGAATGACGAGAGGAGGAACCGATGAAGGTCGTTCAAGTCCAGGGATCTTTCGGGATCGAGAACACCGTCGTGACGGAGCGTCCCGAGCCGGAAACGGGACCGGGCGAGGTGAAGATCCGGATGAGGGCCGTTTCGCTCAACTTTCGGGACCTGCTGATGGTCCAGGGTCTCTACAACCCGAGGCAGGCCCTGCCGATCATCCCCTGCTCGGACGGGGTGGGGGAGGTGGTGGAAATCGGGGCCGGCGTCTCCCGGGTGAAGGTGGGGGACCGGGTGGCCGGCTGCTTCTTTCAGGGATGGACTTCCGGCGAGCCTGCGATGGACAAGGCGCTGACTACCCTCGGAAGCCCTCTGGACGGAATGCTGGCCGAGTACAGGGTGCTTGGGGAGCAGGGGGTGGTTCACGTGCCGGCGCACCTGAGCGACGAGCAGGCCGCAACGCTCCCGTGCGCCGCCCTGACGGCATGGAGTGCGCTGGTCACGTACGGAAGGCGAACGGCGGGCGACACGATCCTTCTGCAGGGTACGGGAGGAGTCTCCCTTTTCGGCCTGCAGATCGGAAAAATGATCGGCGCCCGGACGGTCGTGATCTCGAGCAGCCGCGAGAAGCTCGATCGCGCGGCAGGCATGGGCGCGGACTACGGCATCGACTACAAGGAGACGCCCGCATGGGGAAGGGTGGTCAGGGAATGGGCCGGGGGCGTCGGCGTGGATCACGTCATCGAAGTGGGAGGCGCGGGCACGCTGCAGGAATCGCTCCAGGCCGTTCGGTTCGGAGGCGAGATCAGCATGATCGGCGTGCTGGCCGGTGCTGCCAGAGAACTCAACATCCTGCCGATCCTCATGAAGAACGTTCGGGTGCAGGGTATCATGGTCGGTCATCGGGAAGGCTTCGAAGCGATGAACCGCGCGATTGCGCATCACAAGCTCGCCCCTGTCGTCGACCGCGTCTTTCCCTTCGAGGAGGTCAGAGAGGCCCTGCAGGTCATGCAAAGGGGAGAGCATTTCGGAAAGATCTGCCTGCGCTTCCGGGAGTAGGGTCGGGAGATTCGATGCATTTCTTCAAGATGGAAGGGGCTTGGAACGGGTGGATGGGATGGCTCTACGACGCCATCGTGGCGGCAGGCAGCGGGGACCTGTATGACGCGGTGGTGGACGCCCTCCTCGCCGACCTTCCTGCGGGCTCCAGGGTGCTGGACCTCGGTTGTGGTTCCGGCCAGATCACGGTCCGCGCCGCCCGAAGAAACCCCAAGGCGTTTGTCCTCGGGCTCGACCTTTCACCGGGGCAGGTGGCGCGCGCGAACCGGAGGAGTTCTGCGGTCCCCAACGCGGGCTTCGGCGTTGCGGACGCCCTGTGGCTGCCTTTGCCCTCCGGCCGTTTCGACCGTGTCGTCTCGGCCGCGATGATCAAGCACCTTCCGGACAAGAGGCAGGGGCTGATGGAAATGCGGCGCGTCTGCAGGGAAGGGGGGTCCGTCTTTGTGATGGAAGTGGACCGGCGGGTCGGCGGGGAGGATGCCCGATGCTTCGTGCGCAGATGGAAATGGGTCTTTCCCGGGACGCGCGGGCCGCTGTCCTGGTACTTCCGCCGCTTCGTGGCGGGCCAGGGGGTAACGGCGGGCGAACTGGCCGACCTGCTCCGCGATGCGGGCTTGTCTTCCGTGAGTGTCCGGAAGGTGCCGGGGCAACCCTTTGTAGTGGGCGCGGGCACCCGGTGAAAGGCGGGTGCGCAGAGAGAGTACACGGGCTGTGGAGTCTCCGTTGTTGGGCGTGAGTTCCAGGGTGTTATAAGGATACAAGGCTTCGGAAGCAGGGAGCTAAGGTGGGCCGCTTCCCGCGAGCCTGGACAGGATCTTCCGCGGGAGCGAAGAGACGGCCGATGGGGAAAGAAGCCCGAAAACGCCTCTCCGATTGCGTAATCCCTCCGCGATCATCGCCTCGATCCTGTTTTGCACCTTTCCGACCAGCATCCGGATCACCTCCGGGCGTCCGACGGCCTCCGGGCCGTATTCTCGGTAGAAATGAAAGGGCTCGCCGTAATAGATTCTGTATTTCGCGGGCAGGGGAAGCATGCCGACGGGCCCCAGCAGCGGGAAGAAAGGCGAGACGGGAAAATAGGGAAGATTCAGCATGCGGGCGATGGGCTTGGCGTTCATCATGAAGGGATACTGTTCTTCGGCACCGATCACGGCCGTGGGAACGATCGGAGTTCGGTACTGAAGACTCAATTCCATGAATCCCACATTGAACGGCCTGAGCCGGTAGCGGTCCCGGAAGCCCTTCCATGTTCCCTTGGATCCCTCGGGGAAGGCCGCCACCAGTTCGTTGTGCCGGAGGGCCTCCTCGAAGTTGCGGCGGGCGCCCGAGATCTGGCCGCTTCGGTAAAAGAATGTGCCTGCGAAGGGGATGAATCCGGCCGAATTGTAAAGAACGGAGCGCATGACGCGCGGCCTGTTCATCTTCTTGATCAGATCGATCGCGATCATGGCCCCGTCGATCGGGAGGAAGCCGCTGTGGTTGGGGGCGACCAGGGCGGGGCCCTCTTCGGGGACGTTCTCGACCCCGAAGCTCTCCACCCGAAACCAGTACTTGTAAGCGTAATCGAGCAAGGTGAAAACAGCCATGGCCGACTCGATCTCGAGCCCGAAGGGATCGTATCCGAATCCGAGGTCGTTGATTCGAATCCTCTCGAACCGCGCATAGTCGGTCGGGTTGAGTCTCCGCAGCAGGGTTCGGACCCGTGCCCGGTTCCTGTGGCGCATGCTCCGTGCTCCTCCCCTCTTCGGCAACGAAGCCGAGCCTAAAGGAACGGCATGGTTATGTCAAAATGCACCGGAAGGAGGCAAGCCCTCCGCTCGTTGCTTTTGAGGCGCAATTCCTATAGGAAAGGGCCGAGCGAGTCAGGCAGACGCAATCGCACGCCAACGGGAGGGAACGGAATGAGCAAGACGGACGGTGGAAGGCTGGTCGTCAAGGCGCTTCTGCGGGAAGGCGTGAAGTACATCTTCAGCCTGAGCGGAGGCCACATCGCCCCGATTTACAATGCGAGCCTGGACGAGGGGATCAAGATCATCGACACCCGCCACGAGCAGGCGGCCGCCCATATGGCCGAGGGATGGTCGCTGGTCACAGGCGAGATGGGCGTGTGTGCCGTCACGGCGGGCCCGGGCCTGACCGATGCGGTTACGGCCGTGGCCAATGCCCAGCAGTCGAATACGCCCCTGCTGGTCCTGGGCGGCCGGAGCGCCCTGGCGGAGAACGACACCGGGTCCCTTCAGGATATCGACCAGATGGCCCTGATGAAGCCGATCACCAAGTGGGCCCGGATCTGCCACCAGACCCGCCGCATCCCCGAATACATTGCCATGGCCTATCGCCACGCCTTGGGCGGCAGGCCGGGTCCGGTCTACCTCGAGATCCCCATGGACATTCTGTACGGCAAGGTCGATGCCTCGGAAGTGTCTTTTCCGCAGAACTACCGCACCTGCTTTCGGCCCGGCGGCAGCCCCGACGCCCTTGCTGCAGCCGCCGAAATCCTCGCCCGTGCCGAGCGGCCTCTGATCCTTGCCGGAACCGGCTGCCTGTGGTCGCGCGCCGGCGATTCGCTCAGGGCCTTTTCCGAGCGGGCGGGCATACCGGTCATTACCCGGACCGGAGGACGCGGCGTGCTGCCGGACTCCCATCCGCTGGCGATCAGCGGGTCCATGCTGCATACCCTCTCGCCGCTTTCGATGGCGGACACGATCGTGGTCCTGGGGAGCCGTTTGAATTTCACGCTGGCTTACGGCCGGTTCTTCCAGCCGCCCATGAAGCTGATTCAGGTGGATATCGAACCCACCGAGCTTGGCTTCAACCGTGGGCCGGACGTGGGGATCTGGGGCGACATCCGGCTGGTCCTGGACGACCTGGTCCGCCGGGTCCCGGAGAGGCCGGACCGACCCTGGGCCCGGGAGGCCAGGCAGATGGTTCGGGATGCGATCGAAACGGAGCGGTCGACCTATGACTTGAACGCGGTGCCCATTCATCCCCGCCGGCTGGTCGAAGACGTGCGAGATGTGGTGGGAGGGGAAGCAAGCTTCGTTTGCGACGGCGGCGACAGCATGCTTTGGGGAAGCGAGGCCTTCCCAGCGGAGAGGCCGGCCGCCGTGATCTCTACAGGGCCCCTCGGGTGCCTCGGCGTCGGGCTTCCCTTCGCTCTGGCGGCCAAACTGGCGCAGCCGGATCGAACGGTGGTGCTCCTGTCGGGTGACGGCTCCTTCGGTCTGAACGGCATGGAGATCGACACCGCCGTGCGCCACAACCTGCCGGTCGTCTGCGTGATCTGCAACGACCAGGCCTGGGGCATGGTCAAGCACGGCCAGGAGATGCTGTTCGGCCACGACCGGACCTGCGGCACCGAGCTTGGCGTGGTCCGATACGACCTGATGGCACAGGGGTTGGGCGGATACGGGGAGTTCGTCGAGAGACCCGAAGAGATCAAGCCCGCCCTCGAGAGGTCCGTGAAATACGGAAAGGTCTCCTGCATCAACGTGATGGTGGACCCGAGCCTTCCCCATCCGGTGACACGGTATGCCACCCAGGCGGGCCTCCTGTAAGGGGCCGGCGCATTCGGCCGGTCTCCTGCGGGCACGGATCGGCCCCGAGCGGGCCTCGATCCGTGTGCGCGATGCGATCGAAGGGCCGGAGAAGCGCGAGCGAAAAACGATCAAGGAATGAAAGTCCTTGTAAAGGACGGGTGAATTCTGCTAAAAGGCGGTTAAGCGTTGCAGGGATCTTCGTTCCGGGGGGAGCCGCGATCCAATTCGGAGGCGACAAGAGAGGGCTGTAATGGGCATCATCAGGACGATGGGAAAGTTCTGTTACGTCGAGTGCGATATGCCGAACTGCAACAGAAAGATGGAGCACATCGACGAAAAGGTTCTCAAGGAACTGGCCAGGCTGTGCGGCTGGATGAACCGAGGGAATCAGTGGACATGCCCCGACTGCTCGGAACGAATGAGGAAAAAGAAGAAATCTGCGAAGTCCTCTCAGAAGACAGACTCCGGTTTCCGTGCCTAAAAGGAATTCCCGCCCTCTGCCTCCCGCGGTTGCCCGCCGCGCGGAAGGGTTTTGCGCCCCGCGAATCGAGACGACCGCCCTTTCTGGGCAAGGATGCAGGGGCGCTTCGGCCCGTTGTGTGATGTGTTGCCCTCCTCCTATGCCCTTGCACCGTCTCGAAGGGTGGGGACTTACATTCTGTAAAGAAACCGGACAGCCGGGGCGGGGCCCTCCGAAGGTGCCTCCGGGGATCCTCGAAGGCAGGCGGGGCCGGAGGAGTCCGATTTGCGGGAGTTTTCCGGAATGAGGATCGACCGCAGGGGTCTTTTCCCCGCGGCACGTCCGTTGCAGATCGTGCATCGGAATCGGGCGGAGACTCATCTACATAGCAGGATAGCAAGTGCCGTGACAGATGGGTCCTTGCCGCATGGCGATAATTCCTTTTATTCAAACAGAACGGTTCAACGCGCTTCGCAGGGAGGTCCATGAGACGAGGAATCTCATTAACCGATTGATTTTCATTGAGAAATCCCTTGACAAGAGAGAATCTTTTCTGATTAATTGATAAATGCATTCTATCGAAAGTCAGTACGAACAGACGGGAGGAAGAACGCCGTTCGGCCTCGAAAGGAACAACCCAACAGGGAGGTGTGAGTATGGCTAAGCTGCTCCGGGTCGACATGAAGACCCAGAAAGTTGCGGTCGAGGATCTCGCGAAGTACAAGGACTACGTGAACTTCGGCGGCCGCGGCTTGACCTCGATGATCGTATCCAAGGAAGTGCCCCCCACGTGCCATCCGTTGAGTGATAAGAACAAGCTCGTGATTGCCTCCGGCCTGCTGAGCGGAACGCCGGCGGCCAATTCCGGCCGGCTTTCCGTCGGTGCGAAGAGCCCGCTGACGGGCGGAATCAAGGAGAGCAATGTCGGAGGGGCCGCTTCTTTCAAGCTCGCCCGCCTCGGCATCCGGGGGATCGTTGTGGAAGGGAAGGCGGAGGCGGGAAAACTATACTGCCTGGTCGTCAACAAGGACGGGGCCACCTTGCATCCCGCGGACGAGTTCAAGGGCCTGAAGAATTACGATCTGGTCGAGAAACTGAAAGAGAGATACGGTGCAAAGGTGGCGACCGTCTCGATCGGTCCGGCGGGTGAAATGAAGCTCTCGGCCGCCTCCGTCGCCGTCTCGGACACGAAAGGCCATCCGAGCCGGCATGCCGGCAGGGGCGGTATGGGGGCGGTCATGGGTTCCAAGGGGCTCAAGGCGGTGGTGATCGACGATACGGGGGCTCCGCCGGTCCAGTACGCCGACTTCGAGGCCTTCAAGGAGGCTGCGGCGAAGTTGCGTAATGCCCTACAGTCCCACGATGTCACCAAACCCGGGGGCGGGCTTGCGACGTTCGGAACGAACGTGCTGGTCAATGTGATCAACGAGGCCGGCGGGTTCCCGACGAGGAATTTCTCCGCAGGCAGATTCGAGGGAGCGAGCAAGATCAGCGGCGAGACCATGCACGATATCATCAAGGAGCGGGGCGGGAACACGACGCATGCCGCCTGCACCACCTGCATCATCCAGTGCTCGAATGTGTATCTCGACAAAAACAAGAACTATGTGACCTCCGGGTTCGAATACGAGACCATCTGGGCCAACGGCGCGAACTGCGGGATCGACGACCTGGATTCCATCGCCCAAGTGGACAGGCTATGCGACGAATACGGTCTGGACACGATCGAGATGGGCTGCGCCATCGGGGTGGCCATGGCGGGAGGGGTCAAGGCCTTCGGCGACGCCAAGGGCGCGATCGAACTGATTCACGAAGCCGGCAAGGGCACGCCCCTGGGGCGCATCCTGGGCAGCGGGGCCGCCGTTACGGGCCAGGCTTTCGGGGTGGAGGATGTTCCGGTGGTCAAGCGGCAAAGTATGCCCGCGTATGATCCGCGGGCGATCAAGGGACAGGGCGTCACATACGCGACCACCCCGATGGGTGCGGACCACACAGCAGGTTACGCAGTGGCCACGAACATCATGAAGGTGGGAGGCTACGTCGATCCCTTGAAGCCCGACGGCCAGGTCGATCTGTCGCGGAATCTGCAAATCGCAACGGCAGCGCTCGACTCCGCCGGGTTATGCGTATTCATCGCCTTTGCGATCCTGGACATCCCGGAGGGCCTCCAGGCCATCCCGGCGATGCTGAACGCCCGCTACGGGTGGAAGATGACCCTCGACGACGTGACCCAGCACGGGAAGGCGATCCTCAAGGCCGAGCGGGCGTTCAACAAGGCGGCCGGGTTCACCAACCTGGACGACAGGCTACCGGATTTCTTCCTGGACAAGAAGCTCTCTCCCCACGATGTCGTCTTCGATGTTCCGGCCGAACAGCTGGATCAGCTCTTCAATTTCTAGCTACGAGGCAATCCAAGGGAAGATTTCCGCTCATTTCAGAGAAAGGAGGTAGATAGGGCCAGAGAAGGCAAAAGGAACCAACGGACACGGTGAGGGGGGAACTTGGATGTGCGAACCCGAGGCCAAGGAAGCCGGTCGGGAAAGAAGAACGAAAACGAGGAGGGGTCACATGAGAAAAGTCGCGCAAAGGGCGGTCACTGCTGCCGCCGTCATCGTCTCCTTCGTCTGCCTGGGCGCCTACGCAGGGGCGGTGACGATCCAGAACGTGCAGCCGGGGGAGGACGTATTCGCGTATGTGAACCGCGTCAAGGGCGGGTTCGATCAAACGCTCTACCAGCAGATCATCGGTGCGGCGAACCCTTACAAAGAGGGGGACGAGGCCGCCGGACTCGCGGCGGATGACGACACCTCGAGGAGCCGGGCCAGGGAACTTCTTGCGAACACGAAGATCGGGGATCTGGCCGCACATCCCCTGTTCGCGGACAACCAGCAGAAGCTGATCTGGGCGACCACGGACGAGGCGCAGGCCAAGAAGGTCAGCGGCTGGACCATGGCACAGCTCAAGTCGTTCATCCTGACCTCGCCCGAGGCGGACATCAAGGCGATGATGGTCGGACTGACGAGCGACACCATCGCCTGTCTGACCAAGATCTGCAGCAACGAGGAACTGATCGCGATCGGGCAGAAGGTTTTCAACCCGCTTCCGGGCAGGATGTGCGGCGCCAGAGGCTACATGGGGGCCCGGATCCAGCCCAACTCGCCCACGGACAACGTGGACGATATCGTGTGGCAGGTCTTTGACGGCTTCGCTTATGGGGTGGGCGACGTGGTCATCGGAACGAACCCCGTGGACAGCGAGGTGGACAACATCCTGAACGTGCAGAAAGGCCTGCGGGACGTGGTCTACACCTTCCGGCTGGAGGATACGATCCCGTGGTGCGTGCTCGCTCACATCGACATCCAGGCGGAGGTGGAGAAGATGAGCCCGGGCTCGACGGCCCTGTGGTTCCAGAGCCTGGCGGGATGTGACGGGGCGAACAAGGTCTTCGACCTTACGATCGACAAGATGATGGCGCATGCCAGGGCCCGGGGGATTTCCCGTTACGGGCTCTATTACGAGACAGGCCAGGGCGCGGATTTCACCAATGGCGAAGGCAACGGGTTCGACATGGTCGTCCACGAATCCCGGAAGTACGGGTTCGCCAGGGCGCTCGCCCAGGAACTGGCCAAGGTGCAGCCCAGGGGCGCCTACACGCATCTGAACGACGTGGCCGGCTTCATCGGGCCGGAGATCTTCAAGACCCGCGAGCAGCTCGTCCGGTGCTGCCTCGAAGACATCGCCATGGGCAAACTCCACGGCCTTTGCCTGGGATTGGACATCTGCTCCACCCTGCACATGCCGGTGAGCCTGGACGATCTGGACTGGTGCATCGATCAGATCATGCCCGCCAATCCTGCCTACCTGATGGCCCTTCCCACGAAGAACGACCCGATGCTGAGCTACCTGACGACGGGCTACCAGGACCATGTCCGCGTCCGGCACAAATTCGGTTACAAGGTCGACGACCAGATGTGGGCCTTTTTCAAGCAGATCGGGGTGATCGACAAGAACGGCAAGGAGACGGAGCACTTCGGGGATCCGAACTGGGTGTACTACCAGTACAGGCTCGCCAAGGGCGACAAACGCTCCATGGACCGGATCATGGCCGAAGGCAAGATGAAGATGCAGGAGGTGGAGGCCCGCGGCGTGCCGCTGGCGGTCGGCCACGGACAGAATCCGTGGGACATCAATCCGCAGTTGAAGGAAAAGATCTGGGCGCTGTATAACGATGCCAAGGTCTCCCTGTGGGCCGAGCTGACGCCCGAGTTCGTCAAGACGATCCCGAACCCGGTGCAGATCACCACGAATTCCAAGGACCGTGAGGATTATATCGCCCATCCTCCGACCGGAGAGGAATTGAGCCCGGCGGCGGTGGCCACGCTCGAGAAGCTTCGCGACGCCTGGGGGGCCAAGGTTCCGGACGTTCAGATCGTGATCTCCGACGGCCTGAACGCAAGGGCCATCACGGACGAGGGCAACCTGATGCCTCTCCTGAATAGGCTGACGGCGGACCTGAAGGAGGCCGGCTTCACGGTGAGCGAGAAAAACATCGTCGTGACCCAAGGGCGTGTGCGGGCCGGTTACGCGATCGGCGACATCCTTTTCGCCAAGGCGGATCCGAACAGGCCGAAGGCGGTCCTGCACATCATCGGCGAGCGGCCGGGGTCCGGCCAGCAAAGCTATTCCGTCTACATCGCCGCTCCCAAGGCCAAGGTGTGGGCGGAGAAGAAGGTGGACCACGATATCGTGCGCGTCGTATGCGGCATTTCGAAGACGGCGCTGAAGCCTGAGGTGGCGGCGACCCAGACGGTGAAGATCCTGAAAGAGATGGTCGCACTCTGAGATGAAAACCACGGCACGTGGATAGGCGAAAAGGGCACGCATTTCGTGCCCTTTTCGCTTCCTGGCCCTGTTGCATTCTTTATGGATCCGGAACGAACGAAAGATCTGCCGGGATACATCACCCCGCCCCTTCCCGAGAAGGTGAGGCTTTACCTTCTTGCGCTCGTCAAGGTGCCCTTTTACCGCTACGGGGAGATCGGAAACCTCCTGTATACGATCGGCAAGAACGTCCTGGACGGCGTCGTTCTGTACACCATGTTCTCGATGGCCGAGCAGGAACTCAAGGCGGCCGCGATTCTCGGCATCGTGGTCAAATATGCCTATCCAGGAATCACGATCGTCAGCGCGAATCTCACATCCGGATTCATCGATCGCCTGGAGTCTATCCGGGAGGTCGGCAGACAGATCCGCAGACTGGTCCGTGCCTACGTCGGGATCGGCATGGGGCAGGCCCTGGGGGGCGTGTTCCTGGTCGCATGCTACCCGCCGGTTTACAAGGCCCTGTTCTTCGAATCCGATTATCGCTCGAAGATCATTGTGGCCCTCTACCTTCTCCATCACGTCTGCGACGGCTCCGCCCAGATCGTGGAGGGTCGGGCATGGTTCAAGATCATCGAAATCAAGATCCGAAGGGGGGAGATGCTCAGGCTGACCCGCCATTTCTGGGTCGTCTATGCCCTGTCGCAGAATGTCCAGCTCATCCTGGGGCAGGTGTTCCTCTGGGGTTCTCTGGCGGTGACGAGCGAGCTGTCGGGGGACCTGACGCATTCCGCGCTGGTCGCGATGATCCTGTTCGGGTTCGTCTCGCTCGGCTTATCGAAGTTCATCCTTCCGGTCAGCTACCGATTGGGGTGGAGTGCATGACGAACCGCGTCGGAGAGGTGCTTTTCGGATGCTGAGGCTGGACGGGGTTCGGTACTCGATCGATGACAAGCAGATCCTGACAGGGATTTCCGGGCGGTTCGAGGAGGGGAAGATTCACGGGATCGTAGGCCCGAACGGGTCGGGCAAGTCGACCCTGCTCAAGAACATCTGCCGGATCTGGGTGCCGGAGGAGGGGAGGGTGCTGATCCGGGAGAGGGACATCCGGGACTTCTCCCGGAGAGAGCTCAGCCGGACGGTCACGCTCGTACCGCAGAATACGAGTGTCGGGTTTCCCATATCGGTGTACGAGCTGGTGACCATGGGCCGAAACCCGCACCTGGGCCGTTTTCAGCCTTTGAGGAGGAAGGACAGGGAGATCATCGACTGGGCCCTGCAAGAAACCCACTCGCAGGGCCTGAAGGACAGGATCGTGAACGAGCTCTCCGGAGGGGAGTGCCAACTGGCCACCATTGCACGGGCCCTGGCGACCGAAGCTCCGTTGATCCTCCTGGACGAGCCCACCTCGGACCTGGACATCAAACACGCCTTGACCATCCTCAATCTGCTCGCGGACCTGAAGGCGAAGGGCAAGACCTTTGTCGTGACCCTGCACGACCTGAACCTGGCCCGCAGGTACTGTGATACGCTGTCGATCCTGTATCGGGGCGGAGTCTTTTTCACCGGTCCTCCTGACAAGGCACTGTCCAGGGAAAACATCAAGCAGGTGTTCGATGTGGATGCGACCGAAATCCGGTCCGATTCGAAGAGCTTCCTCTATTTTCACTAGCGGGTGACCGGGGAATCTCGCCATGTGTACGAGGAGTCTGAACGTTTTCCGGGGGGTCGGAGAGGGTTTCCGAGGGGAGCGTGCCCGGGGAGGGTCGATCGCGGTGAGGCGGACCGTGTTTCTCCTTGCAGTGGGGATGTCTTTGCTGGCGGCGGGCTGCGACAGGTCAAGGCGGGAGCAAGCCGCAGGCTTGCCGGCCCCCCCCCTGGACATGGAGGACCTGAAACAGGCGCTGAGCTTTGTGCGCGGGGAAACAAGGGTCGAGCCGGCCTGGCCCCGAACGATCGGGTACACGTACAAGACCTACGACTTCAGAACGGATACCTTCCATCAGGAAGAGAAGGCGTTCGAGATCAGGCAAAGGCCCGCCCGTATCGTGCCGCATGCCGTAGGGGTTGCGGAGATCCTGTGGGCGATCTGCCCGAGGGAGCGACTGATCGCCTTCAACGACATTTCGGCGGATCCCGCGTTCTGCATGCTGGCCGAGGAAATCGGCAGGACGGAGCGGATCTTCAACACCAAGCAGACCGAGTTGATCATCGCCTACCAGCCGGATCTCGTCTTCACGGTCTTCTACTCGGGGCAGGAGTTCAAGGAGAAGCTCAAGCAGGCCGGGATCCCCTACTTCGACCTCGGCTACTTCGGTACCCTGGAATCGATCCAGGACCAGACGCGGCTCATCGGAAAGGTCATCGGGGAGGAAGGGAACGCAGAGGCTCTGGTCAAGCGGATTGACGAGAAGATCCGGGAACTCCGCTCGAAATTGCCCGAGAAGCGCGCCGCGGTTCGGGTCCTGTACTATGACGAGGGAGGCTACGTACCGGGAAGGTCATCGAATTTCCAGTCCATCTGCGAGATCGTCGGGGCGGTCAACGTCGGGGCCGAGCAGGGTGTCAAGTCCTGGCGTCAGATCGATTACGAGACCCTGCTCAAATGGGATCCGGAAACCATCCTGGTTCCCGAGGGAAGCGGTCTGGAGCAACAGTTGCGTTCCAGCCCGATTGCGGGTCATGCCCGGGCGGTGAAACAGGGTAGGGTTTACGCGGTTCCGGGGATTTACCTGCGTGTGGATTCTCAATTCATGGTCCTGAGCGCGAACCTTCTTGCAGGGATTCTCTATGGCGGCTCGTAGCCTCCTGGCGGGGCGTGCGTCCATCCTTACAGGCACGTTGGCCCTTCTGATCCTGCTGGGAGGGTTTCTGGCCGTTTCCTCCGGCTCTTGGTCGATCGGAAAGAAGGAGGTGCTGCAGATCCTGCTCGACAAGGCCGGGCTGTACCACGGCGAAATCGACAGGGTGGAATCGACCATCGTCTGGGACGGCCGCATGCCCCGTCTGCTCGTGGCCTTCCTGGTGGGGTTCTCGCTGGCGGTCGCGGGAACCGTGATGCAGGGGATCTTCAAGAACCCCATGGCCAGCCCCGACGTGATCGGCACCAGCTCCGGGGCCGCCCTGGGCGCGGTGCTCGCGCTGTACATGGGGCTGGCCGCACGCTCTCTCTTCGTGCTTCCCCTGTCCGCCATCCTGTTCTCTCTGGTCACCCTGGCGATGGTCTTCATCATCGCCACCTCCCGGGGGCAGACCTCCGTCTCCACCTTGCTGCTGGCAGGGATTGCGCTGAACCTGATCTTCGGGGCGCTCACCTCCTTCGTCATTACCTTGAGCACCCGGGAGTTCGACGTGGGACGGGTGATCGTGACCTGGCTGATGGGAGACCTGAACAACCGCTCCTGGGAACACGTGGAGATCGTGCTTCCCACCAGCGTTCTGGGACTTCTGGGCACCCTCTTCTTCGTCAAGGATCTGAACATCCTGATGCTCGGCGAGGAGACGGCTGCGAACCTGGGTGTGCGGATCGGCATGGCACGCAACATGCTGCTTCTCTCTTCGTCGATCGTCACGGGGGGGGCCATCGCGGTCTCCGGCGTGATCGGATTCGTCGGGCTTCTGGCCCCGCACATGGTTCGCGGCCTGGTCGGGCCGGACAATCGCAAGCTGATTCCCCTGGCCGGTCTTCTCGGGGCGGTCTTCGTGATCTATGCGGACCTGTTTGTTCGGCTGGTGATCCGGGTGGACCTGAAGATCGGCGTCCTGACCTCCCTGATGGGAGGCCCCTTCTTTCTCTACCTGATCATCAAGTACCGGAACCGATTCGAGTACCTGTAACGGAACCGACCCGAGGCGGTTCGGGCAAAGGGGCTGAATCCTGTGACGGAACCAAGGAACCTGATCGAATCGTATGCGCGGAAGATTGAGGAGGTCCAGGCAGAAATCGGAAAGGTCATTGTCGGCCAGGAAGAGATGATCCGCCTGATGATTTACACCCTCCTTTCCAAGGGGCACATCCTCCTGGAGGGGGTCCCCGGGCTCGCCAAGAGCCTGGCGGTGGAGACCTTTGCGAAGGTCATCGGCGGGGAATTCAACCGGTTTCAGTTCACCCCGGACAAGATGCCGAGCGATGTCACGGGCACAGTGGTCTGGAACGAGAAGGACAAGCGGTTCGATCATTTCTTCGGGCCGATCTTCTGCAATATCTTCCTGGCAGATGAGATCAACCGCGCCTCGCCGAAGGTGCAGTCCGCGCTCCTCCAGGCCATGCAGGAGCGTGAGGTGACCCTGGAATGCGAGCGCCACAAGCTGCCCAAGGTCTTCATGGTGCTGGCCACGGAGAACCCGATCGAGCAGATCGGGACCTACCCCCTGGCCGAATCCCAGGTAGACCGGTTCATGGTGAAGTACAACGTGGAATACCCGAACCGGGAAGAAGAAACGGAGCTGATGCGCAGAAAGCACACCAATTTCGAAGAACGCAAGGAGGCCGTGCGTCCCCTGATCTCCAAGGAGGACATCCTGAACATTCAGAAGGCCATCCATGAGCTGGTGAGGGTTTCCCGGACGGTGATGGAGTACATCATCAACGTGTGCCTGGCGACGCGGCCTCCGGAAGACGGTGAGCCGGGCCGTTTCCGATCCGACATCCACTCGTATATCCGTCTGGGCGCCTCCCCCCGGGGGACCGAATGCCTGCTGGCGCTTTCCAAGGCGCACGCCTTCGGACAAGGCAGGGATTTCGTGGGTTTCGAGGACGTGAACGTCTGCGCGGTGCATGTCCTGCGTCACCGGATCCTGTTGAACACCCAGGCGGTCTCGCGGAACGTCAGCTCGGAGATGATCGTGCGGGAGATCCTGCGAACAGTGCCCACCTACTGAGGGAGGGCGCGGGCGCTTCGCGCCGTGCCCTCCGCCGCAGCGCTTGGGCGGGGGCGCGCCGAGCCGGCCTGCCGGGGCAGGGGAGAGATGAAAAACGAAAAGGCCCTGTTGTCCAAGAAAGAACTCCTGGAGATCTTTGTGCATCACCGGGTTCACTCCCCCTTCCCGGGGGATTGGGAGAGCATCTACCGGGGATCGGGTTACGAGTTCTGGGCGCTGAGGGAAATGAGCCCCGGGGACAGCGTGAAGAACATCGACTGGAAGGCGACGGCGAGAGCGGGGAAGCTATACGTGCGCGAGTACCTGGCCGAGAGCTATTACAACCTCATGATTCTCTACGATGTCAGCCGTTCGGTCGCCTTTGGGCGCAAGGAGATCGTCCAGGCGAACATCGCCGTCTCGCTGGCCTACAGCGCGACCGTGGGCAACAACGGCTGCGGCCTGATCCTGTTTGCCGACGACGTGGTCTCCTTTTTGCCGCCGCGCATGGGCTGGCCCCATTTCATGCAGATTGTCCGGACGATCGCGGAAGCCGAACCGGTCCGCTGCGGGTCGACACGGCTCGACCCGGCCCTTGCGAAACTCGTCGGGGAGGTGCCCGAAAGCCTGACGTTCATCCTGTCCGACTTTCTGTTTCCCTTCGACTGCTCCTTCCATTTCCAAACGAGCGTGCACGGAACCAGCAAACACGAGGTCAAGGCCTTGATCGTGCTCGAGTCCTGCGAGAAGGAGCTGCCCGCCGACGCAAGGGGGCTGATGCCCCTTGCCGGATCCGAAACCGGGCAGATCGCATTCCTCGACCTGGGCAAGTGGAGGCTTTACAACGAGTCGAGGAAGCGGTGGCTTGCAGAGACGAGAGATCGGATGGCGAGGGTCGGCATGGATGCCCTCGTCCTGACCCCGGAGGAGGATTTCCGGAGCAGGATCAACGCCTTTATGCAGAAGGGTTTGGAACGAAGACCTTACGAGGGAAGGACATGATACGCAACCGGGACCCGGAGCCCTTGCGAAGGGCGGCACTCGTGATCGCAACAGCGCTTCTCGCCCTGGGAACTCTCCCCGCGGCGGGGCCCGCCGTCTCCTTTTTCGGTGTGGAGCGGGAGCCGGGCCGGGAGCCGGCCGAAACCGATTTCGACGACATCTGGTTCTACCACAGCGATCGTTCCAAACAGATCCCGGACGTGAGCCTGCAATGGATTGCGGTCGCCTTTCGTGCGGACGCCGCAGCGCCTCTTTCCGGTTCCTTCGAATCGGACGGAGATTCCGGCGGCCGGCTCCTCGCGAGGGCCGGCGAAATCGTTCGGGAATATGAGCAGATCGTGGATGTTCTCTGCGACCGCAACCTTGCCGAGGACGCCTGCTTCTTCCTGCTCCGCGAGGGTCTGCGCGAGTTCGATGTCAAGGAACTGATCCGGAAGCTCGGCACGGCGGAGGCGGTCGGCTACGCCCACCCGGCCCTGGTCGTCGGGGGCAGGACGGTCGCCTACTTCGACGCTTTTCAGATGACCTGGAAAACGAGCGCGGAGGAGGCCTCCAGGCAGTCGCTGATGGAGCAGGCCCACGTCTTCTACGACGACGCACGGGGAGTCTACCGGGTCGACGTGATGGCCGTCCCCTTCTTCAAGGCGGTCAATCTTCTGGCCGAGGATGTCCGCGTATTGGAGGTGACCCCCGTGTTGGTTCCCCTGGAGCCGCCCATTCGCGCCGGCCTGTCCGTGCCGCTGCAGGGCTGCCAGCTCGGCGACAGGATTCCCTTCTCCCTTCGGATCGATTTCACCGACCGTATTCGCATCGATCCGAGTTCTCTGGTCAACGTCAACCTGAGGCCGGAGGGGATCCAGAAAGAGCTCATCGATCTGAAGTTCGACCCGTATGACTACGTGAAGGCATCCTCCCAGAGTCCGGTGATCCTGACCGGATCGATGCGGCTCTATGCACCGGGTGCGTTTGTCCTGCCCGAGGTCGAGATCCGCTACGAATGCACGGCATGCTCCGGCGAGCGGGTGCGTTCGATCCGAACCGAGGCCGTTCCCCTCCAAGTGGCCTCGATTGTCCCGGCGAAGGCGCGGGAGCCCGAGATCGTGATCCCCGCAGAAGCGATCCCTCCGGTCCTCCCCACGGAGTCCTATCGGGAGACATCCAGGAAATCCCTCGGGCGTGCCGTTGCCTTCTTCGCGCTGGCGGCGGTGCTCTTGGGGGCGTGGGGCAGGAAGTGGGCTGGGGCCAGAAAGGCCGGACAAGGCGAGAACGGGGAAAGGCGGGAGGAAGTGCTGGCGCAAAGCATTCGTGCGCGTCTGGAGGCGTCGCCGGAGGGTCCTCACTGGGTGTATGCCGGTGACACCGGCAGGTTGCTTCGGGAGTACCTCGTGGAGAAGTATGGGCCCGGCGCGGAGCCTCTGCAGGGAAGCGGCGAGGTGTTTCTCGAGGGCCTGAAAGACCGAATTCCGGCCGGGATCGCCGCGCGGGCGCGGCCGCTTTTCCTGGAGATCGACAGGATGATCGCCACCGAGACCGTCGACTCCCCCGAGCTTTCCCGGTGGAGGCACGAGACGCTGGCTTTCCTCGACCTCACCCGGTCGGCTGCGTCGTAGAGGGGGAAGGCCCGGCCGATGGAAGAGATCGAACTGCAGTACCCATGGGCGCTGCTTCTGCTCCCGGTCCTACCGCTTCTCTTCTATGCGAAGCGAAGGTTTCCGAGAACGATGACCTTTTCGGACGTGAGCCTTCTCGGAAAGGATCTGGGCCCGGGCGGACTGAAGATGCACGGGCCCGATGCGCTGGGTCTCCTGTTCCTGCTCTTCCTGGTGCTCGCCTTGGCCAACGTCCGGTATGCGAGCTACTGGGAGAGGACCTTTCTGGAATCCAAGTGGGTCATGCTGGTGCAGGACCTGTCCGGCTCGATGGGCAGGCCGGCGGGCGACGGCAGCGGATTGACGCTCGGGGACGTGGCCCTGAAGGGGGCCGAGAGCTTCGTGGATCTGCGGGGCGAAGAGGACCTGATCGGGGTGATCGCCTTCTCGAGCTTCGCGAGGCTGATCGCGCCGCCCACGTTCGACAGGGAGATCCTGAAAAGAAAGCTCTTTCTCCTCAGCCGGAGATCCGATTCGATCGTCCACCGCGAGATGACGGTCGGGGGTGCGACGAATGCCTCCTATGCCGCATGGCTGGCCTTGAGCGTCTTCTTCGTTCTGCTTCCCGAGGAGAACCAACTCTCCCTCGAGGAGATCAACACCTTGCGCCATTCCCTGCTGGGGCGGACGCTTCGGCGGGTGGAAGTCCCCGAGAAGCTGAGGAGAATTCGATTCGGGCACGGCATGGCCATCGTGATCTTCTCGGACGGAAGGATCGAGGCCAACAAGAGCGAGGAGGACGTGCGAAAGGGCCTCCCGAACTTCGTCAATGTGGTGAAATTGATCCAGCAACTCGGCGTGAGGCTCTATCTGATCGTGGTCGAGGGCGACGTGACCCCCGAGGTGAAGAGGGCCATGGAAAACGGGAACGGAGACGGCCCCCCGGGACAGATCTTCTACATGCCCCGGACGTTCCAGCATGCGAAGATCGAAGAAGTCTATGCGAGAATCCACGAGATGGAAAAGAACAGGCTGCTCACGAGGATTGAGAAGAGAAAAAGGGAAACGCGGTGGATCTTCCTTTGGCTCGCGTGGGGATTTCTGGCCCTCCACGGCTTCGTTCCCCTCACCCCGTGGTTCCGGAGAATGTGACGGCGCTAGAATTCGTGAAAGGGGGTAGGTCATGGGAAAACGCTTGTCGATCCACTGGCTGCTCGTGGGAGGGATCCTCTGCCTGGCCCTCGGCGTCGAAGGCCTTCTCGGATTTGGGAAGGCCGCCCGGCGGGCCCGACAGAGCGAATTCCTCGAAGAGCGGATCCGCGAGGCCGACCGGATCGTGGAGGACCGTTCGGCCCTGGAGGCCTACCGGAGCATTACGCCGACCCTGCCCGAGATTGAACTCAGAATCCTCCAGCGAGAGTGGCGGGTTGCCATCGACCTCCTGCACCAGGTCCAGCTGGCCAAGTTCAACCGCAGGCTGGAGCGCGACGTTCCGGATCTCTACCGGAGACTGGAGGACCACCTCGCATCGATGAAGGACCGATGCGGGGTCGTTCTCACCGGGGGCGACCCCCCCAGGAACGAGGTTGCCTGGCGCGTTTACAACCTCGAGGGGGCCGTGCGTCTTCTGGGGGCCTTTGTCGTCCTGGAGACGGAGAACAACTGGAAGAAGGTGGGAGCCGCCCTTGCGGCGGCCATCGCCGCATTCAAGTCGGCGATCGAGGCGGTGGACGAGGCGAGCGTCTCCAGCCTGGAGCGAAACATCCCGAGGTGGAACCTGGAACTGCTCCATGCGGACATCTACGTCAAGAAGCTGTCGGTCGCCCAGCCGGACAGGGACAGGCTCGACCTTAGGGACAACCTGGAAGCGGTGATTCCGGAGAAGGGGGGATACGCCCCGGGAGAACCGCTCGAAAGAAGGATTCGCAAATAGAGACGGATGGAAGATGGCCCTGGACGGAGCTGCCTATCTCTGGTTGCTGCTGCTGGTTCCGGTATTTGCCGCCGCATCCCTGCTTTCGATGCGGCGCGTGGCGGCCTGGCAGCGAAGGTTCGGAGGGGCGCCGAGGGGTCGTTCTGCACCGGTCTCCCGGATGGTCCTGATCGGGCTCGCGCTCCTGCTGGTGTCCTTTGCCCTCGCTCGGCCCAAGGTGCAGGTCCGGAGAACCGTTTTCAACCGGACCGGAATCGACCTCATTGTCGGCCTCGACGTGTCCAAGTCCATGCTGGCCGAGGACGCCGCGCTGTCGGCCGAGGCCGGGAAGATCTTCTCGGTTGCCAACCGGCTCAATCGGGCCAGGGACTTTGCCCTGGCAATACTCTCCGAGCTTCGGGGAGAGCGGATCGGCGTCTTCCTGTTCGCCAGCAAGGGGGTCGAGGTCGTACCCCTGACCCGTGACTACGGGTTCTGCCGGTACATACTCAGATACATCCATGATGCCGAGATCACGGTGCCGGGAAGCGACTTGGGGGAGGCCGTCCGGACCGGGATCTTCCTGTTCGAGGAGGAAGGGGCAAAGGCGGCCCGGGTCCTCGTCTTGCTTTCGGACGGCGAGGATACGAACGCGGAGCCTTCGTCCATCTCCGAGGCCGCCACCCTCGCGGCCCGCTCGGGCATCCGAATATTCACGGTGGGGATCGGTTCGGGCAAGAGCGTCTTGATTCCGATGCGGAGCGAACAGGGGGATTCCATCGCCGGCTATTACCTCGACGAGGAGGGGAATCACCTGAAGACAAGGCTTGAGCAGGATCCCTTGAAGGCGATCGCCGGGCTGACGGGCGGACGGTACTTTCCGGCTGAGGAAAGGAATGCCTCGGAGGAGGTTATGAAAAGCATCTTGCAGGGAGCCAGGGAAGTGGAGTATACGAAAGGGGTGGAACCTGCCTGGCTGGCGTGTTCCCCCTTCCTTCTCCTGGCGGGGTTCGTGTTCTTTTGCTGGGGGACATGGATGGGGCGTTGACGGCCCCGGGCAGTCCGCAAGCACGGATCGATGGAAGGGTGAGTTTCAACCAGAGACATCCGGAATCAGGCGGTCTGGTTCCCGGATGCCGGGAGGCAAACCAAACAAGGTATCGGAAGAGGAGGAAAGGACATGCGAAAATGGACCTACCTGGTTTTGCTGGCCTTGGTTCTGATGCCCGCCGCCTGCAAGAAGGCGGAGGAAACAACGGTTCAACCGGCCGCTCCTGCGCAGGAACCCGCGGCGGCGAAGCAGGCCGCCCCGGCCAAGGAGGTCATCCGGATCACCTGCTGGGCGGGGTACGCGGAGCCGTTCGCCGATGGCTTCAAGGCCCTGGTGAAAGAGAAGTTCAACACGGATGTGGAGCTGCAGATTTACAACCCGACGGACCAGGATGAATTCTACATGGCGGCGAAGAACGGCACGGCGGACCTGATCTCCCCGCCCGCCGACCTGGCCAAGACGCCGCGCTTCTATATGTTCAACGAGGGAAGCCTGTACCTGGCCGAGGTGGATCTGAAGAACGTTCCCAATTTCGGGAACATGCTCCCCTTTTTCAAGACGGATGAGTCGGTCATGCACAACGGGAAGCGCTACGGCCTTCCTTACAACTGCGGTCCTTACGGGCTGGCCTACAATACGGAAGTCGTCAAGGGAGCCGTCGACAGCTGGAATGTCCTCTGGGACGAGCAATACGCCGGCAAGTATACGATCAACAACAACTTCCCCAAGTGCAACGTCTGGGTGACCGCTCTGTCCCTTGGCTACAGCTACGACGAGATCTTCGACATCAACAAGCTCGACCGAGAAAAGCTGCAGCAGAAACTCGACCTGCTGGCCAAGAACGCCAAGAGCCTCTGGGACGGATCGGCGAACCCTGACGAGTTTCCGGAGCTCGCCCTGGCTACCGACTGGGGCTTTGCCGCTGCGGCGGCCAACAAGAAGGGCGGCCGATGGATGATCGCCAGCCCCAAGGAGGGGGGGACCGCCTGGATCGACCTGTGGTGCATCACCCACGTGGCCACCGGCATGAAGAAGCGGCTCTGCGAAGAGTGGATCAATTACCAGCTTTCGCCGAAGGTCCAGGCGGAGGTGGTCCGCTCGCAGGGCGTCTCGCCGGTCGTGAACAACGTGGCCCCGCTCCTGACGGCGGAGGAGGTCAAGATGTTCCACGTGGGCGACAACGACTACTTCAAGACCGTGGCGATCTGGCGGGTGATGAGCGAAGAGACCGAAAAGGCCTTCGGCGAGATGTGGGAAGCCGCAAAGAAGCACCGGCAATAAGAAGTCCGGGGGCCCCGGCCCCGGGTATCAGGGCTCAGGGGGCAGGCGCCGCCCGCCCCCTGAAGGGCCTGGTCAGAGGTTTCCCCGATCCCCGCACCTTCCCGTTGACCGATCCGCTCACAGCTCGGCCGCCTCTCCCCCCGGCGGTGTTCGAGAACGGCGTTTCCGTGGTATGTTCCATGCGCTACGTTTGGCTTCCCGTTGTGGGCGTGGTTCTGCTTGCCGCGGGACTCCCTCAGCAGGGGCCCGAGCAGGTCCGCTTCGACACCGACATTGGGCCGGCGACATTCGACCACAGGGGTCATCAGGTCCGGCTGGGCATCGGGTGCGAGGTCTGCCATCATCAGGCGGAGGAGGGCGCGAAGAGGCCCTGCGGTGAGTGCCACAAGGGCAGGATGGAGGCGGAAAGGGAGGGGGGAGCCCCTGCCTATTTCGATGTGAAGATGAAGCTCTGCAGGGGCTGCCACCTCGAGAGAAGGGAAAAGGCGGGCGACACGAAGGCGCCGATTCACTGTGCGGATTGCCACGACATCCGGGAGAAGGCCAGGGAGCAGGCGCCGGTATCCTCCAAGAACCGGGGGGAAGATCCCCTCGCACCAGGGGCGGACGCTCAGGGGGTACCCTGAGCGTCGAGGCGCCGGTCGAGGGGAGGGGCCGTCCTGCCCTGCCGCGGTGCGCGGGTTCCGAGGGGGACGGTAGTGGGCCCTAGGCTTGCTGCCCCCGACAGGCCTTGTGGATGTATTCGTTCCGGAGTCTGGCCTCGATGGCGTATGACTGCTGAAACTTCTCCGCGATGTACTTCTCGACCATCCTTCCCACGCCGAGGATCTTGACCGTAACGTCGCCTTCCAGGCGCTGAACCCAGTGTCCCCCTTGCTTCTCGAAGGCAAGCTTTGCCCCTGCCTTGATCTTCTCCCCCAGCCTGGAGGGATTGAATTCAACGGTCGCGGTGTTGTTCCTGGTATCGAGGATGAGGTCTGCCACGAAGGAGTGGCTGGCTCCGCCCAGGGCCTTCTTGACCGGTCCCGGCATGGAGACCTCCATCGTATACTTCATTCTGAGGTAGACCTTGTCGTCTTCCGTTCGGTTCTCCAGGACCTGCACGTCGCGGATTTCCGGGTGATTCCGGCTGAGATAGGCGAGCGCCTCCTCGTCGGCCAGGTACTTCTGGTAGAGCTCAGGGGGGAAATCGCACGGGAAAGTCCCTGAAAGCCTCATCGCCTTGCCTCCCGGAGCGCGCCTCAAATGGAGGCGATCTCGTCCATCATCATCAATTCCATGTTTCCCTCGACAAGGGCCTGCGCCTTGCCGAAAAGTTGCGCCAGGTAGGGGGTCGAGGAATGCGCCTGAAAGGCCGCATCGTCCTTGTATTTCTCCACGACAACCACGAGATTCGGATCGCTCCGGTCCCGGTTCACGGTGTAGTAGAGGGTGCCAGCCTCCTTTTTCACCGAAGGAAGGATGTCTTTCAGCAACCGGACGAGTTCCTCGGCCTTTCCCTTCTTCACCCGGATCTTTGCGATCACTGCAACCATCGTGATACCTCCTGTTCTTTGGTTTTTTGGGGCCTCGGGCGGGAACATCTTTTCATCTGCCTCGACCGAGGTCAAGCCCCCGGGACCTCTTGTGCCCGGACGAGGGCGCCCGGAGAGGAAAGGCGAGGGCGAAGTGTTTACGCGGAGCGATGCCCTATGGTACAAAGAACAATTACGCCAGCAGCGGCGAGCGATGAAGACGATCAGGGCAGGGCGAAGAAGCGGGGGTGAGCGCGCATGGCGGGCCATGGAGACGATCGGAGGGAGAAGAAACATGCGAATACGAATTCGTTGGGACGCAGAGGGGCCTCCCTTGTTCTGCTCGTTCTCCTGCTCCTCGTCGGGCTGGCCTCCGCGGCCTTCTATTATCTTTACAGCAAGACCCGGGTGCGCACCGACAACGCGTATGTTCATGCCACGATCTATCCGATCAGCGCCCGTGTACCCGGAACGGTGGTTGAGGTCCTGGTAGAGGACAACCAGGTGGTCGAAAGGGACCAGCTCCTTGTCCGGCTTGATCCCGAGGACCCTGCCCTCAAGGTTCGCATGGCCAAGGCCGCCCTCGCCGCGGCGCGCACGCACCATGAGGAAGCCCAGATCGGTCTGAAGGCGGCCGAGGCCGAGGACCGACTCGTCGAAGCTAGGCTGGCGCAGGCCAAAATCGACCTCGCCCGTGCCGAGACTCTATGGGAAAAGCGCTCGGTCTCCAAGGAGCAGGTCGACCAGGCCGTCACCCAGAATCGGGTCCTCGCCGCCCAGAGGCTCGTCACCCAGGCGCAGATCGAGGCCGCCCGGGCTCGCATCGCCTCCAGCGTTACGAACCTCGAAAACGCGGAAGCGCAGCTCGCCCACGCGGAACTCATACTCAGCTACACGGAGATCCGTTCGCCGGCCAGGGGCTACGTGAGCCAGAAGTCGGTCGAGGAGGGGAAAGTCGTCCAGCCGGGGGCCCCCATGATGGCGATCGTGGACCTTGAGGACGTCTGGGTGGAGGCCAATTACAAGGAGATCCAGCTCGACCGAATCCGCCCGGGGCAAGAGGCGGAGGTTCGTCTGGACATCTTCCCCGCCCACCTGTTCCGAGGCCACGTGGAGAGCATCCATTCCGGAACAGGGGCCGCCTTTTCCCTGTTTCCGCCCCAGAACGCCACGGGGAACTGGGTCAAGATCGTGCAGCGCATTCCGGTCAAGATCCTTCTGGACGGATATGCGCCGGGCCCGGACACGCCCCTCCTTCGCGTGGGCATGTCCGCTGAAGTGACCGTATATCCCCGGGGAAAGGCTTCCCTTCCCTGGCCGCTCTCTTCCCTCGCAGGCGTGATTTGAGGCGCCGACGGAAAAACGTTTGCCCGGGGAAGGCGGGCGTCGATCAAACGATGACAAGGACGGCGCATCCGATGGGAGTCGGTCCATCCCCGAACAAGTGGCTCGTCGCCGTCACGGTCATGATCCCCACCTTCATTGAAATCCTCGACATGACCGTCGTCAATGTCTCCCTGAATCATATCCAGGGGAGCCTGAACGCAGGGCTGGACGAGGTGACCTGGGTGTTGACGTCTTACCTGGTCTCCAACGCGATCGTGATCCCCATGAGCGGATGGCTTGCGAGCCGCATCGGCCGAAGGCGGTACCTGCTGATGTCCGTGGGGCTTTTCACGCTGAGTTCCTTCGCCTGCGGCGCAGCCACGAGCCTGGGGATGCTGGTGGTGTGCCGGGTTTTCCAGGGCGTGGGCGGCGGGGGCCTCCAGCCGCTGTCGAACGCCATCCTGCTCGAGACCTTCCCTCCGGAGGAGCACGGGAAGGCCATGGCGATCTTTGGCATGGGGATCGTTTTCGCCCCGATCCTGGGGCCCATTCTGGGCGGCTGGATCACGGACAATTGGAACTGGCGGTGGGTCTTCTACATCAATCTCCCGGTGGGGATCCTTTCGGCCTTCATGGCCCTTTTCTTCATCAAGGACCCGCCCTATCTGAGGCAGAAGAGCACGAGAATCGACTACCGGGGGATCGGCCTGCTCATCGTCGGCATCGGCTGCCTGCAGCTCGTGCTCGACCGGGGCGAACGGCTCGACTGGTTTGCCTCCCCCATGATCCGGAATCTTTCCGTCCTGTCGGGGACGGCCCTGATCCTATTCGTGGTGAACGAACTCACCCGGGCCAACCCTGTCGTGGACCTGCGGGTATACCGAGACCGGTCCTTCGCCATGGGGAACCTGGTCATGTTCCTCGGTTTCTTTGCCTTCTTCGCAAGCCTCGTGCTTCTTCCGATCTATGTCCAGAAGCTGATGGGCTATACGCCTTGGTGGGCGGGCTGGGTCCTGGCTCCGGGAGGGGTTACGTCCCTCCTGATCATGCCGGTCACGGCGCGGCTCATGCAGAAGGTGGATGCCCGTCATCTTCTCTTCGCAGGGCTTGCGATCAATGCGTACGCCCTGCACCTGATGAGCGGGTTCAGCCTCGAGGCGGACTTCGATGCCATCCTCTGGCCCCGCCTCGTGCAGGGGTTCGGGCTCGGGCTCTTCTTCGTTCCCCTGGCCACACTGACGGTCGGCCGGGTCCCGCGAGAAAAAATGGGCAATGCCTCGGCCGTTTTCAACCTGGTGCGAAATCTCGGGGGAAGTTTCGGGGTGGCTGTGATGACGACCCAACTTGCCCGGAGGTCCCAGTTTCATCACCATCGCCTCACGGAGCATCTCACCCCTTACGACCCGCCCTTTCAGGATGCCCTGCAGCAAATCCGGCAGTGGATGGATCTGCATGCGGGCATGGCCTCGGGGCACGGGATCGGCCCATCCCTCGGCCTGATCTACGAAGAACTCAACCGGCAGGCCTTCATGCTGGCCTTCAACGACGCCTTCTTGCTGGATACCCTCTTCTTCGTTGTGCCGCTCTTCCTGGTTTTCCTCATTCGAAGGGGGACCCCGAGTGCCGGAGCGATGGGTGCTCACTGAGCGCTGCCGGCGCGAGAGGCAGGCCTTGCCGAAGCGCTCGATCTTCAGAGGCTGAGGAAGAAGTCCCGGATTTCGTCCGCCACGAGATCCCGCTCCACGTCCATGGGGAGAACGTGGTGCGACCGCGTAAGCAGGACCCGCCGCTTCCGGCGGCTGGAGGCCAGGTTGTTCAGGGCGAGCGCGTTTTCCCAAGGGACCGACGGGTCCTGCCTGGACTGCAGGATCAGCAGGGGCTGGGCGATGCAAGCGCCCTTTCTCCGGAGGATCCATTTGAGCTGGGCGAAGCTCGTCTGGGCCGGATCCAGGTTCTTGCGCAGTGTGGCGCCCTCCCAGGGCGAATCCTCGGCCCTCCTGCAGAGCCAGGCCCTGAATCCGGGCACGGCGTAAAGCATGGCGGCCAGGCGGGCCTTGTGTCTGTGGGCGAACAGGGGCGTCGCAAGCAGGGCGAGGGCGCGCACGGTCCCGCCGTGGCGGAGGGCCAGGGCCATGGCGATCGCACCCCCCATGGAGAACCCTACAACAAAGACGGGAGAGCGGGTCTCGGCCAGTTCCAGCAGCCCCTGTTCCGCAGACCGGTACCAGTCGGCCCATCCCTTGTTCCGGAACTCGGAGGCCTCGGTGCCGTGGCCGGCCAGCATCACGCCGGAGACGGCGAAGCCGGTATCCCGATGAAGCCTCTCCCCGAGGTAGCGCATCTCGGCGGGCGTCCCGGTGAGCCCGTGGATCAGGAGGCAGCCTGCAGGGCCTCCCTCCAGCCGGAACGGACCGTTCCCCGTTGCGCCTTCCGGCAAGGCGTCCCACAGCCGGTGGTCCTGCGTGCGGCGAGATTCCGCCTTGTCGGGTGTCCGGCGCATCCCTGTGTTTCAGATCAGCAAGGACTCGACGTGGATTCGCTGTTTGAAGGGATCCTCCGCATCCACGATGCGGTTCGCCTCGTCCACGAGAACAACCTTCGGCCGGTGCCGGCGTGCCTCCTCCTCGGCCATCCATCCGAAGTGGGCGATAATCACCATGTCCCCTTTTCCGGCCTTGTGGGCCGCCGCCCCGTTGATGCAGACCGTTCCGGATCCCCGTGCGCCGGTCATGGCATAGGTGGAGAAGCGATTTCCGTTCGTGATGTTCCAGACCTCGACCTGCTCGAACTCGATCAATCCCGCCGCCTCCATCAGATCGGCATCGATCGTAACGCTGCCCTGGTAGTGCAGGTTCGCCTCGGTGATGGTTGCTCTGTGGATCTTTCCGCTGAGCATCTTTCGCTGCATGGCACCTTCTCCTCTTGGGTGCGTGATGCGGAGAACCTCCCCTCCCCCTTACGCCTTCGGGTGTTTCCTACCCGATTCCTGCCCTGCCGGACTCGCCGAAACAGCAGTTGTCGATCAGCCGGGTCGCGCCCACAAAGGCGGCGATCGCCAGTACGGTCTCGCCCTGGACCGTTTCCACGTCCTCGAGCGTTCCTGCATCGCACAGGCTTACGTAGTCCACCCGTACCGCAGGGTGGAGGCCGAGGATGCGATTTGCCTCCTCCTGAAGGCGGCGTGCGCTCCTCTCCCCGCTCCGGTAAAGGTCCTCCACCCGGTCCAGGGCCTTCTTGATGGCGAGCGCCTGACCTCGTTCCGCCGGGCTCAGGTGCTTGTTGCGCGAACTCATGGCCAGCCCGTCCGGATCGCGAACGATCGGGCACCCGACGATCTCGATGTCGAGGTTCAGATCGTCAGCCATCCTTCGTATGACGACCCATTGCTGAAAGTCCTTCTTTCCAAAGAGGGCCACATGGGGCTTGACGATCTGGAACAGTTTCATGACCACGGTGGCCACACCGCGGAAATGCGTCGGGCGGGATCGGCCGCACAGGGGTCGCGTGACCCTCTCGACCGTCACGTAGGTCTGGTATCCGTCCGGATACATGTCCCGGTCTTGCGGGCAGAAAACCACGTCGGCGCCGGCTTCTTCCAGGAGCCGCCGGTCCCGCTCAAAATCACGCGGATACGCCTCCAGGTCTTCCTGCGGACCGAACTGCGCCGGGTTCACGAAGATCGATACGACGAGGGTGTCGGCCCGCCTCCTGCCTTCCCGCATCAGGGAAAGATGGCCTTCGTGAAGGTATCCCATGGTCGGAACCAGGGCAATGGTCCGTCCCCGGGCGCGAAGCTCCCCGGCAAGTTGCTGCATGGACCGCGGCTCCCGGACGATTCTCATGGGATCGGCTTTCGCGGGGTCAGGCAGGCTGCGAGGCAGGCGGAACCTCTCGCGGGGAGGAAAGGGCGGGGCTTTTCGGCTTGTGCCATCATTGGCTCCGTCCCGGTCCGGGCCTGGATCCAGGCGGTATGACGAACTCTGTGTCGACTGCCGAATCTGTCGAATGCAGGCTTCTTTCCCGCTTCCTGAAGCCGACTACCTGTGCATTGAAATTATATTTCTCCAGCCGAATCCTGTCAATTGTCAAACAAAAAGCAGGGTTCAGGCAATAGGGTCTACGTTCGGGGCGATGGTAATGTAACGGACGCCTTTGTCGGTGTTCTGGATCTCACGGATCAGGTTTTTCAGGTCCGCTTCCCGCTGCACGAAGTCAATCGTGGAGGAGTTCACCACCAGCAGGGGCGTATCCCGGTAATGAAAGAAGAAGGTGCTGTATGCCTGACACACCTTTTCCAAGTACTCCTGTTGCATCTCCTTTTCATACCAGAGGGCCCGCCTGCGTATCCGCTTGAGAAGCACCGGGACCGGCGCCTGCAGGTAAATGACCAGATCCGGTCTTGCCACACGCTGATCCAGGAGTTGGTAGATCCATTCATACAGGACGAGCTCATCTTCGCTCAGATTGAGGTAGGCGAAGATGCGGTCCTTGGCGAACAGGTAATCGGAGACGATGTTCTGCCGAAAAAGCTCGGTCTGCAGGATTTCCTGCTGTTGCTGGTAGCGGGTGAGGAGAAAGAAGATCTGTGTCTGAAAGGAGAACTTGCTGGGTTCTTCGTAGAATTTGGTAAGGAACGGATTCTCGTCCGCGCGCTCGAGTACGGCCTTGGCGTGAAAGACATCGGCGAGTACCTTCACCAGGGTGGTCTTCCCGACGCCGATCGGGCCCTCCACGACAATGTACCTGCTTTCTCCCATACCCTCTTTTCGCGCCCTTTCTCCGCCCTGTCCGCGGACGCGGCCCTCGAAGGCCGCCCAGGGGAATCGTGGAGCCGCCTCCATTATGGTGAAAACCCAGTGGGTTGTCTACCGAAGAGGGCGGTCCTCCCGAAGGTGCCGGGCGAGACGCGCGTACTCTTCCGGGGAAAGGGTTTCGGGCCTTCGCCGCGGTTCGATGCCGCAGTGCATCAAGGCCTGCCGAAGCCGTTCGTCTGCGAGGCCCCCGCGGGGACCGGAACGAAGGGCGTTGAACAGGGTTTTCCTGCGTTTCGAAAAGGCCTGTCTCACGAGGGAACGGAAGACACTCTCTGCTCCCTCCTGGACCGCCGCGGTTTCTCTTGGGACGAACCGAAGGACCGCCGAATCCACCTTCGGTATGGGAGAGAAGCAGTTCCTCGAGACGTGTCGAGCGAGCCGGATGTCGAAGAAAGATCGGCATAGAACGGAGAGCGAACCGTACTGCCGGGATCCCGGAGGGGCCGCAAGCCTCTGTGCGACTTCCTTCTGAAGCATCAGAACCAGCATCGAGAAGGCCTTTCTTTGCTCCAGGAAGGTGAGCAGCAGAGGGGCCGAGATCACATAGGGCAGGTTGCCGATCACCTTCACGCGGCTTCCCGTCACCCGGGCGACCCTCTCGTAGTCGAACCGGAGGGCATCCGCGCATACCAGATGGAAGCTCGGCGAATCCTTCAGGGACCCACGGAGAAAAGAGACCAGGGCGTGGTCGATTTCCAGCGCGACCAGGCGCTTGACGCGGGGCAGGATGTCCCGCGTGAGGGTCCCGGTTCCGGGGCCGATCTCGACGACCGTGTCCGCGGCGTCGAGTTGCGCCAGTTCGAGGATGCTCCTCTGGATGGACGGTTCGATCAGGAACACCTGTCCGAGCGATTTCTTGGGCCTGTTTCCGTAATCCCGAAGGTATCCCTTGAGGGTTCTCGCCATGCACGGGCCTTCCGGTGAGAGGACCGACTAGAGCAAGAGGTTCGCTTCTGCGTTCAGGCTCAGGGGAGAGGATTCCCCGTTGCGCAGGTATCTGGTTCCGACGGCCGCCACCATGGCGGCATTGTCCGTGCAGAGCGGTGGGGAAGGGAAGTGCACGGCAAGCCCCTCCGTCTCGGCAAGTTCTCTCAGGCGGGAGCGAAGCCTACGGTTCGATGCAACCCCGCCGGAGACGACCACCCGCCGAACGCCCGTGGTGGAAACAGCCTGCGAAAGCTTGGTCACGAGGCTGTCGACCACGGCCTCCTGGAAGGATGCGACCAGATCCTCCCTGCGCGCCTGGATGAACGAGGGTTCGTGTCGCTCGACGAAATAGCGGACCGCCGTCTTGATCCCGCTGAAGCTGAAGTCGAGCGTTCGAGGGCTCGTCAGGGAACGGGGAAAGGGAAAGGCCGCCGGGTCGCCTCTTTCCGAGAGGCGGTCAATCACGATTCCGCCCGGGTAGCCGAGACCGAGAAGCTTGGCGACCTTGTCGAAGGCCTCGCCGGCCGCATCGTCTCTCGTCTGCCCGAGCAGCCGGTACCTGCCGAAGGCCTCGACACGGTAGAGGCTCGTATGTCCCCCGGAAACGAGAAGCCCCAGAAACGGGAAACAGACCGTGGGGTCCTCAAGAAAGATCGCCATCAGGTGCCCCTCCAGGTGGTTGACCCCGCGGAAGGGTATGTGCAGGGCGAAGGAGATGGCCTTGGCTGCCGAAAGGCCTACGAGCAACGAGCCGACGAGCCCGGGGCCGTAAGTGGCCGCAACCCCGTCCAGCTCGGACCAGCCCACGTCCGCCTCCTTCATGGCCTTTTCGATGACGGGAACGATCTTCTCGAGATGATTGCGGCTCGCAAGCTCCGGCACCACGCCACCGTAGGGTTTGTGGATCGCGAACTGAGAGTGAACGGCCTGCGAAAGGATCTCGTCGCCGTCTCTGACCACTGCGGCCGCGCAATCGTCGCAAGAGGTTTCAATGCCCAGAATCAGCATGGTGGAGGCCCTGCGGAGCGAAATGAATTCACGATATCACGGCGGCAAGCCGGAACACAAAGGATTGCGGCCGGGGACGCAGCCTCCGGATCGGGGACGCCCCCTCCGATTGACCCCGCAGGTGCCCTGTGCTAATCAAGGACCGGATAGGGATCCAACCGCAATTGTCTTCATGCGCGCCGGGCGAACGGACCGAATTCGATCGAATGCCCGGGCGCGAGCCGATCCGAAGAAAGGAGACCCAGCGATGCGTAAAACAGGCGCGCTCTTCCTCGTTCTCCTGCTGGCAGGGGTCGCGGCAAACTGCGCGAAAGAGGGAAGCGGTCCCGCCGAGGCCTCGAAAAAGGCCCTTTCCGGCTCTTCCGAGGCCACCGTTCTGGAACGAGCAGGGAACGATCCGGCGGAATTGCAGGCCGGTCCGGCCGTAGCGGCAAAACCGCACATTGTCTTCGAGCAAAAGGAATATGATTTCGGGAAAGTGGATGAGGGGCAGAAGGTCGAGAAGAGCTTCAAGTTTCGGAACAAGGGCGAGGGCACCCTTGTGATCCGGTCGGTGCGCAGCGGCTGAGGCTGCACAGGAACCTTGGTTTCGGCCAAGGAAATACCCCCGGGGGGGGTAGGAGAAGTGAAGGCAAGCTTTCAGAGCAAGGGCTATCAGGGCAAGGTGCAGAAGGCCATCACCGTCGAGACGAACGATCCGGACAATCCCCGCGTCCGGCTCTCGATCGCCGGCGAGGTGGTCGCCGAGGTCGCGGTCACGCCCCGCTACGTGAACTTCGGCAACGTCGGCAAGGGCGAGCCCTCGCAACCCATTTCCCTGGAAGTCGAGCTTCGAGAGGACAAGCAACTGAAGATTCGGGAGGTGAGCGTCGACAATCCGCACTTCCTTCTCGAGCGGAAAACGGGCGGCGACAGGCGAGCCGTCTACGATGTTTCCGTGGCCGGAAACGCGCCTGCGGGGCGGCTGACCGGAAAGATCCACGTCAGGACGAACAGCAGCAAGTCCCCGGACACCCAGGTTCTTTGTTATGCCTTCGTGCAGGGCAGGGTCGTGGTTACCCCCCAGATCCTCTCGTTCGGGCTGATCCGACCCGGCGAACCTTCGAGCCGGGAGATCACCCTGCGTGCGACCGGGAACCGAGGGTTTTCCGTGGAGCGGATCCATGCGTCGACCGAGGCCATCCGTTCGGAGATTCACCCCGATCCGGAAGGAAAGGTGGTTCGCGTCCGGGTCACCTACGACCCGGGCGCGAGGACGCAGGGCAGGGTCTCGGAGACTCTCAAGCTGTTCCTGGGAGGCGGGGAGGAAGAGGTCGTCGAGGTGCCGGTTCATGGTACGATCCACCCGGCGCCCGAGGCGCAGATGCATCCGGTTCCCTCCTTCCCGCAGGAGGGGGTCGGCAGGGGGTCGTTGACCGGGATCCCTGAGGCATACCGAAGCCCCTGAAAGGAGGGAAAGGGCCCCTTACCAGGTCAAACAATGTCGTTCACCTTCAGCCGAAGTGCCCGGGTCGGACAGCCCTTCACGCACCAGCCGCATGCGATGCAAAGGGACGCATCGAACTCGACGCGCATGGAGGACCGCTCAATGAACAGGGCGCGCGTGGGGCAGAGGCCCGAGCAGGCCCCGCAATGCACACAGGCCTTGTCGTCTCGTTCGATCCCCTGTTCGATCGGCTCGACCCGCACGCCGCAGCGTCGAAGGTACTGTATTCCTTCTTCGCAGGCCTTCTCTTCTCCGATGATTTCGAGCACCATCCTTCCCTCCTGACGGGGCAGGATGAAGGCCTTCAGGATGTTGAAGGTGAGACCGAAGTCCGAGGCGAGCCTGCAGACGATCGGTTGGTTCCATGTCGTCTTGTCGAATCGAAGGACCTTGGTCGTACTTGCCATGGGAACTCCCTTCCTCGTCAAGAATCCAGCCTCACAAGATCCATCGGCCCCCAGACGCCGATCCGGTCCCCAAGGACCACCAGAACCCCTTTGAGTCCGACGGTGGAAGCAGCCAGCGCAAGGGTCGGTTCGATGTCCTCCGGGGCGACCACGCGGTTCGCCAGCGCCGTCGCCGCAGCGTCGGCCAGGGCCGTTGAGGACGCCCAGACCGTGACCGCGTCGGCCTTTCCGAAACTCAGAGATGGGCCGACGGTCCCGGAGGACGTGCAGAGGCCGCAGGGCGTCTCCCCGGCGGGGACCCGCAGTCCGATGCGCATACTGAGAGGGGAGCGGCCCGCGAACACGCCCACGGTTGCCTCGCGACGGGTCGCCAGGAAAATGTCGCCCCCGTTCTCGACGATCACCTCGGGGGAGAAGGTACGCAAGGCGTTCCCCACCTTTTCGGCAATAGCGCCTGCCACGGCCGCCATGGGGCCGACCGAAAGGGCCTGCGCGGCACAAAGCATGTCCTGGACGATGGGGGGGGCCTCCGGGTCGAGAGGGAGGGGCCTCAGGCTGGACCGGAATTCCGGGTGCCTTCGGATGTATCCCTTGATCTCCCCTCGGGCGTGAAGGACCGCCTCGAGGGCCCGGCTGCTCAAGTCCTGATCCGCCCGGATATACAGGTCCGTTTCTTCCCTTGCCACCGAGAAGGCAACCCAATCGCCCCGGGAGGCGAAATCCCGGTAGCTGCGTTCTACGTACCTTTGTTCCGCCTTTTCTTGCCGCCGGGAGGGAGCAGCCATTGGGGTTCTCCGAGAAGGAAACGTTTCTTGAGGATCCAGGACTTCAAGGTCTCGGCGATCTCCACCGCCCTCGAGTAGCTCGACAGGGAGGCCGCGGGGATCTCCTTGCCGCGAAGCCGGATCTTTCCGCTTTTCAGCTCTGCATAGGAGACCTGCCCCAGGGTCTGTCCCGTGTTCTGGGGATAGTCGTGGCTGTAGTCCACGATGGGCGCGTAAATGTCTTCGTCCTTGACCGCGGTGAAGGCCGCCATCTGTTCATCCAGGATGGGTATCGGAATCCCCAGCCCCACATAGAGGCTCACGCCGTACCCCTCGAAACTCGCTCCCACCAGCCACCGTTTATCCATCTGCTTCAGGTCGCCCACGAGGGCGAGGGTGCCCGCTCCGCTGACCGGAACCCCCTTGGCGGTCCTCTTCGGGTTCGGGTTGTGCTGGGTTCCGTAAAAGCTCACGTAACCCTCTCCTCCGCCCAGAAAGATCCGTGTGCCGACGCCGATGGTGCGGAAGTAGGGATCGTTCAAGAGCGGGCTGAGTTGTCCCGCGCTGCAGTAGTTCGCGTTGGCGCAGCGCGGGCGCAGGATCCCCATGTAGGTATACCGGGTTCGGTCGGACAAATTGACAGCGCAATTGTAGTTCTGATATCCGTTTCGTGGGTTGAAGAGAAACGCCTGGGGAAGGTCCTTCAGGCGAACCTTCTTGACAAGCTCTTTTCTCGGATAGCAGTCGGTTCCGTAGCTCAGGGCCTTGAGTTCGATCTCCTTGCCGGCGACAAGGTCGTTGATGACATGTCCCCCACCGTACGGGAAACGCCCGGGAAAGACCTTGTTCAGCGGGTCATCCTCCGGCATTTCCGTCGCGCCGAGATAGGCGTCCACGGCGGCAATGCCGCCGTATGCGGGAACGTTGTTCAGCCAGACTCGGTGTGCCCGGATTCGGGGGGAGGAATGCCCAAAATTGAAAAAGACCCCGGAAGAGCACATCGGGCCGAAGGTGCCAGTCGTGACCACATCGACCTCGGCGGCCGCCTTGACGGCGCCCTTCTCTTCCACCAGGCGGATCATTTCCTCGGCGGTCAAGACCACGGCCTTTCCCTTCAGGATCCGCTCGTTGATCTCTTGATAGGTTTTCGTCACCTTGGGCCCGTCCGGCTTTTTCGCCCTTTGCGCCGCCATGGAGAGTTCCCTCCCTCAAGCGTTCTCAGGAGATTGCAGCCTCTCTGTAGCCTGAAACCTTTTATTCAAACACGATACGCGATCATCTGTCAACAATTGAGCCCTTCTCCCAACTGTTCTCAGCGCGCGCAGCGGCCCCGAGAAACCCTCCAGCGGCTGATCCGCTCGAGCGCGCGTGGACCCGGCGCGGATGTCGGGGGAATACCGTGACGCACGATGCATCCCCTCCTGCGAGGTCCCTGGATCTGCCGGCACGCGTGATCGACTTCCTGGTCCGGCAGGGGGCCTCGCGCGCGCAGCCGATTCAGAGAACCCGCCTGGAGGGAGATGCGTCGGACCGAAGATACACCCGGCTCGCCTTGCAGGGCTCCGCCGGAGACAGTCGTTCTTACGTTCTCATGGAACTTTCGAGTCGGTGGGTGCCGCAAGGGCCGCAGGGGGAACTGCCCTTCGTGAATATCGCAAGGCACCTGCTGGAGAGGGGAATTCCCGTCCCCAGGGTCTTTGTCGATGCCTCGGACGAGGGGTTCGTCCTCCTGGAGGACGTGGGGGATGTGACGCTCGAAGCCCATCTCAAGAGGGAATCCCCGAGCGAGCGGACAAGCCGATACGGATGCGCCATCGAAACGCTCGTGCGCATGCAGACCGAGGGTTCCCGGGCCTCGAGCCGTCCCTGCCATGCCCTGACATACTCGTTCGAACCGCAGACCTTTTTTCGCGAACTCTGCTTCTTCCGGGAGCATGCCCTGGAGGGGTTGTGGGGGCGTTCGCTCTCTACGGAGAAGCGAACGGAGTTGGATACGCACTTCCGGCTGCTTTGTGAGGAGATCAGCGGATACCCGCGGGTCTTCACCCACCGGGACTATCATTCGCGGAACCTGATGGTTCAGGCCGACCGCCTGGTCCTGCTGGATTTTCAGGATGCCAGGCTGGGGCCGATCACCTACGACCTTGCTTCCCTGCTCCGGGATTCCTATGTACGTTTGGATCCGGGGGAACAGGAGGTCGGGATCGCCCGTTACAGGGAGCTGGCTCGAAAGGCCGGCTTGCCGTGTCCGGATGACGGGGCATTCCGGAGGGCCTTTTCCCGAACCGCGCTGCAGAGGAATCTCAAGGCAATCGGCACCTTTGCCTATCAGGCGGTCGTGAAGGGGGTCGACCGCTACCTGCCCTACATCCCGAACACGGTGGGCTCGATCCTGTCCGTGTTCGAGCAGGACGCGGAACTGCGTGGCTTTCGGCGGCTCCTGCAGCCCTATCTGGAAGGGCCGGCAGGCCGTTGAGAAGGCCCGTCTGCCGCGTTGCGCGCATCTTGGGCTCCCGGCTTTCGTTCGGGCGTTGCATCTGATAAAATGTAACCTTCTCGGTTGTTTTCGCAGATCGAGGCGAGAAGGCTTCATGGCGACTCATGGCGAGAGGAGAGGCGTGATGGCAGAGAGGGCGCAGTACGAACTGACCGAGGAACAGAGGATGTTGCAGGATATGGTGAGAAAACTCGCCAGGGAACAGGTGGCCCCTGGGGCATCGAAGCGGGATGAGGAGGGAAAATTCAGCTGGGAGATGGTGGACGTGCTTCGCGAGAACGGCCTCCTGGGCATCGATTTTCCCGAGGCTTACGGAGGGGCGGAGGCCGGCCTTTTGAGCCTGATCCTGGTGGTCGAGGAACTCTCGAAGGTCGACGCCTCCGTGGGACTCAACCCGGCGGTACAGGAACTGGGGACGCTTCCCATCCTGCTGGCGGCGAACGAGCAACAGAGGGCGAAATACCTGCCCGCCCTCTCGAGCGGCGAAAAACTGGCCGCCTTCGGGCTGACCGAACCGGGGGGCGGGTCGGACGTGGCGCGTCTGAAGTGCAGGGCCGAGAGGAGGGGGGACGAGTATATTCTGAACGGGGCCAAGAATTTCATCACAAACGGGGGCGTGGCCGAAACGCTGACCGTTTACGCCATCACGAACCCCGAGAACAAGCCCCACAGACAGTCGAGCGTGTTCATTGTGGAGAAGGGTTTTCCCGGCTTCTCGGTGGGCAAGAAGGAAGACAAGCTCGGGATCCGTTCCTCGGATACGGTGGAACTGATCTTCGAGGACTGCAGGGTGCCCGCGGAAAACCTGCTGGCCGAAGAAGGAAGCGGCTTTCACATCATGATGAAGACCCTGGACTTCAGCCGTCCCGGCATCGCCGGACAGGCCCTGGGAATCGCCACGGGAGCCGCGGAGTATGCCGCCGCCTACGCCAAGGAAAGGGTCGCCTTCGGCAATCCCATCAACCGGTTTCAAGGGATCTCGTTCAAGCTCGCCGACATGTTCATCCAGATCGAGGCCGCCAGGCAGCTTCTCTACAAGTGCTGTTCGGTTCTGCAGCAATGCCCCAAGGACATGAGTCGGCTGCTGCCGGAGCAGATCCGGCTGTCCTCCGCATCCAAGACCTTCTGCGGCGATGTGGCCATGTGGGTGACGGTGGAGGCGGTTCAGGTCCTTGGCGGGTACGGTTACTCGAAGGAATACCCCGTGGAGCGTTTCATGCGGGACGCCAAGATCACGCAGATCTACGAGGGAACGCAGGAGATCCAGCGAATGGTGGTTGCCAGCACGCTGTAGCTAATAGGGGCAGGCGGTGTCGATGAATTCCGTCTGCAGGCCGAAACGGGCGGCGAGATGGTCGCCCAGGGCCTTTACCCCGAAGGTCTCGGTGTGGTAGTGGCCTCCGTAGAATACGTTCAGACCGTATTCCTGAGCCAGGTTATAGGCCGCCTGTTTCGGCTCGCCCGTGACCAGCAGGTCGATCCGACCGCGCGAGGCCTCCTCGAACAAGGGGGGATCCGAAGCGGAACCGGTGACGATGCCCAAACGCTCGATCCGGTCCGGACCGAAACGAAGGAGCGATCGGGGCGGGCCCATCCTCTCCGAGCACATCGCGACTGCCTCCGGCAGAAGCAGCGGCTTTTCCAGGAGTCCCTGAAACCCGATCTGTCTGCCCGCGTACTCCCCGAAGGGAAGGAGTTCGGACAGGGGCATCCGCCTGGCGATCTGAATGTTGTTGCCCACCTCGGGGTGTGCGTCGAGGGGAAGGTGCGAAGCGTAAAGGGCGAGGTCTGCCTGGACGAGCGCGCGAACGCGCCTGTACGTGTGCCCGCAAAGGCGGATTTCCTCTCCCCAGAAGAGGCCGTGATGAACGATGAGAAGATCGCAACGCTTCTGGGCCGCCTCCAGGATCGTCGCCAGGCAGGCATCCACGGCCAGGCCGATGCGGCGGACGGGCCCGCCCGCTTCCACCTGAAGGCCGTTGGCGGCGACGTCGGAGAATGAGTGCGTTTCCAGGTATCGGTCGAGGTAGTCTGCGAGATCCCGCAGTTCCATGGGGGCCGATTTCTGCATGATGAGGAGGCTCCTTTCCAGTCGGATTATCTTCCTGCCCGGTCCGGCGATTCTCTGCATGTACTGTAGCCCCCGGGCACCGGAATGTCGAACCGTTCTTGAGCGCGGCGGAATGTCGGACCGCCCGTCTCGTTGACTTGCCCGGGGGCTTCTGTTAGGAGTGAAGCCCTTGGCCTTCTTCGTTCGGTGTGAAGCCGGAGTCTGGTGCATGAGAGGTTTCGGTGGGTTCTGCGGCAGGCAAGACGGATTTGCGCCGTGGGTGCGCGCGGGGGTGCTCTGCCTCGTCATTGCACTCGCCCTCGCCTGCGCTGCGCGCAAGGAGCCGCCGGACCTGACGGCGGAAGAGAACTACCGGCTGGGCATGGAGAAGTTCGACAAGAAGAAGTACCAGGACGCGATCCCCTATTTTCAGAAGATCCTTGAGAATTATCCCTTCAGCCTCTATGCGGTCAAGGCCGAACTCAAGATCGCCGAATCCTACTTCCTGGACAAGAAATGGGTGGAAGCGCTGGTGCACCTGAACGGGTTTCAGGAACTCCATCCCACCAACGAGGAAATCCCTTATGTGATCTGGATGAAGGCGGTCTGCTATTCGGAGGAGTTTCGAACGATCGATCGGGACGTCTCCTCCATGGTCAATTCGAAACGGGAGCTGCTGGATCTGACCGCCCGGTTCCCCGACAGCCCTTACGCGCAGGAAGCCGGGGAAATGCTCGAGCAGGTGAACGGGCGGCTTGCCGAACACAATTTCTATGTGGCCCACTTTTACTATCGAAGAGCCGACTACCGCGCTGCCCTGCATCGGTTCCAAAGGATCTTGGACGAGTTCCCGATCGAGGGGGTCGCCGACCGGGCACTCTACTACATCGGCAAATGCCACTTTTTCCTGCGGGAAGACGCGCAGGCCCAGGAGGCCCTCGGCTCCCTGGTAGCCCGGTATCCGGACAGCCCTTACCGCTCCAAGGCGGAAACCTTCCTTGCCGATCTCGAGGCGGGCCGATTCACCCTCGTGTCCCGGTACTTTCGCTTCAAGGAGAGGGTCTTCTACTGGATGGGCTACGAGTAGCGGCGGGCCTTCGAGGGATGCCGATCCGCTTTGGGGCTCCGCAAAGGCGAACGGCCTGCGGGGGTCCGATTCCTCCCCAAGCCCCTAGGCTGCCGCGGCGGCCCGGATCAGCTCTTTGATCTTCCGGAAGGCGCGTTCCATGTGCTCGGGCGACGATCCGCCCGCCTGTGCCATGTCCGGCTTCCCGCCGCCCGACCCGCCGACTTCTCTGGCGACCTCGCGGATCAGGTTGCCCGCGTGGAGCCGGGGGGTGAGTTCCTTGGCAACGGTGAGCACCAGGAGCGCCTTTCCCTGATTCCGGCTACCGAGCAGGATCACGCTTCCCCGGAGCCGGTCTCGTATCATGTCTGTGAGCTTCCTCAGGCCTTCCGCGTCCGCCTCGAACTCGGCCGTCACCAGGGGGATGCCTCCGACCGTCTCTGCACCTTCGGCCAATTCCCGGGCGGTCTCCTTCAGGCGATCCGCCTGGCTGCCCTTCAGGGATTTTTCGAGTTCCCTCAGCATTTTTTGAAGCTGGAGGATCCGTCCGGCCAGTTCGCCCGGCCTTGCCTGCAAGGCGTGCGCGGCGGCTCGATATTCTTTCTCGATCGCCTGGACGTGCCGGAAGGCGGCCTCCCCCGTCAGGGCCTCGATCCTCCGGACGCCCGCGGCCACGCTGGATTCGCTCAGGATCTTGAAGAGGCCGATGTCGCCGGTCCTGGCGACATGGGTGCCGCCGCAGAGTTCTTTGCTGTAATCCTCCACGCTCACCATTCGCACGACGTCCTCGTATTTTTCGCCGAACAGAGCGATCGCCTTTTCGGCCTGCGCCTCGGTGAAGGGGAGGGTGCGGACGCCGAGGGGCCGATTCTCGAGGATCTTCCGGTTGACGATCGTTTCCAGGGAATCGATCTCCGTCTCCTCGAGTGCGGCGAAATGGGTGAAGTCGAAACGCAGGCGGTCGGGTGCCACGAGGGAACCGGCCTGGCGCACGTGGTCGCCGAGCACGGAGCGGAGCGCGTAGTGCAGGAGGTGCGTTGCCGTGTGGTTGCGCGCCGTCGATCGTCTTCGGGCCGGGTCAACCTTGAGGATCACCTCCTGATTCTCGCGGATCCGCCCTTGGACGACCTCGCCCCGGTGGAGGATGACCTTCCCGGGCCCGTACTGGGTATCCGAGACCCGGAAGGCTCCCTCGGGCCCCTCGATCAGGCCGTGATCGCCCACCTGGCCTCCGCTCTCGGCGTAGAAGGGCGTCTGGGAACAGACGACCTGGGCCGAATCGCCTTGGACGACCTCCTCGATTCGCCGGCCTTCCTTGAAGAGGTGGGTGACCACCGAGCTGATCTCGGCCCGATCGTAGCCGATGAACTCGCTCCGAGCCCCCGAAAGCGCCCCGTCCTGGGTCAGCCCTTGCTGCTGGTCTCCTCGCCAGGATGCCCGGGCCTTCTCCCGCTGCTCGGCCATGCACCGGTGGAATCCGGGCCGGTCGACCCCCATCCCGCGCTCGGAGGCCATGTCCTCGGTCAGTTCGGGAGGGAAGCCGAAGGTGTCGTAAAGTCGGAAGACCACCTGGCCGGGCAGGATCTTTTCCCCGGCGGCTTCCATCCTGTCCCCCTCCGCCTGGAAGATCCGGATTCCCGTTTCCAGGGTCTGGAGGAACCTTTCCTCCTCGCTCCCCATCACCCGTGAGATGAAGACTCGGTTGTCGGAGAGCTCGGGATAGGCAGCCTGGAAGTTGTCGACCACCACGTTAAGCAGTTTGTCGACAAAGGGCTCCGTCTGGCCCAGCCTTCGGGCGTGAACGAGAGCCTTGCGCAGGATTCTTCGCAGTACGTATCCTCGCCCGTCGTTGGAGGGGAGCACGCCGTCCGACACCAGGAACGTCGCCGCGCGGATATGATCCGCGATGATCCGTGACGATCGGACCAGATCCTCGGAGGCGTCGCGCAGGGAGAATCGGCAGATACGCTGGACCGCCTCCAGGATGGGGGCGAACAGGTCGGTGGCGAAGATGTTCTCTTTCTGTTGCAGGACCAGGGCGATCCGCTCGAGGCCCATGCCCGTGTCGATGTTCTTCGACGGCAGGGGCTCGAAATTCCCGTTTTCCAGCTTGTTGTATTCCATGAACACGAGATTCCATATTTCCAGGAAGCGGCCGCAATCGCAGTTCGGGCCGCACGACCTCCTTCCGCACGGCTTCGCAGTGAGGTCGCAATGAATCTCCGAACAGGGCCCGCAGGGCCCGGTCACACCGGCCGGCCCCCAGAAATTGTCCTTCGGGCCGAACCGGTGGATTCTCTCCGCGGCCACACCCCTGGCTCTCCAGAGCGCCTCCGCCTCTTCGTCCGGCGGAAGGGATCCGTGTCCCCCGAACACGGTGATGGAGAGGCGTTCCGCAGGAACCCCCCAGTCTCCGACCAGCAGGCGCCAGGCGTATTCGATCGCCTCGGCCTTGAAATAGTCTCCCACCGAGAAGTTCCCCAGCATTTCGAAGAAGGTGTCGTGGGTTGCATCCCCCACCTCTTCAATGTCCGAGGTTCGAAAGCACTTCTGAACGGAGGTCAGCCGCCTGGCCGGAGGGGGCTGCTCACCCAGGAAGTAGGGCTTGAACTGTTGCATGCCGGCCGTCGTCAGCAGGACGGTGGGGTCGTTGGAGGGGATGAGGGAGGAGGATCGTACCTTTTGGTGACCTTGCCCGACGAAGTAGCCGAGGAACTCCGTGCGGATCTGCTGCGCGGAAAGGGCCTTCACTTGTCGAACCTCTCGATCTGGATGCCGCCGTTCCCTTCTTCCCGGGTCCGCGGTTCTTCCGCGGCCTTCTCCGCCTCCTGCTCCATGGCGACCTTCGCTTCGAATCCCTCCCAGCGCTCGTCGCTCGTGGAGTAGATGCCCCGGACCTTCAGGGCGAAGTCGTCCGGGTTGCTGCACTGGAGCAGGGCCTCCTCGTACGTGATCAGACCCTTTTCGAGCAGGTACATCAGGGACTGGTCGAAGGTCTGCATCCCGTAGGTCGTGAAGCCCTTGGCGATGGCATCACGGATTTCCTTGGTTCTTGCGCTGTCCTCGATACACTCGCGGATGCGGGCCGTGCCCACCATCACTTCCACGGCGGGCACGCGGCCTCTCCCGTCGGCCCGCGGAACGAGCCGCTGGGAGACCACGCCCCGGAGGATTCCGCCGAGTTGCCTTCGCACCTGCTGCTGCTGGTGGGAAGGGAAGACGGTAATGATGCGGTGGATGCTTTCCGTGGCATCCAGCGTGTGGAGCGTGCTGAGCACCAGGTGTCCCGTTTCCGCGGCGAGGATGGCGGTCTGGATCGTCTCGAAATCCCGCATCTCCCCCACGAGGATCACGTCCGGGTCCTGGCGGAGGGCGGCCCGCAGGGCGGAGGCAAAGGAGTCAGTGTCGAAGCCGACCTCCCGTTGGTTGATCAGGCACTTGTGGTCCCGGTGGAGAAACTCGATCGGGTCCTCGATGGTGATGATATGGCAATTGCGGTGGTTGTTGATGTGATGGATGATGGCCGCCAGGGTCGTGGACTTCCCGCTTCCCGTTGTTCCGGTCAGCAGAACCAGGCCCCGCTGCTCCATGGCGATCTTCTTGATGACGGGCGGGAGGAACAGCTCGTCGATCGTCTGGATGCGGTAGGGGATGAAACGGCACACCATGCTCGGAACACCCCTTTGCTGGAAGATGTTGATCCGAAAGCGGCCCTGGTCCCCCATGCCGGTGGAAATGTCGATCTGCTTGCCCTGATTGTATTTCTCCTTCTGCCGGTCACTCAGAAGGGTGCCGATCGTCTGGTCGATCTCCTCGGCCGAAACCGGAGGGTGTTCCTTGTAAGGGTAGAGGGTCCCCATAATGCGCAGGATGGGGCGCAGGCCGGCACGCAGGTGGATATCCGACGCCCCCCGGCTGATCGCGATCTTCAGGATATCGTTCCATTCCAAGGTCTTTAACCTCCCTTCTTACGCTTCTCCTGTTTTGTCTCCTCTTCCTCCCTCACGCCCCCCTGCAAGAATCCGGCCTTTTCCAGAATCTTTGCGCGGATTTCTTCCCGGATGTCCGGGTTGTCAACGAGGAAGAGCCGCGCGTTCTCGCGGCCCTGGCCGATCCGTTCGGAGCCGTAGGAGAACCAGGGTCCGGACTTCTCGATGATTCCCCGCTCCAGACCGAGGTCGAGGATCTCCCCCTCCCGCGATATGCCCTTTCCGTAAAGCACGTCGAACTCGGTTTCCCGGAAGGGCGGCGCGAGTTTGTTCTTGACGACCCGGACCCGGGTGCGGCTCCCGAGGATCTCCGAGCCGGACTTGATGGTGGCGACCCTGCGGATGTCGAGTCGGACGGAAGCGTAGAACTTGAGTGCGTTGCCCCCCGTCGTGGTTTCCGGGTTGCCGAACATGACGCCTATTTTCATGCGAATCTGGTTGATGAAGATCATGGTCGTCTTGGAACGGTGGATGCTGCCGGTCAGCTTCCGCATGGCCTGGCTCATCAGGCGTGCCTGGAGCCCCATCTGGGGGTCGCCCATCTCGCCGTTGATTTCCGCGCGGGGAACAAGGGCCGCCACCGAGTCGATCACGATCGCATCCACGGCCCCGCTCTGGATGAGGACGTTGGCGATTTCCAGGGCCTGCTCCCCCGTGTCGGGCTGCGAGACAAGCAGATCTTCCGTCTTCACGCCCAGCCGTTTGGCGTAGAGAAGATCCAGGGCATGCTCTGCGTCGATGAAGGCGGTGATGCCGCCGGCCTTCTGCGCCTCGGCAATGATGTGCAGGGCCAACGTCGTCTTTCCGGAGCTCTCCGGGCCGAAGATCTCCACGATCCGGCCCCGGGGAACTCCGCCGACACCGAGGGCCATGTCCAGCCCGATAGAACCGGTGGAGATGCAGGGGATCTGCTGCACCTCCTGCTCCCCTTCGGCGAGCCGCATGATCGATCCCTTCCCGAACTGTTTTTCGATGGAACTGATGGCCGTGGAAATGGCCTTCTCCTTGTCCAGCCCTTTCTCCATGGGCGACTCCTCCTGCTTGTGAGATCGAGCTTCCCGTCCCTTGGAGGAAGCGGACCGGGAACCCTAGCGGGACGGACCTGCCGGAAGAAGGTGTGCTCCGGGTCGGCGCTGCGCAATGTCGTTCTAGAGAAGCAGGCTGACCAGGTGCACGCAGAGGTTTGCGTAAAGGCCGGCCAGTACGTCGTCCAGTGTGATGCCCCACCCGCCTGGTGCTCGCTGCTCGATCCACCGGATGGGATAGGGCTTCACTATATCAAAGAGACGAAAAAAAACACAGGCGCACACGAGGTGGGCAACGGAGATGGGAACGAAAACCATCGATGTCAGGAAGCCGGCCACCTCGTCGATCACCACGAAAGAAGGATCCTGTTCCTGCAGTTGCCTCTCCACGAATCCGGACGAAACGACGGACAACGCAAGGGTGGCGGCCCAGGCCGACAGGAAGACGGGTTCCCCCAGCCATTTGAATCCGATGCAGAGGGGAACCGCCACGATCAGGGTGGCCCAGGTGCCGGGTGCCGCGGGGAGATAGCCCGTGTACAGTCCTGTCGCGACGAAGTGTAAAAATGTACCCAAGAGCGGACTCCACCCCCTTGCAGGAGGACCTGGCAGCAAGAATGGGGCCAAACAGCCCGACCCTCTCGCCGGCCGTGTTCCATTCCGGAGGAGAGGGGTTGAATCCAGGCTTCGATGAATTTTATAATATAAGTTCAAAGCACATTTCAATGGCGGCCCCCCGCGAGCCGGAGGGCGCTGCCCCGAATCTTGCACGGGTTGGGATGAAACGATCGGGAAACCTCCTTACGGCAGGGCGCTCCGGCAGGATCATGGGCCTCGATGTCGGAGAGAAGACGATCGGCGTTGCCCTGAGCGACGAACTCGGGCTGACGGCCCAGCCGTATCAGACCTTGAAAAGGGGGGGCGAAGACCGGGACCTGCAGGCGATCCGTTCGATTCTGGAACAACGGGAAGTCGCATCGGTGATCGTCGGCCTGCCCAAGAACATGGATGGGTCGATCGGCCGGCAGGCGCGAAGGGTGATCGCCTTTGCCGAGAAGATTTCGTCCCTGCTCGGCGTCCCGGTCGAACATTGGGATGAACGACTTTCGACCGTGGCTGCCGAGCGGGTCCTGATCCAGGCGGATGTGAGCCGTGCGGGTAGGAGGAAGCACGTGGACAAGCTCGCTGCCGCGGTTATTCTGCAGGGCTATCTCGATTCGGGCCGTGCGGGGACCGTCGGTTCCGGGCCCTCTTCGGCTTCCGACCCTGACGAGGGTGGATGAAGGCCTTGAGGCTTCTCGGCAACATCGTGGCGTTCCTGGCGCTGCTCGTGGCGTTCCTGTGCATCGGCGTCTACGCCTACTACCACTTCCCGCACGACGACCGCGCGCGGGGTTCCCGGGTCCTGATTCCGGAGGGTGCGACCCTCGAAGAGACATCAAGGCTCTTGCGGGACGAGGGTGTGGTCCGGTTTCCTGTCGTATTCTCGCGGGTGGTTCGCCTGCTCGGAAGGGACCGGGGCATTCGAGCCGGCGAGTACGCCCTGCACTCCTCCATGAGCCCCCGTGAGGTTCTGAAGAGGCTCTGCAGTGGCGAGGTGGTTCTGCACAAGGTCACCGTGCCGGAAGGGCTGACGGTGGGACAGATCGCCGGCCTACTCGAAGAAAAGGGGCTGGCCTCCGGAGCGGAAGTCCTGGCCGCGAGTCGGGAGGCCGGCATGATTCAGGCCTTGGGGCTCGAGGCTGCATCCCTCGAGGGGTACTTGTTTCCGGACACGTATCGTTTCCCCTTGGGTCTCTCTGCCGGGGAGATCCTAAAGGCCATGACAAAACGGTTCCATGCCGTATATGGGCCTTCCTGGAGGCAGAGACAGGCCGAGCAGGGAATGAGGCTCCATGAGGTGGTTACCCTGGCATCGATCGTGGAGAAGGAGACGGGTTCCCGGGAAGAGATGCCGCTCATCGCCTCCGTGATGCTGAACCGATTGCGGGCCGGGATGCCCCTGCAGTGCGATCCGACCGTGATCTATGGGATCGAGGGTTTCGACGGCAACCTGACGCGGGAACATCTTCAAAGGCCCGGCCCCTACAATACCTATCTGAACCACGGGCTCCCCCCCGGCCCGATCTGCAATCCGGGCCGAGACGCCCTGCGGGCGGTTCTCTATCCGGCGGACACGGCCTACCTCTATTTCGTGTCAAAGAACGACGGGACCCATCGGTTTTCTTCTACGCTCAAGGAGCACAACCAAGCCGTGGAACAATACCAGAAAAGGTGTCGCAAAGACGCCGGGTTGGAGAAATAGGTGGCGGGAATAAACCCCGGGCGGATCGGAAAGCAAGACCCTCGTCGTTTCAAGAATCACGAGCGGGATCGGCCATTCCGGAGGGCCGCAAAGGCGGGTGGGCCCCAGACCTTGCACCGATGAGCGAAGGGCAGGGGGGCGGGCAACGAGGCGGTCCCTACTCCTCTTCCTCCTTGCCGAGTTCGGACCCCAGGTCCCGGCCAAGGGCGAAATCCGATGCCCCCTCATAGAGTTTGCGATGCGTCTCCTGCTTGGACTTGCACGCCACACAGGTCGTGGCCAGCGGCATGACCTTCAGCCGGCCTTTCGGGATCTTCGCTCCGCATTGCTCGCAGGTTCCGAAGCTTCCTTCCTCGATGCGTTCCAGGGCATCCTCGATTTCCCTGAGTTTCTCACGGCCCCTTTCGCTGAGGCGCAGGGTGAGCTCCCTTTCTCGATCGCTCGAGGCTATGTCGCACACATCCCCCCCCTCCGGCTCCCCGGTTCTCGGAGGGCCGGGTAGGGTGACGGAAATCCCTTGCAGGAGAAGAGATTTTTCGTTCAGCAATTGTTTCTTGAATATGTCGAGTTCCTTGCGTGTCACCTGTGAACCTCGTTTGCTAGGGTTTCGAGATTACCGGCAGGAGCGTTGTAATATAATGTTCTTTTCCTTGTTGTCAAGTACTCTCCTCTCGTTCCCCGGTCTCTTCGGCCTTCCCGGCGAAACCCGGGCCGGAAAGAGACGTTTGTCTGATCGGCAGTTTTTCGGGGGGCCTTTACGCCGGAGAGCCCCCGGGAAGAATCTCGGCCTCAAGGTCGTAGGTGCCGGCGCCTACGATTCGGGCCATGGCCAGACCCGGGTCCAAGCGGGGGGGACCCCCGAGGATCACGCACCCGTCTACCTCGGGTGCCTGCTGGCGGGTCCTCGCCTTCCATCTTCCGGGGGCCTCCTCGTGGGGCCCCTCGATCAGGATTTCCTGGCAGGTGCCCACATAGCCTCGCAGAACCGTCTCCGAAATCTCCGCCTGCAGGGTCATGACCGCATCCCGGCGGTCCTGCTTCTCCCGGTCGGACACCGAGTCTTGCCTGCAGAAGGCCGCGGTTCCTTGCTCGGGGCTGTAGCAGAACACGCCGAGATGATGAAAACGGACCTCTCTTAGAAACGCGAGGAGCTGTTCCAGATCCCCTTCCGTTTCGCCAGGAAAACCCACCATGACGGTCGTTCGAAGTGCGACCTCCGGGCGCGCGCGGCGTATCCTCTCGATCAGCCGCCTCAGCCTCTTTTCATCGTAAGGCCGCCGCATGGCCTCCAGGATATGTCGGGAGACGTGCTGGATGGGGAGATCCAGGTACGGGCAAATCCTCTGGCTGTCTCCGACCCTCGCGATGGTACCCTCATCCAGGTGTGCCGGGTGGCAATAGAGGAGCCGGATCCATCGCAGGCCTTCGACCCCCTCGAGCCGGCCGAGAAGCCGGGAGAGCGACTCCGGCCGCTTGCCTCCGAGGTCCTTTCCATAGGCGGTCACGTCCTGCGCGACCAGGTTGACCTCCTGAACCCCCTGCCGGGCCAGGTGCGCCGCTTCCCGGAGGATCGCCTCGGACGGACGGCTCCTGAGGGGGCCTCGGATTCCGGGAAGCGTGCAGTATGCGCAGGCATTCGAGCATCCTTCGGCGACCTTCAGGTAGGCCCAGGGGGCCAGGGCCTGGCGTTTCTCCTGGAGCGGCATGGCAAGGCTCGGCCCGGCGGGCGAAGGAGACCGGAAGAAGGCCCGTCTGCCGGGCCGGCGGATGTGCCGGGCGAGAATCTTCCCGGCTTCTTCGACGGTCTCCGTTCCCAGGAAGAGGTCCACGTCCCTGAGCATGGGACGCAACCCTCTTCCGTATCGCTCGACGAGGCAACCGGCCGCCACAAGGCATCGGCACGGCCCTCTGCGCCTGTAGACGGCCAGTTCTTCCAGGATCGCAAGGCTTTCGCGGACCGCCTCCTGGATGAAGCTGCACGTGTTCACGATGATCATGTCCGCCCGGGCAGGGTCGGACACAAAGGAGAAGCCTGCTTCGAGCAGTCCGGCGGAAAGGATTTCCGAATCCACCTGGTTTTTCGGACAGCCCAGGGAGATGAGGCAAACGGTGTTTGCGTCCAGATCGGCTATAGGCTTCATAGATTTCTTCGTTTCGGAGACGGCCCGGAGATTTCTGCTAGTAATGCAAGACCTCGGCCTCGGGCGGCGCCTCGAACCGGAACAGATCCTCTTCCAGGGGGATGTTGACTTCCCCGTTGCGGAAGCGCAGGCGTGTCCGGTTGCCGAGGATATCGCGGGATTCGCTTTGCAGCGGCAGGAAATCGGCTTCGCCAACCCAGAGCAGGATCTCTTCGACGGAGATCGACTTCCTATCCTTCGGCGTCAGGCGCAGACAGTATGCGCCGCTCACCTTCGTTTCGTCCCCGCTATGCAGAGAGACGGAAAAAGAGGTCAGGAGTTCATCGATCCCCATGAAAAGCCGGGCAGGCGCCACGCCCGGCATGGCCTCGTTCCACGTCTGCTCGATGACCTGATTGCGGCCCGGCAGGTAAACGGTCATCTTTTCGGCCGACATGTACACCTCTTTCGGCTCCGGCTCGAGGTAGCTCCAGCGCATCTTTCCGGGCTTCAGGAAATAGATCCTGCCCGAGGCCTTTCGATTGCTCTCAAAGGCCTGCGTCTCCGATTCCTGCTCGAATTCCGCCCGGTAGCTCCGAATGTGCCGGTAGGCCTCGTCCATCCGCAAGAGGATCGGGTCGAGGGGGGAAGGCTGCCGGCCGGTCTCTTCGGCCTTGGGGGACGGAAGATCCTGCGATGCCGCCGGATCCCCTTGCGGCCCTCCGGCCGCCGGGACGACCGCCCGGAAGACGATCATCATGCAGAGAAGAAATGGTTTCAAGGGCTTCATGCGGCGAGCCGTCACTTCCTTTCGTTCCGGAGCGCTTGCCTACTCGAGGTGGCTGATCAGGACCTCGCGGGGCTTGACCCCTTCCTGGGGCCCCACGACCCCTTCCTGTTCCATCCGCTCGATCATCCGGGCCGCCCGGTTGTATCCGACCCGGAGTTTGCGCTGTATCATGGAAATGGAGGCCTGGCGCGTCTCGGCGACCAACTGAACGGCCTCATCGTACTTCTCGTCGTGTTCGAAGGTCTCTTCTTCCTCTTTGGTCTTTTTCGATTTGAAGGGGATCTTTTCGTAGCGGGGCCGGCCGTATTGCTTGATGTACTGGACGACGCGCTCGATCTCCGGCTCGCTGACGAAAGGCCCGTGGATGCGCGCCACCTTCGATGTACCCGGCGGCAGGAAGAGCATGTCCCCCCGGCCGAGGAGCTTTTCCGCGCCGATCGTGTCGAGGATGGTCCTGGAGTCGATTCGCGAGCTGACCTGGAAGGAGATTCGAGCCGGCAGGTTGGCCTTGATGATTCCGGTCAGAACGTCCACCGAGGGCCGCTGGGTCGCAAGCAGCAGATGAATTCCGGCGGCCCGTGCCATCTGGGCCAGGCGGGTGATCGCCTCTTCGATCTGTCTTCCCGCGATGATCATCAGGTCCGCCATCTCGTCGATCACGAGGATGATGTAGGGGAGCTTTCCCCGCTCCGGCGCCATGCCTTCGTCCGCTTCGTCGCCTTCCTGGTCGGCGGGGAACGGATCCGAGCTTCCCTGGCTCGCCGACTCTCTTTCCAGCTTCTCGTTGTAACCCTCGATGTTGCGAACGCCCTTTTCCGAGAGCAGCTGATAGCGCTGTTCCATCCGCTCCACGGCCCAGTCCAGGACGTCCGAGGCACGCCTCGAGTCCGTGATGACCGGGTGCAGGAGGTGGGGGATGCCGTGGTAGCTGGTCAGTTCCAGCATCTTCGGATCGATCATCAGGAACTTGACCTCGTGGGGGGAGAATCGGAAGAGAATGCTCAAGATGAGGGAATGGAGGTTGACGCTCTTGCCCGTTCCGGTGGCCCCTGCAATCAGCAGGTGCGGCATACGGGCCAGATCCGTGGTCACGGGCTTGCCGGCGATGTCCTTGCCCAGGGCCAGGGGGATCTTCCACCGACAGGCCTGAAAGGCCTCGTCCGCGAGAATCTCCTTCAGCGTCACCATCTGCCGCTTTCGGTTCGGGACCTCGATGCCCACGACGGACTTGCCGGGAATCGGCGCGACGATCCGAACGCTGAGGGCCTTCATGGCCAGGGCGAGATCATCCGCCAAGTTGACGATGCGGTTGACCTTCACCCCCGATGCGGGCTCGTATTCGAACAGGGTGATGATGGGGCCCGGGTGGATCTCGGAAACCCTGCCTTCCACGCCGAAGTCCTTGAGCTTGTTCTCGAGGATGGCTGCGCTCTCTTTCAAAGCCTCTTCGTCCACGACGGATTCGGCCGGGTCCGGATCATCAAGGAGGTCCAGGGGCGGGAGTCGGTAGCCCTCGGGCAAAGGCGCGGGGAAGGGAAGGGTGGTCTGCACCGGTCTTCTCGGCTCTGGCTCCCCCACGAGGGCCGAGCTGTCGGTGGCGAGCGGATGGACCCCCTTTCCCGGGTCGACGATCTTCGGGGACGTCACGGGTTCGGGTTCCTCCTGCGGCGGCTTGGGTTCCGGCTTGAACGTGTGGTTCACGATCGTGGGCGCTGTCTTTTTCAGCGGTCGGGCCTGCGGGCCCTGGCTCGGCGTCGGCTCCTTCGTCCGGCTCGTCCATGCGGCGAGCCGTGCGCGCAGGGCCCTGGCAAGCGCGGTCGAGCCGTCCGCGGCCGTGCGGAACAGCCGGCGCGATCGCTGCAGAAGGTTTCCGGCCGCGGCGGCGCATTGCACCGAGATCCATCCGGCTGCCCGGACGAGCAGGGTCCCCACGGCCCTGAGGCCGGCCAGGAATGCGATTTCGCCCAAGGCGGCCACGGACACGATCAGCAGGACAAGCAGGAGCAGGTAAGAACCGACCGGATGGAGGGCGTCCAGCAGCCACTCGGCAGCCTGCTGTCCCACGATCCCTCCCCGCATCGCGCTCGGCCGGCCCGGCATGGCAAGGGAGAAGAGGGTGGAAAAGCCCAGGAGTGCGAGAAGGCCCACCGGGATCTTCCAGGGGGCCATCCGGAGGCTCCGCCCTCGGATCACGGGCACGGCCATCCAGGCAATGAGGGCGGCCACGAGATAGGAGCCGACGCCGAGCGTCTCCTTGAGCAGGCTCGCACTGTAAGCCCCCACCGGCCCGCCCAGGTTCTTCACCTTCTGGGGCGCCGGAGAGATGCTCTGAAAGAAGCCGGGATCCGTATCCGGCGAATACGAGTAAAGGGCAATCAACAGAAACGCTGCGGCCCCGAGCAAGGCAGTGCCCAACCCCTCACGCACCCACCGGGGGAGCCTTCCCGCCGAGGGGGGCCTGGGCCTCCTGACAAGGCTGCCCGCCCTCGTTCTCCATCTTCTTGAGGCCGCCATCGCTCACCCTGTTTCGAGGAGACCGTCTTGCATGACGCATCGGCCCGGCGGAGGGGCTGTCACGGGCCCCCTCGGAGGATCTTCTTCATCTTCTTCAAGTATTCGAGTTTGTTCAGGGCATTCACATACGCCTTGGCGCTCGCCACGAGGATGTCGGTGGAAGCGCCCTGGCCCAACGCCGTGTACTCCCCGTCCTGCAGCCGGACGGAGACCTCGCCCTGTGCGTCGCTGCCGGCGGTGATGGCGCTGACCTCGAATCGGAGGAGCTTGCTCTGGCTTCCCGAGCTCGCTCGAATCGCTCGAAAGGCCGCGTCCACCGGTCCGTCGCCGAATTCCGCCTTCTTGAGCGCCTTGCCGTCCTTGGTCAACTGGACGGTGGCCGTGGGAATCAGGTGCGTGCCGCTGGTAACACTCAGAAAATCCAGGGAGTACCTGTCCGGCAAACGAAGGATCTCCTCCGCGAGAATGGCCTCGATGTCCTCGTCGAACACCTCCTTCTTCCGGTCCGCCACCTGCTTGAAACAGCCGAAGGCCCGCTGGATCTGCTCGTCGGAGAGGTCATAGCCGAGCTCCTTGAGCTTCTCCCGGAAGGCATGCCTTCCGGAGTGTTTTCCCAGGACAAGCTCGCTTTTCGGGATGCCGATGGACTGGGGGGTCATGATCTCGTAAGTGGTCTTCTCCTTGAGCATTCCGTCCTGGTGGATCCCCGCCTCGTGAGCGAACGCGTTCGCTCCGACCACGGCCTTGTTGGGCTGTACCCGGATCCCGGTGATTCGTGTGACCATGCGGCTGGTCGGATAGATCTGCTCCGTGTTGATCCGGGTCTGGTAAGGGAACCGGTCCTTGCGGGTGCGCAGGGCCATCACGACCTCTTCCATCGAGCAGTTGCCGGCCCTCTCGCCGATTCCGTTGACCGTGCATTCCACCTGGGTGGCGCCGTGTTCGATCGCCGCCAGCGTGTTGGCGACAGCCAGGCCGAGATCGTTGTGGCAGTGCACGCTCAGGATGGCCCGATCGATGTCGGGCACCTTGCCGCGGATCGTATCGATCAGCCGGCCGTATTCTCCCGGGACCGTGTAGCCCACCGTGTCGGGGATGTTGATGCAATCGGCTCCGGCGTCCAGCACGGCCTGGAAGACCCGGCAGAGGAAGTCCGGGTCGCTCCGGGTGGCGTCCTCCGCCGAGAACTCCACGAAGGGGACGAATCGCTTCGCCGCCTTGACGGCGAAGACGGCCTCTTCGAGGACCTGCTCCGGCTTGAGGCGGAGCTTGTGCTCCATATGGATGGGGCTGGTCGCGATGAACACGTGGATCACCGGAGCCTCGGAAGAGCGGATCGCCTCCCAGGCCCTTTCGATGTCTGCCGGCTGCGTGCGGGCCAGGCCCACGATCTGGCTGCCCTTGATATTCTCCGCAATCAGTTTCACGCTGTCGAAGTCACCCTGCGAAGACATCGGGAAGCCCGCCTCGATCGCGTCGACCCCGAGTCTTTCCAACTGCCGGGCGATCTCCAGTTTTTCGTTCGGGTTCATGCTGGCGCCGGGGGACTGCTCGCCGTCCCGCAGGGTCGTATCGAATATCCGAATGGATTTGTGGGTGGTCGTCATCGGTTCTTCTCCGTCTCCCTCGACGTTGCCTGCGCAAGGGTGTTTGCCTCCTCCCCGCGCCCATGCTGAGCCGTCGATATCGGCATCGATCGTCTCTTCGCCCGGAGCAGGAGGGTCCAGAGAGGCCCGTGCAGAACATAAAGCAGGGCGAGGGTGAATCCCACGATCTGCGGCTCGTTCACGATCAGAATCAGCATCACGATGATTCCGAGCAGCACCGGGAAGGGCTTGCGCCTGCGGAGATTGAGTTCCTTGAAGCTCGCGTATTTGACGTTGCTCACCATCAAAAGGGCCAGCAGGAAGACGATGAACAGAACGGTCGGGTTCTCGGTCGGGCCCGGCCTGTCGAACTTGTGGAAGATGAGCACCGTGCCCACCACCAAGCCGGCGGCTGCGGGGATGGGCAGGCCCTTGAAAGAAACGGCCTCCACGTCTTCGATCTGCACGTTGTACCGGGCCAGGCGCAGGGCACCGCACACGACGAACAGGAATGCGACCGACCAGCCCCATTTCCCGTAAGGCCTCAGGGCCCACTCATACAGGAGCAGGGCGGGCGCGAGCCCGAAGGCGAGCAGATCCGAAAGCGAGTCGTACTCTACACCGAACTTGCTCGTGGAGGCCGTCAGACGGGCGATCCTCCCGTCGGCGGCATCACAGAATCCGGAGACGATGACCGCCCAGGCGGCCTTTTCGAAGTCGCCGTTCAGCGTGGCCACGATGGAGTAAAACCCGGCGAACAAGCTGGCCGAGGTGAACAGATTGGGGAGGATGAAAATCCCCCTTTTCAGATCTTCCCGCTGGATCCGCCGCCTTTCCTTCGGAGGTCTTCGCCGGAATCGGGTGTTCATGGCAGATACCCCATCACCGTCTCTCCTCCTTTTACCCGCTGCCCCGGCAGGACCGCCACGGCGATCTCCCGCGGAAGCAAGAGTTCGACCCGGGATCCGAACCGAATGAGGCCGATCCGCTCTCCCCTCTTCAGGGAGTCTCCCTCCGCGGGATAGCAGACGACCCTGCGCGCCAGGCGGCCGGCGATCTGAACCAGGCCCAGGGTGAGTCCGTCGGGCGTCCGGATCAGGATCTCCGTGCGCTCGTTTTCACGGGAGGCCTCGGGACGGCTGGCCACATGAAACCTGCCGGGCTTGTGAGCCTTGCGGGTTACGGTTCCCGTGACGGGCGAACGGTTGATGTGGACATCCAGCGGGCTCATGAAGATGCTGATCCTTCGGGACGGGACGGGAAGCAGGCGGCCCGGGGCCGTCTCTTCGATGCCGAGCACCCTGCCGTCCGCAGGGCACACCACCGCCTTCGGGTCCTCGGGAAGCGAGCGGGGCGGGTTGCGGAAGAAGGCGGTGACGGCCAGGGTCAGGAACAGCAGCATCCAGGCAAGCCCCCCCAACCTCGAGGCAGCTGCGAGGAGCGTCAAGAAGGCGAAGAGGGCAAGGAACGGGACCGCCTCCCGCACGATGTAGGGCTCGTTCCCCCCGTGCATCAATTCCTCTCCCTGTCGACCTTTTTCTGTTTCTCGATCCAGGGCATCATCTTGCGGAGCCTCGCGCCCGTCTCCTCCAGCGGGTGGTTCTCCATGGCGCGCGTGAGGGCCCGGAAGACGGGCCGATTGGCCTGATTCTCCAGGATCCATTCCCTCGCGAAGGAACCGTCCTGTACATCCTCGAGGATCCGCTCCATCTCCTCCCGGGCCGCGTCTCCCACGATTCTCCTTCCTCGGCTCAACCCGCCGTACTGGGCGGTGTTGCTCACCGAGTAGTACATGTTGCTCAGCCCGCCCTCGTATATGAGATCCACGATCAGCTTGAGTTCGTGAAGGCACTCGAAATAGGCCATTTCGGGGGCATAACCCGCCTCCACCAGCGTCTCGAACCCGGCCAGGATCAGTTCGGAGACGCCGCCGCACAGGACCGCCTGCTCTCCGAAGAGGTCCGTTTCGGTCTCCTCGCGGAAGCTCGTCTCCAGGATACCCGCCTTGCCTGCGCCCAGAGCGGCCGCGTAGGCGAGGGCGAGATCCCGCGCCCTGCCGCTCCTGTCCTGGTAGACAGCGATCAGCACGGGAACGCCTTTGCCTTGGGTGTACTCGTACCGCACCATGTGTCCGGGCGCTTTGGGTGCCACCATGAAGACGTCCAGGCCTTCCGGGGGCAGGATCTGCCCGTAGTGGATGTTGAACCCGTGTGCGAAGGCCAGCGCTTTTCCCGGGGCCAACTCCGGGGCGATGAGATCCTGGTAGATCTTCGGCTGTGCCTCGTCAGGAACCAGAAGCATGATGATGTCCGCCTCCCGGGCGGCCTCGGTCACCGTCTTGACCGAAAGCCCGGCCTTGCGGGCCTTCTCCCATGATCCGCCCCCCGGGCGGAGGCCCACCCGTACGTCCATGCCGCTTTCCGAAAGGTTCAAGGCATGGGCGTGTCCCTGGCTGCCGTACCCGACGATCGCGATCTTCTTGGCCTTCAGGACGGCAAGATCCGCGTCCTTCTCATAATACACATTCATGCTCGACTCCCTTCTATCGGCCTCCTCGCCTGCCGGTTTTCCGGAAGGCGGGGATGGGCAGGCCTGACTCCCGAGCCATGGGATGGGCTCCTCCTCCCATCAATCTCCCCTCGGAACCGCGACCCTGCCCGTGCGCGTGATTTCCCTGATCCCCATCGGCCTGAGCAGATCGATGATCGCGCGTATCTTGTCCTCGGTGCCCGTTACCTCGACCGTGTAGGTCTTGGACGTGACGTCAACCACTTTTCCGCGGAAGATGTCCACGGTCCGAAGCACCTCCGCCCTCGTGTTCTCTTCGGCCCGGACCTTGATCAGCGCGAGCTCACGTTCTACAAAGCTCTTGCCTGTCAGGTCCGAGACCTTGATGACGTCGATCAGTTTCCGGAGCTGCTTGAGGATCTGCTCGATGATCTGTTCGTTCCCCTCGGTCACGATGGTCATCCGGGAAAACTGAGGATCCAGCGTCTCGGCCACCGTGAGGCTCTCGATGTTGAACCCCCGGGCGCTGAAAAGGCCGGAGACGCGGGAGAGCACCCCGAATTCGTTCTTCACCAGCACGGATATGGTATGCCGCATCGATATCTTGCCCCCTCGGGGCGGTTGTCCTGGAGCCAGGAGCGTTTTTCGCCGGACTCTCTTCTATTTCTTACAACAGGATCATCTCTGTCAAGGCTGCCCCGGCCGGAACCATCGGATAGACACCCTCCTCGCGGGAGACATGGAAGTCCATGAGCACGGGCTTGGGGGACGCAAAGGCCTCCTTGAGCACCGGGGCCACATCCTCCGCCTTCGTCGCGCGAAGCCCGACCGCCCCGTAGGCCTCGGCGAGCTTGACGAAGTCCGGCTGGGCGCTCATGTCCACGCAGGAATACCGCTTGCCGTAGAAAAGCTCCTGCCACTGCCTGACCATGCCCAGGTACCCGTTGTTCAGAATTGCCACCTTGACGGGGAGGCCGTACTGAACCGCGGTCGCCAGTTCCTGGCTGTTCATCTGGATGCTGCCGTCGCCGGCAATGTCGATGACCAGCTTGCCCGGCCGGCCCACCTGGACGCCCAGGGCGGCGGGCAGGCCGTAGCCCATCGTTCCCAGCCCGCCGGAGGTGAACAGCGTCCGGGGCCGCCTGAAGTGGTAGTATTGAACCGCCCACATCTGGTTCTGGCCCACCTCGGTCGTGATCAGGGCCTCGCCCCGGGTCGCCTCGTAGATCTTCTCGACCACATACTGGGGCTTGAGTTCCCCATCGGTTTTGTAGGCCAGGACCTTCCTTCTCTTCCAGGCCTCGATCTGATTGAGCCATTCGGTTCTCTTGGGCGTCCGGACCTTCGCGTATTTCGACTTCTTCAGGATCTGAAGGATCTGCTGAAGCACCCTCCTGGCGTCACCCACGATCGGGATGTCCACCGCCACGTTCTTGCTGATCGATGTAGGGTCAATGTCGATGTGCACGATCTTCGCTTGGGTGGCGAACCTGTCGATGCGGCCGGTGACGCGGTCATCGAACCGGGCCCCGATGGCGATGACCAGGTCCGCGTTCGAGATGGCCATGTTGGCCCTGCAGGTTCCGTGCATGCCCAGCATCCCCAGGCTCAAAGGATGATCCCCCGGGAATCCTCCCAGGCCCATCAGGGTCATGGTCACGGGCAGCCGGAACCGCTCGGCGAAGCGCTTCAGCTCCCGATGGGCGTTGGCGCTGATGATGCCGCCACCCACGTAGAGGATGGGCCGCCTGGCCTTGAGGAGGAGGTCGAGGGCCCGTTCGATCTGGCCGGGATGGCCTTCGGTGGTCGGGTTGTATCCGGGAATGCGGATCTGCAGGGGGGGCTGGTAGTATGTGACATCGGCAGTGACGTCCTTGGGGATATCGACGACCACAGGCCCCGGCCTTCCGGTGGCGGCGATGTGGAAGGCCTCGTGTATGATGCGGGCAAGGTCCTTGACCGACTTGACCAGGTAGTTGTGTTTTGTGCAGGAGCGAGTGATGCCCAGGATGTCCGCCTCTTGGAAGGCATCGTTGCCGATCAGTTGTGTGGGGACCTGTCCGGTGAACACGACCACCGGGATCGAGTCCATGTAAGCGGTTGCCAGGCCGGTCACGGTGTTCGTGGCGCCCGGGCCGGATGTAACCAGGCACACCCCGACCTTTCCCGTGGCCCTGGCATACCCGTCGGCCGCGTGCACGGCGGCCTGCTCGTGACGTACGAGGAAATGCTGGATGTCGGAGCGATAGAGTTCGTCGTACAGGTTGAGAACCGCGCCGCCCGGAAAGCCGAAGAGGGTGTCCACCTTCTGCCGTTTCAGGCACTCGATAAATACTTGTGCTCCGGAAAGCCTCTTCACCCCTTCATCTCCTTCTTCCTCCCGCTGCGCGAGTTGTTCGGATGCGGACCTGCTGCCTCCTGTACGTTTCGACGGCCGCCCGGCCCGGCGGCCAGCACGGCCCCCGTATGGGCGGAGGTAACCTGGCTCGCGTAGCGAGCCAGGTATCCCCGCCTGATCTTCGGCGGCGGGGCGCTCCAGGCGGCTCGGCGGCGGGCCTGTTCCTCCGGAGCCACTTTCCAGTCAAGGGCTCGGCCCGGGATGTCCACCGCAATTCGATCCCCCTCTTGCACCAGCCCGAGAGGGCCTCCTTCCGCCGCCTCCGGCGATATGTGCCCCACGCAAGGCCCTCGCGTTCCGCCGGAGAACCTGCCGTCGGTCAGCAGGACCACCCGCTTGAGCCCCATGCCCGTGATGGCGGACGTTGGGGCCAGCATCTCGCGCATGCCCGGGCCCCCTCTCGGACCCTCGTAGCGAATGACGACCGCATCGCCTTCCCGTATGTTTCCGGAAAGAATCGCCTGCTGGGCGTCTTCCTCGCAATCGAACACCCGGGCGGCTCCCTCGAACCGGAGCATCTCCTTCGACACGGCAGACTGTTTGACCACGGCGCCTTCCGGCGCAAGATTGCCTCGCAGCACCGCGATTCCGCCTTCCGGCCTCAACGGCTCCTCCACCGTGCGCAGGACCGGCCCGGCCTCGGGCCTGGCCGAGCGGGCAATCTCGCGGATATCCCTGCCGCTCACGGTGAGGCCTTCCCGGACGCGGGCCCCCAACCTCTGCAGGACCGCAGGGATCCCTCCCGCCAGGTGAAGGTCTTCGAGGAAGTACTCGCCCCCGGGCCTCAGGTCTCCCAGGTGAGGGGTTTCCCGGCTGATCTCGTCAAATAGGCCGAGGGACAGAGGAACCCCGGCTTCGTGTGCGATCGCGGTCAGGTGCAGAACGGTATTGGTCGACCCCCCCAGGGCCATGTCCACGGCGATGGCGTTCTCAAAGGCGGTATGGGTTAAGATCTTCCCGGGAGTACGGTCGGCCCGCACGGCGTCCATCAGGGCCAGGCCGCTGTCGAACGCAATCCGGCGTTTCTCGGCGGAGACGGCCGGTGCGGTTCCGCAGCCCGGCAGCGAAAGGCCGAGCACCTCGGTCAGGCAGTTCATGGTATTGGCCGTGTACAGGCCCTGACACGACCCGGCCCCGGGACAGGCGCAAATCTCCAGTTCCTCCAGATCCTGGTCGGTTATCTCTCCCCGCTGCCTTCTTCCGACCGCCTCGAACGTGTCGCGTACGAGGGAGAGCCTGCGGCCCCTGTGATGACCGGCCAGCATCGGTCCGGCGGTCAGGATGACGGTCGGGATATCCAGGCGGGCGGCGGCCATGAGCATGCCGGGGGTGATCTTGTCGCAGTTGGTGATGAGCACGAGGCCGTCCAGCGCATGCGCTTCTGCGATGGACTCGACCATGTCCGCGACCAGTTCCCGGAAGGGCAGGGAATAGAACATTCCTCTGTGGCCCATGGCGATGCCGTCGCAGAGGGCGCCTACGTGGAACAAGAAGGGGTAGCCTCCCCCTGCGTGCACGCCCTTCTCGACGAAGCGTGCCAACTCCGGCAGGTTCAGATGGCCCGGGACCAGGTCGGTCGAGGAGTTTCCGATTCCGATGAAGGGCTTGTCCATCTCTGCCTTCGGCAGACCCGTTGCATGAAGCAGCGCGCGGGCGGGTGCCCGTTCGAGGCCTTTCTTCACTCGGTCGCTACGCATTTCGTTTCTATCCTCGCTGGGTGCGGTTTTCCGAAACAAGGCAAAGTGCCAAATATCTAATGAGTTGGATGACTTGTCAAGAAGCAGGGATCCAAGATGTCGGACGTCGGTCTTTCGCTCGCAATCCCAACCACCCCCCGCCGCACCTTCCCCGGATCGTCCTGGTTCCTCGAACGGGGCCGCGGCCGAAGGGTCGAGCCCGGCCAACCGCCAAGATCCATGCGCCGGCAGGCCCTTCATTTCTTCCGGCGGATCTCCGCGTCCGAGGCCCTCGCGTACAGGGCCTGGAGATCCCTGGGATGGGTTCGATCGTCCCGGGCCAGCTTCAGGATCGCCAGCCGGCAGAGAAGGGATGCCCGTGGGTAATGGTACGCGGACGGCGCAAGGGTGATCGGGTGGCGGCATTCCCTACGGAGCCTCTCGCCGTAGCGAGGGACGGCGTCTCCGAGCAGGAGGGTGGGCCCGTGAATCCTCTCCGCCAGCTGGTCAGGGGGGACCGACAGGTAGTCTGTGAGTCGGTTCTGTGTTCCCTGCGAATCCCTTTCGTACACCGCGGCGAAGATTTCTCCCTTTCTGGCGTCCAGCGCGGCGCAGACCAGCCCTTGCAGGAAGGGGGCGTTTTCGACGAGCACATCCAGGGTCGGAATCCCGGCCAGAGGCTTACCCGTCACCAGGGCAAGCGTCTTGGCGGTTGTCAGGGCGATGCGGAGGCCCGTAAAGGACCCCGGTCCGACGGTGACGGCAAAGCCGTCCAACTGCCCGATTTTGATGCCGGCCTCACCCAGGAGATGCCGGATGCCCGGCAGGAGGCGTGCGGCATGGGTTCTCCCGACATTCAAGCTCCACTCGGCGAGCAATTTGTCCGAGTCGACCAGGGCGATGCTTCCGCAGGAGGTGCTCGTGTCGAGTCCAAGAAGCAGCATGTCTCCGCTTCCTCGGTGGGTATTCGAATCGGCCGCGGCCAATCAGCTATTAGCTGTTAGCTATTAGCTATTAGCCCACCCCCATCCCCCCCCCAAGGGGAGTGGAATGAGGTGGGGGGGCGAGAGCTAACGCCTAAGGGTTACTCAAGCTATTAGCTGTTAGCTATTAGCCCACCCCCATCCCCCCCAAGGGGAGTGGAATGAGGTGGGGGGCGAGAGCTAACGCCTAAAAGCTAACAGCTAACAGCTAACAGCTAAGAGCTATTTAAACAATTCCTCCCACGGAATCGGCAGAACGCGTCGTATGTCGTTGTAGGAGATGATCAGGATGAACACGAGGAGAAGAACGAACCCCACCTGCTGGGCTGCCTCGCGAATCCGGATGTTGATGGGCCTTCGCAGCAGGGACTCCAGGGCCAGGAACGCCACGTGGCCGCCATCCAGCACGGGGATCGGCAGCAGGTTGAGGATGCCGAGCTGAAGGCTGAGAAAGGCCACGAAGCTGATCAGGCTCGACAATCCGACCCGCGCCGCGTCTCCGGTCATCTTGGCAATCAGGATGGGGCCCCCCAGCGTCTTGATCGACAGGCCGCCCGAGAGCAGCTTGCCCAGAACGTAGAAGGTGAGGACGAACGATCGGCCCACGTCCCGAATGCCGTTCTTCAGGGATTTCCAGAGGCCGTAGCGCTTGAATACGGATCGTTCCTGGTAGGCGATTCCCAGGAGCCCGCTGCCGGTTTCCGGGTCCGAGGTCGGGCTGACGGTCACGGCCAGGGACTCTTCCCCCCGCTTCACTTCGATGGTGAGAGGATCCTCCGGGTGGGCCCGAATGATCTCTGCCATCTCGCCCCAGTAGCGGACGGGTGTCCCGTCGATCGCGACGATTCGGTCCCCGGCCTGCAACCCGGCCTTTTCCGCCGGCATGTCGGGGCTGACCCCGCCGATCAGGGCGGGCCTTTCGTGCTCAAGTCCGGTGGTGCCCCCCTCGTATCCGGAGGAGGCTGGCGTGATCTCTGCCTGCCGGAGTTCCCCGTTTCGAAGAAACTCGACTCGGAGGGCCCGGTTGGGGTTCGAGGCGAACAGGATCTGGGCCTTCTCCCAGGTGTTGATCTCCTCCTGCTGAATCCGCACGATCCTGTCCCCGGGCTGAAATCCCGCCTCCGCCGCGGGGGTGCCCTGCTCGATCCAGCCTACCACGGCCGGCTCATCGAGGTATGCAGGCTGCTCGATCCCCACGAGATAGACGAGCGGCATGAGCAGGAAAGGAAGAAGGAGGTTCATCAGGGGACCGGCGAGGACGATCTTCATGCGAGCCGCAACCGGTTTTCTTGCGAAAGAGTCCTCCCGGGCCGCCTCCTCTTCCTTCGGGTCCTCCCCTGTCATCTTCACGTACCCGCCGAGGGGCACCGCCGAAATCCGGTAGTCGGTGTCGCCCCTCTTCCAGCCGACCAGGCGAGGGCCGAACCCCAGCGAGAAGGTCTCGATGCGGACTCCAGCCCGCTTTGCAAAGACAAAGTGGCCGAATTCGTGGATAAAGACCAGGATTCCGAGTACGAGGATGAAAACACCGAATGTCATCATCGGGAACTTCCTTTGTTCGCGACGCCCGACGAGGCCCTTTTACGGGCTTTCGGCGGGCATGACGCAGAAAAGTCCTCGGATCAGACCAGCAAGGCCAGATAATACCCCACCGGCCCTGCCAAGAGGATGCTGTCGATTCGATCCAGGATGCCGCCGTGCCCCGGCAGCATGCGGCCCGAATCCTTGACTCCGAAAGTCCTCTTGACGAGGGATTCCAGGAGATCTCCCAGTTGGCCGCTGACGGACAGGGCGGCGGCCACCCACAGGGACCGCACGGCTGTCAGGGACGGGAAGAAGACGAGCTTGCATGCGTAGCCGACCGCCACAGAGGCGACCAATCCTCCCAGGGCGCCCTCGACGGTCTTCTTGGGGCTCAACAAGGGCGAGAGCTTCCTGCTGCCCCATTGCGACCCGCTGAAGTAGGCGGCCACATCCCCGACATAGACAACAATCAGGAGGAAAAAGATCCAGGGCCTCCCGTTCTGCAGGTTTCGCAGCAGGACGAAGTGGGAGATGGTGAAGCCCACGTAAAGAACCCCGAAGAAGCAGAGCCGGAGTTCTTCGAAGCGCACCTTCATCTCTTTCCGGCTCAGGACGGATCGGAGGCCGAGGCAGAAGAGGGCCGCAAACAGGGAACCGGCCAGACACTCGGTCCTCCCGGCCAGTGCGGCCGCAGGAACGAGACTTGCCAACACCAGGCAGAGCATGCGGTCTCCTCTGGCCTGCTCCGGAAGGGCCATCTCGAGGTACTCCCAGGAAGCCAGGAGGGTGACCAGGATGGCGATGACGCAGATGAGCCAGGCAGGCGAGAACAGGAACACGGCGACGAAAAGCGCAACCAGAGCCAAGGCCGTCATGATTCTCTGCTGGAACATGGATGCCCTTCCGATGCCAGGTGGGGCCGCGGGTCAGCGGGCGATCATGTCTCGAGGATTTCCTTTTGCTTGATCTCCAGGATCTCGTCCACCCTCTTCACCTTTTCGTCCGTGCTTTTCTGGACCTCCTCGGTTGCGCGATGGTAGTCGTCCTCGGAGATCTTCTTGTCCTTCTCGAGCTTCTTCAAGGAGTCGTTCGCTTCGCGCCGGATATTGCGGATCGCGACCTTGCACTCCTCGGCCATCTTCTTCGCCAGCTTTCCCAGTTCCTTGCGCCTCTCTTCCGACAGAGGCGGGATGGAAATTCGGATCACGCTGCCGTCGTTGGTCGGGGAAAGCCCCAGGTTGGCCTTCTGGATCGCCTTTTCGATCGACTCGATCGTGCTCTTGTCCCAGGGCTGAATCACGATGAGGCGGCTCTCGGGGATGTTGATCGAGGCCGTCTGGTTGATGGGGGTCGGTGTTCCGTAGTAATCGACCCGAATGCCTTCCAGAAGGGCGGGGGAGGCGCGTCCCGTGCGCAGCCGGCTCAGGTCTTTCTGATAGGACGAAATGGCCTTCTCCATCGAGGACGCCATGTTTTCGAAAACCTTCTCTTTCATCGGAAAAGCCCTCCTAGCCTTTGACCACGGATCCGACGGATTCCCCCTCGAGGATTCGTCGAAGGTTGCCTCTTTTCCGTATGTTGAAGACATGAATCGGGAGCGCGGCATCCATGCACATGGAAATGGCGGTGAGATCCATCACCTTGAGCTTGCCCCGCAGCACGTCCATGTAAGAGACGGTGGGGTAGAAGACGGCGGACGGATTCCGTTCCGGGTCCTCGCTGTAAACACCGTCGACCTTCGTCCCCTTCAGGATGGCCTGTGCCTGAATCTCGAGCGCCCGTAGCGCCGCGGCCGTGTCCGTCGTGAAATACGGGTTTCCCGTCCCGCCGGCCAGAAGGATGACGCGACCCTTTTCCATGTGGCGGACCGCACGGCGATACACATAAGGCTCGGCGATCTCTCTCATTTCGAGGGCCGTCATCACGCGTGTGGCCAGGCCCTCCCTCTCCAAGGCGTCCTGAAAGGCCAGGGCGTTCATGACCGTGGCAAGCATGCCGATGTGGTCCGCCTTTACCCGGTCCATGCCCGAGGCGCTGGCCGCGAGGCCCCGGAAGATGTTTCCTCCTCCCAGGACCAGCGCGATCGTCACATCGAGTTCGACGACCTCCCGGATTTCCCGGGCAAGGCCTCGGACGGTCTCGAGATCGATTCCGAAAGGCTGGGGGCCGGCAAGCGCTTCCCCGCTCAGTTTCAAAAGGACTCGTGTGTAGGAGGGTTTCGTCATCGTCGTTCAACAAAGGGATCGGTTGGGGCGGGGAGCCCCTCGGTGGGAGGGGCCCGCCTGCCGGTCGGCCTGCGGCGTCATGAGGCTTCCCCCAGCTGGAACCTGACGAAGCGACGGACTTCGATCTTCTCCCCCAGCTTCGCGATCACCGAATCGATGAGCTCCTGGACCGTGGTATCGGGTTCGCGGATGTACGGCTGGTCCAGGAGACAAATCTCCGTAAGGAATTTCTTGAACTTTCCCTCGGCGATCTTCTCGATCACCTTCTCCGGCTTACCGGTCTCCCGCGCCTGGGCACGAAAGATCTCCCGTTCCCGTTCCGCCTCGTCCGGCGGGATGTCCTCCGCCCGAAGGTACCGAGGGTTGGCGGCTGCAACCTGCATCGCGATGTTCTTGACGAGTTCCTGGAATTCGTCGGTTCGGGCAACGAAATCCGTCTCCGAGTTCACCTCCACCAGGACCCCGATCTTTCCGTTGAGATGGACATAGGATCCGATCAGGCCTTCCGAAGCGACCCGGCCGGCCCGTTTCTTCGCATCTGCGAGGCCCTTCTTGCGCAGGTAGGCAATGGCTTCCTCCATGTTGCCCCCCGTGGCGTTCAGGGCCTCCTTGCAGTCCAGGATCCCCGCGCCCGTTTTCTCACGGAGTTCCTTCACCAACGTAGCGGAAACTTGCATGTCTCTATCTCCTTGGACGTGGGCCGGCGCTGGAACCGTGGGCAGGTGTCTATTCCGACGAGGCTTCCAGATCCGCCCCTTCCGGCGCCTGCCGTTCTTCGCCCGCCTCTGGCTCCGGTTCTCGCTTGTGGATGACTTCCACCCTGCGTTCGATGCCCTTGGCCTGGATCACCTGCTTGACGGTCTCCTCGGGGCCGCGCTCTCCCCGGGCGCTTTTCTCGAACAGTTGGGCTCCCTCGAGGACGGCGTCGGCGATGCGGGACGTGAACAGCCGGATGGAACGGATGGCGTCGTCGTTCGTTGGGATGATATAGGGAATGTTGTCCGGGTCGCTGTTCGTATCCACAAGGACCACGCTCGGGATTCCGAGCAGCGCAGCCTCCTGGATGGCGATGCGTTCCCGCTTGGCGTCGACGGCGAAAAGGGCGCCGGGCAGGCGATCCATATCCTTGATCCCCCCCAGCACCTTTTCCAGCTTCACCCGCTGTTTCTCCAGCCGGAGGGCTTCCTTCTTGGGGAGCTGCTCGTAATACCCCCGCTCCTTCATGGCCTCGTACCGTTTCAGGCGCTCGATGCTCTGTTTGATTGTCTTCAGATTGGTCAGGGTTCCGCCCAGCCATCGATAGTTGACGAAAAACTGCCCGCAGCGGATCGCTTCTTCCTGGATGATGTCCTGCGCCTGGCGTTTTGTGCCGACGAAAAGTACGGATTTTCCCTGTGCCCGGACGTCCCGAATGAGCGCGTAAGCCCTGTCGAAGAGTTGGACCGTCTGCTGGAGATCGATGATGTAGATCCCGTTCCTCGCCCCGTAGATATACGGCTTCATCTTGGGGTTCCATCGCCGGGTCTGATGCCCGAAATGGGCCCCCACCTCGAGCAGTTGCTTCATGGAAATCATGTGCATCGACGCCTCTCCTTCCCTGTCGCTGTTGGTTCCTCCCCTTCCGTCCTCTCCGGGCGGGACGCGGGATTCGCCCTGGCGGGAACCCGGCGCACAACCGCACGGATCAAGAAGGGTGCGTATTTTTACAAAACATTTATTTTTATCACGCGCAAGACCGAAAAGCAAGGCGGCCGAAAAGAAAGGCCATTTTCCGCGAGCCGCCAGCCCTTCCTGCCTCGCTGTTCTCCCGAGGGACATCGCCCCGCTTTCCGCCGGCGCGGGACCCGCGACGGAAGGCCTGCCGGGCCTCATGTGGGGTACGAGGCGTTCAGCGAGACGTAGTCGTGCGTCAGATCGGAGGTGAGAACGCTCGCGGTTCCCTCTCCGAGGTGGAGGTCGACGGTGACCGCAAGGGCCTTCTTTGCGAGAACCTTCCTGGCCTCCTCGACCCGCTTCTTCCCAAGGGCGACGCCGTTTCGCACGAGGCAGACCCGGTCGTAGAAGATCTCCACCTTCCGAGGATGAACCCATGGGCCCGCACTCCCCAGGGCGGCCATCAGTCTGCCCCAGTTCGGGTCCCGCCCGTAAAAGCTCGTCTTGACCAGAGGGGAGTTGGCCAGGCGATAGGCCAGGGTGATTGCATCCCGGTCGGATCGTGCGCCTCGGATCCGGATGTCGACCGCCTTGGTGGCGCCCTCGCCGTCCCGCACGATCATGCCTGCCAGTTCGGCCATCATCGGGAAGAGCAGGGAGGCGAAGGCTTCGTATTCCGCGCTTCCCCGCCTTGCGGACCGATTCCCCGCTCGGCCGTTGGCCAGCAGCAGGACGGTGTCGTTCGTGCTCATGTCGCCGTCGACGGAGATCCGGTTGAACGAGCGGTCCGCTCCTTCTCGCAGGAGCCGACGGAGCGCCTCGGCTGGGGCCTTCAGGTCGGTCAGGAAGAAGGCGAGCATGGTGGCCATGTCCGGGCGGATCATGCCGGCTCCCTTGGCGAAGCCGCAGAGGGTCACGCGCCGCCCGCCCACGGTCGCCTCGGAGCGGAGCGCCTTGCGGAACCGGTCCGTGGTCCGTATCGCCTCGGCCGCCTCCAGGATGCCTCCGGGGCGAACCCGGCGGAGCAGACGGGGAAGGGCCCCGAGGACTCGACTTGTCGGGAGCCGCTGCCCGATCACCCCCGTCGAGGCGGCCAGCACGGTGTGTTCGTCCACGGTCAAGAGTTCCGCGGTCCGCCTGCAGAGGCGGACGGCATCCTTCATGCCCGCCTCTCCGGTGCAGGCATTGGCGTTGCCGCTGTTGACCAGAAGGGCCTTGCAAAGGCCGGAGCGCGCTCGGTTCTGGCTGAGCAGCACAGGGGCCGCCTTGACCCGATTCCGCGTGAACAGGCCCGCCACCCGGGCGGGCGGATCCGAGACGATCAGGGCCAGGTCCCTCTTCCCGGCGAGCTTGATGCCTGCGTGGATCCCCGCAGCCTCGAAACCGGGCACGAGAAAAGGGGGCTCACGGAGGGAGGCCGGATCTTCGACCGGGGGCCGCTTTCTTTTCGTCACAGGTGTTCTCCTACCGTCCGCAACATTTCTTGTACTTCATCGGTTTCCCGCTCGCATCGACCGCGCCGCAGGGGCAGGGGTCGTTTCTTCCGATCTTCTCGCCTCCCCGCCGGAAGGGCTTTCGTTTTGTATCGCCTTCGGACGTGTTGGTCTGGACCGCGTCCGGATCGTAGCCGTGGTCCAGGGCCTGTGCCGGTTTTTCCCCCTCCTCCATGGATCGGATGACGGGCGCGGGCGCCTCCCGCCTTCTCTCGACAAAGGCGGCCCGAAAAACGGCCTCTGCGGTTTCCCTCTCGAAATCGTTCATCATCTCGGAGAAGATCTCGAATCCTTCGCGCTTGTATTCGTGCAAGGGATTCCGCTGCGCGTAGCCGCGAAGGCCGATTCCTTCCTTCAGATGATCCATCGCAAACAGGTTGTCCATCCAGTGGCGGTCCAGCGTCTCGAGCATCCGCTGCCGGATGAAGCCCTCCAGATTCCGCTCCTTGCCGAAGATCCGGTCGAGGAGCTGGGGCGGATGGTCCTGGATCCGCGCGACGACCCGTTCGATTTCTTTCTCCTTTCGTTCGTAAGCCTCGCGGAAGGCCTCCTCCAGCAAGCGGGTGACCTCTTCCGGAGAGGGGGGGCCGTCCTCCTGGCGGGAGAGGTTCTTTGCGATCGAGTAGCGCCGGGCGATTTCCGACTCGAGCCCCTTCAGGTTCCAGTCGTCCGGGTGGGCCCCTTCCGGCAGATACCTGTCGAGCAGATCTTCCTGGATCCCGTCGAGCAGATCGAAGAAGATCTCCTTGATTGCGGGGGTGCTCATGATCTCCTTGCGCTTTGCGTAAATGATCTCCCGCTGCTTGTTGTTCACGTCATCGTATTCGAGCAGGTGCTTTCGGACCGAGAAATTGCGTGCCTCGACCTTGCGCTGCGCGTTCTCGATGGCTCGGGTGACAAGGCTGTGTTCGATCGCCTCCCCTCGCTGCATGCCGAGCCTCTCCATGATGCCTCCGATGCGTTCGGACCCGAAGATGCGCATCAAGTCGTCTTCCAGGGAGAGGTAGAAGCGCGAGGAGCCCGGATCCCCCTGCCTGCCGGAGCGGCCGCGGAGCTGGTTGTCGATCCGGCGGCTCTCATGCCTCTCGGTGCCCAGAACGTGCAGGCCTCCGAGGGCCGGAACGCCCGGTCCCAGCACGATGTCGGTGCCTCGCCCCGCCATGTTCGTGGCGATCGTGACCGCACCCGGCTGGCCGGCCTGCGCGATGATCTTCGCCTCCTTTTCGTGGTGCTTGGCGTTCAGGACCTCGTGGGGCACGCCCTTCTTCTTGAGCATCTTCGAAAGCCGTTCCGACTTCTCGATCGATACGGTGCCCACCAGCACGGGCTGCTTTCTCTCGTAGCAGTCCAGGATCTCTTCGACCACGGCCTCGAATTTTTCCTCTTCGGTCCTGAAGATCACGTCCGCGTGGTCGGTTCGGATCATCGGTTCGTTCGTAGGGATCACCATGACGTCGAGTTTGTAGATGTTGGCGAATTCGACCGCCTCGGTGTCCGCCGTTCCGGTCATTCCGGCCAGCTTCTTGTAAAGCCGGAAATAGTTCTGCAAGGTGATGGAGGCAATGGTCTGGGAGGCCTTGGCGATGGTGACCCCCTCTTTCGCCTCCAGGGCCTGGTGGAGTCCGTCGCTGTAGCGCCTGCCGGGCATCATACGGCCCGTGAATTCATCGACGATGATGACTTCCCCGTTGTGGACGACATACTCGACGTCCTTTTCGAAAAGCGTATAGGCCTTCAGCAGCTGGGTGATGTTGTGGATCTTTTCGGTTTTTGACTCAAACTCCTGCCGCAGCAGGGCCTTTTCTTCTTCCTTCTCCACCAGGGAGAGGGAATCGTCCCTCTCGATTTCGTAGAAGGCTTCGTCCAGGTCCGGGATGACGAACAGGTCCTTCTCCCTGCGGGACAGCTCCTTCTGGCCGTCCTCGGTGAAGTCCACGTTGTGTTCCTTCTCGCTGATCGTGTAGAGAAGCCCCTCCTCGAGCTCGCGCAGCCGCTTGTCCCGCATGAGCTCGTTTTCCACCTGCAGCATCCTCTTCTTGGCGTCCTTGTGCTCGGCGATGTACTCGAGGAGCTTGGCGTTCTTGGGGTCCCCTCGTTCGACCCTCAACAGAAGAAAGAATTTCTCCCAGTTGTCCGGGTCCTCGGCATCGTACTGCTTCGCCTCCTCGAAGATCCGGTCCACGATGGATCGTTGCCGCGAGACGAGCTGCCGCACCGGCAGGTTGAACACGTCGTAGCGATGCGAGGACTTCTCGACCTGGCCCGAGATGATCAACGGGGTTCTGGCCTCGTCGATGAGAATGCTGTCCACCTCGTCCACGATTGCGTAATGATGCTCCCGCTGGACGCATTCGTCCGGGTCGATCTTCAAGTTGTCGCGGAGGTAGTCGAATCCGAATTCGTTGTTGGTTCCGTAAGTGATATCGCAGCGGTAGGCGGCCCGGCGAGCGGGATTGTCCATGTCGTGCTGAATGACGCCGACCGTCAGGCCCAGGAATTCGTAGATAGGGCGCATCCAGTCCCGGTCTCTTCGGGCCAGGTAGTCGTTGACCGTGACGATGTGGACCCCTTTGCCCTCCAGGGCATTCAGGTAGGCCGCGAGGGTGGCCGCCAGGGTTTTGCCTTCGCCGGTCTTCATTTCCGCGATCTTTCCCTCGTGCAGCGCGATGCCCCCGACCACCTGAACGTCGAAATGGCGCATCCCGAGGGTGCGACACGAGGCCTCCCGGACCGCGGCGAATGCCTCGGGCAGGAGGTCATCCAGTGCGGCGCCCGCTGCGATTCGCTCACGGAACGCATCGGTCTTCGCCCGCAGTTCCGCATCCGCGAGGGCACGCATCTGCGGCTCGAGCCGGTTGACGGCATCCACCAGGGGGCGGACCCTTTTCAAATCTCTTTCGTACTTGCTTCCGAATATCTTCTGGATGGCCTGGCCGAGCATCTCCGTCCTCTCCGATCCTCGCCTCGATTCTCCAACAAGAAACGTTATGCCTTCCGCCGCCTCCGCGTCAAGTGCGCCGCGTCGGTGTATGACGGATGGGCCCCAAGGTCCGACCTGCGAAGCCGAAGCATCTGGACAAGGAGCAAGGAGGCGAAGAAGGCCGAACGGCGGACGGCCTGCAAACAGGCTAGTCGAGCAGGTAGGTCTTCGGGTTGACGGGCAGGCCTCTGACCTTCACTTCGTAATGCAGGTGGGGGCCGGTGCTTCTGCCCGTGCTGCCCACCGCGCCGAGCGCCTCGCCCCTCTTGACCTTCTGCCCGGTCGTTACGTAGAGCCTCGAGAGGTGGCCGTAGCGGGTTCTGTAACCGTATCCGTGGTCGACGGTGACGAACTTGCCGAACTCCGACTTCCAGCCGCTGTAAATCACGACGCCGTCGGCCGCGGCCTTGACCGGGGTGCCGACGCGGGCCGCAATATCGATGCCCTCGTGCATCTGGAGCATTCCCGTGAAGGGGGATATGCGCTGGCCGAAGGAGGATGTTACCCAGCCGCGCACGGGCCAGATGGCCGGGGTCGATGCAAGCAAGGAACGCTGCGAGTCGAAGAACCGCTCGACCTTGTACGCATTCCTCTCCTGGATCTCGGCAAGCATCTGCAGCTCTTCCATCTCCCAGTGCACCCTCTGGATCTGGCGTTTCAGGCCTTCCTCGAGCTGCATGTTGATGTCCCGGGCGTCGGGTTGGGGGCCTCCGGCGGCCATGGCCGGATCCTGGGGCTCCTGCAGGTCGAGATTCGCCAGGACCTTCAACTTTGCGTGGAAATTCTGCAACCTCTCCATCTGCACGCTCAGATGGCCGAGCCTGTCCGTGAACTTCTGGATATGAAAGGCCTGCGCCTGGTTCTCCTCGCGGAGCTGCTCGATTTCGGCTTGATAGCGGTCTTCATTCCGGGCGGAGCGGATCACGACCCAGGATCCGCAGAGAACCGTTCCCAGGGACAGAACGGCGACGACCGCGAGGAGCCAGACAGCCGGCAGGCGTATCTCTATCTGTCTGGCCGCGTTTTCCGCAGAGGTCGTCACGGACAGCCGGTATCGTCTCCGAAAGGCCACGCAAGCCCTCCCTCGGTGCATGGGCGAGGAAACCCGAGCGTGACGAAAAGCAGAGTTCCGAGCCGCATTCTGCGGATAGGCGGAGCCGGCACCCGGCGCAACCCGGAAGAGATACTGCGCGCCTTTCCCTTGCAGTTCGGGCTCTTAGGATAGGATTCGGCAATTCAAAGGGAAACCTTGAGGCCTATTCCCGGAGGGCTTCCGTGAGTTCGAGGATGAGCGATTCCTCCTTGCAGTCCGGGAAGTGAACGCAGCGGATGCACTCGGCCCAGATCTTGTGGGGTAGCTGGGCCTTGGGGATGGGCAGGAAATTGAGTTTTCGGAAAAAGGGAACGTTGAAGGTCAGTACGAAGATGCGCCGCAGGCCCAGTTCCCTGGCGTCCTCGAGGCAACGGGACACCAGGCTGCGGCCGATTCCACGGTGGCGGGCCTTTTCGCTGACGACCAGGGAGCGGATTTCTCCCAGGTCTTCCCATGTGGGGTGGAGGGCGCAGCATCCCAGGAACTGCCCCTCCTCGTCCACGTGGACCTGGAAATCCCGGATCGAATCGTAAAGCTCTCCGAGGGAACGGGGCAGGAGCTCGCCCTTGCGCGCCGACAATTCGAGCGTCTTGTAAATCAGAGGGACTTCGGATATGCGAGCCTTTCGGATCATCGGAACCCCCGCCTCAACCCTTTTCCCGGAGCATCTCTCGAGCGTGTTCCAGGGTTGTCTTCGTGATTTTGATGCCGCCGAGCATTCGCGCGATCTCTCGCTCGCGTTCCTCGTCTTGCAGCGTTGCGATGAGAAAACGCGTTCGACCCTCCTCGACCTTCTTCGACACCTTCAGGTGCGTATCACCGAACACCGCGATCTGCGGCAGATGGGTGATGCAGAGGATCTGGAAGTCCTCGCTGAGCCTTTTCAGGCGGGCGCCGACCGATTCCGCCTCGGCCCCTCCAATGCCCGCATCCACCTCGTCGAAGACCAGGGTGGGCAACCTGTCCGAACGCCGCAGGACATTGCGGATCGCCAGCATGATTCTCGAGAGTTCCCCACCCGAGGCAATCTGCCGGAGGGGAAGGAAAGGCTGACCCGGATTCGGGCGGATGAGGAACTCGACATGATCCATGCCGGAAGCCTCGATGCTGTGATCTCCGAGCCGGATCTCGTCCGGATTCTTCCCGGAGGGGTCCGCCGGGACCGGGGCGAGACTCGCCCGGAATCCGGTGTCCTTCATGCCGACTGCCTGCAGTTCCTCTGCGACCGCCTTCTCGAGCTTCCTGGCGACCTTCTTCCTTGCTTCGGAAAGAGAACGAGCCGCCCCGCCCAGCTCCGACTCCCTCGCTTCGATCCTCTCCCGCAGGTCGCGGCAATCCTCTTCGAAACGGTCCATCCGCGCAATCTTCCCGGCCAGTTCCCGTTCCAGGGCCAGCAGTTCCTCGACGGATCGGTGGTGCTTTCGTCTCAGCCGATGGATCAGGCCGAGCCGCTCCTCGATCTGCTCGAGGCGGTCCGGGTCCCCCTCCACGGAGGAAGCGCGCCGCTGGAGTTCCCGGGCGGCCTCCTCCACGCAGTGCTGCGCCGATTCCAGCAGCCCGGCCGGAACGGAGAAGACCGGATCGATCTGCCCGGCCTCTTCGACCCGTCTGCGGACGGCGCTCAATGTGTCCGCGACCGACCCCGGATCGCTGTACAGCCTTCGTTCCCCCTCCAGGCAGACCTCGAGGAGCCTGTGTGCGTGGAGGGTCCGCTCCCGTTCCTGTTCGAGTTCCTCCTCCTCCCCGATCCGCAGGTTCGCCCCGGAGATTTCCTCGTGCTGGAACAGGGCCAGATCCCGCTCTGCGACCATCTGCCTGTGATCGGCCTCCACGCGGGCCCGTTCTCTTCGCAGGTCGCGCACGGAACGGACAAGCTCGGCAACCCGTTTCTGGGACGGCACCAGGTCGCCGAATCGATCGAGCAGCTCCCGGTGCCGGCTCGCTTTCAGCAGCGACTGGTGTTCGTGCTGCCCATGAATGTCGGCGAGGCGTTCTCCCAGCGTTTCCAGAAACCCCAGGGTTGCGGGGCGGTCGTTCACGTACACGCGGTTTTTCCCGGAGCGGGCCACCGTTCGACGGATGACCAGCAGGTCCGCATCGTCGTGGCCGGCCTGCGCGAGCGCAGCGGACAGCTCCGGGGTCTCTTCCATCTCGATGACCGCTTCCACCCGCGCCTCTTCCGCGTCGGCGCGGACCCACTCCGCCTTCGCGCGCTCCCCCAGAACAAGCTCGAGTGCGGCGACCAGAAGACTTTTCCCCGCGCCCGTTTCGCCCGTCAAAACGTTCAGCCCTCTGCCGAAGGAGATCCTCGCCTCCTCGATGATGGCCAGGTTCCGAATCGAGAGTTCACGAATCATTGCGCCCGCAACCCCTCGGCTATCGCTCTCCCCACTTCAGTTTTGCGCGGAGGACCTGAAAGTAGTCCTTGAAAGGGGACTTGACAAGCGGCACGATGTAGTCGGACTGCTGGATCCTGGCCACGTCGTCTTTCAGAAAGGGGAAGCCCATCTGACCGTCCAGGGTGACATAGGCATCCCTTTCTTCCGACCGGAGGATGACTTCCACGCTGGAGCCCACCGGGAGGATGATCGGACGGTTCGTCAGCGTGTGGGGGCAGATGGGCGTCAGGAGGATCGAGGCAAGAGTGGGATAGATGATGGGGCCGCCGGCAGCAAGCGAGTAAGCCGTGGAACCGGTCGGTGTCGAAAGAATGAGGCCGTCCGCCTGAAAGGTAGTCAGGTAGGTGCCGTCCACCGCCACCTCGAGGGTGAGAATCCGGGCAAGGGCGCTCTTGTTGATGACTACGTCGTTCAGGAGGGATTCCTCGGTGATGCAAGACCCCTGCCGGAGGATCTGGGCCTGGAGCATCATCCTCCGGTCGATCCTGCAGTTTCCCTCCAGTACCTGTTCGAGGACGGGAAACATCTCCTCGATCGTAACCTCGGTGAGGAAACCCATGCTGCCGAGGTTCACACCGAGGATCGGGACGTTTCGGCCCTTGATGAGGCGGGCCACGCTGAGCAGTGTGCCGTCTCCCCCCAGGACCACGAGCATTTCGGCCGCTCCGACCAGTTCCGGCTTCGGAAGACGGTGCGGGTGGTCCAGCTGGCTTCCGATCTCCTCTTCCAGGACGGTTTCGATCCGCTTTTCGGAGAGCCACCGGACAAGGTCGGACACCGTCTTGCGAACCTGCCTGTCGTGCTTGATCTTCGCGAGGATACCGATTCGTTCCATGGGACTCTCGGGCAATCTGCGCGGACATGGGCCTTTACGCCTTGCGACGGCGTATTCCACCCTTCTTTTCGTAATAGCATACTCTCTTCCGGGCTGTCTATCGGAGGCAAAGGGCCATACAGAGTAAGGGAAAGGGTGCAGGGTGCAAGGTGTCCACCCGGTCCTTCCTGGGAGGGCCGCATCCTGCTGTCCACGCGGCAGGGCGGGTGCCCGACACCCGACCGCTTGCACCTGCTTCGTAACCGGATCCGGGAGATTCCGCCCGCCCCACGCCTTTGGCAGCATGCGGCGGCAGAAATTGTGTAATTCGCCGGAAGGAGGTAAAAGAGGGGGAAACGCAGGATGTCTTCCGTCCGCTGAATCCCCGATCCGAGGGCGACCTTTCCGATGAAGGAGAAGACCGGCGATCTGTTTGAGATGGAGGGCCCCGCGGGAGCGGGTGAGCGGCGTCCGCTTGCGGACAGGATGCGGCCTCGATGCCTGGAGGAGGTGGTGGGCCAGGAGCACCTCCTGGGGCCCGGCAAGCTCCTGCGGGAGGCGGTGGGACGGGGCAGGCTGTTCTCCATGCTGTTCTGGGGTCCCCCGGGATGCGGGAAGACGGCCCTCGCCCAGGTGCTGGCCAGGTTGACCGACAGCCACTGGGTCGCCTTCTCCGCCGTGCTCTCCGGCGTGAAGGAGATTCGGGAGGTCCTCAACGAATCGAGCTACCAGTGGAGCAGAAACCGCAAGCAGACCGTATTGTTCGTCGACGAGATCCACCGCTTCAACAAGGCGCAACAGGATGCCTTCCTTCCGCACGTGGAGAGCGGGGGCATCCTCCTGATGGGCGCGACCACCGAGAATCCTTCCTTCGAAATCAACAAGGCGCTCCTTTCCAGGATGGAGGTGCTGGTGCTTCACCCTCTCAGCGTCTCCGACCTGGCCCGGGTCGCCCGACGGGCCCTGGACGACCCGGACAGGGGGCTGGGGGCATGGGGCCTGGGGATCGAGCCGGAGGGGCTGGAATTCCTCTGCAGGGCCTCGCAGGGGGATGCGCGTCGCTGCCTGAACGCCCTGGAGATCGCCGCGACGCTCCGCAAGAAGCGAGGGCCCTCCGATCGAACGGTTCGGCTCGAAGATGTCCGGGAGGCCCTGCAGACCTGCGCCCTGCCGTACGACAAGACCGGGGAAGAACACTACAACCTGATCTCCGCCTTTATCAAGAGCCTTCGGGGGAGTGATCCCGATGCCGCGCTCTACTGGTTGGCCCGCATGCTGGAAGCCGGGGAGGACCCGCTCTTTCTGGCCAGGCGCATGGTGATCTTTGCCTCCGAGGATGTGGGGAATGCGGATCCGACGGCGCTCTCGGTGGCCCTCGGCGCCAAGGAGGCCGTTCATTTCGTCGGCCTTCCCGAGGCCGCGCTGAACCTCTCTCAGGCGGTCACCTACCTTGCCTCGGCGCCGAAGAGCAACGCCTCCTACCTTGCCCTGTCCGAGGCGCAGCGCGCGGTGCGCGAGCATGGACCCCTGCCCGTTCCCCTCTCCCTGCGCAACGCCCCGACCGGTCTGATGCGCGACCTCGGGTACGGCAGGGGCTATGACTATCCTCACAAGGACCCGGATGCGATCGTATCGGCCGAATACCTTCCCGAGGGGCTGGCCGAAAAGACCTTCTACCGGCCCACGGACCGGGGGTACGAGAAGACGATCCGGGAACGGCTGACCCGTTGGCGGCAGATCCGTCGATCCAAGTCGAAAAAGGAGCCAGGGGGCTCCAGGGAGCCTTGATGGCCCGACCTCCGGTTCGTCCCGAGAAGCAGAGGGAGCTGCTCGAGCGGTTCGAGAGGCTGGGGATCTTGGAGAAGGATCTGGAGGAGCGGTTCGTCCGCGCCTCGGGGAGGGGCGGCCAGAAGCTCCACAAGACCTCGAGCTGCGTGCGGCTGACCCACAGACCCACCGGCGTCCGGGTCAGGTGCGAGGCGAGCCGTTCCCAGTCCCTGAACCGGTTCCTGGCGAGAAGGCGGCTGGCCGAGGAGCTGGAGCGGCGGGGGGAGGGGGCGCGCAAGGAGGAGCAGGCGGCCCGCGACAGGGCCCGGCGCAGGAAGGCGCGGGCCGGCAGACGGCTGCGCAACAGGCTCCGGGCCGCCAAGAAAGGGTCAGTGGGCCCGCTCGATGACGAAGCGTGCCAGGCCGATCAGCGCCTCCCGCTCCTCCCCTCCCGGGAAGGTTGAGGCCACCGCCACGGCCCCCTCGACGTGTCGTCTTGCGGCTTCGTAGGTCGAGGAGAACCCGCCGTTCCTGTCGATCAGATCCTTGGCCCATCCGAAGGCCCGCTCACGCTCCTCGGGCGGCCCGTTGAGAAGATCGAGCAGGCCCCTGCGGTCCGCGTGTCCGCACCGCGAGAGCGCCGCGATCAGGGGCAGGGTGAATTTGCCCTCCCGGAAGTCCGCGCCCACCTTCTTGCCCAGAACCGCCTCTTCGGCCTGGTAGTCGAGCAGGTCATCGGACATCTGAAAGGCCATGCCGAGCTCGAGACCGAACTTTGCGATCGGCTCGGCAAGCTCGCGGTTGCTCCCGGGCAAGGCCCCGATGTGGCAGGCCGTGGAGATCAGGCGGGCCGTCTTGCGCAGGATGATGTCCCGGTACTGCGCCTCTTTCATCTCTTTCACGCCGACATTCAAAAACTGAAGGAGTTCCCCCTCCACGATCGCCCCGAGGGTGCGGTTGACGGCGCGCAGGCAGGCGAGCCCTCCGGCCTTCAGGATGGTGGAGAAGGCCTGCGAGATATGGAAGTTGGCCGCAAGCACCCCCGCGTTGTCCCCCCAGAGAAGGTGCGCGGCCGGACGCCCTCGCCGCAGGGTGGCCTCGTCTACGATGTCGTCGTGGAGAAGGGTGGCATTGTGGATGAGTTCCACGGAAGCCGCCAGCGGAACCCTCTGGGCTGCAGGGGTCCCGCAAAGGCGGCCGCACAGGATCGTCAGCATGGGGCGGAAGCGCTTTCCCCCGGCGGCCAGGATGTGCTCCCCCACCGAAGAGAGGAGCGGGACCGGAGAGCAAACCCCTTTGTCGCGCAGGAAGGCCTCGACTTGCTCGAGGTCGGTCCGCACGCAATCCAAGACGGCGCCTATGTCCATGGGGCACGGGTCCTGAAAGCCGCGTCAGGGTTTCTGTAGGGAAGCTCGCTGTCAGCCAGATTAGCCGTACAGTTTAGCGACTTGGCCGGTTTTGGACAAGCCCCTGTACCCGGGAGGATACAGGCCGAGGCGGGCCCGTATCCTCCCGGACGCACCGGCCTCCGCACGGCTCGCCAGCCCGGCGCAGGAGCCCGCCCTCGGGGAGAGCAGGAAAGGCGCATCTACGAGAGGGCTTCGCAGGCGAATTCCTCTTTTCGAATATGCAGGCGGATGATCTTCTTGTGCAGGCCGGACCGCGTGATCCGGAGCTCCTTGGCGGTCTTGCTCACGTTTCCGCGGTTCCGGCTCAAGGCGGTCAGAAGAATCAGTCTCTCGTAACGGGTGAGGCTTTCCTCCAGGCTCCGGGGTCCGCTCTCCTGGATTCCTTCTTCAGGGTCGCTGTCCATCTCGAGATGGTGAGGCTCGATCCATCCCCCTTCCGGGGCGCCGCCCATGGCCCTGTAGATGACCGACCGGAGCTCCCGCACGTTCCCCGGCCAGTTGTGCTGCATGAGCTTCTCATAGGCGGGCAGCGTGAAGCCTTTGTACCGATAATGGTTGAATTCCTTCATGCACGCGTCCGCAAGCAGCTGGATGTCCCGGTCCCGCGTGCGCAAGGGAGGGATCGTGATCATGGTCGTGTTCAGACGGTAGTACAGATCCGCCCGGAACCGCTTCTTGTTCATCAGTTCCCGGATGTTCGAGTTGGTCGCTGCGATGATGCGGATATCCACGCGGATGGGCTGGTTGCCCCCAATGCGCTGAATCTCCTTGTCCTCGACCGCGTGAAGGAGCTTGGATTGAATCCGAGGGGGGATCTCGCCGATCTCGTCCAGGAAGAGTGTCCCGCCGTTGGAGAACTCGAACTTGCCGATTCGATCCTGGATGGCGCCGGTGAAGGAGCCCTTCCTGTGCCCGAAGAGCTCGCTCTCGAGCAATCCCTCGGACAGGGCCGTGCAATTGACCTTCACGAAGGGCTTGTTCCGCCTCCGGCTCAGATCGTGGATCGTCTCGGCCACCAGCCCCTTGCCGGTTCCGCTCTCTCCCAGGATCAGGACGTTGGCGTCCCTGCCCGCGGCATGCCGGATCTTCGCGTAGACCCTCTTCATGAGGAAGCTTTGGCCCAGCAGTTTCCCCAGCCTTGCATTTTCGATCCGTTCCGACTGAACCGACTCGGTCCATTGCTCGAGTTTCTGCCTCTGGAGGGCGCGCTCGAAAACGACCGACAGCTTGGCCAGGTCGATCGGCTTGACGAGATAGTCTTCCGCTCCCCGGCGGATGCAGTCCATCGCCGTTTCGACGGTCCCTTCGCCGGTGATGATGACGATCTTGGTGTGCCGTGCCGAGCGCAGGCATTGCTCCATCAGGGCCAGTCCTTCGGAGACACGGTTGGAGGGGGGCAGGGCAAGATCCAGGAGAACGAGATGAAAACTCTCTTGTTTCAGTCTTTCCAATGCCTCCGGAGCCGCAGTGCAGGATGCGGCCTGGTAGGATTCCTGCCGGAGGAAGGCCTCCAGGATCCGGCACAAAGACGGGTCGTCTTCGACGACGAGCACGCGGGTCTCGGCCTTCTGCAGTTCCGGATAGTCTTGCGGGCTCTGCACGCCTGGGCCTCCTTCCAGGGGTTTCAGACCTGAAGAGAGCCGACAGGGGCAGCGGGCGGCAAGCATCTGCGGTGAAGTTGCCCCTCGGTGTCCGCCTTGGCGCCTTCGGAAGGGAAGCAAAAAAGGGGCCACGCCGGCCCTGCCACGCTGGGCTTTCCAAAAGGTTTTTATCAGTGAGGCGCTCTTTTTTCAAGTAAAATCTTCGTCTACTCTTCATGCACTCTCCTCCGGCAGGGGCTAGGAGGAAACCCGGCTCTTCTGTACAATACGGCACCGAACCGACCACGGCAAGAAGGAAGACGCCAGATGCAAGAGACGGCAGGAACGCCCGGGCCAGGCCGAGACGATCGGAAGCGCTATTTCTGCATTCACGGCCATTTCTACCAGCCTCCCCGAGAGAATCCGTGGCTCGAGGCGATCGAGGTGGAGGACTCGGCCGCCCCTTACCACGATTGGAACGAACGGATCCGCGCCGAGTGTTACGCCCCCAACGCGCACGCCCGGATCGTCGACCGGGACGGACGGGTCCATCGGATGATCAACAACTACGAGTGGATCAGCTTCAACATAGGTCCCACGCTCCTCGGCTGGATGGAGCGCCACGCGCGCCGGACCCTGGAGTCGATCCTGGAGGCGGACCGCAAGAGCGCGGAAAGATGCGGAGGGCACGGGAACGCGATCGCGCAGGCTTACAACCACACCATCCTTCCCCTGTCCGGACGAAGGGACAAGACCGTGCAGGTGCGCTGGGGGATCGAGGTCTTCCGCCACTACTTCCAGCGGGAGCCGGAGGGAATGTGGCTTCCGGAGACGGCGGTCGATACCGAGACGCTCGAGGTTCTGGTCGACAACGGCATACGGTTCACCGTGCTGAGCCCCCGGCAGGCCGGAGGAACCCGGCCGGCCGGGGCGGGGCAGCGGGAGGGCTTCCGGCGGGACGGGCTGGACACGAGGCGGGCCTTTCGATGCCGCCTGCCCTCGGGCCGGGAAATCGCCCTGTTTTTCTACGACGGGGAGACGGCTCAGCGGGTCGCCTTCGAGAGGCTGCTGAGCGACGGCGAGTGTTTTTTCCAGCACATGCGGTCCCGGTTCGATCCGTTTCGGCAGGAAGCGCAGCTCGTGCATTTCGCGACGGACGGAGAGACCTTCGGCCATCACCATCGCTTCGGGGAGATGTCGCTGGCCTATCTCATCTCCCGGATCGAGGGAGACCCGGAGGTGCGTTTGACCAACTACGCCGAGTTCCTCTCGCTGCATCCTCCCGAGGCGGAGGCGCAGATCGTGGAGATGAGCTCCTGGAGCTGCGCGCACGGCGTGGAGCGCTGGCGGTCCGATTGCGGCTGCCGCCCGAGCGGGTCCTCGGCCCACCAGCGCTGGCGTGGGCCTCTTCGGGCGGCCTTGAACGGACTGAAGGCCCGCCTGGACGACCTGTTCGAAAGGGAGGGTCGGGCGTTTTTCCAGGACCCGTGGGCCGCCTTCGATGGTTACATCCGCGTTCTGCTCGACCGGGGCGAGAAGCAGGCCCGCGGCTACCTGTCCGCCGCGGCCGGCCGGGAGCTGACGGAGCCGGAGGCCACGAGCGCGCTCAAGCTGCTCGAAATGGAAAGGCACGGCCAGCTCATGTTCACCAGTTGCGCCTGGTTCTTCGAGGACATCGCGGGGATCGAGACGGTCCTGGTGCTCAAGCTGGCGGCCCGGGCGATTCAACTGGCGGAAAGGAATTACCCCGTTCTGCTCGAAGGCGAGTTCCTCGGGCTGCTCGAACAGGCCCCGAGCAACGACCCCGACATCCGGAACGGAAGGGAGCTTTGGAAGCGGGAGGTTAAGCCGGCCGTGACGGACCTGGAGAGGGTGCTCGCCCACTTTGCGATCAATCGGATTCTCGCGCAGGATTCGTCTCCCCTGATCGGGCATGCCTACAAGGTGAACCGTCTCGACACATCGATCCAGGAGACCGGCCCGGCCCATTTCGCGGTCGGCTCGGCCGAGGTCGTCTCCATGGTCACCCTGGAGAAGGCAAGAAGGGTCTTTGCCGTGGTGCACTTCGGAGGCATGGACGTGCAGTTTTTTTGGATGCCCTACGGCGATCCGGACGCCTACGGAGCCCTGAGGCGGGAGTTGACGGACCTCTTCCGGAGCGGCTCCATGGGCGATCTCTACCTGCGGCTGTTCGAGACCTTCCAGAGACCGACCCACCAGCTGCAGGATCTCTTCCTGGACGAACAGCGAAAGATCGTCGAGGAGACCCTCCAACAGCGCATCGAGGATTACCAGGTGCTCTTCGAACAGCTCTTCGACCAGGATCAGGCCCTGCTGCAAAGGCTTGCAAGCTTGAGGTACCCGATTCCCGAACCGATGAACATGGCCGCAAAGGTGTCGACGGAGAGAAGAATCCGCGGGCTCGCCGGCCGGCTGGAGAGCCGGGAGGATCTGCAAGCCTTCGCAGAACTGCTCGAGCAGGCCCGCAGGTGGGGGTACAGGCCGGAGCCCCAGGAGTGGGAGCGGCGCCTCCTTGTGCTCCTCGAAGAAGCGGTTCGAGGGCTGTTCAAGGAGGACGGAATCGATGCGAGCCTGGCCCGGGCCGGTTGGGTCCTGGAGGCGGCCGGTCTGCTCGGGATCCAACTCAACCTCTGGAACATCCAGAATCTTTATGTCTTGGTCTGCAGCCGGAGATCGGGCTTTCTGGAGGCCCACAAGGAGGCCGTCTCCGCCTTTGCGTCACGCATTCATCTCCATCCCGAGGCGCTTCCGACGAACCTTCGGTGAGGCCTCCGCCCCCGAGCGGGCTACCCCGCCCCCTCCAGTTCCTTCAGGGCCAAGGGGACGGTGTCTTTCGGACTCACCTTGTACCAGGCCCGGAGGATCGCACCCTTCTCGTCCAGGAGAAAGGAGGAGCGGAGGATTCCCTCGTACTTTTTCCCGTACATCGATTTCTCCCCCCAGGCCCAGTATGCCTTGGCAACCTTGTTGTCCGAATCCGAGAGCAGGGGAAACCCGAGACCGTATTTCCTGTCGAACTTGCCGAGCTTCTCGGGTTCGTCCGGGCTGATGCCCAGGACGGCGACATTGCGCGAGGCAAGAGGTTTCGAGGCATCGCGCACGCTGCATGCCTGCGTCGTGCAGCCCGGCGTGTCGGCCTTCGGGTAGAAATAGAGGAGAACCTTTTTCCCCTTGAAATCGGATAGCTTCACCTTTTTCCCGGACGAGTCCGGCAAGGAGAAGAGCGGTGCCTTGTCCTTTGGTTTCAGTTCCGTCATATCTTTCCTCCCGGTTCTGCGTGGGTTGTGGGCGGGCCGTGCTTCCTGAGGGTTAGAAGGCCACGGCCGAGTCGTCGAATTTCCCCCAGACCCGGCGCAACGCGTCGCACATCTCCCCGAGGGTCGCGTACGCCCTCACGGCGGTGAGGATGGGGGGCATCAGGTTCTCACGGGTGTCCTCGGCGGCCTTGACGAGCCCCGCGAGGCTCGATGCGACCGCGGCCGCGTTGCGGGTTCTCTTCAGTTCGTCGAGCCTCCGGGTCTGCTCCGCCCGGACGGCCTCCTGGTCCACGGAGAAGATCTCGCGGCCTCGCGCCCCAAGCCCCCCGGCCACCGACTTCTCGTAACGATTTACGCCGACCACGACCTGTTCGCCGGAGTCGACCGCCTGCTGGAATCGGTAGGCCGCCTCCTGGATTTCCCGCTGGTAGTAGCCCTTTTCCACGGCTTCGATCGCCCCGCCCATGGCCTCAATCCGGCCCAACTCCTCCCTCACCTTCCTCTCCAGTTCCGCGGTGAGCCACTCGACGTAGTAGGATCCCCCCAGCGGGTCGGTCACCGCGGTGACCCCGGTCTCGTGGGCGATGATCTGCTGGGTGCGGAGCGCCATCTGCTGCGCGAATTCGGTCGGAATGGCGAGCCCCTCGTCGAAACAGGACAGGGCGAGGGACTGCACGCCGCCCAGGACCGCGGCGAGGGCCTGGAAGGCGGCCCGCACGATGTTGTTTTCCGGTTGCTGGGTGGTCAGGGTGGAGCCTCCGGTCTGGGTGTGCGTGCGGAGCATGCAGGAGCGGTCGGATTTCGCCCCGTAGCGATCGCGCATCAGGCCCGCCCAGATCTTGCGCAGGGCCCGGTACTTGGCCACTTCCTGGAAGAAGTCGTTGTGGGTATTGAAGATCCAGGAGATGCGCGGGGCGAAGTCGTCGATCGCGAGGCCCCGTTCGAGAACCGCGTCCACATACGCAAGGGCGTTCGCGAGGCTGAAGGCCATTTCCTGCACCGCGGTCGACCCGGCATCGCGGATGTGGTAGCCGCTCACGCTGATCGCGTTCCACTTTGGGACGTGCTTGGCGCAGTAGGCCATCAGGTCCGCGGCCAGCCGAACCGAAGGTCTCGGAGGGTAGATGTAGGTGCCGCGCGCTACGTATTCCTTCAAAATATCGTTTTGAACCGTTCCGCTGAGCTGGTCCGGCGATACCCCCTGCTTTTCGGCCACAACCATGTACATCGCGAGCAGGATCGCGGCGGGCGCGTTGATGGTCATCGAGGTGGTGACCCTGTCCAGGGGAATGTCCTTCAGCAGGAACTCCATGTCCTTGAGGGAGTTGATGACGACACCGACCTTCCCGGTCTCGCCCTGCGCCAGGGGGTGATCCGAGTCGTAGCCCATCTGGGTCGGAAGGTCGAAGGCCACGCTCAGGCCGGTCTGCCCCTGCTCCAGCAGAACCCGGAACCGCTTGTTGCTCTCTTCGGCCGTGGCGTATCCCGCATACTGCCGCATGGTCCAGAGCCTCGAGCGGTAGCCGGTGTCGAAAAGGCCGCGGGTGAAGGGGTACCGGCCCGGCTCGCTCAGGATGAGGTCGGCCGCGTCTTCATGGGTGTAGAAGGGCTTCAGCGGAATTCCCGAGGCGTTCCGGACCGGGGGGGCGTCCTTCTCGGGCCCCGTCGCCGCCTGGGCTTTGTTGCCTGCGCTCTTGGATTCCGGCATGCGAGACGTCCTCCGTCTGGATTTACTGATAGAGATGATCGTCTCCCCACCGGGGGATGCAAAAAACGCCCCGGCGCCCGGTCACGCGCCGGGGGCGGGTCGCTCCCCGGGCCGGGCCGCTCGTATTTCGCCCCCCCACGGCTTGATCAGGTTGATCGAGGCCGGCAGGAACAACAGAGAGCCCAGCAGTGCGGCGCCCAGCGTCATGCTGGCCAGGAGGCCGAAGTCCCGGCTCGCCTTGAAATCCGAGGAGAGGAAGACGGCGAAGCCCGCGATCATGATGAGGGTGGTCAGGAGGATCGCCCGGCCCGCGCTCTGCAGCGCGCGGTGCATGGAGCCCGTGTAGTCGCCCGTGCGAAAGAGCTCTTCGCGGAAACGTGTCAGGTAATGGATCGTGTCGTCCACCGCGATTCCCAGCGAGACCGAAAAAATGATCAGGGTGGAGGTCCGCAGGGCGATCCCTGCGATGCCCATGAAGCCCATCGTCATCACGAGGGGGATCACATTCGGGACCATGCTGATCAGGCCCACTTTCCAGGAGCGGAAGAGCAGGGATACGGCCGCACAGATCACGAGGAATGCGGTGAGCAGGCTCATCAGCATGTCCCGGATGACGTTGTCGACCGCCCGCATCGCCAGCAGGCTCCTGCCCGTAACCCGGAAGGAAGCCGGAGGGAGGAACAGTTCCGCCGCCCTCGCCTCGGTCCTGGCCTTGAGCTCGAAGTAGTTCCGGCTTCCCATGTCGATCCCCTGGTTCACGATCCGCGCATGGGACCTGTCCGGGGTGAGAAGCACGTCGATATCCTGCTGGTTTCCGGAGGCCTCGTACAGGAGCAGATACTGCGCGGCGAGTTCTCTGGACTCCGGCACGCGGTAGAAGGCCGGGTCCCCGCCGTGCATGGCCTGGTGCATCTCCTTGAGAATATCGGCGACGGACAGGCTCTTGCGAATCCAGGGCTGAGAGGCCACGAAGGCCTCCAGGCGATCGAGTCGGGTGAGAAACCCGGGGTCCAGGGCTCCCTCCGGTTCGCCGGCCCCGACCTGTATCTCGAAGGTGATGATGCCGGCGAGCTTGTCCTCCAAGATCCGGTTGGCCTGAACCATGGGGTCGTCCTCCGCGAGTTCCTCGAAAAGGTGGGCCTCGATGCCCAGGCGGTTCGAAAGGAGGAGCGAGGCGAGAAGCAGGAGGACTCCGGCGCCGATCAAGAGCCGCGGGTGCTTCTCGTTCAGAACGCCGACGGCCAGAAGGATTCTGGCGATCATGCCCTCGCCCGCCCGTACCCTCGCTCTTGGCTCCGACCCCGGGCCGAGCGAAAGCAGGATGGGAAGGAGCAGGATCGTGACGGAGAAGGCCAACAGGATGCCCACGCCTGCAAACAGGCCGAAGGTCTTGACGACATGGATCGTGGCGGTCGTGAGCGACAGGAAGCCCACGGCCGTCGTGAAGCTCGTCATGAAACACGCGGCAGCCATGGTGCGGATCGTCGCGATCAGGGCCTCCTTCCGGGAGCCTCCTCTTCCCAGCTCTTCGTAATAGCGATGGATCAGATGAATCGAGTCCGCGATGCCGTAGACGAGCAGGAGGCTGGGGACCACGTTGTTGATCAGATTGATCTCCTCGCCGCAAAGGGACATCAGCCCGAGCAGAAGGACGACGCTCACGCTTACGGTGGCCTGCGGCAGACAGACCCCGGCCGCGCTCCGGAAGGAAAGGTAGAGGAACACGCAGACGATGCAGGCGCTCAACAGGATGAAGCCCTGCAGGTCCCTCAGGCCCCGGTTCGTGTATTCTTTCTGAATGGTCGGAATCCCGGAATAGGCGACCGGGAAACGGGAACCCACGATCGATCCGGTCACCGATTGGACCTGCTCGACGACAGGACTCTTCTCCTTTTCGGTCTGTACGAACGGGGCCAGCCGGCCGAACAAGGCCAGGGTCGTTCCGTCTTCCGAGATGAGCCAGCGGCGAAACAGGCGGTTGCCAAGGGCCTTGTCTCTCAAAGCCTGAACACCTTCCGGGTCTTCCGGGAGGCGTTCTGCTAGGGCTTCGATCACAATGCCTTCGGCCGTTGCCTGAATGAAGGGCGCATTCAGGATGCTCACCACTTTCTCGATTCCGTGGATCTTTTCGAGGGCGTCGGTGAGCCGCCGGACGAGGGCCAGGCCCTCGGGAAGAAACAGGTCCTCTCCCTGGAGGATCACAATGATGTCCCGGCTCGACTCCTCGAATCGCTCCTTGAAGGCCCGGTAGAACTCCGCCTCTTCGTCGTCCGAGAGGAATAGCGTCTCGAAGGAGAAGTCCGCCCGCAAATGAAGGATCCCGCAGATGCCTGCGAGGGTGAGCAGGCAGAGGATCGCAAGGATCGGGAACCGGTGCCGAAGCAGGGCTTCGGGCAGGCCGGGCGGGATTCCTCCGGGGGGCAGGCCCTCGAAGGAGCGTCGGTTCTTGCCGGGTGCTCTTGCCATGGAGGGTTCCGTTTCCGGTTTCTTGTGCCGCTTCCCCGGGTGCATTGCAGGGCATCCGCCCGCGAGTCTCCCTTGACAGTGTCTCGGATCTCAATTTAGGGTACGGCTTCCCGGTTGGCAAGGTTCGGTGCAGCGGGGCGGGTGGTCCGCTCGACCGGACGGAGGAGCTTCGGATGGCTGCGAACAAGGGTAAGAAGGGGAAGCCCAGGAAAGGGACGCCGGGCCGAAAACCCCGCCTCTGGCTGCGGGATCTCTTGAACCTCCTGGGCGGGTTTCTGGTCGGTGCGCTCGGCCTCTGGATCGTGCAGGGGTTCCTGGAGGGCCGGGCGGCCGGTGAGATTTCCGGTAGGTATCGAAGAGCGATCCAGCAGGACATGCCGAAGCTCAAGCTGGCAAGCCTGCGATACGAGGCCCTTTCGGAGCAACGGGACGCCGCCCTTCAGCCCCTCGAAGGGCTGGAGGCCCCCGGGGCCCTGTACGGGATCGAGGCGTACGAGGCGGTCGAGAGGGACCTGCCGCATCTGAAGGCCAAGGCGCGGCCCCTGCTGCTCGGCTTCAGCCATCGCCTCAGAGAGGCCGAACTCCTGAGGAAGCTCATCATCGATCAGAGAGAACATCCGGAGCAGATGCCCCAGATTCTCGCCCGCGAGTTCCTGAAGGCCCTCGACGAGGGGGCCCGGCTCGCCCCGAGGCTTCTCCAGTCGCTTGGGCCCGGGGGAGAGGAATGAGGAGGCGCAGAGCAACGGCCGGCCGATCCTCTCCGGCCCGGGCAGAGGGGGGAAAATGCCCGTCCGACAGGAAGTGGAAATCAAGCTCGGTCTGAAAGGCCTGGCCGAGTACGAAAAGCTCTGCAGGGAGTTGGGAACCCCTGGGGACGCGTGGGAACAGGTCAATCATTACTTCCGGTCCGAAGACGGCCTGATACCGGGAGAGGAGGGTGTGATTCGCATTCGTTTGGAGAAAGGGAAGGCCGTTCTCACCGTGAAGCTTGGAGTCCTCCGGGAAGGACTGGCAAGGGCCGAGGAATATGAGGAGGACTGGACCGGACCGCCGGATCGAATCCCCGAATCCACCGACGCCCTGTGGGAGGCCGGGCACCCCGGCCTCGAGGCCCTGGAGCGAAGGGTCGGCGGACGCTTTCCCCTGGTGTGGCTGGGCAAGATGGTGAACCGGCGGAGGCTCTATCGGTCGGCCGGTGGCCTGTGCATGGAGGTGGACGCGAGCCGTTACCCGGACGGCCGGGAGGACTATGAGGTGGAGGTGGAGAGCGAGGACCCGGACCGGGACCGACCCGTCCTGGAGTCCCTCCTTGGCAGTCTCGGAATCGCGTTCGTTCCTCAGACCGCCACGAAGTACCAGCGTTTTCTCATGCACCTGGAGAGCGGGAATCCGCCCCCCCGCACGCCGTGAGCGTTTGGTTCCAGGCTATTGGCTCTCAGCTCTTAGAAACAGAAACAGCGCAGCCGAGGAAAGCAAGGCGGCGGATCTCCCGGTGGAACAAAGCGTGAGGCAGGGAACCGTGGGAAAAGGAGTGTGTAAAGCCGGACGCCGTTTTTTGTGCGCAACCCTCTCGCTGGCAGTGGTTGTGTGCTGCGTACAGAGGCCGGACCTTACAGGCAAGTGGCAGGAAGTCGGGAAGAAATCAACAATTGAGTTTCGTGCGGACGGCACCTTCCGTACGGTTGATGACATCGGAATGGCGGCAAGCGGGAAGTATGCCCTCCAGGGAAACGGCCGCATACGATTTGAAATCGTGCGCGAGGGCTCTTCTCCCGAGATCCTGGAGGGAAGGTTTACCCTGCGCGGCGGTGAACTGACACTCAGCTACACTCATCCGGGAGAAACGGAGATATATGGGCGCCTCGCGCGATAGACGGGGGAAAAACCCCCTAGCAAACAATCACCGGATCGTCCGGGAAACCGGTGAGCTTCTCGGCGCCCCGCTCCGTGACCAGGTAGGTGTTCTCGAGCCCGATTCCCCCCCTTCCCGGCGGAAAGAGCTTGGGCTCGACGGCGAGGGTCATGCCTGCCTCGAGAGCCTCCTCGAAACCGGGCGCCAGCAGGGGCCATTCGTCGAGCTCCAGGCCCACGCCGTGTCCCAGGAAGCGGACCTTGTTGTCGCCGCAGCCCATGAAATGCGGCCAGAAGGGGCCGGCGCCCTCGAAGGTGCGGAGGACCCCGGCATACACTTCGCTACAGGGCGCGCCGGGCCGAAGCCTGCGGACGGTCTCCTCCTGGATGCGCCGGCAGAGCGCGTGGGCCTCGAGCCACGCATCGGAAAGAAACCCCAGCGCGAAGGTCCGGGTCTTGTCCACGAAATAGCCGTTCAGGCCGAAGGCCACGTCCACGAGGATGGGCTCGCCCGGCTCGAGCGGCTTGCGGCCGGCCCCCTGGGGAAGGGCGGGATAGAGGCCGAGGGCTCCGACAGGCCCGTCGAAGGGCGTGGGGAAGCAGGCGCTCGCTCCGCTGACAACGGGCCCGTAATGCAGGCCCTGATTCCAGCGGCGCAGCCGGAGGAGCCCTTGATGTTCGCGGCGTCGCAGGGCCGATTCGATCCCGGCCGCCAGGTCGAGCTCCGTTCTCGATTCCCGGATCATCCGGGGGATCTCCGCAAACACCTCGGCGTGCCGCCGTGCCGCCTCGCGCATGAACCGCAGCTCGAACGGGGATTTGGTCTGCCGCACCCTTCGGATCAATCCGGCCGCGTCCTCCAGGCAGGAGCCGGCCAGACGCTCCCGGATTCGCAGGAAATCCCGGGCCGGCAGGACGTCCATCTCGAGTCCGATCCTCGATCCCTTCTTGCCGGCCACCAGGCCGCGCAGCTCCCTGAGGCCCGTGAATGAGCGGATCTCCTGGAGAGGGGATTCCTGGCGTGCGCGATCGAGGCTTCTCTGCACCCAGAGGATGGGACCCCCTTCGGACGGAATCCAGAGGAAGCCGGTCTGAGCCGTTCCGGAGAAGTAGAAGAGGTCGACCGGATGGGCCAGCAGGGCGCCGTCCAGGGCCTGCCCCCGGAGGAGTCCCTGAAATTTCCTGATCCTCCCCTCCACCTCCGCCGCGGGCGTCAGAAATTCGCAGTAACGGCCGTCCAGTTCGTCCATCTCCGCCTTCCCGTTTCGGGCTCGAACCCTCCCTTGATGATCGATGCCCGGGGGTTTGTCAAGGGACCGGGCATTCGTTATGCTGGTTCGACCGGGCGCTGAGGAAAGGCACCCGAGCGGGAAACGAGGAGGACGCTTCCGATGCCGGAACCGTTGGAGACGACCGCAGCAGGGAAGTTTCGAAAGATCGTCACCCATGACGACTTCGACGGGGTCGTGTCGGCCGCCTTGTGCGGCCTTGCCAACGGCATCGACCACGTCCGTTTCGCCGGCCCGGTTTCCGTCTTGGACGCGGGCCTGGAGGTCGACGCCGAAACGATTGTCTGCGATCTCCCGCATCACCCCGCCGCCGGCCTCTGGTTCGATCACCACAGAGGAAACCTTGAGGACTACCGCCTCAAGGGTGGGGACCCGGAGGCGGTGCGGGACACCTTCCGGGAGGAAAAGAGCTGCGCCCGGGTGGTCTACCGCTACTACCGGGACAGGGGCGTCGCCTTTCCGGAGTTCATGGGCCCCACCGTGGACGAGGCGGACCGGGTCGACAGCTTCGACTACAGGGACATCGAGGACTGGAGGCGGGAGACGCCGGGCAAGGTGTTGTCCGACACGCTTCGGATCAGCTTCCCGTCGCGCCCGGAGCGCAACCGGTACATGCGGAGCCTGATCCGCAGGATTCGTGAAGCCCCCCTGGCGGAGGTGGCGGCGGATCCCGCGGTCCGGCAGCAGGCCAAGCTCTACCGGGAGATGGAGGAGAAGAGCCGCTCCCTCATCGAACGGATGGCGTCCTTTCATCCCGCGGACCCGGCCCAGGAAGTGATCCTTCTCGATACGACAAGCCTGAAACACTCGCCTTACATTCTCAAGAGCCTGGCCTTTCTCGCTCATCCGAACGCAATGGCAGTCCTCGAGGTCAAGAGCCTCTTCCGTCAGAGCCGGAAGACCAACGACCTGGGGTTCTCGATGTCCCTGAGCCCCTCGCTCGAGGTGGCCTCCTCGGAGAAGGACATCGGCGAGATCATGCGCTCCCTGAACCTGGGGGACGGGCACCGTGGGGCGGGCGCCGGCAGGCTCCAGTGCTCGTCCAAGGCCGACATGCTCAAGCAGAAAGAGCTAGTCCTTCGCAAGATCCTCGGGATGTGGGCGAACCAGCAGGCCCGGGCCCCGGGCGCGGACCCTGCGGGCGGGCGGGGGCCCGGCTGACAGAGGGCCGGGCTCACATGCACAGGTGCGCCGCCAGTTCGAATAGCACCCGGACGCCGAAGAAGAATCCATCCACCGGAATGCGCTCGTCGTGGCCGTGCATGAGCCCGATGAAATCGAAGCCTTCCGGAAGCTTGACGGGCGAGAACCCGAAACAACGGATGCCCAGCCGGCTGTAGTGCTTCGCGTCCGTGAAGCCCGACACCATGTTCGGGACCACCACCGCGAGAGGGTCGTGGCGCCTGAGCACCTCGTTCATCGATCGGAGGATCGGATCGTCCGGGGGCGCGGAAACGGCCGGCTTGAACTCGAGGACCTCGATTTCGTACCCCTCTCCGATGACGTCGGTGATTTCACGCAGGAATTGATCCCGGGATCGGCCCGGCAAGACGCGGCCGTCGACCTCCAGGATGGCCTCCGAGGGAAGCACGTTCACTTTTTCGCCGGCCCGCAGGATCGTGGGGTTCGCTGTGTCGTGCAGGGTGGCGTAGAGCAGGCGCGCCAGCCCCTTGTCCGGCATCAGCCGGTCGAGGATCCGATCGCTCAGGCGCCGATTCAGCACCTGGCGGAGAACGAGGCCCCGTGGAAAGGGCTGATGTTCGGCCATGGTCTCCACGAAAACGGCCGCCTGCGGAGTGCAATGGAACGGCAGCCGTTTCGATCCGAGCAGGTGGGCCGCCCTTCCGATTTTGGCTACGGCCCCGTCCCAGTTGGGCAGGGAGCCGTGGCCGGGCTCTCCCTTTGCCCTGAGGCGCAGCCAGCAGATCCCCTTTTCGGCGACCTGCACGGGATAGAAGTGGGTTCCCGCAACGACCCGGTTGAAGCCGCCGATCTCGCCGAGGGCGTACTCGGCCCTGACCTTTTCCGGATGCCGCTCCACGAGCCATTCCGAGCCTTGTCTTCCTCCTGTCTCCTCGTCGGCCACCGCCGCGAAGATCAGGTCTCTCTTCAGCGCCGCCCGGTGCCTGTGGAGAAGCAGAATCGTCATCAGGCTCATGGCGGCCATGTGCTTCATGTCCAGGGCGCCTCTTCCCCACACGAATCCCCGGTCCAGGACCCCGCCGAACGGGTCGTGGGTCCAATGGGCCCTCTCCGCAGGCACGACATCCAGGTGGGCGTTCAGCAAGAGGGGCGGCAGGGAGCCGTCTCCGGGGAGGCGGCAGACCAGGTTCGCCCGGCCCGGGGCGCTCTCCAGGATTTCGTTGCCGATTCTCTCTTTTCGGAGGATCGCTCCGAGGAACTCGCAAGCCTCCCTTTCGTTGCCAGGCGGATTGGTCGTGTCGAAACGAAGCAGACTCCGAAAGTGCTCCAGGGCCTCTTCGTAGACGGCCTTCCACTCCGATTCGGGCACTGCGAAAGATGCGTTGGCCATGGCGAGCCTCCTCTCCACGCGGGTCTCTTGGGCTACATCCACCCGTTTGTCTTGTACCAGTCCACGGTCTCGCGCAAGCCGGCCCTGGCATCCGGGTACCGGAAGCGGTAGCCCGCATCCTTGAGCTTCTGATTGCTGTAAGCGATGTCCACGCCGAGATACCGGATCGTGTCCGGCTCGAGCGACCGGGCGCGGCCCGGGGAGAGCCTCGATGCGAACGCCTCGAGGGCTGCCAGTCCGTTGAGGAGGACCCTGACCAGCCTGACCGGCACCGGCGGCAGGACCGTCACGGGCTTTCCGAGCAGCTCTCCCATGAACTTCATGTATTCGACCACCGTCATCTGCGTGTCATCGTTCAGGTTGTAAGCCTGCCCGTCGCACGCCCTCCGGTTGGCCAGGAAAAGGGCCGCTTCGCACACGTCGCGAACGTGCACGAGCGGAATCCGCGTAGTGAAATTGGCGGGGATGAACAGGCGCTTCGGTTTGGACAGGGGCAGGATCATGGTCCCCATCCCGTATACGCCCCGGGGGCCGTACACCCCGGTCGGGCGGACGATACTGTAGCGGAGCCCGGTTTGCTCCGCGATTCGGGTGACCACTTCCTCCTGCTGGTGCTTGGATTCGAGGTAGTCGTTCGGCGGGGCCTTGGGGTCCTCTTCGCGGATCGGGAGGGATTTCACGGGAGGGAATCCGTAGACCCCGCCCGCGCCCCAGAGTACGATCTTCCGGAACGATCTCTGGCCGGACAGGGCACGAAGAAGGGCGCGCGTGCCGTCCACGTTGACGCGCTGCAGAACCTCCCGGGGCGCACTGTAACTGAAAACGGCGGCGATGTGGAACACATACGAGACACCCTGGACGACGTCGGGCAGACTCTCCGGTTTCGTCACGTCCGACGGGACGAACGCGATGCCCAGTTCCTTCCATACGCCGGGGAACCTGCCGCGCCCGGGGTCGTCCCGTGTGAAGGCCTCCGGCAGGTCGGTTGCACGAATCCGGTATCCAGCCTCATGAAGGACCTCGACCATGTGGGAGCCGATGAACCCGCAGGCGCCGGTCACCAGGCAAAGGGGCTTGCTCCTGCGGGGGGAAGGGGTCTTGTCTTGCCGGGGCTTCGTGTTCGGTCTGTCTTTTTCTTTTTTGGCTGCGGCGGTCATGAAGTCCTCTCAAGGGTTGCAGGGAGTGCTCCGGCCTGTTGCGCGGCAGGGCCGCGTGGTCCCAAGGCGCCGGCTGGAATCGTCTTGACTTTTCTGGCATCTTGAAGGCGTCATCCTAAAGCGGATCAGGCTCTCCTGTAAAGCAGCCCTGGGGAGTTGCCGATATGTTTGGAGGGAGGGTCGGACCGCATCGACAAGGAGGAGCCGTCCTGCCAGACGATACGCCGATTCGCTGCGCGCCCGAGCCCGTGAACGGCCTGAAGGCCGCCGGGAAACGGGGAGTGCGCTTCTTGCTCAACGGAGTTCCGGCCCGCTGGGCGAATGCCGGCTACAACGCCTACAGCCGGTTCTACCAGGGGCAGCTTCGCCTGGGCCTGCCCGTCTCGCAGAAGCTCCTCAGAAGCCAGGAAGAAACCCGACAGCGTTCTGCAGCGAAGCTCGCTCTCTCCCTGTATCACATCTTCTTCCACATGACCGGTACCCGGATTCCCAGGAACGAGATCAAGCTGGTTCTGCTGGATGAAATGGACAAGGCGAGGATCCGGCTGACCGAGGACATGATTTTTCTCAGCGAGGAAGAACTCCGGCGACTGGCATCGGAGCGGTTCCACATCCCGACCCGAAGCCTGCCCGGCATCCTCGCCGAGGCCCGCCGGCGAAGGATCCTCAAAGAGACCCTCAAAGAGCATCGGCCCCCTGCCTACTTCGAGAGCGAAATCGAGGAAAACGAGAAAAACGGTCGGGGCGACTACGAGATCGTTCACTATCAGGATTTTACGGATGAGGGCAAGGCAATCGGCTTCCGTCGCCTGGCCAGCATGGAAGCGGTGACGTCCAAAGACAACCGGCCCTCTCTCCTGATGGTGCCGGGGATCGGGTGCAACAGCAATTGCTTCAACCTGGACAACCGGCACTCCCTGGCAAAGGACCTCGCGGATATGGGGTTCTGGATCTACCTGTTCGACCCCAGGGGCATGGGGGTAAACAAGGAGAAGTTCGATCCCCTTCTGACCATCGATACGCTGATTGACTTCGACCTTCCCGCCGTTGTGCGGTTCATCTTCAGGAGATCCGGCGGAAAACCGGTCATTCTGCTGAGCCACAGCATGGGGGGCATCGTCTCCGAATTCATGGTCCTGAACTGGGGCCTGCGGCGGAACTTCGACAAACTCGACATGCTGACCGGCGCGCAGCGGGAAAGGCTCGACAAGGTCCTTCCGCCTCTCGAGGAAGCCGAAGCGAGCCTCTCGATGATCCGGGGCGTCATCACCCTGGGCGCGCCCAAGTTTTTCCAGAAACTGAGCCATCCCATCTTCCCTTACAGCCTGTGGCTCAATCATCTCTCGCGGATCCTTCGCCTTCGAAACGTTCCCCTTCGGGAGGCCGTCTGGCTCCTGACCCGCATTCCGGGGCTTCGGTCCGGAACCAGGCGGATCTTCAACATGAACGTTGCCGGCTTGAATCCCCTGATCAGCCCGAGGAACCACAAGGACGACAAAGACTTCATCGTGAATTACCTCAGCGCCTGCGGAGAGTCCTTTTCCCTGGGCCTCGGATTCCAGTTCCTCAAGGCGATCTACAACGGGGAGGGCTTCAAGCGGATGGACGAGACGAGACTCAACTATTCGAAACTGCTCGGCTTTTTCCCCGAGGAGATCCCCCTTTTCCGTTTCTGGGGAACGGAGGATCCTCTGTCCCCACCCTCCAACACGCGTTTCAGCGAGTCCTATCCCCACCGGCTCAAGCAGTTCCACCGTGTTCGGAACGCGGGAGACCTGGCCCGGATCGACCTGGCCACCGAAAGAAGCCAATCGGTGGACTTCATCGTGGAAGGGGCCAATCATCTCGACCTTCTGTACGGAAAGGCGGCGGCGGAGCTGATCCAACCTCTTCTCATCCGTGCTATACGTCAGATTTGGGCCGGTTGGAGCTACCCCAGGGAAAGGGAGGCGTGTTAGCCGACCGCTGTCCTCTGCAAATTTTTGCAAAAAACTTGTCTTTTTGGTTTATTTTCTTTAAAACCTAAAGTAAAATCTTAGAGTCGGGAGGCCTCCTCCGATTCCTTGGCCCGCCAACGAGGTTTCCGATCCGTGGACGGACGCAGAAGGCTCGCTCGAAGAAGGCGGCCCCGAAGATATGCTTTGAGCTGGGTCCTCTGGCTGACCTGGTGCCTTACCCTGCTGATCGGCGGAGCATTTGGGGTGCTCTCCCAGGGCCTGTCCCGGGCCAACCGGACCGAACGGGGCGGCGGGCTGGCTGCGGCCCCCTACCGATCCCAGGAGGAGGGGACGAAGGCTCGAGAGAAGCGTGCCGCCATCGTGATCGACGATCTCGGTCCCGACCTGGAAGCGGCCGCGTCATTCTGCAGGCTCGAAATGCCGATCACGTTGGCCGTCTTGCCCTATCAGCGATACAGCCGGCAGGTGGTTCTTGAGGCGGCGCGGTGCGGCAAGGAGGTGATTCTGCACATGCCCATGGAGCCCAGGGGCTACCCGGCCGTCAACCCCGGCGCCGGCTCGTTGCTGCTCGAGATGGATCGGGAGACCTTGCAGGCCGAAGTCGCTCAGCAGCTCGATGCCTTGCCCGGTTGCGTGGGCGTGAGCAACCACATGGGCTCTCTTTTCACCGAAGAGGAAGAGCCCATGCGATGGGTGCTTTCCGTGCTCGCGGAACGAAACCTGTTCTTCCTCGACAGCCTCACCACACCGCATTCCGCGGCCTGGCGTGCGGCCGTGTCGGTGGGGGTCCCTGTCGCGCAGAGGACCCATTTCCTGGATGAGGACAGGAACGAGGACGCAATCGTTCGGCGGCTTTGCGGGTTGGTGGACAGTGCGGTCCGCCAGGGGGCCGCGATCGGGATCGCCCATGCCTATGCGGAAACACTCGCCGCCTTGCCGAAGGTGGCGGCGGCCTTCGAGGCGAAGGGGGTCCGTCTGGTTCCCGTCTCCCAACTGCTGGATTTCGGTGCCCTGTCGGCCGTCAGAGAGGCGAGGGCCGGCTCCGGACGCGGATCCCGGCGTTCCCTCCCCTGACGGACGGAGTCCCGAGGGATGCAGGTGAAGAAGTTCCTGACGGTTTTCATTTTCCTGGCCGCTTTCCCCGGCCGGGCGGATTCACCCGGCGCGCCTTCGGCCGCCGCCGGCGAACTCGCTTCGCTTCAGCAGGTTCGTTACTGGTGCAGCGAGCGGTACACGCGGGTCGTTTTCGATCTCGACAGGGAGGTGGACTACAAGGTCGGAAGGGTCGGCGAGGATGTCGCGGCCAAGAGGCCTGCGCGTATCTATGTGGATCTGCGGGACACGCTGGGTGCGGCGGGCCTGCCCAAGGCCATGGAACTGACCGAGGGGCCCGTCCAGGGGATTCGATCCGCACGCTACGATATGAGGACGACCCGGGTGGTCCTGGATCTCCGGCATGCCGAGGACTACAACGTGTTTCGGCTTGAGGGGCCGTTCCGGATCGTGCTGGACCTCTGGTGGAAGAAGGACGGCCGAGGGGAAGAGGGGGCGCAGAGAGGAGGCGAGGCCGCGCCGAACGCCGCTGCGGCCGCCCTTCCCCTCGTCGTCATCGATCCCGGACACGGAGGCCGCGACCCGGGCGCGATCGGAAAGGGGGGTCTGAAGGAAAAGGATGTGGTCCTCCGGATCGCCCTGCACGCAAAGAGCCTTCTCGAGGGGCAGAAGAAAGCGAAGGTCGTCCTGACGCGGGATGCGGACAAGTTCATCCCCCTGGAGAGAAGGGCCTGGATTGCCAACTCGAGAAGCGCGGACCTGTTCGTTTCGATTCACGTCAATGCGCATCCGAACAGGAGCGTCGACGGGGTGGAAACCTATTACCTGGACAACACAACCGACCGGGCGGCCAGGCGCGTGGCGGCCCTCGAGAACGCCACGCCGGACAAGGGGTTGGACGATCTGAGCCGGATCCTGATCGATCTGCGCTGCAACGCCAACGCATGGGAGTCAAACGAACTCGCCCACACGATGCAGGAGGCCCTGGTCGGGAGGCTGCGGACGAGGGGTTACGGAGAGACGCGGAATCTGGGCGCGAAAGGCAGTCTGTTCTACGTTCTGATCGGCGCCCACATGCCCAGCGTCCTGGTTGAGGTGGCCTTCATTACGAACGCCGTCGACGAGAAGCGGCTGAAGCTGGCCGCCTATCAGAAGGCCCTGGGGGAAGGGATCGCGTCCGGAATCGCGGAGTATCTCGAACGGCGAGGGCAGCCCGCGCTGCTGGCCAAACAAGAGGGGGGATGACGGATCGTGCGCACGGACCGGGGCGGTTTGCGGCCGCCAAGGGACTGTCCTGGTTGACAAAGCCGGGGAATTGTGTTCCCCTATCCGTTATACGGAAGAACGCAAAGATCTGATCGTGGCGCCGAAGCGAGTCGCCCGGCCTTTGCGGCGCTTTCCTCCGGAACGGAAGCGGGATCGGAAAACGGGAGACCTGGAGCGAACTGCGAACCGTCTGAAGCGCCGATTCGCGCGCGAGCGGACCGTCGTGAGAAGAAGCCATGAAACGGACCTATCAGCCCAGCACCATTCGAAGAAAAAGAACGCACGGATTTCGGGCTCGTATGAAGACACGAGGTGGAAGAAAGGTCGTGAGCCGTCGGAGGGCCAAGGGCCGCAAGAGGCTCTGCGTGTGAGGCCCCTGACTTGATGCCTGCCCCGAAAAGGCTCGTTTGACCCGATGCGCCACCCTTTGAAGACACAGGGATGCCGACGCCCGGACCAATCCTTTTCCAAACAAGACCGTCTCCTGACGCGGCGGGAGTTCCTTGGAGCCACGCGGAGGGGAAAACGGTACAGTACCCGGTATTTCCTGGTGTTCCTGCGCTCCAACCAAAAGGGTAGGCCTCGTCTGGGAATCGTTGTCAGCAAGAAAGTGGGAAAGGCGATAAGGCGGAATTACTTGAAGCGAAGGCTCCGAGAGTTCTTTCGTCTTCACAAGCCCTGGCTCCCTCCCTCCACCGACATGGTCATGATTGCCAAGACAGGCGCGTCGGACGCGACGTACCGCGGCATCTGCAAGGACCTCGAACGCTTCTTGCGGGACCCGTGCCGACCGAGCGGCCGAGGCCACGGAAGGGCGAATCATGCTAAGACGGACTCTGGTGGCGGTGATACGACTCTATAAAATCCTGTTGTCGCCGCTTCTGCCCCCTGCTTGCCGCTTCTATCCCTCCTGTTCCGCCTATGCCGTTGAGGCCTTGGAAAGGTACGGCCTGCTCAAGGGATTGTGGCTTGCAGGGAGAAGGATCCTGCGCTGTCATCCGTGCCATCCGGGCGGTTTTGATCCCGTACCCTAGAGGGACTCGAGGAAGCCCGACACGCCTGCCGGGCCCAAGGCCGAAGGCGCAACAACCCGTTCTTTCGAACCGAGCCGGACATCCTGGGGAATTCCATGGAGAAACGATTGCTGCTCGCGATGGTTCTTTGCCTGCTCATCCTGCTGGTCTACCAGTCCTACGTGGAAAAACAGCAGGAACGGTGGCGGAAGGCGCACAAGACGTCGGAAAGCGAGGCGCTTGAGGAATCCTCGCCGGGTTCGCCGCCACTCGATGCGGGGGGGCAGCGGGCCCCGGAGGAGCCTGCGGCCGCGGCTCAGGAAAGCCGGGAGGGTCTCGCGCTAGCACCCGAATACCCGGATTGCGGGGAAGTGATCGTGGAGACGCCCCTGGTTCGGGCGGTCTTCTGTTCCCAAAACGGAAGGCCGATGCGCTGGACGCTCAAGAGCTACCAATTCGAAAAGCCTTGCGAATGCCCGGTGCCCGGCCTTCGCAAGACGAAGGAGACGAACGGTTCGGACGGAAAGGCAGGGACCCGGGTGGAGCGGATCCATGCCCGGGCGCCGGAAGAATACCCGCTCGGCCTGGAGATCTCCATGGGCAGCGGCAGCCGGGTCCCGATCCGTGAGGTCCTGGAACCGGACCTTTTCCGGCTCGACCTGAAGGAAGGGGACGAACCGGGCCGGATCACGTTTTCCGGCACGGATGAGCGGGGCAGGGCCGTCCGGCGGGTCTACACCTTCCGGCCGGACAGCTACCTGGTCGACCTCCACGTCGAGATCGCCGGGCTCGATGCGTCCGTCCGGCAGGCGGGCCTCGCGATGCGGCTCACGGAGAGGATACCGGAGGAGAGTCGAGACCGCTACACGTTTTCCGGGTTCATGGCCTTCATCGACGACAGCCTGGAGAAGAAGAAGGAGGTGAAAGCGGAAGAACGGATCTATTACAACGGCAAGGTGCATTGGCAGGGCTTCTCGGACAAGTATTTTCTCACCGGCCTGATCCCCGTCGACAATCCGGTGTCGAGCGTGAACCTGGAGCAGCGGCACGGCGCGGAGGGCGGGTCGGGGGGCCTGTTCACCTCGCGATTGATCTACAATATCCAGCCCCACCTTGAGGGGGAGATCGGCCGGTTCGCCTACTCGATCTACGTCGGGCCCAAGGATCTCGACGTGCTGCGGGGTTCGGGCCATTTTCTGGAAAAATCGATCGATCTCGGATGGTTCGGGTTCATCGCTAAGCCCCTTCTCGTGGTGCTCAAGTTCTTCCACCGATACACGCACAACTACGGGGTCGCAATCATCATCCTGACGATCCTCATCAAGATCCTCTTCCATCCCCTCACGCGAAAACAGTATGAGTCGATGCGACAGATGCAGAGATTGCAGCCCAAGATGCAGGCGATCCGGGAGAAATTCAAGGATGACAAGGAGAGGATGAATCGGGAGGTCATGGACCTCTACCGCACCCATAAGATCAACCCCCTGGGAGGGTGCTGGCCCATCCTGCTGCAGATCCCGGTTTTCTTCGCGCTCTACAAGGCGCTGCTCAACTCGATCGAGCTCCGCCACGCGCCCTTCGTGCTGTGGATTCAGGACCTGAGCGAAAAAGACCCCTGCTATGTCACGCCCCTCATCATGGGGGCGACGATGTTCCTGCAGCAGAAGATGACGCCGGCCGCAGGGGACCCGGCTCAGCAGAAGATGATGATGTTCATGCCTCTGATCTTCACCTTCATGTTCCTGAATTTCCCTTCAGGCCTGGTTCTGTACTGGTTGGTCAACAACATCCTCTCGATTGGCCAACAATTCATTTCGCAGAGGCGACAACCATAATTCCACTGGGAGGGAAGTCGATGCGGTTTGTCGAAGTCGAGGGCAAGAGCAAGGACGATGCCACGGAGAAGGCGGCGCGGGAACTCGGGGTTCCGGTGGAGGAGATCGGCATAGAGGTTCTTTCGGACAGCGGGCGCGGATTTTTCGGGTTCGTGGGCGGGAAAAGAGTGAAGATTCGCGCCTGGTCCAAGAAGGAAAGCCGTGAAGAGCTGCGGGACGAGGTGCTCGAGATCCAGCCGACCGCCGCGGAAAAGCCGGCTCCCATCGCGGAGGGAGAACGGACGGACAAGGCGCGGGAGGCCTTGGAGGCGCTGCAGGGGCTGCTGGGCTGGTTGTCGGAGCAGGCCACGGTGGAAATCAGGGAAGAAACGAACGAGCGCATCCTGCTCGAAATCAGCGGGGATAAGACCGGCCTTCTCATCGGAAAGAGGGGACAGACCCTCGATGCGCTGCAATTCCTCGTCAACAAGATGGTGAACCGCTCCGGAGAATCGGCCAAGCGGATCGAGGTCGACATGGAGCAGTATCGAAAGCGCCGGGAACAGGCCCTGCGCAACATGGCGGTACGTCTCGGCCAGAAGGTGAAGAAAAAGAAGAAGCCCATCACCATCGAGGCCATGAATGCCCATGACCGGCGTATCGTGCATCTCACCTTGAAGAACGATCGCGCCCTGGAAACCAAGAGCGTGGGAAAGGGCGAGATGAGAAAGCTCGTCATCCATCCCGTTGGCGGCGGGAGGTCGAAGCGGTATGAGGGGTCCGACGCTGCCTCTTGACGCGGACACCATCGTTGCCGTCTCGACGCCGTTCGGCGTCGGCGGCATCGGTATCGTCCGGATATCCGGTCCCGATGCGGAACGCATCGCCCGACGGCTCTTTGAGCCCAAGAGTCCTTCCGAACGGCTCCCCTCCCACCGGCTTGCCTACGGACACGTCTGCGATCCGCGGGCCGGCTCCGTGGTCGACGAGGCCCTCGTGGTCATCATGCGTGCGCCGCGCACCTACACCCGCCAGGACGTTGCGGAGATCCACTGCCACGGGGGCGCCGTTGCCGTTCGAAGGGTGCTCGAACTGGTCGTGGCCGAGGGGGCCCGACCGGCCGAGCCGGGGGAGTTCACCCGGCGCGCCTTTCTGAACGGTCGGATCGATCTCGTCCAGGCGGAAGCGGTTGCAGACATCGTGGAGGCCAAGAGCGAGGCGGCGCTCCGCTTTGCCCAGCGCCAGCTCCAAGGCGGACTGTCCGAAAAGATCCGGGCGGTGCGGGATTTGCTCAAGGACGTGTTGATCGAAACCGAAGCGTGGCTCGATTTCCCGGAGGAAGACCTGCCGGAGCCGGATCTTGTCCGGATGCGCATGCGGATCGAAGAGGGAAGACGGGCCCTTGGCGAGCTCGCCGATTCGTATGCGCAGGCCCATCTCTACCGGGATGGGGTGAGCCTGGTCATCGGGGGGAGGCCGAACGTGGGCAAATCCACTCTTCTCAATGTTCTGGTGGGCAGGGAGCGGGCGATCGTCAGCCCCGTGCCGGGCACCACGCGCGACTATCTGGAGGAGGCGGTCGACCTGGACGGGATGCCGGTGCGCATGATCGATACGGCCGGGCTCCGGGAGCAGCCGGAGGAGATCGAGGCCAGGGGCATCGCGTTTGCCCGCAGCCGGATGGAAACGGCCGACCTGCTTCTGTACGTGGCGGATGCGACACAGCTCGATTCGGAGCCGTGGGATCGGGTGGCCGGCCTCGCGCCCGCGGGCAGAACCCTCCTAGTGCTCAACAAGATCGACCTCGTCGGGCAGGCCGCGGGCTTGGAGGAACGGGCGGGATCGATCGCTTCCCTGCCCTGCGTGGCCGTTTCCGCGCTGAACCGGACCGGGATCGAGCGTTTGAAGGAGGAGATCCGGAATCAGCTCTTGGGCGGTCGGATCGATCTCGACTTCCGGGCCGTCATTACGAATCTGCGTCATCGCAAGGCGCTGGAAAGGTGCCTCGAAGCCCTGGAGGGGGCCCTCCGAGAGCTCTCGGGCCCCTCTCCCATGGGGGACCTGCTCGCCGCGGACCTGCGGCACGGCCTGCGGGCGCTGGGAGAGATCCTCGGCCAGACGACACCGGAAGAGATCCTCCGCGGCATCTTCGATCGATTTTGTGTAGGCAAGTGAGCAGGGGCCCGGTTGTCGGGAAAGGACAGGTCAAAGGGCAAAGGCGAACGGGGAAAGAGGTGGATAACGTTTTGACAAACGAATCGAAGGGATTTGCGAACGCTCTCATTGGTATGCATGGAAGTTCTCTTCCGGACACGCACCATCCCTTGACCCTTTTGCCTGAGGGGAGATCCATCCGCTTTGTCTGAGCATTCGAAGATCCATGACGTCATCGTGATCGGGGCGGGGCACGCGGGCTGCGAAGCTGCGCTTGCCGCCGCGCGGATGGGCCTGTCCACCCTGCTGCTGACCGCCAACCCGGACACCGTTGCGCAGATGTCCTGCAATCCGGCCGTCGGCGGGCTGGCCAAGGGCCAGCTCGTGCGCGAGATCGACGCCCTGGGCGGTGAGATGGCACGGGCGATCGATCGGACCGGGATTCAGTTTCGCCTGCTGAACCGCAGAAAAGGACCGGCCGTACGCTCCTCCCGGGCCCAGGCGGATCGGTGCCGATACCGACGCTACATGAAGCGGGTCCTCGAGGGGCAGGAGAACCTGGACCTGAAACAGGGGCTCGTGGAACGGATCCTGGTCGAGGGAGGCCGCGTATGCGGCGTGGAGACGCAGCACGGGACCCGCTACCCTTCCCGGACCGCGATTCTGACGGCGGGCACCTTCCTGCGGGGATTGATGCACGTGGGGTTGGCCCGCCAGGAAGGGGGCCGGGCGGGGGATGTCTGCGTGAAGCGGCTTTCGGAAGACCTCGAAGCCCTGGGGGTGAGACTCGGGAGACTCAAGACCGGAACTCCCCCGCGGCTCGACGGCCGGACGATCGACTTCAGCGGGCTCGAGCCGCAGTACGGGGACGAGAACCCCCGGCCGTTTTCCTTTGCGACGCGCCAGATCCGGCAATCGCAGGTTCCGTGCTTCATCACCTATACGAACGAGAAGACTCATGAAATCATCCGGTCCGGCCTGGACCGATCGCCCCTGTACACGGGCGTCATCAAGGGAATCGGTCCCCGCTATTGTCCTTCCATCGAGGACAAGGTGATGCGGTTTCCGGAGAAGACGCGTCACCAGATCTTCCTCGAGCCCGAGGGCCTGGATACCTGCGAGATCTACCCGAACGGCGTCCCCACCAGTCTGCCTCTGGACGTACAGATCCGGTTCCTGCGGACGATCCCGGGGCTCGAACGAGTGGAGATCGTCCGGCCCGGCTATGCGGTGGAATATGATTTCGCCTATCCCACGCAGCTCAAGCCCACCCTGGAGTCGAAGAAGGTCGCCGGTCTCTTCTTTGCGGGCCAGGTCAACGGCACTTCGGGTTACGAGGAGGCGGCCGCGCAGGGGATCATGGCCGGGATGAACGCAGCGGCCTGCCTGCGTGGCGAGGCGCCTTTCCTTCTGGGGCGCTCCGAGGCTTACATCGGTGTGCTGATCGACGATCTCGTCACCCACGGCACGGCCGAACCGTATCGCATGTTCACCTCCCGGGCCGAATACCGCCTTCTGCTGCGGGAAGACAACGCGGATCTCCGGCTCTGTGAAAAGGGCTACCGCAGGGGCCTGCTCCCCCGGGAGCGTTACGAGGCATGTGAGAGAAAGAGGGGGCAGATCCGGACGCTGCTCGAGATGCTTGCCCAACGGAAGATAAGACCGGATCCGGGCACCCAGGCCCTCTTGAGGGAGATGGGCGAGGCGCCTCTCAAGCAGCCGTGCGACCTGAAGCAGTTTCTGAAAAGGCCCTCCGTGCGTATCGCCCAACTGGGGGCCCTTGGGCTGGCGTTGGAAGGGTTCGACGCGGCCGTCCTGGAGGAGGCGGAGATCCAGGTGAAGTACGAGAACTACATCGAGCGGGAGGTCGAGGAACTCGAACGTGTGCGGAAGTTCGAACAGGTCTCCTTCCCGGAGGACCTGAGGTTCCTTGAGTTGAGCGGTCTGTCCCGGGAGGTGCAGGAAAAGCTCGAGGAGGTCCGGCCGGCCAATCTGGCTCAGGCCTCTCGGATCTCGGGCGTGACGCCCGCGGCCATCGCCGCCCTGATGATTCACTTGAAGAAAAGGGGCGCCTTGTAAGCTCGGCGTCGAGCCGGGTCGCAACGCGAGAGGGGATGCGGAAGGGACACGAGGACATCCATCGGCTCAGGGCCGTGACGGCCCGGCAAGGGAGGACCTTTCTTGGACACGATCGGATACCACTACATCATCGAAGCGGCAGGGTGCGATCCGGAGGTCCTCGGGAACCCGGACCGCGTGCGGGACATCCTGACGCAAGCCGCGAAGCATGGGGGCATGGGGGTCCGGACATCGTATTTCTACAAGTTCACTCCGAAGGGCGTCAGCGGTGTGGTGATCGTGTCCGAGTCGCACATCTCGGCCCACACGTGGCCGGAGAGGCGCTACGCCGCTTTGGATGTCTACATCTGCGGCGATGAAGCCAGGCCCGAGGCGGCCATCCGGCTCTTCCTGAAGGAACTGGGGGCCAAGGATGCCCATGTGACCGAGATCAAGCGGGGCATCCAGGATGAGGACGCCTTCACCCATGTCATGCTGACCTGGGACGAGACCTTCGACAACTGGGAAGAATGAGGGGCCGGCCCGTCGGGACCGACGGCGGGTTCCGGCAGCGCGGGTCAGGGATCGCCCAAGCGGGTCTTGTTGCCTCCCGTCTTCTTTGCCTGGAACAGGAGATCGGCGGAGCGCCGAAAGAAGGCATCCGCGTCCTCCGGCTCCTTGCGCCCGCAGACGGCCATGCTGAACGCAATCGGGACGCCCCCCTCTTCTGCGGCGCTGCGTATGCGGTCGCCGATTCGGACCGCCTGCGCATGGGAGGCCTCAGGAAGGACCAGGGCGAAGCGGTCCGCCTCCAGTCGGCAGGGGACGTCCACCTCGACCCGGGTCTGCTGCAGGAGAATGCCGGCAAAGCGCACCAGGAGTTTGTCTCCCGCCTCTTCCCCGTTTTTTTCGTTGTAGTCCTTGAACGAATCCAGGTCGATCAGGCAGAGACTGAGCGGGTGGCCCTGACGCCGGGTGCGCCCGAGTTCTCGCCCGAGAAGGAGGTGGAATCCCTGCCGGTTGTACAGTCCGGTCAGGGGATCCCGAAGAGCCGCCTCCTCCCGCTGGTCGCTCAGAAGCGCCTCCGAAGTCACATCCTGGATGAACTCCGCCGCCAAGAAGGCTTCCCCCGCCTTGTCCGGCACGGGATGGGCGTGGATCCGGAGGACCTGCGGGGCGCCCTCGCGGCCTTGGCGCTGAAACGTCACGGGCCCTCCGAACCCGGAATGCCCGAAGACCCGGGCGGAGGGGCAGGTTTTGTCTCCGTCCCTGCAGGGCTGCTTGTTTCCGAAAAGGATCTCGTAACACCTCGCGCCGATCAGCTCCGTCTTCGGCTGACCGATCCATTTCCGGATTACGGGATTGGCGTACCGAACGGCGTATTCCCGGTCCACCAGCAGGATGCCGACGGGCGCTCCCTCGAGGAGGGCCTGTGCAAGCGGGGCGCCTCCTGTCAACCCTTCCGAAAGACCTTCTCCGTCTTGGCTGTCTCTAGCCGCCATCCGTACCTCTTCTGCGTTGGTGCCGTTCGGCGGGTTGCGCCTCCCCGGGGACCCACCGCAAGTAAGGCTCTAATCGTCCTGAATGCCTCGATCCATGAGAAAAATCTCGTTTCCGGATCGGCTCTTCGCATCCCGGCCGGCATTCAGGCAGCTCCCCCGTACAGGATCTTCTCGAGGGACCACGAAAGGGCCTCCGGAGTCTGCGGAAGGGAGATTCTCTGAATCCTGGCTCCCCTCTGTCTGGCCGAATCGAACCATGGTCCCAAGGGGGCGGTCGATTGGCTGCACGTCAGGATCACCCGGATTTGCGGGTTCAGATTCAAGATGCGCTCCAGCGACGAACCCCCCGTAGAACTCTCGAGGCGGCCGTCCAGGATCACGCAGTCGATCGTCTCCCGCTGGCGCGCATACACGTCGGCGGCCTCCTGCGGGTTCCGCACCGGGATGATTTCATACCGCATGCCTGCCAGGATATCCCGGAACAGATCCAGCATCCTCGGGTTGGTCTCGGACACGAGGACCTTTCCGCCGGGCCTCTCTGGTTCGGGTTCCCGTCCCGGGGTCGAGGGTCCGGGCAGGAGGATGGAAAAGGCAGAACCCTTGCCTGCCTCGCTCCGCACGAAGATCTCCCCGCCGTGCTGCTTGACCAGGTTGTGGGCCACGCTCAATCCGAGCCCCGTGCCCTTTCCCGTCTCTTTGGTCGTGAAGAAGGGGTCGAATATCCTCGTGAGATTCTCCGGGGGTATGCCGCAGCCCTCGTCTTCCACCCTGACCTCCACGACGGGCCTTTGCCGGTCGCCGGGCAGAAGGCGCTCGCGGGAACTCGGCGAGCGAAAGGATGTGGCGATCCGGATCGTGCCTCCGCCGGACATGGCGTCACGGGCGTTGAGGACCAGATTGAGCAGGAGTTGGTCCAGCAGATGAGGATCCCCCTCGATCCGGCCCGCCAGGGGGTCGAGTTCCAGCCGCAGGCTGTGGCTCGGTTCGAGCGAGGCCTCCAGGAAGCTCGCGGCCTCCCGGATCCACACGTTCACGTCGAGGAGCCTCTTCTCCATTCTGGGCTTGCGGCTCATGTTAAGCAGTTGTTGGGTAAGCCGGGAGGCCTTCTCCGCCATGTGAAGAAGGATCTCCGCGGGGCGCGCGACGGCGGAGAACGTTCCGGAAAGACGGGCCAGCATTTCGGTCTGGGGCATCATCGCAGCGAGAATGTTGTTGAATTCGTGTGCGATTCCGCTCACCAGCGTGCCCAGGGATTCCATCTTCTGGTTTTGCAGGAATTGCTGCTCCAGCTCCTTCCACTCCGTAATGTCGAGCAGGCAGCCCTGCACGGCCCCGGTTCCCCGGAACCGGATGGGCCCGGCGCAGTGGAGCGCGGTCCGGGCCCCGCGGCCCCGGGCCATGAGTTGAACCTCCTCGGCCGTCCTCCCGAGACCCTCCCGGCCCGAAGGCGGGCCCGCGAAACCGTCCCGCGGCACAGGAACCAGGAACGCCTCCACCGCCTGGCCTATGAGTTCATCCGGTGTGATCCCCAGCATCTGGCAGAGCCGGTCGTTGACGAGCTGGATCCTGCCTTCCGCCTGCACGTAAATTCCCACCAGGGACTGCTGAAACAGGTTTCTGTACTTGGCTTCCGACTCCAGAAGCGCATGGGTTCGTTCTTCCACCGTCTTCTCGAGTTCCTGATTGAGCTGCTCGAGCCTTTGCGCGTAGCGGCGCTTCTCCAGCCGCTCCCTGCGGTAGTCGATTCCGTTCTTCAGGACCTTCCGGAGCTCCCGCGGCCCGAACTCCCCCTTCTTCAGGTAGAAATAGACGGTTGCCTCGGTCGCCTCCACGGGAGACCAGTCCTGCTCGAACCCGGTGATTACGATGAGAAGGGTCTCTTCGTCCGACCTTCTGCGGATTGTCTGGACCAGGTCCTTCCCGGAAAGGCCGGGAATCCGCAGGTCGCAGAGGACCGCGTCGTACTCCCGCCGGTCAAGAGCCGCCAGAACCTCGTCCCCGTTCCTCGCGACGTCCGACAGGTAGTCGCGTTCCAGGGTGCGGAGGAGGAATTCCTGAAAGTCCGGGTCATCCTCCACGACCAAAATGCTCGGTCTTTCCCTCATGGCTCTCCTCGGCCGGCCGGGCTATTCCGGTCGATCCGGCAAGCCCTCCGGGTAGGCGGGCAGGGTGAGGTGGAAGGATGTGCCCCTCCCGAGCGTCGAAGCGACTTCCAGCGTGCCGCCATGCTCCTTGACCATCTTCCGAGTGAGGCTGAGCCCCAGACCCGTGCCTTCCACGCGGTCGGAGGTGGTGAAGAAAGGGTCGAAGATCTTGGGAAGGTGGTCCGCCGGGATCCCATGCCCCGTGTCGGAGACGACCACCTCGACCGAAGGCTGGCCGCCCGGCCTCCGGACCGTCGGCCGGCTTTCGATTCGAAGGGTTCCCCCGCCGGGCATCGCCTTGTAAGCATTTGAATAGAGGTTGAGGAACACCTGCATCAGGTCGGCCTTCCTGCCGTAAATCTCCTCCACCCCCAGGGCCTTCTCGACCCGGATTCCCCTCTCCTTGAAGAGTTCTCCCAACAGGGCTTCGGTCCCTTCCAGCAGCCCCCGGAGGCTGAGCTTCTCGGGCGGCCGGTCGGGCCTGCGGGCGAATTGGAGGAGGTCGTCGATGATGGAGAAGGACTTGTCCAGGCTCTTCAGGACGATCTGGATCTGCTCCTTGACCGTGCGCGTGGGCCTCGCCGCCTCCGTGTCCGCTGCATAACAGGCGATGCGGCCCGTGTCAATCTCCTCGAGCAGCAGTTCCAGAATGCCCCGGACGGCCCCGAGGGGGCTGCGCAGGTTGTGCGCCGTGCCGGCGGCCAGTTCTCCCACCGAGGCCATGCGCGCGGACTCCATCAACTGCCTCTGCAGGAGGCGTTCCTCGGTCACGTCCTGAAGGATGAAGAGCAGGGCCTTCTCTCCGTGCGATTCCTTGCCCACGGAGACCAGACCCCATTGAAACGTCTTGCCCGGGTCTTCGGCGGTCCCGGGCAGGGTGCATTCTCCCCTCGAGAACCGCTCCCCCTGCAAGACGGCCTTCCCGGCCCTGGAAAGCGAGGGGTCCGGAAAGACGTCCAGAAAGGGGGTCTTTTCCGTGAGAAGACCGGGAGAAAGCATGCCGGCGGCCGCGGGGTTGTGGCACCGGATCACGCCCCGCTCGTTCAGAAGGAGAAGTCCGAGCGGGATGCCGTCCAGGATATTCTCCTTCTGGGTCTTCTCCTGCTCGACCTTCGCCCTTTCCTCATCCACCCGGGCGATCGATCGTTCCAGATTCTGCGCCAGCCTTCGGACCTCTTGATGGGACTGGATGCGCTCGATGGCCTCCGAGGCAAGCTTGGCGCATGACGCCAGAAGCAGCCCCATCCTCTCCACCGGCAGCGCGTCATCCGTCTCGGTCTGGACTCTGAGGTGGCCGAGAGGGCCCTGCTTTCCGATCAGATCCACAAAGAGCCAGGACGGGCCCGGCTCCTTCACTTCATAGGGTTCGTGCTGGCGGGACTGCTCGAGCAGGAGTGTCTGGCAATGCCCGGTGTCTCGGTCCTTCCGGGCACGGCAGACGAGTTCCCAGCGCCGATCCAGGAAGAGGGTCGAGACAGCCTCACGGAACGGGAAGGCGCCGACCAGGGTTGTTGCGATATGCCGCAGGGCCTCCCGGAGCGAGCCGCAGCCCTGCAGATGCAGGCCGAGGGAGTTGATGCCCGTCAGTTCCCGCTCCCGCTCGACGAGGCTCTGCTGCCGGCTGTCCTGCTCCCGGCGCATGCCGCCCAAGGCGCTGTTCGCTTCGGTCAGAACGGGATAGAAACGGGCAAGGGGGAAAGGGTTCCAGTCCACCCTTGCCAGAAGACTTCGCACGGTTCGTTCCACTTCCTTCCGCGCTCGGCCCATCTCTTCGCTCGACAGGCAAAGGCCCTTCAGGATCCTCGCCGCGGTCCGGTCCGAGCCCGGGTCGTCCCCTGGGCCCCTTCGGTGCCCCCGGGCAAGCCGGTTCGCCAGATGAACGATGCGGCAGAGAGTCTGCGGGTACGATCCGTCGAGGAAATCCTGGGAGGGGTCGTGGTGGTGTTGAACGACGCTGCAGTAAAGGGCCGGGATCTTCCATTGGTCCAGGAGCCAGCGGCCCACATCCGCGTGGCTGAAGCCGAATCGCTCGCGCTCGAGCCGGTACGCGGGGACGTCTTCCGCGTCGGCGCGGGACAGAAGGGCTCCGTAGCCTTGCTTCATGCGGCTGCACAAGAACAACTTGCCCACGTCGTGGAGCAACCCGCACACGAAGGCCTCTTCCGGGTCCACCGGAGGGGCCGTCCGGGCGGCCAGTTCCCGGGCCCAGACCGCCGTCCCGATGCTGTGCTTCCAGAGCCGCACCGGATCCGTGCCGTAGTCCACCGGTCGGTCCGTAAAGAATTCCAGGGTGGGGCAGCTCAGGGCGATTCCGCGAAGGACCGCGTACCCCAGTTTGGACAGGGCGGTCCTCAGGGAAGTGATGCTGCATGCCCGCTCGTGGTAGGGCGTGTTGGCCACCCGGAGAACCATCGCCGTCAGGGCTGGGTCGATTTCGATCAACTCCGCCATGCCCTCGATCGAGGCCTCCGGACTCAGGGCGCGCCGGATCGCCTCCAGGGCGATCACCGGCAGGGTGGGAAGGGATTCGAGGGCCTCGATCGATTGTCGCAGCGACAGTTCGTCGGTGCTGTCTGGAAGCATGGGGTGCCTGCCCCTATCGAGCGGAAGACCGTCCGAAAACGACTACGATTGTATTTGATTCGGTAGATAAGTCAACAGAAAACTTAAAGCACATTCTGCTAGTTTAGTGTAACTATTGACTTCAGATGGATTTTTGATTTTCCCGGACGGGGGAAAGGCCCCTGCCGCCCTCCGGCTCGGGCGCTACCCGAGCAAAGGGGCAGGGCCGGAACAGACGGTGTCGGCCGCGAACGGCCGACCTTCCGGCGACGGGTGCAGCCCGTGCTCCTGGAGAAGGCACCCTCTCAGCCCGACCGTCCCTCCGGCCGGAACCCGGCAGGCCAGGGTCCGGCATGCCCTGCCGAGGCGATCTGAGGTTCCCATGGGCATCTCCTCCCGGTGGTGCCGTCTCCCCAGTGCGGCTGCGGACGGCTGTCCGCCTTAGAAGCATATCGGAAGATTCTCCTTCTGCCATGAGAGCGGCTGCCAGTGGCCGGAGCCTGCCTGTGTAAACTGAGAATCCTTGACATTTCCTCAGGATTCGGTATCCTCTCGTCACATTTTTCCTCCGGGGGACCGGAAGCCGTCGCGGGGAGTTTCCATGGCAAGACGGACGGAACACAAACCTGCCGAAGACCCGAATCCGTTGAACGGGCTGCAGGAATACATGAAGGCGCACGAGAAGGATTCCGTCTTCGAGCGGGAGGTCGGAAAGGAGTCTTCCTGGTGCCTGTTCCTTCACGGGGATCAACGCAGGAAAGGCAGGATCCGGGGCAACAGCACCTACGAGTTTGATCTGCTTTTGCAGGACGGCACGGTCGAGAAGATCCACAAGGTGAGGGTGAAGATGCTCTGCGAGGACTCCAAGGAGCCGGAGGTGCTCGAGCGTCTGAAGACGAACGAGTCCCTGAAGGCGGCGCCCGAGGGGCCGCATTTTGGTCCTCGCTACCGTCACCACATCAAGAACAAGACGCTTTTCCCCCTCATGAACCGGAAAGAGGTGCTCTTCTTTACTACCCTGGAAGGGGAGGTGCTACGCGGGGTTGTCACCGGCTTCTCCCGTTTCGAGATCGATCTCAGCATGAAGGGGGGTGTGCCGGTCGTCCTGCTCCGGCACGCCGTTCGCGACGTGGTGGACAAGAAGGGCCGCTCCTACACCAAGTCGGCTGTGGAGAAGATCGGGAAATACTGGTAGGAATACGGGGAGGGGACGGATGAGCGATCAGGGGTCAAGCCCCGCCGCTGTGTCCCGCCCGGGAGAGACCACACTCGATTCCGCCTTCAGTCCTCGTAGAGCGAATCCAGGAGATGCTTGAAGCGTTCTTCGACGATCCTTCTTCGGATCTTCAGGGTCGGGGTTAGCTCGCCCTTTTCCGCTTCGAGGGGGCGGGGCAGCAAGGCGAACCGCTTGATCGTCTCGTAACGGGCCAGTTGCCTGTTGACGCCATCCACGATGCCCTGCACCTCTTCGAGAAGCGCCGGGTTTCCGAGAAGCGACTCGTACGATTCGAATTCCAGCCCTTTTGGGGCGGCCCAGGCCTTCAGGTGCTCCGGGTCAAGCCCCAGGAGGGCTGTCAGGTACTTTCTACGGTCTCCGTGGACGAGGGCTTGATCGATGAGGGGATGTTCCTTGAGCAGGTTCTCGATGTTTGCCGGGGTGATGTTTTTCCCGCCGGCCGTGATGATGATCTCCTTCTTCCTGCCCGTGATCCAAAGAAACCCGTCTGCATCGAGGCGGCCCAGGTCCCCTGTGCGGATCCACCCGTCTTCCGTGATCGTTGCGGCGGTGAGTTCGGGCTGATTCAGGTATCCCTTGAATACGATGGGCCCCCGGACGAGAATCTCGCCGTCCCCGGCAATCGCCAGTTCCGTCCCGGGGAGCGGCTTCCCTACGGAGCCAAGCCTGTAGTCATCCTCCCGATTGATCGTGGCGAAGCAGCTCACCTCGGTCTGTCCCCATGCTTCGAGGATGAGCATGCCGGCCGCATGGAAGAACTCGATGATTTCCAGGGCGATGGGTGCGGACGAGGAGAGGAAGTAGCGGACCCTTCCTCCGAAAATATTCCGTATCCTTCGAAAGACCAGGCGGTCGGCGATCGCCCGCTGAAGGCGCAGAGACCGGGGCAGAGGCTGACCCGCCTGCTCGATCCGGCTGACCCGCCTGCCGACCCGCTCGGCCCAGAGGAAGATTTCTTTTTGCAACGGGGATGCCTTGTTCGCCTCGGCGCGCACCCTTGCGTAAGCCTTCTCGAAAACCCGAGGCACGCTGCCGAAAACCGTGGGACGGATTTCCTGCATGTCGTCCAGGATTCGGCTGAAATCCTCGACGAAGGCGGCGCACACGCCTCGATGGATCCGGTTGTAGTGCCCCGGGATGCGTTCCCCGACGTGGGCGAGCGGAAGAAAGAACATCATGACATCCCGATGATCCGTCGGCCCCAGGCAGTCCTCCAGCATCTTCAGTTCTGCAATGATGTTGCGATGGGAAAGCATGGCCCCTTTGGGGGGCCCGGTTGTTCCGGATGTGTAGATCAGGGCGGCCACGTCCTCGGGTTGTATCTTCTCCTCGGCTTTCCGGGTCAGGCCCGGGTCCGCCTCCAGGGCCAGACGGCCCTGTTCTTCCAGGTCCCGGAGGCACAGGAAACCGTGTTTCCCCTCCGGAGTCTCCCAGAGGATCGGTCGATCGAGACGGGGAAGCTTGTCCAGGAACGGGGCGAGCCTCATCGCCTGTCCGGCGTCTTCCAGGAAGAGCCAGCGTGCGGAAGAATCCTCAAGGATGTAGGTGGATTGTTCGCCGGTGAGCGTCGGGTAGATGCCCACGCTCACCCCTCCGGCCCGAAGGACGGCCAGGTCGCACAGGGCCCACTCCAGGCAGGTGCGGCCGAGGATCGCGACCACGTCCCCGGGCCGGGCCCCCATTGCGATCAGACCGGCTGCGATCCTGTCCACCCTTTCGTCGGCCGCCTTCCATGTCACGGACTCCCAGCCGCCCGCGCGACGTACAAGGTAGGCCGTTTGAGCCGGGGAGTTCTCGCTGCGGACGCGGAGCAGGTCGGTCAGTTTCTCCATCTGCGATCCCCTCCAAGAGCCCCGGGAAAAAAAAGGGCCTTGCGTCAACGTCAAGGCCCTTTTTCATTTTGCCGTTCAGCAGGCCCGCCGCTCATCCGCCCATGATCGATCCGAGCTTCATGGCAAGGCTCATGTCCCCGCTGATCTTCAGTTTGCCCGACATGAAGGCCATCTGGGGATTGAGCCGGCCTGCATTGATCTCTCTCCAATCCGCGACGCTCTGGGTGATGGTCAGCTTGGGCGATTCCGCCTTGCCCTTGCCGGTCTTGAACGAGCCGCCCGCGAGTTCCATGAAGTAGTCGCCGCCGCCTTCGCCGGTCAGCACGACCTGGATGACGGCGTTGATATCCTTGATCTTGGCCGCCTGGCCCGGGTTGGCCGCCGCCTGCTGGGGAAGCCATTTGAGATAGAAATCGTCCGGGGTGATCCCTTCCGGGGGTGTGGGTCTTTCCGCCATGTTCGCCCTCCTCTATGCTTGTTTGGGTTTCCTTCCTGAGGATTTCGGGACACGAAGAATCGATCTACGGGTCCACTTCTTAGTATATTTCGCGGACAGTTTCAAGTGCTTTCATTGCAATCGCCCGGTTTGGCGTGCTATAAGACCGGTTCGATGCACGCGGATGCGAGTGCCCGCGGATAGGCCGAAGGTGCTCGGAACGTTGCGGGGGAGTCTCATGGACGAGTTGGTTCGATTCGGTGTCTCCATCAGTGGCCATCTGCTGGGCCAGTTTGACCGGCTGATCTCCCGGAGAGGGTATGTGAACCGCTCCGAGGCGATCCGGGACCTGATTCGCAAACACCTCGTGGAACATGAATGGGAGCAAGGCAACAAGGAAATGCTGGGCACCCTCACCCTGCTTTACAATCACCATGTCCGTGACCTGCCGGATCGGCTGGAGCACCTTCAGCATGAGCACTATCATCGGATCATTTCCACCATGCATGTTCACGTGGACTCGCACAACTGCCTGGAGGTGATGGTCCTTAGGGGAAAGCCGGGGGAAATCCGCTCGATCTCGGACAACCTGCTCGGGGTCAAGGGCGTCAAACACGGCCAACTGGTCATGACCTCCAAGGGGGAGGAACTCGACTAGAGGCTGTTGATAACCGGCAGCGTGATCCTGCACGCGAAGGGGCGGCTCCCGTCCACACCATCGCCCTCGGAGTCCGTGAGCGGGCTTGCCCGAATCGGTCGCGCGGGCGAAACGTGAGGGGGGATCGTGTTGCGTGTCTGTGTCTTCGGCAGCGGCGGGTGGGGTACCGCGCTCGGCCAGCTCTGCGCGACCCGCGGCTATCGCGTGTCGCAGTGGGTCAGAGAGCCGGAGGTCCGCGAGTCGATCAACGGGCGGCACGAGAACCCCTTGTTTCTGCCCGGCATCTCCCTATCCCCCCGCATCGTGGCGACCCTGGATGAGCGGGAGGCCCTTGAGAAGGCCGACCTGGTCCTTCTGGTCGTCCCTTCGCAGTTCATGCGCGAGGTGGTCCTGCGGATTCGCTACTTGCTGCCGACGGAGGCCCCGATCGTCTGCTGCAGCAAGGGGATCGAAAAGCAGAGCCTGGAACTCATGTCCGAGATCCTTGCGGGGGAGCTTCCCGGCAAGTACCACCCGTATCTGACCTATCTGTCCGGGCCGAGCTTTGCGAGGGAAGTTGCGGAGGGCAAGCCGGCGAATGTGACCCTCGCCGGGCAGAGCGAGGGCGTCCGGAAGAGGGTTCAGGATCTGATGGGAGGCCCTTCTTTCCGAATCTACACGTCTGCGGATGTGGTCGGTGTGCAGGTCGGGGGCGCCGTCAAGAACGTGATCGCCATCGCGGTCGGTGCCTGTGACTCCATGGGCTTCGGTCTGAATGCCCAGGCAAGCCTCATCACCCGGGGGCTTGCGGAGATCACCCGCCTCGCCGTGGCAAAAGGCGCCAATCCGCTGACCCTGAGTGGACACGCCGGTATCGGCGACTTGGTCCTTACCTGCACCGGGTCCCTGAGCCGCAACCGTCAGGTGGGGGTCGAACTCGGACGGGGGCGGCCGCTGGCGAGCATCGTCGGCTCCATGAAGATGGTGGCCGAGGGAGTCGAGACGGCCGATTCCGTCTGGCATCTCGCCCGGAAGCTCAACGTTTCCATGCCCATATCCGAGCAGGTCGCTCTGGTCCTCCACCACGGCAAACAGCTCGACCTGGCGGCCCGAGAGCTCATGGAGCGGCCCCTGCGGGAAGAGCTTGACGAAAAGGATCGGGCAGCCGGATCGCGTTGAGAATTGCATCCTTGAAGGGGATTCCCGAATCGAAGGGGGCAGAGGACAACTTCGGGGAGAAAGGATGAACGATTCCGCCATCCGCCTGGATCGGGAGCCCGACCTTCACGTGCCCAGTCTTTACGCCGCCTGGCCGGGCATGGGCAATGTTTCCTTGAACGCGGCCAGGTTCCTCCTCAAGAAGCTGCGGCCCGAGCCTGTGGGTTCCATCGAGTCCTCCGGCTTCGCCCTGGCGGAAGGCATCGATATTCGGGAGCACCTCACCGTTCCCCTGGAGATGCCGGAATACCGGTTCCACAGCTTCCGCCATCCTGAAAAGAAAGGGGATTTGCTCCTCTTCGTCGCCGACCATCAACCCCATCCGTCCCGGGCGCTCGAGCTCGCTCGACTCGTGATGCAGGCGGCCGACCGGTTCGGGGTCCGAAGGGTCTACACGAGCGCAGCCTTGATGTGCTCGATGTCCCACATGGAGCGCCCCCGCGTCTGGGGGATAGCCACCCATCGGGAAATTCTGCGGGAGATGGAGACTCTGGAGGTTCGCCTGCTGCCGCAAGGTCACGTGAGCGGCCTGAACGGCTTGCTCCTCGGAGTGGGAAAACGGATGGGCTTCGAGGGGGCGTGTCTGCTGGGGGAGCTGCCCTACTACACGATCGGCATGGACAACCCCAAAACCAGCCTTGCCATTCTGGAAAACTTCTCCCGGTGGTGGGGGATCCGTCTGGACACATCGGAACTTCGGGAAGCCGGCCTGAAGAAAGAGATCGAAATCGAGCAGTTCATTCGCCAGGGGAACAAGAGCTTCTTCTCCGATGCCCTCCTGGGAGAAGGAAGCGAGAAGAAGTCCGGCAAGAAGCAGTACAACTAGCGGACGGCACGGACGCTTCGCGCCCCGGCTCAGCCGCGGCGGATCGCCTTGTCCTTGTTGGATCGGTCTTTTCTGTCAGGAAAGGAAGTGGGTCGCAAATAGGACTGGATCTTCCTGCAGATCACCTCGGGCCTTTTCGCGCTGAAGGCATAAACGCGGCGCTGGTCCGCCTCGCGCACGACGAGCTTGACGGCGATGCCCTGATCGCCGGGAACGTTGTACATGATCGATCCGTCCGTTCCCCTCCGAATGCCCCACCCGAGGTAGTCCCCGAGTTGATAGCGCAAGACCTCGGCGCTCAGGATGTCCGAGTACTTGAACTCCTTGGTGAGCAGATAATAGCCGAAGCGGATGCCCTTGGCGGACAGGGTCACGCGCAGCGAAAGGAAGATGTGCAGCACCCACAGGACGAAGACAAAAACGAGGCAGAGGGAAAGATTGAGCACGTCGTTTGACTCGGCGTCCCAGATCGGGGAGAGCAGATAGAAACCGATCAGGGTGCCGAAGAAGCCGTAAACAGCCAGCCGCAGCCAGAGGGGCGCCAAGAGCGTTTCCTGATACTCGATTTTCCCCGGACCCTTTGACCGCGGCGAGGATCGGGGGCGAGGCTTCAGGTCGATGATCTTCGAGGAGGAATCCTTCTTCATGATGCTTCGTGCCTCTTTAGTCACGATACGTTCTTATACCGAAAAAATCAAGGTTTTTTTGAGGGCGGGATTCCGGCCCATGCAGGGGCATGAGCCGTGCCCGCTAGATACCGTCAAAGTCCGTGCGAGATGCCCCCGCGCCGGTCATCTTCCTCTGGCTGAGATTCATGAACCAGGAAGCGACCGAGGCCCTGGACTTGGGAAAAGGGAGGCGCAGGAACATGGAACGCAAGGAATAGAAGTCCCGGTAGATTCCCCGGATACCCTCTTCCAGCTGTTCCGCGGTGAAGTGCTTCGGGTGGATCTCCGCAATGACGCCGGGCCATCTCCCCATGTTCTTCTCGTCCCGGAGCCTTCCCGCGGCCTTGAACTCCTCGTAGATCCTCGTGCCCTTGTGAGGAGAGAAGACGTTGAAGAAGGCTACGTGCACCTTGTTTCTCTGAAGGAAGTCCAGGGTAGCCTGGAAATCCTCCAGGCGGTCCGTGTCCCACCCGAAGATGAGATTGAAAGAGAAGCTCACGTCCATGCGCCGCAGGGTGCGGATCACTTCTTCCAGGCGGTCCGCAGGCGTCGTGCTCTTACGCATGCCCTTGAGCGTTTCCGGCTTGATGCTCTCCACGCCCATGTTGATGTGGAGGAGCCCGCTCCGTTTTGCCAGGAGCATCATCTCGGTGTCCAATACGCGGTGGGCGTTCCACAGGGCCGACCATCGGACCTTCAGGGGCAGGAGCCGCTCCAGGAATTCCAGGGTCCGCGCCCGATCCCCGACAAGCGTGCTGTCCGCGAAGAAGATCTGCCGGCTTCCCGAGCGCCGGATCTCCTCGATGACTTCGTCCACGGGCCGTGTCCGGTAGCGCTCGCCGAGGTAGAATCGCTCGGCGCAGAATTCGCATCGGTAGGGGCATCCGCGGCTGGTCTGGACGGCCACGGTCCGGAAGCGGGTGAGGGTACCCGGATCCAGAAGGTCGTGTCTCGGCAACGGCAGACCGCGCAGATCGTGGAGCCCGGAGGCCTCGTAACGCGGCTCGAGCCTGCCTCTTGCGAGGTCCTCCAGAATCCTGGGGATCAGGGTTTCCCCTTCCCCGAGAGCGATGGCATCGGCGTGCTCGAGCGCCTCGTCCGCGTAAAAGGTACAGTGAGGGCCTCCCATCACGACCGGGATCCCCTTCCTGCGGTAGGCGTCGGCGATCTGGTACGCCCGCAGCGAGTTCAAGATCAGGACCGAGATGAATACACAGTCCGAGGGGGCCTCGAGGTCCAAGTCCTGGACCTGTTCGTCCGTGATGCGAATCTCATGGCCCTCGGGGATGAGGGCCGCGAGGTAGGGCAGGGTGAGCGGGACCAGGTCCCGCTTCCGGGTCTTGAATAGCTCTTTACGGGAAGGGGTCGTGAAATGGGTCGGTCGAATGATATGAATTCGCATCGTGCGCGTTCCGCCGAAGAGCCATGTCCCGGATCCTTGACTGCCGGAAGTGCACTCTCTTATCATAAACTCCTACGAAAAACAATAAGTTGCGGCTCATCGCGTCTCCCCCTCGGCGCGGGCCGGAAAGGGCTCCTAAGGCTTGAGATGGAATTCCAGCAATTCCCTCCATTTCGCGGTCGGGCCGATGTGCACCAGGTTCCCGTAGTGTCCGCCGATCGTACGGCCGATGAAGACGGTCTCCCGCGCGGGCCGGAAGTGGAGCATCTTGGATAAGCCGAGGGGCGCGAGGTCGACGAGCCTCTCGTGGATCCGGGAGGCCCCGAAATCGAAGGCCTCGCCCGGCCGGAAGGGCTCCCCCAGCACATCGAGGTACTTCCTGTAGAACTCGCTGTCCGGGGCCTTCCGCCTCGGGTCTCTGGAGCCCAGGCGCAGGAGTGCCTCGTCGATCCCGCCGAGGTCTCCCTGCAGGCCGCAGCGCGCCAGGTCCCGGCAGGCGTCCCGGATGTACGGAGGAATGCGTTTCAGGCAGCCGAAATCGTACAGGATCATCGGCCCTTCCTTCCGGAAGGCGAAGTTTCCGGGATGGGGATCGGCGTGGAGGATGCCCAACCGCAGGATCTGGTCGGCGAAGAGGTCGAAGAGGATCCTTCCGAATCGGTTGCGGTCCTCCCTCGTGTAAGGGGGGGCCCGCAGGGCTTCCAACGGATCTCCGGGCAGGTACTCCATCGTGAGGACCCGGTAGGAGCAGTAGGAGGGGAAGACGCGGGGGATCCGAACGCGCTCGTCCCGCTCGAAGATCCTCCGGAATTCGCGAAGGTTTTCCATCTCCTGGTCGTAGTCGAGTTCCTCGTGCAGGCGGTCCCGGATCTCCGCGAAGACGCCTCCCAGGTCGCTCTTTCGGTACCCCATGATGCTGCCCGTGGTGAGGATCGTCTTCAGATTGCTCAGGTCCCCTTCGATGTTCCGGGCCACCTCCGGATACTGGACCTTGACTACCACTTCCGTTCCGTTCGAGAGCCTCGCCCGGTGCACCTGCCCGATCGAGGCCGAGGCGTGAGGGTCCCGATCGAAACGGGCAAAGAGAGCTTCGGGCGATTTCCCGAATTCGGCGGTGATCACCGATGCGATCAGCTCGTAGTCCACCGGCGGGGCGGCCTTTTGCAGCGAGGCGAGCACATCGGCGAACTCCCGGGGCAGCAGATCGGTCTGGATCGACATGTACTGGCCCACCTTCATGACCGCGCCCTTGAGTTCCCCGAGCGTCTGAACGATTCGCTCCGCGTTGCGGACGTGCGTCTCCGAGCGCAAGGTGGGGATGCGGCCGGCGTCGAGGAAAAGCTCCCTGATCCGCTGGCCGGTGTAGCTCGACGAAACGCGTCCGGCCAGGCCGGTGAGCCGCAAAAAGCGCGATGTCCTGCCCGTCACGAAGGGTTTCTTGCTGCCCATCTCTCCTCCCCTTTCCCATGGGTATCCGGTCGGGGCGCAGGTTGTCAATCGACGGCAGGGGCGCTTGCCGCCCGTTGGAATTCTTGACAACACGCAGGCTCTGCGTTACGTTGAAAAAAATGCTCCTTCAGGACCCCCTCGAACCGCGTGTCGGAACCTCCCCGAGCGGAGGCATCGGGCTCCGGTCGAAGCGCGGAAGGCTTTTCCCGATTGGATCCCCACAGGAAGGAAAGAGCGCCATGTACTACGAGAAGAGTGTTTCCTGGGTCGAGCAGATCGTCTCCGAACAGAATGTCTGGCGGGCGCACACGATCAATCTCATCGCGAGCGAGAACGTCCTCAGCCGGCGTGCCCGCTCCCTGATGGGCTCGGATTTCGCCCACCGGTATGCGGAGGGCCACCCCGGAGAGCGCTACTATCAGGGAACGGACAAGATCGACGAGATCGAGGCGAGGGTGAAGAAGCACCTGAAGGCCCTCTTCAACTGCCGGCAGGTCGACGTGAGGCCGATCAGCGGGACCGTGGTCAACGATGCGGTGTTCAGCCAGTACATCACCCCGGGGGACATCGTGCTCGTGAATTCGACCGCAGGCGGGGGGCACATCAGCCACCACAAAGCGGGGTCGGTCGGGAAGTACACGCGCAACATCATCGATTTTCCGCTGACCGCGGACGGTTACCACCTGGATGTGGACAAGGCCGTGGACCTGATCCGCACCGTGCACCCGAGGGTGCTTATCTTCGGCAAGAGCCTGTTCCTCTTCCCGGAGCCGGTCGCCGCCCTCGCCGAAGAGGCGAGAAGGCACCATGCCCTGATGATCTACGATGCGGCCCATGTGCTGGGGCTGATCGCGGGAAAGCGTTTTCAGGACCCGCTGGCAGAGGGAGCCGACGTGATGACCGCGAGCACGCACAAGACCTTTCCCGGCTCCCAGCGGGGCCTCGCCCTCAGCAACATGAAGGACGGCGACTGGAAAAAGATCGACAAGGGGGCGTTTCCTGGCTCCTCGTCCAATCATCATCTCGACACCCTGGTTCCCCTGGCCGTGACCACGTACGAAATGCTCGATTTCGGAGAGGCCTACGCGGACCAGACGATACGGAACGCCAAGGCGCTCGGCCGTGCGCTCTTCGAGTTCGGATTCGACGTCCAGGCCAGCGCGTTCGACTTCACGGAGAGCCACCAGTTGGCCGTGGATGTGACCCGTTTCGGGCGCGGAGACGAAGTGGCGAGGATGCTCAAGGACAACAATATCATCGTCAACATGAATCTGCTTCCCTTCGAGCCCCTCGAGAACGTGACCAACCCGGCGGGGATCCGGATCGGCGCGCAGGAAATGACGCGGATGGGAATGAAAGAGGCCGAAATGAGGCAGATCGCCCTGTTCTTCAAGGGCTGCCTGATCGACGGCAAGTACGTGGGAGACGAGGTGATCGAATTCCGCAAGGACTTCCAGTCCGTGCATTACTCCTACGACGACCGGCAGCAGAAGCCTCTGTGCGAAGAGGGTCTCCGGGAAGGGCATGCGGGAATGACGGCATGAGGGCCGGGAGCCGGATGCCATGTACCTGTTGACGGTTCGGGAGGACTTCTCGGCGGCGCACAGGCTGCCCGCCACGGCGGGCAGGTGCTCGGAGCTCCACGGACACAACTGGAGGGTGGAGGTCCGGGTCCGCGCCGAGGAACTCGACGGCGCGGGCATGGCGATCGATTTCCATGATCTGAAGGCCGTCACGCGCGCGGTCGTGGACGAACTCGACCATCGGTATCTCAACGACCTTCCCGCCTTTCAGCGGCAGCCCCCCACGGCCGAAAACCTGGCCCGGTACATCTACGAAAAGCTGGCCGAACGCCTGAAGACGGAGCGGGTGCGGCCGGATCAGGTCTGCGTCTGGGAGTCGGAGACCACGGCCGCGGCCTACCGCCCGGAGAACGCCTGCCCCCCGTGAAGCTTGTCCCGGTAGGCCTGGAACAGCCCCAGCGCCCGCCGGGTTTTCGCTCTTTTCGAAAATGCGACTGCTTCCACCCGCCCGACCGGAAACACCTCGAGGAGAGAATTCGTCACGAAGATCTCCTCACAGGCGCCGAGGGCCTCGGGGTTCAGCCGGACCTCGCGGACCGGCGCGCCCGCTTGTGCCATGCATTCCATGAGTGCCTGTCTCGCAATGCCGGGCAGCAGACCGCAGGAAGGCTCCGGGGTCTCCAGGCGATCCCCCCGGAAGAAGAACAGGTTGGACGTCGTGCACTCGCAGAGCTCGCCGGCCCGGTTGGACAGGATCGCATCCTCAAAGCCGCGCTCCTGGGCTCGGGTGCGAACGAGCAGGTAAAGAAGGTAATTCAGGGTCTTCAAGCGGCACAGGCTCGAGGCGTCGTTCTGGCGCAGTTCCGGTTCCAGGGTGACCGACAGCCCCTTTTCCCAGTCGGCCGGAGACGGGGGCGTGCGCGGGGTCGCGAGGATCACGACGGTCGGAGACGAGGAAGCGTACAGGGAGAGGCTGCCCTCGTGCCTGCCCCGCGATAGGCAGATCTTCACGGCGGCCTCCCCGGCGATTCGGTTCTCCTCCCTGAGATCCCGGATGATACGGGAGAAATCCATCTCTTCCGGAAAGGGGATCCTCAGGAGTCGCGCGCCCTCCCGCATTCTCGCCAGGTGCCTGTCGAGGAAATAGATCCGCTCTGCGTCCGCCTTTAGGGTCTCGAAGAGGCCGTCCCCGTACAGGAACCCACGGTCCAGGGGCGAAAGGCGGGCCTCTTCCTCCGGGACGATTCGGCCGTTGATTGCCAGATACGCCATCATGATTCCCGTCCGCAAGCGAAGGCCGGCCTCCGGTGCGCTTCAAGGGCGCACGTCGAGGCGATGGCCTCCCGCATCGAGGCCGCCTTGTGCAGGGTCTCCTCGTACTCTGCCTGGGGGTCGGAGTCGTAAACGATCCCGCCCCCCACCTGATAGTAAAGGTCATCGCCTTTGTAGATGAGGGTCCGGATGGCGATGTTGAGGTCCATGGACCCGTCGAAGTCCAGGTAGCCGATCGAACCGGTGTAGATGGAACGTACCGTGGGCTCGAGCTCGTCGATGATCTCCATGGCCCGGATTTTGGGGCATCCCGTGATCGACCCTCCCGGAAAGGTGGCGCGCAGGAGATCCGTGAGATCCTTGCCGGCCGCCATCCGGCCGGTGACGATGCTCACGAGATGGAAGACGTTCGCGTAGGCCTCCAGCCTCGCAGCGTCCTCCACGCGCACCGTTCCGTAAGCGCAGACCCGCCCGATATCGTTCCGGAGCAGATCGGTAATCATCGCGAGTTCCGCCCGGTTCTTCTCGCTCCGGAGAAGCTCCTCTCCGTTGGCCCGGTCCTCTTGCGGGTTCTTCCCCCTGGGAAGGGTGCCCTTGATCGGCCGAGTTTCGATCCCGTCGCCCCGGACGCAAAGGAATCGCTCGGGCGAGGAGCTGATGATCTGAAAAGGCCCGGGGTTGAGATAGGCAAAGAAGGGCGCCGGGTTGATCCGGTAGAGCCTGAGGAAAAGGCCGTACGGATCCCCGTTGTAGGGCGTGTGGAACCTTTGCGAGAGATTGACCTGATAGATGTCCCCTTCCTCGATGTACCGGAGAATTCGAAGGATGGAACGAGTGTATTCGGCAGGGGTGAAATGGGACCTGAGAGACAACGGCAGGGAACTCGTCCGCCACGCCCGGGCCGGGCCGGACGAATCGAGCCCTCTGCGGACGCGGGCGAGGGTGCTCTCGTGGCCCGCACCCTCGGGGTCGGCCTCCGCCCGCGGAAGGTCCAGGGTGAACAGGGCGTATGCGGATCGAATCGAATCGTGCGCGAGGACCGAGCGGTAGAAGGCGAAGTAGCATTCGGGGAGGCCCAGGTCATCGACGGCCGTGCAGGGCAGGCGCTCGATGTGCCTCCCCATTTCGTAACCGAGATAGCCGATTCCGCCCGTGCGGAAGGGGGGAAAGCCGGGCCCCGCCTCCAGCCTGTAAGTTGCCAGGATGCCCCGCAGGATATCGAATGGGTCGGCGAGCCGGGTTTCGATCCTTCCTTCCGGCAGGCTCTCCAGGAGGACGTTCCTGCCGCGGGCGCGCAGGATCAGGAAGGGATCGAGCCCGATGAAGGAGTGCCGGCTCAGGGGGTGGTCCCCGCCGCTGAGAAGAAGGGCCTCGTGCGGTCCCGGACCGAGGGCGGGGAAAAGCACCTCGGGCCGAATGCCGAAACCGTCCATTTCGGACGCAAGAATCCCGCGGGCCGGGCCCGGAAGCCGGACGGAGAAGAGTGAACGTTTCAATGGCAGGCCCCCCATCGAGGCCGTGAAAGATCCCGGTCAGAAGTCCCCGCGCAGAAATGTTTCCAGGATCCGGTCGCCGGGCTCTGTCATGAAGGACTCCGGGTGGAACTGGACGCCCACGATCGGGAAGGAAACGTGTCGAATTCCCATGGGAACGCCGTCTTCGGTCCAGGCCTCCAGTTCCAGACACTCCGGGATTCGGTCCACCACGAGGGAGTGGTACCTGGCCCCGAGGAAAGGATTGGGAACGCCTGCGTAAAGGCCTTTTCCCCGGTGGTGCACGACCGATGTCTTTCCGTGCACGCAGACAGGCGCCTTGACCGTCCGGCCTCCGTAGACTTCATTGATGCACTGCATGCCCAGGCAGACCCCCAGCAGAGGCACGCGCGGCCCGAGCCGTTCGATGATCCGGAAGGAGATTCCGGCGTCTTCCGGCCTCTTCGGGCCGGGGGAGATCACGATCCGGTCGGGTTTGAGCCTGTCGATCTCTTGCGGGGAGAGCCCGTCGTTGCGAAAGACCTCCACCTCCGTGCCCATCTTCGCGAGGGCTTGAACGAGGTTGAAGGTGAACGAGTCGTAATTGTCGATGAACAGGGTCTTCATCGGGCTGCGAACCGGAAACGTTCGGACTGCATGAAGAACTGATACTAGAGCATTTCGGGCCGCCTGTAAACGATCCGCGCCATGGGTCCCTGCCTTGGTAGGGAACCTCGGGACGCACCGGGAACAGGAGGCCCCCGTTTCTTGCTATCTTGCGGAATCTGGTTTATAGTTTTCCCGGCTTGTACAACGCCGGGACGGACGGATCTCCTTCACATGGCCCGCAAACCTCTCTTCCGAAAAAGGTACCCGAAGAAGGAAATGCCCGGGCCCGTGGGCTTGCCGACTTCGATCGCCTGGAGCACGATCGCCGCCCTGGTTCTGCTGGGCACGATTCAGGAACTGGGAAGGTTTCGACGCTCGCTGGACACCGAGTTTGCGCTCACCTTCATCGGGCTCTTCCTCGCAGGCGCCATCGTGTCCATCGGCCTTTTCGTTCTGGGCCGGAAGAGGAGCGGGGATGCTGCGCGGGCCGCGGAGAACGCCAGGAAGCAGGAGAGGATCTTCGAGGGCGAGATCGAGGCCTGGTGGATCTCGGTCATCTCCCCGCTGGAGAACTTCCTCGTCAGGAGGAGGCTGAACCCGAATTTCGTCACGGCACTCTCCTTCGGGTTCAACGCCGCGGGTTGCCTGCTCTTTTACGTGGGATGGGTCTTTCTGGCGGGCTGGGCGATCCTCTTTTCCGGGACCCTGGACATCCTCGACGGCCGGATCGCACGGAAAATCGGCAAGGCGTCCAAGCGCGGCGCCTTCTTCGATTCGATTCTCGACCGCTATGGAGAAATCCTGATTTTTCTGGGCCTGGCGGCTCATTTCCGAGACTCGGCCCTGTTCCCGATCATCCTGCTCGCCCTTGCAGGCTCCCTGATGGTGAGCTACACCCGCGCACGGGCCGAGGGATTGGGCGTGGACTGCAAGGTGGGGATCATGCAGAGGCCGGAGCGGATCGTGCTGCTCGGCCTCGGCGCGGTCTTCAGCTCGGTATTGCACCTGCTCCGAGGCATCTTCGGCTGGGACGCCGGACCTTACCTGATGGGGCTCGTTCTGGTCCTCATCGCGATCCTGGCCAACTACACCGCCATATCACGGATTGTCCACGTGATGCGCGAACTGAAGAAGGACCAGGAGAACACTCCTGACCCCTGACCCCTGATCCCAGGTCCCTGAAAACCCGTCTCGTGGCTGTTTGTTGACGAGCGCGGTGTCGCGGTTCCTGCGGTGCGAAAAGGCGTCCGTTTCGCTCGAAATCTGCGTCCCGTGGCGCGGGCCTCCTGTGAAGGGCCCGATCCGTTCCAGGGGCGGCCCGCAGAAGAGCAGGCGGAGAGCCGCGGAATAAGAGCCTGCCCCGGTTTCGAATAATCATTTGAAATTCATACATTTCCTGGTCGGCTCCGGCAGCCTTGACAACCCGCCGCGGCCTCGGCACGGCCCTTGCCGCGGAGTGTGCACGGACAGGAGAGTGAAAGCCCATAACCCACAACCCTACAAGGGAGGAACGAACCCATGAAATCACGTACCCGATGGACCTGTCTATTGGTTGCATGCCTGCTCCTTGCCTGGCTGAGCCCGGTGAGCTACGCCGACCCGGGCGCCGCGGGCGGGGACAGCCGCATCAACATCAACAAGGCCTCTGTGGAGGAGCTCGCCGAGCTGCCCCGCGTGGGGCCGGCCCTGGCCGAGCGAATCGTGGCGTTTCGCCAGCAGAACGGCCCGTTCAAGCAACCGGAGGACCTGAAATCCGTGCAGGGGATCGGCGACAAGGTCTTCGAGCAGCTTCGCCCGAAGATCCGCGTAGACTGAGGAAAGCAGGAGTCCCTTCGGGCTCGCATGAACGACCCCGCTGCCGGGAAAACCCGGTCGGCGCGAGGTCCCCGCGCTCGTCTTCGCTCTCTTGCGGATCCCCTGCCAGGCCCACGACGTCTTCCGGAACGCCAACCCAGGGTCTGCGCAGGGGATCTTCCTTGCTTTTTCCCATCCATTGTTCTATTCCTTACTGCCTATGAAATCGCACCATTTGATGGTGGGGCTGGCGATCGCCGGCCTCGCGCTCTACCTGACCTTCCGGGATGTTTCCGCCCAAGCGATCTATCAGTCCATCCGAGGGCTTGAGGTCGCCTATCTCCCCCTGGCGGTCCTTCTGTTCCTCGGCAGCTTCGGTGTCCGGGCCCACCGGTGGCACTATCTGTGCCGGAACGTCAAGACCGTCCCTGCGCGCAGGCTCTATTCCCCGTTGATGATCGGTTTCATGGGCAACCTGCTTCCCCTGCGGGCCGGGGAATTCATACGCGCTTACCTTCTCGGCAAGAGGGAGGGCATCGGTTTCACGGCCTCTTTCGCGACGATCGTGGTGGAGCGGATCTTCGACATGGCCTTTATTCTGGCGCTCTTTGCCGGGCTGCTCGTCTTCAATCCGCAGGTATTCGTGCCGCACGGGGGAGCGGGCGACCAGAGAATCGTCCTGGCCGTCCGGTCTTTCGGGCTCATGAGCCTTGCCGTTTTTCTGGGCCTGATCGCCTTCTGCTATTTCTTGCTAATCCGGCAGGAGGCAACCGTCCGGCTCGTCCGCCTCCTTACCCGTGTCCTGCCCCCGCGTCCGCAGCAGCGCATCGACCAACTCATCCGATCCTTCACGGGCGGGCTGGGCGTGTTGAGGGACCCAAACGGAATCGTAGCCGTGGTGCTGCTCTCGTTCCTCTCGTGGACGCTCATCATTTCGGCGAACTACCCCCTGTATTATGCATACCGGATCGAAGCCATCGTACCGGCGAGTTCTCTGATCACCCTGATCGTGCTGATCTGTGCGGCGGTGATGATCCCCACGCCCGGGTTCATCGGGCCCTTTCAGCTGGCAGCCACCTTTGTGCTTGCCGACCTATACGGCGTGGACCGGGCGGTGGCGGCGAGCTTCTCTCTGGTCGTCTGGTTCATCCAGATGTCGACCATCTGCGCTGCCGGCCTGTTCTTCTTGCTTCGAGACAACGTTTCCCTGGCAGAAATCTTCCGCACCGCCAGGAACCGGGGCGGCCCGGGGCAGGATCGGGAGCCCGCCGGGAGCGGGCCGATCGTTCACAAGGAGTGAAGTCATGCGGTATTCGGAGCTGTTTCTACCCACGTTGCGAGACGTCCCCGCGGAAGCGGAGGTGGTGAGCCACCAATACATGCTGCGCGCCGGAATGATCCGCAAGCTTGCCAGCGGGATCTATTCCTTCCTGCCTCTGGGTCTGCGCGCCCTGCGAAGGGTCGAAAAGGCGATCCGCGAGGAGATGGACCGGGCCGGCGCCCAGGAGGTCTTCCTGCCGAGCGTGCAGCCGGCCGAGCTGTGGGAGGAAACCGGCCGCTGGGATCGGATGGGGGGCGAGCTTCTCCGGTTCAAGGACCGCCATGAGCGGAATTTCTGTTACGGCCCGACACACGAGGAGGTCATCACCGACCTGGTCCGGCGGGAGGTCCGCTCCTACCGGGATCTGCCCTTCAACCTCTACCAGATACAGACCAAGTTCCGGGACGAGATCCGGCCCCGTTTCGGGCTGATGCGCGGCCGCGAGTTCTGCATGAAGGATGCTTACAGCTTCGACCGCGACGAGGAGGGCGCGGAGAAGAGCTACTGGGTCATGTTTGAGGCCTACAAGCGGATCTTTGCGAGGATGGGCCTGGATTTCCGGCCCGTGGAGGCCGAGACCGGAAACATCGGGGGCGCCTTCTCACACGAGTTCATGGTCCTTGCCGACAGCGGCGAGGACAGCATCGTCTTCTGCACCTCCTGCGAGTATGCGGCCAACGTGGAAAAGGCCGAGATTCAGACGCTCTCGGAATCGCCGCGGCCGGAGAGCAAGGAAGCGCGCGAGGACCTCAAGCTCGTCGAAACCAAGGGGAAGCGAACCGTGGAGGACGTGACGGGCTTTCTCGGTGTGAAGGCTTCCCAACTGATCAAGACGCTGGTCTACCGGACGGACAAGGGGGATTTCGCCGTGCTCGTACGGGGGGACCGCGAGGCCAACGAGTACAAGATCAAGAAGGTGCTGGGCGCGGACGCAGCCTCGCTGGCCGGGCCCGAAGAGGTGAAGGAGATCCTGGGCGCGCCGGCGGGCTATGTGGGGCCGGTGGGCCTTTCCCTGCCCATCCTGGCCGATCAGGAAGTGCGCTCCATGGCCGAGGCGGTCGTGGGTGCGAACCGTGAAGACCACCACTATCTTCATTTCGTGCCGGACCGGCACCTGAGGAACGCGCGGTTCGCGGATCTGCGCGTCGCCGTCCAGGGCGACCCCTGCCCCCGGTGCGGGAAGAGGATGGACGAGAGAAGGGGGATCGAGGTGGGGCACGTGTTCATGCTGGGAACGAAATACAGCGAGGCGATGCGTGCGACCTACCTGGATCCGGAGGGCCGAGAGAGGCCTGTCTGGATGGGATGCTACGGGATCGGCGTCGGCAGGACTCTGGCCGCAGCGATCGAGCAGAATCACGACGGAGACGGGATCATTTTCCCCTTTCCGATCGCCCCCTTTTCTGTCATCCTGACCACCCTGAATGCCAAGGAGGCAAAGATCCAGACCATCGGCGAGGGCCTGTACACGGCCCTCCGGCAGAAGGGCGTGGAGGTGCTCTACGACGACCGGGACGAGCGGCCCGGCAAGAAGTTCAAGGATGCGGATCTCATCGGCATCCCGCTCCGGGTGACGATCGGCCCGAGGCAGTTGCAGGAGGGCAGGATCGAGGTGAAGCTGCGCAGGGATCCCCGGGCGGCCACGGTGCCGGTCGAAGAAGCGGTGGATCATATTCTCGGTCTCCTTCAGAGCCATGGCCATGGCCAAGCGCACACGCCGTCCTTCTGAGCGGGCCTCCGCTTCGGCGAGGGAAGGGTGGATCTACGGCGTCCAGCCCGTCCTGGAGGCACTGAAGAGCCGGAGGGGCCGGGTCGAGAAGATCTGGGTCGCCTTCGGTCGCTCCGGCGCTGCGGTGGACCGGATCCTGGAGGAGGCACGGAAACAGAGGAGCCTGGTCTCCTTCAAGGACCGGGCCTCTCTGGACGCAAAGGCCGGTACCGACAAGCACCAGGGGATTCTGGCCCTGCTTTCCGGGATCGAAACCCTCGAACTCGAACCCTTCCTTCAGGGGCTTCCGACGGATCGGCGCCGCTTCCTCGTCCTGCTCGACGAAGTCCAGGACCCTCACAACCTGGGCGCGATCCTCCGGACGGCCTGCGCGGCCGGAGCCGAGGGAGTGCTCCTTCCCAGGCACGGGACCAGCCCGCTCACGCCGGCCGTGATCAAGACCTCGGCCGGGGCCGCGGCCTGGGTGCCGCTCGTCCGGGTGGGCAACGCGGCGGAGACCTTGCGGACCCTCCGGGAGAAGGGCCTCGTTGTGCTGGGGGCCGACGCCTCGGCCGCCGGCCGAATCGACGAGCAGGACCTGTGCCGCGATCTCTGCATCGTGATCGGGGGCGAGGCAAAGGGCCTTCGGCCCGTTGTGAGGAAGCAGTGCGACGCGGTCGCCTCCATTCCCATGATCGGCCCCATCGGTTCTCTCAACGCCTCGGTGGCGGCCGGGGTCCTCTTCTACGAGGTGGTTCGCCAACGGGGTATGCATGGGCCGCGATTGGACAGGTAGGCCTTGATTCGCTGGACTTCTTCCATACGGGAAGAGTCTCGAAGGAGGGGCTTTCCGCGAAGGAGGCCGAACATGAAGAAACGCACGATCGTCGTATCGTCGGTTCTCCTCGTCCACCTCGTATGCGCGGGGCTTGCGTGTGCGGGGCGCACGGACGGGCTGGTGGCCTACTATCGGTTCAACGGCAGCGCGAACGACGAGAGCGGCAACGGCAATCACGGAACCGTCTTCGGGGCCTTGCCGTGCACGGACAGGAAGGGGCGCGCGAACAGCGCCTATTGTTTCGACGGCGAGGATGATTTCATTCGGGTCCCGAGTTCGGCCTCGCTCAAGCCCCCTGCGACGGCGCTCTCGGTAGCGGCCTGGGTCTTCGTCGAGCATTGATACGGGTTTCCGGGTTGGGCAGCGGTTTGCAGCAAGTCCAACGACTCTTTTCAGGGGCAATACGGTTGCGCACTCTACGAGGCGGGCGGAACCGCTTTTCTGGAGGTCCAGGGCAGCTACGTCCGCATCGGGTCCGGTACGGCCTTTCCGACCGACCGCCGGGTTCATGTCGTCTATACCTGGGACGGGTCGACCGTCACGCTTTACGTGGGCGGAGCGTTCGCCGCCGCAACGCCCCTGGTCCGCTCACCCCAGGCGGACAAGCGCCCCCTGGAGATCGGGCGGCACGCCCCGGGCGCGATGGAGTACCTGAACGGCAGGCTGGACGAGCTTCGGATCTACGACCGGGCTCTGTCCGCGCCGGAAGTCCTGGAGCTTTACCGTCTCGATCCTGACAACCCGCCCCCGTCCTGTGCGGACACGGCCGAAGCCTCGACGGTGGAATTTCGTTCCGTGAAAGGGCCCCGGGAACTGCTCGCGCACGCGATCTGTCTGCTCCTCCTTTTCGCCGGCGCCCTCTTCGTGCGCAGCCTGCGCCGCCGAAGTCAGGGCCCCGCACCGCCATTCACCCCGGCTCGAGGGATTCCCTCCTATAGCGGATCCTTGGGAAGCAAGGCGCTTTGAAGGCCGCCTCACGTCCAACTCCTCGCGTCCGTTCGGAATGGCCGATCCGACGCCGATCCGTCCTTGAAAGGCCGATGATTCCGGCGATTCTGTGACCTGGTTCACAGAATGCCCTTGGCTCTTCCGCTATGGTGGAGGAGGTGCGGGCGAGGTCCGCCCAAGAGCGGCCCAACAGGCGGCCTTGCTCATGAAGAACTCAACCGATAAGGGCATCCAGGCCGGTGTCTCCCCAGAGTAACAAGCGTGCGACCCAGAAGGAGGGACGACAATGGCTGGCACATTGAATTCCCGCCTCCCAGGAGTGCCACCAGGTGAAAGTCTTTCTTACTCCTTAAGGGGGGTTCCGCGCATCTCTGTCGAAGCCGTGGGCCGGTCGTGTGGGCGCAAGGCTCTCAAGACGATTGTCGCCGCTCTCATCGTGAGTCTGACCTTCATGCCGACGCTCCTCTCAGGGCCAGCCTGGGCCCAGGTGAGCGCATACCTGGTCGTCTCGGACGGCTCTACGAGGTACTCCTATGAGGAGCAGGCGGATTGGCAGGATCCGGGATTCGATGACTCGAGATGGAACTACGTCGTCGCCCCGTCGGAGGGTCTCTGCACCCCAGGGCCGGTGCCTGAAGGCGAGCCGGCGCTTATCTGGGGCGAGGACCCCCAGGAGTATCAGACGATTTTCGTTCGCAGGGGTTTCACCCTGGACGTCGATGCCAGAGTGGACATCATGGCCTACGCCGACGATGATTACGACCTGTACATTAACGGCCTTCTCATCGGGGGAAACCACGACGGTTACGCCAATGGCGACCTCTATACCGGGATACAGTTGCCGGCAGGCCAGAATGTGATCGCGATGACCGCCAGCGATGTTGTCGGTGGGTGTCAATCGGTCCTGTTCGGGATCCTGAGCCCCTGCGCATGCATCGACAACGACGGTGACGGATATGGAGACCCTGCCTGTGCAAACTGCACCTACCCGGAGGAGGATTGCCGAGACACGGATCCGCAGGTGAATCCCGGGAAGCGAGAGGGTCCTTTCGGAAATTCCTCTTGTTCCGACGCCCTGGACAATGACTGCGACTGGACCATAGACGCGGGAGACAGCGGCTGCTGCGAATGCGTCGACAACGACAACGACGGATATGGAGATCCCGGCTGCGAGAACTGCACCTATCCACAGTGGGACTGTGACAATACCAATCCTAACGTGAATCCAGGGGTCCGAGAAGGGCCCTTTGGGGATCCCTCGTGTTCCGACGCTCTGGACAATGACTGCGATTGGTGCACGGATACGGACGATAGCGCCTGCTGCGAATGCATCGACAACGACGGCGACGGCTACGGCGACCCCGGGTGCGAGAACTGCGCCTATGATGAATGGGACTGTGACGATAGCGAGGCCAACGTGCATCCCGGGGTACAGGAGGATTGCGACAACGGGATGGATGATGACTGCGATTGGTACACCGATGGTGAGGACTGGGACTGTCCTTGCATAGACGACGACGGAGACGGATATGGAGTCTTCTGCAATCCGAATTGCACCTATTTTGATTGGTGGTGCTATTATGGGGGCGGGCGGTATGTTTTGGACTGTGACGATAGCAACCCTCAGGTGAATCCAGGAGTCCGAGAAGGGCCTTTCGGAGATCCTTCGTGTTACGACACGGTGGACAATGACTGCAATGGGAAGGCGGATGCGCAAGACAGCGCCTGCTGCGAATGCATCGACAACGACGGCGACGGATATGGGGATCCTGGCTGCCGGAATTGCACCCGTCCCCAACCGGACTGCGACGATACCAATCCGAAGGTGAATTTCGGGGCGCCTGAAGATTGCACCAACGGCGTCGACGATGACTGCGACGGGTCCATCGATGCTGAGGACCGGGACTGCCCGCTTCTGGCTTTCACGGATAATAGTACGGGGCAGAATTCCACTGTGCTCTCCGTTCTCTGGGAGGTTGGCGGTAATTCCTTCGAGTATCACGAGACAGCGGGCCTTTCCGGAAAGGCAAGGGTTCACTTTGATGAACGCATCGGATTGCTGCAGATACCCGACCTCCTTCTCAGAGGGAGTACAATCGATTTTTCCTTTCCTGTCTGGATTTGGAGAATACGCGGAACACTCGAGGCCCTGAAGGTTCGAGCCCCGTACAGCTATTCCTTTTTCCCCGCCGTTGTGGATCCTTCGGACGGCTCCTTTACCACCTTCCTCGAATTGGACACGGAGTTTGTCCTGTCGGCCGAAATTGCAGGCTCGACTCTTATTGAAGATGAGATGTTCGGTTGGTACTTTGATCCCTTCCCGGTTTCGGGCACGTTGATGGATGCTGGAGACAGCGACGCCGACGGCTTGAGCGAGTATGCGATCACCATACAGGGCCCGATCTCGCTCACGTTTGGTTGGGGAGAAGTGCCGCCCTTGGGTGAGATTGCGGTGACAATCACCGGAGAGCTGAATCTGGGATTCGTTGCCGAGGTTCTCTCTCCGGATCGGTATGAGGAGGACAACTTGCCACACGATGCTCAGGCTCTCCTGCCCGGCGAGGTCCAGACCCGCGTCATTCACCCGGATGGGGACGTTGACTGGATCAAGGTAAGTGCCCTTGACGGTTATGAGTATACCGTGGAGACCCTTGATCTGATTGGCTCATGGCCGGACACTATTCTGGAGGTCTATGACGATTCCGGGACCCTGGTGACCATGAACGACGATGTTGACTACGTTTACGGAAGATATGAGTTCCGGTCCCGTGTCTCCTGGCCCGCTGCGTACACGGGGACCTACTATGTGAAGGCTCGGTCGTGGGGCGGGAGTGCAGACCACTTTGACGACCAGGGCGGCGGCCCGGCCTTCTGCAGTTATGAGATCGCCTTTCCATGCTCGGATCTCGATGGGGACGGCTACGGAGATCCTGGATGCGTTTTATGTACGTATGCTGAGGCTGACTGTGACGACGAGGACGTCCATGTCAATCCTGGAGCCAAAGAAGGCCCGCCGTGGGATCCCTCCTGCCGTGACGGCCTCGACAATGACTGCAATGGGTCGATGGATGGTGCGGACCATGGCTGCCAATACACCGGAGTTGCCAATGCCGAAGCCTCAGTCTATGGAAAGTCTTCTCTGAGTGCATCCGGGACGTTCAATTCCCTGGCACTCTTCCTCATACCCGTAGGTGCTCTCTTCTTTCTGAAGATAGGTCGCAGGAAGAGGGATAGCACGAATTCTTAATCACAAGGCCGTGTCTGCCAACAAAGGGAAGGATCGACCATGTTTCGACGAAGCCTCGTTCTTGTCTGGGTTGGGACCCTGCTTTTGTCCGGCCTGTTTCTTTTGGGTCAGGAGTCATGGCCGCCCGAACAAGAATGCGTGGACAAAGATGAAGACGGCTACGGAAATCCGGCCAATTCATTGTGTACCCAGCCCGGATTCGACTGTGACGACGATTCCACAGACGACCCGTCGATTTGCGCGACCTGCACGTGCGGGGAGACGGAGTGTGCACCCTGCGCGAGATGTATTCATGCCGGGGCTGCGGAAGGGTCTTACGGGGATCCGATCTGCAGCGACGCCCTGGACAATGACTGCGACGGCATTGCGGATGCCCCGGATGACGGCTGCGTAAAGGGGATCATTCTGGAGCAGGAGCTCAACATCAGTGACAAGGGGTATACCGTCCTGCGCGTCTGGGGCTCCCACTACGAAATGGGCTATGCCCATGCGAGCCTCCTCGGGAACTCCATCGTGAAGGGCGTCGCCCAGTTCAAGCAGAAGATCGGCGCAACAAACTACAGCAACTTTCGGAACCTGATGGCGGTCGCTGTCTGGCAGCCTCCGGGGATCGAAGATGAGTTCGACGGCATGGTCGCCTCCCTTGCCGCCACCCACCCCTCGGCCCGGATCGACGATCTCGACCTGAAGGTGATCAACACCGTTGGGGACTGGGGATCCGCGTGTCGCAGCCACATCTGCTGGGGGAGGTACGTTGAAGAGCCGGTCAGGACCCTGGCCACTCGTCGAATGGACTATACCAGTCCTGTCCCCTTGGCGAACCATCACGTGCTGTGCGCATGGGACCCTGAAGACGGCTCTCCGGAATGGGTCAGCCTGGGCTGGCCCGGCTTCGTAACCGTAGTGACCGGGGTGAACGAGTTCGGCAGCCTGGCCTCGCTGCACGACTACAACACCTATATCAAGGATCTCTCGCCGGGGCGCATGTCGCGCATGGTCGCGGCCCGCCATGCACTGACCTACCCGACGGATCCGGACCCCTCCACGCACCTTACTGACGTATTCACCGAGCTGCAGGGCTACGAGATCATGACGCACGGCTTCGTCAACTACCACACCCCCGAGGGGTTCGGCGGGGTCATGACCGCCAACCCCAGCGCGGCCGGGCCCGACTTCTATCACCTCCGGATGCCCCAGGCGGCATGGCACCACGGGGAGGCCATGATTACCACCAACATGTGGACCGACGGGACCTTCACGCCGCAGGACGAGGACTTCGGTGCGGACGCGTACTATGACGACGAGTCGCCCAAGACCCTCGCGAGCCACTGGGACCTGCTGGCCGTCGAGCAGGACGATCCGCTGCTCTCGCTGCATCTCTTCAGCGTGGCCTACCGCGGCCGCGGCGACATGACGCTGTGGGCGGATGGCAGGTTGGACGGCGTCGGGCGGACGCCGCGCCTCGAGTGGGAGTGGAGCGATCTGTTCGGGGCGCCCTGACAGGTTCAAGCGGCGCGCCAGGGGCACGTTTCCGAAACATCACGATGAACTCTCAACATCCCCCGGCCGGGACCTTGCCAACCTGGAACCCATCTGTTAGGCTTCGCTTCATGAAAACGACCTATTTCCATCTGCCCGGCCGCGATCGAGACGCTCTGCGCGAAAGCATTCGGGATGCCCTGGCCGGGCGCTCGGATCTCTCCTTCGCCTATCTCCATGGCTCTTTCCTCACCCGGGATCGGTTCCGGGATATCGATATCGCACTGCATTTGAAGAAGGTCCCCTCCTCCACGGTCCAGGCGGAGTTGGACATCGAAACAGAACTCATCGAGGCGGTGGGTGGCGTGTACCCGGTGGACGTACGGATTCTCAACACGGCGCCGGTTTCCTTCCGTTACAGCGTCATCAAGAACGGTGAGCCGGTTTGGGTAGCGGACGAGGAGGCCCGAACGGTCTTTGTGGAGACCACGTTGTCCCGTTACTTCGACTTCGCGCCGTTCCACAAGAGGTATCTGAGGGAGACTCTTGGCATTGGAATACAACGGGGACAGGGTCAGGAAGATCACCTCTGAAATGCTGACCGCCCTGCAGAGACTCGAAGAGCTCCGACGGCTTCCCGAGTCCGAGTTTTCGGCCGACCCGCACAGAGTGGCCAGCTCCAAGTACAACCTTCTTGTCGCTATCGAGGGCGCGGTGGACCTTTGCCACCACGTAATCGCGAAGAATTGCTTGCGCACCCCGGAAGACTACGCTGATACGTTCCGGGTCATGCAGGAGAGAGGCGCTCTTGACAAGGAATTCTCCGACACGATGATCCGGATGACCCGGTTCCGGAACCGGCTCGTTCACATCTACTGGGATATTGCCGAAGGGGAACTCTACCGGATCCTTCAGACGCATCTCGACGACATCCGGCTGTTCCTGAAGAGGTTCGGCGAATTCATCGGGCGAACCTGAAGGAGAGGGCCCTTGACCCGGACGAACCGCTCCTTGAGCCGAAGCGTTCTTCGAACCGTGACCGCCTGACCTGATGTACCCAATCATGACCGGCCGGGTATTCTTCTCGTGCCCACGGAAGGGCGTCTTGCGGGTTGGGAATGCACGCGGGGCCCGGGCGTGCGGTTGTTCCGAGTCTTTATGAGGGGTTTTCCCTCGGCATGGCGGAAGCCAAGAACCGCCGGGAGCGGGAGTCATTTTTGAACGCCTCACTCGCGGCTACGTTTCGGCCTTGCCTTGTGTTTCCCAGACCCCCGGGATCTTGAGCCCGCATTGACCGCAGGCGCCCCCGCGCAAGGCCTCGATGCGGACGTTGTACCCCGTCCGGTGAACGAGCCGGGTCCTGCATTCCGGGCACAGGGTGCTCTCGCCGGGGTGCCCGGGCACGTTTCCGATGTAGACGTACCGGAGGCCTTCGGCCTCTGCGATGCCCTTCAATCGCTCCAGGGTATCCACCGGCGTGGGAGGCAGATTCTTGAGCAGGTAGGTGGGCTGGAACCGGGTGAAATGGATGGGGACATCTTGGCCGAGCTGTTTCGCGACCCAGGCGGAGAGTGCCTGGATCTCTTTCGTGCCGTCGTTCATCGTGGGCAGGACGAGGTAGACGATCTCCAGCCAGACGCCCGATTGCCGGAGGATCTTCAGGGCCTGGAGGACCGGATCGAGCCGGCCGCGGCATACGTCGCGGTAGAAGGTCTCCGAGAAGGCCTTGAGATCGATCTTCACGGCGTCCATGAGGGGGAGCAGGTCCCGGAGGGGCTGCTCTTCCACGAACCCTGCGGAGATCATGGTGTTCATCAGGCCTGCCTTGCGGGCCTGGGCGCAGATGTCGGCCATGTACTCCCAGAAGATGACGGGCTCGGTGTACGTGTACGCCATGGAGCGGCAGCCCAGCGAGAGGGCCTGCCTCGCACAGTCCTGCGGGGTCAGCAGGAAGTCGCGGACCTGTTCGGGCCGGACCTGGGAGATCTCCCAATTCTGGCAGTATTTGCAATTCATGTTGCAGCCGGCCGTGGCCAGCGAGTAGGCGAGCGACCGCGGGAGAAAGTGATAGAAGGGCTTCTTCTCGATCGGGTCCGGCCGCGCGGTGCAGGGCCGGTTGTAGACGAGCGTATAGTAGGTGCCGAGCCGGTTTTCCCGCACCCCGCAATAGCCCCGCTCCTGGTCCCCCACCCGGCATTTTCGGGGGCAGAGCAGGCACTCGACCTCCTTGTGCTCGAGCTTCGTGTAGTAGGAGGCCTCGCGGAGCGCCTCCGGGGTTTCGGCCCAGGCCCCCTCCGGCCCGAGGACCACGGGAGGCTCTGAGACGCCCGGCTCCGCGGATCCGAGCCGCAGGTTCGACAGCGAGAGCAGGCAGGCAGAGCCTGCAGCGGTTTTCAGGAAGTCTCTTCGATCCATTCCGCTCCTTCTTGCGAAAGGCTCTCAGACCTGGAGGACCTTTTCGATGAGATCGATCTCCTCGGTCCTGCAACGGCCGAGCCGATGGCTCGAATCCGCGGCCGTGGTGAGGTACGCCGGCAAGCCTCCACCTGTTTCGATGCCCGGAAGGCCGTAGCGGGAGCGGATCCGGTCCAGGATGCCCGCGCAGACACTGTCCAGGGCGACCGGATCCTCCGCCAGGAGGATGCTCCCGAGGGGCTCCGCCCATTGCGGGTGATAGGAAGGGCCCCCTTTGTACTGGACCACGAGGGCATCGCAGACGACGAGACGGTGCTTCTTCTGAACGATGGGAACGGCATAGGCGTCCGCGATAAACGGGTTGCACCGGTCCTCGTGATACTTGTTGGGGTTGTGCAGCGCCCCGAAGATGTTCTTGAGCGAGGCCGTCAACCCGCAGAGCCCGTGGTCCTTGAGAACGGGCATGTTGATCATGGCCGTACAGTGACGGGTCAGAAGCGTGCTGTAAAGACTGCCGATCGAGGCCTGCACGGTGAGTTCCTTTTCATATCCCATTTCCGGTTCGTCCGTCCCGAAGCATCGATACGTGCCCCTCTTCCCGGTGTTCAGGACGAATCCGCAGCGGGCGAGTTCCCGGCTGCTCCGGTCCCAGACCAGGGCCTGGTCCGGGGGAAGCGGGAGCCCCCGGAGGCTCTCCACCGCGGCCTGCACCAGGGCCGGGCGGGTGCACATGTCCGGGCCGCCCAGGCAGTTTACCTTGATCCCCACGATGTCGGCGGGAAGAATGTAACGAGACCATGCGGCGCGGGGATCCCGGATGCCGGTCAGTTCCTCGAGCCCGGCCTCGAGCATCTTCCGGAGAACCGCCGGGGACTTCTTGAGCCTCTCCGGCGAAGGGTCGTTCGCTCGGACCCAGACGACCCTGGACTTGTCACGATTCATTTCAACCGTTTCTTCTCGGGATTTCTTTCTCATTCTATAGAATGCCCGCAATGGGGGTCAACGAAGCAGGCTGCGATGTGCTATGCTGGATGCACCTCGTACGGTGGAGCGAAGCCTTGCCGTCCCGTCCCCACGTGCTGCTCGTCAATCCATGGATCTACGATTTCGCCGCCTTCAATCTCTGGTGCGAGCCGCTCGGCCTGCTCTCGATCGGGGCGGTCCTGCGGCGGGCGGCCTTCCGGATTGAGCTTCTGGACTGCCTGGGCGGCGCTGCGGTGAAGGCCCGGACGGACGGGAGAGGCAAGTTCTATAAAACGCACATCCCCAAGCCGGGCGCACTCCTGTCCGTGCCGAGGCGATACGGAAGGTACGGCATGGCGATGCCGGAGTTCCTCGGACGGCTCTCGCGCATGGACAGGCCGGACCTCGTGCTCGTGACCTCGTCGATGACGTACTGGTACCCGGGGGTGTTCGAGGTCATCCGGCGGCTCAGTAAGCGCTGGCCCGGGGTTCCGCTGATCCTGGGGGGCACGTATGCCAGCCTCTGCCCGGAGCATGCCTGCCGGTGGTCCGGTGCCGGCTGGGTCGTGGAAGGCGAGGCGGAGGAAGCGATCCTGGAACTGGTCGAGCACGCCCTGGCCGCGCCGCGCGTCGCCGGTCCCGGCAAGGGGCGGCCGGCCTCGCGCGTCCGGATGGAGGCAGGGGCCCCCGCGGACCTGGACGCCTTGCCCATGCCCGCCCACGAACTCCGGTGGCAGGGCCGGCCGCCGCCCGGCTACATCGGCATCGAGACGTCCCGAGGATGCCTGTATCGGTGCACCTACTGCGCCTCGCACCGACTGCACCCGGTCTTCCGGAGAAGATCCGCCGGGAGCGTGGCCGACGAAATCGGCCACTACACCCGCAGGCACGGCATCCGGCACGTCGTTTTCTTCGACGACGCCCTGCTCTTTCGGCCGGAGAGGCACCTGTACCCGCTCGTCGAGGAAATCCTGCGGCGCGGCCTTCGGTGCGTCTTTCACACGCCGAACGGACTGCACGCAGCCGAGGTCACCCGGGAGGCGGCCCGTCGGATGTACCGCGCAGGATTTCAAACGGTGCGACTCGGGCTGGAGACGGCCGACCCCGGGGGGCAGGCGCGCACCGGGGGCAAGATCACCAACGAGGCCTTCGAGGCGGCCGTGGAGGCCCTGAAGGAGGCCGGATTCACCGGCAGGGAGGTGGCAGCCTACCTGCTCGTAGGCATGCCCGGGCAGTCCCCGGACGAGGTGCTGGCGTCCATCCGTTTTGTTCACCGGTGCGGCATTCAGGTGCGGCTTTCGGAGTTCAGCCCGATTCCGGGCACGCCGGACGGAAAGACGGGAGGGCAGGAGGCGGAACCCGCAGAGGACGAGCCGCTGCTGCACAACAACAGCTTTTTTGCGGCCTCCGTGTTGCCCGAGCCCTGGATCACGATCGAAAAGATCAAGCAGCGCGCGCGGGAGGGGAACCGCAGGATCCTCAAGGGCCTGCCTGCCGCCTGAAGGGCCCCTCAGTTCCCCGCTCGGCGTTCGCCCTCCCGCTCCTCATCTTCGGCCCACGCTGCCATTTGCAGGCAGGCCTCGTCCATGGAGACTCCCCAGCTTGTCCGGAAGGCCTCTTCCGCAGGGGCGTCGTCACGGCTCTGCCCGAGAAAGCGGATCAGGGACCTCGGCGCGGCCTGCGGCGAGCGGTCGAACAGAGAGGCGGCGAGCGCACAGGCGAGGCGGTACCGGGACGCTGTCAGCGTCCCGCCGGCCGGGATCAGCAGGAGCTCCCGGCATCGCTGCACGCCGTCCCGCCGCGCCTCCTGCTGAGCCGCCCTCCTGAGATCGTCCTCAAGATGCGGGAAGGGAGGTCCGCACGCCGCGATCTGGGCGAAACCCTCGTCGATCCAGGGCGGTATGTCCCAGAAGTGCACCGCCAGGAGGTAATGGGCGAGCTCGTGCCGCAGGATCTCTTGAAAGCCCCTGCCGCCCGGTTCTCCGGAGAGGGTGACCACGTAGAACGCCTCGGTTTCGTAGCACACGCCCCGCTTCCAACGATGGGCAGGGGCCTGCCGGTTCAGATGCCGCCACAGGGCCCAGCGGTTCGGGTAATGGTAGATCCTCAGAAGGTGTGCGGGCGGAACGTCGAGACGGAGGTAGCGGCCCAGGTCCGCGAGGAAATCCTGCGCCTCCCGGGCGATCGCCTGCGCCTCGGCAGATGGTTCCGCGGTATGCAGGACGAGCCCATGACCCGGATGCGGGGCGCCGGGAGGGCCGGCCGCGCAGCCCAGCAGCAGGGCACCCAACACGGCAGAAAGGGCTCGACGCATCTGCAACTAGGCGTTTCCTCTCAGGGCCGGTTCCTTCCCCGGCGGATCCGGATGCCAGCCTTCGGGAAAAAGGGCCAGGAGATCCGGGTCGATGTGTCGGTCCAGCATGGCGAAGCACTCGTGGGTTGCGGCCAGCAGCCGGTCCTCCACAAAGAGATGGAACCGCTTGAAGACCTCCTTGTCCTCGATACGATCCGGCAGGGGATACGGCCCTCGCGCCAGGATGACGATCTCGCTGAAGGGCAGAGGCAGCATCATCCGGTCCCACGTCCTGAGCAGGATGCGTCTCTTGCTCCAGATGCGGACCACAAAGACAGGCGCCTCGATTTTCATGGCCATCACGATCGCGCCCGTCTTCATTCGGTAGGCCGGCCCGGAAGAGCCGTCCACCGTGATCCCCACGACGGGCCTGTCGGCCGTCCGGAGGTGCTGGATGAACTCCCCGAGCACCTTCTTCCTGCGGCTTTCCCTCTTGCTCGAGCCCCCGCGGAACACCGTGTATCCGCAGAGCCTGAGCAGGCGCGTGATCACCTCGCCCGAATCCCCCACGCTGGCGATCGTGTGCGGATGAAGCCTTCTGTAAACCCAGGGCACGCAGAGCACGTCCTGGTGCCACACGGCCGCGACGAGTCCCCGGTCGTGCTCGCGGAGTTCCTCATCGAGCGGAGAGGTCAGGTCAATGATCCGGCTGGTGGCCCAGACGAACCAGAAATAGGCGAAATAAAGGTACGGGACCGTGTAAGCGGCCAGGCGCACCAGGGCCTTGTTGATGATACGATTCCACGGGAGCTTCTTCTCGTCCTTCACGGCCGTCCTTGCGATGGAACCGGAAAGGGGAACGGGGTCGCCATGGGTGCTAGAGTCCTCGCATGTGCTCGGGCCGGAGGGGAACTCTTCGCTCGCGTGCCTCGCGGATGACCTGGAGCAGACGCTCCTTGTCCCGGGGCAGGGTTCCCCGAAGGGGCAGATAGTTGGATGCGTGATTCGTGCGGAAGACGATCGGCCGGTCCGCACGGATGGCCTTCAGCATCTCTTCAAGTTCATCGATGATCTCCTCCTGGGAGAGCAGCTCGAATTCCCCGCGGGCGATCCATTTCTCGACCGGCACCCCGGGGACCACCATCAGGGTGAGGGCCCCGAGGTAGTCAGGCTGAATCCTGGACAGGATGCTTCCCGTGTCCCTGGCATGGGCAAGGCTGCGCCTCCGGCCGCCCAGCCCGAGGATGACCGTGATGGAGATCTCGAAGCCGGCCTCCGCGGCGCGGGCGCATGCCCGGACGGTCTCTTCGGCGGTGTTTCCCTTGTTGTGCAGCTTGAGCACCTCCTCGTTGCCGCTCTCCAGCCCGACGTAGAGCAGCGAGAGGCCGGCCCTTCGTATGCTTTTGAGATCTTCATCGGACTTGCGCAGGATGTCGCCCGCGCAGGCATAGACGCTCACCCGCTCGAGGGAGGGGAAGAGCGCGTAAGCGTGGCGGCTGATCTCTTCCAGCGCGGCGGCCCGCATGATCATGGCGTTGGAGTCGAGCAGGAAGATCCTCCGGACGCCCGGACCCATCTGCTGCCGGGCCTCGTCCAGGTCCCGCAGGACCTCCTTGGCCGGACGAACCCGGAACTTCTTCCGGGGGATTTCGCGATCGATCAGCCAGGAGCCGCAGAAGTAGCAGTGCCCCTGCGCCGCGCTCGAGCAGCCGATCGTGGCCTGGACGAGAAGGCTGCCCGCCTCGGAGGGGGGCCGGTAGATGGGTTCGACGTAGAGCATCGCTGGGTTCCGTTACCGGGTGATTGCCGGGATGTCTCGGACGGTTCGCGCCGTGCCATCCTCCGCGGTTCCAGCCGCCGCCTGAGGCCGGCCTGTAACGCCGTCCCTGAGGCGGCTCGATCCGACGGTCGCCGCGGCGAGCAATCTCGCCGCTTTGCCCGCGGCGCAGCCGCGGCGGATAGGCCTGCGTCGGATCCGGTCCCTTTCCGCCCGGGTCGGCCACCAGGATAGTCCATGAAGGGGGGCGTGGCAAGGCCGCGGGGCGGACGTGCCGGGCGGCCGGAATCGCCCGGGCCGTCAGGCGATGGAGAAGGCTTCGTCATTCGGGGTTCTCTTTCAGGAACGGGATCCAGCCGATCAGGCACATGCCGGGGAGGGAGGCCAGGAAGCTCAGGCCGAAGAACCGCCAGTAGCCGAGCCAGGAGGCGAGAAAGCCGCTGGTCATGCCGAAAACGATTCCGCCCACGCTCATGATCCCGGAGACGATCGCGAAGTGAGAGGCCTTGAACTCGGTCCGGCAACAGCGCATGAGGTAGAACGAGAAGACGGCCGTTCCCAGCCCCCCGGCGAACTGGTCGAAGCAGTGAACGCCTCCCACCACGAAGAGCGAGACCTCCCCGGCCGCCCGTTCCGGCAGGAGGAGGGAACGGTAGGCGTAAGCCAGGGCCATGTAGACCAGGTTGGTCAGGTTCTGGGCGAGCGTGAAGGGCCAGATGGTCTTCGCGAGAGAGTACCGGGCGATGCATGCGCCGCCTGTCAGGGCGCCGAGGATGGAGAAGAGGATCCCGAAGGTCCCGGAGAGGACTCCGTATTGCGCCTTGTTGATGCCGAGATCGAGCAGGAACGGGGCCGTCATGGCCGCCAGCAGGGATTCGCCGGTACGGTAGAGCACGATGAAGGCGAGGGCCCATCCGATGCGTTCCTGGTCGAGGAAGGCGAGGAAGGCATTGGCATAGAACGACCCGGACCCAAACAAGCGCCTGCGAATCCGGTTGCGCAAGACCAGAAGGACGACAAGGGCTGCCAAAAGCGCAACGCTCACCCAGCCGGCGGGCGGAAGGACCTTGCCCATGGCGTCGAGGAGGCCGGCCACGGACGGCCGGTCTCTGCACAGAAAGATGCCTCCCGTGACGAGGAGGGCCGCCAGGCCGGCGCCCGCGGCGCGCCTCGCGCTGCTCTCGGTGAGGAGGGCGCGGATCGGCAGGGTCTCCTTTTCGGCAGCGGGCAGGAAGAAGGCATGGTAGAGGAAGAGGAGAAGCAGAACGAGCGCCGCCCCGGCCATGGCCATGGCCCACCCGAGGTAATGCGAAAGGGTGACGATGCCGCCGGCGCCGGCGATCAGGGCGATTCGATAGGCCATCACCCGGTAGCCCACGAACCGGGCCTGCCCCTTCCGATCGAGGGCCTCCAGGTAGTAGCCGTCGATGGCGATGTCGTGGGTGGCCGCCAGGACGGCGATCAGCATGAAGAGCATGGCGCCCGCCCTGAGCGCGGCCGCCGTATGGCTCGTGCCGGCAAAGGCCAGGATGAACAGGCACAGCAGGCATTCGAGGGCCAGGATCCATTTCCGCTTGGTTCCGTAACGGTCCAGATAGGGCGCCCAGAGGAACTTGAGGGTCCAGGGAAGGCCGTAAAGCGAGGTCATGCCGATTGCGGGGAGGGAGGCCTGGTGATCCTTGAAATAGACCGAGGAGATCTGCCGGACGAGCGAATAGGGAAACCCCTCGGCGAAATAGGTGGTGGCGCACCAGACGAGGGGGCTGCGCAGCGGATGCAATGCCCGGCTCCTTTCCCGACTTCGGAATTGCCGGGCATTCTAGGCCGCTCGGAGTGGATTCACAAGGGGAGGACGGGAATCCGCCGCCGGGCGGCTAGACGGAGGCGTCCTCGGAGGGCTCTTCCCCCGGCGGGGGCTTGGCCCCGTCCGCGGACTTCTTTTTCCTCTTTCGAGGCGCCTTGTCGGCAGAGGTCTTGGGTCCGGGCCTGGCGTTGGCCTTGTCTTTTTCCAGGAGGTCCTTGGCGAGCCTCTTCGACAGGGCGATCAGGGTCAGGACGGTGGGCCGGTCCAGGGCCTCGGGGAAGCAGCTTGCGTCGCTCACGTACAACCCCTGGATCGGGCTTTCGAGCCGGCTGCTGAGGATCTCGCCGATACGGACGGTGCCGCTCGGGTGCGTTCCCCGAAGAGGCCCCACGAATACCGAGTCCGGCTTGCAGCCCGCCCGGATGAGGATCTTCCTGGCGACGTTGGAGGCATGGTTCAGGCGCCAGCGGTCGCGGTCGGTCATGGGCTTGGAGATCTTGCCCTCCACGCTGATGCCGCCCGAGATCTCGTCCTTCAGCTTGATCATGATGCCCAGGGTCTTTCCGTATCGCAGGAACCGGAGCGGGTTCCTGGGCCCGTGCCAGGCATGGATCAGCGGGTAGAGGAGCCAGGGATCGATCAGCGTGCTCAGCATGTATCCGTTCTCGTCGTCGCAGTATGAGACGGCCATCGGAGGATCCATGTGCATGCCCTCGCTCCGGGACTCCCCGCACACCATCACGGTCGTGTCCATGGTCATGCCGCGCCCGGCCTCCGGCACCCCGGAGTGCTGTAGGATGATCGGCGAACCGATCCCGCCGGCCGCGAGGATCACGGTCGGCGCCTCCACCCGGAGGACGCCTTTGCCCCCGGACACCTTGGCCACAACCCCTTGCGCCTTCCCGCCGCTCACGAGGACCTCGGTAACGGTCATCCCCTCGAGGATCTCGCATCCGGCTTGGACCGCCTGGTCCACGTATTCAGCCGCCGTCCACTTGGCCCCGCAGCGGCAGCCGAGCATGCACTTGGCCCCGCAATCGAACGGCTCGCCGCGGCTGACCTTCATGAACTTGGGCTGCGGCTCCCATGCGTAGCCCAGCTCCCGCGCCGCCTCCTCGACCCGCTGGGTCGCCCGCCCCCAGAGCGCTCGCGGCAGGGGGGCGATCTCGAGCTCCTCGACGGTCTGCCGGACAAAGGAATCGAGGTTGATCTTGTAACGGTTCTTGAGCCAGGAAGGCGGGGGAGAGGCACATCCGCAGAACAGGTTCGTCGAGCCTCCGGTCATGATGCCGCGAACGATCTGAAGGCCTTCCTGGGTCATCAGCATGCCCATCTTGTCGCAGTAAAGCAGGCAGCCGAGGTGGGTGCCGTAATACCATGTGCCGCGATGATCCTTGCCGCGCTCGAGAAGGAGGACCTTCTTGCCCGCCTCCGCCAACTGGCGGGCCGCCGTAGCGCCTCCCGGCCCGGATCCGACGACTACGAAGTCAGCCTGCTTCCTCAGGTACGTGCCCATGGTGTCTCCTTCTTGTTCGCTTCCGACCCGATCCGGTCCTTCGCATTCCTTCGTCCGCTTGAGCGTCCACGTTGCCTGGGCTCGCGTATGGCTACAGGATGTCTCCTTCTTTCGTCCCCGAGGGCCCCAGATCCTCCTCCTGAGGGTACCAGCTCCCCTGGTCCTGTTCCTGCAATCTCTCCAGGGCCTTCTCCAGATTCGGGAAGACGTGCTTCGCGATGCGGTGCCGAACCTTCTCGAAGAGCTTCGGGTTCCGCCGGAATTCCTGGACAAGACGGGCCCGGGGATCCGGTAGAGATGACAGTCTTCCAGGCAGCGGATCGTGAAATCCATCTGATAGGGCTGGATCAGGGAGGAAAACCCCATGGTCTCGCCGGGCTCCTTCTTGGCGATCACGATCTTCTGACCGGTCTTCGGGTGCCGGGCCACAAGCTCGGTTCTCCCCTTCCGCAGCAGGAAGACGTACTTCGCCTCCTCGCCGTCAAAGGCGAGCAGGGTGTCGAACGGATAGAACACCTCCTCGCAGAACCGCCGGATCGACTCGATCTCATCCGGCGTCATTCCCTCGAGAATCTTCATTTGAGACAGTCCGAAGGGCTTCATGACGCGGGGCCTCCAGAGAAAAAGCGGGAAGGCAGGGAATACGAATCCCGCACAACCGTGAAACGGGCAGAGCCGTGCGGGGAGCCACTGCAAGGGTATGCTAGCAGATCGTTGCCGTCAGGGCAAACGTCAGGGCAGGGAACCGGTTGCGGGATAGTGATATCCCAGGTCCACGATGCCTTCATCCGCAACGCCGTCGGTTCGTGTGGTGCCGTCCTCCCTGCCCGCCTGCTCGACGTTGCGTCCGCCGGCATCCACGCAGGGGCTCTGAACGGCCTGCCCTGCGGCCGGCTGGCTCAGGTAGAAGGCCTGCGTCGCGTCCTCCTCGGTTCCCTCCTGGACGCGCGTTGCGAAGAGCGGGTCCGCATCCGTGCCGAGGATCCCTTGCGCCTGCTCGAGGTAGCACCGGTCCGGGTTCTCCGAGCAGTCTTCCGTGAACGCGACACTGCCGGTTCCCCCCTGGAGATAAACGTAGGAGAGGGAGAGGACCGTCTTGGCTTCCAGCTCGGGCTCCCCCTCGTCCGGATCGTAGTCCATCACGATCGGATCCCCGGAGGGCTGGCTGTTCCAAAGGATGCTGTCCTCGATCATGACGCTCGCCCGCCTGATGTACAGGGCCCATGCCCGGGAGGCCGAATTCTCCGCCACGGTGCAGCCCGTCAGGGTCAGCGCGGCCCCATAGCGGGCGGCCAGCGCGCCGCCCTCGGCGGCCTCGTTGTCGAAGATCAGGCAGTTCACGAGATGAGGCGCTCCGTAAACGGTGCAGAGGGCTCCTCCCTGTGCTCCGGCCGTGTTTCCCCGGAAGATCACGTTCTCGATTTTCGGTTGCGACCCGTAAGAGAGACAGTAGATCCCCCCGCCGTCCCCCTCCGCCTGGTTTGCGGCGAGGATGCAGTCCCGGACCGTGGGACCCGCGGCCAGCATCCGGATCCCTCCGCCGTGCTCGACGGCGCCGCCTCCCGGCGCGAAGCCGTTCGTGATCGTGAATCCCTGCAGGACCGAATCCCTCCCCTCGTTGCTGTCGAAGGTGACGACCGGCCCCCGTTTGTCCGGGTCCTGGGCCTGCCCGTCGATGAACGTCTTTTCGGGCCCGGCCGAAGACTTCACGGTGATCGCCTTTCCCAGGAAGCGGATCTTCTCTCGGTAGGTTCCGGAACGGACAAGGCAGGTGTCCCGGTTGCTCGAGGCGGAGATGCAGGCCTGGATCGAGGTGAAGTCCGCCTCCCCTGTCCGGCTGACGGTTCTCGTCTTCGGCCCCTCCGGTTCGTCGTCCCCTCCGCAGCCTGCTCCGCACAGAAGGAGTGCCGGAAGGGCGAGCACCCACGGCCGGGCGCAGAGGCTTCGGATTGCCGATCTTGGCTTCACGATCTGTCTCGGTTCTTTTGGCGATGTCATCTCTGTCCTTCGCTACGGGTGTCTTGGCGGATGCACAGGGATCGAACGAATCGGATATCGACCGGCCGCCCGGGGTCGACTCCCGCGAGCTCTTGCTCGATTTCCCGGGCCCCGGCGCGGACCCAGCCCCGAATGATCTCCTTGGATTCCTCACCCGGCTCCCCTGTCCGCTCGGTGACCCAAGAAAGGAGTGTTTCGGTGAACCGGGGATCGAGCCCTCTGCCGGAGGCTGCGGACCCTGCAAGGAAGCCGTCCCGGATGAACCGGTGGGCCTCCTCGGGACGCAGGGGCCGGAATTGCGCCTTGCCGGTCAGCTTCCTCAGCACCCAGGCCGTCTGGAGAACGTGTGACCACTTGACCCGATCGAGATGATCCCCGAGACCGGCCTCGATGCACAGTTCCTTGATCCTCTGCGGGGGCAGGCGAAGATGCTTCGAGAAGAGGGCCGCCATGGCCTCGATGGCTTCGAGCCGCGCCGTTGTGATGCGAACGTCCCCCATTCCGGCGAAATCCCGGAACTCGGCCGGACCTCCCTCGCCCCGGAGGTCGCAAAACAAAACCCTCGGCCGGAGCAGGCCCCGAAGTGTCTCCTCGAGGGGGCTGTCCGCAAGAACGTGGAACCTGTCGATCCAGGGGAATCCGGCTTGCTCCCGGAGGCGGCGCGCCCTTTGCGCGAGCCGCCATGCCTGGCCCACGCCAAGCCGGAAGAGATGATGCAGCCAGGCGCGCGCCAGCCATGCGGCGGCCTCTTGGACGTCCTTGCCTGCCAGGCGTTCCAGGGCCAGGGTGAGGGTATCGGCCACTTTTTGAAGCGCGACCTTGAGCGATTCCGGGCTCGTGACATCCATAGCGCCGGCGATGAGCACCTTGTTTCCCAGCGAGGCGAGTTCGAGCCGGATACGGTCCGTCTCCGGGTGATCCCCCAGGGCTGCCAGGGCCTCCCGGAAGAAGGATCCGGCCGGGATCCAGCGGACGGGGTAGGGGGCAACGGCTTCCTCCGAAGGCATGCGCGCAGAAGGAGCCTCGGCGGCCAGTTCCATGAAGCGCTCATCGGAGAGGGGGCGATAGATCTCGCACGCCTCTTCAAAGCCCGGCATTCCTTTCTCGGCGAGCCTTCCGGAGCGGAACCGCAACGCCTCTTCCTCCACCTCCGCGGGCAGGTCCATGTAGGCGGACTCCAGGATCATTCCATAGCGTTCCGGGTTGGTCGTCTTGAGGATTCGAAGAACCGGGTCGATAAAGGGCACCGATTCCTGGCGCTTCGGGTGGTAGTGATAGTAGCCGTCATGGGTGATCGAGACACGCGGGGCCGTGTCCTCCAACGGGTCGGCGCTCACGTCGAACTTGGTCACCGATCCGAGCTCCTTCAGGAGCAGGACGAGCAGTTCCGGGTCCACGGTATTCAACCACCGTGCAAGCTTGTCTTCCCCGCATTGATGAATCATACCGACCAGTTTCAGGAACGCGCCCGCCTCGAACCGCTCCTTGTTCCATGACTCCAGATCGTTTACGTAGTGAAGCTGCTCGCCGGTCAGCAGGGAGAGCATCGGCAGGGCATCTTCGAAGCCGATCTCTTTCAGCGTAAGATAGACTTCCTGGTCGGGAAGCCTGGAGACGAGTTGCGCGGCCAAGGGAGAGGAGAGCAGGAGATCCTGCCGGAGCGGACCCGACGTGAGCAACAGGAGGCTCGTCTGTTCGGAGAAGGGCAGTCCGGGGAACGCCGCGAGGAGCCTGTCCGGCTCTTCCGCAGCCCATCGGAGAAGTTCTCGCAGGGATGCTGCGGGCCGGTCGGCGCCGCCGACCGGCGCCTTGGGTTTCTCGGGTTCCATCTTCGATCGACTCGAATCCAGCGTTTTGTTTTTCTTCAAGAAAATAGCACAAGGGAGATGAAAACGAAATTCCGCGGCGGAGGGGCCGTGCTCCGGGGCCTGGCCCTTCCATGCCCCCACTTGGCTTGACGCCCCTTGCCTCCTCCCCCGCAGGGTGGGTCCGGGTCGCGGGAAGGGGGGTGGCTAACAGCTAACAGCTAAAAGCTAATGCCTGAGAGCCATTGGGGGGAACCCGCGCGCACACGGATCACGAGGATTCGGATCCTGCGTGCACGAGCCGCCTTGTCGTCAGATGGACCAGGGCCCAGAGGACGTCGAGCGGGAGGTGCCCGGATACGGAGGCATCGAAGAGGATGGTGAGGCGGGCCGGGAACTCGTCGTCTTCCGGCCACAGGATGTAATCCACCGGGATCCTCGGAAGGGCGGTGAAGCGATAGGCCGCCTCCCCGAAGTCGAGTCGCCGGCCGCCCAGCGATGCGGCCGCCTGCCGGAAACCCACCGGGTCCCTTCCGAAACGCTTGAGGATCGGCATGCGGGAGAGCTCATGCGGGCCTCGGAAAAAGGTCTCGCCGCCGGGCAAATCCTTTTCGGTCTGCTGCCTGCCGGCCAGGGGGATCTCCTGGGCCCGCAGCAGATAGAGGACCAGGACGAGGGCCTCGTCGAAAAGGATGTCCCCGTGCCGGTGGGAGCCGCCCGCCGTATCCCCCTCGCGCTGAATGAATCTGCGGAACGGGTAGATCGTGTAGTCTCGATGGAGCAGGGCGATCCGGTACCCCTCTGCCTCCGCGTCGTAAGACGCGAGGGTCCTGCGGCAGACCCGCCCCGGGTCCGATTGGCCGAGTTCCTCCCAGAAGGAGGCGTCGATCTCCTCTTGCTGCCATTGCGTCATTGCATCGAGCGAGACGTCGGGCGAACGGGTTTCCTGCCGCCTTCTGTTCTGCATCTCCAGGAATCCTCGGCTGAAGGGATAAGGCCCCTGTTCGAACCGGCCGCACGGAAAGCGCCTGCAGTCCCGGATGCAATAGCTGATCCGAAGGTCGACAGCACACCGGAGGACGGGGCAGAATCCTTGGAACAACCGGCTTTGGGCCTCGAGCTTTTCTCGGCCCGTTTCCTCGGTCCCGGCGCCGCAGGAACTGCACAGGCCTCGCACACGGAGCCTGCACACGTCGCAGTTTATGCCGCAAGCGCCGGTCGCCATGGTGAGCGGGGACCCACCTCCTCGCACGTCGGACCGAACCGGATACGCACCCAGTATGCCCGTTACCGCCGGGAAAGAAAATGGGGGAAGGAAAGAAATGAAAGCTTGACAAATCGGTGGTTTCGCAGAAAATACAAGAGGGCGGACATGCAGGCGTCTTCTTCCCGGTCCACGGGACCCGTTCCTCACATCCTTGGACGCAACGTCCGCGCTTGAGATTCCACCTTCTTCCATCCAGATCGAAAGCGGGTCAGGGTTTCGAACCTTCGCTGCCAGGGAAGATGCGTACTCGTTGATGCGGCCATGTCCGCGAGCGCGCCGCGGATGGGCCAAGTTGATGTCCCCGAGACGAACAAGAAGATGCGAGGAGAAACGCAGGTGGGCGATTACCGTGACGACGATTTTCGGGAGAAGCCGAGCTGGAGAGAACGCGACCGGCGCAAAGACCGCAGCCGGCACGTAGGGCAGGGCGATTTTTCCCCCGGGCAGGGCTCCCGCTGGGTCCGCAAGCAGATCCTCCGGGAGGCGGACAGGCTTTTCCAGGGGAAGCGCGGGAAGAAGGTGAATCCGGAACAGGAAAAGCTGCGGAACGAGATCCATCGCTTCTGCGGGACCAAGAAGTTCGAGCCTGCCGTCCGGAAATACATGAAGGAGCACGGCTTGCCGGACGACTGGAGCACGCTCATGCTCCTGCTCGACTTCAAGGAGCCGGGTGTCGCCGTCCAGGTGATTCAGGAACTCAAGGCGCTCTATCCGCAGCAGGGCCTCGAGGAGCAGCAGGGATTCCGTTCGAAGCTCAACATCATCGCGATGACGACCAAGGACGACGAATTGAGACACTGCGCGGAGGAGACGGCCGGCGAGCTTTAACGTCGAGAGTCCTGGGCCCCGCCACGCTGCTTCTCATTCCGGAGAGGGCTTCGGGGGATTGGCTCTCCCTTCAAGAAGCTCTTCACGCGGAAGCGGATCCACCGTACGCGGGTCCGCATAGGCGGCAGTGGCATTCATCAGGTTGTTGAGGTCGTGTGAGCCCCCTGCGAGTCGCCCAGGCGCTTCCATCCTCTGCGATTGGTGCAACGCATGCTCCGCTTTCTTTCGGTCTTGCTCGAGTCCGAAAAGAAAGCTGTCCGTGTGTCGCGGATCGTGGATTGTCACAGGAAAGGCGGCCCATCAGGAGAGCGCAAACAGGGGGGCTCGTCCCGGGAAAGGGTCGAGCCGGATCCCAGGGGACCTCGTGGCTGCAGGCTATCTGTCGATGCAAGGGAGGCGGATCACGATTCAGAAGAGACTTGCGTGACGGCTGGCTTGCGGCATGGCTCCGGCCTGCCGTTGCGTGACTTGTAGGCATCCGTGTCCCGCCATGCCTTCTGTGCTGAACCCGTTCGGAAGGAACCTTTCGTGAAATGCCTTGCATGCGGGTTCGAGAATCGGGAAAGGGCCAAGTTCTGCGGCAGGTGCAGGGCGAAACTCGTGAGATTGTGTCCGCATTGCGGCCGCCGGAACCCGCCCGAGAACGCCTTCTGCGACGAGTGCGGCCATGGTCTGAGGAAGCGGCGGGAAGGCTTGACCATCGACTACGACCGACCCGATCTTTACACTCCCAAACACCTGGCCGACAAGATTCTCACGACCCGCGGCTCCATCGAGGGGGAGCGTAAGGTGGTCACCGTGCTCTTTGCGGATGTGGCCGGCTTTACCTCCATCTCGGAGAAGCTCGACCCGGAGGAAGTCCAGCAGATCATCAATGGCTACATCAGGCTCATCATGAATCAGATCCACAAGCACGAGGGGACGGTCAACCAGTTCACGGGCGACGGGGTGATGGCGATCTTCGGGGCCCCCCTGGCCCATGAGGATCACGCCCAGCGGGCCTGCCACGCGGCCCTGTCTATGCAGAAGGCGGTGGCAGAGTACGGCAGGCAAATGGACAGGAGCCGCGGGATCGAGTTCAAGATGCGGGTGGGTCTTCACTCCGGTCCGGTGATCGTGGGGACCATCGGCGACGATCTGAGGATGGAATACACGGCCATCGGCGACACCACGAACATGGCTTCCCGGATGGAGACGTTGGCTCGGCCGGGCAGCATACTGGTCTCCGGCGACACGCACCGGCTGGCCAGAGACTACTTCGAGTTTGCGTTGCTGGGGAGAGTGGGGGTCAAGGGCAAGGAAAAGCCCCAGGAGGCCTATGAACTCCTCCGGCCGAGCCATGTGGAGACCCGGATCGAGGCCGCAACGGCTCGAGGCCTGACCCGGTTCGTGGGGCGGGTCAAGGAGCTGGAGGCTCTTCGAGAGGCTTACGGCAAGGCCCGCGACGGGGCCGGTCAGGTCGTAGGGATCGTGGGCGAGGCGGGGGTAGGCAAATCCAGGCTCATTCTGCAGTTGAGGAAAACACTGCCCGGGGAAGACTGCACCTTCCTTGAGGGCCGCTGCCTCCACTACGGGGGCTCCATGCCTTACCTGCCCATCCTGGACATCCTGAAGTCGTATTTCGGTATTCAGGAGAAAGACCGGGATTCCCTGATCAAGAGAAAGGTGAGAGAAAGGCTCGCCCGCCTCGACGAGAGGCTTTTGGGCTTCCTCGCCTGCTTCCACCAGCTTCTGTCCGTCCGGGTGGAGGACGAGAAATACCTGCAGCTGGAGCCGCAGCAGAGAAGGCTGAGGACATTTGAGGCGATCCGGGACCTGTTTGTCAGCCTGAGCCAGAAGAGACCCCTGCTGCTTGCCGTGGAAGATCTTCACTGGATCGACAGGACCTCACAGGAATTCCTTGCGCATCTGATCGGACGACTGGCCAACACCCGCATCCTTCTCGTCCTTCTCTACCGTACGGGATACACGCACAAGTGGGACGGCACGTCCTACTACACGCAGATCAGCATGGACGAACTGTCCGGCCGTAACAGCGCGGAGCTGGTGCAGGCCGTCCTCGAAGAGGCGAGAGTATTGCCCGAGCTGCAGGGCATCATCCTGGGCCGTGCCGGGGGCAACCCCCTGTTCGTGGAGGAACTCATCCACAGCCTCCTGGGGAACGGCTCGATTCAGCGGAAGAACGATCACTACGTGTTGACCCGGAAGGCTTCGGAGATCCATGTGCCGGACTCGGTCCTGGGGATCATCGCCGCGCGGATGGACCGGGTGGAGGAGAGCCTGAAGACGATCCTGCAGGTGGCATCGGTGATCGGCACGGAATTTGCCTATCGCATCCTGGCAACCATCACCGGGATGAAGGAAGATCTGAAGGATTCGCTTCGCAACTTGCAGGGTCTGGAGTTCATCTACGAGAAGCAGGCCCTTCCGGAGCTCGCCTACACATTCAAGCACACCCTGACGCAGGAAGTGGCCTACAACAGCCTCCTGCACACGAAGAGGAGAGAGATCCACGATAAGATCGGCCGCGCCATGGAGCAGATCTATGCGGAGCGGCTGGAGGAGTATCACGAACTCCTGGCCCACCACTATGCGCGCAGCGACAACACGGCCAAGGCGGTGAAGTACCTGGATTTGGCGAACCGCAAGGCGGTCCGGGCCCACGCCCTGGAGGACGCCAAGGCCTATTTCGACAAGGCCATGGACCTCCTGGACACCTTGCCCGACACCGAGAAAAGAAGGGAACGGCGGATCTCGCTTGTGATCCATCAGCACGTCGTGTTCTTTTATCTCTTGAAGCTCACGGAGTACCAGGAGATCTTGGCCCGCTGCGAACCCACGGCGGCCGGAATCCGAGATCGAGCGCTCCAAGGGATGTTTTACGCCCGCATGGGCTACTGGCAGTTTCTCTTCGGACGCCTCGAGCACGCTATCGAAGCCGGGAACAAGGCGCTCGAACGCTCTGTGGCCGCAGGGTATCCGGAAGAAACCGGGTTTGCCTCCTTCATTCTGGGATCGGCCCATCTATGGCGGGGCGACTACGAGAGAGTCCTGGCCCTTGGGGAGGATGCCCTTCGCATGATGGAAGGTGGTTTTCACCTTCGCAATTACGCGCGACCCCTGCTCATAAGTTCTTACGCATTGACGGAACTCGGCCGTTGGGACGAGGCGGTCGAACGCGGCCAGAAGGCGCTGGAAGCTGCTCGGGAATTCGCGGACAACAGCCTCATTACCTGGGCGGCCTGGACAATCTCGCTCGCATACACCTCCAAGCGTGACCTTCAACGGGCCGTCGAATACGGATGGCTGGCGTTGACAACGGCCCATACACCCGGGGAGAAGGTCATTGCGCAGGGGCCCCTGGCATGGACCTGGTGCCACGCCGGGGAATCGAAGAAAGGCATAGAGGTATTGGCTACGGTGGTCGCGGTCGACCGGGCAGCGGGCTTTGTACCCGCCGAGCTGGCGCATACGTATTTTCTCGCCGAAGGGTACCGGCTGGCCGGCGAGTTCGCAAAGGCGAGAGGGACGGCCGGGCAGTTGCTGGAACTTGCCGAGCGGTGTAACGCCCGGGGCCATGTGGGCAAGGCTCATCGGGTGCTGGGCGAGGTTGCGCTGCATACCGGCGCAAACGATGCAGGACCTTGCTTCGCCCGGGCGATCTCCATCTTTCGAGATGCAAAGGCCGAGAATGAACTCGGCCTTGCTTATGCGGGCTGCGGCCGTCTCCACAAGATACAGGGCAAGGTGGAGCAGGCCCGCGAGTACCTGACGCTCGCCCTGGGCATCTTCGAGCGTCTGGGGACCTTGGTCGAGCCTGGGAAGGTGCAAAGAGAATTGGCGGAGCTATAGGTATAGGATGTGCACCCGACCCGTTCTGCGGTCGCATCGAGGGGGCGGCGTCCTTGAGGCCCCCGGCCTTTCGTTCCCGCCTTTCCGCCCGTTTCCCGGAATGGGGGAATGGCGCGGAGGAGGCGGCCGGCGAGCTTCAGCGTCGAAGATCTTGGCCCCCGCCGCGTTGCTTCTCATTTCGGACAGGGCCTTGGGGGATTGCCTCCCCCTTCAAGAAGCTCTTCACACGGAAGCGGATCCACGGGTCCCTGTCGTTCTCGTGTTTCTTCAGGGTCGCGTAGACGGAGTTCCCGCCGATCTTCATGAGCGCGAGCAGGGCCGCCTTGCGCAGGCCCGGGGGCACGCGCCTCCTCGCCCACGGAAACCGGCCTTTGGATGCCAGCAGTTGGCCGAGCTTCCGGACGATCTGCGGCTCGTTGAAATGCCCCAGCGCGTGGCAAAGGCCTTCCGAGAATCGATCCTCCGCCGCCTCACGCTGCGCGGTTTCCCTGTCCAGGTGATCGAGCAACGGGGAGATGCAGCGCGGGTCGCCCAGCCTGCCGAGGGATAGACAGACGTCGTAGCGGAACCGATCGGGACAGCCCGGCAAGACCTCCAGCAGAAGCCGTGAAGCGTCCGCGGAAAAACCGGTTTCGATCTGATGAAGGGCCTCGCGCATCGGGGGCTCGTCGTCCTGCTGCAGGGCCGCCAGGAGCAGTGCCTGGCGCTCGCGTGCCTCGAGGACGGGGGCGGCGTGCTGGAGCAGCCGCAGCTTGACCGCGGGATCGATCCGGCTTTCGATGTCGCCCTGAATCCGCCGGGGGAGGTCCGGCGCCAGCGGTTTCAGAAAGTTCGCGCAGATGCGGCCCGCCCTCGCATCATCGGTCCGCGAGAGGAAGAAGTACAGCGCCTCGACCGCCTGGGAACCCATCTGGGAGATCCGCTGGTAGCCCTGCGCCTCGCGGGCCGAGTCCCCGGAAAGGATGTCCGCCAGGCAGCAGCGGACATCGTCTTCCGAAAGGGAGTCGGGACCCGTTGCCGGGGCCGGCGGCGGGCCGTTCTTTGCTCCGGCTTCCTTTTCCCGGACGGTTTCCGTCCTGCGGAGTTGGGCTGCTTCCCGTGCCTGTTCTGCAGCCTTGGAAAGGCTCTCCCGCAGGGCGGGCAGGATTTCACGGGCCTGATCCAGGATCGGCAGGAACGCATCGATCGCCTGCCGATCGACCGCCTCCTCGCCGACGGCCTCCCGCAGGGAGAGGACCTTGGATTCCAGCGACGCGAGGAGCCGGGAGAGGTCCTCGACCGGGCTTCCCGACGGGCCGGAGGAGACGACGAGCGGCCCATCCGTTTGGAGATTGGAGTCGGAAACGGCCACGTAGATCTTTGCGTTCACCTGGATGTGCTTGACGTCATCCCGGTCCTCAAAGGCTTCCCATTGCGCGCCGGGATCGATGGAACTTGTGAGCACCGTATTCCAGGCGTGCAGAAACGCCTTGATCTCGGGCAGGGTCACGCCCCTCTGAAAGGACATGTCCTTGAGGCTTGCATCGGCGAGGAAGCGGTAGAATCCCTCGGTGGCGATTCTTTCCTCGCCCTTCCAGGGCGGAGGCTCCCCGTTGACCAGCACCACGCCGTCGGCCTCGGAAAGGTGCACGGAGTCGGCGACCTGAAAGGCCCGTTCCAGGCCGTCGAGCAGACGCTGGCAGGCCGACGATACCGTCGGGCTCGTCTCCGGGTAGAGCCGAAGGCTCTGGATGGCGGCGCGCAAAAGGTGAAACAGCGATTGAATGAGCGGCCATCCGTCGGCAGGAATCGGGCTGTGCCGGATCGGGGCGGAACGCTTCTTCCTTCGCGGAGGCACGGAAAGGAGGGTTGCGTGGCTCGGGGCCCTGAGCAGGTTGAATTTCTCCCGGATGGTCTTCAGCTCCGTCTGCAGGCCCGCCATCTCGGCGTGGTAAAGCAGAGGACCGAGCTGGAGCAGGTTCGGTTTCTGCCGAAGGGATTCGAACAGCCTCGCCATCTGGAGATGCCAGGTAATCCGGTCCTCCTCAGGGATCTGGTCGTAGGAGATCTCCTGCGCCGTTCTCGAGCTGAACCGGAGGTCGTCGTACTCCCAACGGGACTTGGAGCGCAGGACCCCGAAGCTGCGGGCCTTGTCCAGCAGGTCCCACAGATGCCCCTCGTTCGACTGCTCGAGCTTCTGCATGAGAGCCGGATCGATCTCCGGTCCCATCAGGGAGGCCTTGACGAGCAGGGTGCGCACCTCCGGGTCCAGGGTGTAAAGCCTGCTTTCCAGGAGGCCCTCCAGGGTGTCCGGCAGGTCCTGAAGCCCGTCCCCCTCCCACCTCCAGGCGCTCCGGTGATAGACGAGCTTTCCGGTCTGGACGAGATACTTCAGGGCCTCCTCCAGGTGCGAGGGATTCCCATGGGTCTGCAAGAGGAGCTCGGTGTGGAAGAGCGGTTCCACGCGAAGGGTCGGGAAAACGGTTCGGACCATCTCTTCTACGTCGGTTCCGCGGAGGGGCTTGAGCTCGACGACCGGCGTCGGCGTCTGGAGAAAAGAAGCAGAGGCGCGTCGCCCCTGCCCGGTCTCCTGAGGTGCCTCCGAAGGCTCGAACGCCACCCGGTCCTCGCAGGCGGCCATCAGCACGAACGGGGCCGGCCCGGCCTTTTCCGGGCGTTGGAAGGCCTGCAGGAGCGCCACCGTGGAAGGATCGAGCAGGTCTGCGTCGTCGATCAGCAAGACCAGCGGGGAGGCCTGATCGAGTGCCGCAAGGGTTTGCAAGAGCAAGCGTCCGGCCGCCTCGCACGAGAGCGTTTCCGGGTCGGCCTGGGCGCCTGCAAACAAGGATTCCCAGACGGCTTCCTCCGGGCGCGCAAGAGGGGCCCCCAACCGTTCGCGAAGCCCGCCCGCGGTTCCGAAGCTCTCCAGGAAGCCCTTGATCAGGGCCCCGTAAGGCAGTTCCTTCAGTTGCTCGGAGCCGGACAGCCGAATCACGCAGGCGTCGCTCCCTTGGAGGGCCTTTGCGACCTCCTGAAGAAACCGGGTCTTGCCCGATCCGCGCTCCCCCGTGCAAAGGAGATAGGAAGCGGGCGCGCGCGTTCCCGCTTGGAGCGCGATGGACTGGAGAGCCTGCTCCAGGGCCGGGTCTCGTCCGATGAACTTGGGGCAGGGAAAGAGACCGGACAGGTCGTCCCCCCGCATGATCCCGACCCCTTCTTCGGGAGGCGGGCAGGCCCGGTTCCGGCCCTTCTGCTTGGCCGCGTAAAGGCCCTGATCCGCCTTCTGGATAACCGTTTCCCAATGGTTCCCATCCGTCGGAAACGAGGCCACGCCCACGGAGAGGGTGAGCTGAATGTACTCGTTTCGGCCGTCAAGTGGGATGGCCTTCCTCTGCACGCTTTCCACGATGCGGCCGGCCCTGGCCAGTCCCTCGTCCCGGGACGCCCCGGGCAGCACCGCGATGAATTCGTCCCCTGCGTAGCGGATCGCGGTCTCCTCGCCCTGCAGGGCGTCGTTCAGGAGACCCGCCACCGTCACGAGTACGTGGTCGCCGGTCTGGTGTCCGTAGGAGTCGTTGATTTCCTTGAAGAAATCGATGTCCACGAGCAGAAAGCTGTAGGCGCCGGGATCCGCCTCCTCCTCGAGGGGCTTTGTCAGCACCTCTCGGAAGTACCTGCGGTTGTACAGACCGGTCAGGTCGTCCCGATAGGCGAGTGCAATGAGTTCGTCGACGTTTCTTGCGGGAAGCATGGAGCGGTAGGGTCGCTTTCTCCGATCGTTCCGGCCCGAGACAGGCCCTCTTCTTGTTCCTGCCCTTTCGACGCAGGGTGTGATTCCCCGTAGATTCATTCGGATCTTTTCCCGAGATTCTTGATGAAACAGCGGCAGAAGATCAGAGGGGGGGAGGGCAGCCTCTGGGCTCTCCACTCCCTGGCTTGGAAAGGGGCCGAAAGATGTGGCGGCGTGCGTTCGCGGGACGGTAAGAGAGGGCCTTGGCGAAATTCACGCAAGGCTCGACCAGGGAGCGCAGGGGCTTGGCTCCTCGCAGGACCCACCAGGCGTTTCCCAGCGCCTCGAGCAGCACGTTGAGGGAGAGGACGGCCTCGATGGCCCGGCTGTAGAAGAATCCCCGGTACGTGCTCGTATAGGTCCGCAGCCCGTATACGTACTCCTGATTGTAGGCGAGCCGGTCGAGCTGCCTGACCGATGAGCCGCCGAAGTGAACCGCCCGGACATGCGGGAGAATGTACGCACGGTAACCCGCACGGAACAGGCGCATCCCGAAATCGCCGTCGTTGAAGAAGACGGGAAACCGCTCGTCCATGAAGCCGATTTCCTCGATGACCTTCCTTGGAATCAGGGAGCAGGAAAAGCCCGCACCCCCGTCCGTGAAGCAGAGGACCTCCTGAAAGTCGCCGTAGTCCTCGTAGCGTTCCCGCCTCCTCATGCGGCCGCCGAGGGCCTTCCGGTCGATCCAGCCCCCGACGCGGGTGTAAAGAAAAAACACCGTGGCGAGGGTGGGGATCCTGCCGTAGAAGGGCTGGAGGCTTCGGTCCGGGTTGAGGAGCTTTGGGCTCACCACGCCCGCATCCGGGTGATCCCTTGCAAATGCGAGCAACCCATGGACCGTATCGGGGTCGAGGACCACGTCCGGGTTCATGATCAGGATATGTTCGCCCCGGGCGAGCGCCATGGCCTGGTTGTTTCCCTGGGCGAAGCCGAGATTGCGTGGGTTCGCGATGAGCTGAAAACCGGGGAAGTCGCGGCGGACCATTTCGGCGCTGCCGTCCGAGGAGGCATTGTCCACGACGATCACTTCGTATTCGATTCCCCGAACGGTCTCCCGGACGGACCGAAGGGCCTGGCGCAGGTACTCGCGGGTGTTCCAGTTGACGATGAGGATGGATACGTCCACGGGATCTCCTTCTGCCCGGAGGCCGAACCCTGGCCGTCACGCCCCCTGCGGGGTGGCTATGGGCCGGCGCGCCGCTTCTGGAGCCAGAACCTGCCCCAGGCGAGCTGGGACTTGCCGATCTCCCGGAACATCTTCAGGACGCCCATCTTCTCCGGCGGAAGAAGCTCTCCGGAAAGGAACATCTGGAGCGCCCCCGCGCGGCGCATCTTCCCCGAAGAAGTCCGCGGAAGCGTTCCCGGATCCAGGATCTGGACGTGGTACGGGGTGAGCGAGATGCCCGAGACGATCCGGTCCCGGATCTCGGCCGCCATTTCTTCTTCGGGCCGCTCGCTTCGCGCGTCCTTTTCCGCCAGCACGATCAGCTGTTCTCCCTGGCTCTCGGTCATGTGGCTCACCGCGATCGCGCATCCGACCCGAAGCCCCTCCACGTCCTGCACGAGTTCCTCGATCTCCTGGGGCGCGTAATTCCTTCCGCGGATGATGATCAGGTCCTTGGCCCGCCCCGCGATGTAGAGATCGCCCTCGTGGAAGAATCCGAGGTCGCCGGTGTCCAGCCATCCGTCCCGAAGGATTTCCGCCGTCGTCTGCGGGTCGTTGTAGAAGCCCCTCGTGATCGACGGCCCCCTGGCCATGATCCTGCCGACCCAGCCCGCGGGAAGGGCGCGGTCCGCCTCGTCCCGGATCTCCACCTCGAGCCCGGGCAGAGGGGGGCCGACCGACGGGAGCGTGCGGCCCCTGCCCGGAGCCGCCTTGCCCTGTTCGGCGAGCAGATCGCGGTCGAACTCGGTCAGGACCGGCCGGATCTTGAAGTCCGAGAAGCTCACCGCCAGGCCCGCCTCGGCCAGGCCGTAAACCGGCGTCATGGCCTCGGGCCGGAAGCCCCAGCGGCCGAACCGCTCGCAGAACTGGACCAGCCCCTCGGTGTTGATCGGCTCGGCGCCGTTCAGGGCGATCTTCCAATGGGAGAGATCCACCCCTTCCATGTCCTTGTCCTTGACCTTGTGCAGGCAAAGGCCGTAGGCGAAGTCCGGGGCAGGGGAGATGACCGCCCTGTACTTCGAAAGGGTCCGTAGCCAGATCCGCGGCCGGGCGATGAAGATTTCCGGGCTGATGTAGGTGACATTGCCGGGATGATAGAGGCCGTTGTACATGCAGCCGACCAGGCCCATGTCGTGGTACAGGGGGAGCCAGCAGACGCCCCCGTGGAACGAATCCTCTTCGCTGTAATCGCGGAAGACGCTCTCCATCATCTCGAGGTTGTAAAGCAGGTTCGTGTGGGAGACCATGACCGCCTTCGGCTCCACCGTGGTGCCGGAAGAGAACTGCAGGAAGGCCGGCGTGTCCGGGTCGATTTCCGGCGGAGGCGTCCACTTCGCGTCGGTCAGCAACTTCTCCACGTTCAGCACGCCCTCGAGGCTCTCGACCTCCTCCACGGCGGGCCCGAGGAGCTTGCGGATCCGGCCGTCCGTGACCAGAAACCGCGCCCCGATCCTGCGGAGCATCCTGCGGGTCCTCTGGAAATACTCGGAGAGCCTGCCCAGCCGGACGGGCGGATACAGGGCGCTCGGGATCCCTCCGGCCAGTTGCGTGCCCAGAAAGATGTCCAGGAAATGAATCGATGTGGGCAGGATGATAGCCACCCGCTCCCCCGGCTTCAGGCCGGCCGCCTGCAGGGTGCCTGCCGCCGATTTCGCCCGCCGGACGACCTCTTCATAGGTGTGGTAGGAAGGCTCCTCTCCCTTGGAGACGAACCGGGCCCCGTACCGCGTGCACGTCTCCAGGCCCAGGAGCACCTCGACGATCGTGGTTGCCTTCGGTTTCAGTTGCATTCGGGTTCTCCCTGTCCGGTCCTGCCTCTTTCCATCCGTTCCTTCGGCGGGCCGATGGAAATCTTGATGCGGAAGCCCTCAATCTCCGAGGAGATGCTCTTTGATGATCCGGGCGACCCGCCCCGGATCTTCAACGAAGAAAACGTGCCCGGCCTGCGGGATGATCGCCAGCCGCGAGTCCGGGATGAGCGCCTGCAGCGTCTCGGCGTTCCGGGCGGGGACCAGCGCATCCTCGCTGCCGGTCAGGATCAGGGTCCGCTTGCGGACCTGCGGAAGCCTGTCGTGGCAGTTGTGGGCCATGGCCGCCCAGAACTGCTGCGTGAAGGGCTTCCGGGGCGCGGGATTGTCCGTGAAACGCCGGACCATGGCCTCGATCCTGTCCGGATGCTCCCGGAGGAACCGGGATCCGAAGAGGATCGGCATGGTCTGTCTGGCGATCTCCTCGGGCGATTTGCCCCGGGTGAGGGTCATGTTCTGGACCGCCTCGACCGACGGCATCGTGAATCCTTCCCCGCCAGCGTGGGTGCATCCCAGGACGAGGCGGTCCACGCAGTCCGGGTGGCGCAGGACGAGTTCCTGGGCGATCATGCCTCCCATCGAAACCCCGAACACGTGGGCCTTCGGGATCCAGAGCGAAGCCATGAGCCCCACCGTGTCGTTGGCGAACATCGGGATCGAATACTTGCCTTCCGGCATATCGGTGAGCCCGGACCCCCGGTTGTCGAAGAGCAGAAGCTGAAAGCTCGCTTCGAGTTCCAGCGCCAGAGGCTCCCACCAGGTCAGATCTCCGGACAGGCCCATGATCAGAACAAGGGGCGGGCCCTGCCCGACCATCCGGTAGTGCATCCGGAGATCCCCCACTGTGCAGTACGGCATGATTGTCGGCTTCCTTTTCGGTATCGCTGCCCGTCTCAGCCCCGGCGAAGGAAAAGGGCATGCCTATAGCACAAACCGCCGGGCGAGGCAAACCGGTTGATCGAGACGAAAAGGCGATCACCCGCCCCTGGCGGCGATTCGCTCTCGGATCATCTCCACGAGTTCTTTCACGGTGTCGATGCGTTTGCCGTCCTCGAAGTCGAACTGAAAATCGTAGCGTTCTTCGATGGCGGTGACCAGAACCACCTGGTCCACCGAGTCGAGCCGAAGGCCCTCGACGATCGATGTCTCCAGGGTCATTGCTTCGATCTGTTCCTCGGACAGTTCGAGCTCTTCCAGGGCGATCGATTTGAGGAAGTCGAGGATCTCCTCCTGAGAAGGCCCTGCAGTCGCGGGCGGGTTTCCTGCATTCATCTCGGGCATTCCCCTTGTTCCTTGCCTTGCTTGTCTATCGTGGAGTCGGTATTCGGTTCCTTTGCGTCATAGGTCGTTGCCGGCCTGGATCGGAGCCCGGTACTCTTCCCCCTCTGCACCCCTGCTCCTCGCCTCGAGCCCCGCCTGGATGGAGGCGATCTTTCCTTCGTCGAGCGCGTAGAAGAGGATCAGCCCTGCGGAGATCAAGAGAAGCACGGAGGGCAGAAGGCTGTAAAGCATCCCGATGCGCGCGACCGTGCCTGCGGACGGATCGGCCTGGCCCGGGGAGAGGCCTGCGAAGCGATCGATCAGGATTCCGGTGATCAGAATGGCCGCGCCCGCCGCGATTTGCTCACCGAAGTGAAAGAGGCCGAAGAAAGTCCCCTCCCGCCGTTCGCCGGTGAGCAGTTCGTCCTGGTCGGCCACGTCGGCGATCATCGAGGAGGGGATGATCCAGAGCAGGCTCGCGAAGAATCCGGCGACGCCGTTGCCGAAGAGCAGAGGGGAAAGGGAGCCGGTCCCCAGGGGACGGCCCTCGCCGAGAAACACGAAGGCGCTTCCCATCACCAGCGCCGTACCCAGGGTGCCCAGGAAATAGAGCCGGCGCTTCTCCAGGCGCCTGGAGACCCGAAGCCAGCAGAAGACGCCGGACAATGCGCCCAGGAAAAAGGCGAGCTGAAAGGCGCTCACGTCCCGGCTTGCCGTGATCTGCGCATAGTAACTCAGAAAGTGAATGGCCAGGGTTCCATTGACCACGACGCCGAGAAAGAACAGGAAGTAGGAGGAGAGGACGACGCGGAACGAGACGTTCCGCAGGGCGCCGGCCGCCTCTGCGATCATGCGGGCGGCGCCCGCCGGTCGGGCCGTCGCTTCTTCCCCGGCGCGGTGCTGCCGGTGGGAGAGCGTGCCGAGGGTGGCGGTCAGCGAGACGAGGCTCATGACCGCGCCGGAGAAAAGCCCCATGTGCCGGTATCCTTCGACGTTGAGCTTCGGGTCCCCCCCGCCAGGGGAGGCCGGAAAGAAGATCACGAAGCTGAGCACGGCCGTCGCCATGGTTCCGAACAGCCCTAGCCCTCCGCGGATTCCGGTGATGGAGGTCCGTTCGTGGTAATCCCGGCTCAATTCCGAGCCGAGGGCGTAGTAGGGGATGCCGAACAGGGAGACCATGGTTCGCACCAGGAGATTCGACCCCAGGACCCAGGCAAACAGGGCCTCGGTGGACAGGTTCGCCGGTGGGGCGAAGCACGCCCAGAACGAAACGCCCATTCCGGCCGCCCCGACGAGCATGTAGCCGTGCCGCCTTCCCAGGGCACCGGTCGTGCGGTCCGACAGAGACCCGATGACCGGATCGATGACGGCGTCCCAGACAAGCCCGATCGCCGAGGCGATGCCGACCAGGGTCCCGGACAGGCCCAGGACGGTCGTGTAGAAATAGAGGGAGAAGAGCCCGAAGAGGGCGGTCTTCACGGCGCTCGCGATCTGCCCCAGGCCGTAGACCACTTTCAGCGGAAGGCCGACGGAATTCACGACGTCGATGGAGGCATTGCCCGGCCCCTGTTCCATCCGCACGGATTCTCTTCCTCGCGTCCCTTCCCAGAGGCGCCGGATGCCGGCCGTAAGGGGCCTCAAGGCGAGCAGGCTCCGGGCGGGACAGGGTCCTCGCAGACCGTTTCGAGCCGGTTCGGATCCTCGATCCACTCCATGGGCTTGACCGGCTGGCCGTCACTCCACTCGCCCATGAAGATCTGCTCCGGGCTTCCCTTGCCGACGGCGTATTCGCAGTCCACCCCTTTCCAGGCGCACCGCAGCGCTCCCACGGAGAGCTTGAAGGTCACGAAGAAGTCGAGGGCGTCCAGTCCCTCGGCCTCGGAGGTAAAGCCGAGCGTAGCGGGGAAATAGTGGTGTGCGATCATCTCCGGCGACCCGTGGTTGTCCGAGCGAACCAGCAGGAAGTCCCTGTTTACCGGCGGCACCGAGGCCACCGCGTTCCACAGGAAGACCGCCGTGGACTTGCAGACCACATCGTCGTGATTGCCGACCACGACGATGAATTTCGTGTCGTCATCCATTCTCGAGAGCGGGCCCTTCGGAATGATGTCGAGCCCCCCCGGTTCGACGGCCACCACCGCGTAGGGTTCCGGGATGCCGTTCGTCTCGTTGGCCGCCATGGCGGCCAGGTTCGCGGCCAGATACGCGCCTGCCGAGTGCCCGACGAAGGCCGTCTGGTAGAGGCCCTTGTAGTCCCTCTCCGGCCGCACGTGGGCCGGTTCCGTGTCGAGACGCTCCAGGGCGTCCTTCCAGGCCGCGAGGGCGTGATTTGCGAAGAACCAGGGGAAGGTCAGATTGCTTGCCTGGTAGCGAACCCAGACGACGGTGTATCCCTTCTTCACCAGGTGGTCGATCCACGCCCCGTAGCTCCTGGGCTCGAGCGCGTTGAAGCCGTGGAGGAAAAGGACGACCGGGGCCTCCGGAGGGAGCGGCTGGCTCGGTTCGTAGAGATAATAGAGGTAGTCTTCCTGGCCGCTGTGACCGGCGGCATAGTAGGGACCGTTTTCGGTCACTGCCGCGTGCGCGTATGTGCTGCCGCCCGGGCCGGTCTGCGGCTGCCGGGGCGGGGAAGGCGGGGCGGACCCGCCACGGGACGGCAACAGCAAAAGCAGGGCGACCCACAGAAAGGCGAACCTGTACGACCCGATCATGGAAATCTCCTCGGGGTGATGCCTGATTTCGTGTGTTCTCTACCAGCCCATGAGCCCGCAGCAGCGGGCACATATGGGAAACGTCCCCTCTTCCTTCAGGGCCTTCCTGAACCTTCTGTATTTTTCGTTGTTGAAGATCTCCAGGATGCTCTGCTCCTGCATGTTTCCGCAGACCACATCCGGAAAGTCCCGGCAGGTGGCCACGTCCCCGTTGGGCATGATCTCCGTCACGATCCACGGATAGATGCACCGGTCATAGCCGAACAGATGCGCCGGCTCGGCGTAGTAGCGGGGGATCTCTTCGAATCTGAGGTCGGGTATCGTGAAGACGGGCATGCTCCGTTTCACGCTCCGGATTCGCTTCACGCTCCGGACGACGGCCTGCGGGTCGATCTCGTCGAAGCTCCACAGATAGCCTTTCCAGGCCTTGGGCGTGATCGCGAGTTTCCTTCGGAGGACTTCTTCGTGGCGGCGGCCGATCTCCTCGGTCGTGAACCAGGCGTAATAAAGGAGCATGAGGTCGGCTCCCATCGCCTCACCCAGATCGACGATCTCATCGAGGTGATCCGCATTCTCCTTGCTCACCGTGGTGACGAGCGTGATGTGGGGCTTGCGGCTCCGGCGCCTCTTCTTCACCTCCCGGACGGTTGCGATCGCCTTGGCCAGGCGGTCGAAGGTGCCGTCGATGCCCCGGATCGAGTCGTGGAGTTCCCGCGTTCCGTCCAGGGAGAGGGCCAGGGAATCCCAGCCGATATCCACGATTTCTTCCGCGTGTTGGGCCAGAAAATAGCCGTTGGTCACCACCGAGCCGATCAGGCCCCTCTGTTTCATGGTGCGGAGCAGGGGAAGGAGGTCCGGGTAGAGGAAAGGCTCTCCTCCCCAGATATAGATCCAGGGCTTGATGGGAGCGATGTCGTCCACCATCCGTTGGTAGGCCGCCAGAGGGACCGTTTCCCTGACCACGGATGTGGGTTGGCCGATCATGTAGCCGGCCTCCCCCCATTGGGCGCAGGTCTTGCACCGGAGGTTGCAAGCGTTCGTGATCTTGAGGTTCACCTGCCTCATCGGCTTGCTGACGCCGTCAGCGCGGTTGTAATCGAATCGGGCCGTCAGTCGTTTTCGCAGCGCGAAGCCCAGGGAGAACCTGAGAAACTCAGGCGTGCCCAGCATCTTGATTGCATACCGAAGCGGAACCTTGCTTCGCATTTTTCGTCTCGATCCTTCCCGGCCCCGGCCGGCGCATCTTCCCGCACGGATCATCCGGGCCGGGCCCGGGCCGTCAAATGTGGAAACGGTACCCCTTGCGGAGCTCCATGCGATACTCCTTGAACTTTCCGTCTTCGATCACGAAGGTGCCGATTCCTCGGAGATCCTTGATCCTCACCAGCTTCAGCCGGGGGCTCGTCACCACCGCGTGCACGATCAGCTTGTTTCCCTGGAACTCCATTCCCTCGATCTCCACCAGCCGCATCCCGCCCTTGAAGCGGTCCTTGTGCCATTGCTCGATCTGCTTGATCCCGGGAAAGTGGCCCGTCGCAAACTGGAGGTGCGCGTCCTCGTGGAAAAAGGAAAGGCACCTTTGCAGGTCCTTTGCCTCGAATGCCTCGATGTAATCGTCCAACACCTTCTTGAGGGCCTGGTTCTCATCCATCGGATTCACCTCGTTTCCCTTCCGCCGTTTTTCGTTTCCCCTCACGTGCCGTCCCATTCCCCCTCCAGCAGGCTGATGCCGTGCTCCACGAGGGGATCCTGGGCGTCGCCGAGTTCCTTGAGCCTCTCGGCGATCCATGCCTCCAGCTCTTCTTCCATGGCCCCGGCGATCTTCGATTCCTCCTCGGCGATGTTCTTCTCCTCGTGCGGGTCCTTGCCCAGGTCGTAGAGTTCCCGCATCGGATTGCCGTAGAAGTCCGGCACGCGGGACAGAATGAACTTGTACCCTGCCGTGCGCAGGCTCCACTTGGACTGCCAGCTGCTCTCCAGGCTGACGACCCGGTCGGTTCCGCCCTCCTCGGACTCGCCCGTCAGGAGAGGCCAGAAGCTCCTGCCGTCCATCTCCTGCGGGATCGGCAGGCCCGCGGCCTCCAGCACGGTGGGGGCCACATCCTGCATCTGCAAGGTTTGGGGAAGCCTGAGACCCGGCCGGATCCGACCCGGCAGGCGGGCGATGAGCGGTATATGAAGAACGCAGTCGTAGAGTCCGTGGTGTTCGTAGAAGATCCCGTGCTCGGTCATGCTCTCGCCGTGGTCGGCCACGGCGAGCACGAGGGTGTTTTCGGCGAGCCCCAGGTCGTCGACGGCGGCGAGCAGCTCGGCGAGTTGGTCGTCGAGGTAACGGGTCTCCTGGTTGTACAGGGCCCGCACGTACTCCGGGTCCGTGATGGGGCCCTCGGGGGTGCGGAGCCAGGTGTCCCGCGCGATCATTCCGAAAGGATAGTCCCACCATTTGTCGAGGGCGTGATTCTCCGGATCCGTCGGGTTTCCTCCCGCATAGAACAGGTGCCGGTAGGCGGGTGGGGGCGTGTAGGGATAGTGGGGGTCCCAGTAGTGGAGGAAGAGGAAGAAGGGTTCGCCCGCGTGCATGCGGAGCCAGGGAAGAACCCGGTGATGGATGTCCTCGCAGGTGATGTTTACCACGAGGGGGCGCCGTATGCTCGAATCGAGGTAGAACTCGTAGCCCCGTCCGAACCAGAGGCGCGCACGCATGAGATTGTCCGCCGCGCAGGTGTTGTAGCCTTCCTCCATGAAGAACTCGGGCAGAAACGGCGCCTCCCGGGACAGGACGTTCTTTCCCGCGTGGGCCACGACCTTGTGGCGGATCGCATGCTGGCCGGTGTACAGGGTCGTGTAGGACGGATGGGTCGGAATTGCGGAACAGTAGAGACTTTCGGCCAGGGCACCCTCCGCAGCCAGCCTGTCCAGGGTCGGGCTGGTGTCGTATCCGTATCCGTAACAGCCGAGATGATCGGCCCTCTGGGAGTCGATCGTGATCATGAGCACATTGAGTTTCTCGTCCACGTTGACCTCGCGTTTCCTTTATTGTCCGTGCCTGCGTTTCTCCCGCGCAGCGCCTCCTAGCCGAGATCCTCCGGAAGCAGGAGGCCCGCCTTCACGAGCCATACTCGCTGAATCAGCTTGCGCAGGGTGACCTCGAGGTCCTCCGCGCAGTAGGGCTCCAGCATCGGGGCTCCTTCCTGTGCGCCCTTGTTCGTTCCGGCCCGCTCGCGAACCCGCAGAAGGATGGTTTCCGCCTCCGCAAGCCGCCGGAGGCGGACGGCATCTTCGGCGCGGGCCAGGTGGTCCAGCACCCAGTCCTCGTCGCCGGGCGAGCCGAACTTCCCCCTCTCTCCGAGGCCGAGGACCTGGTCCCTTGCCCGGCCGCAGGTCGCGGCCGGCGCGAGCGAAGGCAGGATGAGCGTATTGGACGGCCGGGAGGGGTCGCCTCCGGCCTTCTCCGCCGTGACGTAGTAGGTATTGTAGCGGGTTTCGATCGACTCGTCCGCGAAGACCTTCTCCGCCGTCGCGCCGATCTCGACCGGGGGGCCGTTTCCGGATGCGCGGAAGATGCGGAAGAGATCCGCCCCGCCCGGATGGTCCCAGGAGAGGAGCGTGGAATTCCCGGCCGGCTCTCCTTCGAGGCGCAGGGGGGGAGCGACCTCATTGTCGGCGCGGCTGTAACGTCCTTTCCAGATGCGAAGGCCGTAATACGGGTTCGACGTGCCGAAGTAGAGCCCGAACGGCGTGGGGACGAAGCAGCGGATGCCGATCTCGAGCCCGTCTCCGAAGCCGGTGCGGTCGATGATCGTGTAATGCACCCCGTCCCGCGTCGCGGCCAGGTCATAGCCCTGCTGGCTCCTGAGCAACTCTCCAAGATAAGGGCCGTCCATGATCGGCCAGTTCTTCATGTTCAGGCTCGTCAGATCGTTCGTGCCGACATAGAGCCAGCCCTCGTGCTCGGCCATCCGCCAGATGTGCTCGTTGAAGACCCAGTTGAACCCTGCGTACATCCCGCTCAGCGGGGCCTTCCAGCCCTGAGGCGTCTCGCGGGCCGCCCCGACGACGAGGTCCCATGTGTCGTCCGGGTTGATCCGGATGATCTCCGCGGGCTTGTCCGTGCCCACGTAGAGCCTGCCCCGGAACGGGCACATGCTGACCACCGTGTTGCTGGGGATGGGCTTGAGATGCCCTCCCCGGGTGACCACGGGCGTGAACTTGTAGGGCGGCTCTCCCGTTGCCTTGGTCTTGACGACGAAATAGCCCTCGCGGGGGTCGTCCTGCAGGAGCCCGAGGTAGAGATACCCGTTGTACGTGCACATCTCGTAAATCTGCATCCCGGGAGGGCTCACCTTGCGGAAGTTGTCGTTCCCGCCCGAAGGGTTCCGGGCCTCGTACAGGACTCCGTTTCCGCGAACCTCGCCGATCACGACGAACAGGCGGCCGTCGTATGCGGTCATGCTCCGCATGCTGGCCTGCTTGAAGCCGAGGTCGCCCAGGGCCGTCCCCGGATCCTGGGGGACCGGGGCGAACGCGATCCCGTCCTCGGAGCGGAGGATGCGTGGCGGGCCGATGTCCGGGTTGATCGTCTCCGAGCAGACGCCGTCCACGTAAAGCCGTTCCACACCGTCCTCCGGGTCGGTGAAAAGCGCCATGTCCCGGAAGCCGATGTCCCGGGCCGTGAACTTGCCCGGGTAACCCTCGATCTCGAGGTCCTCGGGAGACTGGAAGACGCGCTCCCAGGTCTCCGTCTCCGGCGTGAGGGCCCAGATCTCGGCCCGCAGGGGAAGATCCTGCCACATCTCGGTGCATTCCAGGTCCGGGTCCTTGGAAGGATACTTGAAGACGCCCCCGACCCGGAAGGCCAGGGCCGCGTCCTGCACGCACTTGTGGGCCCGCGCCGTTCCTACAAAGACCTTCTCCTTCCACCAGATCATGGACCACGCCTTGGAGTTGTGCCGGTCTCCGAAGCCCTGTTCGGCCGCCTCGGTGAATTCGTCGCGGAACAGGGGTCGGTCCACCAGGACGGGCTCCTCGCCGCCCCCGGCCGGGCCCGGGGCGACCTGCGAGTCTCCGCAGGAGACGGCGAGCGCCGCCAGCCCGAGCCCGACCGTGATCCAATCTCTGAGGAATCTTCGCATGATCTACGTTAGATGCACAGTCCTTCGAGAAGTTCAGCCGCCATCCTTGCGCCCCCGTACCCGGAAAAGACCGAGGCCATCCGCTGCGCGTTCGTACGGAACGAGGGCTCTGCAAGCACCCGTTCGACAGCAGCCCTGAGCCGGGCCGGGGTGCACCTTCGCGGCGAGAGGCGCAGACCCGCGCCCGCTTCCACGACACGCTGCGCGTTGTCCGGCTTGTCCCATTGGGTGGGTACGATCACCATGGGCACGCCGGTCGCGAGGCCGGCCAGAACCGTGCTCGCCCCTCCGGTCGTGACGAGCACGTCCGTGAGCGGGAGCAGGTCGCTGTGCGGCACCCAGCGTTCGACGCGTATGTTCGGCGCCCGCGGCCCCAGGTCGAGCTTGGATGGGTCGCGGTCCTTTCCTGTGGTCATGATGACCTGCATCGGAAGGTTTGCCAACCCCCGTCCGGCCGCCTGCAGGACAAAAGGGGCCTGGGCGTGCATCGTACCCTCGGTCACGTGCACCCAGGGCCGGTCCCTCGGGATCCGGTCGAGCCAGGCAGGCGGCCTCTCGTTCCTCCCCCGGTTCCAGACACAGGGCCCGACATACCGGACGCACGAGGGCAGATCCGTGCGCTCGTAGTCGAGCTCCGGTACGCTCGGTATCAGATGGAGGGGCACCCGGCCCGTCAAGGCATTCACAGAACCCGGAAGGGGGGAAAGGCCGTACCTCCCTCGCATCCGGTTCACGTCCCGACGGAACCCCGTGAGGATCGCTTCGCTCGCGGCCTCGACCGCCCGGGCCGCAAGCCTCGTCATGACCCCCCGGGGCCGCGGAAGCCCGAAGCCCCAGGGGGGCGCATCCGGGCCCGGAATCATGCAGCCGGGAATGAACGAAGAGATCGCCACCGGGAACCGGACCTTCTCCCTCAGGATGAGGAACGGGCCCCAGAACGTGGGATCGCACACCAGGACGTCGGGGGGCCGCTCCCCGATGATCCGCTCCAGGTCCGTGACCTGATCCGGGACGGTGTCGAGGAGCCAGGCTCGGTAGAGGTCGATCATGCGGAAGGGCTTGCGGATCAGCGAAGGCACCCGGTCCTGGGAGAACACGAGGGAGTCGATGTGGCGTTCATCGACCTGGCGGAACGGAAAAAAGGCGAACCCCTCTCCCTCGATCTTCTCTTTAGCCTGCGTCCCGGTGTAGAAGGCCACCTCGTTGCCGCGCTCCTTCAGTGCGTGGGCGATGGCGATGTTTGGATGGAGGTGGCCCGGGAAGGGCCAGAAGGTGAACAGAAAACGTCTCATAACGTCCTTGCACTCCGCCCGTCCCCGCGGGGCGCATCCCTCCTCGACTACGGTTTTGCCTTCTGGATTCTCCGCGCCGCCTCCCGCATCCAGAAGCGGTCGAAGAGATCTCCGGGCAGATAGCGTTTCAGGGCGATGAGCGCCCGGGTCCGGCCCCCGACCACGTACGTGGAGCGGGGGCGCCCGGCCGTGAGCGCCCGGAAGACCGCCTCCGCGACATCGGCGGTCGATGCGGGCGGCGAGCGCACCAGGCGGTCGGTCATCTCCTCCAGGCGCAGGAACCATTCCCGATAGGGCCCGGCAGGGTCCGCGGCCCGGCGGGCGATCCGGCGGTTCCTGCCGAAGAGCTCGGTCGCCACGAACCCCGGCTGAACCACGCTCACCCGGATCCCGAAGGGCCAAACCTCCTGCGCCAGGGTCCGCGCGAAGCCCTCCAGGGCGAACTTGCTCGAGCAATAGGCGGAGCTTCCCAGGGCCGGAAGCCTCGCGCCCACGGAGCTCATCATCACGATCCGTCCGCGCCGCTGCGCCCGCATGTTCGGCAGAACGGCCCGGGTGACGGCCATGGAGCCGAATACGTTGACCGAGAAGACGGAACGCATCTCCTCCTCGGAGAGATCCTCGAAGAAACCGCGGACGTTGACGCCGGCGTTGTTGACGAGCCCCTCGATGCCACCCGAACGCTCTTGCGCGGCCTCCACGGTCCGTTGGATGCTCTGCGGATCGGTGACGTCCAGTTGCAGGCATTCCAGATGCACGCCCCTGCGCTCCGCCTCGGCCTGCAGCGGCGCGCTTCCGGCCGGGTCCCGCACCGTGGCATAGACCTCGAAGCCCCGGCCGGCCAGAACGAGGGCCGTCTCGAGCCCGATCCCGGACGAACAGCCTGTGATCAGCACCGCTTTCCCGCTCATGCCTTTGCCTCTCCGTAAGGGCGCCGCCGCCCCTGCTCATTCGGCGATGAAGACGGCGGTCTTCAGAAAATCCAGGCGGCGCGCCTCGGTGATCCGAAGGCCCGCCTCATTCAACAACTCCTCCCATGCCTCCATGGGCGCCAGTTTCTGCCGGCTCAGCTCGTGATGGAGCAGGTATTGAACGCTCATGCCGGGTCGCCTGCGCATCTGCTCGAGGCCCGGCCGGATGACCTCGAAGATAATCAGCGGAACGCCGGGCAGTGCCTTCCGCACGTTTCGCAGCAAGGAGACGACGGCCTCGGGCCCTTGATAGAGCCTCTCGTGCAGGACCAGGAAGAAGGTGGCCGCATCGAGACCCTGCGGCAGGTTTTCGGCCTCCCCCAGTCTCGTGAAGTCCTGAACGCACAGGCGAATTCTCTCCCCGAGCCCTGCCTCCGAGGCGGCCTTCCTGCCCCGTGCGATCGCCTCGGAATTCAGGTCGATTCCGAAGCCGACCGCCTCGGGGTCGGCCGCGCACAAGCGGCGGAGGAAGGTGCCTTCCCCGCAGCCCATGTCGAGAACCCTCTTGAAGCCTCTGCGGGAGATCGTCTCGAGGGCGAGCGGAAAGTGGATGAGGTCCTCGACCCGTTCATTGCCCCGGATCACGTGCTCCTCGCGCCGGCGCACCTCGCAGCCATAACGCTTCTCCTTTTGCAGGAGATCCTCCAGGGCATGGAGGATCGGTTCGTAGCCGTAGACCGCCTCGAACCATCCCCGCGCCGGCCCGGCGACGGAGCTTCCGCGCGCCGTCAGGGAGTATTCGGTCCCGTCTTTCGTGAAGAGATCCAGTGCGTAAAGGTAATCGCAAAGGGAGAGCAGGATCTCACAGTCAACCCCCTTGGCCTCGCTGAAGGCCTTCGCGTCCACCCGGCCCTCCCGCAGGAGCGCATCGAAGAAGCCCACGTTGAACAGGGCCTGCACGACACGGGTCGAGTAAAACCCGCTGATCATGTCCCGCCAGCCCAGTCGGTAGGCCTGGAAGAACCTGAGGAGTTTCGGCAGCCCGACGACCTTGACGGTCTCCCAGAACGCGAACACGTTGTTTCCACCCTTTCCGGGACCGCTGAAGCGGGAACCCGGAGATGTCATCGCGCCGAATCGGACGGCGGGGGAGCCTCTCCCACGGAGATGCCGCCGCGGGCGAGTTCGCGGCGCACCTGCCGCAAATAGGCCCGCTCGAACCATTCGCCCGGAAGATGGCGGCGCAGGCCGATGAGGAGCCTGGGCCTCCAGCCCACGATGTAGCGAAGCCTCGGCCTCTTTGCCTCCAGGGCCTTCCGTACGGTCCTTGCCACGTCGGCAGGCCGGATCCGATTCCTGCCCAGGATGCCGTCGATCACGCGCTCATGGTGCAAAAACCATGCGTGGTACGGGCTGCGAGGGTCGATCGAGGCCTTTGCCTGCCCCCTGTTCACGGTGAAATGGGGGGTCATGACAAGGCCCGGCTCGATCAGGGATACGTGCAGACCCAGCGGCGCCGTCTCCAGGGCGAGTGCCTCGCCGAATCCCTCGACCGCGAACTTGCCCGCGCAGTAGGCGCTGATCGTCACCGCAGCGATCCTGCCGCCCGCCGAACTCATGATCAGGATGCGTCCCTGCCGCGCCCTTCGCATGTGCGGCAGGACGGCCCTCGTGACCGCCATCACCCCGAATACATTCACGTCGAAAAGGCGCCGGATTTCCTCGTCCGCAAGGTCTTCGAAAAATCCCCGGAGCCCGAGGCCGGCATTGTTGACCAGTCCGTAGATGCCTCCGGATTCCCGGACGACCCTTTCGACCGCTTCCCGGATCCCTTCCGGGTCTGTGACGTCCAGAAGGACGGTCTTGAGGGGCGCCCCTCGACGACCGGCCGCCTCCTCCACGGCCGGCACGTGACCCGGTTCCGGCACCGAGGCATAGACCTCGTAACCCTGCTCGGAAAGGTGCAGGGCCGTCTCCAGGCCGATCCCGCTCGAGGCGCCCGTGATGAGGATCGTCTTCCTCATGGCGGCCCGCCTGCGGCAGCCTCGGATGCGCCCGCGCCCAGAAACGCCTCCAGTTCCTTCACCACGAGTTCCGGATGCTCGAGAGGACCGTAATGGTCGCCGTCCGGCAGGAGCCTGGCCGTGCAGTTGGGCACGCGGTCCCGAAGGTAGTCGTAGGTGATCAGGAAGTGCGACTTCGGGCCGTAGATGGCCAGGATCGGGCAGGAAATCGCCTCGATCCGGTCCAGGGTCATCCCCGCCACCTTTTCGTAATCCTGGACGATGCTGGTCTGAAGGAGCTTGGTCAGGGGGTTCTCCCGGCGTGGCATCCCCTTGAAGGGCCCGTAAAGCATCGGAATGTGGGCCGTCTGCCTCAGCATGTAATCCACATCGTGCCATTTTTCGCGCGGCACCTTGACGCCGAACTCCTCCAGGCGCTCGGCCCAGTAGGCCCAGCCGTTCCAGTCCTTGCTCCGCCTCCAGTCGATCAGGGCGGCGATGTTCGGCTCGAATACCACGAGCTTGGAGACGCGGTCCGGGTGGCACACGGCGAAATGAAGGCCCACGTCCGCTCCCCAGCTATGGCCCACGATGTGGGGCTTCTCGAGGCCGAGGTGGTCGAGCAGGCCCTTCAGATCGTCCACCATGTCCGCCGTGGTGTACCCGGTGGGCGGGGCGTCGCTGCGGCCGTGCCCCCGAAGATCGTAAGCCGTGAAGCGAAACGAGTTCTTCATCTTCGGGACGAGGTGGAGGAACCAGATCGCCAGATTGCCCCCGAGCCCGTGGATCAGCACCACATCCGGCCCGGATCCGGACTGGAGGTAGTGGATTCTTGTGCCGTTTACCGAGGCCTTCTTCATCGCCGGATTCCGTCCGCCTTCAATCGATATATCCCAATGCCCTCAGGCGCCGGGCCATCTCGGCCTCGGCATCGGCATCGAACAGGATGTTGTCGCCGGGCCCCTTGTCGGCTGACGCGGCCCCGGGCGCGGCCCCTCCGAACCGGATCGGTTGTCGTTGCAGGAAGTCCGGCTCAAAGACAACCTCGGCCACCCTGCCTTCCATGTCTTCCGGGATCTCCAGCCCGAGGGTGTAGAGCAGGGTGGGCGCCACATCGAGGATGGAGAGTTCTTCGGCCCGAACGCCCTCTCGAATGCCGGGACCCTTGGCCATGAAGACGCCCACGGGCCGATGGGTGCCGCTCGGCCTCTCCCTCGGCTTGACCGCCGCATCCGAGCCGAGGATGGAAACGAGCCCCCCGTCCGCCAGGCCCAGCGTGAGATCCGGGGCCCGGTCCAGGAAGGGCCCTTCGAAGGCCTCCTCCCGGGTCCAGATCCGCTCGACGAGCCTGCCCTGCGTGCCGGGGCAGGTCAGGCCGTACAGGGAGTCGATCATCCTTTTCCGGAAGGCGTCGTAGTCACCCGCCGGGACGCCGGGGGATGATGCTCCCCTTGCGGGCACGATGAAGATGCCGTTGCTGCTCGGGGTGGCGGCATAGGCCCTCGTCTTGCCCCAATCGAGCAGCGTGACGTGACGCGCCAGTTGCCCCATGCCCAGGGCAGATCCCTTGCTCTCGCGGGGCGGGTCCGGCCTCGCCCAGCGGAGGTGGCCTTCTTTCTCGAGCCACGCGTTGACGAAGAAGGTCATGGTCTGCGGGCCGAAGCCGTGGTCCGATGCGATGAGAACCGTGGAGGCGGGGCCGGCCAGGGCGTCGATCCCGGCCAGCAGCCGGTCCAGTTCCGAGAAGTAGGCGAGGGACGCATCCCGCACCCGCTGCTCCCAGGGCTCGAGAGTTCCTTCTCCTCCCTCCGGAACGAGAAAGCGCCAGCAGAGGTGCTGGATCTTGTCGACCCCGTCGAATAGCAGGGCCGTCAGGCCGGAGGGATCTTCGCGCATGAGGTGCTCGAGGATGGTGAACCACTGCCGTTCCCGGTCGATGTGCGTCCGGATCCAGCTCTCGTACTCCTCGGGCTCGCACCCCTCGAGGGCCTTTTCCTCGGCGGCCATGTCCATGGCGATGCTTCGCGGGTCGAATCCGGGGATCTTCCGGAGGGTTTCGTAGAGACCCTCAGGAAAGCATCCGAGCCTGAGCTGTCGCGGCGTCATCCAGCCTCCGGCCACGACATGCCCGTCCAGGTGCGGCGGCGGCATCATGAGAGGGAAGTTGAGCGCGGTCACCCTGCATCGGTTCCGGTTCGCGATGGACCAGACGGTCTCGCACGCCACGTCCCGGGACGTGGCGAACCGGATGTGAGGGGTGTTCTTCTCCTTGAGGAAGAAATCGAAGACCCCGTGACGCCCCGGGCTTCTTCCGGTCGCGAGCGAGGTCCAGGCGGGCGGGGTCAGCGGCGGGACGACGGACCGCAGGCCGGAGCGGCTGCCCGCCTGCCAGAAGCCCTTGAGAAAAGGCATCACGCCCCGGTCCACGAGCGGTTCCAGAACGTCGAAGGTTGCACCATCCAGCCCGATCAGCACGGCGCGTCTCGTCACGAAGCCCTCCCGGTTGCCCTGGAGCCTGAAGGGGCGGGTTCCCTTCGGCCGCAGAATCGCTGCTCTCAGCCCGCTTGGTTCAGGTGTCGATGGACGAAATCCACGAATTGATCGATCCGGATGTCGCGGATCTCCCGCTCGCCGATCTCGGCCAGAAACTCCGCAAAAGGCATGGACCGGTTGTAGTGTTCCTGGATCGTGGTGCCGAGCACCACGACGTCGATGGATTCGAGTCCCAGATCGGCGACCAGCCAGGTCTCGGGCGTCAGTTCGGTCGAGTCTTCCCAGTCCTCGTCCATCTTTCGGAGGATGTCCACGACGGTTTTGAAGACCGCCTCACGGGTTGCCTCGGTCATGCCGACTCCTTTGAACGACGGTGCTGGCGACGATGTATCGGGCCTCCCGGAAGGTACGGACCCGAATCGGCCGGTCGGCCAGGTCCGGGAAGTCCCGTCCGAGTTCTCCGCACAGGGCGAGCCTGAGTTCCCCGGCGGACGGATCCACGGCCCGAAGGATCAGGCCGGACGGACTCCCCATGCCTTCCCGGCCCAGGGCCTTGGCTGCGGCCGCCTTGGACGCCAGGGAGCGGACAATCCACTCCTGCTGCGACGCCCCGTTGATGGAAAGGAGCAGTTCCTTTTCCTCGGGAAACAGATCCGATTCCCGGGCCTCCTTCTCGAGGGCCGCTACGGCTTCGATGTGGATGCCGAACGAGCGGCTCCCCTCCGGACTCCAGGCCACCGCCGCAGTCACACCCTCGGCATGGGCCAGGCAGAGGCAAGGGATCGAATCCAGGCCTCGGGCCCAGGATCCCCGGGGGACCGGACGGCCGCGTTCGTCCGTCGCGATTTCCACGTCCGCCGGCCCGAGCACGATGCCGCGGTGGTGCCTGAGGCAGGCGCGAACCGCGTCCTTTGCCAGAAGCCTGACAAGGAGCCAGTCGGTCGATTCCTTGGGGGACAGACCGAGGTCACGGAAGGCGCGGCGTTCCTCCGGGCTGAGGATCAGGCCTGCAAACACCTGTCTCCAGAATTCCTCGTCCCCCCTGAAGAGCTCACGCAGGCGCAGGCAGCAGAGGGGGCCCGATTCCCGGAAGGAGGAAAAAGGCTCGTCCCACGGCTCGCTCGGGATGACCTCGACAGGGGAAAGCAGGAAGGCGTAAGCGCGTTCGGGCAGCCGGAAGCGCTTGTCTTCCCATGCCTCGATCCTCATCCACCGTACTCCGTCCGGCCCGAGGACGTCGAAATCGGTGAGGACCCTCTGCGGTCCGTCGAGCCGGGTGCGCGCCAGGCAGGCCGCCTTCCGCCCGACCTCCTGCCTCGGTCCGTAGATGTGCAGGGCCTCGAAGCGGTAGGGGAAGACGAGGAATCCCTCTTCGAGGTGTTCCATGGCCCAGAATCCCACGACCTGCCCCGCAGCATCGAGCACGATCGGATCCGTGAGGAAGGCGCCGGGCCGCGGCGGGGAGAAAAACCGGTCCGATGAGAGGACCTCGATGGTGGCGGCTGCGCCGTCCTCCCCGCAGCGGTCCACGGAGGCGACCGCCTGCCAGGAGGGGCCGTGGAACATCCTGTCGCTATACAGCCGATCCGCCGTCCAGGCGGAGGCCCTCTCGCCTTGCAGGCAGAACGGGGCCGGATCCGGCGGCTCGGGGTACGCGGCCCCGAAGAGAACCGTCCCCTCGGCGATGGGGACGGCTCCGGATGCGGGGTCCTGTTCGCGCTCGAAGATCCTGACACGCACCTGGTCGGTTTCGGGGATTCTCTCGGCAACGGCCTTCAGGGCGACCTGCGGCCGGTCGAATAGAATCCATCGGTACCCCCGGAACACCCTCATTCCCACGAGCCGCTTGCCTGGCACGAGCAGGCTTGCCGCCTCTGCCATCATCTCCATGCTCATGGTGAGCGGCATGACCGCCAAGCCGGTCCGCTCGGGTTCCGAGACGGAGGCGCGCCTGCCGATCGTGTGGTCCTTGAGAAAGAGGTCCCGGTCGGGATCGAACGTCCTGCTGGCGACAAGCGCAAGGCCGGCCGACAGGGAGGTGACCTCGTCGAGAAGGGGCAGCCTGGAGACCGCTTCGACAAAGGCATCCTCCTGGCCGCGGGCGGCAGTCCCCGGGCCGTCGGTGCTCGAAGGGCCGCCGCGGGCCTCCGCCGGTCGGCTCAACCGCGCGAGGGAGGCGATCAGCGCGCCAAGGGTCTTCTCCGAGGCGACCTTCTCCAGGCCTGCCGGGTCGAGGTTCGGGTCGGCTTCCCAGAGGGATCCCAGGATCTCGATTCGCTTGATGGAATCGATGCCCAGGTCGGCCTCCAGATCGATCCTGGGATCCAGGATCTCCAGCGGGTAGCCGGTCCGCTCGCTGATGCGGGCCAGGAGCAGCTCCTTCAGGGCCTCGGCGGACATGCCCCGGAGCAGACCCGCAGGCCCCGTTCGGTCGGCCTCGGCCGCCGCCGGCGGGGCGGGTGCCCCGGAAGACTCCTTTCCCGGCCCCTCCTTGGGGTTTGGGCCCGGCTTCGGAAGATCCGGGGCCGGGGTGGGGGCGGGCGGGCCCGGTTGCGAAGGGGCACGGCGGCCTCCAAGGCCGGCAAGGGACGAACCCGGGCTGTTCTGGAGCCGCGCGAAGACCTCCGAGAGGTCGCATCTCCCATCCGCCGCAATCGGATCCCCCGCACCGGCCAGATAGGCCTCCATGACCTCCCGCTGAACCGAAAGGAATCGTTCCATGGTATCGAAGTAGGCACCCATGGCCGGGCAGGAGGATTCCGTGTGAATCTGCGCCTCCGGGCTGCGCGAACCCTTGCGGAGCGTTCCGGCCGCGGCGTCGAGCCGAAGCCGGGGAAGCTCGAGCTCGATTCGCATCGGAGCAGGCCCGCTCCCGTGCCGATCGTCTTGCCCGGAGGAGGCCTCGCAGGCGGGGCGGGTCCTCGGCTTGCCGGCGTAAAGGTAGTCTGTGCTGAGGGGCACCCCATGGGCGGCCAGCAGGCCCACGACGTGGTGGATCTGGGCGAGTCCGGAGCGGCCCGCCATGTTGGCGGCCAATGCCAGGCCTTCCCGTTTTCCCAGGATGTCGCTGACAAAGGAGGTCAGGTTCCCCCTGGGGCCGACCTCGACGAATAGCCGGACGCCGTCCGCGTGCATCTTCTCGATCGTCCGGCGGAACCGGACAGGCTCGGCCCAGTGGTCCACGGCGATATCGCAGAGCCTTCGGCGGTCCTCGGGGAAGCGGTCCGCGATCGTACAGGAATAGGTCGGCAGGTTTGCCCGGCCGGTCAGCCACTTTTCGAAGAAGGGCCGCAGCTTCTCTGCATAGGCCCGGAAGAGCCGCGTGTGGTAGGGACGGTCAAAGGGAAGCCCCTGGCAGATGACCCCCCGTTCGCCGAGCGCCCGCAGGGCCTTCTGCATCTCCGGTTCGGCCCCGAGGAAGACGGTCTGGTGGGGGCAGTTGTCCATCGCGATGTGGACCTGCGCACCGATGCCTGCCAGGAATCCTGTGACCGTCTCCGCGTCCGCTCCGGCGGCCGCGAGCTTCACCTTCTCCACGACGCCCCGGGCGGTCGCCTCGCGGTAGATGCGGTGCAGTTCCGATATGTAGAGCTCGTAGCGGGACGGATCGCTCACCTCGAGAATGCCGGCAGCCTGAAAGGCGCTGTACTCGCCCGTGCTGTGCCCCAGAACACAGTCAGGGCGGACTGCCATGCGCTCGAACAGTTCCAGGACGGCCTGGTTGGCCGTCAGCACGGCCGCCACCGCTGCGGGCATGGCCCAGAGCCCTTCCGGATCCTGCGGGTGGCCTCCACGATGTTCCCCGGCCCCGTAAGGCGGGAAGACGATCTCGCTCGGTATGAAATCGGCCGAGAGGCCGCACGCCTCGAAGGCCCGGTCGATTCGGTCGAAGGGAGCCCTCACCTCGGGGAAGAGCATGCAGAGATCGGCAAGCATGCGCGGGTACTGCGAGCCCTCGCCCGGGAAGAGGAATGCGAGCCTGCCTTTTGCGTACAGGGGCCTCTCGAAGAAGTACACTCCCTTCTTGCTCTTGATTTCCTCGGTCTTCGGGTCGGCCAGTCGATCGACGGCGCTGGAGAGCTTGGCGTCCAGGTCCTGCGGCGAGGAGGCGACGACGGACAGGCAGACGCGGCAATCCCCGTGCGGACCGCTGTTGACCCATTCGGCCAGATCCATCAGGGCGGCATGCGGGGGCTGCGCGAGAGCCGAGCGCAACCCCCGCGCATGCCGGATGACGGCCTCCCTCGAATCCCCCCGGAGGAGGAAGACCTCGCAGTCTCGTGCGGGGGTAGGGATCGTCCTCATGGCGCGCCCGCGTACTCTTCGAGGATGGCATGTGCGTTGATGCCTCCGAACCCGAAGGCATTCACGCCGGCCCGTCTGGGGGTTTCCGCCCCGTGGATCCATGGCCGGGCTTCCCGGTTGATGTAGAACGGCGTCTTTTCCAGCTCGAACTTTGGATTCGGCCTGTCGCAGTTCAGCGTCGGAGGCAGGATCTTTTGGTAAAGGGCCAGGGCGGTCTTGATGAGGCCCGCGATCCCCGCCGCGGGTATCGTGTGGCTGATCATGGACTTCACCGAGCCCAGCGCGCAGGAGGAAGGGGCACGGGGCCGCCTTTCGCCGAAGATGCGACGCAACGCCTGCACCTCCGTGGAATCCCCGACCGCCGTCCCGGTTCCGTGGGCCTCGATCAGGCCGACTGTTTCCGGGGGGATCCCGGCGGCCTCGTAGGCGCGCCGGATGGCCAGTTCCTCCCCCTCGACCCTCGGCGTCATCACCCCTGCGCCGCGGCCGTCGCTCGAGGTGCCCACGGCCTTGATCAGCGCGTAGATCCTGTCGCCGTCCCGCTGCGCGTCCTCGCGGCGCTTCAGGACGATCGTGCCCGCCCCCTCTCCGAGCAGGGTTCCGTCCGCCGCCTCGTCGAACGGCCGTATCTCGGCCCGTCGGGACAGTGCGTTGAGCTGGCAGAAGATCATCAGCAGATGGGGCGGGGTCGATGCCTGTACGCCGCCAGCCAGCACCAAGTCGCACTTGCGCGCGCAGAGATCGCGCATTCCCAGGTCGATCGCGATGAGCGAGGAGGCGCACGCCGCGTCCACGAGAAAATTCGGCCCCATGATGTCGAGCCGGTTGGCGATGCGGCCGGTCAGGATGTTCGGGACCAGCCCTGCCGCCGTCTCCGCGTTGAACGGGGGCAGGCTCGCCTTGAGGGCGGAGCGGATCTCCAGGAGTTCTTCCCGGCCGTATTCCGGGTGCAGCTCCTTCAGGATGGCCAGGGTCTGGTCGACCACCATGCCGTGTTGGAACAGGGTGGCCCAGCCCCGGTTGATGTACGTACCCCTGCCGATGATGACCTCGGTCCGGCGTCCGTCGAGCGGCCGCTGGCCGTAGCCGGCGTCGGCCAGGGCCTCGTAGGCGAGCCGCAATGAGAGATAATGATCCGGCTCCCCTCCGTCCACCGACAGGGGGATCACACCGTACGCGAGCGGGTCGAAACGGGCCAGGTCCCCCAGATATCCGCCCCGTTTGCAGTAGATCCGGTCGTTCTCCCGAGAATCGGGGTCGTAGACAAGGTGCGCCCAGGATTCCTCGGGCGGATCCGTGATCGCGCTCTTCCCGGCGAGGATGTTCGCCCAGTACTGCTCGAGGCTGGGGGCGCCCGGGAAGATGGCGGCCATGCCGATGATCGCTATGTCTTCCGGAGGTGTCATCTGGAAACCTTGGGCACCTCGCCGAGGGGCACGCCGATTCGTTCGTTCAGCGCCCGGCTGCAGGTCGATTCCGCCTGCTCGAACATCCCAAGCACGCTGCCCGAGGATGCATCGACGAAATAGAGATTCGTGCGCATGACGAGGCTGGACGGGTCCGCAAAGCTCCGCAGGTAACAGCGGACTTCGGTCCCTGCGAGCGGCCCGTAGCGATGGTAGGCGGGAAACCGGGAGGGGAGCGGGGTGAAGTCGTGTTGAATCCTCGCCCACAGAATGGCCAACTGGAAGCCGCTGTCAACGACCACGGGATCGATGATCCACCGGCCTCCCGGGAAATCGGCGAGGCAGTTCTCCGGGGCCGATGGAACGACCGTTGCGATGATCCCCTCTTCGTTGATTCCCTCGATCCTGGATATGCACTGCAGCGTCGGGCCGTGGAAGAGCCATCGCCTGTAAGCTTCCTCGATGGAAGCGGGGAATCGCCGCAGGGCGCGTGACGGGACCAAGTCAAAGAAAGGCGGCGCCGGGAGCCTGTCGCTCAGTTCGACCGTTGCCTGATAGTAGGGCCGGCCGCCCGGCTGCGCCTCGGTGATCCGCACCTGAACCGTCTTTTCCGGCGGATCCGCAGGGGAGGAGGCGATCTCCCTGGCCTCGACCCGAATCGCCTGCGGCCCGTTTTTCAGAACCAGCCCCCTCAGGACGCCCACGTCTTTCATGCGACAGACCTGCAGGTCGGGCCACTGACGCATCACGACCTCGGCCATGAACTCCATGGCGAACGCGGCAGGCAGCACCGGCTTGCCGTTCAACCGGTGATCGGCCAGGAACAGGTCCTTTGCAGGGTCCAGAACGCGGATCGATTCCACCCGGTTGGGGTCCAGCGAGACGGAGCGGGTTCCGTTGCCGAAGAGCGGAAAGGCCGCGGCCGGCACCGCGGGCGTCCGTGCGGGCATGGCCTGCCAGCCGTCAAACCCGCCGAGCACGACCTCGGCCTGCCCTTTGCGGCCGCACCGAAGCTCGTCGCAAAGCCTTGCCGGTCCCGCTTCTCTGGGGATGAGCCGTATGCCCCGTTCGGAGAACTGCTGCTTCAGCTCCGGGGTGACCATGCCATTCCTGTCCCACGGGCCCCAGTTGATCGAGACGACCCGGGCGGGCCACTTGCGGTCCAGTTGCACGGCCAGCTTGTTCAGCACCTCGTTGGCCGCCGCGTAATCTCCCTGGCCCCGGTTGCCGAAGCGTCCGGCCACGGAGGAAAAGAACACGAGGAACTTGAGCGATTCCGGACGGAGTTTCCGGCTGAGCAGGAACGCGCTGTCCGCCTTCGTGTCGAAGACCCGGTCGAAAGACTCGGCCGTCTTCTCGGAAACGAGGCGGTCTTCGATGATGCCCGCGCCGTGAATCACGCCGTCGATGCGGCCGTGGGTCGCATAGGCCTCGTCGAGCACCCCGCCGAACGCCGCCGGATCCCGGACATCCGCCTGGCGGTACTGGACCAGGGAACCCGCGTCCCGTATGGCGCGAAGGGTGCTTCGGATCTCTCTCTCCGCGATCAGACGGTGGTAGCCCGTTTCCACGCGGGCGACCTCGACCGTCTCACCGGCCTTCCTCATCCGGTCGATGAGGGCCGCCTTCAGCTCCTTTGGCGCGCTGACTCCCGCGGTATCCTGCGGTTCCTCCGGCGGCGGCAGGGGGGACCTGCCGACAAGGATCAGGCGCGGCCGGTAACGGCGTGCCAGCTCGATCGCCACGTCCGCCGTGATTCCGCGCGCCCCCCCGGTGACGAGGAGGACCGAGCCCTCGCCGATCTCGATGCCCGAGTCTGCGGCAGCCTCCTCCAGCGGGGAAAGCGTCGGCTCCAGGACGTGCCTCTGCCCCCCTGCGCGGCCCACCTCCACGTACGGATCGTCGAGAGACATCTCGGCAAGGAGTTGACGGGCAAGGGCCGCGGCCCGTTCCTCCGGGTCGAGGTCCACGGCCCTGACGCGAACCCCGGGCCATTCCAAGGCCAGGCATTTCAAGAGCCCTGCAATTCCTCCGTGACCCGGGAAGAAGTCGCGGGCCGTGCGCAGCGGTTCGGCGGCGAAACCGCCGCCCATCCCGGTCGCGGCCAGGACGAAGCGAACGACTCCGTCCGCGGACCTGTCCGGAGCCCCGGACAGTCCGCGAACCAGGTAGAAGAGGGACTTGACCTGGCTCCGGTGAAGGTCCCGCCATCGGGCAAGATCCGCCACGTCGTTCCGGGCCGCCGCGTTCAACGGGGTGAGATGGACCAATCCAATCGGCGGGCCCTTGCGCCTGCGCACCAGGTCGAGCAGCGCCGAGACGCCCTCCGGCGTGGCGAGGACGGCCTGAAAGGAGCCATCCGCGGCTTCTTTGAGGTCGGCCGCCTCCTGTACGCGCACGGCCGACTGTCCCTGTCCCTCGAGGAGCGAAACGAGTTCGCGCCCGACGCCCCCCCCGTCGTCCGTGACCAGTACGACGCCGGGTAAGGGCAGGGCGCCGGTAGCAGGGGCCTCCGAGACAGGGCGCAGGGAAAGGGTGAAACGCGGGATGGCATCGTCTCCGCCCGGCTCCTGCGAGATCGACCCGGCAGGGGGAGTTAATGCCGGAAGGCGAATCTCGGATCGTGCCCGGCCCTCTTCCGAAGGGTCGATCCGTCCGGCGATCCACCGGTTGATGTCCCGGAGCGTCCTGAGCGACGCAAGCCCGTCCATCTCGCCCTCGATCTCTGTCCGGCTCGATGAGGCGGCCGTTCTCACGAAGGTGCCGAGGATCTCGATCCGCTTGATCGAGTCGATCCCCAGGTCGGCCTCCAGGTCGAGATCGAGGCCGAGCATCGATTCCGGGTAGCCGGTCCGCTCGCTCACCAGGTGCAGCAGTTGCGCCTGCAGTTCCTCCCGGGTGGCTTTTCCCTCTTCCTGTCGAGCCGTTGCTTCACCGGGCGGTTTGCGCCGGTCCTCCGTAGTCGCTTCGTTGCCGGCAAGGGCCGCAAGGGGCGGAGCCGGAGGCCGATCCTCCCGATCCTGCGGAGCAGGGTCGTTCAGCGGCTTCCTGATCCGATCCGCGGCTTCGGATCCCTGCAGTTCCGGGGAGACGGATGCCGCTTGCGCCTCGTGTTCGGGCCTTGCCGCGGTATGGCCCAGGTACCTCAGCATGACCTCTTTCTGGGTGTCGAGAAAGCGATCCATCAGTCGCTGGAAGCGGGCCATCGTCGCCTCGACGCCCGCCTCCCCCAGGCGTCCGGCGGTCGGCCGTTCGAGCGCCTCCTGCTTTGCGGATGCTTCGGGCCCGGTCACAGGGCGCAGGGGTTCTGGCTCGATCTGGGAGAGGTAGGGGGACGCCCTTCTCTCCGGCTCGTCGGCGGTTGGCGGGTGCGTAGGGTTCTCAGGGGACGCGGCCAGCGGCAGGGGGGTGACCGGACGGTCCGGCCGCAAGGGGGCATTTCCCTTGACCGGCCTCGCCCTGGTGCCGTTCACCAGCCACGTAGTGGGGGAAAGGTCCGCAAGGTCCTTTTCGGGCTTCAGGCTCCGGTGATCGATCCAGGGCACCCCCCTGCCTTCATAGAGTCTGCTTATCTTCACGGGCACGCCATGAACGGCAATCTGCCCGATCGCATGGTGGAGTTGATCGAAACCGGAGCGTCCCGGCCGGTTGGAGGCTACTGCAAGATGCGGACGGTCTCCGAGGATCTGTTCGATCAGGCCGGTCAGCACGCGGCCGGGCCCGACCTCCACGAAGATGCGCGCCCCGTCCGCATACATGGACTCGATTTCCCGCACGAAATCCACCCGGCTTCGAAGGTGGGAGGAGAGCCTCTCGGGCATCTCTTCCGGCCGGTGGGGGTAGGGCTTGCCGGTCGCATTGGAATAGACCGCGACCTGGGGCGTCCGGAACTCCACGCTGGAGAGGAATTCCTTCAACTGACCGCAGGCCCGCGAAACGAGCGGGGAGTGAAAACCGCAGGCCACCGGGATCGGGCGGCACGGGATCTTCCGTTCCGCGAACAGCCTCTCCGCGGTCTCAATCGCCGGCCGGGTCCCGGAGATGACGGTCTGCCCGGGCGAGTTGCAGTTGGCGATCCATATCTGTTCCATACCGGAGAGGATCCCGGAGACCCTGTCGATGCCCGCTCCGACCGCCGCCATGGTGCCGAGATCCGATCCGCCGTTTCCGCCGGCCAGGAAACGGCCCCTGGCCTCGGAAACGACGATCAGGTCCTCTTCGCTCAGGGCCCCTGCCGCGCACAGAGCGACATATTCGCCGTAGCTGTGGCCCGCGACCATGTCCGGCCGGATGCCCAAGTCCCGGAGCAGGTGAAACAGGGCCAGGCTCACGGTTCCCAGGGCCGGTTGGGCAACGAAGGTCTGCGCCAGGGCCTTCTCCTGGGAGGCCCTTTCTTCCTTCGTGAGAGCGGGCGGCGGATCGATGAACTCGGTGAGCCGCCTGGCGAGCCTTTCGGCAAGGAGCCGGTCGCTCCGCTCGAAGAGCGCCTCGACGGCCGGAAGGGCCACCGCCAGGTCGGTCGCCATGTGGAGGCACTGAGAGCCCTGGCCCGGAAAGACGAAGGCCAGCCTGCCCTGGCCGCCGATGGGTTGGTCGGTGAAGTAGATGCCCTGACGGTCCCAGAAACGGGTAGGGCCGGCGCCCAAGGCCTCCATGGTCCGCTCGATCTTGCCGCGCAGATCCTGGATCGAGTCGGCGACGAGGGCCAGCCTCACGGAACGGGCTCCAGGCTCGCCGTTCGATTCTTCGGTGCCCCGGTTGACGCTGAAGGCGAGCGCGTCGAGTTCGGGCTCCGCGCCCCTGGAGAGCGCTTCTTCCAGAGATCGGATCGACTCGATCAACTCCCGGCGCGAGCCGGCCTCCCAGAAAAACAGCTCGTTGGGTCTGCGCCTCGTGGCGGAGCGAGTGAAGCCGGCCGGCCGGCCCAGGAAATCGCCCGAATACTCTTCGAGCACCGCGTGGAAGTTCGTGCCTCCGAACCCGAAGGCGCTCACGCCGCCCCTTCGGGGCCAGCGGCCGCGGACGTGGAACCAGGGACGCGCCTCCGTGTTGGCGTAGAGAGGGCTGTCCGGAGACCCGATCGATTCGGCCGGGGTCTCCACCCCGAGGGTGGGCGGCATGACCCTGTGATGCAGGGACAGGGCCATCTTGATGAGGCTTGCGATTCCGGCGGTCGATTTCGTGTGCCCGATCATGGACTTGACCGATCCCACGGCGCAGCTCTTGGGACCTGCCCGGTGGGACGTCAGGAACCGGCGGAGCGCCTCCGTTTCGACCTGATCGCCCACCTCGGTGCCCGTGGCATGGGCCTCCACGAGACCGACCGTTTCCGGGGAGAACCCTGCCTTGCGGTAGGCGCGTTCGAGCACGCGGATCTGGCCCTCCGGCCGGGGCGCGGTCATGCTCTTGTCCCTTCCGTCGCTTCCGGCGCCGACTGCCTTGATAACCGCGTAGATTCTGTCGCCGTCCCGCTCCGCGTCGGCCAGGCGCTTCAATACCGCCACGGCGATGCCCTCTCCGATGACGATTCCGTCCGCCCGCCGGTCCAGAGGGCGCGCCTGTCCGGTGGGAGAGAAGGCCTGCGTCTTGGAGAAGCAAAAATAGGTGAAGGGATTCTGCATCGTGTCCGCGCCGCCCACGAGGACCATGTCGCTGCTGCCGGACTCCAGTTCCTTGACGGCCAGATAGGCGGCGGCCAGGGAAGAAGCGCAGGCCCCGTCCACCGTGAAATTGGTCCCACCCAGGTCGAAACGGTTCGCGATCCTTCCCGCCGTCACGTTCATGAGGATTCCCGGAAAGGAATCCTCGGTCCATTCCGGCAGACACCCGTCGAAATGGGACGTGATTCGCTCGGCCGCATCCCCGAAGAACATCGGCAGGGAGGATCGAAACGCGTATGCCTGACCCAGTTCGCCGGAACCGCTGATCCCGAGGATAACCGAGGTTCGCTCCCGGGGAAACGGCCGTCTGGCGTACCCGGCGTCCTCCAAAGCCCGCGAGGCCACCTCCAGGGTGAGGAGCTGAAGGGGCTCGATGGAGGAAAGGGAGTTCGGCGGTATGCCGTATTTCAGCGGGTCAAACGGGATATCATCCAGAAAGGCGCCCCATTTCGAATAGACCTTGTCCCTCGCCTTCGGGTCGGATGCGAAGTAGAGGTTGGAATCCCAGCGTTCAAGGGGGATCTCTCGTATTGCGCACACCTTGTTGAGAATATTCTCCCAATAGGTGCGCAGGTCAGGGGCCTTGGGCAGGACGCAGGCCATGCCCACAATGGCGATGTCCGAGGGGCTCTCGGGTCTTGCAACAGGGGAGGCGGACGGTGCCCGGGCCGAGGCCAACGCTTCCAGCCTCTTCGACCCCTCCACGCAGACCTGCCGGTGCAGGGCCTGAACGGACACGGAGCGATCCCGCAGGACGGCCAGTTCCCCGATCAGGTACATTCCCTGGGCCTGCCTGGCCTCGCGTTCCAACCGAACGAGCTTCGCCTCCTGACCGGGCGCCGGCAAAGGGGGAACCTGCTCGATCCCCTTGGAGGCGATCCGGAGCCTTCCGATGCTCAGCTTCTCGAGGGCCTGCTGGATCTCGCCGGCCGGGGCCCCCTGCGAGAGAAGCCAGCGCCTTTCCTCCCGGAAGGCGGCGGCGAAGGGCGTCTCCACGCAGCGATACGTATGCCCGGGGCCCGGTTCGAGAAGAACGGTCCGGTCACAGCGGACAACCTGCTCCTGGAAATCCTCCAGGATCGCGCCGGTCGATACGGCCTCCTGCGTGAAGAGGTAGGCCGTGCCCATCTGGAGGCCGATTCGCATGCCCCGTTCCAGGAGCGGGACCGCCATGGCGGCCACCATGGCGGCCGACAGGGCATCGTGGATGCCGCCTGCAAACAGGATGTGGTAGTCCTCTGCGCCGCCCTGGCCGGGAACGCACTCGAGAAGGGCCGCGATCATCTGCTCCCAGAGCACGAACGAGGAGCGGGGACCCACGTGTCCCCCGGACTCCCTGCCCTCGAAGACGAAGCGCCTGGCGCCCGCGGCGATCGACATCTTGAGAAGCCCGGGTGACGGGATGTGCAGGTAAGCCTTCACACCGCCCTGCTCAAGTGCGTTCACCTGATCCGGACGTCCTCCGGCGATGATCGCGAAGGGAGGCCGGTAGCGGAAGACCTGGTCGAGCTGCCGGCGGTAAACGCCGGGCGGCAGGAATCCGAGGAGCCCGACCCCCCAAGGGCGCTCGCCGAGACACTCGCGCGTCCCGCCGAGAAGGTCCTCAAGCTCCTCGTCCGTGGTCCAGCCGACCGCCACAAAGGGCAGGGCGCCTTCCTGGGAAACGCGAAGGGCAAAGGCAGGGACATCGGAGATCCGGGCCATGGGCCCCTGAACGATCGGGTACTTCGTGCCGTGCGAGGCTGCCAGGGGGGAGCCTTCGGCAAGCGGGCGGAATCCGGCCGCGCGACGGGATTGCGACCGGGCCGTCTGACGTATCGCATCCACGACCCCGCCCACGGTGACGTACCGGTCCGCGAGAGGCTGGGCCAGGCCCAGATCCTGCCCGAACAGGAAAAGGTCTTCCTCCGGGCGCTCCCAGCCTGCGCGTCGGGCGACCTCCTCCCGCCAGCGCCGTCGGTTCGCTGCGGGCGAGTTCTCGCTCCGGGCCAGCGTGGATTCCGTTTCCCGAAGCGCGGCCGTCGCCGAGGCACCCAAACGTGTACAGATGCGGTAGGGCGCGCCGATCTCGCTTCCCAGGCACGCGGACTCGCTTCCGTCCATGGCGGCGATCCTTTTCCTCACCGCCTCGGAGAGCGGCGACTCCCGGGTCAGCAGCAACTGGCTGTCCAGGACCACGCCGGCGGCGCCCGCCGCACGACAGGCCGAGGCCGTGTACGGACCGATCCCGCCCTGGGCCAAGACCGGGACGAACAGATGGTTCAGGAAGCGCTGGAGCAGGACGAAGCAACCCTCCTGTGCGACCCGTCCCCCCGCCTCGTTTCCCTTGGCGATGACCCCGTCCACGCCGACCTGCTCTGCGATCCTCGCCTCCTCCGGACAGGTGCACTCCAGAAGTGCCCGGATGCCCCTGGAACGCAGCGCCCTGATCTCGTCCTTGAACTCCCTTGCATCCGGGTCGGCGACGATGAGCCATCGGAGACGATCCGGGCAGGGCAGGGTACCGAGGGTCAGCGCCCGAAGGCCTGCGCCGTTGCACTTGAGGCCGAATTCGCCGGTGGTGAAGCGGTCAAGTTCGGCAATGCCTCTTCTTGCGGCTCCTTCGTCGCGCGAGTATTCCAGATCGAGCACCCCAAGGGCGCCCGCTCTGCATGCCGCTATCGCGATGGAAGGGGCGGGATGCCCCGCAGGGGTCAAGGAAAGAATCGAGAATTCGTTCATAGATGCCATTTCTCGCTCACGTAACTCCGTCCATCCCCCGTCATGGCCTGGCGGTAGTTGGATGCGTTCCCCGGGCAGTTTGTTTGCGTTGCGGGGGACTTTTCGACTACCGTTTTATTTGCTAACAAAACCCTATGGCTTTGTGCATCAACCTTACGGGTCAAGAATGAAAATACGAAACGGAAATGAGGCATTATTCACCTTTTTTAGAATCTTCGTCAAGTTTTGCTTCACGTTCATGCCGACGGGGCCGATCATGCCGGGAGAAGGGCAAGCCCGCGGCATAACCTTCCCAGAGGAAGAATCGGCGCGTAAGTTCAATTAGGGACCTTACCTTCTGGAGCAGACCGGTCGATATTGTTGGTCGCTCCGTGGGTCTCGACAACCCTCCTTGGGGCAGGGGGAGGAAGCTCGCTGGCCCGCCGCATAGGAGCCGATGGCGGCGAATTCATCCCCTTGTTTCCTTCGAACGATAAGGCCGGGGTTTGGCGAGTCGCCTGCGGCGACGCGCGTTGGATAAGGGGATTGCTTCCGCGCCCCTCTGGATGCTTTACTCGATCGACACGTTCCCAACACCCCACCAGTAGGTCTTGGGTGGGTTGTAGGTATTGTTGAAAGTCAGGACGTTTGTGCCACTGTCGAAGACGAGACAATCCGGAAGCACGATCGACTTGAGATCGCTCCAGGCGTTGTCCGCCGTGACGGACGCGTAGGCTAGAGGAACCCCATTCAAACGGATTTCCACTTCGTTATCGAAGTCGACGTCCCACACTTCGTAGACGATCGTCACGTCGCCCGGAATGCTCTCAAAGCTGAAATTGACCTCCTCCACGTGCGACTGGTCCCCTCCGGAAATTCTTCCATACTCACCGTAGTCGGGAAGCGGTATGCAGTCCGGACACTCCTCTTCCCGAAGGATGGACACGTTCCCAACACCCCACCAGTAGGTCTTGGGCGGGTTGTACGTACTGTTGAAGGTCAAGACGTTTGTGCCGCTGTCGAAGACGAGGCAATCCGGAAGCACGATCGACTTGAGATCGCTCCAGGCGTTGTCCGCCGTCACGGACGCGTAGGCAAGAGGAACCCCGTTCAAACGGATTTCCACTTCGTTACTGAAGTCGACGTCCCACACTTCATAGACGATGGTCACCTCGCCCGGAATGCTCTCAAAGCTGAAATTGACCTCCTCCACGTGCGACTGGTCCCCTCCGGAAATTCTTCCATACTCACCGTAGTCGGGAAGCGGTATGCAGTCCGGACACTCCTCTTCCCGAAGGATGGACACGTTCCCAACACCCCACCAGTAGGTCTTGGGCGGGTTGTACGTACTGTTGAAGGTCAAGACGTTTGTGCCGCTGTCGAAGACGAGGCAATCCGGAAGCACGATCGACTTGAGATCGCTCCAGGCGTTGTCCGCCGTCACGGACGCGTAGGCAAGAGGAACCCCGTTCAAACGGATTTCCACTTCGTTACTGAAGTCGACGTCCCACACTTCATAGACGATGGTCACCTCGCCCGGCATGCCCTCAAAGCTGAAATCGACCTCGTCCGCGTGCGCCTGGTCCCCTCCGGAAATCCTTCCATAGTCACCGTAGTCGGGAAGCGGTATGCAGTCCGGACACTCCGCTTCCCGAAGGATGGACGCGTTCCCAACGCCCCACCAGTAGGTCTTGGGCGGGTTGTACGTATTGCGAAAGGTCAGGACGTTGACCTGCCCATCCAGGACACATACATCAGGCAACACGATCGAGCGCAGTTCGCTCCAACTCGCATTGAGTGTGATTTCCGCATACGTTACGTGAATCCCGTTTACCAGAATCTCCACCTCATCGGAGAAGTCGACATCGTACACCTTGTAGGCAATCGTAACGTCACCCGGAATCCCTTCAAAGCTGTAGTTCACCTGGTCGATATGCGTTTGGTCACCGCCCGAAATGTTGCCATACTCCCGGCTGTCGGGCAGGGGGATGCACTCCGGGCAACCATCCCACATCGATACGTCCCGCACTCCCCACCATTCTTCGGCCGGCGGGTTGTAGGTGTTACGGAAGGTAAGAATATTCGTTCCCGCGTCGAAAATGAGTGCATCCGGCAGTACGACCAGCCGGGTACCACTCCAGGTTTCGTTCGGCGTCGGATTCGCGCAGCCCACCGGGACTCCGTTGGCAAGGATCTCCACTTCGGCGGCATCATCGACGTCCCAGACCTCATAGGCGACGGTCACGTCACCCGCAAGGCCTTCGAAGCTGTATTTCACCTGGTCCGGATGGGTCTGGTCCCCTCCGAGGACCTTCCCATAGGCCCCGCCGCCGGCAAGAGGAATACATTCCGGACATTCGAAGTCCGCTTCCTGGGGACGTACGTGTACCTTTACCAAAGCGTAGCTCCACACCGGGCTCGTGATCGCCAAGAGGTTGAGCGAACTCGGCACATCGCCGGCCGTGCCCGGCAAGGGTATGAGGGAGAAGAGTCCGGTCTCAGGGTCGAAGCTGTAGTATTCGGGCGGATAAGCTACTTCCCCGGGGGACGGCACATCCTTCCCGTTGAAGCGGGCGTCCAGGACAGGGTCGCCTCCCCAGGGGCTTGTCGCTGCGAACTGGACCTGCAGGGTCTCCCGTTCGCGGATGACTACATGATAGGGCTCTTGGAGTGCGACCCCGTTTGCCCTGACCCACTCGATTACCGGCGGCCTCAAGGGGGTCACCGTGATCTGGACGGCAACCAGGGTGGTGAAGACCCCGTCTTCGACCCCGAAGGTGAGCTCGTAAGGATCAGGCCTGCTGCTCGTAAATGGAGGCGTCCATCGGAATAGGCGCGTCGCGGGATCGAAGGTGAAACTCGAGTCCGGGTCTTCCCCGGGCGTGGGAACGGCGAGGCCCTCCATCCATGCGCTGTACACCAGGGGGTCGCCGTCGAGGTCGCTTGCCTGAATCTGCACTTCGATGGTCTCCAGTTCCTCTAGGGACGCCTCGTAGGGCTTGGTCAGCTCGACTCCGTCCGCCCGGATCCAGTCGACCGACGGTGGGTGCAGGGGGTCCACCGTGATCTGGACGGTGGCCAGGGTCGTGAAGATCCCGTCCTCTACCCCGAAGGTGAGGACGTAAGGGTCGGTTCTTCCGGTGGTCAGCGGGGGCGTCCACTGGAAGAGGCGTGTTGCCGGATCAAAGCTGAAGCTCGCGTCAGGGTCTTCTCCAGGCGCAGGCATCTGCAGGCCGTCCAGCCAGGCCCGGTAGGTCAGGGGATCGTCGTCCGGGTCGCTCGCCTGGATCTCGATCACGATCGTCTCCAACTCCTCGAGAGAGGCCGCATAAGGATCGGAGAGATCGACGCCGTTCGCCCGGATCCAATCCACGGCCGGCGCATCGACCGCGTCCACCGCTATGCGGACGGTTGCCGTCTTGCTCTGAAGCCCGTCGGAGACAACGAAGATCAGTTCGTAAGGCTCGACGCGTGGGCTTCCCGGCGGGATGTTCCAAGTGAACCGACGTGCGCCGGGGTCGAAGCTGAAGGCGTAAGCCGGGTTCTGCTCCGCCTTGACCCCCTCGAAGTACGCTTCGTAGCTGAGGTTATCGTCATCCGGGTCGCTCGCCTCCACCTCGACCGCGATCGAATCCAGTTCGCGGACCGCGACCAGGTAGGGCGCGGAGAGTTCGGCCCCGTCGGCCACGACCCTGTCCACGACCGGCGGGCGGGATTCAGGCTGCCATGCGGGGAACCCGTCCGGGTCGAGGGAGGCGCCCATCGCCTCGAAGTCCTCCCGGGTCATGTAATGCAGTACGGGGTGGTACGGTCCCATGACGCCCGGGACGTTGGTGCCGACCAGGCTGCTGTCATAGGTCGGCTGCGACCACGCACCGAGCTTCCACGGGATGTTGTGGGCATGCGGCGAGTACTCTTCCAGGAAATGATCGGGCCACACGCTCAGCCATCGAACCGTGATGAACCCGAAGTTCGTCGGGCCGAAGGACTGCCAGGTGACCCCGTTGTCCTCGACCGCGTTTGACGGCCTTTCTTCCGGAAGCGAGTAGACAACGATGTACTTGTTCTCTCCGTCCACGAGGACCTCGTCATCCATGAGACTGCTCAGACACAGGCCCTCTCCCGTCTCTTCTTCCGCTCCGGTCGTAATGGTATGCCACGGGACGTAACGGGATATGGACCAATACCGGGCCTGTGCCGGCGTCATGCTCTGCAGGCCGTTGCGGGTATCCGGGGTCGTGGGCAGTTTGCCGGTAACGACCAGGACGTGTCCGGGCTCGATCTGGATGGGCCGCGTCAGGTAGGACGTGTAGTTGCACGTCGTGGCGCTCGCTTCGAGATTGCCAGGGCTTTCAAACTCAGGGCCGCGCTTGAAAAAGCCGGCATCGGCGAGGCGAGTGCTCTCCTTCTTCTCAACCGGGTCAGCTTCTCCCCAGGGGAGGGATTCGCCATAGGACTGGACCTCCCCGCGGATCAGGGTCAGACCGAAGACCTTGAACCAGCCAAGTGTGGACCCGAGTTGCTCGAATGGTTCCATGGGCATCCGGGGCGTCACGGACCAGGTTTGGCTCTGCCGCTCCTCGGCCAGCGAGAAGTCGGGCTTGATCCAGAATGTCTCGCCCGTGCTGAGCCTCATGAGCGCCGTGGGCAGGCCTACGCCGGCATACGGGTCTGCCTCATCGTCCGGGGCAAAGTAGCGGACCCACAGCACGGAGGGCCCGACCCCGCCCGACCCGAAGGCACCCATCGAGGTCAGGGGACCTCCCACCCGGGTGTTCCCGGCAGATCGATAGTGTGGACCCTGCATCAGGCCGGGGTTCAAGTCGGCGGCGTTTCCCGCAGCAAGCTCAAAGACGAGGTGGTAATGACGGTTGGGCGCTCCGCGGTCCGCGCCGGCTCGGAATGGATTGACATGACCCGGATCCGGCTCGATGTCTACATCGACGATCGGCACCTCGGGTGCGCCCATGTTGCCCGTTGCCGGATACTCTGGGTCAAAGGGTTGTATAATCTGATAGTCCATGAACCTGGAATACGGGAAGTCCCCCTCCAGGAGGAGTTCGGAGCCGAAAGGGGCGATGAAGATCAGCTTCAGGTACGTGGCGTGCGGGTCCGAGGAATGGCTCGGCAGATTGGCGTAGTCCTGGGGGATCGCGAAGCTTGGGAATATGTACCACTGGTCTTCCGGCTGCACCTCTTCCGGCCGCAGCAGGGTCCAACGCAGAGTCTTCGCATTGTTGATCGAGGTCGGCAGGATCCCGACGGGTATGGTCGGGTCCGCATCTCCGTAATACCATTCCAGTATGTAGGCCTCGAGGGCGGCCGAAATGTCATGTGCATCCTGGTTCGCCGTCGCATAGTAGGAGTCCCACTCTTCAGGCGTCTTGTCGATAAACGCCTGTCGGTCCTCGTCCGTAAGGTCCGGCAGGTCGAAATAGGTCCAGTAGTCGTAAGGGTAGTCCGGACTCACCACAAGGGTCAGTTCCCTGCTCGTCGATTGCCCGACGCTGTCGGTCACCTGCACCGTGAACGTGGCGCTTCCGGCTTCACCCGAGGCGGGGGTTCCCCTGATGTAGGCATAGCCCGTCTCTCCTTGCACTGCCTCCGGGCCGGAAGCCCACGAGGGAAGCGCGCCGGAAGAGATCGTCCAGGAATAGGGCGGTTCTCCCCCCATACACTGGATGAGTCCTTCCTCGTACTCCAATCCCTCCACCGCGTAGGGCAAGGCCGTGGTGAGAATCGTGACATTGGTGGAATACGCATCTGCGGAAAACAGGAGAGCAGACACCGTTACCAGGAGGAATGCAAGCGCGACAACCGGGGACGTTGCTGGAGACCTGCCCCATTTCCAAACGGGCAGCATTTTGAATCTCCTCTTCGACCTCTTCATGTTGGGGTGTCACCCCTGTGGACGCAAGGCTTTTTGTCCGAGGGGGTCCGGCGATATCCGTTCTGTCCGGGATAGGCTGTTTGCCGCGCCTCTCCCGCACCGTGTGCCGATTTGCGGCTTTTCCGGATTTCCTATCTGAGCAAGAAGTGGGCCAAGGAATCGTGTTCTGCTCCCTTGCCCTGAGAACCCGATATGCCCAAGGGCGCCCTACACCGACTTTATGGTAGAGGTCGAGTCTCCGCAACCCCAGCGTACGCGTGTCGAGGATGAGTAAATGAGCCAAAATAGGTTGAATTCTCCATGCCGCACGAAAGAAGCAGGACAATGCCGGGCACCTGGTCCCCGGGGTGTGCCGCGGGATCGGGCAAGAACCGGAATGGGTCTGAGTCGGGGGTTGCGATGAACGGTTATCGACAGGGACCGGTGACGGAAAACGTCACCAAGAGGCCGTAAAATGTGTAGTGTCCCGCTACGTTCGCAGGATGACTGATCAGATGACCGATCCTACCTTACCTCCTCAAACCGATGCATGCAGGCTTACCGAAAGGACACGGAAAACCGTAGCAAACTTCATGGGACCTTCGGCCTAACCAACCGGATCGAGGACTTTTTTCGAGTCAAGAGTGCGAAAGAAATGTCACCCTATCTCAATCTCGAACGGACGTTCGGTCGCTGATCGAGGAGCGGCTTACCTGGCCGGTGCGAGCCGTTCTGTCGGGATGGGGTGGCCTTCATGGCCACTTCCTCCCCCGAATTACCCGATCGTTTCTAGGGCAAAACCTCATGCAGAATCCGGCCGTCTACGTTAGCCGGGCTCGTCCAGCCTTGAAGGCTACACAATGTGGGTACAACATCTACCAGGAAGACAGTTCGTTGATGAAACAGCCCTTTTCTTACACCCGGGCCACGGATGGCCAACGGGATGTTTTGCGGCCAACCAACTCCGCCGTGCCCGCCGACGACTCGACTTATCTGCGGGTCGCTGTAAACCATTTGGTAGCGGTGGTTAGCGAACACTATCAAATCGGGCCAGAGAATCTTGGAGTTGTCCTCGACAGGGTAGTCGATATACCACTCACTGTAAAGCTCTCCCCGCTTGATACCGCCACCCGCCGCTATGCGTCCAAGCACACCGTCTACACCGGTTTCCATCTCGGCGCGATTCAGGACCAAGAACGGGTTTACTTCCTTCTTGAAGACAGGATGATAAATAGTAAAACTTTCCAGTGCATGTTCGATAGCGCTTGTATGGGACCTATCGTTAAGCCACAAGAAGGATACTTCGGCGCCAGAAGAGACCCATTCAAAGGCGCCTTGTGGGATTCCTGCGTCCAGGCATATCTGCTTGAATGCAAGATAGGAGTTCATGTAAGTACGCTGACCATGGTCGCTAGCAAATATGAGGATCGATTCATCGTAGCTTTCCCTTGCCTTCAGCGCTTCAACAACTAAGCCGAAATTCGCGTCAGCCTCATGCACAACATCGAGCACCGGATCACGATTGGCATGTTTGTTGTAGCGATTGAAGTCGTCCCAGAGTATATCGGGGTGACTGCCTTGATTCCATTCCTCGGGTCTGTCAGCGGTCCCAGCATGATGCTGCACCAGGTCAATAAGACCTGGTTGGATGTAGAGTACGTCGGGGTCTTCGGCCGCTAGAATTCGCAACGCACCCTCAACAACCCAGCGGTCATCAGGCCACTGATCAGGATTCTCTCCGGAGGTACCATATGGCGGATTGGGGATTTTCCTGAATTGGTCTTCCGGTTGCAGATTGACTCCATCCCGATCCTGACCGGCATCTAGATCAGACTGAGGATCGCCAAGCACATAGGAACCTGGAGGCGGGAGGTAATCCGGGTAGATCAGACCACCTGCGATGATGTCCACCGTCCGATAGATATCCCTGAAGTAGTGCCCGATCCATTCTTTCCCGAGGATCATGGCATTGAATGCGTCACGATCCCCGCCGAATCTTGGAGTCTTGGCCACATGGAAAATGGAGTGTACAGGTGTGCCTTCGCTTCCCCAACGAAGGATTCGGCTATCCCCCGGGACTTTTACCGGATCCCCCTGGGCGTCATGACCGCAAAAACAGTGCCTCATGCATATGACACCTGTAGTTCCAGGCCAGGAACCGGTCAATAGCGAGACGTGATTAGGGTCCGATAAGGAGGGCAGTTGTGAGCGTGCGTTCAAAAAACAGGCCGAATCGGTCATGAACTGTCGTACGTTTGGCATAAGGGGATCCGCGTCCACTTGCTCGTATCCACCTCCCCGATCAAGCTTTATGTATTCACGCCCTAGGCCATCAAAGGCCACGAAGTAGATCTTGGGAAGGGAGCGAACCTTGCCGCGGACAATAACCTTTCCGGACGGCACACTTTCGATTGTGCTGGCTATCTCTGCCGCGCCTATCTCCCCCTCCATCTTCCCTTCATCCGGGCTGAGCGAACACACGAAGTGGCGCCTTTCACCCCCCGCAAGGCCAAAGGACAGCATATATCCCTCCTCACCGACTGACCGGAACAACCTGTCTGCCTCGCATACACTGGCACTCCACCCCGCTGTCACAGATTCCACTGAGACCGTGGCCATGACCGGCAGCGGACTGTGATTTGTTAGAACAGCCACAAAAGTAGTATGGGAGCCGGGCGCGACAAGGTGAGGTCGCTCAGGGCGCACTGAAACAATCTCCAGGCAATCCAATGGAGCGGGACTGTCTTGCGCTTTCGATCTTTTGCTCCCCCAGGGGAAAAGTATCCCCAGCAGAGCAGAGCCGGTCAGTCCCAGGAAATGTCTTCGGGTAAACGCCTTCTTAAGCAGAAGAAGTCCTCTTCTCGAGGCATCTATCATGAGGTTCTCCCTTTCCATATCCAGCAGTCCTGATACCGTATCTTTCTGGCATGTTTTCGCGTGGAAGGAGACCGATATGCGAAAACTGGAAATCAAGGATGCAGGCATTATGCGAATCGCCCTGGAGCAGGAAACCCTCCGGTCCGATGAGTCCCGACATGATCAGCGACTGCACGGCGTGTTGCTGGTCTTTTCCGGACCTTCCCGCAGTGAGGTGGCCGAGTCGTTTGGGGAGGGGCGTCGGCCAGCATAGTATTGGGTGAAGCGCTTTATACAGAGTGGGTTTGCCGGGCTTCGCGAAGGGAATCGTCCAAGCCAGCCTTCTGCCTTGAAGGTGGACAGACGGGACCTTCGCCATTCGCCCCGGGCGTTTGGCTATACCCAGAATATGTGGAATGGAAAGCTTATCAGCCATCACCTGAAACAGAGCTACGGTGTGGACCTCGGGGTTCGCCAATGTCAAAGGCTGTTCCGCCAATTTGGCTTTCGACGGCTGAAACCACGACCGCAAATCGCTTCGGCTGACCCTGCAGCCAAAAGGGCCTTCAAGAATAATTCGGCATCTCGCAAAAAGAGTTGCATCAGAAGCGCAAGTCCTCCGGTTGTTGCTGTCCCCGCAACGCCCTGAGCTGAATCCGATGGAGACGGTTCTGGAAACTCGCGCGGGACTCTCCCCACATAATCGTTACTTCCCGGTACTCGAAAACCGGCCTAAAAGCGTATTCACCTCGTTCGGGACACGCTCCAAATACGAGAAAGACTGTCAAAGTCCGACCCGAGAAAGTTGAAACGATCTTCGTGATTCAAACACTTGAATGTCTTATTCCGCGGATGGAAGGGTCAAAAGATAGAGATCTGAATTAATGAAGATCTTGGGGAACTCCTTATCTCCTCTGGCCATGCCATATACAATCTTCTTGCCGTTCGGGCTCCAACTGAACTCCGTAATCTGCATCCAGTCTGCACGATACTCCGGATATCCAGGATCAGAAAAATGCGTCAACTGAACCCTGTTACTGCCGTCTGCGTCCATCAGGAAAATCTCCATGCCGTCCGATGGCATTCCCTTGCCCTTCGTTGCCTCTTTGTAGACGATCTTCTTCCCGTCCGGGGAATAAGCAGGGTCCTCATTGTGTTTCCATGGGGTATTGGTCAATCTCTTCCAATTCTTTCCATCGAGATCGGAGACATAGATCTCGCCCCAGAAAGCTCTGCCTCTGGTTTCTTTCAGATTGCCCAGGCTCCAGACAAACCCTTTGTCGTCCGGAGTGAATCCATTTGCTTCTATCGCCGTGAAACCAGGCGGTGGGCTGATTTTGCGGATGTTGGAAATTATCGGATTGCCACCTTCGAAACTCACGTCAGCAACAACCACGCGCCATGCGCACAATTCCTCCCCCTTGCGATACTTGATGCTTTCCTTGCCCCAGTATGAACCGGGATGAGGGACAGGATCTTCGGGCTTGCCCTTGGGGTGTAACTCCATGGAATACTCCTCATTCCAGTAAATCTTGTTTCCGTCATGGGAGAATTTCGTCTCAATCACACCCCAATTATCCGGGTAATCACTCAATTGAAAAAAATTCTTGCCGTCTGCCGTCATCAGCCAGACATTGAAATTCCTGCCCAACCCTGGCCTGTGTGTTACCCCTATCCCCTTCCGAGGATATTGAGCGCTTTCTGCCGAAAACACGATGAACCTTCCGCTGGGGTGCCAGTAAGACTGCCCTCTATGTCTGCAGCCTTGAAGCGCCGGCTTGTCACAGGTCAGACATTCGGCATTCCTCCCGTCGGGGTCCATCACAAACACTTCGTATGTATTCTTAACCATTTTAGTGTACGTAATTTTGTTAGTGGATGGACACCATGAAGGGAATGCACCGCCGGGCATCATCAACTTGATGCTCGGGCTAATGTCTTTTTCAATCCGGTGGGGGATGGCCTGTTCTCCTTGTTCTTGAATATGCATGATCTTCTTCCAGTATTCCAGATCCCGGCCCTCCTGCGCAGAGACAGGGAAAGCGGGTGCCGATCCAAGCAAGAAAAACAACGTGGCCCAAATGGTCCGATTCGGTCTGCCGATTTGGAACATAACTCCTCCCTTCTCATGAGACCGCGACCCATGGGTCTTTCCAGGCGACGCCGTCAGCGGATCCCCACATCTTTCGCAAGGGTTACGATATCACATATGCCACCCAGTAAAAAGGGACTGGATCTCCTTCTTTAAATGTGTATGAGGGAACACGCTTTCTACTCTTTTCGAGCGGAAAGAAGAATCACTTACGGATCAAAATCTCCTACGATTCCCCGTTCTGCATCCCGAATAGCGAAAGCCGGGCTGATATGGAGCGACCGGTTGTCAAGCGCCCCGGAGTGTGCACATCAGGCAGGGATCAAGGTAGTCATGATGATAGGCGACTGGTGCCCGACGGGTCGGTATCTTGCCCGTGGGATCCCGAAGAACTCTGCGAAGAGGGTCGCCAGCGCCGTGGAGACGATTGCATCGGTGCGCGGGTCAACCTCAAGCAGAAAATGGACCTGATCACGCTTTGTTCTTCCTTCTTGATCGAACCGCAGCGCAAAGTCCGCGTCAAGGTATTTCTGTTGCACACCAACCTGAACCAGCCGGGAAGGGGATCGAAAGGACGCGCAATCCTCGGTTGTTTGAGGTCTGAAGGACCACGAACCGGATACGCGCACGACAAGAATCCCGGGCGGGATACTGCAATCATGAACGCGATGAAAAAGGGATCCGTTGCGTCCCAGTCGGATCTTCTTCGACCGCATGCGGAGCCTAGGTGAGGGTGAAGACAGCCGTCCGGCAGAAGGCCAGGTAATCTTCCTGAACCGAATCGAAGCCTGCCGATCCGAGAATCCTCTTCCATTCCCCGCGCTTCACCTGCTTCTGTTTGGATACCTGATGGAAGAGCTGGTACTCGATGATCGGGCCCGGATTTCGGGGCAGGTCTTCGGGGTCATGCCAAACGGCTTCGACTGCAATCAGAGTGGTATTCTTGAGGTGCGTTCGGAACTGCTCGAGGAATCCAGTCAGGCAGTCCTCGGAATCGTAGAGGAATTCGTGAAACACGAAGAAGGCCGTTGCCGCGTCGACGCCGGCGAGCGCGGAGGCAAGGGGGCCTAGATGGAGGATGTCCCCCTGCATCAGATGGATGCGGTCCTGAAGGCCCTCGGCGCGGATCTTTGCGGTCCCTGAGTCGATCGCTTCCTGGGCCAGATCGACCCCGTATCCCTGCACGTAGGGGAGCGCCCGACACATGTGGCGCAGAAAGGTTCCGTCGCCGCAGCCCAGGTCGAGCACGCGCCGATATCCCTTGCGCTTGATCCTGTCAATGAGAAGCGGAAAGTAGAGCAGCTTCGATGCGTCGCCGCTGCCCCGGGCGACGTGTTCGGGCCGCCGGTAGAGATCCCGGCCGTAGATCCGTTTCTTCCGGATCATGTCCTCGAGATGATGAAAGACCTCTTCATAGCCGTGCGTCAGGTCGAACCAACCCCGCAAGTGGGAGAGCAGGAACCTTCCCTGCCGGTCCAGCCGGTAGGCGTCCCCCTCCTTCTTGAACACCTTCAAAAAGGTCAGGTAATCCGTGACCGCTTGGAGGAGCTCCAGGTCCAGGCCGTTCCGCTCCGCGAAATCCGGGAGACGTACCTTTCCGACCGCCGCCATCTCCTCGAAGAGGCCTAGATTGAGGAGCGTGCACGCGCTCCGGGTCATGAAGAACCCGCGCAGACATTCCCCCCACGCCACCTTTCTGGCCCGATTCAGCTGAAGCATTGGCAGCAACCCGACGACCTTGACTGCATTCATCAGTTGTTTCATCTTCCGGCCTCCTTCAGACCTCCGATCTCGCCTGAGAACCTGTTCGAGTTGGGATCTGAGAGCTTCGCCATAGGGTTCGACCGAACCGACGAGGCTTTTCCATTCTTTCTCGTTCTCAGGTACTTTTACGTTTGTTTAGGACGGTCCGAACCGTTTCCTCGAACCCCAACCCGCCTTCCCGGTCGGCTAGGAAGCCCGGCATGTGATCTATCAGGCCCGCCTCGTGGAATCGGCATATTCCGGCCACCCCGACGGAGAGCGGAAAGAAGGCGAACATCGGAGCATCGTTCGGCGAATCCCCGCAGAAGAGGAAGCGCTCCCTCTGCCGCTCGAGATCGATCCCGTGCTCCCTCTTGAAGTACCATTTGCAGGTCGAGAGCTTGTCGTAGTCCCCGAACCATGCGTTCAGGTGGATCGAACTGATCTTCGCCCTGGCGCCGCCCTCTTCGAAGAGGCGCTGGATCCGGCGGACCTGCTCGACGCTCAGGGGAGGCGTCGTGTCCTCGCTGCAGTCCACGGCAAGATCGCACGCACGGTAGGGTTGGTCTGCGGCCAACCTGGCGGCCGGGAAGGCCGCCTGCACCCCCCGGAAGATCTCTTCGAGCCTTTTGCGATGCCGGGCGCGAACGGAGGCATCCTCCACGAAGAAACTCCGCTTCAACCCTCTGCCCCTTTCGTCCGAACAGAAATAGAAGGCGCCGTTCTCTCCAATGACAGCCTCGACCGGCCACATCCGCGCGATGTGGTCGGCCCATCCAGCGGGCCTGCCCGTGACGGGAACCGTGAGGAGGCCCGCTCGCCTGGCATCCCAGAGTGCGGAGAAGGCGCCGGGGATGAGCTTTCCCTGGAAGGTAAAGGTGTCGTCGATGTCGAACAGGATACCCCGCAAATTCCGGCAGACACACGCCGGGATATCCCGTATCGACGCGAGGCGTTCATCCATGGCATCGACCTAGGGGCACCCGTCCTGGTTTCGAACGGTGAAGGACGGGGTTGGTGTGTCACACGTTAACAGGTAATTCGATAAAAGTCATGGGGACTTGTACGGAAGTGGACAAGGTCTTGATGGACTGCTATCTTTAGCGATGAGGAATGAACAGGACGAGGAGACGGCAACGTAGTGGTCCGGAGCGCCCGCACCGGACCTCATGCAGGACGAGCATCGGTGGCGGTCATGAAGATCACGAGACGCCAGTTCCTCTCGCATGCCCTTTCGGCGGGCTTGCTCGCTTCCCTTTCCCCGGTCGGTCTGCTCCGCCTGGAGGGTTGGGCGCAGGGCGTCGGGCCTGCGGTAGTGTGGCTCGGTGCCGCCGGGTGCTCCGGGTGTTTCGTATCCCTGGCGAACTACCACGAGGCCTCCTCGGACCAGGACCTGCCGGAATTGCTCTCCACGTTCGATCTGAGGTACGCGCCGCTCCTCATGTCCGCGAGCGGAGAGCCGGCCTTCACAACGCTGCTCGATCTTACCCGGGTTGAATCCAGGCAAATCCTCCTGGTCGTGGAGGGTGCCGTCCCCAGCCGTCGGGGGTACGGTTCGGTGGGTTCCCTGCAGGACCAGGAATACGAATTCCGAGACGTACTCGTGGCCCTCACGAGGAAGGCCGTCGGCGTCGTCGGTATGGGCAGTTGCGCGGCCTACGGTGGGGTTGCGGGAACGCGGGGCAACGAGCCCCGGTTCGCGCCCATCGAGCACTACCTGCCCCCCACCACGCCCCTCGTGCTCGTGCCCGGATGCCCTCCCCATCCGGACTGGATCGTCGATGTGCTCCTGCGCCTGATCGCCGGGGAGACGATTCCGCGGGATCGATTCAAGCGGCCTGTGAACCTCTTCGGACGAACGGTGTGCAGTCAATGTCCGCGCCTCGCAAGCAAGCTGGCGGGCAGATTCGCGAGGTACGAGGAGGAAGCGGGCGCTTGTCTGAAATCCCTCGGCTGTCGGGGCGAGGATACCTTCTGCGATGCGCCGACGCGGGGATGGAACGGGAGCGGGGCGTGGTGCGTGTCCGTGAACTCGATCTGTATCGGGTGCACCGAGCCCTTCTTTCCGGACACGCCGTTTGTCCGGATCGAACCGCCGGTGCTCCTGCCAAGCGGGGAGCCGTGAAGATGCGAATTCCGGTTGTCCCCTTGCCCTAGAGGATTGCAGGCGCATGGCCCGGACCCTTACGGTGCTCGATCCGATCAGCCGCGTGGAGGGACATCTTCGCCTGGATATCACCGTCTCGGACGGCCGCGTGGTGGACGCGCTGGCCCGGGGGACCCTGTACCGGGGCTTCGAGAACGTCCTGAGAGAAAGAAGGCCGGACGATGCCAGACTTCTGTGCCAGCGGGTTTGCGGAGTCTGCCCGACCAGCCACGGGATCGCGGCGGTCGACTCTGTCGAACGCATGCAGAATGTCAAGATTCCCTTCAATGCGCACATTCTGCGCAATCTTCTGCTCGGAGCAGAGCTGGTCCACAGCCACATCCTCCATTTCTATCACCTCTGCCTGCCGGACTTCATCGAGATGCCCACGCAAAGCCCCTGGGGGCCTTCCTTTGGGGGAGACCGGCGCCTCTCGCTCCAGGATACGGACCGGTTGATCGGCAACTACCGAGAGGCCTTTCGTCAGAGGAGAAACGCGCATTCCATCGGGGGGGTCGTGGGCGGCAAGATGCCCCATTGCACCGGGATCGCCCTCGGTGGTATGACCACCCGGCTCTCCGGTGGGGATATCCAGTTTCTGAGGGAACTCCTGGACGAAATCGAGGGATTCGTCCAGGGACAGATGATTCCGGACGGAGAGACGCTTGCTGCGTACTATCCCGACTACGCGCAGATCGGCCGCGGAACGGGTCACTACCTGTGCCTGGGGGCCTTTTACGAGCCGGCCCTCGGCCGCGAGCTTTTCCCTCCCGGATACAGGGCCCCGCCGCCGGCCGGCGTTGCGCCGCCCGACATGAGAAGGGTGCAGGAGAGTTCCTATTACGCCTGGTATGCGGACGACGCGCCCAGGAACCCCTTCGAGGGTTCGACGCAGCCGGACAGGGAGAAGGCCCGGGGCTACTCCTGGATCAAAGCGCCCCGCTACCAGGGGAAGGTCTGCGAGGTGGGCCCGTACGCCCGCCTGGCCGTGCTCGGTGCCGTCGGTCCGACGAGCTCCGTTTTGGGGCGCATCCAGGCCCGCGTCCAGGAGACCGCGCTGCTCACGGGGCGCATGAAGGACTGGCTGGGCCAGTATGAAGCGACGGGGCCGACACGGGCGTCGTTCCGCTTGCCGGCATCCGGCGAGGCCGTGGGCAGAACCGAGGCGCCCCGCGGCAGCCTGTCCCATTACGTGGTACTCCGGGATCAGGTGATCCATACGTATCAGATCGTAACGCCCACTTCCTGGAACTGCTCGCCCAAGGATGAGGGGAACGTTCCGGGCGTCCTGGAGCAGGCCGTCTTGGGGACGATCGTGCAGGACGAAAGCGAACCGATCGAAGTGCTGCGGATCGTTCACAGCTTCGATCCTTGCATGGCATGTTCCGTGCACTGAGTTGGGAGGTCCCGGTGAGAGACGGACAGAAGAGAAGGGTTCCGCCCGCGTTCTTCCCGCTTCGGCGCCGACCCTGGGTTCCCGTGTTTGCGGTGCTTGCGGGCATGCTCGTCGGTTCGGGGACCGGCTCTGCCGTCGCGCAGGAGGTGCGCAGCGCGGAGGATTATTGTGTTCGTTGCCATGATGCTCACGATGGCGTGGACATGGAAGCCAACACCTGTCTGACCTGTCACGAACTCGTCCGTCGAGGCCAGATGAACCTCTACCCGTGGTTTTCGTCGGAGGCTGCCCTTGCGGGCATCTGCTGTACGGAATGCCACAGGCCGGACTCCTGCCGGGGCGACGCCTGCCTCTCCTGCCACAGCAGGCACGCGGACCCGCTTCGATAATCGAGGGAACCGACAAGATGGAATCCTACCGGCAGAAGATCACCCGCAGGGAATTCCTTCGCCGTGCCGTGACCGGAACGTGTGCGCTCGGGACTGCGGCCTTTCCCTGGAGTATTGGCTGGGCGGACTCGGTATCCGGACCGATCGTGCTCACGTACCCCACGCCCATCTTTCGTGTGGACGGGGTCGAGACCTACATCGAGCAGACCGGGCCTTTGCCGCTCGCGCGGACGAGCGCGTCCGGTATCACCCGGGATCCGAACCCGGACGACCCTTCGATCGCCCCGGGGCTTCACTACTACCACAAGGGGCTCGAGGAGCTCCTGCAGAAGATGGCCCTGCATGGCATCCCGCTGTGGAGATCCTTTTCCAGCTACGCCCCCCCCTCGCCGCCACTTCAGTTTCCTCCGGAGGGGTCGGGTCCGGACGGCGGCTTCGGCCTCGGATCCGGCCTGTACGGCGGACCGAGCGGCCTCTTCCGGAACGACGACATCATCGTGATCAAGATCAACGCGGTTGCCGCCTCGCACTGCATGGTGAACGTTGACATCCTGAAGGGGCTGATCCAGAGGATTTTGGACCACCCGGACGGGTTTAGGGGCGAGGTCATCGTGCTGGACAAGTTCTTCGACGACGACCCCCCGAACTCCTTCCATACGAGGAACACGGTCAGTGCCGTGTGCAATTCCTTTCCGGACCATCTCGTGAGCCGCGTCACCCTCAAGGACCTCGTCTGGTACGACAGGAAAGAGGACGAACCGCGGAACGGTTTTGTGGAACTGGAAGACCTGTATCCGGATCTGCCTGCGGCCAAGCGGGTATCCTATCCCAAGTTTACGACCCGCTACGGAACGCACATCGATCTGCGCCAGGGCTGGTGGAACGGCACCGGATACGACAGAGAACGGGTGAGGCTGATCGGCTATTCGGTTCTCAAGGACCAGGGCTGGACCGCGGTGACCTGCTGCCTGAAGAACTTCCTGGGAATCACCAACATCGGAACGGTCAAGTTCGGGGGCAGCGAAAACGACCCGGACCTGGGATGGCACCGGAGCCATGAGGGCATTTACAAGACCGGCCTTCTGGGAAGGATTCTGCGCATCGTGCGGTTTCCGGACCTTTTCCTGGTCGATGCCACCCGAATCCTGGCCCAGCCTCCGCTCGGGCCCATGCGTCCCCAGGGTCCGTATGTCCAGCCGGGCATCCTGCTCGCCGGATTCGATCCGGTCAATCTCGACTATTATGCTGCCAAGGAGATCCTCCTCCAGCAACCCGTCATCGCGCCCTGCAGCGGCGTGAAACACCCCGATTTCCCGGCTGTGTGTCACTCTAGCCCGGGGGTGACGACATATCCTTGCAGCGGTAGCGGCCGGTGCGCCCGCCACGACCCGGATTTTCAGAGCCAGGCGCGGGTGCACCCGCTCTACCGCGGCAGGCCCGGGCTCCAGATGCGGGAGTCGCCGCCCCTGAATGCGTTTCGTCGCTACCTGAGGCAATCGAGCCTCGCCCTGTACGGAGATGTGATCATGGGGCCCGACACCTTTAGGGTCATCTGACGCGTGAAATGGTTCTTCCCATGGTTCCGGCTGCCCGAAGAGGCCGCTGTCCATCCTTTTCCGTGCTGGTTTTCCCGACCGCGTTCCTTGCCGCACTTCTGTTCCTTGCGGAGCCGGTCCATCCGGAAGAAGGGAAGGAGAAGCCGGTAGAGACCCGATCGGACTTCTTCGCAATGGGTTCGAGGGCCGAGTGTCGATTCTACGGAGCGGACCGGGAGTGCAACCGGCGGATAGAACGGAATCTGATGGATCTGCTGGCCCGAATCGAGAAGTCCGCTTCCTTCTACGATCCGGATTCGGAGGTCAACCGGCTGCCGAGAGGCGCGTGGGTCCCGGTGTCCGGCGAACTAATGGAGATGCTGACGGTTTCGAAGAGGCTCCACGAAGCCACCGGCGGCGTCTTCGACATCAGTCTGGGAACGCTCAAGGTCCTCTGGGACTCGACCCGCAGATCGCACACGATGCCCACCGAGGCCGAGATCGAAATCGCTTTGCGCACGGGCGGTATGGAGAAGATCGAGATCCTCGCACCTTTGGTGCGGATCTCGGACGCATCCCTGCGAATCGATCTGAGCGGCATTGCCAAAGGGTACGCCGTCGACAGGGGCATCGAGTTGCTCAAGGCCTCCGGAGCCGTCGGAGGAATGATCAACCTGGGCGGGGACATCGGGGTATTCGGCGTCAGCGGTGCGGACGGGGCAAGGAAATGGGAGATCGGGATCCAGGACCCGCGGCCGGGAGGAAGGATCCTAGGCCATGTCCTGCTGGAAAACGAAGCGATCGCCACCTCCGGCGACTACGAGCGGTTCGCAATCGTACAAGACAGGAGGTTCGGTCATATCTTCAACCCGAAGGCGCGCGGCTTCTCCGCTGCCGGCGCTGTGCGATCCGTAACGATCGTCCACCCGAGTTGTGCGCATGCGGATGCTCTGGCCACCGCCGTCTTCGCCATGGGGGCGGAAAAAGGGGTTGCCTACCTGGAACAGGCCGCGTCGGCGTCCGGCTACCTGATTCTTTGGGAGACCGGAGGTTCTCTCGAGTGCCGTAAAAAGATGCGCATCCTCGATTTTGCGCTTCCCGAGTGAACGCGCGCACGAGGGCTTTCGATCCCTCGAGTTTCTCCCCGCATCGCCGGCCGGTCCGGAAGCGGATCGCTCAGACGAGGAGCAGGGCCTTTCGGAGCACATCCTCCGGGTCCGTGCCGAGGATCCGGATCATGGGCTCTTTTCCCACCTCCCCGCGGTCGTAGACCAGATCCGGGACCTCCCTCGTTCCGCTGATTGCCGCGCCTGTGCCCCACTCGAGGGAGGAGCCTTCGCGCTCCTTGACCTCCCTGGGTTCCCCGGCCCGGTCGAAGCCTACCGCGGTCAGCCCCTTCTCCATGGCCCTGCGGAGCAGCGCCTCGGAGAAGGCGATGTTCATCGTGGAGCGGAGCTGCGAATGGTGCCGCATGGCGGCCAGGATGACATTGGCGATGTGGCGCGAGGCGCCGAAGGCAGGGGGTCTGGCGACCGTGAGCCCCTCGGGCAGGCGCACGATCCTGCCCGGGAAGGCCGCGACCTCTTCATGGGTGGCCGCGAGCGGCAGTGCGTACCCCAGGTTGCACTGGACCTCGGGCGCGAGCTTGGCCAGGGAGGGGTTTTCCCGAAGGGTGGCTGCCGCGCGGCACAGGGCGCCCAGAACGCGGTCTGTCTCGATCTCCTGCATCCCGGCCGCGAAGTGGTTCGTGGGCCCGTGTCCCGCGCCCAGGGGGAGGGCGTGCCGGATCGCCTCGGTGATGAACCGCTTGGCCCGGTCCACGGCCTGGGCGAGATCCAGTCCCCGGGCGAGGAAGGTGGCGATTGCCGCGGAGAGGGTGCAGCCTGTGCCGTGCGTGTGCGGGGTGTCGAGCCGGCGGGCCGAGTAGGTCCGGAACGAGGTGCCGTCGAACAGCAGGTCCTCTGCCGCCGGGCCCCGGCCGTGGCCGCCCTTGATCAGCACCGCGCCGGGGCCCATTCCGTGAAGGCGGCGGGCCGCTTCCCTGCGCTCTTCCTCCGTGACCATTTCCATTCCGCTCAGGCGGCGGGCCTCGTGGAGATTCGGGGTGATGAGCCGCGCCAGAGGAAGCAGGGTCCGGGTCAGGGCCTCCACGGCATCTTCCTCCAGGAGCGGGTGGCCCCCCTTCGAGACGAAGACCGGGTCCACCACGAGGTTGCGGATCTGAAAGCGGCGGATCCCTTCGGCAACGGCCTCGACGATCTCCCGGTTGGCGAGCATCCCGGTCTTCGCCGCGTGTACCGGCAGGTCGGTCGCCACCGCCTCGATCTGCTCGAGAACGAAGCGCGGCGGGACGGCATGGACCGCCTGCACGACCCTCGTGTTCTGTGCGGTCAGGGCGGTCAGGGCGCTCATCCCGAAGGCGCCGAGGACCGTGATGGTCTTGAGGTCCGCCTGCATGCCTGCCCCTCCGCCGGAGTCGGAACCGGCGATCGTGAGCACGCAGGGAAGGGCATGAGCGACCGGGCCTGCATTGGGTTCATGCATCGGGTTCTCCGTCTCTTCATGACTCTGCCGGGCCGCCGCCGCCCCTCCAGCCCCCGGATGGGATGCCCGGTGCAGAGGCGTCCGGTTGCGTTGCGCGTTGAGAAGCCATCGTCTTGAAAAAAATATCAGGAAAGATGGACCCTTGACAACAGGCGCGGCCCAAGGGTAGCAACGGGAAGGGGGCGGGCGTCCGGGGAAGCCGGCCGTTGCGCTTCGAGGATCGTGAGTTATCGGAAGGAGGGTGTGAAGATGAGGAGTTGGAACGGACGAGCGGCCTGTTTCCTGTTCGGGCTTGTATTGGCGGCGTGGGTCCTGGCCGGTTGCGCCGCACCCATCAAGAAGGCCGAGGAAGAGAAGGCGCCGCCTCCCGAGAGCGCGGAGGCGAGCCTGGCGCGTACGGGCAAGCCGGGCGTCTCCGACCTGTCGGACGACCTTCCCGCCGCGACCCTGAGAGAAGCGGTGGACGGAAGCCTCGCCTATTACGAGCGCCGCGACGCGGACGCGCCGGTCTGGTTCGGCAGGGACCGTTACTCGGCGAAAGACATGAGGTCCATGCTTCAGCAGTTCCGCAGCTTGCTCGACAAGCCGTTGGACGGAAAGGCCATGAAAGAGGCCATGCGGGACCGGTTTGTCGCGTATCAGGGAGGGGGAAAGGCCAAGGAGGTGAACTTCACGGGCTATTACGAGCCCATCCTCTCCGGATCGCGCCTGCCGGGCATCGGTTACACGGCGCCGATCTACCGGGTGCCCGCGGACCTCATCAAGGCGGACCTGGGCCTCTTTCAAACGAGCCTCCGGGGGATCCGAATCGTGGGCCGTTACAGCGAAGGAAACCTGGTGCCATACTACACGAGGCACGAAATCGACCGGCTCGGGCTGCTCGCCGGAAAGGGCTACGAGATCGCCTGGCTCAAGGATCCGGTGGATGTGTTCTTTCTGCACATTCAGGGATCGGGAAAGATCGTCATGCCCGACCGGAGCGTCCTGCACGTGCACTATGCGGCCAGCAACGGCCGTCCCTACCGTGGCATCGGAAACCTGCTGGTTGAGCGGGGCGCTGTCCAGGGGGAGGAAAAATCGATGTGGTCTATCCGGCAGTACCTGAAATCCAACCCCGAGGAGCAGGCCGCCATCATGGACTACAACGAGAGCTACGTGTTCTTCGAGACGGTTCCGGCCGGGCCCTTGGGAAGCCTGGGCGTCAAGCTGACCGGCGGCCGGTCGATCGCGGTCGACCCTGCCTGCTACCCGGCGGGCGCCCTCGCCTACATCGAGACCGAGGCGCCGGTCATCGGCAAGGACGGCAGGCCCGTGTCCTGGGAGAAGCTTCGGAGGTTCGTGCTGGTGCAGGATGTGGGCGGCGCCGTCCGTGGCCCGAATCGGGCGGATATTTTCTGGGGGGACGGAGACGACGCGGGCATGCAGGCCGGATGGATGAACCGGAAGGGAAAGATCATCTTCTTCGCCCCGAAGACCGGCTAGCCCGAGCCCCGGCCCTTCCGGAGAGGAGCGAAAGGAGCTCGCCCTGAATGCGGCCGTTGGAAGCCACGAAGGACTCGGTGTGGAGATGAGGCGGTGAGCCTTCGATGTCGGTCACGCAACCTCCGGCCTCCCCTACCAGGAGGACCCCTGCCGCAGAGTCCCAGGGAGAGAGCGTGAGAACCCAGTACCCGTCCAGTCTGCCGGCGGCGAGGTAGCAGAAATCCAGGGCCGCCGACCCGGACCGACGGATGCCTCGAACCTGCGGAAGCACCCTGGCGAACCTGCGCAGGTTCTTGTCCCTTGCGTTCCGGAGGTCGTTCGGAAACCCGGTGCCGATCAGACATCGGATCAATCGATCCTCTTCGCTCGTCCGGATCCTCCTCCCGTTCAGGTAGGCCCCGCGGCCGGTGACCGCGATGAAGAGATCCTTCCGGACGGGATCGAGCACCACGCCCAGCACGGTCTTCCCCTCGTGCAGCAGGGCGATGGAACAGCAGAAGTGCGGGTAGCCGTGGGTGTAGTTGGTCGTGCCGTCCAGGGGGTCGACCACCCAGAGGTAGGGGGAACCGGTCCGAGGAGTCTTTCGTTCCTCCATCAGGAAATCGTGGGATGGAAAGGCGCGACGGAGCCGGCCCTGGATGGCCTCCTCGCTGGCGCGGTCCACCTCGGTGACGAGGTCCCTTTCGCCCTTGAAATCCACCCGGTGGGGCTTCTCAAAGGCCTCCAACTGGGTTCTGCCCGCGTCCTCGGCTGCGCGGACGGCGGTCTCGAGATGCTCTTTCCATGGACCTGCCGGGATGTGGAAGGATTCGAGCATGGCCGTGGGTTCCTTGCTTGCCGCCGCCGTGCGCGGTGCCGGTGAACATGATACCTCAAGGCGGCCCAAACGCAACCGCACCCTGTTTTGTGGATGTGCAGAAAGGTTGTCGGCGCGCCGTCAGGGACCTTCCGGAGCACAACCGTCCAAATCCCTTTGCCTTTCCGGCGGGAAATGCCCGCTTACTGTAGAGGATCCGGACCATTCTCGGGAAGATCCCCCCGAGCGCGTGCGGGTTGGCGGCGACAATCCGGGTTCAGGCCGCGCGCGGGAAGCGCACGGGTGGGCGGCCCGCACGGCCCGCGTGGCACGAAGCTTGCCGTGGACATCCCCCGAGTCCTCAAGGGGGGCCTGCCATGAAGCGTTCGGGCGCCGTTGCCGAGACCACCCTCTGGGACCTGGCTGCGATCGTGCTTGAGGAGGCGGAGAAGGTCTGCGGGGACGAGAGGGGGGCCGCGGTGCTGGCCCGGTACGTTCTGATCCTCGTGATCGAGGGATACGCCAAGAATGCGGAGATTGCCTGGCCCGCGCCGTGCGCCGTTGCACGGGCTGGCACACGGCGGCAGAGGGGCGGCCGCGACCGAAGAACGATCAGTGGGTGAGGAGGATGGTCCACACGGCCGGGGACCCCGCCGAGCGGGAAGAGATGGCCAAGGTGCTGATCGTGGACGATGAGCCCGAGAGCCTGAACCTGCTCAACCGCACCCTGCGGGGCGCCTACAGGACCTACCTTGCCAGGGACGGCGAGGAGGGGCTGCGCTCGCTGGAGAGGAATCCCGTGGCCGCGGTGATTTCGGATCAGCGCATGCCGGGAATGACCGGCGTGGAGTTCCTGGCCGAGGCCTCGAGGAGATGCCCTCTGACCCAGAGGATCCTCCTCACGGGCTACACCGACGCAGAGGGGCTGATCGATGCCATCAATGCCGGCCACGTTTTCGGGTACGTCTCCAAACCGTGGCATCCGGAAGATCTGCTCGCCAAGCTCAAGAGGGCCGTGGAGACGCACGGGCTGCTCGTGGACAAGGAGCGGCTCCTTACGAGCCTGCAGCGGAAGAACGAACAACTCCGGTGGCTGCTCGCCCGAACGAGGAGGCTCAAGGCCGCGAAGATACAGGAGGAGCGGTGGGCAGCCCTGGGCAGGCTGGCCGGTATGATCGCCCATGACCTGCGGAATCCGTTGACCGCCATTCGGTGCCAGGCAGGCCTTCTTCGGGACGAGGAACTCGACGGCGCCGCCAGGGATCGACCGGTCCGCGCAATCCTCGAGCAGGCCGAGCGCATGGGCCGCACGATCGATGAGTTGCTCCTGTTTGCCAAGCCGCAGGATGGTCGGGGCTCCCTGCGTCCCTATGCCCTCTCCGCCCTGGCGGCCTCTGTCCAGGAGGCCTTTGCCGCAGCGTGCGAGGCCGCGGGTGTGCGTTTGCGCACAAGCCTGGCGTACGAAGGGCCGCTTTGGATCCGTCCGCCGCAGGTCTACCGCGTACTGGAAAACCTCGTCGGCAACGCCGTGGATGCGGCCGGCAAGGGCGGCGAAGTCCTCGTTGCCTCCGAGCTTGCCGGCACCGGACAGGCGGTGATACGGGTGGCTGATTCGGGTCCCGGGATCCCGGACTCGATCCGACGCACCCTGTTCCAGCCCTTTGTCACGCGCGGGAAGCCCGGAGGCACGGGGCTGGGGCTGGCGATCGTGGCCAAGATCGTCTCCGAGCACGGCGGAAGGGTGTGGGAAAAGGCGTGGGGGCTCAAGGGCGCCTGCTTTCACGTGCTCCTGCCCATCGGGCCCCCGGAAAACCCGGAGACGGAAAAACGGGCCTTCGGAAGGGCGGGGTGAGAGCGGATGCAGAACGCGAAAAGACGCCTCGGCGAACTCCTGGTGGCGCGGGGATGGCTGCAGAAGGCGGACCTCGATGCGGTCCTCGCGGAACAGCGGAGGCAGGGAGGCAAGCTGGGCGCCCTGCTCCTGGAGAGGGGAATCCTCGGGGAACAGACGCTGCTCGAGGCACTCTCCCACCAGCTCGCAGTGGAGATCGTCGATGTTGCGGACCGCGCCGCAGACCCCGATGCAGTCGCGGCGTTGCCCTATGCCGTGGCAAAGAGATACCGGGCCCTCCCCCTCAGGAAGGAGGCGCGGGTCCTTCATGTCGCCACGCCGGAGCCGCAGGATACCGAAGCGGTCCAGGCCATCGAATTCGCCACCGGAATGCGGGTCCGGGCCCTGCTTTGCTCCGCCCGCGAGTTCGACATCGCCCTCGAGCAGCACTATGGCATGGAGGAGGCCCTGGAGAAGCTGGTCCGAAACGTGGCGCGGCGGACGGACCCGGACGGGACGGGCGCATCCTCGATCGTCCAGGTCGAAGGGTCCGCCACGGTGGGGCAGGCCCCCGGGAGGCAGGCCGACCACCCGGACCCGGCAACGGCCCCGATCGTCCGGCTCGTGAACCTGATCCTGCTGGAGGCGGTGCGGAAGGAGGCGAGCGACATCCACTTCGAGCCCACCCGCCACTACCTGCAGGTTCGCTTCAGGCTGGACGGGATCCTCCGGCGCCGCATGTCGATCCCCAAGTATCTTCAGCAGTCGGTGCTGAGCCGGATCAAGGTCACGGCCCGCATGGACATCGCCAAGAAGCGCACGCCCCAGGACGGAGGGATCCGACTCCAGGTCGAGGGCCGGCGGCTGGATCTCCGGGTTTCGAGCCTGCCTACCTTTTACGGAGAGAAGATCGTCGTCCGCCTGCTGGACCAGACCGAGCGAAAGGTCGATCTCGGCTTGCTGGGCCTGGAGGGGGAGCGGCGGAAGGCCCTGGAGGCCTGCTATCGGAGACCCCAGGGCATGATCCTTGTCACCGGCCCGACCGGGAGCGGCAAGAGCACGACCCTGCAGTGCATCCTCAAGGATCTGCGCTCCGAGGGGATCAACATCATCACGGTCGAGGATCCCATCGAATACGAACTCGAGGGCATCAACCAGGTGCAGGTGCAGCGGGAGGCCGGGCTCTCCTTCGCCGACTCCCTGCGCGCGATCCTGCGACAGGACCCCAACGTGATCATGGTCGGGGAGATTCGCGACGGCGAGACCGCGGAGGTGGCCTTCCGCGCGGCCCTGACGGGCCACCTCGTCCTTTCCACCCTGCACACCAACGACACGGTCTCCACGGTCACCCGGCTGGTGGATATGGGCGTGCCGCCGTTTCTGATAAGTTCAGCGCTGCTCGCGGTGGTGAGCCAGAGGCTGGTGCGCAGGATCTGTCCGAACTGCCGCGCAGAGGGCGTCCCGGAGCCTTCGGCCCTGGAGGGGCTGCCTGCGCGGTTCCGGGGCGCAGTGGGCCGAACCTTCCGGGGCAAGGGCTGCAGCCAGTGCGAACACACAGGATACAAGGGGAGGTTGGGGGTCTTTGAACTCCTCCTGCTCTCCCCGGGCCTGCGAAGGGACATAGCCCGGGGCGCGGACGAGGGGGCGATCCGAGACCGGGCCAGGGCGGAGGGAATGTCCGCACTCCTTGAGGACGGTATCGACAAGGTCGGCAAGGGCGTGACCACCCTGGAGGAGGTGGTTTCCGCGGCCTGTTGGGAGGCCCCATGCGCTTCCCTGCATACACGGGGTTCCTCCCACGCCCCGTCCGCACCGGAGCGCATGGAGGAGGCGCCCCGCCCGTCCAGAGGCCCCGAGCAGCCCGCGATCGTCTATGCCGAGGACGACCCTGCCGTGCGGGAGGCCGTTTGCCTGTCCCTGGAGGCCCTGTCCTGCCGGGTGATCCCGGCCGCGGACGGGCAGGAAGGCTGGGAGCAGGTGCAGCGGCATCTCCCGGACCTGGTCATCACCGACATCGAGATGCCCGGGCTAAGCGGTTACGGACTTCTGGAGAGGATCCGGACCGAGCTCGCCACGGCCTTCATCCCGGTCATTCTGCTTACCGGCAAGAACCGGTGCGAGGACCGCATGAAGGGGTTTCTTCTCGGCGGCGACGACTACATCGAAAAGCCCTTTGACCACCGGGAGCTCCAGGCCCGTGTGAAGCGCTGCCTGGAGCGAAACGCCTTCCTGCGCAGGGATGTGCAGTCCGGGCGGAACGCTTAGGCCCCATACGCACAGACCGGGGTTACCGGAAGAATTCAAATGTTGTGCGCGTCGAGAGGCTTGTTGTATAAGAGCGGTATGGCCGGTTCCGCCCCATCCCCCGAACGGGCGGACCGGGGCGGGGACATGCCGTGTGATTGCCTTCCGTTACCGTTCCGATATCGATGCGGTGCTGTTCGAGGTCAGCGGCGGCTTTACGCTCGCCGACTACCTGCGCGCCATGCGGGAGTTTCTGCAGTCCGAGCACTTCCGTCCCGGGATGCCCTCGATCTGGGACTTCCGGCAGGTGGACCCGGCCGCTGTCACAAGTGAGGACCTGCGGGCGATCGCCGCCTATCAGCAGGAAATCGCCCCGACACGCGGCCCCACCTGGAAGGCCGCCCTGGTCGTGTCATCCGATGTCGGCTACGGAATGTCCAGGATGTTCGAGGCCTACGCGGGCGCCGCGCCCAACGAGGTCATGGTCTTCCGGGGTATGGAGGCGGCCGAGGCCTGGGTTTCCTCTCGGTGACACCCCGGCCGGCCCTCCCGAAGCTCCGGGCAAGTCGCTCTTGTTACGGATGGAAGAGCGCCTCCACCTCCTCCAGGGAGATTCCTTCCAGCGAGGGAAGCACGCGGTCGGCCGCCTCGAGCCGGGCCGCCTCGGCGGTCTGGGCGAGTGCGAGCACGCGCATTCCGGCCGCCTTGGCGGACTGAATGCCGGCGGCGGAATCCTCGATCACGAGGCATTCCTCCGGCCGGATGGGCCGGTCCGTCCGCGTGAGGGACAGGTGTTCGTTGAGCAGCCGCAGGGTCTTTTCGTAAGGCTCCGGGTCCGGCTTGGTCTTTTCCACATCCTGGCCGCTGACGATCAGGCGGAAGAGATCGAGCAGGCCCTCCTTGCGCAGGGCGGACTCGATCTCCTCCCGCCGGGCCATGGACGTGACCGCCAGAGGGTATTTCTCCCCGGCGGCACGGATGAAGGCACGCACGCCCGGAAAGAAGCGCATGCGTGTCCGGAGGAGGTCGTCGAAGTACCGGCCCTTCCGTTCGGTCAGGCGCGCAAGCGCGCCCGGTTGCTCGATCGTCCGGCTCCCGGCCAGGCCCCAGCGGAGGCACTCCACGTCGTTGAAGCCGAGGCAGCTCTCGTAATAGGTCTCGCGCGAAAGGCAGACGCCCTCTTCGGCGAAGACCTTGCGGAACGCCTCGAAGTGAAGATCCTCCGAGTCCAGGATGACCCCGTCGAAATCGAACAATAGGGCACGGATCATACCCTGCGCCTCGCCCTCCGTTGGTTGGAAGAAAAGGAATTGCAGGCTATGATGCCAGAAAGCCCGCCAAAGAGAAAACCGATACGCCGAAGCAGCCCGTGAGGGTGCATACGGAGAAGGAACTGCGGTGGGGCACCCGGATCGAGCCGTAGAAGGCAAGAGAGAACTTGGCCGGCTTGCCTGGAAGTGGCGGAGGCCAGATTGCCTTGACAGGAAGGCCCGCGGGGACAATACTAACTATAGTCATCTTACCATGGTCACATTCAGCCGGGGGCAGACATGGAAATCCTGTCCGTCTCGAAGTTCAAGGCCACCTGCCTCGCGGTGCTCGAGGAGGTGAAAACCCAGAAAAAAAGGGTGCTGATCGTCAAAAGGGGGGAACCCATCGCCGAGGTGATCCCTGTCGATCACGAGAAGAAGGATCTCCCCTTGAAAGAGACGGTCACGTACGTCGGTGATATTGTCTCTCCGGTGGCCGACGACGAATGGGAGGCCGCGAAGTGACCGACATCCTGCTGGACACGCACGTGTGGATCTGGCTGGCCATCGAGCAGAGGGCCGCCCTCTCCCGTAAGGCGAAAGCGGCTCTGGATGGGCCCGGCAGAAGATGGGTGTCCGCGATCACATGCTGGGAACTGGCCAAGCTGGTCGAGAAAAGGAGAATCGCACTGGCCATACCGACGCTCACCTGGATCCGCCGGGCGCTGAACGAATGCGAGGTGGGCTTGGCCGCCCTGACGCCGGAGATCGCGGTGGAGAGTACCCTGCTCAAGGGGTTCCATGACGACCCGGCGGATCAGATCATCGTTGCGACCTCGCGAGTGCTTGGCATGCCGATTGTGACCTCGGACCGCAGGATTCGTGACTTCGCAGAGGCCGAGACCATCTGGTAGCTTGGCGGCTCGTCGAGTCCGCGGGTTTTCCATCCCGAGGGGGCTGAGGAGACGGCAGAACGATGGGTATGCAGACCGAGAAGGTGCTGCTGTTCGACATCGACGCGACGCTGCTCAAGACGGGGCAGGCCGGCCTGCGCGCGCTCGACCGTGCCTTCGAGCGGCTCTACGGCGTGGCGAAGGCCACGAGCGGCATTCATCCGGCCGGAAAGACCGATCCGCTGATTATCCGGGAGATGGTCGAGAAAAGCCTCCCCGGTCTGGACCCGGATCCGGAGATCCCGAGGGTCGCCGCTCTTTACGTGGAATACCTCGCCGAAGAGGTGGAGGCCTCTGCCGGCTTCCACGTGATGCCCGGCGTTCCGGAACTCCTCGAGGCGCTTTCGCGCATCGCGGGCATCGCCCTCGGTCTGGCCACCGGCAACCTCAAGGAGGGGGCCTATATCAAGCTGGGAAGGGCCGGGCTCGGGTCGTATTTTCCCTTCGGCGGGTTCGGGAGCGACTCGGAGAATCGAACCGAGGTGGTCCTTGCGGCCATCCGGCGTGCAAGGGATCATTTGCGGCGGGAGATCCCGCCGGAGGCGGTCTATGTCATCGGGGACACGCCCCGGGACATCGTGCACGGTAGGGAGGCGGGCGCAAGGACGGTCGCCGTTGCAACAGGCGGGTCCGACGTGCGGGAACTCGCCCTCTTCGGACCGGACCACCTGTTCGAGGATTTCTCCTGCACGAGCCGCGTGGTCGAGATTTTTCTCTGAGTGTCAAACGAGGCGCGCCGCGAGCTGGAGCAGGGTCTGCACCGCAAAGGCCCGCAGAAAGACGATGCCCAGGATCACGATCAGGGGCGAGAAATCGAACCCGGCGTGGAAGACGGGCAGCCCGCGCCGGACGGCCGAGAGCAGAGGCTCGGTGGCGGCATGGAGGAAGCGGACGATCGGGTTATAAGGATCCGCATTTACCCAGGAGACCACGGCCCGGGCGATGACGATCCACATGTACAGGTTCAGGCCGATGTCCAGGATCCTGGCCGCGGCGATCAGCAGGTTCGAGATGACGAACATCATGCATCCTCTTTCATTCGGATCCGGTGATAGCTCTTCTTTCCGGCCCGGACGAGAATGCCCGTGGCCCGGACCTCTTTCATTCCGATGCGCTCGTCGAAGGCCTCGATTCGCCTGTCGTTCACGTAGCCCCCGCCCTGCTCGATGAGCCTCCGGGCCTCGGCCCGGCTCCTGCAAAGCCCCACTTCGTGGAAAAGCTGCCAGGCGGGGATGCCCTCCTCGAGCCGTTCCCGCGGGATCGCGGTCGTGGGCGCCGACTGAAGGCCTTCCCCCTCCGAGCCGCCGAAAAGGCTCCGCGATGCCTCGCGGGCCCTGCGTGCCTCTTCCTCGGAGTGGGTGATCCGCGTGGCCTCGAACGCAAGAACCTCCTTGGCCTCCCGGACGGCCCGGCCCCGGAGGCCGCCGAGCCGCCGGACCTCCTCCATGGGCAGAAAGGTGAAGAGGGCCAGGAATCGCTCCACGTCCGCATCGTCGACGTTGATCCAGTACTGGTAGAAATCGTAGGGCGAGGTTCTCTGCGGGTCGAGCCAGAGGGCGCCGGCGGCGGTCTTGCCCATCTTGGCGCCGGAACTGGTCGTGAGCAGGGGAAAGGTGATGCCGTAAACCTGGACACCCTCGAGTCGCCGGGTGAGGTCGATGCCGGCGCAGATATTTCCCCACTGATCTGCCCCGCCCATCTGCACCTTGCAGCCGTGGTGCTTGTAGAGGTACCAGAAATCGTAAGCCTGCAGGAGCATGTAGTTGAACTCGATGAAGTTCAGACCGCTCTCCTGCTCCAGCCGAAGCCGGTAGGCCTCTGCGGAAAGCATCCGGTTCACACTGAAGTGCCGGCCGATGTCGCGGAGGAAGTCGATGTACTTGAGTTCTCCGAGCCAGTCGACGTTGTTGACCATCCGGGCCTTGCCGCCGTCGAAATCGAGGTAGTGAGAGAGCTGCTTCTTCAAGGCCGCTGCATTGGCCTGGGTCTCCTCTTTGCTCATCACCCTGCGCAGCTCGGTCTTGCCGCTCGGGTCTCCTACAAGCCCGGTCCCGCCGCCGACGAGCACGATGGGACAATGCCCGCAGCGCTGCATGTGGACGAGGCTCATGATGGGCTCCAGGGAGCCGGCGTGGAGGCTCGGGGCCGTGGGGTCGAAACCGATGTAGCAGACCGCGGGCTCCTCGAGAAGCTTCCGTATGCCCGCGTCGTCCGTTGTCCGTTCCACGAACCCCCTCTCTTGGAAGATGTCCAGGACGTTTTTCACCTCTTGGCTCCTCGATGCGAAGGTCCGGGCGCGGCCAGGGGCGGCAGCCCCTCCTGCACCCTGCGCAGGATATCCCAGAAGGCGCCCCTGTGGCCTCGGCGCAGCGCCTTCACCAGGACCTCGTTCTCGTTGTAGTTGTAATTGGATTCCTCGGCGTCCCGGATGGGGAGAAAGAAACGGGGGTCGCCCCTCACCAGGGAGGCAAGGTAGTCCTGCCAGCCCGCGCCCATCCGATGGGAAACATAGAACACAGGATAGAGGAGTTCGTCGTTTTTCTCCAGCCGGCCTTCCAGGTTCGGGTTCTCCCGCAGGGGGCCCTGCTCGAGAATGCAGCGCGCCAGGGGCGTGCCCGGGTACACCCGGACGCCGCAGTTCGCGCCCGCCCTGGGCACATCGATATCCCGGAAGAACTCGATCGCCTCCCGCAGGGTCTCCCGCGTCTCGCCCGGGCCGCCCAGGAGAAGGTCAAAGAGAACCGGGATGCCGGCCCTGTGGGCGGCCGCCACGGTCCTTTCCAGGTCCTCTGCCCGATGCTGCCTGCCCAGCGCCTCGAGGATGTCCGGATGGCTGTGGTCCACGCCGAAATTGATCCCGGCGCAACCCGCCGCGGCCATCCGGAAGGCCAGGGCCTCACCGAAGCCACGCGGGCTCGCGTAGGTGAACCAGCGGATCCTGGCCGCGAGCCCGTCCTGCTCGATGGCCTCGCAGACGGCGAACGCGTGCTCCTGCGGGACGTTGAACTCGCTGTCGCAGAGATGGAATACGGTAACGCCCTGGTCGACCAGGGACTCGATTTCGCGCACCAGGCAGGAGAGGGGCTTGGTGAACACGCGGCCGCCCTTGGCGACCGGGTCGACGCAGTAGGTGCAGGATCCCGTGCAGCCCCTTTTGGTTTCGATGCCGGCCATGCCCCCGGAGCGAAAATAACCGAGGTTATCCACGGTCCGGCGCCGGGAAAAGAAATCTTCCTCCATGGCCGGCGGGCTTCGGGGATTGGACCGTGCGCGGCCCCCCTCCCGCCAGACAAGACCGGGGATCGAAGGATAGGCCTCCGGTTCGCCGAGCCGATCGAGCAGCGCGAGAAGGTCCCCTTCCTGCGCTCCGGCGATTCCAAGGTCGGCCTCCAGGAAATCGAGGATCGCCTCCGGGGCGATGGAAAAGCCGCACCCGCCCACGATGACCGGCTTGCGGAAGATGTCCCGGACGGTTCGCACCAAGGTGCGTATCTGCGGAAGAAAGGATGCCCGGCTGAAGCAGTAGGCATCGTCGATGTTCCTCAGGGTGAGGAGGACGCCGTCCAGGCCGTCCGCGTCGAAGCCCCGCCAGTAGCTCTCGGGGATGTCCCCCCCGGAGGGATGGTCGGCGCAGAGATCCGCAACCCGGAACCGGACCCCCCGTGTCCGCAGGGCCTCTCCCAGGGAGTCCAGGGCCAGCGGGGCCACCGGCGGCCTCATGCGGTTGGGGTTGATGAAAAGAACTTCCATGGGCTTCAGGCGCATGAATCCGGTGCGGTGGAAGCAGCGTGGGCCAGCAAGGCCGGACGACGACGGGCCATGCTAGGCCAGGCGGACACATTTTTCAACCGCCGCCATCTCGTCGGCGGATCGGCACGATACGACAGGGTCCTCTTCCGGGGTGCGGGCCGGCATGGTTCAGAGGCCCGTCGCGAACAGAATGGCGCCTCGTAGCTGCTCCCTCTTGGCCGGCGCAAGCCGGGTGATCCATGCCCGGACCTTGCCCCTTGAGACCCTCGCGAACACGGCCGCCGGGAGTGCAAGTGGATAACATGCCGGTCATTCTATATGATGGCCAGTGGTCGGCACACCACCGGAAGGATCGCGGCGCGGTATGGAAGCTCCCTCGGGCAGGCAAGGCCCCCCGGAAGATCTTGAAGAGGATGAGAACGAGGTACGGCGGGTTCCTCCTGGGAAGAGGCGACTGTCGGGTGGCGGGTTCCTCCTGTCCGTCCTGATCGCGGTCGGCGTCGTCTTTCTTCTGTTCAGGCTTACCGACGTCTCTCCCTCGCTCGTCCTGGAGACCCTGCGGGGCGTCTCGCCCGGGGCCCTTGCCCTCGGTCTGGCGCTCCACGTGGGCACCTACCTGCTGCGCTGCATCCGGCTCCGGCTCGTCCTCCATTCGGCAAGGCCCCCGTTCGGTTCGCTCTTTGACATCGTCGCCGTGCACAACCTCATGAATCACGTTCTCCCCTTCCGAACGGGCGAGTTGAGCTATGTGTACCTGATCCGGTCCATGCACGGCGTGCCCGTGGCAGAGGGCCTGGGCACCCTGGCGATCTGCCGGATCATGGATCTCATGGCCTTTGCCCTGTACTACCCGTTGGCCATCACCCTGCTCTGGCTCCAAGGCTTCCGGTTTCCCTCGTATGTGTGGCCCGTGCTCTGGAGCGTGGCCCCCCTCTTCTTCTTGCTCGCCGCCCTTCTCGCTGTGCTGTCGTTGCGAGGGAGGGCTCTGGTCGGGCTCCTGCGGCGCGTCTGCGGGCGGGGGCGGCTTGCAGGCGGGAGATGGCAGCACCGAATCCTGGAGAAGCTCGAGGAGGCGGCCCTGAGCTTTGAGCACCTGGGCGCGAGAAAGGTGTACCTCGGGGCCTTCGCCGTCTCCCTGGCGATCCTCGGTCTGATCTATTTCATCTCCTACATTCTGCTCGCCGGGATGGGATATCCCATGGGGATCCTTCTGGTGGTTTTCTGTTCCACCCTTGCCTCCCTCGGTCTCCTTCTTCCCCTTTACAGCTTCGGGGGCTTCGGAACCCTGGAGGCGGGCTGGACGGTAGGCTGTCTCATGGCCGGCTTCTCCAAGGAGATGGGAATGGCCAGCGGCCTGACCTTCCACTTGATCGCCCTCGGCTACGTGACGTTGATGGGCCTTTACGGCCTGGCCCGTCTCGGCAGGGCGGGGTGGGCCGGGAGCCTGTCCCTGACGCGGCGAGCCGGCAAGGAGGGGGCCGGATGATGGTGAATCGGCACCGTTCCCGTCAGGTTTCGACATGGCCCCGGCTTCGAGCGGCCGCGCTTGCCCTTTGCGTTCTCGCCCTTCCGCAGGGGCTGCGCTCGCAGGTCTTCAACCCTCACGCACTGCGGGTCGAGGGGGAGATCAAGGAGGTTGCCTCTGCGGACCTCGACGGGGACGGCCGCAAGGAGATGATCGTCTCTTCGACCCGGTACGGAGAAGGCGCCCCCAAGAGGACGCTGCACATCTGCGGATGGGGAGAAGCCGGGGGCGGCCCGGGCATTGTCGTTCAAGATGCCTGGCAGGTTCCGCCCGAGGCGGTCTTCTGGGACACGGGGCCGGCCGGTCAGGACCGCAAGGGGCATCATCTCAATTTTGTCTCCCTTGACGGGTTGACCGAGGTCGTTCGGCGCCGCGGGCCGGGCTTCGCGACCGAGTTGCGGATCGAGGCGCCGGTCCTTCTTTCCTTTGGCCAGGAGGAGGAATTCCGCTGGCTGGATTTCGTCCAGGACTGGAATGGAGACGGCCGGCCGGAGGTCATGCTTCCCCTGGGCCGGGAAGTTCGCTTTTACCGATGGGGCGATACGGAAGGCTGGTTGCCGGCGGATTCTGTTCCGCTCCGGCCCCTTGCCTATTACAGCAACAACATCGTCTTCGGCCGAGACCTGGGCGGCTACGGGTATCTGTCGGTGATGCTCTATCCGGTTCTTGTGGCCGCGGACCTGAACGGGGACGGCCGGAGGGACCTGCTGGCGCTCCGGGACGGAAAGGGGTTCTGCTACCTCCGGAGTGCGGACGGCAGGCTGGATGCCGAGCCGCTCCTGTGGGACCTGGAGATACGCACCCCGGAAGAACGGGCAAGGAAGCGGGCTACCCTCACCTATCGCGTGGCCGACCTGAATCGGGACGGTTGCGCCGACGTGGCGGTGCACAAGGTCGCCATGGGCTTCACTGCCTGGGATTCGGAGACCGCCCTCTTCCTCGGAAGGCCGGGAGGGGCGAGACCCGGGAAGGCGGACCGGCGTTTTCCTTCCCGCGGACTTCTCTCGGGCGTCTCCTTGGAGGACCTGGACGGAGACGGCTACGAGGACGTCACCGTCTGGTCGGTCAAGATGGGCATCCTTCCCATCGTGGAGATCCTCCTGAGAAGGATCATACACGTACGCTCTCACACGTATTACGCGGCATGGCCGAAGGGTTTTTTGGAAGAGGCGTCGAACGAGGGGGACTTCGCCCTGCACCTGGACTCGGACCGGCCGGAGCTGATCCGCGGGCTGGTGCCCGCCACCAAGGGCGACCTGAACGGGGACGGCATCAAGGACCTCGTGGCCGGGAAGGGAGAGGGGCGGCTGGCGGTCTATTTGGGGCTTCCCGACCGGCGGTTCGATTCCCGGCCGTGGGTCGTCCTCGATGCGCCCGGGGTCAACTACGTGGTGACCGAGGATCTGAACGGCGACGGCCTCTGCGACCTGTACGGTTATCAGGTGGAGAAGGGGTCATCCCGGCTTTGCGTCTGGCTTCAGGTCTCGGCGGGCAGGCCCTGAAGCCCCGTTCACCCGCCTTGCGAAGGCGCTGCCCTGCCGGCCCGCCGTTTCGCCAACCTCCTGCGGGGAGGCGGCGGGTTCCCCTGCTGGGACTCCATGGCCCGAATCCTCTCTTCCAGCCGCGCGACCTCCTCTCGAAGGCCCTGGATCGCCTGGACCACCGGGTCGGGCAAGGTTCCGTGGTTCAGGTCCGTCTCGGCGCGCATCCCGTCCCGGACCACCTTTCCGGGAACCCCGACGACGGTGGAGCCCGGCGGAACGGAGTCGATCACCACCGAGCCGGCCCCGACGCGTACGCTGTTCCCGATGGTCACCGGTCCGAGCACCGTCGTCCCGGTGCCGAGCACGACATGATCGCCGATCGTCGGATGCCGCTTGCGCCTCTCCAGGCTGGTTCCCCCGAGCACCACCCCCTTGTATACCAGTACGTCGTTGCCGATTTCGGCGGTCTCGCCGATCACGACGCCCATGCCGTGGTCGATGAAGACGCGGCGGCCGATTCGCGCGCCGGGATGGATCTCGATGCCTGTGAAGAACCGGGAAAGATGGGCGAGGGCCCTGGCGCTGAAGGTGCGGTTCCGTTCCCACAGCCAGTGGGAGATTCTGTGGGCCCACAGCGCGTGGAGGCCCGGGTAGCAGAACAATACCTCAGGGAGGGTTCGGGCCGCCGGGTCCTTGGAGAAGACCGTCTGGATGTCCTCCCGGATGTCCTGGAAGATTCCCATGAGATTCCCGGCGGTCGGACGGGAGCAGCACGACCCGTGCGGCCTCACATGCCAGAGCTTGCAGAATGCCTACGTATCCTCTAGGCATTACGACAGATCCTCGCTCCATCTGTCAAGCGGGGCCCCCGCCCCGGTCGGCTTGGACCCTGTCGAGCCTCCTGTCCATGATTCTTCTCCAAAGGGGCGGGACGAGGGTCAGAAGCACCATGCCGGCATACCCGTTCGGAAGCTGCGGGCTCTCCCGGAAGTCCCGCAGGATCTGGTAGCGGCGGTTCGGCCGGTAGTGGTGGTCCGAGTGGCGCTGCAGGTTGAACAGGAAGTAATTGGTCAGGCGGTGAGCCGAATTCCATGAATGTATCGGAAGGACCTTTTCGTAGCGGCCGTCCGATCCCTTGGGCCGCAACATGCCGTAGTGTTCCAGGTAGTTGACCGCCTCGAGCAGCGAAACCGCCACGAAGCTCTGGGCCAGGAAGAAAAGCACGGCGCCGAACCCGAACCACCACCCGAGCGCGGCCGCGATGAGGAGTTCGATGACAAGATACCTGTCGACGGCGTTGCGGAGGAGCCCTCTTTCGGCCCCTTGCCGGGCCAAGCGGTCCAGCTCGAGCCGCCGGGCGTTTCGGAAGCCCCCGAGCACGGTCCGCGGCCAGAAAGCGTAGAAAGATTCCCCCCTGCGGGCCGTGGCCGGGTCCTCCGTCGTGGCCACGTTCCGATGGTGCCCCCGGACGTGCTCGATGGCCCAGTGAAGATAGCAGACGGTGGCCAGCATGATCCTGCCGAGAAAGGGCTCGAGCCGGTTGTCGATCCTGTGAATCAGTTCGTGGGACACATTGATCCCTAGGGCGCCGCTCGCGAGGCCCACCGACAGGACGAAACCGATCCCTTCCAGCGGGCTGAGCGTCCGGTGCGTAGCCACATAAGCGCCCCAAACCACGAGCAGGACCTGAACCGGCGCGCAGGCCCATGTGATGATTCGAAAGGAGCGTGCCTCCGAAAGCTCTTTCTCCTCCTGCCCGGTCGGGTTTCGCGTGTTCAGGGGCGCGAGGAAGTCGAGCAGGGGCAGGAGGCCGAAGACAAAGACCACGGGCAGGTAGTTGAAAAGGCCGCCCAGGGAGGTGCCGATCACGACGGACACGGGCAGAAGAAATATGATGAAGAAGGGAAGGGGCTTCATCGCCGCTCTCCTCGGTTGATGGATGTATTCGTCCGGCGCGGCAAAGGTAGTACGTCGGGGATCGCCTCGGGAAAGAAGGCCGCGGCTCAAACGCTTTCCCGCAGGCTTCGGGCACGGCTGGCGACGAGCGACTCGACCTCGGCGAGGGTCGGCCTCTTGCGCACCAGTCGTTCGATGACCGCCGCCTCTTCCTTCTCCACGGGCTCGAACTGGAGAATGCCGGCGAGTCGTCCCGATTCCATGTAGAAGATCGAGGATCCGGACAGGCCCATCCCGCCCTTGCACAACGTGCGGTCCCACTTCGAGAGGTCTCCCCAAAGGGAGAAGCCGCACCCGAACAGGGTCGAGAAGTAATGCGGCAGGCCCCTGTAAGGCTCGCCGGCTCCCGCCATGTTCCTGCCGGCCGCCCTCCCCTGCAGAAGCGCCGCCTCCCAGTGTTCGAGCCGGAGGCGCCTCTCGAATGTCGGGTCCGGGTACTCCGCGATGTCTCCTGCCGCGAAGATGTCCTCCCGGCTGGACCTGAGGAACGCGTCGGCTCGGATACCGCCGTCGCCGGATATGCTGAGCCCTGCCTCCTGGGCCAGGCTTGTGTTCAACTGGGCCCCGACACCCATGATGACGAGGTCCGCAGGGATCTCCTCCTGCCGGTCCGTCGTGACCGAGGCCACTCGTCCGGTCCCGTTGATGCGGATCGGCTTCCGGCCGGTGAGCAGAGAAACCTCATTTTTTTCGTACAGGGAGTGAAGGTGCCGGCTGAGGCCGTCATCGGTCAGGGCATCGAGCAGCCCGTCTTCGGGAAAGACCATCGTGGTCCGGACCCCGTTCTGGGCGAGCGCGGAGGCGGTTTCCGCACCGATGTAGCCGCCGCCGATCACGACCGCGGTGCGCGCCGCCTTCATGGCATCCCGGAGGGCCAGGGAATCCTCGATGGTTCGGAGGGTGTAGACCCCTTCGAGGTCCGCTCCCGGCAGTTTGAGCCTTCTCGCTCGGCTCCCGGTCGCCAACAAGAGTTTCTCGTAGGAGAGAGTTCTTCCGTCGTTCAATCCCACGGTTCGATCGAGCGCATCGAGCCTCTCCGCCGCGACGCCGGTCTCGAGCACGATGCTATGATCGCGATAGAAAGCCTCCGGCTTGCAGGCTGTGTCTTCGGGCTTCTTGGTCCCCAGGAGAATCCCCTTGGACAGGGGGGGACGGTGGTACGGGGGCCTGGGTTCCCGGCCGACGATCAGGACCGAGCCCGTCCGGTCCACCTCACGGATTCCCTCCGCCGCGCTTGCAGCGGCCAGACCGCCGCCGATGATAACGTATCGGAAGGCGATGGTTGTCAAGTCGGTCTTCCTCCTTGCGGGGCGCAAGGCCTCACAATCAGAGCTTCACGGGGTTGCAGAGGTGCTTGGCGTCCTTGGACACGCGAGCGCAGTTCTTGCAGATGTGCTTTGCGTCCTTGGCGATCTTCTTCAGCTCGTTGACCGGTGTCCGGACATTGACCAGGTAGCACATGTGCTTTTCGTGACCTGCGTGGGGCATCTTTTCCGCCATTTCATCCCTCCTTCTGCCGTTCTCCTGCTAAGGTCTAAGGTTTACGGGTTTTTGCGTCGATCTTTGGTTTCTCAGATGGTCAGGGAGTTGAAAAGGTTTCCTCGGTAGGGAGAGGGCGTCAAGAAACGGACGAGCCGACCGGGAAAAATTTTCCGGGTGCCGGCAGGTTTCAAGAAGGTAACCCCGGAGCCCTGGGGGAGTACGATTTGGAATCCGGCCCCCTTTTGCAGACGCGTGGTTTTCGGAAGCGGGAAGCGCCTGGTGGCGCTCCTGGATACGCGAAAAGGTCTCCATTTCGGTTCGTTGGACCCGGACCTTCTCGCCATATCCTCCGCGAGGCGACCGCATCGAATCGGTGGACTGCTGCAGGCGAGAAGAGATCCCCGCAACGGCGGTCCGCAGGCAACCCGGCAGGTGGCATTGAAATTGCTAATTATCCGCCCTGCGGGGGGCGGTTCCGTGCCTACGCCGGATCTCCGGGCCCCTCGACGCAGGCGGAACAGCGCAAAGGAGTGAGCAGATGAAGAAGTCATTGATCACGGTGTTTGTGGGGGTGCTGGTCTGGTTCGCTGTGAGTAACGCCACAGGAGTTGGAAAGGTCACGATCTACACTGTTTCCGATTTCATCGCGCCTTTTTACGTTCAGCTCGGCGATATGATCCTCTATCTTCTTTTCGGCACGCTGATCTACACGACCGGGATCTTCGTCTATCACCTTCACTCCTGCAGGGAGTCCCGCAACTCTCTGAACGGAAAGTCGGACAAGGTCAGAGGCCTTGTGCGAAATCTTTTCCGAGCCCATTCCGAGGAGGGGAAGATCGGCCAGGAGGGACGGGCCGACAAGCTCTGGGAGGCGGTCCGGACCGAAAAGGACTCACCCTACGGGGAGGTCTTCCAGGGCCTGAGCGACGAAGACCTGAAGAGCCGGCAGGACTTCGTTCACGCCGTCGAGGTGCGTGTGGGCGACATGACCGCCCAGAGGAAGCAGGTTCTTTCTTTCTACAACTACATGAGCATCACGGCCCCGACCCTCGGGTTCCTGGGCACGGCCGTGGGCATGGTGGCCATCTTCGACGATGTGGGGGTCGCCGGCGCCGAACAGCTCGCAGCGGACTTGAAGATCGCCCTGATCACGACGGTCGTGGGCCTTGGCATCCGCTTCGTCGCCTTGTTCTGCAAGACGTTTCTGGAATCCCTGCACGATGACCTGTCGGTTGTCATGGTGAACGAACTGAAGGAGATGCTGGCATGATCAGACGACTCGCCGTGCGCAGGGGCGATCCGCTGTCCGAGGAAATGGAGGGGGCGATCGACCTTGTATTCCTCTTGCTCATCTTCTTTGTTCTCTCGAGTTCGTTTCAGATCCTCGTGGGCGCCAAGATCAAGCCCCCCAAGAAGGTGGACGAGGAACTCGTTATCGACAGCCAGAAGGACATCGTCCTGAAGATCGACTCCCTTTCGCAAGTCGTCCTGATCTACCAGAAGCAGGAATACCCGCTTCTGCGCGAGGCGCTTTTCCAGGACGGCACGGAGAAGCTCCGGGCGTTTCTTTCCGCGAGCAAGGAAGCGAAGGTCGTGGTGTTTGCCGACTACGACTCCCCCTTCGGGGTGGTCAACACGATCGAACTGATCTGTACCCACCTCGGCGTTTCGCCTTACATCTGTTACGAGAGAGGCCAGACGTAACCTCCATCGCACCCCGGGAGCCGTCTTCCATGCTACGAGCGGTTACGACAAGAAAGTTTCTCTGGGCCAAGTGGACCAAGGAGGATGAGGACGTGATGGCCTGCCAGGTCATCTCCGCATTCTCCTGGATCTTCCTCATCCTGCTGGTCAATTTCTTCTTTCTCCACAGGCCGGACGCGATCCCGACAGCGGAGGCGAACTGGGTTGAACCACAGCCTGCCTTGCGGCCTCCCGAGGCTCCCCAGCCGCTTCCGTTGCTCGCCTCGCTTCCGGACCCGGTCCCATGGGAGGTCTCCCGGGAGTTCATCGAGGACGACTACAAGCCCAATTACTACTTCCTGTACAAGGATCAGGTCCGGTTCGTTGACAGGATCCCCGAGAAGAAGACGGTCCTTGCGAGCCGCAAGACCCTGGTGCCGGTGCCGGTGGAGCCGAAACCCGAGGAGATCGTGAAGAAGGAGCTCGAAAAGCCGGCGCCGAAGCCGGAGCCGCTTCGTCTGGCGTGGGTCGACATGTCGCTGCTCCAGGAGCCGGAACCCGAGAAGCGGGAGCCCCGGAGGGAACCGCCCAAGGCGCCACCCCCCAAGGCGGTGCAGCTCGCCATGGTGGAAAGCCTGGACCTGAACATGGAGATGGCAAAGGACACGCCCATGCCCGTCGTGCCCCGCGAAGCGAGCCGGGCTCCGAAGCAGGCCATGCCGAAGATACGCGCCTCGGCGGTGGACGTTGCCATGGAGATCATCGATCAGCCGCCTCCCGAGGAGCGTCCGCGGGTCGTTGCTCCGGCGCGCCCCTCGCAGCAGCCGGTGGTCCGCAGCGCGTCCGGGGCGGATTATGTCTCTCTTCCCATGGAGATCGCACCGGAGGCTTCCCGTTTCGCGGCCACGGCCATGCCGTCTTCGCAGCCGGCGCAGAAGGGGACGCCCCATCGCATGCTGATCGCAAAGGGAGCAAGCGGCCCGGCGACGGATGTGCCCATGTCGTTGGAGACCGGAGAAAGCCGGCAAACCGGTTCAAGATCCGGTGTGCAAGGGCCGATTAAGAAGGACACCCAGGCCGCGCGATTTGCGGCCGTGAGCGGCAAGGGCGTGGGAGGAATCGATTTGGGTACGGGCCTGATCGAGGCCGAAGGCCACGGAAGAGGAGCCGGCGGGGGGGATCCCGCACGAGTCGCCTCCGCCAAGGCGCCCCAGCCCGCGCGCGTGACCGCACGCTCCTCCCGGGGCTCGATTCAACTCGGTACGCCCCTTCCTTTCGCCCTGGCCGACGTCGGGGACGAGACCCACACGGGCAGTGCCTACATCCGAAATTCCACCCAACTGAAACGGCTGCTCGAGCAGCAGGCCCTTCCCGCGGAGCCGGTGACGGTGTCCACGGAAGCAGCCCGCGGGGATCCTGCGGATTCGAGCCGGCTGGTTGCCGTGAGCTATTCCCGTGCACAGGTCGTGCTTCAGTATGGAAACGGAAAGCAGCACGTGATCAGCCTTGTGAAGGGGGAGCCCTATCCGAGGTTTGAGATGCGGCGATCCGCCGACGGAGTCGGGTCGGTTCCTGTGGGGACCAAGCTGGAGGAGATCACCTCCTGCCTCTCCACGCTTCAACACGTCTTGAAGGAGTGAGGATGATGAACAAGGTGCATGCCGTCTTGATCGCTGTCGCTTTCCTGCTCGTTCCCGCAGCGGGACAGGCTTCTTCTTCTCCGGGGTCCCTCCAGGACCAGCACCTGGAGCTCCTGAAGAAGGCAAAGGAACTCTACGATCAGGAGGACAACAGCGGAGCCATCGCCGTCTGCGACGAGTACATCCAGAAGCTGGGCCCGGATTTCCACCCTCAGATCTGGTTCCTCCGGGGCAACGCCTTCCACAAGATTTTCAAGAACACCGGCAAGGAAGTGCATATCGGCAGCGCGATCGAGAGCTACGAAAAGGCCCTGGCCCTTTACAAGGACGTCAGAACCTTCACGGGTCTCGATTCGGTGCGCTACCAGATCGACGGGATGTTCAATCTCGGCCTGCTCTACGAGGAACGCTACCGGTTGCTCCACCCCGCCTGGGACCCGCAGATCCGCAAAGAGCAGGAATGGAAGATCATCTCCTCCATCTCCCAGGCCATGTCGCTTGCCGAGATGTACGGCGAATGGAAGGAGCCGATCGACGAGCAGCGGGAGAGGTACCTCGACCGCTCCCTGCAGACCTACCTGGACATGATCGTGCGGAGCGACATGCCGGACGTCTACGTGCCGCTGACCCAGAGCATCTGCGCAAGGGGCCGCGCCTCCAAGCAGAAGGAGAAATATGCGAAATACGAGGAAGCGCTTTCCTTCGACCCGAACATCAAGGCCTGCGTGCACTGGATCCGCGGCAAGGATCTGGCCGAGAACGTCCTGGCCTATGACGAGTCGATCGATCAACTGCGAAAAGGGCTCGGGCTTGCGGAGAGCCAGAAGGCTCAGAGCACGATCTGCCGACAGATCGCCGACATCTACTTGAAGAAGGACTCCTTCGAAGACAAGAAGTGGGCCATGGATTATGCCGGCCGCGCCTGGGAACTCTGGAAGAAGAACCAGCAGGAGTGGGGGGACCGTCAGGATATCTTTGACACGTTCGGCGCGAGCCTGAAGGCCGTCGCCGTCGGCATCGCCATGAAGGCCGATCCCGACTACGACCGAATCATCCAGATCTGCCATCAGTCTTTGAACATCCCCAACTACGGTGACCGGTATTACATGGACTACCTGCTTTCGTACGCCTCCTACCAGAAGGGCGACGAGGAGATGTTCTACCGTCACGGGAAACAGGCGGTCCAGGTGATCCTGGACAAGTACGCCAACCAATTCGACAAGGCCCAATCGGAGGAAGAAAAGGAGGTCCTGATGTTCTGGGTGAATTCCCTGCGGGGATCCGGAAGGGTTCTTGAGGCGATGCGCTACCAGAAGATGGGGGACCGGGGCGCTGAAAACGCCATGTAGGCCGCCTTCGGGAAGGTCGTCCGAGGCCCTCGGGACGGCGGACCCACCAACAGATCGGGAGACCGGAGCCATGAGACGGAAGAAAGCAACTGTTACGATCCTCTTCGGTTGTCTGCTGCTTGCAGGCGGGTTCGCACCGCCCTGCGGGGCGGAGGACTATGTAGCCAAGCAGGGGGTTGCCCTTCATCGAATCGAACTGCAGAACCTCGCGCATCAGATCCTGAAGCTCGACGCGGGAGACCGGGAGCAGCGGGAGTTTCTCGATCGGCTGTTTCAGATGAAATTCGCCGAGGCGGAAAAGCTCTTTTACGCGACCGAGGAAGGCCCGGAGGTCAACCGTGCGATCGGGGAGCTGTATCTGTTGAAGGCCCTGGAGACCGAGGCGATGGGCAACTGGATTCAGGCCCACTTCGCCATCCAGGATGCCGCGGCCCGGAGCCCGCAGGTCATGTCCCAGAACCTGGTGGTCGGCGAAAAGACATACAGCGTGCCCGCGTTTGCGCGCGACCTGGAATCCAAGACGCGGCAGTGGGGCAACCTGGTACGATTCGTCATCCGGCCGTTTCCCTCGGACCGGATGTTCCGGCCCGAAAAGGTCGTGCTGTCTCGGAGCGAGGAGGAGAAGGCCCAGGGGGCGCCGGTCAACACGCCCAATCCGCGAAGTGCGGAGCCGGAAAAGGCCTCTCCGGGGGGACGCTGGGAGACGGATACGAAACCGCTGGAGCGGCTGGAGATCAGCCCCAAGGACCAGGCCTACCTGCTGGAGCGGTTCAGCAAGGCGCTGTTCGCTTACTACTACAACCCGATCCCGAAGAACGCCGCCTTCAATCTCTTCCTGCCCCATGGCGAGTATTATGTCTACGAGAAGGACTTCATGATCCATCCCGTCGATTTCGAGGTCTCGGAAGGGAACACGCAGGTGGTCCTGCAGCCGGCAACCTGGTTTCAGTTGACGCTCTCCGATGAGGTGCATCCTTCGAACGTGGTCCTGTCTTTCCACGGCGTGGAATGGAAGGACTTGAACCACGTTCCGTTCGGCAGTTACCGCATCCTCGTGAAGAGCAACGAATTCACGGCGCCGGTGCACATTACCTTCGTTCCCAAGGCGGACGCCTCATCCGAGCCGGGCTCCCTGCGGGCGAAGGGGGAGGTGGTGGTGATCGAGGACCGGGGCGTGTACAACCTCTCGCTTCGCAAGCGGACCGGAAACGAAAAGCTGCGCTATTCGCTCCTCGGTTTCTGAATCGGGCGCATCCGCACCGGATCGCGGGAAGGACGATGTTCGCCTCTGCCGGGATGTTCTTGTGTGAGCGGTCAGGCGCCGGCCCTGCGCGGGCCCGGGCTCACTCGATTTGGAGAAACCCGCGGATGTCAGCGAAGCTCTCCAGAACGGGAACCGAAACCTCCCGCCGAAGGTCGGTGCTCGCGTAAGGGCCCGTGGCCAGCAGAATGCAGTCGAGGCCGGCGCGCGAGGCGGTCTCCACGTCCAGGGGCATGTCTCCCACGTACAGGCACTCCCGCTCGGTCAGCCGGAGCCGCGCCAGGATGGCACGGATCATGTCCGGGTGAGGCTTGGGGCGGGCCACCGACTCCGGGCCGAGCACGCAGTCGAAGTATCGGTCCACGCGGAGGTGGTCCAGGATCCTTTCGGTGAACGCAAGGGATTTGTTCGTGGCGACCGCCAAGCGGCGTCCCGAGGCCTTCAGGACGCACAGGGTCTCCCTTACGGCCGGAAGGAGAAAGGTCCTGCCCAGGCACGTTTCCGCATAGTCCCGCCGGAACACCTCGACGGCCACCTCTGTCTTTCCGGCGCCGACCGCGCACTCTACGAGATGATCGATTCCGCGCCCCACGTGCCGCTTGGTCGTCTCCAGGTCCCACGGCGCCAACCCCACGCTCTTCATGGCCGCGGCCAGGCTTCCCTGGATGGCGTGAAAGGATTCGACCAGCGTGCCGTCCATATCGAAGATCACGCAGGGGTATCGCAAAGGAGGATTTCCTCGGGACCGGTTGACAGGAGCAGGGGGCCGGCGAGTAGAATATCTTCCCTCTGGAAAAAAGGAAAGCGCACGAAAGAGAAAGGGGAGGAGAGCCAGATGGCGGAGATTCGTTTTGACGGAAAGGTTGCCGTGGTGACGGGAGCGGGCGGGGGGCTCGGCAGGTCGCATGCACTTCTGCTGGCCAGCCGGGGAGCCAAGGTCGTCGTCAACGACCTGGGGGGCGCGCCGGACGGGACCGGCGAGAGCAAGAGGATGGCCGATCAGGTCGTGGAGGAAATCCGGGCCGCCGGAGGAGAGGCGGTTCCCAATTATGACTCGGTGGCCACGATGGAGGGGGGCGCCAACATCATCCGGACGGCCATGGACCGGTTCGGCCGCATCGACATCCTGATCAACAATGCAGGCATCCTGCGGGACGTGAGCTTCCTCAAGATGCCGGAGGAGTCGTGGGACATCATCTTTTCCGTGCACGTGAAAGGTGCCTTTTGCTGCAGCAAGGCAGCGTGGCCCATCATGCGGGACCAGCAATACGGCAGAATCGTCATGACCAGTTCCGCCGCCGGGATCTACGGGAACTTCGGGCAGGCCAACTACTCGGCCGCCAAGATGGCCCTGATCGGACTCGGGCAGACCCTGGCCCTGGAGGGCAAGAAATACAATGTGCTTGTAAACACGATTGCTCCGATCGCGGACAGCCGCCTGACCGCCACGGTGCTGCCGGATGACATCCGAAAGAAGCTCAAGCCCGAGTACGTTTCTCCTCTGGTGGCCTACTTGTGCAGCGAGAAGTGCGAGGAGACGGGCGGCCTCTTCGAGGCGGGTGCGGGCTGCTTCTTCTACCTGAAATGGTCCCGCTCCAAAGGCTGCAGGATGAAAACGGAAGACGTATCCGTCGAGAAGGTGGCGGCGAACTTCGCGAAGATCGTCGACATGTCGGAGGCAAGGGTCATGGGCAGCATCCAGGAGTCGACAATGAGCTTCATGGAGAACCTCTGACCCGGGGTGCGATGCCCGGCGGTGAGCCGCACCGACGACGAGGCCCGGCATGGGGCGCAAAGGGCGCCCCTGCCGGCCTCTCCCGCCTGTTCTCCCCGAAGGTTGAAAACACTCCGGCTTCTTTCTGCATCCGAAGGAAAAAATGCAAGAAACCGTCAGGCCCTCTGCCCCATGCGCCGGTCGGGGATTGGAGGGGAGCGCGATGTTATCGAACGGATGTGTTGCTCACAAGCCGGCCAAAGGCGAAACCAAGCGGTGTGCGAGGTTTCGGGAGTGCAACCTCAAGAAATGTATCTTCTACGACGGGGCGGACAACTGCTGGTCCCTGGTTTCCCCCTTCAAAACGAGGCCACGGCCTTCGCTGCTTCTCAAGGATACGGCCGATCGCTGCCTTTGCCTTTCCATCCCCTGCACGGAGTGCGAGTATTTCGAAGGCTGAGAACTCCCGCGGACTTCCTCCATGACCGTCTTGCGGTGTCGCGTCAGGTTTTCCCTCTCGCGAAAAGGGGAGGAGCGGCTTCGAACCTGTCGGCAGGGTGGATTCATCCCCGTCGATGGGCTACAATCCATCTGGCGAGCCGGCCGAATTCCCATCGAAGACTCGCGGCGCAGCACCTCGTGCAAACGCTCTGCTTTTGGGGTGAATTGGATGGCCCACGGGAAGGACAAGACACCCGGTGATCTCCCGGCAGGCCCGCCCAAATGGGTCGCATGGGAAATCACGGGCCGATGCAACCTCCGCTGCATCCACTGCCGGTCCGCCTCGGACGGCTCCGGGGCAGAGCAGGAATTCTCCGGTTCGGAGGCCAGAGGCCTGATGGACCAGCTCGCCGAATACGGCTCGCCGGTTCTCGTCCTCTCAGGAGGAGAGCCTCTGCTCCGGGAGGACTGCTTCGACCTGGCCCGGTATGGCACGGGAAAGGGTCTGCGGATGTGCCTGGCCACGAACGGCACGCTGGTGGACGAAGCGGTCTGCGAGGAGATCCGGCGGTCCGGCATACGGATGGTCTCCCTGTCGCTCGACGGCGCCACACCGGAGATCCACGATGACTTCCGTCAGCAGCCGGGGGCCTTTGAGGGGGTGATCCGGGCAGCCTCGCACTTCCGCAGCAGGGGGATTCCTTTTCTGATCAACTCCTCCTTCACAAAGCGGAATCAGCATGACATCGAGAACGTCTTTCGAATGGCCAAGGAACTGGGCGCCAAGGCGTGGTATCTGTTCATGATCGTGCCCACGGGCCGGGGGGAAGAGGCCATCGACGAGTTGATCTCCAAAGAAGACTACGAGAAGATACTCCGCTGGCATTACCGTCAGGAGCAGGACGAAGACGGAATACTCATGCGGCCCACCTGCGCTCCCCACTATTTCCGGATCGTGCGGCAGCAGTCGGTGTGCGAAGGAAAGAAGTGGAAGCCGAGGAGCCTGGCCTTCGCGACGGGGGTGTCGAAGGGGTGCCTGGCGGGTCAGCACATTGCCTTCATCGATCGGTTCGGCAATCTCAGGCCCTGCAGCTATTTCGCAGAGTCTGCGGGCAGTCTGCGGGAGCAGTCTTTTCGGGAGGTCTGGGAGAATTCGGCGCTGCTCAGGGACTTGCGCGACTTCGATCGATACGAAGGCAAATGCGGCGTTTGTGAGTATCTGAGGGTTTGCGGAGGCTGCCGTGCGCGCGCCGCAGCCATCAAGGGTGGGAACTACCTTGCCGAAGAACCCTTCTGCAGCTACGTGCCGCTTCCTGCGGAGGGAAGGACGGGGAACGACCTGAAGCCGCGGCGTCCGGAAGCGGACTGAGTCACGGGAAGCCTATGGCTGCCTCCTCTCTTTTTTTGAACGCGTGCCTGGGCCGGCCTGTGGACCGCATCCCGGTCTGGGTCATGCGGCAGGCGGGCCGCTATTTGCCCGAGTACCGCAAGCTCAGGGAGCGGGTTCCGTTTCTTACCCTCTGCAAGACCCCGGACCTGGCCGCCGAGGCGACCCTGCAGCCGATCGAGCGCTTTCGCATGGATGCGGCCATCCTGTTCTCCGATATTCTCCTGCTGCTCGATGCGATGGGGGTGGAACTCGTCTTCGACGAAAAGGCGGGACCCCGGCTCGGTCGGGGGGAGAGCGGCTGGGAGCGTGTGCGTTCGATTTCCGCGCCGGACCCCGTGCAGGAAATGGGATATGTACTGGATGCGATCCGGAAGATCAAGGGATCCCTCCCGGCAGGGTGTTCCCTGATCGGTTTCAGCGGCGCACCGTTCACGCTGGCCACCTACCTGCTCGAGGGAGGTTCCTCACGAGACTATTATGCCACCAAGTCGTTCCTTTACCGGGAGCCGGCCGCCTTTCATCGGCTGATGGAGGCATTGACGGACGCGCTGGAGCCGTTTCTGAGGGCCCAGATAAGGGCCGGGGCGGATGCCGTCCAGATTTTCGACACCTGGGCGATCCTGCTGTCTCCCGGCGACTACAGGGAGTTCGTTCTGCCCCACATGAAGCGCCTCGTGGCCTGCCTGAAGGGAGAAGGCGTGCCCACGATCCACTTCTCGCTCGGGGCCTCCACCCTGCTCGCGCCGATGAGGGAGATCGGGGCGGACGTTCTGAGCCTGGACTGGAAGATCGACATGAGGGAGGCCAGGGAAAGGTTGGGGCCGGACCAGGCGGTTCAGGGCAATCTGGATCCCTTTGCGCTCTTTCAGGAGGCGGAAAGGCTCGAGGGAAGTGTGCGCAGGATCCTGGAGCAGGGGTCGGTGTGGCCGGGCTACATCTTCAACCTGGGTCATGGGATTCATCCGAAGACCCCGCTGGAGAATGTCCATCGCATGGTGGACCTGGTCCGGAGCTACCCGGTTCGACGGGCCGAGCGGAAGGAGGGCGGGGGATGAGGGACGGCAAGACCGGGATCGCCCTCATGAACATGGGGTCCCCGGCGTCGCCGGCCGACGTGCGCAGGTTTCTGCGGCGGCTCTTCCTGGACATCGAGATGTTCGATTTCCCCGGGGAGCGGCTCCTTCGGCCAGTCTTCGCCGCCCTGATCTCGACCTTGCGGGCCGGGCGGGTCCGCCGGCGCTACCGCGTCCTCGGCGGCACCTCCCCCCTTTTGCGGCTTACACGGATGCAGGCCGCCGGCCTCGAATCGGCCCTGCTTGCGAGAGGCTATGATGTTCCCGTGGAGGTCTGCATGAGGTACAGCCCTCCCTTGTCCGGACAGGCGGTCGAGCGGCTCCTCGCGCGCGGGGCCGGCCGGATCATCGGTCTTCCTCTGTATCCGCAGTACAGTTTTTCTACGAGCGGCTCCTCGCTGCTCGCCCTCCGGAGGGCGGTTCGGGATCTCCGGCCGGGCCTGCCCCTGGAAGCGATCGATCACTGGTCGGAAGATCCGCATTACCACGCGGCCCTCGCCCGGCGGATTATCGAGGCAAGAAAGCGGCTCGCGCGTCAAGAGCGGGTCGGGCTCCTTCTCCTGGCGCACAGCGTTCCGGTGCGGTTTGTCCTGAAGGGGGACCCGTACGTCGCGCAGGTGGAGAAAACGGCGGCCGGAGTCCTCGATGCCCTGACCAGGGAGGCGGGGGAGCCCCCTGCCTGGATGCTGGCCTACCAGAGTCAGGTGGGGCCTGTCCGATGGGTCGGGCCGACGGTCAAGCAGGCGCTCGAGGTAATGCTCGGCGACGGGCTTCGAAGCCTGGTCGTCGCCCCCGTGAGCTTTGTGTCCGACCACCTGGAAACCCTCTTTGAGATCGATCTCCAGCACCGCCGGCAGGCCCTTGAGTTGGGTATCGAGCGGTTCGAGAGGACGGAGTCCTTGAACGCGAGCCGGGATTTCGTCGATCTTCTCGCGGGAATCGTGGTCCGCCGGTTCGGGCAGGTCCTTTCGAAGAAGTCGCGGAACGAATGCAGAGGGTCGGACGGCACGTCATGAAACTGGTCGTTGTCGGAGGCGGAATTTCCGGGCTGGCCACGGCCTACCGGATCCGCCGGCGTTTCGAAGCCCACGGGCGGCCGCTCGACCTCCGGGTGCTCGAGGCTGCGGACCGGCTCGGCGGGAAGATCCGCACCGAGCTGCGGCCCGAAGGATATCGCATCGAGTGGGGGCCCAACGGCTTTCTGGACGGGAAGCCGGACACGCTCGAGCTTTCGAGGGACCTTGGGATCGAGACGGCCCTGCTGCCCGCGAGCGAGAGGGCAAGGAAGAGATACGTCTTCTCCGGCGGAACCCTGCACCGGGTTCCCGAGTCTCCGGCCTCCTTCTTCGCCTCGCCGCTGCTTACCTTCCGAGGGCGGCTGCGGATCCTCAAAGAGGCCTGGGCGCGCACCACGCCGCCCGGTATGGATACGAGCATCGCCGAGTTCGGAAGAAGGCGCCTCGGAAAAGAGGCCATGGAGAAGCTGCTGGATCCGATGGTATCCGGCATCTTTGCCGGCGACCCGGCGGTCATGAGCCTCTCTTCCTGCTTCCCCCGGATCGCCGAGATGGAACGGGACCACGGCAGCCTGCTGCGGGCCATGGCCGCCCTCGGCCGACAGAGAAAAAAGGCGCGAAGCGGCGAAGAGGCGCGAGCCGGAGGCCGAGCCCCGGGGGGGGCAAGGCGGGGAGGCCCCGCGGGCCCGGCAGGCACCCTGACGTCCTTTCGGGAAGGGATGGAGCAGCTCGTTCGCGCCCTGGAGGAACGACTCGGCGGTTGCGTGCAGAAGGAGAGCGTCGTTACCTCCATGCTTCCGAGGGAGGAAGAGGCACGGAGTGGCTGCCGCTTGCGGTATCGGCATCAGGGCGTCGAGCGGGAGATCGTGGCGGATGCCGTGGTGCTCGCCGTGCCCGCCTATGAGGCGAGGGAGATCCTGATGCGGATGGAGCCTTCGGTTTCCGGCCTCCTCGATGCCATCCCTTACGCTCCGCTGGTGGTCGTGGGCCTCGGTTTTCCCACGGCCGCGGCACCCGGGCCCCTCGACGGTTTCGGTTTTCTGGTTCCCTATCGGGAGGGAAGCCCTTTGCTCGGTTCGCTCTGGACGTCCACCATCTTTCCGGAGAGGGCGCCCGCCGATTTCGTGCTCACCCGCAACATGGTCGGGGGTTGGAGGAACGGATGGGCGGTGTCCCTGGATGAGGAGGCCCTGGAAGAGATCGCCTCTTCGATGCTGGAGAAGGCCCTCGGGAACAGGGGGACGGTGCACTGTCGGGTCTGCATACGGCACCCGAAGGCCATTCCGCTCTATCTGATCGGCCACGGACGAAGGCTGGAGGCCATCGAGAGCCGGCTGGGTCGTTTCCCGGGGGTCTACCTGACCGGCAACGCCTTCCGCGGTGTGGCCCTGAACGATTGCACCCGGGAGGCGACCCGTATTGCGCGCAGGGTGGAGGAGGATTTCATCGTTCGCCGTGACGCGGGTGAGGAGGCCGGGAAGGGGTGAATTCCGAGGGCCCGTCTGAGGAACGACGGTACCGGGTAGAGGCCGGGGAGGCGGGTATGCGGATCGACCGCTTCGTGAAGGACCGGCTTCCGGGGCTCTCCCGAAGAGAAATCCTCCATGGGTTCGAGGAGCACGGCATCCTGTGCAACGGACGGCCTTCCAGGAAGGGAAGGCTTCTGGCCGCAGGGGACCGGGTGGAGGTTCGAATCCCGGTCGGAGCGGCCGAAAGCGGGGTCGTTCCGGAGCCGGACCTCCCCCTGCGGGTCCTCTGGGAGGACCCGATCCTGGCGGCCGTGGACAAGGCGGCGGGCGTGCCGACCCATCCCCTGCGCGAGGGGGAGAGGGGCACGCTGGTCAATGCGCTCATCGCCCGCTATCCGGAAATGGCGGCCATCGGCTTTTCCCGGCGGGAGCCGGGCATCCTGCACCGGCTCGACCGGGATACGTCGGGCGTCCTGCTTGCGGCTCGGACGGCCTCCGCTTTTGAGAGGCTCCGGGTCGAGTTCGAGCAGGGCAGGGTGGTCAAGGTCTACTTCGCCGTCGTTCACGGCAGGCCCGATCCGGAGGGCCTCGTCAGCCGGCCGCTTGCCGGCCGTGGGCGGCGAGCAAGGCGGGTGGAAGTTCTGCGGAGCGATCGCGGCGGCAGGGGCCTGAGAGGATGCATTCCCGCGGAAACCCGCTTCCGGGTCGCACGCTGCTATCCGGGGTATGCCCTGGTCCGTCTCAGCATGACGACGGGTGCGAGACACCAGCTTCGGGCCCATATGGCCTTTATCGGCCACCCGGTCGTGGGCGACTCGGTTTACGGCACGGAGCCGGGCGGCCCCCTTTCGGTGCCGGCTCCCGGGAGGCACCTGCTGCATGCGGCGGAACTGGGCTTCTTCCATCCCCTGGAGGGCAGACCGATCCGCGTCCGGTCGCCCATGCCCGCCGACATGCGCTCCTTTCTCAGGAGGCTCAGCCGAACCTAGGAGGGCCCGGTCCCGGCAGCCCGTCGAAAAGGTGGCTGCTGGAGGCTGTTCAAGAAGTTCCAGATGCAAGGCAGGCGAAGTGCATCGCCTAAGGGTGACTGCAACGCCGCAGATGGGGCTTCTTGAAGAGGCTCCTAGCCGTGGTCCGGTCCGGTCCGGAACAGCAGGCTGGTCTCGAGGAAGTAAAGGGGGCCGTTCCCCCAGACGAAGGATCCGAGCTCTTCCGAACCGCCGCCGAAGCCGAAGGCGCGCCAGTGGATGCCCCCTCCGACACAGAGCGTGAGGAGCGGGCCGAGGTGGATGTTCACCCCCGTCTCTGCGCCGCCCCCGATGCTCAGGTTCGCCGCCTCGAATTCGAGCGTGGTACCGGAGAACTCCTGATCCTCCTTGTAATAGTTGAAGTTGAGGCCGATACCCGGCCCCACCCACCATTTGATCAGGTCGGTCCGTATGAGTCCGAACGCGAATGTGTGCTTGGTCGACAGACCGTATGTGCTGCTCTGGTCCAGGTCAATTCCCAGGTCACCGATCGAAAAACCTGCGATCTCGATTTCATCGACCGAGATGTTCGTCGCGATGTCGAAGCCCAGGGTGCCGCGGTAACTGAAAAGCTTGTCCCGGGCCGGCGCGCTTTCGTAGATGAGTCCGAAACTGAGGTGGTCTACCGTGACATCCACGGTCGCCTCTTCCACCTCTCGTATCAGGTCCTCGGGGGCGCCGAGATTCCGGAGTTCATCGATGACATCGCCGGGGAATCCGGTTCCCGGCTCCTCCCGGCCCCAGCTGAAATAGGGGCCCCACCCTCCCGCGAGGACGGATCCCTCGAAGACGAGCCAGGTCAGAACGGTCGCCAGCGCAACGCGGCGGTTTCGCGCCATAGCACCCTCCCCGGAACGGTTGCCGTGTTCCTCGCCCAAGGCCCCATGTGTGAAGATAAGGTTTGGAAAACAGGGTAGAGAAGCTACTGAAAAAGCCCGCCCCTTGTCAAACGGCACGAGGCCGGGTTGACAGGGCGAGAACGATTCCTCTACTGTACTTCTCCCGGAACGGTAGGGATCCGGAAGGAAACCGACAAGATCCTGCAGGGTGTTCGCGCAAGGGAAAAGAGGTGAGGACATGGACAGGGACTTCAGAACAGGCGGCCTCATCGCAGGAGGCTTGCTGCTTGTCTTCCTCGTGGGGACGGTCGCACTGCATTTCGGTCAGAAGTCGCACAACCGGCTTCCCCTGGCGCTGGAGGAGGAGTTCCCTCCGGGCAAGGAGTTCGCCTCCGGCGAGATTCTCGCTGCCGTGTTGGCAAGAATCATGGAGCATGAGCTGGACAGTGCGTCCGGCTGGAGGCCGAACGACTTCTTCCTGTGGGGTCCCGGGCTCTGGGCGGACAACAACGCGAACCGGCAGATGGGGATCATCCACGGCGTCCGGGAGACCATGCGGGTCTTCAAGGACAATCTGACCAAGGTTTCCGCCAACGTGTATGACCGGAACCTCGTCGAGGCGGAGACGATGTTTCGCAACGATGAGAAGAAGCTTTTCTTCCCTTCCGCGGAGAACCGGTTTTCGAAAGGCGTCAGCTATCTGAATCGTTACATCGAGGGCCTCCATGCCGACCCGCCCACGTCGCGTCCCCTGGACAAGAGGGTCATCGAGCTGATCCGGCTCTTCGAGGCCTCGACCGACCTGCTGGGAGACGGTCACGCGATCCTCTACAAGGAGCAGGAACGGGACGGGGGTTCGATTCGCCCGTGGAGGACCGACAATTATTTCTACACGGCCCAAGGCTATGCCCACGTGATGTACTATGTGATGCTGGCCGTGCACCGCGAGTACGGCGAGGCCCTGGGGGGAAGCGTGGAAGTTCTGCTCCACGAGGCTATCGAAGCCCTGGAGAAGGCCTGCACGCTCAAGCCCTTGATCATCCTCGACGGATCGCCGGCCGGCATCTGGGCGAATCATCGGGCGATTCTCGACTCCTACGTCTCCGAGGCAAGGGACAAGATGTTCTCCGTCCGGGACGAACTGGAAAAGAAGTAGGGGGACAACGGTTCGCGAGGCGGTTCGGTCCCCGCCGAGCGGGCTCGGCCCGTGGGGTTGATCGGGCTTGCAGCGGAGAAGAGGGCTCGCGGCAAGGGGATCGGAGGATGGGGAAAGGCGCGAAGGAAAGGGGCGAAGCTTGCTCCGAGGCCTGCAAGGCATCCTGCTGCCGTTACGTGGCCACAAGGATCGAGCCGCCGAGGACCAAGGTCGACTGGGATGAAATCTACTGGTTTCTCTGCCACGAGAACGTGGAGGTCTTCATCGAGGCCAGGAAGTGGTATGTTCTGTTCGCCACTGCTTGCAAGAACCTCGACACAAGCTCTCGATGCGTTCGCTACGCGACCCGGCCCCATGTGTGCAGGGATCACAAGGAGGAGAACTGCGAGTTTTGGGGCGTGGAAGAAGGGAAGGTGAGCCTGCGCACCCCGGAAGACCTTGCGCGCTACATGAAGGGCAGGAAGATCGGCCTGCGGATGGCATGGGACGACCCGGACGAGAAGGCGGGGTACGGGGCCCGTCTTCGGGGACCTCCGCGCAAAGGCCGGTCATCGCGGGCCGTACGATCCAGGAGGTAGGGAAACGCAATGGCGGCAAAGAGGGCGGGCGAGATCCGGTTTTCGGAAGTCATCGATGCCAATCGCGAACTCAACATCCTGCACAGCCTCAAGCGTTATCGGCCTCCCTTCCGGATCCTCCGGAACTACCACCTGGTGGACAACGGGGTCGAGCCGGAGGCCACCATCGTGCTCGCCGCCGGGGGGAAGGAAATCCATGAGGCCGACACGGGCGTGGGGCCGGTCGACGCGCTGGCGAACGCGCTCAAGAAGGCCCTGAAGCCGGCCTTTCCCTTCATCGAGGGCGTGCGGCTGGTGGACTACTCCGCCAGGATCCACGAATCCAGGAGCGGGACCAAGGCGACCGTGTCGGTGACCCTTCTGCTCAGCGACGGCGACCGGATCTGGAAGGTGTCCGAACTGAGCCAGAACATCAACCAGGCGAGCTTCCACGCCCTGGTGGCCGCCTATGAGTTCGCCATCGTGGAGCGAAGGCGCAGCCGGAAGCGATGAAAGGCTCCCGCGGCTCGCCCTTCGGCCGCCCAACCGCCTCGTGCGATGCGCAGGCTACTCCCTGTTCAGACGGAAATAGTCCCTGAACAGATCGTAGGCGATCCGGTTGGCCCGGTGACCCAGCAGGGGCCCGTGGATCACCACGACGCTCAGTGCGAGCGGAGCCTCTCCCGACTCGCGCATCGCGTACCCCGTGAACCAATCGTACTTGATCGTGTCGTTCTTGTTGTTGATGTTCCCCGTCTTCCCCCCGAAGACGACGGAACGCAGCCGGCTGTCCCGACTTCGTCCCCGGAAGCTCTTCTGACAGGTGCCGACCCGGATGGTCGCCTCCATCAGGGTCCGCATGTCCCTCGCCGTCTTCGGCTTGAGAACCCGGACCGGAATCTCTTCGCGGTGGCGGTAGACCTCCTCGCCGCCCTCCGCCCGGACACTCTCGACGAGCCAGGGCACCGGGGCTGCGCCGTCGGAGGCGATGAGCGCGCTCATCCAGGCTGCATGGAGGGGCGTCACCAGGGTCCGGCGATTGAAGCCGCTGGCAATCTCCGCGATCCCAAGGTCATGCTCCGGCACCTGCAGGCGGCTCGTTTCGAACGGCACCTCGCCGGGCAGGGCCAGGCCGAAGAAGAAGGCGGACCCGTACTCTTGGAGGGTTAGCCTGCCGAGCGTATGGATCCCGATCTTTCCGAAGACGGGATTGACCGACTTGGCGAATGCCTTCTCCAGGGTGATCCGGTTCGACCAGGAGTAGGTCTCCTGCCTGAGATCCTTGCGGTACAGCGTGTGGTCGCGTCCGGTGTAGTCGATGACCGAATCCGGCTCGAGACATCCCGTCTCGATCGCCGCCGCCGCTGTGACGATCTTGAACAGGGAAGCGGACGGATAGGCCTTCCAGAAGAATGCGACCGGCCTTTCGGGGACCTCGTTGTAGGAGGCCAGTGCCAGGATCCTTCCCGTACGGGGGTCCAGCGCTGCGGCCACTCCGCCGAGGGCCATGCTGCGGCCAAGCCTTTCTTGCACCTGCTGTTGGTACTCCCGGTCGAAGGAGGTCTGAAGGGTGCAGCGAGGGCATGGCCCGTCGTTGAGTTCGAGACAGGAGACCCCGTCGAGTTCGGCAAGTGCCTCTGCGAGAAGGTCGGGTTCGGGCCTCCAGGCCTCGCCGGCCTTCGGGGCGGGCTTGCCTTCGCCGAGGGAGGCGGCCGGGGGCTCGGCCCCTCTCCGGAAGAGCAGGAAAGCGCAGAGGACCGCAAGGACGGCGAAGAAGGCCCAGAGGGTGCGTGCGGGGATTCTCTTCCTGGTGCGCCTCGGCTTCTGATTCATGAGGAGGACGGAAGAGACCGTGTAGGGCTTCTGCCGGATGACCTTCCCCCGCGCCAGCAACTTCCCCTTGCTGCGGATGTTCCCTCGATTTCTCATCGGTGCCGGTCCACTCCAACCCTGTCGCAGTACTCTGCCAGCCTGCAACGGGAACAAAAAGGCGAGATCGGTTTGCACACGTTCTGGCCGTAAGCCACCAGATAGTCGTTGATCGGGATCCAATACTGCAGAGGCAGCTTCTCACGCAGCGCGAATTCCGTCTCCGCCGGATTCCGGGTGCGGACGTACCCGAGCCGGTTGGATATGCGATGCACGTGCGTGTCCACGCAGATTCCGGGTTTTCCGTATCCCAGCGTAACCACGAGATTGGCCGTCTTCCTGCCCACCCCCTTCAGTTGCAGCAGGGTGTCCACGTCGTCCGGGACCTTGCCGCCGTATCGATGCACGATCTCCCGGCAGGCTTCTTTGAGAACGACCGCCTTTGTCTTGTAGAATCCGACCGGGTAGATCAGCTCCCGAATGCTCGCTTCCCGAAGGCGGAGCATCTTCTGCGGTGTGGGCGCCCTCGCGAGCAGGCGGTCCGCCGCCTTCCGCGTCGTTTCGTCCTTTGTGCGAAGGGAGAGCAGGGTGGAGACCAGGACGCGGTAGGGATCGCGCCGCCTGCGCGAGATCTCGGTCACGATGGGTACGCCGAGCCGCCCGGTCTCCTCCTTGAGGATGCTCATGACGGCGTGGATCGCCTCGGGGTGCAAGTCTCAGGTGCTCCCTCTTCCTGCAGGTGCCGTCCGGAACGAGGAGACAAGGCCGGCGACACGGCGGTGTTCGTCACAACCGATACGCTCAAAGAGAAGCCTCCGCGCGGTCTCGTCCGGCATGCGGCGGCGCATTTGCTTCTTGAACCGCTCGATCCTGTGAAGCGACTGCATCAGTCTGGCATTGGAAACCTGCCCTCTCTCCAGCGACCGGCGGAGCGTCTCGATGCACCGGGGCAGGAGAAGAGGCGTGTGACAGAACATCAAGAGATCGGCCCCGGCCCGGAAGGCGAGCAGGGAGGCCTCTTCGGGCCCGTATCGTTCCTTGATGGCCCCCATCTCCAGATCGTCCGTAATGATGATCCCCTGGAAGCCGATCTCGCCGCGCAGCACTCCCCGGAGAATCCTCGCGCTCAGCGTGGCGGGTCTCCTCGGGTCGAGCGCCGGATAGCTCACGTGAGCGGTCATGACGAACTCCAGCGGCCTGCGTGGATCCCGCGCGAGGATTCGATAGGGGCTCATCTCCACCGAGAAAAGCCTCTCGCGGCCCAGGGAAACGGTGGGCAGCGTATCATGCGAGTCCAGATCCGTGTCCCCATGCCCGGGGAAGTGCTTCCCGCACCCTGCCACGCCCTGGGCCCGAAAGCCGAAAAGGATCGCCCGGCCCAAGACCGCCACGACGGAGGGGTCGGAACCGAAGGCCCGGTCCCCGATGACCGGGTTGCTCGGACGGGTGTCAAGGTCCAGGACCGGAGCGAAGTTGCAGTGGATGCCCACGGCCGCAAGCTCCTGTGCGATCACCTTCGCGGCGGAGTGGGCCAGGGAGTCCGCTCCGGCGATGCCGAGCGACCGGGCCTCGGGAAAGAACGTGAAGGGGGCGGGAAGCCTCCAAACCCGCCCCCCCTCCTGGTCGATGCAGACGAGTGTCGGAAGGAGCGAATCGGGCTCCTGAAGGCTTCGTGTGAGCCTCCGAATCTGATCCGGGTCCTGCAGGTTTCTCCGGAAGAGGACCACGCCGCCGGGCGGGTAGCGACGGAAGAGGTCCCGAAGATCCCGGCTCAGCTCGGTGCCGTCGAAGCCGACGACGAAGAGCTGCCCGAGGGCCTTCTGGATTTCTGTCGATCGCTTTGACAACAGCCGACTTCCCATACCCCAAGACACCCCGTTCGAAAGGCCTGGGATCCGGTTCTCAATCCCCCCGGTTCTCGTCCGGTCCGTCTCGCTTCACGAACAAAACAAAGGCCATGGAAGGCCTTCTTGCGCTCTCTTTCACGACGAATTGCATGCCCTCGTAGCGCCAGCCCTCCGCGGTCCATTGGTTCAGGATCTCTTCCAACCTGTCCTCTGTGACCTCGGAAGTCTCGACAACCTTGTATTGCATGGCCAGGTCCCTCCTCCAAGCCGAAACGCGGCTTCGACCCTGCCCGCCGCCCGCCTCTAGGCCTTGCCCTTCTGCTTGATCTGGCGGGCCGCCTGCTTGGCAAAATACGTGATGATCAGATCCGCCCCGGCCCTCTTGATGCCGAGCAGGATCTCCTGCACGATCCGCTCCTCGTCGATCCATCCCTGCGCCGCCGCCGCCTTGACCATCGCGTACTCTCCGCTCACGTTGTAGGCGGCCAGCGGATGCAGGAACCGCGTGCGGGCCTCCCGGAGAACGTCCAGGTAGGCCAGGGCGGGCTTCACCATGACGATGTCGGCCCCCTCTTCGATGTCCAGGGCGATCTCCCGCATGGCCTCCCGAAGGTTGGGGGGATCCATCTGGTAGGACCGGCGGTCTCCGAAGGCGGGCGCGCTCTCCGCCGCCTCACGGAACGGGCCGTAAAAGGCGGAGGCGAACTTCGCCGCGTAGCTCAGGATCGGCACCCGGCTGTGGCCCGCTTCGTCCAGGGCCCTCCGGATGGCCCGTACCCTTCCGTCCATCATGTCCGACGGGGCGACGAGGTCCGCGCCCGCGTCGGCGTGGGAGACCGCCATCCTGGCCAGCAGCTCCAGCGTGGCGTCGTTGTCCACCTCTTCGCCGTCCAGCACGCCGCAGTGTCCATGCGACGTGTACTCGCAGAGGCAGACGTCGGTGACCACGATCATGTCCGGCGCCTCTTTCTTTATGAGGCGGACGGCCTGCTGGACGACGCCCTCCTTTCGAAAGGCCGCCGAGCCCGTGGGGTCCTTTCTTTCGGGAATCCCGAAGAGAAGGACCGATGGGAGGCCCAGCGAGGCGATCTCGCCGATCTCCGCCTGGAGGCGATCCGGGGAGAAGCGCCGGATGCCGGGCATGGAGGGGACCTCCTCTGCGATGCCCCGCCCTTCCTGAACGAAGAGGGGATAGACGAGGTCGGACGGATCCAGGCGACTCTCCTGGACCAGGCTGCGCAGGGCCCCTGTTCGGCGCAGCCTTCTGAGACGTTCGTTCGGGTAGGGCATGGGAACCTCCGGGTGCTATCCTGGTGTCCTTCCTGTTTCCGTCCTGACGTAATCCACGAGGGCCTCTACGAGTCCGGCGATCGTGGAGGGGTTGGCGCCCAGCACGTGTCGAAATCCCTGCGCACGGGCCGCCTCCGCCGTGATCTCTCCGATACAGGCCGCCGGAATCGCCTTCCAGGCGGCCGCCGTTGCGTCGGGCCCCGCCATCGCACCGAACGCGCCCACCGTGGAACTGCTCGTAAAGGTGAGAAAGTCGAGCCTTTCTTCCTTCAGAAGCCGCCGAAGAAGCCCTTGGTTCTCGGAGGCATACCGCGTTTCGTAGACCACGGCAAGATCGACGCGTGCACCCCTTTCCTCCAGGAACCCCGGCAGCCACTCCCGGGCCTTTCGCGCCCTCGGGAAGAGGAACCGCTTTCCCTTGAGCGTGTCCCGGGCGAGCACGGAGGCGAGCCCCTCTGCCTGGTACTGCTCGGGCAGGCTGGGGACCGCGATGCCGCGGGCGGCCAGGGCCTCGGCGGTCGCCGGACCTACTGCGTAGGCGGGGATCCCCTGGATCGTTGCCTTTGGGATCCCTCGCTCTTCGATCCTTCGGAACATGAAACCCACCGCGTTTGCGCTGGTGAAGATCAGACCGTCGTACTTCGACAGCCGTTCCAGGCATCGGTCGACGGGCGCCCAGTCGGAGGGCGGTGAAAAGGCGATCAGGGGACAGACCACGGGCCGCGCACCCTTCGCATGAAGGGAATCGGACAAGGCCCCGGCCTGGGAACGCTCCCTGGTTACGAGGATGGCCTTGCCTCGGAGCGGCTTGTCTTCCGGCACCGTCTACCCCCGTTCGGTCCGCGCGATCTCTTCCAGAATCTCCCGGCCTCCGGCCCGACGGACCTCCTGGGCCAGGGTCGTTCCGATCGATCGGGCGTCCTGCGGCGGTCCGCGGCGCTGTCTCCGGATACAGACGGAGCCGTCGATACGGGCAACCAACCCTACGAGGGTCAGGGTTCCGTCGGCGATCCGGCCGTGACAGGCCACCGGAACGTGGCAGCCGCCCCCGACGCCGGCCAGGAAGGCCCTCTCTCCCTCGACGGCTGCGGCCGTCTGCGCGTCGTGGAGGGGGCGAAGCATCTCGCGAAGCTCCCCGTCCTCCTCCCGGATCTCGATCGCCAAGGCGCCCTGGCCGATGGCCGGGAGGCAGACCTCCGGCTCCAGGACCTGGCTGACCCTGTGGCTCCGCCCCAGCCGTTTCAGCCCTGCCAACGCCAGCACGATGGCGTCGAAGCGGCCTTCCTCGAGCCTTCGAAGCCTGGTCTCCACATTGCCTCGGGCCGGGCCGGTCTGCAGGTCGTGCCGGTAGAAGCGCAGCTGCGAAGCGCGCCTGAGACTGCTGGTCCCGATGCGCGCCCCTATCGGCAGGTTCGATAGGGTCCGCCCCTTTTCCCGGCAGATCAGGGCGTCCCGCGGGTCCTCGCGGGAGGGGATCGCACCCAGGGTGAGGCCGGCGGGAAGGTCGGCGGGGAGATCCTTCATACTGTGGACCGCCAGGTCGACCTCTCCACGGAGCAGGGCGTCCTCGATGGCCTTCACAAAGAGGCCCTTGCCGCCGAAGCGGGCCAGAGAAACCTCCAGAATCCTGTCCCCTTCCGTCACGATACGGGTCAGGGTGCAGCGGAGGCCGGGATGGTGCTTCTCGAGCAGGCCCCGGACGTGCTCGGCCTGCCACACGGCAAGGGGGCTGCGCCGGGTTCCGATTCGCAGGGCCTGACGCATCTTTCCTATCCCTTTCCCGGCCCCAGCGAGAAGAGCCTCCTGGCGGCCTCCGCGAGCCCCGGCGGTTCGCCCTTCTCTTCCGCCTTCTTGAGCGTGGAAACGGGGCCGTGCAGGATCTTGTTCACAATGGCCTGGCTCATCGCCTCGATGGCCTGCCTGTCCCTGTCCGAAAGGGGGGTCTCCAGGACGGACAGCGCCTTCTTCAGCTCTCCGGCCCGGATCTCTTCGGCCCGCTGCCGCAGCGAGACGATGGTCGGGACGAGATCCAGGCCGTCCATCCAGGCGAGGAAGGATCGGACCTCCTCCTGAACGATCGACTCGGCCCGTGTGAGTTCCTTCTTCCGTTCCGCCAGATTGGCCTGCAGCACCTTCTGCAGATCATCGATGTCGTAAAGGTAGACGTTCTCGATCGTGTTGACCTCGGGGTCGATGTTCCTGGGCACGGCGATGTCGATAAGGAAGAGCGGCTTGTTCCTCCTCGTGCGCATCGCTTCGCGCACCTGATCGGCACGCAGGATGTACCCCGGGGCGGCCGTGGAGCAGAGCAGGATGTCGACCCGGTCCAGGCACGCAGCGATCCCGTCCAGTTCGATCGCCTCCCCCTGGAAGGCGGCGGCCAGCCGCCTGGCGTTTTCGAGGGTCCGGCTGGCGACGAAGATGCGCCCGATACCGTTGGCGGCAAGGTGGCGTGCCGCGAGTTCCGCCATCTCCCCCGCACCGGCGAGCAGGACCAGCCGATCGCTCAGGTCGCCGAATATCTTCCTGGCGAGCTCGACGGCCACGTAGCTCACGGAGACGGCGCGAGCGGCCAGTTCGGTCTCCGTCCGGACCCGCTTGGACACATGGAAGCTTCGATGGAAGAGCCGGTTCAGGATGGTGCCCACCGCCTTCTGGTGAACGGCCTCCCGGTAAGCATCTTTGACCTGCCCCGTGATCTGGGGCTCGCCGATCACCATTGAGTCCATTCCGGACGCGACCCGAAACAGGTGCGTGATAGCCTTGTGGTACCCGTGCCGGTAGTGCAGCCGCTCCCAGTCGGCCTCTTCGATTCCGCAGCGATCCGTCAGGTAATTCCGAATGATCGGTTCGACCTGCCCCGACCCCTGTTCCGTCACCAGATAAATCTCGACCCGGTTGCAGGTCGCGAGCACGACGGTCTCTTGTATGGCGGGTTGCCTCTTCAGCCAACGCAGGGCCTCTTGCAGGGAGTCCCCTTTGAGCGCGAGCCTTTCCCTGACCTCGACCGGCGCGGTCTCGTGGTTCAGGCCGATACAGACGATATCCATGATCCGTCCCATTCCCTCGATGCGCCCGAGCCGACTACTTCTGGAAGTGGGAGAGCTGCAGAAAGGTGGCGAGGATCACCAGAAAACCGATGACGTTCATCCAGGCGATCCGCCTGCCTCTCCAGCCGGCGATGAGCCTCCCGTGAAGCACCCCTGCGTACAAGAACCAGACCAGCAGGCTCGCGGTCTGCCGTCCGTCCTGCCAGTCGAAGTACCCTCCCCGAAGGGATTTCAACCAGACGGCACCGGTCAGGATTCCGACCGTGAGAAGGGGAAACCCGATGCTGATACACCGGTAGCTCAGCCGGTCAAGAACCTCCAGGGAGGGCAGACGATAATAGAGAGGGCCGATTCTCTTCTTCTTCAGGATCGTGTCTTGAAGGAGGTACATGGCCGCCAGACAGGCCGAGACCCCCATCAAGGCATCTCCGAGGAAGGCGAACCAGACGTGGGCTGGCAGCCAGCGGCTGTCCAGGATCCGGTCCAGGGGAAGAATCTCCTTGGATCGAAAGCTCGCCAGCAGGAGCAGGGCCAGCGCAAGCGGGGTCACGAGGGCTCCCAGCACGGGCAGTGTGTGGCGAAGTTGGACGGCCAAGTACACGGCAACCAGCACCCAAGAGAAAAACATGAGCGATTCGAAACGGTTCGTTACGGGCGTGTACCCTGCCTCCACGTGGCGGGCCGCGATGCTCGCCGTGTGGCTGAGAAAGCCGATGATCAGAACCGCAAGAGATACCTTCCAAACGGGCCTCTTGATCCAGACGAGATGTGCAAGATATCCGGCGGTCGCGGCCGAATAGAGCAGGAGCGTTAGGTAGAAAAGCTCGACGTCCATTGCAAGGTCCTGTTTTTCGCCCCGAGGAAAAGGCCCTTCCCTCTCATGGAAAAGGCAGCGAGTTCAAACGTTTTTCCTGGTTCCAGGTACTCTATCCTCTCAAGGCTTTTCTTGCAAGGAGGAAGGCGCTCGTCCGTCGGTCCGGGGCGTTGACAGGGCCGTTGGCGAAAAGCTATTAGCTGTAAACCATTAGCTTTTCGTCCGCCACGCCGCCCCGTTTCTGATGGGTTTCCCCGTGGATCCAAGCGGGCTGGCAGCAAAAAGCTAACGGCTAACAGCTAATAGCGCAAGGGGATGCTCATAAAAGCATGAAATGGATGGGCCTTGGCCTGCAGGTGCTGGTGAGCGTGCTCACCCTGCTGCTTTTGGGGTGTCAGAGGGAAGACCTGCTCGACCGGGGGATCCTGGTCGTGGGCCTCGAGGCCAACCCGACCCACCTCGACCCCCGGCTCTCCACGGACGCCTCCTCCTCACGGATCAACGAGCTCCTGTTCAGCCGCCTCTTCCGAAAGAACGAGGCCGGTGAACCGGTGGAGGACCTGGTCGAGGATTGGGAGCAGGCCGACCCGGTAACCTACCGATTCCGGCTCCGGGAAGGGGTCGGGTTCGAGGACGGGCGGCCTCTGGAGGCCGAGGATGTCCGCTACACCTTCCGGAGCATGATGGACCCGGCCCTGGGCTCACCCTTGCGGAGTTCTTATGAGGCGGTCGACTCGATCGAGTGCCCGGACCCGCGCACCATCGTGTTCCGGCTCCGCGAGCCGTTCGCCCCCTTGCTGAGCAACCTCGATCTGGGCATCCTGCCGCGGCCGCGGCAGGACGACCTCGAGGGAAACCGGCCTCCCTGGCAGAAGGGAAGCGGGCCGTTCCGATTCGATTCCTGGACCCAGAACCAAGAGATCCGGCTGAAGGCCAACCCGGGCTACTTCGGCGGGGCGCCCCGGCTCAACGAAATCCGGTTCCGGATCGTGCCGGACGATACGGTACGAACCCTGGAGCTCCGAAAGGGGACGATTCATCTCCTGCAGAACGACATCGAGCCGGAAGTCCTGCGCGCGCTGGAAAAGGAAACCAGGTTCACCGTTCAGAAGCGGCAGGGAACGAACTACGCCTACCTGGGGTTCAACCTCAAGGATCCCATCCTTCGTTCCCGCAAGGTCAGGCAGGCGATCGCCCACGCCATCGACCGGAATGCGATCATCGAACATTTGCTGGGCGGTCTCGCGGTTCCGGCCACCGGCGTGCTCTGTCCGCAGAACTGGGCCTATGAGCCGGCGGTCGACACCTACGAATACGATTCCGAGGCGGCCAGGCGCCTCCTGGACGAGGCGGGATACGAGGATCCGGACGGGCCGGGGCCTGCCATGAGGTTCGCCCTGACCTACAAGACCTCCCAGAACGAGTTGCGCCGCCGGATCGGCGAGGCGATCCAGGGCTTCCTGGGGGAGGTTGGGATCGAGGTCAGCATGCGCTCGTATGAATGGGGCACCTTCTTCTCCGACATCCGGAAGGGTAACTTCCAGTTATACACCCTGACCTGGGTGGGCATTACGGATCCGGACATCTTCACCTACCTGTTTCATTCGAGGAGCCTACCTCCGGACGGGGCAAATCGGGGCTCCTACCTCAATCCCGAGGTGGATCGGCTCATCGAGCAAGGCAGGGTTCTTGGGTCCAGGCAGGAACGAAAGGAGGTCTACGGCCTTATCCAGAAGACCCTGGCGAAGGACCTCCCTTACGTGAGCCTGTGGAACGAGGTGAACGTGGTCGTCATGGATCGGCGCATTCGAGGGTTCGTCCTTCGGCCGGATGGGGATTTGTTCTCCTTGAAGGATGTCTGGATCGAACCGGCACAGCCGCAGTGAGGGTTCCGCATGCGTTCCTACCTGGCCCGCAGGCTTCTGCTTGCCCTGCCCGTCGTGCTGGGTGTTGTGACACTGGTCTTTCTCCTGATTCATCTGATTCCCGGCGATCCGGTGGAGATCATGCTTGGAGAATCGGCGCTGGCAGCCGATCGGGATGCCCTCCGGGCGGTCTTGGGACTGGACCGGTCGATGCCTGAGCAGTACGGCGCCTTCCTTCGGGGTTTGTGCAGAGGGGATCTGGGCACCTCCCTTCAGCAACGAAGTCCGGTGGCGGCCCTGATACGGGCGCACTACCCGGCGACCCTGCAGCTCACGCTCGCCGCCATGCTCATTTCGCTCCTGATCGCGTTGCCCGCCGGAATCGTGAGCGGGGTTCGGCAGTACTCGTTCTGGGATCACTCGACCATGTTCGTCGCGCTGCTCGGGGTGTCCATGCCCAATTTCTGGCTGGGTCCGCTGCTGATTTGGGTCTTCTCGATTCATTTCGGGTGGTTTCCGGTCTCGGGAAAGGACGGGCTCGCGCATCTTGTGCTCCCGGCCCTCACCCTGGGCGCTTCCATGGCCGCCATCGTGGCCCGGATGACGCGCTCGTCGGTCCTGGAAATCCTTCGTCAGGACTACGTCATGACCGCGAGGGCCAAGGGCCTGTCCGAGACGAGGATCATCCTCAAGCACGTTTTGCGCAATGCCCTTCTTCCCGTGATCACGGTTGTGGGTCTGCAGTTCGGCGCCCTGCTTGCCGGCTCGATCATCACCGAGACGATCTTTTCCTGGCCCGGGCTCGGTACGCTCATGGTCAACGCGATCCATACCCGTGACTACCCGGTCGTGCAGGGCTGCGTCCTGGTGATCGCACTGAGTTATGTGCTGGTAAACCTTCTCACCGACCTGCTGTACGGCGTGATCGACCCGAGAATCCGCTATGAGGGGACTCGTGCGTAAGCTTCTTTCTCCTGTCGGGTTCGGGGCCCTCCTTCTGGCAGGGCTGATCGGGCTCGCCCTGTTCGCCCCCTGGCTTGCGCCCCATGATCCGTCGGAGATCCGGCTCGAGGCAAAGCTGACCGGGCCGGGTCCGTCCCATCCGTTCGGAACCGACCCCCTGGGGCGGGATGTGTTGAGCCGGGTCATTTACGGGGCGAGGGTTTCGGTCTTGGTGGGCTCGATGACGGTGGCGATCTGCTTCGGCTTGGGGACGCTCATCGGCTGCGTTGCCGGGTATTACGGGGGGTGGCCGGATGAAATCATCATGAGAACGGTCGACATTGTGCTCGCCTTTCCCGGTATCCTGTTGGCGATCACGCTTACGGCCGTCCTCGGGCCGAGCCTCCGGAATGTGGTGCTCGCCCTGACGGTGATGGGCTGGGTGGGCTACGCGAGGATCGCGCGGGCCCAGGTGCTCGCGCTCCGGGAGTCGGACTTCGTTCTCGCCGCCCGCGCCCTGGGCGTGCGCGACTCACGGCTCATCGCGCGCCACCTCTTTCCCAACATCCTTGCACCGCTCATCGTGGAGGCCACCTTCGGGATGGCAGGGGCGATCCTTGCCGAGGCGGGCTTGAGCTTTCTGGGTCTGGGAACGCAGCCGCCGACTCCCAGCTGGGGGAACATGCTCAACGAGGGGAGGCAATTCCTGTTCGTCTCACCGCACATGACCCTGGCGCCCGGCATGGCGATCATGATCGTGGTGCTCGGGCTGAACCTCCTCGGCGATGCGCTCCGGGACCGATTCGATGTAAAAGGCGGGGGGGCGATTGATAATGCGAGCGGATGTTGATAGACTTGTAGCTTTTAAGAGGTTAACTTCCTTGCCTTTTTTCTCCCTGAACGCCTCCGCGAAAGGCCATCGGGATTCGCATGGGTTCCCGGCGTAGATTTCTCCGCTCTGTTCTGGTGTCGAGCCTGCTGGCGTTGCTCGCTGCGGCGATCGGCATTGCGGTGCTCTACCGGATCATCACGGCCGATCTGCCGAACATCGCCTCGCTCAAGGATTACCGGCCCCGCCTGACGACCAAGGTCTTCAGTGAAGAAGGCGAGGTCATCGGCGAGTTCTTCATCGAGAAACGGGAACTCGTTCCGATGGAAGAGATTCCCAAGGTTCTGCTCGATGCGATCATCGCGGCCGAGGACGCGAATTTCTACAGGCACGAAGGCCTGGATTTTCTCGGGATCATCCGCGCCCTCATCAAGAACATTCGAGCCGGAGGGATCGTCCAGGGGGGCAGCACGATCACCCAGCAGGTGGTCAAATCGCTTCTTCTCACGCCGGAGAGGAGCATCCGACGAAAGGCGAGGGAAGCCATCCTGGCCTATCGCCTCGAAAGGTCCCTGAGCAAGAAGGAGATCCTGTATCTGTATCTCAACCAGATCTACTTCGGGCATGGAGCCTACGGCGTGCAGACGGCCTCCAGGAATTACTTCGGCCATGATGTGAGCGAGGTGGATCTCGCAGAGGCGGCCCTCTTGGCGGGGTTGCCGCGGGCCCCTTCGCGTTACTCCCCGGCCAGGGAGAAGAACATGGGACTTGTCCGGGAACGTCAGGAATACGTTCTCCAACGGATGCGCGAGGAGGGGATGGCCTCCCAGGAGGACATTGAACAGGCTCTGGCAAGGCCGATCCTGGTCATGAAAGACGCCGACGAGGGCCGGGAGAGCCCGGAGGAGGCCGGCGCCCTCTCCCGGCAGGAGATCCCCGGCCAGCCGGAGCCCATCCGGATTCTGCCGCTCCGACGGGTCGACCTGGAAGTCGCCCCCCATTTCGTGGATACCGTGCGCGAATATCTCCTGAAGAACTACGGAAAGGAGAAGACCTTCTGCGGAGGCCTGCAGGTCTATACGACGTTGCGAACGGAGGACCAGCGAGCCGCCGAGGAGGCGGTACGGTTCGGCGTCGCTGCCTATCTGGAGAGAAACCCGAAAGCGGCCGCGGAGGAACCGGTCAACCCCCTCGACGGGGCCCTCCTGGCGATGGAGCTTCCTGAGGGCTTCGTTCGGGCGATGGTGGGCGGGGTCGATTACGAGCGGAGCCAGTACAACTGTGCCGTCCACGCGCGCAGACAGCCCGGCAGCGCGGTCAAGCCGCTGATTTACGCGGCCGCACTCGACAAGGGATACACGCCCGCCACGATCGTCGTCGACTCCCCTCTGGTCTTCGACGATCCGATTCTGCAAGGAAAATGGAAGCCCAAGAATTACGCTCGGACATTCGTGGGACCCACGACCCTGCGGGAGGCGCTGACCAACTCGCGCAACGTGGTCACCATCAAGATCCTCCGCGACATCGGGGTCGGTTACGCCATCCGCTACGCGAGGCAGCTCGGGGTGACCTCGCCCTTGCAGGCCGACCTTTCGCTTGCCCTCGGCAGCTCGGAGGTCACCCTCGAGGAACTGCTGGTCGCCTATTCGGTCTTCGCCATGGGGGGGAAGAGGCCGGAGCCGATATCCATCCACCGGATTGTGGATGCGGAGGGCAGGGTCCTCGAGGAGCACCTTCCGCGCGCCGAGCAGGTCATCAGCGAACAGACGGCCTATCTGCTGACCAGCCTGCTCCAGAGCGTCGTGAAAGAAGGCACGGGCCGTGTCGTGCGGTCTCTCGGGGTCCCTTGCGCGGGAAAGACGGGGACCACGAACGAATTCAAGGATGCCTGGTTCATCGGGTACACCCCGGGGAAGATCGCGGGGGTCTGGATCGGCCACAACCAACCGAAGAGCCTCGGATCGCGTGAAACCGGCGGCAGAGTGGCTGCGCCGGTATGGCTGCGTTACATGCAGAAGACCGTTTCTCGGGCATCCGCAACGGACTTTTCCATGCCTTCCGGCATCGTGTTTTCGCGAATCGACACCAAGACCGGCCTGCTGGCGGCCCGCGGCTCGGAGACCACCCGGCTGGAGTGCTTTCGGGAAGGTACGGAGCCCAGGGCTTTTTCGAGCGAGGAGCGGGATCGGGACGAGGCCGACTTCTTCAAGGAGGAATTCGACCCGCTCGATTCCTCCCTTGCGGTGACCGACGTGGACCGAGACGCCCGGTAGAGGAGGCGGGCAGAGAGGCGCTCTTTGGCCTTACGTCCGTTTTCACCCTTATCCATCGAAAGAGACAGAGGGGACATGGCAAGCAAACGAAGGATACAGGATACACTGAAGTTGCTCGTCACCGATGGATGCAACCTCTCGTGCACGTACTGTGTGCCCGAACTTCAGACGAGGAAGGCGGGCAAGAGGAAGGGGCTGAAGCACACCGAGCTTCTCCGGCTGGTCAGGCCGCTGGTGGAACAGGGCGTAACAAGTATTGATCTCCGCGGAGGGGAGCCCCTGACCAAGAAATGGCTCTACCCCTTCCTGGAAGAACTGATCCGGATGTCCCAGGTCAAGCGGATCAGCCTCCTGACCAACGGCGTGGTGCTGAAGGATCACGTGGGCGATCTTCAGCAGCTCGGTGTCCGGGAGATCGGGATTCATTTGGATTCCTTGGATTTCGAACGATATACGAAGATCACGAGGGGAGATCATCTTTACCGCGTCTACGCAGGGCTGAAGGAGGCGGAGCGGGTCGGGATCGCCAAGATTCGGGTCTATGCCGTGATCTTGCGCGGGTTGAATCACAAGGAGATCATCGATTTTGCCCTTCTCACCAAGGAGAACCCCTACGAGGTTGTTTTTCTGGAATACACCCCCTACGACGCCGACCAGGTCGGCGGCAAGTCCCGAATCGACCTCCACTACCCCCTGAGCAGGATCCGGGAGGAGATCGACAATTTTCAGAAACTCCTGCCCGTCGAGGGCCCTGCGAACCGGGGAGGCGTGTATCGATTCGAGGACGGGATGGGCACGATCCGGTTCCTCAGCCCGGTGAAGGGCCACAACTGCGTTCGGTGTACGCGGATCGTGCTGACCACGGACGGGCTGCTGAGTTCCTGCTTCCTTTCGGACAAGACCGCGGATGTGCGGCCCCTGCTCGCGATGAAAGAAGGCCAGGAGGCCCCCGGCCTGATGGAGGAACTGCGGAAGGTCGTCCGTTCACGGCCCCGCAAGATCCCGAAGCTGGACAAGCCGTTTCGCAGTTGTACGCAGTTTGCCTTTCTGGACGAATAGGACCGCCTACAGCTTCCAGTATGCCCGCTGGATGTGGCGGATGTGATTGACAATCCTTTCCGTCGTATTCGAGGGGGCGGGCTTCCGGGGGGGTGGCGGCGTCTCGGTCTCCTGGAGAGCGAGCAGCACGCGCTTGACGCTCTGGCCGAGTCCCTCCAGATGGTAGCCGCCTTCCAGGGTCAGGGCGATCCTTCCCCGGCAGCAGGTGTCGGCGATCCGCATGAGAATGCGCGTGATTTCCGCGTAGCCGTCTTCCGTCATTCCCATGCCGCCCAGGGGATCCCGATAGTATGTGTCGAATCCGGCGGACACCAGAACGAGATCGGGCCTGAACTGGGTCGCGATCGGCTCGAGAATCTCCTGATAGACATGGACAAAGTCCTCATCCCCCTGCCCTCCGGGAAGGGGCACGTTTACGGTGTAGCCTTTTCCGGATCCGACACCGACCTCCTCCGGCCTTCCTGTCCCTGGGTAGTAGGGATACTGGTGAGAGGAGAAGTAAAGGACCGAGGAATCCGATTCGAAGGCGTGCTGGGTTCCGTTCCCATGGTGCAGGTCCCAGTCCACGATCAGAACCTTCTCGGCAAACCCCTTCTTTTGGGCGTACCGTGCGGCAATGGCCACGTTGTTGTAGATGCAGAAGCCCATCCCCTTGCCCGCTTCCGCGTGATGTCCGGGGGGCCGGACCAGGGCGAACCCGTTTCGCATCTGTCCGGAGCATACCGCGTCCACCAGGACGCAAAGGCCCCCGGCCGCGATCTTGGCCGTTCTGTAAGACTGTGAAGAGATGTGGGTGTCCGGATCCAGTTGGCGATGACCGCAGTCCCGGGTCGCCTCGATCATCTTGTAATAGGGTTCGCGGTGAATCCATTGTATTTCTTCCGCCGTGGCCTCCCGCGCCATCAGGAAGGCGACCTTGCCTTGCAAATCCTGATCTTCCAAGATGGAATAGACGGCACGAAGACGCTGCGGGTTCTCGGGGTGGTAATCGGAGGTGATATGTTCCAGGTAGGCGTTGTCTCGGATGAGAGCCGTGTGCGCCATGTCAGCCCCCTTGGCGGCCGGTTGTGAGGGGATCTCATCTACCTTGATACCGGGTTTCGGGTGAATTGACAAGTCAAAGGTGCCGGAGTTGACCCCGGAGGCGGGTTCCGATAGGTAGGAGACAGGAAAAACCGAAGGGGGGAAAAGATGCCGATACGGGAGAAGGCCCTGGACGAGTTGCTGGAAAGGATCGGCACACAGTACCGGCCGAGGATCCAGCGGGCGATCGCTTACGAGGAGGAGAAGAATATCGAGAGGGCCCTTGCCGAATGGGAAGAGATCCTCGTCGAGGCCCGGCGGGAGGGCAGGGACGTTTCTATCGTTCAGGAACACCTGAAACGGCTCCATCAGCTCTGGTGGCAGAAGGGGGGGCGCCACAAGAAGGAGCCCCTGCCCGAGGCCCCGAGACGGGTCGGGCAATCTGAGCCGGAAGGCGGTGAGCCCGACCGTGAGAGGATCCAGTCGGAACTGAAGAGAATCTTTCGGACGGAGCTGCAGAACCTCTGCATCACGGAAAACGTGGATCTGGTATCGAGAAGCAACGAGAACCTGCTGCGTATCCGCAGCCTTCTCGACGGCGTCATCAAGGAGCGTCTGAAGGAAATCCCGGCCTGGGTCAAGCGGAAGGATCTTATGGAGGAGATCCTGAACGAGATCCTGGGCCTGGGCGTCCTGGAGGAGTACCTGAAGGACCCGAAGGTCAACGAGGTGATGATCAACGGCAGGGAGGTCCTCTACGAACGGGAGGGCCGGATCCAGGAAGCACCCCGCGGCTTCGCAAGCCACGAGGAGGTCCGGCAGGTCATCGATCGAATCATTCACCCCATCGGAAGGCGCGTGGACGAATCGAGCCCTCTGGTGGACGCCCGGCTCCCGGACGGCTCCCGGGTGAACATCGTCGTTCCGCCCGTTGCGCTGGACGGGCCGGTCGTCACCATCCGGAAGTTCTCTCGGGCGATCTTGTCCGCAGAGGCGTTGATCCAAAACCGGAGCATCTCCCCTCAGATGGCCGAGTTCTTCCGTCTCATCGTCCTGCAACGGTTGAATGTGATGATCACGGGCAGGACGAGCTCCGGGAAGACGACCCTGCTCAACCTGCTCGGCAACCTCGTTCCGGACGGGGAGCGGATCGTCACCATCGAGGACATGGCGGAGCTTCAACTGCGTCAGCGCCATGTGGTGCGGCTCGAGACGCGGGCCCCGAACATCCAGGGAAAGGGGGAAATTACGGTGAGGACCCTCTTCCGCAATGCGCTCCATATGCGGCCGGACCGCATCATCGTGGGCGAGTGCCGGGGTGCGGAGACGCTCGACATGCTCCAGGCCATGAATACGGGCCACGACGGATCCATCAGCACGGCCCACTCCAATTCTCCAGCGGATCTGTTCGCCCGCCTGGAGGCGATGATCGGGATGAGCGAACTGCCCCTGAGCGCGCGGACGGTACGTAAACAGATTGCCTCCGGCATTGATATCGTGATCTATTGCACGAGGTACCCGGACGGCCAAAGAAAGGTCACGAGCGTCTGCGAGGTACAGGAGGGAGGCGATGAGGACGGGGAGATCGCGGCCAACGAAGTTTACAAGTTCGACCGCCTGAGCTCCCGGGACGCGAGCAGGACGGAGGGTCGATTCCGCGCCACGGGATTCGTCCCCTCCTTCGTGAGAAAGAACCCGGACCTCCGTGAAGATGAGGCCGTGTTGGCGCTCTTCCGGGAGGAGGCGACCACAGGATAGAAGGCGATCAGGAGGTGGGAACATGGAGCAGCAAGGGCGTGTCGAGAATGTTTTGATTGTCGGAAGCGGCGCGGCCGGACTGACTGCGGCGATCTACCTGGCCCGCGCGAACCTGGAACCGGTCGTGCTCGAGGGGATCCAGCCGGGGGGCCAGCTCACGATCACCAGCGATGTGGAGAACTTTCCCGGCTTTCCCGAGGGGATCCAGGGGCCGGACCTGATGGATGCCATGCGGAAACAGGCCCGGAAGTTCGGGGCGCGCTGCCTGAACGAGGAGGTGGTCGAGGTGGGCCTGGAGAAGAGGCCTTTCACCGTCCGTTCGGATAGGGCGACATACGCCTGCTCGAGCCTGATCGTTGCCACCGGTGCCTCGGCGAGTTTCCTGGGCCTTCCGAGCGAGAAACGCTTCATGGGGAAGGGCGTCTCGGGCTGCGCGACCTGCGACGGGTTCTTCTTCAAGAACCGGGAGGTCATGGTCGTGGGTGGCGGGGATACGGCCTGCGAGGAGGCCCTGTTTCTGACGAAATTCGCGAGCCGGGTGCGTATCGTCCACAGGAGGGAGCACCTCCGGGCCTCGAAGATCATGCAGGACAGGGTGATGAAGAACCCCAAGGTGGAAATCCTCTGGAATGCGGTCGTGGAGGAGATTCTCGGGGAGGACCTCAAAGGGGTGACCGGGGTCCTATTGAAGAGCACCCGGACAGGGGAGACCTTTGCGGAGGCCTGTGACGGTGTTTTCGTCGCGATCGGGCACGTGCCCAACACCGCCGTGTTCCGGGGAAAGATCGAACTGGATGAAAAGGGCTACATCCGCACGCGGGACGGCACTCTTACGAATGTGCCGGGCGTGTTCGCCGCCGGCGATGTGCAAGACTCCCGGTATCGTCAGGCCATCACGGCTGCCGGCAGCGGGTGCATGGCCGCTCTGGACGCATCCCGGTTTCTCGAGGAGGCGAGCGAGACCGACTCGGTCAAGATCTGATCCCCTCGAGGGAAGGAAAGGATCGAGGCATGAAGAAGCTTCTCTTGGGCTCGTGCGCGGGCGCTGTGCTGGCCGTCCTGATTGCCGGGTTCCTGGTCAACCGATGGGCGAGCACGCCGCACGGGAGGCTCGATCTCCGGACGGCCGTGCTCCTGAAGGTAGTCGAGGCCACCGCCGGCAAGCGGGACCTCTCTGCGACCGCGCCTTCGGAACTGAGGGCGTGGTACAACGATCGTTTCCCGAAGCGGCGTGTCGTCCTTGAGAGCGTGGAGGACCTCAAGATCCCCGGGCCGGGGGGGCAGATCCCGATTCGCATCTATGCTGCCGAGGGGAGCGGGGCCCGTCCCGTGATCGTGTACTATCACGGCGGCGGATGGGTTGTCGGCAACCTGGAGACGCACGGCAATGTGGCCGGATACCTGGCAAAGGCCTCCGGAGGGATTGTCGTTTCGGTCGACTACAGGCTGGCACCCGAGCATCCGTTTCCGGCGGCCGTGGAGGATGCATATGCCGCCCTGGAGTGGGCGTCCGGGAACGCCGCGCGTCTGGGGGGAGATCCCGGACGGATCGCCGTGGCAGGCGACAGTGCCGGAGGGAATCTCGCAGCCGTCGTATCCCTCAAGTCCAGAGACGCCAATGGTCCCAAGATCCGGTGCCAGGCCCTGATTTATCCTGTCACCAATCTGGTCTCCTTCGACACCGGGTCGCACCGGGACTTTGCCGAAGGATTCTTTCTCACGAAGGAAGCGATGGAATGGTTTCGGTCCCACTACCTGCCCGACCCGCAAGACCGCGAGAACCCCTACGCATCGCCCCTTCTGGCCCGGGACCACGCCAACCTGCCCCCGGCCGTCGTGATCACAGCGCAGTTCGATCCTCTCCGGGACGAGGGCGAGGCCTATGCGGCGAAGCTCGCGCAGGGGGATGTCCCGGTGGAACGCATCCGCTACGACGGGATGATCCACGGGTTTGTCTCCTTCCTGGGTTTGCTGGATGAGGCGGAAGATGCCCTGGATCGGATCGCAGCAAGGATCCGTCGAACGCGCTGAACGCGGGCCCGAATCCCCTCTTGTCTCTCTCCCGTTTTTCTCTTGACAGGAGGAAACCCCGTTCGATATTCTCATAATTAGAACGGCATTAGAAAAGCATAAAGAGAACCATGGCGGAGTCGAACATGAAAGCGGTTGGCTGCGGCCTGGCATGCCTGCTCGCAGCCCTCGCGGGCTGCGGAGACTACGAGATCGAAGTGACGGTCTACGACCCCGATCGCGCTTACAACGGCTACACCTTTTTCGAATCCAGGTCCAACAAGAGGATCCTGGGCGTGAATATGCAGGGCGAGGTCCTCTGGGACGTGCAGGTCTACGACCGCCTTTTCCCGGGAGAAATGAACGGTTTCGAGTACCAGCGGAACGGCACGCTTCTGTTTCTCCAGTACGGCATTCCCAGAATCATGGACCTTTCCGATTACAGCATCCTGTTCAAGGGCCATGACATCGGCGGGCACCACGACTCCACGTTGACCCCCATGCAGACGATCCTGTGTCCTACCCGGGAGAACATCCAGGTTGACTACGAGCCCTGGTGGCCGTTCACTACGCTGATTGCGGACGTCGTCACCGAGGTGGACGTGGCGAGGGATGAAATCATCTGGGAGTGGCACTTGCGGGACTACGTCGATCCGATCGAGCATCATCATGAGAGCATAGAAGTCGTATGGGGGGAGGGCGTGCGTGACTGGAGCCACGCGAACACCGTGCAATTCATCCCGGACTATGTCTTCAAGGGGCAAACGTACGACGCGGTCCTGCTCAACTCCAGACATCTGAATACCTTTTACGTCATCGACCACGCCACCGGCGATATCCTCTGGTCCTGCGGAGAGCATGGAATGTTCGGGGCTCCGGGGCCCGGAGAAGAACTGCTCTTCAGCCATGCCCACCAGGTGGAATTGTTGAGCGACGGACACGTGACGATGTACGACAACGGCAACGACCGACCGGTCCCGAGCAGCCGGGCCCTGGAGCTTTCCGTCGACCCGGTCGCTCAGGTGGCTGAGGAGGTATGGTCTTGGACCGAGCCCGGCATGTACGACTGGTGGGGAGGAGACGCCAACCGGCTGCCGAACGGAAACGTGCTGCTCACGAACGTGGAGGCGGGACGGCTCATCGAGGTCACTCGCTCGGGCGAGATCGTCTGGGAGATGTTCATGACAGGCCTTATGGGACTCCTCCAGCACACGATCTACAACTGCGAACGGGTCCCCTACGAGTAGACTCGGGCGCCTACCGAGTACGCCGTTTTCGGGGAGCCGCTGTGACAGGGAAGTTCCGCCAAGGTGAAACAATTTGAGTCCGACGAAAGGCTGAGAGCCGGGAGCCCCGCAGTGGTTGCGTTGCGAATGGTTCCGGTATGAGCTGGGGTCAGGACCATCACCCTGGAGAGAACAGAAGGCACGACGGAATTCATCATCCAGGACAACGGCAAGGGATTCGATTTGAACATCGAAGGGTTCCATCCCGTATGCTGCATTCCATCAGACGCTGCCTGTATGTCCTCTGTGCCGGAGCCTCTCTCATGCTGCCGGCACCCGGGGCGATAGCCGATACCGAGTACATGATCACGGAAGAGACCATCGCGGATCTTATCCTCACCGAGGAACACACTCGCTATGTCCTCCCCGCGATAGTCCCTGAGGAACCTGCGCCTCCGAGATCTGAGACGCGTCAATGGGCAGTTCTTCCGCTGGTAGGCTATGGGGATGCGGGTGAACGGCGAATTGATCGCGGGACCGGAAGGGCAGATACCCTTTTGGGAACTCTCCGAACTGGGCGGCAGGGAAACTCTGCGCGGTTTCCGCCCATACCGCTTCGTGGGAACGAGCCGCTTCCTGGTCAACGGTGAGGCGCGATATTCGCTCATCCAATTTGACTTTATCCATCGGTGGCACATACGGATCGACGGTGTTCTCTTCGGCGACGGGGGACGTGTCTTCATCGATGAGGAGGCCCTGTCCAAGGAATACGGTCTCAATCAGGATATCATCAACCAACAGACCAGTGGCTTTCAATACAGCTATGGATGCGGGGTGCGCCTTGCGATGGCCCAGTCCCTCTTGGCGCGCATTGATGTGGGATTCAGCGAAGAGGAAAAGGGCCTCGTCTTCCTCTCCTTCGGCCAGATGTTCTAGCCCGCGACCATCGAGACCCAAGACGCGTGGACGGCCTGACTGAGCGCCTCGTGGTGAAGGTTATCGATCGCCGCGCGTCTTTCCACCATCAACAGGCACCTACGAGCCCAGTGTGCCTGTCCACGCATGGGATGAGGGGCAACTCTGGGCGCAAGTGGCTATTTGCCATCTGGTTTTCTCTTGCTGTTTTTTGCTAGCCCGACTTTCGCTATTCGGGGGGTATTGGTTTCCTAAGTACCTGAAAAT
>CAYLMK010000001.1:0-482263 GCA_964384945.1 uncultured Thermodesulfobacteriota bacterium | reverse complement strand
GCCAGCAGATCGATTCTGTTCAACAACAATGCCGGGAACCTGTTGGGGGAACTCAATGGGGTAAAGGTTGTTCTTTCAGGATCATTCAATGCCGCCGCCGCCACCGCCCGGCAAAAATCGATGTTCAAACCCTTCCATTGTCCCTTTTCGTCCTTGTATGAAAACCCAGCCAACGGTTCGGTCACGCCGCAGCGGATCTCTTTGTTTGTGCGGACCCGGGTCAAGACTTCACCGGCAAAAGCGGCGTCTTTCATCATGTCGGGAAAAACCCACATCCAGCGGAATCCAATCAGCCATAAGAGAACCCATCGCCATTTCATCATAACACCCTAGAAGCCAAGTTCCTTGAAACTCGACTTTTATTTACCGGCGGATGTTTTGTTACCCGCCGCCCATCCTCCGCCAAGCGCCCGATAAAGCTGGATCACGCCGAGTTCACGCACACGTTTGTAGGCGATGAGGCTGTCCGAAACGTCCCGAAAGGCATCCTGGACGGGTTTTTGATACAGCGCTACGGCTTCCTCGAATCTCGCCTTTGAATATTCATCATTACCCAGAGACGGCCGCCGGTCAAGAGCGGCAAATACACGGCAGGACCGAACTGCCACGTTTGGGCCGGATTGGAAAAAAGATCACGCAAGGCAATGGATGGAAACCCATAAAATCCTGTCAGCGTCGACCGGGGGAAAAAGGCGGCCTTTGCCTGGCCGATATCCGCGTTGGCGGCGATGAGCTGCCGTTCCGCCGCGCGGATGTCCGGCCGACGCTCCAAAAGCGATGACGGAAGCCCCGCAGGCACGTCTGTACGCACAGGATAGACATTTGAAGATAGGAGTTTTCTTTCGGACGGGAACAGAATAAAGCCAACCGAATCAGACGCGACCAATTCTTCCTTACAGGAACAACGTCAGAATCTGTCCAGTTTCGGAGGGGAGCCGGCTCAGCGGCGATCGGACAGCGAGGGATCTGAAAACGAAAACGTGGCCAGTTGTTCACAGGCGGCAGAACGTGAACACGGGAGAGGGTTCCTAGGGATGTCGCCAGGAACAAGGTAAATCAGCTCTTGATCTACCTATTGACCGCCCGTGAACCTGAGCGTTGGGCCTCAAACGGACTTGACAGAATTCCTTCCGTGGGCTACACCTTGTATAGCCGAAGGAGGGCAAGGATATGGTCACGAAAATTCAAAAATGGGGCAACAGTCAGGGACTCCGCATTGCCAGACAGGTGCTTGAGGAGGCTCGGATTGCGGTTGGTGATGACGTCGATGTAACGGCACGAGAGGGGATGATTGTCATTGCCCCCGTGAGGCGGGTACGGGGCAAACAGAGCTTGGAGAGCCTGGTCAGACGCATACCTAAGAGATGGAAGCCCGGAGAAGTTGATTGGGGGAAGCCGGTTGGCAGGGAGGTGTGGTAAGTGAAACCCTACGTTCCAAGAAAAGGCGACTTCATTGCCGTTACCTTCGACCCACAGTCTGGCCATGAGCAGAGAGGCCGACGCCCTGCCCTGGTTGTAAGCAACACCCTGTTCAACGAACATACGGGTCTTGCTGTCGTTTGTCCCATAACCAACACAGGTCGGGGGTTTCCATTCCATGTTTCCATAGGGAACGACCCGCAAGTAACCGGATTCATCATGGTTGAACAGGTGAAGTCAGTCGATTTTCGCGCACGCAAGGCCAGGCGCATCGGAAGGGTCTCCGACGCCGTGCTTGAGGAGGTTCTTTCCATACTTGATGCGTGCATTTTCTAGTGGGCCCGGCTAACGCATGCACCTTTTGGCGGGCGCCCCTTGGCTTCGTTGGGTAAGCGGCGAGCCGCCCGGCGCCCGCCACAGGTGATGCGTGTGTTAGCCGGCAAAGAAGCTTTGGGCATGCGCCGGCATGACAGGAAGCCAGCCGTTTCGTAGGTATTGACAATGCCGTCAGGGAGGAAATGCCGTCATGAAGGGCAAACCCGTTGACGAGGTTACGGCGGCGCGTATCCGTAGAGCCGCAGGCCAGGGACGAGTGGAGATCGCACCGCAGGACAAGATCGGAGATCATCGGCAGCAGGTCGACCGGAAAAAATAGGAACGTGCTTTCAGATGGCTGGAAAACAGCAGGTGGCGGAATTGTGGGTCAAGGAGAAAAAGCCGCAAGATGTTGGGTGATCCTGCGGATCACCTCGGGGTTTTCGATTCCTCGCTATGAAGCGCATTTCCTTTTTACAGCGCGGACGGACCAAGGGGGAGACTTCGTAGACCTTCTGGATAAGCCGCGCCCAATTGCGGCTTTGTCTTTCCATCCTTGGAGCCGTGGACGACCGTGGCCTCGTGGTCAGAGTAATGCCGACCGCGAAGAGCCCGGGCACGTTGCCGAGGCCGAAACAGATCAGCATCAGGCAACCCTCGGTTAATCTGCCGGAGGCCAGGGCCCTGGCAAAGGCGGCATAGGAAAGCCTGCAGGGAAGGAAGCCCATCAGCAGGCCGAAGACAAAGACCGCAACGAGATCCTTCCCGGCCGTGACATCCTGGCGTACCCTGTTCGTCGACGCCGCCCAGAAGGCCCTGGCCATGGCGGAAGGCGAATCGGAGTGGCTGGATCCGGACGAGGAGAACGGCGACGACGAAGAGGCATGAGGGCGGGAGCGGAAGGGTCAGACCGGCGAGCCCAGCGCCCATGCTGCGGGAAGGGCCAGGACCCCGTCGGAAAGCATGCGCGCGTCCCGGTCCAGGGAAAGGACCACGGAACAGAGAAGGGGCTTGTCCAGGAATGCCTCCAGGTCACGAAAGGGCGCCGTGTCCTTGGTGTGGACGCGCTCGGCCATCTTGATCTCCACCGCCACAAATCCTTGCTCCAGTTCCAGGAGAAGGTCCACCTCACGGCCGTCGTAGGTGCGCAGATGAAACAAATCCACGCGCAGAGACGCCGTCCGCAGTTGCTTGAATACCTCTCCGGCCACGGCTGATTCGAACTCTTTTCCGGTGGGCGGTCCTCTGCGACCCGTGATGCCTCGCAGGACTCCCGGGTCGAGGAAGTGGACCTTCGGCATCTTGGAAAGGCGCTTTTCCGGGTTTCGATGATACGGGGGAAGCACCAGGACCTGGTAGCTGAGTTCCAGATAGCGTAGGAAGCGTCTTGCCGTTGCGGGGCTGATGGAGGCGGAGCGCGCCAGGTCGCTGAAATTGACCAGGGTGCCTGTCCGGGCCGCCACCGCCTTCTGGGCCAGGACAAACGGTTGGAGGTCCTGCAGAGTGGCCAGATCGGTTACGTCGCGTTCCAGGTAGGTCCGCTGATAATTGTGCAGCCACTCCTCCCGTTCCGGGTCCGACAGTTCGGGGTCGTGCACGACGGGCATCCCGCCGAAGCTCAGATACCTGGCGAATGCGGTCTGGCCCTTGGCAAACCCTTGGTCGGCCGCCGGCACTCCCAGCAGTACCTCCGTTCGTGCCGGGTCGCCCCTGAGATATGTGATCAAACGGGATTCCGGGAGAGGGTCGTCCCAGGACTCCGAGACCATTTCCGGCAGCGTCAGGGGCCAAAGCTCTTCGATGGCCACACGGCCGGCCAGGCTCTCTTTCACCTTGCTGAGGAGCAGAATCTGACTGCTTCCCAGGAGCATGTAACGCACATCCTGCGACATGTCATGTGCAGCCTTGATTGACTCGATGAGCGACGGGGCCTTCTGCACCTCATCCAGGATCGCCACCGGATAGGTTTCGATCCACTCCGCTGCGGAAAGCCGGGTGTAGGAGGGACGAACAACGGGATCTTCGAGGGAGATGTAGGCGATCTCGGGAAAGGTGCGCCTCGCCAGGGTGGTCTTGCCGGTCTGACGAGCGCCCGTCAGCACGACCAGCCTGGCATGCTTCTGAGAGATCTTTCGCTTGATTCTCTCTCGGAGAAACCGGTTCTTCATGATGACACTGCGCGAATTGTGGCGTAATTATAGCTATGAAATATTAATATTACGCTAAAATGGATTATAATCAAGCGTATTTTTGGCCAAGATGCATCCAATTCTCATGTCTCCTACCTTCGATGAACATGAAATTCGGCCTACCCAGGTGTGGTTCCGACTCTCCCGCCCCGCGGCGGGCCGGCAGGCCGGATCAGCCCGCAGGCTCCCGGCCGGCCTGGAACGGCGGGTTGCCCAGGCCCGCATCGTTGACCAGGCGGCGCACCGTCTCCGCTCTCACGCCAAGCCCCTCATTCCTCCTCGACTCCGCCCGGCTTCTTCTCGGAGGACGTGTCACCCTATTGCAAGCGGAATCTGTGGACATTACTTCCTGGACGCTACACCGCACGGGCCGCTTCAACCGCGGTCAGGGGATCGACCACAATTCATCCGGCGCCTGCATCGATGAAGGACACGGTCGACACATCAAAGCCGCGCACCTGCCGGATGCGGTCCGATACCTTGAAGAGCCCTTGCCGGATCACGGTTCGGGTTTGCCTCCAAAGGCTGGGGTTTACCGTGTCCGGGGGCTTCGCGGGACGCGCCCAATCAGGCACACACCCCGCAGGTCCGTCAACGCCGCAACGCCGCATCGATGCTACGCACCTTGCCGCCCGCCGCGCCCTCCACCCGTGCGCGAAAAACCTCGATCGTGACGGGCCTGCCCTCTTCCGCCATGGCCCGCGCCACATCGTCGAGGCTCGCATCGCCTTTGCTCAGGGAGCGGATCTCCGCATCGATCGCACGCAGCGCGCCGACCGCGCGCGCGGTCCGCGCGCCGGAAGAGCGAGGCACGTCGAGCCGCTCGGCCGCCTTGCCCCACTCGGCGAGATTTCGGTGGGCCTTTTCGAAGCGCTCGTCGCTTATGGCCCCGGAGCGGCGCAGGACTTCCAGCGAATAGTACTCCGCCAGACCTTCGACGATCCAGTCGGCGCCGGGCGTGCTCTGCGCGCGCATGGCCACGTGCACCAGTTCGTGCAGCAGCGTGCTGGTGGCGTTTTCGCTGATCAGCGGCCGGTCGGCGTGCACGAAGAGCGAGTTCGGCCCGGAGAGCGCGCCGCGCCACATCGGGTCACCCGCGCTGACCACGAGCAGGCGGGTGGGGAAGCGCGGGAACAGGGCCTGCATCGTCGGCAGCGTCCAGCGGAGGAAGGCCAGCATGTCCATGCGGCGCACGCCCGTATCGAGGGGCGCGGCCACGGTGAGGCGCGTGCCGCCCACGGTTTCGCGTCGTGCGCCGATCTTGCCGAGCAGCAGCCAGCCGATGGGGCGGTCGAACAGGCGGCGCGGGTTGTCGAGGTTGTAGCGGCCGCTCTTGTAACGAGGGAACGGCGTGGCGGCGGACCAGCCGTCCGGAAGGTCAAGAGCGAGCTTCGCCTTCGACTGCGTGCCGTCCTCCATGTCCAGGTGCACGGGCGGCACCAGGTCGTCGGCGCGGAACAGGGCCCAGCCGGATGTGACCAGGCCGTCGAACCGGCCCGAGGCGCGCTTGCTCTGGAGATTCACGCGGTACTGGAGCCAGGCGTCGCGCGCGGGAGGACGCCAGGTTACCCGGCCGCCCTTGCTCTCCACCTCGCCGCTGCCCTTGAAGCCGGAATAGCGTTCCGGCTCGGCGTTCAGGCGCATCCAGCGCACCCACTCGGGATGGGGGTTCAGGCGGATGCGCACCGTGGCCAACGGTTCGTCGGGCTTGATCCAGGCCGTGTAAAGCACGCCGTAGGCGGGGCGCTCCTTGGCCGGGTCGGCAGCGCAGGACCCCCTGACCGGCAGGGCCGCGGTCAGGAGCGCAAGCAGTATCGAAAAGATCCTCACGGGCATCGAGAGATGTCTCCTTCCCGGCCGCTCGGCGGCCGCGCAAGGTCCCGGGGTTTCCTCTTGCTCCACGGTTGTGTTCCGTCGCCTGCCGGGTTGTTAGGTCAGAGACAATACGTTCATCTCGTCATCTCACCCAGGCAAGATGATTGGATACAATCCAGCAATAGGAATTCATGCTGAAGAGGAACAGGGATGCGCGCCAAGCCGAGCGCTCTCCTCTTGTGTCTTCACCCTGCAATACGTTGTGTGCCGAAAAGATCGAGACGGGTATACCTACGTTCGCGAAAAGATTCCAATCGTGATAAACCCCGATTGCAGCCCGAAAGAAATAGAAGAAGGAAAGCATGGATATGGATGATACCAAAAGATGCATATTGAAATCGTCCCACCTTACTCCCTTGAAAACGATCCGCAGCATGCCGAAAACCGATATGGGGAAGAGTAACATCTGCATATTGATCAATTGTGCATAATAAGACAGCGACGGGTTGACCACTTTTTTTGAAAGGGGCCCCCAATACCCGAAAACATGGCTCATCCGGACGAACTCCCTGACGGGCTGGTAGGAGTAATTGAAAAACGCGAGTGTCGAAGCAAAAAGGGCGATAGAACAGAATGCGGCGGCAAGAATCGATACGTAAGATTTTCGCTTGAAGGCTATCCAATACAGATACAACAGCGATGGCATGAGAAAACCCGCAAGAAGATGGAATGTGAGCGCCATCGTCAGGGCCATCGATGGAAACAGGAGGCTGCATTTTCGCTGAAGGAACAAGCAGGAGCAAAAGAAGTACGCCATGACAATCACCGCGGTCATGGTATAATTCTCGACATCGCCGAAAAACAGTTGCATGTACCCGCCCGAAACGATCATCAGAAAGAAAGAAAGCGGTCTTTGAGGAAAGACGTCCCTCGAGTACAGAAGCAAGAGCACCACGAATATGCCGCCGGATAAGCAGGAGAGAATCTGATAGGATAAGGTTATGCTGATACCGAACGATGTGTTCACATAATGCCAGAATCGGGAATGGATGTAGAATTCCCACATCTCGTCAAGGGTAACGAACGATCCGTAAATTGGAATGTATGTCGTGAACCACCTTGCGAAACCCAGGGCGTCTTGATTCAGGAAGTTGTTTCTCAGGAGAAAGAAAGGGACCACGGAACAGAATCCGAGGGAGACGAGATAGGTTCTTCTTGAAAAGAGCAGTCTCTGATGCTTCGCGAAATGGGAAGGCAATGTTTCGGCAAAGGAACCGGGCCCGATGAGAATCAGCATCGTGGCGGCCGTCAACAGGAGGAAACCGGGAATCCCCAGATGTCTGAGCTGATTGAAGCCGAACAGGTATTGTTCATGCATGCTTTCGTTCAACACAAAGCTTGCCAGGAAGTAAGTCGTGAGGACGGAAACCGGGATGAAGGCATGGATTCCGGATGATGAGCCCGGAAGATCGGGTCTTCTTTCTTGACTGCTTGTAGGGCGACCCTTCCCCTTTGTCCAGAGATTTCCTTTCGTTCCGCGATCCTTTTCCAAGGCAAGAAACTCCCTGATGATCAAATCCGTGCCGAACTCTGAGGTGGACCCCATCCTTTGGACAGGGGTCGACTTGCCCTGGGGGATTCTCCTCGGCCTGTCGGACCGGGGCATGGACGTCGTGGTTCGCGAGTCGAGTTGCGATGATCCTCGGGTCTGTTCTGAGTCGGCATGGTTTCCCTCCCTGTTCGGTGCTCGGCAAGGCTGTCATGCAGGCTCTGGCTCGATATGCCGAGGATTTGGGGGCGGCCTGCAGTATAGCATGCCGGCAAACCTCGAATCGAACCCGCGTCCGACCCGCCCCGACGCTGGCTCCGCGGATCGTCCATAGGGTATACTGCAAACCATGCGAGCGATGGTTTTGCACGAGCAGGCACAAATCGAGACCCGACCCCTTCGCCTGGAGGAGGTCCCGGAGCCCCGGCCCGGCCCGGGCCGTGTCCGGCTCAGGGTGACGGCCTGCGGCATCTGCCACACGGACCTCCACGTGGTCGAAGGGGACCTCGCTCCCCACAAGATGCCCGTGATCCCAGGGCACCAGATCCTGGGCCGGATCGACGAGGTCGGGGAGGGGGTCGGGCGCACCCGCAGCGGCGACCGCGTGGGGGTCCCCTGGCTGCACGAGACGTGCGGAAGGTGCGAGTTCTGCACGACGGAGCGGGAGAACCTCTGCCCCGAGGCCCGGTTCACCGGCTACGACGTGGACGGAGGGTTTTCCGAGTTCGTCACGGTTTCCGAGGCCTTCGCGTACCGGATCCCGGACGGCTTCTCCGACCTGGATGCGGCGCCGCTCCTGTGCGCGGGCATCATCGGCTACCGGGCCCTCCGCCTGAGCGAGGCCAGGCCGGGCTGCCGGTTGGGGCTCGTGGGTTTCGGCGCTTCCGCGCATGTAACGATCCAGGTCGCCGTCCATCAGGGGATGGAGGTCTATGTGCTGACCCGTTCGGAAGGGCATCGGAGGCTCGCCGAGAAGCTCGGGGCCGTATGGACCGGCAGGCCGGACGAGACCCCTCCTGCGGAACTCGACGCGGCCGTCATCTTCGCGCCCGCGGGCGAGTTGGTTCCCATGACCCTGAAGCGGATGAAGAAGGGCGCAACGATCGCCCTGGGCGGCATCCACATGACCCTCATCCCGCCGATCGACTACGCGGACTGGTGGGGCGAGAGAACCATCCGGTCGGTAGCCAATTCCACCCGTGCCGATGCGGAGGGACTCCTCAAGGCCGCCGCCTCGATCCCGATCCGCACCCACGTTGAGACCTTCTCGTTGGAGCAGGCCAACGAGGCGCTGATCGCCCTGAAGGAAAGCCGCATCGACGGGGCGGGAGTGCTCATCCCGGGCCCGCCGCCGCCTTGACAGGGGAAAGAGGGCTTCGTAATATTTTCGCTTCCCTCTTTTCGCATGGAAGGGACTCACGCGTGTTGGAAGTGCAGGACCTCACCAAGGTCTACGGCGAAAAGCGGGCCGTGAACCGGGTGAGCTTTCGGATCGAGCGGGGCGAGATCGTCGGGCTCCTCGGCCTGAACGGTTCGGGGAAGACGACGCTTCTGCGCATCCTGGCCGGCAGCCTTCTCCCCACCGCCGGCCGTGTAACGATCGGCGGGCTCGACCTTCTCGAAGAGCCTCACGCCGTGAAGAAAAGCCTGAGCTTCCTCCCCGAAAGCCCGCCTCTCTACGGAGACATGAAGGTCAGGGCCTACCTTCGGTTCGTAGGCCGCCTGAAGGGCATGGACCGGCGAAGGCTGCGCGAGCGCCTGCCCGCGGTGGAGGCGCAGGCCGCGATCGAGGACGTGGGCGAGGAAATCATCGGCCATCTCTCTTTCGGTTACCGGCAGCGCGTTGCCATCGCGATGACCCTGCTTCACGAGCCGCAGATCCTGCTGCTCGACGAACCCGCTTCCGGTCTCGATCCGGTGCAGATCGTCGAGATGCGACAGCTCATCCGCTCCCTTCACGGAAACCACACCGTGATCCTCTCCAGCCATCTCCTGCCCGAGATCAGCCAGATCTGCGACCGGATCCTTATGATCCAGTCGGGCGAGATCATCGGCGAAGGACCGGAGGAGGAGCTCGCGCGGCGCTTCACGCGGAAGATCCGCGTCCGCATGCAGGTTCGGGGCCCCCGGTCCGAGATCGAATCCTGCCTGCGGGATCTGCCCGAGGTGGAAGAGATCGACTGGACCCGGCGGGAGGACGGCCGGTCGAGCCTCGAGATGAGCCTTTCGAAGGACATCCGGGAGGCAATCAGCCTGAAGCTCGTCAGCCGCGGGCTGGGCCTGATCGAAATGGTGCGGACCGACCTCGACCTGGAGAACACCTTCCTGAGGCTCATGCAGACACAGGAGAAGCCCGCGTGAGAGTGGTCTGGCTCGTACTCGGCCGTGAACTCGGGGCCTATTTCCGATCGTACATGGGATATGTCATTCTCGCCGTGGTCCTGCTCGTGGACGGCTTGCTCTTCAATGTGTATGCCCTCGGGGGAGGATCCAAGTATTCGGCCGAGGTCCTCCGGCAGTTCTTCTATTTTTCGAGCGGCACGACGATGATCGCCTCGATCTTTCTCACCATGCGGTTGCTGGCCGAAGAGAAGCAGATGGGCACGATGGTTCTGTACACCACATCGCCGGTCAAGGACTACCAGGTCGTGCTTGGCAAGTTTCTGTCGGCATTCCTCTTTCTTTGCCTTCTGACCCTGCTCACCCTGTACATGCCCCTGCTCATCTTCGTGCACGGCAAGGTCTCCGTGGGGCATATCTTCGGCGGTTACCTGGGCCTGCTGTGCCTCGGTTCGGCCGCCCTCGCGATCGGGATGTTCGGCTCTTCCCTGGCGCCGAGCCAGATCGTCGCCGCCATCCTCTCGACAGCCATACTGGTGGCCATGCTTCTCTTCTGGCTCCTGGCGAACGTAACCGAGCCGCCCCTTTCGGGCCTATTCGGCTATCTGGCGCTGCACAACAAGCACTTTCTCCCTTTCATGAAGGGCACGGTCAACACCCGCGACATCATCTATTACTTTTCCGTGACCTGGTTCTTCCTCATGGTCTCCACGCGGGTCATCGAGGCGCGGCGATGGCGATAGAGGAAAACGGAACCAAGAGCGGCCGGATGATCCCCGGCCTCGCCTGCACGCTTCCCTACCTGCTGAGCATGGCCCTCTTTTACGTGGGGGAGAAGCTGGTCGCCTCGCCGCCGGTCGCCCGGTTCGCCCTCGACGGCGTCGGGGCCGCCTTCCTCCTGTGGGCCGTCTCGGCCCGGGCCGCGAACTGGCTCCGCAGCCGGGGGGACCGCAGGTCCGTGGAGGGCATGATTCTGGCGGCCTACCTCGGCGGAATCGTGGCGCTTGCGCTCTACGCGGCGCAACTGGAGCCGGTCCGGGAAGGCCTGCTCCCGCGGTTGGAGGGCGCAAAGGCCCTGGAACGATACCGGGGGATCCTCAGGGTCCTGTGGCCGATCGCGTGGGTGAGCTCCGTGCTTCCGCTCATTTTCATGGAGATCTCCTTCGCGTCCATGGCCCGCGCGCCCCGGATCGAACGCAGGCGGGTCGCCTTCTCGGCCGCAAGCGGGCTGGCGGTCGCCTGGCTGGGCGCGAGCCTGTTTCTTATCAACTTCGTTGCCGACACGCACAACCGGAAGTGGGACCTCACCTTTCAGCGATCCTTCAGCCCGAGCGAAGGCGCGCGCAGTCTGGTCGCGAATCTGAGCGAACCCTTCGAGGTTCTCCTCTTCTACCCGGAGGCGAACGAGGTGCTGGAGGAGCTTTCAAGCTACTTCGAGGGACTGAAGGGCCGTTCCGACCTGCTTCGGGTGCGCGTGCACGATCACGCCCTGGAGCCGAAGCTCGCCAAGGAGCTTGGGGTCCGCGGGAACGGGAACGTCGTCTACAGGTACGGCGACAGGAAGGAGGTCGTGCGGATCGGCACCGAGATGGGCGAGGCCCGGGGCCGGATCGCCAGGGTCGACGATGAATTCCAGAGCAAGTTCCTGAAGCTCGTGACCCAAAGAAGGGTCGCCTATTTCATCGCCGGCCATGGGGAGCGCGCCTACGACTGGCAAAGGGAGGAGGACCCCAGGCCTCCGGTCACGGGGCTCAAGAAGGTGCTGCAGGGGCAGAATTTCGAGGTCAAGCCCCTGGGTCTCGGACAGGGCTTGGGGTCGGAAGTGCCTGAGGACGCATCCCTGCTCGCGGCAATCGACCCGACCGAGAATTTCCTTCCCGAAGAGTTGGAGTCGCTGCGAAGGTACCTGAGAGGGGGAGGGCGCATGTGGATCGCCCTGGACCCGGAGCATGCGAGCAATCTGGCCGGCATGCTTGAGGATTTCGGCCTTCGCTTCCAGGCCGTTCCGCTCGCCAACGAGCGGCACTTCATGCGGGCCTTCCATACAAAGGCGGACCGTTACAACCTTTACAGCAACCGGACCTCTTCCCACCCCTCGGTGAACACCCTGAGCCAGAATGCCTCCAGGCTGGCCGTTGTGCTCCTCGGCTCGGGCTACCTGGAGAAGGTCGAGGGGCCGAAGTCCGGGGCCAAGGTCGTCATGACGTTGCGCAGCATGCCCATGACGTGGGCCGACGAGAACCGCAGCCTGGAGCAGGACGGACCGGAACGGCAGACGGAGAACTTCCATCTCGCGGCGGCCGTCACGGCCGAGATGTCCGAAAACAAGGGCGAGTCGTCCGAAGACGCTCCGGCAGGAGCGAGCGGGAAAAAGGGCTCGAAGCAGACGCGGATGATCGTGATGGCCGACGCGGATGCCCTTTCCGACCCGGTGATCGGGAACCCGGGCAACTATTTTTTCTTCGAGGACGGCTTGAAGTGGCTGTTCCAGGAAGAGTCGCTCTCCGGGTCGGCAGAGACCGAGGAGGACGTTCGGATCCTGCACACCCGGGAACAGGACGTGGTCTGGTTCTACACGACGATCTTTGCCGTGCCTCTGTTCGTCCTGGGCACGGGCCTTGTCTACAACCGGCTTCGGGCCAGGCGGACACGGAGGGGAAGGAAGGCATGAAGCGCGCTTCCCTCGTCGGTTACCTCGGGATCCTGCTGGCAAGCCTTGCCCTCGCCTACCTCACATGGGTTCAGGAGCCCAAGAAGCCGGGCGAAAGGGTGCCGATCCGCTCGTGCAGGAAGGGGGAGGTCGTCAAGCTCACTTACGAGGCCAAGGACCGGACCGTGAGCTTCCGGCGGAAACGGGGCCGTCAGTCCGCGGAATCCTCCTGGTGGGTGGAGATCCTGGCGTCCTCCGAGACATCGGCCGCCGACGGGGACGACGTCCGGGAGGGAGGAGCCCGGGAGGCGAGCCCGACGGCCCGTACCGAATTCTTCAAGGCGGACAACGAGAGGATGCAGGAGAGGATTGACTCCTTTTGTCCCTGGATGGCCCTGCGCTCCCTGGGCAAGCCCGGCGAGGAGAACTTCGCCCAGTTCGGCCTGGCCGAGCCGGAGGAGTTTTTGGTGATCGAACAGGCCTCCGGAACCGTGAGGTTCCGCCTCGGGGAGGAGACCTTCGGGCCCAAGGACCGGTATGTGGCCGATGAAGAGACAGGCCAGGCGTTCCTGGTCCCGGGCCAGGATCTTCGGGATCTCGCCCGGCCCCAGGGCCGCTTCATGGAACGGTCTCTCCATGCCTTCAAGATGGACGAGGTCACGCGGGTTCGCTTGCGCTCGGGCCGGAGCGAAAAGGAACTGGTTCGAAGGATCTCCGACGAAGGCGCGGAAGAAGGGTGGGCGGACGGCCGCTCCCCCGAGCAGGTCCAGGAACTCTACGGGAACTGGATGCGAAGGGTATCCACGCTTCGTCCCACCGAATACGTGGGTACGCCGCCGGCGGAGACTTCGGAAGGATGCGTTGCTCCGGCCGGCGCTGCGCAGGAACTTCTTCTCACCTTCTACGGCCGGGACAAGGAGATCGGTTTTCTGGCCGTGTACAAGGGACAGGGGTCGGACGAAAAGGCGGAACCGACCTATTATGCCTGTTCCGAGCACAGCGAAATGGTCGTGAAGGTCCCCAGGACCCAGGCCGAGGCCATCCTCAAGGACCTCGAAGACGTGCTCGGTGAGTGAAGACCGGCTGCCTCGCAGGCCCGCCCCTCAACCGGCCGCTTCGGACGCGGCCTCCTGGAGGGCGGGATCGGCCGCGGGAAGGGTGAAGAAGAAGGTGCTGCCCTCGTTCTTCCTGCTCTCCACCCAGATCTCGCCGCCGTAATGGGTGACGATCTCCTTGCAGATGGGCAGGCCCAGGCCCGCGCCCTTCCGTTTTTCCTTCAGTGTGTCCGGTGATCCCGGGCTCAACTTCTCAAAGATGTGCGCGAAATCCTTCTCCTCGATCCCGACGCCCTGATCGGACACGCGCACAAGGATCCAACCGGTGGGCATGCCGGAGTCCTTGTCCCGGACCGCCTCGGCGCTGATGCTGATTTCGCCTCCCGGCAACGAGAAGCTGATCGCGTTGTGCAGCAGGTTTGCGATCACTTGTTTCGTCCTGTCCCGGTCCGCCATTGCGTCCGGCAGGTCCGGCGGAAGATCGAGCAGCAGGCGAAGGGATTTCTGGGACAGGGACGGGAACTGGATCCTCGCGGTCTCTCGGACCACCTCCTCCAGGGACAGAACCGTATCGCGGTAGACCATCCTGCCCGCCTCGATCTGGGAAAGATCCAGCAGGTCGTTGACGAGCCGGGAAAGCCTTTCGCTTTCCGAGTTGATGATGTGGAGGAACTCCTTCTGCATCTTCGGGTCCTCGTTATCGTACTGGAGCAGGATCTCCGAGAAGGACCGGATCGATGTGAGGGGCGCCCGGAACTCGTGGGAGACGGCGGTGAGGAAAGAATCCTTCATCTCGTCCAGCTTCTTGAGCTCGGCCAGGGTCTTTTCCATCTCGGCGGTTCTCTCCGCCACCCTTTGCTCGAGCTCCCGCTTCAACTCCCTGACCTTCTCCTCGGCCCGTTTTCTCTCGGTAATCTCCTTCTTGAGCTTTGCGGTCTGCTCGTCCAGGAGGGAGCGAAGTTTCTCCTCGAACTCCAGAAGGGCCGACTCCACGCCCTTCTGGCCCAGGGACTTCGACTCGAGTTCCCTCACCCTTTCTTCGAGTTCCTCATAGGACAGCTTGTTGTACACGGCGGCGCGCTCCATCCTTTGCGGGAAAGGGGAAACGACCTGTTCTTTCTCTTCTTTCGGAAGATTTCGAAGGAATCCTTACTTCTTTGCCGATCCCTGGTTGACTCGCGCGTCAACCGCCCCTAAGATCACGGCTCGGCGACAGAGGGGGACAGGACCGCCGGACCGTCCGCGACCCGTTCGTCCCGCCTCTGTCCGCTCGCCGGGCGACGCCCGGACGCGATCTTCCTATTCCGCCGGTCGCCTCTTCGCAGCCGGCCGGCCCTTGGAGTACGGGCGCATGCCAGGAATTCCGGCCTCGTGGAGAGAGAGGGTGCTGCCCGCCCAGAGCGCCAGGCTCGTCCTCATCCCTTCTCTGCTGGGTATTCTGACCGGCGCGGCCGCGATCGGATTCGTGAAACTCATCGATCTCGTGCAGTGGCTGGCGATAGGGTCTGCGGAGTGGCCCCTGAACGTCCTGCCGCACCTGCCCTGGTACCAGGTGCTCCTTGTCCCGGCCCTGGGCGGCCTGATCGTGGGCCCGCTCATTTGCAGGCTCGCGCCCGAGGCCGAGGGTCACGGCGTGCCCGAGGTCATCGAAAGCGTCGCGGCCCGCGGCGGCCGGATGCGAGCCCGGGTGGCCGTCGTGAAAACCCTGGCCTCGGCCGTAACCATCGGGACAGGGGGATCCGTCGGCCGGGAAGGTCCCATCGTGCAGATCGGGGCGGCCATCGGTTTCACGCTGGGCCGTCTCCTGCGACTTCCCTCGGAAGAGCTCAAGACCCTGGCCGCATGCGGGACGGCCGGCGGTATCGCGGCCGTGTTCAATGCGCCGATTGCGGGCGCCTTCTTCGCACTGGAGGTGATTTCACGTGATTTCGCCATGCGGAGCTTCAGCCCTGTCATCCTTTCCTCAGTCCTGGCGACCGTGGTCTCCCGCGCCTGGTTCGGCGACTACCCCGCGTTCACGGTCCAGCCCTTCGAACTCAGGAGCGCCCTGGAGATGCCCGTCTACGGGGGACTGGGGCTCTTTTGCGGTGGGGTCGGGGCGTGGTTCGTCTGGACCATGGACCGGTTCGATTCGTGGGCCTCGCTTCTGCCGCTCCCGAAGATGTGGCACCCGGTCCTGGGCGGGCTTATCCTGGGGGGTATGTTCCTCTCTCTTCCGGAACTTTACGGGGTGGGGTATGCAACGATGGACGGGGCCCTGAGCGGCCGGCTTTCCTGGCTCCTGCTGGCCCTGCTGGTGCCGATGAAGATCGTTGCGACGAGCCTCACCATCGCCTCGGGCGGTTCCGGAGGCGTTGCCCTTCCCTCCCTGTACATGGGGGCGATGGCCGGAGGGTTGTACGGCGTGGGCGTCCACGAACTCCTTCCCGGTCTCTCGGCCGGCCCCGGCGCATACGCCATGATCGGCATGGCGGGAGTGCTGGCGGCGGCCACCCACTCCCCGATCACCGCGATGATCCTCTTGATCGAGGTCACGGGCGACTACCGGGTGGTGCTGCCCGTGATGGTCGTGGTGACGCTCGCGTCCCTTGTGGGCCGGTCGCTCAAGGAGGACTCGCTTTACACCCTCAAGCTCGCCAAGAAGGGCGCCGCGCTCTATCGCCACGAGGACGTCATCCTGAGAACCCACACGGTCGGGCAGGTGATGAGGCCGGCGGTTCACACGGTCCGGGAGGATACCCCGATCGCGGGAATCCTACGGTACTTTCTTGATCACGAGGCAGTCCTTCTTTACGTGATCGACGGAGGGGGACGACTTCTGGGCACGATCTCGATCCACGACATCAAGGACCCCGAGGTCGGAGAACTCGGAGCGCTGGTTCTCGCCGTGGACATCGCGGATCCCAACGTACCCAGGATGACTCCGGAAGACACCCTGGCGGACTGCATGGATCGGTTCGCCGCCGGCGAGCGGGACGAGCTGCCCGTGGTCTCCGGGAACGGCTCTCTGCTGGGTGTCGTTACGCGCAAGTATGTACTGCGCGTCTTTAACAGCGAGCTGCTCCGCCACGTCTTTCTGGATGTATCGATCAGGGACCGGAGCGCGGGTTCCGTGCGGGAATCCCTCCGCCTGGGGGAGGGATTGACCCTGGAGCGCCTGATCACCCCCCGCGCCCTTGTAGGCCGTTCCCTGCGGGAGGCCAATCTGCGAGCGGACTTCCGTTTGACCGTCGTGGGGATCCGGCGTCCGGGAGATGACGAGGACGAGTTGCCGGATCCTGCCGAGCCGCTGAGAGAGAGAGACGTTCTGGTCGTGGTGGGAAGGGCGGAGGATATCGAGCGGTTCAAGACCCACCGGTAGGCGTCTTCCCTTCTCATCGATCCTCGCCGGTCAGGAGGGCCGGCCCGCCAGTTCCCTGGCCTCTTGCTGCAGCTTGCGGCGGTCGACCTTCAGGCCCAGCAGCATGGGGAGTTCGGTTTTCAGGACGACGTGCTTCGGGACCTTGTATCCGGACATCTTCTCCTTGAACCATTGCCTCAGCTCGTCGGGCGTCGTCCGTCCGGCCGCCTCGGGCCGCAGCACGACGAACGCCACCGGGATCTCTCCCTGCCGGGCGTCGGGCGCGCCCACGACGGCCACGGACCGGATATCCGGGTGACGGCCGATGATCAGCTCGATTTCCCGGGGCGAGACGGTATACCCCGATACCTTGATGATCTCCTTGGTCCGGCCCTTGTAATAGACGAACCCGTCCTCGTCGTACATGCCCAGGTCGCCGGTCAGCAGGAATCCGTCTTCCAGGTAGAGATCCCGGGTTTCTTTTTCCCGCTTGAAGTATCCCGGGCTCAACGCCGGGTCCTTGATGGCCAGCTCGCCGACCTCGTTCGGCGGCAGCGTCCTGCGACCCACCGGATCGACGAACTTGATCAGCGTGCCGGGCATGGGAAGCCCGACGAAGACGCCCCCTTTTTCCTCCTGTTTCTTCAGGTCCAGGTCCTGCAGGCCGTAGGTGAACGTGTTCATCGAAAGGGTTTCCGTCAATCCGTACGTGACATCCAACAGGACGCCGCCTTTGGAGATCTCGGCCCACCTCTTCCGCAAGGGCTCACGGATCGGGACGTTGTACTGCGTGCAGGTGAGAATCTCCATGGAGGTGAAGTCCAGCCCGGCGAGCTGTTCCTCCGGCAGCTGGGCGATGGCGTCGTAGAGGTCCGACGGCGCCCACATGCAGGCGGCCTTGCAGGCCGGTATGGCGACGGCCAGGGCCGTCGGATCGAACCGGGTGAGCAGAACGCACGTCATGCCGCTCAGGACGGCCCCTTCGATCAGGCCCCGGCCCGCGGTATGAAAGGCGGGCACGAACTGTACGTAAGGCCTCCCGCGGAGGTGCTTCAACCCCAGGTAGGTATACATGCACGCGCGGGTGTAGAGAATGCCCCTGTGGCTGTGCAGGCAGCCCTTGGAGCGCCCGGTCGTCCCGCCCGTGTAATCCAGGGACGCGGAATCCTCGAGTCTCAGCGCAACCCCCGGCGGCTCCGGAGAATAGGGGGCGAGAGTCGACATCAGGTCCATCGCGCCCCGGCATGCGATTCTTCCGCGGTCCAGCTCGGCCGGAAACGGAAAGGTCCGTTCTTCCGGCAGAAAATCCCGGAAGGCGGTCGTCAGGACGATGTCGAACGCGAACCGCCCGCGCAGCCCTTCGATCACGGGGAAGTTGATGTCCTGCGTGACGACGACCGACGGCCCGATATCCTCAAGGGGCGTTTCCAGTTCGATTTCCTTCCAGACCGGATCCAGGGGAACGATGGTGCAGCCGGCCTTCATGCCTCCGAAGTGGGCCACCAGGTACTGCGGGCAGTTGTACAGGTGAATGGCGATGGAATCTCCGCGCCCGTACCCCTTGTCCCGCAGGAAATTGGCGAACCGGTTGCACCATTGATCGAGTTCCCGGTAGGACACCTCTCGGCCGTAGAAGTGCACGGCCGTGCGCTCCGGATGGTTCCGGGCGCCCAGCTCGAGGTAGCGGGTGATGGGGACCTCGCCGTACGGGTACTCCAGTTCCGTGGGCAAGCCCCGCCTGGAGACGTGTTCGTTCCATTTCGATCTTACCCAATCAAAAAGCTCCGGATCGGTCATGCTCCCCTCCCCCTTGTCTCCGAATCACCGGTCCGCACGGGATTTCCCATCCCCGCCTTCCGATCCCCGGTCCCGGTCCGGAGGGAGAGCGGAAGCGATGAGGCGCAGCTTCTGCCGCGAGATGATGCGGCGGTCGACCGCATCGGCGAGGAGCGCGTCCGGATCGGAATCGGGCGTCTCCGCGGCTGCGGAGACGGCCTGCCTGCACCGGCGGACGGTCTCTTCGTCCACCAAACCGAGGGCGAACAGGGCGAGGCCCAGTTGAAAGCCGCCCCTCACGGGGGTCACGAGCGGGGCGAAGCGCTCGAACCGCTCGGGGGGCGTGCCCTTTTCGAGGTGGATGAAGACCTTCTCCACGGTCCCCCGTTTCCCGGGGAGCCTTTTCAGGAGGGCCAGGGCGCAGCGCCGGTTGTCCTCGCGCATCCCGCAGGCGGCCATGCGGTCGTCGGCCTCCGCCTCCGTAAGGCTGCGATGGACCAGGTCCGCGTAAAGCGAAAAGGCATCGGCGTCCCTTTCCGCATCGTCCCCGAACAGGTACTCCGCTGCGAGGGGCCGCCTCGTTCTCCCTTCCAGAAGCGCGCAGACCTTGAAGCCCACCTGATCCAGGAACCGTTTCGGACGCCCCTGTTTCACCAGCCTCCACCAGTCCTTGAAGGTGATCCCGTCGAACTCGACGCCGTCCAGGAGCATCTTTTGCTCAAGAACGCTGCGGAGCTGGGGGGGGCTGGCCGTCACGAAATAGAGGGGAACGCAGCCGTAGCCGGGCCCGGGTCCCCTCCGGATCCCCCGTAGGACTTCCGGCATTCCGGCGATCGCCTGCTTGTCCACGGCAAGCTCGAGCGGGATGCGGCTCAGGCCCCGCAGGGACGAGAAGTGCGTGGAGAGGTAGGTCTTGTCGATGTCCCAGATGAAGACCGGTCCCCGGTACCCTTCCGGAAGGGCGCGCTGGTCTTCGACGCAGAGCGGATACGCATCGGGCATACGGGGCTCAACGGTACCGGAGGGCCGCGAGTTCGTCCCCCACCGGGAGATCCATCAACTGCACGAGCGCGTCGGTGACCCCCCAGCCCTCGAACAGGATCCGGTAGACGGCCCGCACGATGGGAAGGTCCAGGCCCGCGGACTCTGCGTAGCGCTGGACGGCTTGCGTGGTCGGCACCCCTTCGGCCACCTGCGTCATGCTCTTGAGGATGTCGTTCAGGGCTTCCCCCTTGGCGAGCCGTTCCCCGACCTGGTGATTCCGGCTGAGCGGGGAAGCGCAGGTGCACATGAGGTCGCCCACGCCTGTGAGCCCGCCGAAGGTGAAGACATCCGCCCCCAGGGCGACCCCCACGCGGGCCATCTCGCTCAGGCCCCGGGTGAGAAGGAGCGATTTCGTGTTGTCCCCGAATCCCATGCCGTCCGAGATGCCGGCGGCCAGGGCGATGATGTTCTTGAATGCGCTGCCCACCTCGGTGCCCACCACATCGTGCCCTCCGTACACCCGCATGCGCCCGCTTCCCTTGAAGAGCGCCTGGATCGCGCGGATCACCTCGTCATAGTGGGAGGCCACGGTTGCGCCCGCCGGGTGTCCTGCCATGATTTCGCGGGCCAGGTTGGGTCCGGAGAACACCCCCGTCTTGAGCGTGCAGGTCTCTTCGCGGAGGATCGTGGACATGCGCTTGAAGGTCTCGATCTCGAATCCCTTCGTCGTGTGGACCAGGATCTGGTCCCCTTGAATCGAGTCCCCGATCGCCCGGGCGACCTCACGGAAGGACCGGGACGGCACCGCCATCAGGACGACGGGCGCCCGCTTGACGGCCTCGCCCATCCGGGTCGTCGCCCGCACGCTTGCCGGCAGCTTGTAGCCGTCCGCGTAAAGGGTGTTCGTGTGCCGGGTGTTGATTTCCTCGGCCAGATCCTCCCGCCGGACCCACATCTCCAGGGTCCTGCCCGTCTCGCCGAGAAGCGAGGCCAGGGCCGTCCCGAAGCTGCCTCCGCCGACAATCAGCACATCCAGTGCATCTTTTTTCTTCACTGGGGCTTCTCCCATGTCGGCAGCCCGAAGCCGGTCAGTCGGTTGTGGTAGTAGAGCAGCAGGTTTCGATCCACGTGGAACAGGCGGTCGCCGCGCCGGATGAGGGCTGGCCGGCGATGGTAGGACTTCAAGTGTGCCAGTGCGTCGCCCACGACGGCGCCCGTGTCCTGCCTTTTCAGCACCTCGTCCAGCCGCAGGCGGTTCTCCCCGGCGAGCTTCCGGAGGGACTCGAGGGTCCGGTCCACCCGGGCGTAGGCATCGGTCATGGGAACGCTCTCTTCCGAGCCTCCGGTCCTCAAGAGGCGGTAGAAATCCATGCCGGGGCTCCTCTCCCACAGCCAGTCGAGGATCGAATAGGATACGAGGTGCGTCGGCTTGATCACCGTATCCCGATGAAAGGCCCGGACGATGCTCTCGGCCAGTTCGCGGGTGTACTCCTGGTCCCGCTGCGCGTCGAAGGCGGGCGAGCCGTTCCGGTAGACGTAACGCCTTCGGTCCACGATCCTGCCCCGGTGGTCTCGTGAGTTGCCCTCGGCGTCGACCTCGTTCCCGAAGACGTCCAGGGGCTTGGAAATGACCATGTGGATCCTCGAGTCCAACGAGAAGAGCTTGCTGACGAAGTCGACGACGCGCTTCGGCTTGGAGAACTCGTCGTCCTCGATGATGTAGCGGCTCTTTCCGACGGCCTTGAGATAGTCCTCGATCAAGGTCTCCGCCTCGAGAACGAGCTGGTAGTTCAGGGTGCAAGGCACCACGAAGACGTCGGGCCGACTCTTGCCGGCCAGGAGATTGTGTATGTATGCGTCGAGGGCCATGCCGAGCAGGCCCATCTTGAGCTTGTTCTCCACGGCCCCGCTGCGGCTCCGGGTGCCTCCGGGGAAGAACATGTTGTGATAGCCGAGCTCCATGGTGCAGCTGGCGTAGGTCTTCAGGACGTCCTTGTACACCTCCGCCTTCTTGCGCCGGTCCACCTTGTAGGCGCCCAGGTTGTGCATGAAGAAGCTGATCATCTTGTTGGTGAACAGGTTCAGGCCCGCCCCGTAAGTGAAGGGGGGCAGGCCCAGCCGGTAGAGCCCGTAGCCGAGGATGATGCTGTCCAGGTTGCTCAGATGCGTGGACACGAGCACCGTGGTCCCTTTCTGAGCGACCGTCTTGAAGGCCTCGGTCTCCCCCTCGATCACGATCTGATCTTCCAGGGTCGACAGGCCCGTCGGAATGGCGGTCAGCAGCCGCAGGGGGCTCAGCGCGTTGAGCAGCACGCTCAGCGCAGGCGGAACGACCCGGGTGGCCAGCGCGAAGACCCGAGGGTCGAAATGCCCGGCCACCTCCTCCGCGAAGGCCTCGATGACCTGCTTGAGGAGCTGAGACTGCCGGGCCGGGGAGGTTCGCAGGGCCTCGCTGCGGATCTTTCCGTAGAAGGCCTTCTGTTTCCTCGCCTTGGACCGGTCCTTCTCCGACTCCAGCCGGATCCGCTCCTCGTAAAGCGTGTCGAACAGGGCCCGTTCCGTTGTCTGGGGATCCTTGTTGTAGAGATTGAAAACGCGGTGTACCACCTCCACGAGCACCCTCTCCTTGTCGTGCTCCCTCACGGCGGACCCTCCTGTTTCCACAGGGCTAAGGGAAGTCTATCGTAACACACCTTTTCCGGCACGGACAACGGCTAACTTTCAAAGGAAGGGGGGGCAGGTCTGGAATCGGACAGTCCGCTGCAATCATCTCTCGCGGGCAACAAGGCAAACTCTCAGTGCCGTCAATGTCTTGGGGTCGCGGCTGCACCCTTTCCGCGTCTGTCAGACTGTCCCGTGTCCGGACGGAACCCCTCTGCCCTTGGACGCGCCCCGGCGGAGGGCCCCGACAGACTCCCGGACGAGCACCCCGGCCAGAGCGAAAAGCAGAAGGGCGAGGCCCGCGAGCACGTAGTGGGCCTGCCGGAGATTCTCCCATGCCTGCAGGCCGAGGGCGCTCAGGCTGACGGCGAACATGAGGAGCATGGGGTAGCGCACGAAGGCGTTCCCCTCGCCCTGCTTCGCGATCCACACCGAGACGGCCAGCAGGGCGAGTGCAGCCAGAAGCTGGTTGGCGGAACCGAACAGGGGCCAGACCCGGTCCGTGCTTCCGCTCCGGACGAGAAGCAGGGCGCCGGCCAGGGTTAGCAGGGTGGCCGTGAACCGGTTCGTAAGAAGCGTGCGCATGCGTCCGGGCCCGGAGGATTCGAAGAACTCCTGAAAGGCGAACCGGCCGAGCCTCGTTGCCGTGTCCAGCGTGGTCAGGCAGAAGGCGGAGACGGCCAGGGCCGCAAAGATTTGGCCTGCCTCCAGGGAGATCCCCAGGGAGGTCATGAAGGTGCCTACGCCGTTAGCGAAGACGTGGACCGGGCCTCCCTCTGCCTTGAGGTCGGCGTAGCGGCCCTGGTGGATGTGGACGGCGGCCAGGAGGGCGAGCACGGCCAGCAGGGTCTCGATGAGCATGCCCCCGTATCCGATGGGACGTGCATCCGCCTCGGAGTTCATCTGTTTTGCCGTGGTGCCCGATGCCACCAGGCTGTGAAACCCGCTGATCGCACCGCATGCGACGGTCACGAAAAGGATGGGAAACAGGGGGCCCAGCTCGGTCCGGGCCTGCGTGAACACCGGGAACGCAACCGTGGGCCGGTAAAACAGGGCCCCGGCCAGCCCGGCCGCCAAGACGGCGTAGAGCAGGAAGGCGCTCAGGTAGTCCCTGGGCTGCAAAAGGATCCAGACAGGGGTGACCGAGGCAACGGCGCAGTAGAGGAAGAGGACCCCGATCCAGGCATCGGCCGAGAGTTGGACAGGCGTGCGCAGGAGAGGCGGGATGGCGGCGACCATGACGAGAAGGGCTGCAACCGTGGATACGGCAAGGGGAACCCGCGTTCGCTGGTTTACCCACCCGAAGGCCAGGGCGAGCGCCACGAACAGACCCGAGGCGGGCGCGACCCCCGGGTTGGCGACGAAGGTATTGGCCACCACCTTGGCGAATACGGCGACCACGAGGACGAGGGCCGACCAGGAGAACAGGAGAAAGAGGATCTTGCCGCTTCTGCCGATCTCTTCTTCGATCACTATTCCGATGGACTGACCGCGGTGGCGGAGCGAGGCGACCAGGGCCGAGAAGTCGTGCACGGCACCGACGAAGATGCTCCCCAGCAGGATCCAGAGGAGGGCGGGCAGCCATCCGAAGGAGGCGCCGAGGACAGGGCCCACGATCGGTCCGGCGCCGGCGATGGAGGCGAAGTGGTGTCCGAGGAGCACCTGCTTGCGTGCCGGCACGTAGTCCACGCCGTCCCATTGCTGATGCGCCGGCGTCTGCCGTTTCGGGTCGATTCCAAGCCTTCGGGAGAGATAGGCCCCGTAGAATAGGTAGGCCAGCAACAGAAGGGCACCGCTTCCGAGCAAGAGGGCGATTCCGCTCATGTTCCGTCCGTGTGCAAGGATCGCGGGTATTCTATCACCCTGCTCCGCAGGTTGCACATCCTGCCCGATCCCTATACAATTCTTCACTTTGAACTCCAAAGCACCCTGCGAGGAGCGCGGGAAGTGATCCAGGCAGGAAAATTCGGCCGCTACGGTGGGATCTACGTTCCCGAGGTCCTGATGCCCACCCTGGAGGAGCTGGAGAAGGCCTTCCTGGCGTACCGGAACGATGCGGCCTTTCGTTCGGAACTCAAGGATCTCCTCGAGAAGTATGCCGGCCGCCCGACGCCGCTCACCCTTGCGGCGAACCTGAGCCGACGTGCCGGCTGCCGCATCTACCTGAAACGCGAGGACCTTCTGCACGGCGGCGCCCACAAGACCAACAACTGCCTCGGCCAGGCCCTGCTCGCCCGGTACATGGGCAAGAAGCGCCTCATCGCCGAGACCGGCGCCGGCCAACACGGGTTCGCGACGGCCATGGCGGGCGCCCTGTTCGGCTTCGAGACCGTAATCTACATGGGAGAGGAGGACATCCATCGGCAGGCCATGAATGTGCTCCGCATGGAGCTGTGCGGGGCGAGGGTCGTTGCCGTAAAGACGGGATCACGGACCCTGAAGGACGCGATCAACGAGGCCATGCGGGACTGGATCGCCAACGTGCGGGACACGTTCTACCTTTTCGGGACCACAGCCGGGCCCCATCCGTTTCCAACGATGGTCAAGCATTTCCAGCGCGTGATCGGCCTGGAGACGGCCCGGCAGATCCGCGCCGCCGAGGGGCGCCTGCCCGATGCGGTCGTGGCTTGCGTGGGCGGGGGGAGCAACGCCATGGGCATCTTCCAGGCCTTTTTCAACCGGCCGGAAGTCCGTCTTTTCGGGGTGGAGGGCGCCGGGCTGGGCCTGTCCGGCGAGAAGCACAGCGCGCCCCTGAACCGGGGCTCGGACGGCGTACTCCACGGCGCATACACCCGCATCCTGCAGGACCGGGACGGGCAGATCCGGGAGGCCTACTCGATTTCCGCCGGCCTCGACTACCCGGGCGTGGGGCCGGAACACAGCTTTCTCAACGAGTCCGGCCGCGTGAAGTACGTGGGCATCACGGACCGCGAGGCCCTCGACGCTTTCGTGCTGCTGAGCCGGACCGAGGGCATCATCCAGGCTCTGGAATCGGCCCACGCGGTCGCCTATGCGCTCAAGCTCGCGAAGAAGATGCGCGAGGGCGACGTGATCGTCGTGAACCTCTCGGGCCGGGGCGACAAGGATCTCGAGCAGGCGCGGGCCGCCCTTGCGGCATTGGGGAAGGGGAAGAAGGTGTGAGCCGGTACGCAGCGTGCTTCGAGGCGCTCCGCGCCCGAAACGAAAAGGCCTTCGTTCCCTTTTTCGTGATCGGCGATCCCGACTACAGGACCTCCCTCCAGTCGGTTCGGGCGGCCCTGGACGCGGGCGCGGACATGCTCGAGCTGGGAATCGGGTTCTCCGACCCGATCGCGGACGGCCCCTCGATCCAGGCAGCCGACCTGCGCGCCCTGCATGCGGGTATGACCGTGGACCGATGCTTCCGGCTCATCGAAGAGATCCGCAGGCGGAGCGACGTGCCGATCGGGCTTCTGGTTTACTACAACCTGGTTCTCCGAAGGGGCGTGGCCCGCTTCTGCCGCCAGGCGGCCGCGGCGGGAGTGGACGGCATTCTGGCCGCGGACGTTCCGATCGAGGAGGCGGGGCCCGTCGTAGAGGGCTGCAGGGCCGCAGGAATCGACCCCATCTTCATGGTGGCCCCCACGACCACGGAAGAGAGGCTGCGCAAGATCCTGATGCACGCCTCCGGATTCCTTTACCTGGTGGCCCTGCTGGGAGTGACCGGAGCAAGGGGCGACCTGCACCCGGAGACCATTCGGCTCGTCCGGAAGGTCCGTTCCCGGACCGACCTGCCGCTCTGCGTGGGCTTCGGGATCTCCAGGCCGGAGCACGTCCGCGCCGTGGGCCGGGCGGGTGCCGACGGCGCGATCGTGGGCAGCGCCATCGTCAACCTGATCGCCCGCAACCTCGGATCCCGGGACGCGACGGCGAGGGCGGTCGCGCGCTACGTTCGCGCGATGAAGAAGCAGACCCTTCCGGAAGGCCCCGCCCGCAGGCCGCTGAAAGAGGCCTGCTACTCTGCTTCGCCCATGAATTCGTAGAAGGCCACGGTATTCTCGAGTGGGCTCGATGGCGAGGTATGACGCAATCTCGAGTCTGGCGGCGGCAGCGCTGCTGGGATGGACCCTGACGGGCACAGACGCCGCCCAGAACGAGTTCCCCCCTTATCCGAAGCGGGTTACGGCGGAAACCCGAGCAGACCCCATGGCACTGGCCGAACTGGAACGTCCCGGCTCGGTTGTGTTTCAAGATGACTTCGAGTCGTCCGAATCGCTGAAGAAGTATTTCGTGATCCGAGGGCTTATCGAAGGAAACGCCGAGCTGACCACCGACCCCGGCCTTGCGCACTCGGGGAGAGGAGCGATCCAGTTCACGGCAGTGGCGCAAGAGGGTGGCGAGTCGGGTGTCGGAGCCGTAGGGTGGCTCGGTCCGATCGGCTACGATCGCCTCTATTTCCGGCGTTACATCAGGTTCGCCGCCGATTACGACCAGGGAAACCTGCATCACGTTGGCGGCGGGCTCACGGGAGCTTCGGCAACGGATCGTTGGGGGGAGATGGGCTCGGCCGGCGTCCGGCCCCAAGGCGACGACCACTTCATGAGCGCCTTCGAACCGTGGCGCGGCTGGGGCCGTTACCCATCTCCGGGATTCATGTTCCTTTACACCTACTGGATGGACATGAAGCCCGATCGCGGTGGCCATTACTGGGGCAACATGCTGGAACCGGCAGAGGACGAGCGTGTGGTCCTGCAGCGTGACCGCTGGTACTGTTTGGAACACATGGTCCAGACCAACGACCCCGGCGAAGCAAACGGCGAGTTGGCGGCCTGGATCGACGGCAGGCTCTACATTCATTACAAGGGCTTCCGCTGGCGGACTACCCGCGAAGTAAAGCTGAAACGCTTCCGTGTCGGCCTTTATGTCCATCGTGCCAAGCGAGACAACACCGTCTGGTACGACGACGTGGCACTTTCGACGGGATACATCGGGCCGGCCGAAGGATCGGTTCCGGAGCCGGCGGGAAGCGGCAGATAGTCTCGTCCATCATCCATGTCGCAGGCGCGATCGTGGGCAGCGCCATCGTCAACCTGATCGCCCGCAACCTCGGATCCCGGGACGCAATGGCGAGGGCGGTCGCGCGCTACGTTCGCGCGATGAAGAAGCAGACCCTTCCGCAAGGCCCCGCCCGCAGGCCGCTGAAAAATCCCTGATGTGCCGGCTGTCAAGAGAACGGTTACCTAGTCTTCTTCGACCATGGAGTCATAGAAGGCCACGATGTCCTTGGGGCCGTCCTTTTCGTTGAACGCCATGGCGGGGCGCGGGTGCTGGTTGAGCTGGCCCGTGATCATGTACGGGATGTCGTATCCCCACTTCAGATCCTTGCGCAGCGGCTCGATGTGGTCCCGGATGCACTTGAGCAGGGGCCTCAGCTTGAATTTCGGGTTGTGCAGGAATCCGATGAGGAGTTCGGTCTGGCAATTTCCTGCGCCCCGGCCGAGCCCGGCCAGGCTGCCGTCGAGCCGGTTGGCGCCCTGGATGATCGCCTCGATCGTGTTCGCGTAGGCAAGTTGTTGGTTGTTGTGGGTGTGAATGCCCACCTCCTTGCCGGCGGCCTTCATGTAGCCCAGGTATTTGCGGGTGAGGTACTGGACTTGCTCGCTGTACAGGGCGCCGAAGCTGTCCACGAGATACATGACCTCGATCTCCGTCCGGGCCAGGGCGTCGAGGGCCTGGTCCAACTCCCACTCCTGGACCGTGGAGATGGCCATCAGGTTGCAGGTCGTCTCGTAGCCCTTGTCGTGGGCGTCCTTGATCATTTCCACGGCTGTCGGGATCTGGTGAACGTACGTGGCCACCCGGACGACATCGATCACGCTCTGTGCCTTCGGCAGGATGTCCGCGTGGTAGTCGGTCCGCTCGGCGTCGGCCATGACCGTCAGCTTCATCGATGTCTCGTTTTCGCCCACGATGCGGCGGATGTCGTCCTCGTCGCAGAACTTCCAGGCGCCGAACTTGTCCCGGCCGAAAATCTTCTTCGAGGCCTTGTAGCCCACCTCGAGATAGTCGATGCCCCCCTCGGCGCAGGCTTTATAGATCGCCTGGATGACACCGTCGTCAAACATGTGATTATTCATCAGTCCGCCGTCGCGGATGGTGCAGTCCAGGACACGGATTTCAGGCCTGTATCCCAGCCATCGCTTGGCGGCGCTCGAGCCGTTCTCGATTTCCTGTTTTGTGCTCATGGGTTCCTCCCGGGCGGAGTCTTACATCAGTCGAGCCTTACTAAATACAGGAAAAAAACCGGTTCGTCCAGCCACGGCCGAGCTCGGCAGGGACTGCGGCGTGCAAGGCGGCGGGAGGAATCACTTCTTCTTGCGAAGGGAGCCCGTAGCGTCCACCTCCCTCAGGTGGGCCAGTTCCTCTGCGGTGGGTTCCGGAACGGTCCGGACCCCGGGAGACACCCTCAGGTCCCAGCCGGTGTTTTCCCGGATTTCCTCGACGCTCGAGAATGGGAAGTATGCGTCCAGATGGAACTCCCTGGTGACCGGGTCGGGCCTCAGGATGCCCAGGGTCGTGATGATGGCCGAAGGGCCCCCTCCGGGGAAGTTGGCCTTCTCGCGGGCGTCTCCGCCGGTGAGGTAGCCGGGAGAGGAGATGTAGTCGACCCGCTCGGCGAACCTCTTTTTCTCGTGCGCCGCCATGATCAGAAAGCGCTTGCAGCCCACGGCGATGTCGTTGGCCCCCCCGCTCCCGTTCAGCCGTACCCTGGGCGGCACGTAACGGCCCGCCTTCCAGGGAGGCACGTCCCAGATGCCGGTGGTGTTCACGTTGCCGAACTTGTCGACCTGAGCCGCGCCGATGATCCCCACGTCGCAGCGGCCTGAGGCCACGAGAAAGCCCAGGGCGTCGATCGCGTTCGTGAAGCTCGTGGCATTGGCCGAGATCCGGGTGCACTCGATGCCCCAGGGAAGGCCTCCCACCGGGGTGGAGCCGAAGACCCCTCCCTCGGTGAAGGTCCGCAGGTTCGGTGCGTGGTTCCTCCTCGCAAAGTATCCGGCCAGCATGCTCAGGCCCACCCCGAGGATGGCCAGTTCGCCGTCGCGAAGCTCCCTTCCCGTGGCGATGGCCATGAATTCCTGCCGCGTGTACTCCATGGTTCCTACCTCTCGGCCTCCCCTTCCCGCTCCCGGATCTCTTCGTCGCTCAGAATCCAGCGACGGTAAGGATCCATGAGGAACCGGGTGGGCGTGGCGCAGAGCCTTTCGATCTTTTCGCGGCCGATGATCTCGAGGTACTCCTGTCTCGTCCGGTAGCCCCTGACGAACCGGTCCACGTAGTCATCGGTCCCCTCCGGCGTGCGCAGCGCCTCGTTCATGAAAAACATGTGTTCCTCGTCGCTGTCGTAAACCCCGACGGAAGAGGCCGGCCAGCCGCCCATGGGCCAGTACACGACGGCGTCGACGATCTCCGCGACGATCCTCACCAGGTTCGGGTACTGCCGCATGCAGCCCGTGTCCACGATATAGTCCGCCTGCAGGATCACCTTCCCGGCCGCCCTGGACATCTCGAAGCGGTTCCACTCCGAACCCAGCATAATGGCGTTTCCGCATACATCCGCCATGGTTACGTGGATCGCGGCCACTTCGGGGCGCAGGACCGAGAACGCCCCGTACTTCTTGCCGGTGAAAGGATCGGTGATCTCCGGGATCTTTCTCCGGCAGGGGTACTCGTCCGGGAAATCGCCCGAGCACCACTGCTGGTCGTTTTGGATGTTGACCGTCGCCGGGACAAACGGCCAGTTCATGGCCCCGCCGAAGAATCGGTAGGCCATGGCGCCGTTCGAATAGTCCTCGATGATCGTGCGGCCGCTGAGGATGGCCCGGTTCAGGCCGTGGGCGAATCCGTACACCTCCAGGCCGGAGAAGCCGACCTCCACCCTTCGCACCGCCCCCACAGCAGCCAGGAGGTTGATCTGCTGGGACCCGCAGTGGCTGATCACGTTCAAGTTCCGCCTGCCCTGCCGGACGATCTCTCTGCCGAACGCGATGGAATCCGCGCCCACCGGGTAGGCTGCTCCGTGGGCGTAGAGCATGCCGTCCCAGGTGTACCTCGCGACGGCGTCCTCCATGGAAAGCAATTTACTCTTCATGGGAAGGTCCTCCCGGCCCGTTCCGCCGGCCCCCGTTCCGTGCTGCCTGCAATCCGTATTTCCTCATCTTCCGGACTACCGTCGAGTGGTCGACCCCGATCATCCTCGCGACCTTCCGGGTGGTACCGTGGAGGCTCAGGGCCTGGGAAAGAAGCTTCTTCTCGAGCGTTTCCCTGGCCTGGTTCCAGGGCATCACCCCTCTGAGCTGCACGAGGTTCGCCTCGTCCGGGTCCTGCGGGTAGATGGCCGGCGGAAGGTGGCGGGGCTCGATGGTCTCCGCGTCGCTCACCAGGACCATCCGCTCGACCGCGTTCTGCAGCTCGCGGACGTTTCCGGGCCAATCGTAGGACTCAAGGATCTGGATGGCCTCACGGGAGAATTTCTTGGACTGGTTGAATCTCCTGTTGCAGGCGCTCAGGAAGTGCCAGACGAGCGGAAAGATGTCCTCCCGGCGCTCCCGGAGGGGCGGGATCTTGATGGGAACGACATAGAGCCGGTAGAAGAGGTCTTCCCTGAAGGCGCCCTCCTTGACCGCCTGGGGGAGGTTTCGGTTCGTGGCCGCCACGATCCGTACGTCCAGGCTCACGCTCTTCACATCCCCGAGCCGGGTGATCTCCGGCTGTTCGATGGCCTTCAGGAGCTTGACCTGGCAGTTCGGGGGCATTTCCGCGATCTCGTCCAGGAAGAGGACGCCTCCCTGGGCCAGCTCGAAAAGCCCGGGCTTGCCGGTGCTCAGCGCGCCGGTAAAGGCCCCCCGGGCGTACCCGAAGAGTTCCGATTCGAAAAGCGTCTCGGGGATGGCCCCGCAGTTGACGGCGATGAAGGGCCCTTTCCGGCGCGGACTGAGCCGGTGAAGGAGGCGCGCCAGCACCTCCTTTCCCGTTCCGCTTTCCCCCTCGAAAAGGACCACCGAGTCGACCTGGGCCAGCCGGGCGACCAGATCCAGGATTCCCCTCATTTCCCGGCTCTCGGTGACGATCTCCCGCCCCGTGATCTGGGAGATGCGCACCTCTTCCGGGGTGGACAGGTAGAGGGCCGTGAGCCGGGAGACCTCCTCCTTGAGGAGCTGAAGCTCGGTGATGTCCCGGAAGAGGACCGCCGTGTGCCGGGCCGGCCCTTCCTGGGGAACCGGAGTTCCGGTCACGTAGATCTCGTTGCCGCGGCTGAGCTTCGCCATGCTGGTGACGCTCTTGCCCAACTGCCGGACGAGCCGGTAGACCTCCTGGATGATGTGGAGGCAGACGTGGGCCTCTCCGTCCAGCTCATCGACCCGCTTGCCCAGCAACGCCTCGCCCTTCAGCCCGGTGATGCGGTCGTAACTGCTGTTGACCTTCATGATCCGGTCGTTCTCGATGAGAACGATCGCATCGTGGAGGCTCTCGACCACAGGCTCGAGAAGGCCGCCCGGGGGATGCCTCTCTGCGGATCCCATATACGCTTCCGTCCTCTCCCCTGCGGATCTTTCGAAGGCTAACCTTTCATCAGAAGGCCTGCGATCTTCCGGACGCCCTCGGCAGCGTCCCGGGCGTACGCGTCGGCTCCGCAGGTCTCCTCCACGAACCTGGGCGTCATCGCGGCCCCGCCGCAGATCACCCTGACCCGGTGCGCGGTGTCGCTCTCCTTGATCGCGCGCACGGTCGCCTGCACGTGCGGATCTCCGGTGGTCAGGAGGGAGGAGATCCCGACCACGTCCGCCGCGTGCGTCCTGGCGGCCTCGACGAACTTCGCGGCGGGAACGTTCTCTCCCAGATCGACCACGTGATACCCGGAACTCTCTAGGAGCATTTTGACCAGGTTCTTCCCGATGTCGTGAAGGTCTCCGAACACCGTGCCGAGGACCACGGTGCCGCGGATCGTTGCCTGGTCCTTGCGGACCCTGGGCTTCAGGAGGTCCACACAGGACTGCATCGATTTGGCCGCGATCATCATCTCGGGCACGAAAATCTCCCGTTTTTCGAACTTGGCGCCCACGGCCTCCAGCGCAGGGATGAGCGTGCCGTTGATGATCTCCTGGGGATCGATCCCCTCCTCGGCCGCCTTCTGCGCGAGGTCCATCGCCTCCTTGCGTTTTCCCGAGATGACCGCCTTCTTGAGCGCTTCCAGGTCCGCCATTCGGATCCTCCCTCCTCTTTTCGCCTTGACCCTGGTGCCTTTCGCCTCGCGGCGGATGCCGCATCATGGGGACTCTTCACGGTAGGCCGAAATGAACTGCATGCAGAATTCGTCCCTGCCGAGGAGCAGGTCCGCAATCAGGACCGCCCTGCGCATCTCCCAGACCGTGGGGTCGACGATGCAGCAGGTCAGGCCGTTCTGGGCGGCCAGGGCCAGAAAGAGCGCGTTGATGGCGTGGCGCTCCGGAAGCCCGAAGGAGACATTGCTCACGCCCAGGGTCTGGTTCTGGCCCAGTTTGTCCCGGATTCGCTGCAGCGTCGCGAGCGTCTCCGAGGCAGCCGCCTCGTCCGTGCTCACGGCCATGGCCAGGGGGTCGATGATCAGGTCCTCGGCCGGGATTCCCCTGCGGAGCGCCGCATCGAGGAGCCTCTCGGCGATCTCCACCCGCCGGGCCGACTCCTTGGGGATGCCCTCGTCATCCATGGTCAGGCCGACCACGGCGGCTCCGAAATCCTTGACGATCGGAAGGACCCGCTCGATCTTCTCCCTCTCTCCATTGACGGAGTTGACCAGCGCCTTGCCTTCGCAGGCGGAGAGGCCCGCCTCCAGGGCCCGGGGAACGGCCGAGTCGATGCACAGAGGCACGTCGGTCACATCCCGGATGGCCCGCACCGCGTCGCGCAGCATCGCCGGCTCGTCGATTCCAGGGACACCCACGTTGACATCGAGAACGCGGGCGCCCTTTTCGACCTGGCGGAGGGCCTCCTGCTGGATGAGCCCGAAATCCTTTTCCTCCACGGCGCGCGCGAGCCTCTTCCTCCCCGTGGGGTTGATGCGTTCCCCGATGATTACGAGCGGGAGGGCGGGCCCGATCCGCACGCTCTTCGTGGCACTGGCCAGGGTGGTTTCCATGCTCTCGCCTCCGGTTCCGGCGCTATGCAGGCCCCCGGTCGCCGGCCCCTGCGATCTTTCCGAACTCCGCTGCGGCTCTTCGGGCCGCCTTGACGTTCTCGTCCGGGGTCCCGTGCGTGAGCCCGACCGTGTCGACGGAGAAGTTCTCGAGCGGAGCGCCCTGGTCGATCAGCTTCCGAACCTCGGCCGCGACCTCCTCCGGGCTGCCGTTCTTCATGAGGACCGGGCTGATCCGGGCGTTGATCGCAACCTCGGGGCCCAGGACCTCCCGGGTCCTTTTCACGTCGGAGCCGAATCCGATCTCGAGGAATTTCAGATGGCGGAGCCTCGCATAGCCGTCCAATACGTGGTCGACCGACCCGCAGTGGTGGACCCCGAAGGGATGGCAGACATCCGCGATCTGGTTGTCGTACGGGAGCAGGAAGCCTTCATACGTGCTCGGGGAGACCTGTTCGATCGTGCAGTTCGGCACGACGTAGACCCTGGGGTCGGCCATGGGCGTCACGTCGACGGCGCCGGTGCCCGTGATGGGGTAGATGAACCGGAAGAGCCGGATCACGCACTCCGTGCAGATTTTCAACAGATGGTGGCACAGTGCCGGGTTTTCGAAGTAGTCGGTGTAAAAGTCCTCCCCCCGGATCTTCAGGGCGAGGTTCTGCACCCCGGTCGTGTTGATGTCTCCGACCACCTTTCCGTATTTGCCCTGCAGGTAGTCGATCTGCCGGATCATGTCGGACATGGGATGCCTTCCGAAGATGTCGGGGACCTCGAGCCTCGCGACCTCGTCCTCGGAGAGGTTCATGGGCATGGCCCACGGCAGGGCGTCCTTTTCGAAGACCACCTCGCAGCCGAAGACGGCCGGAAGCATGACCATGCCGAAGGTGATGAAGGGCCTGGGCGCGGGGTCCGGATCCCCGAGTCCCACCTCCCCGAACCTTTCGTAAAGCCTTCGGTCCATCTCCATTCTCGCCTCGATCCTTGTTTCCGGGTCGAAGTAATATTTCCTGTCAAAGGAGATTCCGTAGTTCTGATACCACCAGTCCGGGTAAAATCCCGCCCCCAGGGGGATGTGGTCTCGGTTGAGCGACATCGTAGCGTTCCTTTCTCGGTGATTCTGCCGGGCGCGGGTCTATCGGAATGGGTTGCCTCCGCGGATGGGCGTGGTCGGAGGCAAGTCTCGTGCCACCAAGGGGCATCCACGCGGGTGTGCCGCACGCAAAGATATCATCCGGCTTGACAAAGGTGCCGGAGGCAGTCCACCATGGGGGTTATCCCTATAAGCTAACTATAGTACAAGGGGCCGGTTTGGTGCAATACATCACCAAAACGGCCCCCTTTTGAATGCATCCATGCACCGGCCTCGCGGCTCAAAGGCCGGGGAGCCTTTCCGAAACACGAGGGTCTCTCCCTGGCATAAGGCATGCACTCTTCCGACCAACCATATCCAATCGTCAGCAGCCATCCCACAAGGAGAACCAACGATGAGCCATCGATTCATCCTTTACGAGGAGCGGGAAGATATCGGGATACTCACCCTCAACCGGCCCGACAAGCGAAATGCCCTGGGCCGGGAGATGGAGGAGGAAATCACGGAAGTCTTGCGCGAGGCCGGCAGCCGGCACACCGCAAAGGTGATCATCCTCCGGGGGGCCGGGAACGTGTTCTGCTCCGGCCACGACCGGAAGGAGATCCTGGACAGCCCGGTGAGCAGCATCCGCCGCCTGTTCCAGGCCTCGATGAATCTCATGCTCGGGATCCGTCAGGCCCCTCAGCCGGTCATCGCCCAGGTCCATGGAATCGCCATGGCCGGGGGATGCCACCTGGTCGCTGCCTGCGATCTCGTGGTCGCGGCCGAAAGGGAGGCCAAATTCGGCATGACCGGGATCTACCTGGGCTACAACTGCTCGACCCCGACCGTTGCGGTGAGCCGCTGTGTCGGCCAGAAAAAGTGTATGGAAATGCTCATGACCGGGAAGCTTTACTCGGCGCAGGAGGCGAAAGAGATGGGCCTCGTCAACCGGGTGGTCCCGGACGAGCGGCTCGAGGAGGAGACCTGGAGCTTCGCCAAGGAGATTTCCCAGTACAGCCGGAAGATCATAGCCCTGAGCAAGCAGGTCTATTACGGCCAGAGCGAGATGACCGAATGGCAGGCCTATCATTATGCCAAGGAGGTCATGGCCTTGAACGCGATCATGCCGGACGCCGTCGCTGGCTTCCGGGCGAACATAGCGGGCGAAAAGCCTCTCTTCCCGGAAGACATTCCCGAGCAAGGGTAAAGGACTCTCCCCACTTCGTGCGCCGAATTCCTTCTCCCCTTGAGGGGAGAAGGTCAGGATGAGGGGTGATCTCATCCGATCCCGACATTGTCCGCTGGGGCGAGGCCCTGCGCAGGCGAGGGTCGGGACGAGCCCTGCTGACCCTCGCCCCCCCCCCAAGAGTTCAGCGGCGGTTACGAGGGTACGTCGGAACCGGAAGCGGCCGGTTTGTTGTAGGGACACACGGCGCCCTTGCAACAGCCTCCCTTGTACTTGTACCCGTGGCCATAGGCCAGGATCGAGTGCCAGCAGCCCTCGGGAATCTGATCAAGCTGCTCTTGCGTCAATTCCGCCCTGATTCTGAGACGGAAGTCCAGGGCCATCTCCTCCAGGCGCTCCCTCCGTTCGGTCAGAGACCTGCTTTTCTCCGTGATCTCCTCCGCCCGCGCATCCGGGCTCCGGAAAAGCCTGTCCAGTTCTGCGCCGGCTTCTCGAATCCCCTTCTTCAGGTCGGCGCTTTCCTCCAGGAATCGCTCCTGGACGCCACGGATGACTTCCATCTGCTTCTCTTCGAGACGGAGGCTGTGCCTCAGGGCATGGAGGCAGTCCTTCTCTCCAGCCAGGTAAGGACAGCCCGACTCTTCCGCGCCCGCCATGCAAGGGCATCCGGACGCCTTCGATGCGGCCATGTGGGGGCAACCCGAATGCTTCTCCCCTGCCATGTGCGGACAGCCGGCCGAAGAGGCCTGTGCAAGATAGGGGCAGCCCGACGCGTCCGCTCGAAAGGCCTCGGTGCGAGCGGTCCACAGGATCAGGGCCGCTGCGACGCCAATCAGAAAAAGCCCAAGAACCAGGGTGCGGCCGTATCTCGTAACCCTCAGGTCACTCAGCTTCATGTTCCATCCTCCCAAATCGGGTGTTTCGAGTTGTATCCATGGGATGCGTGGGGGAAAAGGTGGGTTTCCGTTACCGCAAGGTCAAGAGCAAATCGGGGAGGGCGGGAAACAATTGGCGGAGGGAGTAGGATTCGAACCCACGGTCCTTGCGGACTCCGGTTTTCAAGACCGGTGCCTTAAACCACTCGGCCATCCCTCCGCGATCGGGCGTTCGTTGTCGTAGTGCCATCCAGACTGTTAGCAAACCGGGCCTCTCCTTGTCAAAGCCCTCGAATCACGACCGGCCCGATCCGCTTCTATATTCGTAGTTTGACAGGAGCGGCGGTATAGGCTTTAACTGGACCGGACCCGAACGAATCGAACAAGGAGAGGGAAATGGACGAAACTTCCAGAAGGGTTGTCAATGCCTTGAAGACGGCCATTCTACGTGAGGAGCGGACCTCGGCCGCCTACGTGAACCAGGCCAAGAAGATGCGCGATCCGACCGCCAAAAAGATCCTGGAAACCCTGGCGAAACAGGAGCTCGGGCACGCCAACAAGCTCCTGAAGGTGCTGAACAAGGGCGTGGATCTGTCGATGCTCGGGAAGAAGGAACGAGAACTCGCAGGCGAGCTTCGGGTGGTAAACGACGATGTGCGCAACATCGAGAGATCCAGCGAGGCGGTCAGCGTGCTGCGCAAGGCCGCCAAGGCCGAGGACAACTCCGGGCGTCTGTATCGATCCCTGGAGAAGATCTACAAGGGACTCGATGTCTCCGAGCTGTTCGCCAAGCTCGCCGAAGAAGAAGACAAGCACAAAGAACGGATCGAGAAGGCTCTGGCCAGTCTGTAGATGAAGATCTTTCTCTCCGGGCCGCCGGGCTGCGGAAAGACCACGATCGTTAAGGGAGTGGCCGGCCGCTTTCCCGAACGGGTGACCGGGTTCTACACCGAGGAGATTCGCGACGAGCGCGGGCAGAGGACCGGTTTCGACCTCGTCAGCCATGCGGGGAAAAGGCGGGCCTTCGCCCGCAAGGGAGGGGTGTGCGGGACCCGCGTGGGGAAATACTCGGTGTTCCTGGAGCCGCTGGAGGTGTGGGGGCTCGAGCTTCTAAAGCCCTCGTCAGAGCGCCCCCTCGTGATCCTGGACGAGGTGGGAAAGATGGAATGCCTGAGCAGGCCCTTTCGGGAAAGGGTGCTCGAACTCGTCGACTCCCGCTTCCCGATCCTGGGGTCGGTCGCCCTGCGCGGTGCGGGCCTGATCCGGATCCTCCACGAGAGACCGGACATAGAGTGCCGCGAGATCAGCCCCGCGAGCCGTGCAGGGCTGATCGATCGGTTGGCGCGAGAGTACCGACAATGGCTTGCGGCTCACGGGTTCACCGGAAAGGGGGAAGGAGAGGGATCCTGCCTGTATGAATCCGGCAGCCCTGCCTTCGGCTCTTCGCAACGACCAAACTCTAGCTAGCGGAGGAGCCCCTGCCGGTAGGCCTGCAGGTACTCCCTGCAGTAGCCGTCCTTCCCGAGGAGCGCCTCGGTTGCCCGGATCGCCTGAACCATGCCCGCGTCGACAGGATTCAGGATGACGGTATCCAGCCCGGAGCCGATCGCCAGGCCCAGAAAGGTCCTGTTCAGAAGGGACCGTGCGGGAAGACCGAAAGAGACATTGGAGACGGCCGCTATCCGGTGCGTGCGGGGCCACTGCCTCTCGAGCGCGCGGAGCGCGTCAAGGCAGCCGGCGCCGGCCGACGGGTCGGTGCTCACCGCCATGACGCAGGGATCGAAGAAGATGTCCTCCTCCGCGAAACCCGCCTGCCCGAGCTTGCCCAACAGGAAGGCCGCGTTTTTCATGCGGTCCTCGGTCGTCTTGGGCAGACCGCCGTCTCCCACCAGCAACCCCACCACCCTGCACGCAACCCCTTTCAGCAGGGGGAGGAAACTCGACCACCGGTCTTTCTCCGCCGAGATCGAGTTGATCAGGGGAGCCTTTTGCGTCTTATCCAGGGCCCTTTCGAGGGCCCCGGGGTGGGAGGTGTCGATGCTCAGCGGCAGATCCACGGCCTTCTGAACCACCTCGACGAGCCAGGCCATGCACTCGGCCTCTTCGCCGGGCGCGCCGCTGTTGACGTCGATGTAGTCCGCGCCCGCGTCGGCCTGCCTGCGCGCCAGCGAGGCGATTGCCTGCTCATCCCTTTCCTTCCAGGCCTGCGCAACGGGCCTGCGGGTCATGTTGATGAGCTCGCCCACGATGATCATCTCGCACCCCCCACTCCCCTGGCCTCCTCTATGGGTTCAGCTCCACGGCGCAGTTGGTAAGGATGAACTCGTCGGGCCGCTCCTTGGTCTTTGCCCGAAGGATGAGCCTGTTGTCCGCCACCTTCCACATCTCGGTAACGATCGTGTCGCCGGGCCATGCCGGCCGGGAGAACCGCACCTTGATGGACTTGAATTTGGCCGGGTCGTTCCCGCAGTAAGTCCGCAGCACGGCCCTGCCCACAAACCCGAAGGTGCACAGGCCGTGAATGATCGGCCGGTCAAAGCCTGCCATGGCGGCGAAATCCGGGTCGATGTGCAGGGGATTGTAGTCTCCGGAAAGCCGGTAGATGGCCGCCTGCCGCTTCAGGGTCGTCTCCTCCACGACCTTGTCCGGAGCCCGGTCGGGCGGATCGTTTCCCGGGGCCGGCCCCTTGTCGCCGCCGAATCCGCCCTCTCCCCGGACAAAGGTCGCGAAGCGGTTGAAGAAGATGACATTTCCATCCTGGTCCTCGGTCTCCACATCGAGTTCCATCAGGGCGCCCTTGCCCTTGTCGTAGATGTTTGCGACCCGGGGCCTCGAGGTGAGGGTGCCCTCCACCGGAATCGGATGCTTGCGCACTTCGAGGTACTGCTCGCCGTGAAGGATCATGACCGGGTTGATCTGAACTCCGGGCACATTCATCACCTCCATCAGCGCCCGGAACGGCGGAACGACTCCGAAAGTGGGCAACACCTTGAGCTTGTTTTCGTAAACGAAGACGAGCTCGTCACCCTCGGGTACGGCTCCAACGCCCAGCGCGTAAAGGATGACTTTGTCGCGGGTCAGGTCATAGGTCATGGGCGGAAGCTCTGCGCCGAGAGCCTTTGCAACATCGATGGGCATCGCACATCCTCCTCTGCTGAAAAAAATTCACTTCCTTTTCCGGCCGCACTCTCCGCCGAGGTGGGGCAGGCGGACTCTCCCGCGTTGCGGGAGAACCATTATAGCGAAACCCGGACGGATGTCCAGGCAGCGGCATGCTCCCGGGAGACCGGCCGAGATCCATGTCGTCGGAAGTGCGATGGGAGAGGGAAGGATGGGAACGGAGAGGGGATGCGGGACGCCGGCGCGAAGCCCGGGCGATGCGGGCCTCATGGGGAGAGGGGGAGTCGGCCGCTAGGCCTTCTGGTCGAAGAGAACCCCCCGGAGCTCGGAGATCTTCTCGTGGATCCTGAGGAGTTCTTCAGGCGGAATCTGGCGGACAAGCTCCTCGGTTTCCCTGTTCACGATCCGGATGACGATGTCTCCCGTAGTCTCGTGCAACTCCAGGTCAAGCCGGATGTTGAGTTCATCCAGGAAGGCCTGCGTTCTTTCCGCGACCGCCTTGAGCCTTTCGGAGTCGGGTCCGCCCAGGGTTCCGCGGTGCCGGGAGCCCTCTTCGTCCTCCCTGCGGAAGACCGCTGCGTCGGTCTCGCGGACGGCTCGGACTCGCGGAGGGGGCCGGATTTCCTCATGCCGCCCCGACCAGGCCAAGGATTCCCCTGCCTGCGACTGAAGTGACTCGGCTCTGACTTCCATGACGACGATCTCCATCTACGCCCTATTGCTGACCGGGCGGGCGCCCCCCGGGGGGGGCCGCAAGCCCGGCACCAGGTGGTTTCCCGCGCTTTCGCTAATATGCAAGATCCATGCTCATCCGCCGCCGCCTCGACAGAAGATGTCCAACTGCATGGTGTTCCGAGATTCCTTCAATCAAATTATCGTTTTAAATCAGCGCATAAACACCGACGGAGGGGCGAGCCGCGTTCTTGCGGTTTCAGAATCGTTCCGTGCCGTCAGGCTTGGGAATCCTCCCGAGGCCCTGCAATCCATGCGTGGGGAGTGACGGAATCCGTCACCGGCGGGAAGGTTCTGCCCGGGCCCCCGGGCGTGCCGACTCAATGGCCCCCGCCCTTGAAGATGAAGCCCACGGCCAGGCCGGCCCCGAGGGCGATCAGGACGGCGCAGATCCCGTAAACAAGGGGTTGACTCTCGGCCGCTCCCGCGACAAAGGACACCAGTCCCACCTTGCGGATCTCGATCTTCGCGGAGGCCTTTCCGACGAGGTTCCTGTTCTTGAGCAGGAAATAGTCCACGTTGTAGACGCCGGGCTTTGCGGCGGACGGGAAATCGAAGGAGTGACTGAAGAGCTTGCCCTCCTTCATCTCGACCAGGCCGGTATCGTCGATCGAATAGAGAGCGGCCTCGCTCTTGATCTTCATGAGCCCCTGGAAGAGGGTCTCCTCATCGTTCGCCTCCCTCTGGCCCTTTACGATCTCGTACTTCATCTGCCTCTTGATCGTCTCGAAGCCGATCTGGAGCTCCTCGGCCATCTCCGGCGTCGTGATCTCGGCCAGCGGGGCCGACGCCTGAATCTGATACATGGAGGGCACGTTGTCCACCTGGTACTGTCTCGTGTTCATCCAGAAGGGGCCCACGCGCCCCTTGATGTTGAGTTTCACCGTTTCCGCAGGAGAGGTGAGCTTGACGACGATGGCGTCCGCGCCGGTGCCTCCGACGGACCCGATGAAGTCGATCCGGTCCCCGTCGTAGCCGAGGCCGACCTCGATGACCGGCTTGCTCACTTCGATCGCCACATCTTCGGGAGAAGGGGCCCCCTCGGTCCCGAAGGCCTCCAGGGTCGCCAGAAGAAAGCCGGCACACACGGCGGCCGGTAGCATCGATCCTTTCGTGCGCATCAGTGTCCTCCCGTGGCGCCTTTCGCGAAGCTTACCAGATTGTCAGGGGTCAGCACGAGGTCGAGGAAAAGCTTGACCATCATGGCCAGCACGATGATGCTCAGCAGAATGCGGATTTGCTCTCCCCGGAGGTACCGTGACGCGCGGACCCCGAACTGAGCCCCGACGACCGAGCCCATCAGCAGGGTGAGGGCAAGCCCGAGGTCCACTGTGTGGTTGGTGATCGCCTGTTGCAGGGTGACGTTCGCGCTCGTCATGACGATCTGAAACAGGTCCGTTCCGATTGCCGTGACGGTCGGCATGCCGATGATATAGATCATGGCAGGCACCATGATGAACCCGCCCCCCACGCCGAGCAGGGCGGCAAGCACCCCCACCGTGAACCCGATGAAAAACGGGAAGATCGCGGAGGTCCGGAGGCGGGACTTGGCGAAATTCATCTGAAGGGGCAGCCGGTTGAATACCCTGCTGAGTCCGGGCTGTTTCATCTCTCCCGGAGCCGTGGCCAGGCTCTCCGTTTTCTGCACCTTGCGAAGGGCGCGGAGGCTCTCCACGAACATGGAGCCCCCGATGGTCCCGAGCATGACGACATAGACCATTTTCATGACGAACTCGAAATTCCCCATGGCGCGCAGATAGTGGACGAGGTGGACGCCCACGGTGCCCCCCGAGACGCCGCCCGCCAGGATCACGAGCCCCATCTTCATGTCGACGTTGCCCAGCCTCCAGTGCCCGTAAGCGCCGGACGAGGAGGCGGCGACGATCTGGTTGGAATCCGACGCGGCCGCGACAGCCGGAGGAATCCCGATCATCATCATCAAGGGGGTGAGAAGGAAACCGCCCCCGACCCCGAACAGGCCGGAGAGGAACCCGACCATGGCTCCGATGCCCACCACGAGGAAGAGGTTGATACTCAAGTCCGCGATGGGAAGATAGATGCTCAACATCCTTCCTTTTCTCCTGTCAGTGGGTTGACGGATCCGCCCAGGAGAGTTCCCGGTCTTTGTGTCGACAGCAATTCGAATCGAGAGAGGCGCAGAGCGGTCGGCGCACCTCCCGGGAGCGGGCAGGGGAGGTGTTCCGGCGAGCACCCTGGAAGGGGATGAGAAGAAAGGCCATGCCGTGGGAGCGGCACGGATCCGGTTGCAGAAAACGGTCCCTGTTTGTAGGATGGAACCGGAACATAGATAGGGCTTTTCTCTGTCGCCTTCAGTCATCGGGACCAGGGAAACATACAAGAAAGCAAACGCCTTGTCCAGAGAGCATCGCAGCGGGCCGGCACGGCAGGGCGCTTGGACCGGGGCAGGCTGACTTGATTTCGGAGCGCCAAGGAGGAGCGAGAGATGACGGGGGAGTCGTTTCGAGACAAGAGCTTCTGGCTGGGTACGAAGGAGTATGAGCCCGGTCCGGCCCTCCGGGGCCGCCAGGAGGCGGATGTGGCCATCGTGGGAGGCGGATTCACGGGACTCTCCGCGGCGCACTTCCTGAAGGAGGAGGAGCCCGGCCTGAAGATCGCCCTCCTCGAGGGCCGGGTGATCGGCTACGGGGCGAGCGGCCGGAACGGGGGCTTTTCCATGACCCTGTTCGGGCTGACCCTCGGCCTGACGGCAAGACGGTTCGGCCTGGTGAAGGCGAAGGAGGCCCATCATTACATGGAGAGGGCCGTGGACATGCTCCGGGATCTGATCGGCCGCCATGGGATCGATTGCGACTACGAGCACCCGGGATTCCTGCGCGTCGCCACCTCGGGCCCTCAGAGGGACCGGATCCTGCGGGAAATCGATCTGGCCGACACGCTGGGACTGGCAGGAATCGAATGGATGGACCAGGCCCGGCTGTCCGAGCAGGTGAAGAGCCCTTTGTACCTGGGGGCCTGGTGGGAGCCCAGATGCGGCTTGCTGAACCCGGCCAAGCTCGCGTGGGGCTGGAAAGAGGTGACCCGCAGGCAGGGGGTGGAGATCTTTGAGCAGACGCCGGCCGTCGAGATTCGGCGGGAGGCCAAGGGGAGGATACGCCTCCTTGCTCCCTGGGGCGAGGTTGTGGCGAAGAAACTCCTGCTGGCGACGAATGCGTATTCCCACCTTGTTCCCCAGCTCAAGAGGAAGCAGGCCCCTGTCTGGACGTACATCGTCCTGACCGAACCCCTGGGGGAAAGGCACTTCCGGCAGATCGGCTGGAAGAACCGGCAGGGCATCGAGGATGCAAGGGACCTGGTCCGCTACTACCGGCTCACCGCGGACAACAGGCTCCTCATGGGCGGCAGGGACGTGGCGATCGCCTTCGGCAGCGACATGGACCGGGACCGGAACGAGGAGATCTTCATCGGGCTCGAAAGGGACGTCCGCACGATCTTTCCCGCCCTGAAGGACATACACTTCACCCACTATTGGGGGGGGCCGGTCTCCGTTCCGGTCGATCTGGCCCCGGCCCTGGGGTATCTGGGGAACCGGGACACGGTCTACAGCCTCGGTTGCGTGGGCCACGGGGTGTCGATGACGCACCTGAACGGGAAGACCTGCGCCGACCTGTTGCTGGGCAGGAGAACGGAACTGACCGACATGTTCTTCGTGAACCGGACGACCCTGCCGTGGCCTCCGGAGCCTTTCCGGTTCCTGGCGTCCCGGGCGGTGACGGAATTCATGCGACGGGAAGACCGCAAGTACGACGCCGTGGGGTAGAGGGGCCAGGGTCGGTGGCCGAACGCATCGGGCCCCGGCACGGAGATAGGGACGTTGCATGGGCGCTCAAAAGAACAAGGCGATCGTGCTCCTGAGCGGGGGTGTGGACTCGACCACCTGTCTGGCGATTGCGCGCGATCAGGGGTATGAGCTGTACGCCCTGAGCTTTCGTTACGGGCAGCGCCATCTGCGGGAGCTGGACATGGCCGCGCGGGTCGGGGTTCGCTTCGGCGTCACGCGCCACATCGTGGTCGACTTCGACATGCGCACGATCGGAGGCTCCGCCCTGACGGGCGAGGGGGAGGTGCCCAAGGGCAGGCACTGGCGCGAGATCGGCGCGGGGGGAATCCCGGCGACCTACGTGCCTGCACGCAATACGATCTTCCTCTCCTTTGCCCTGGCATGGGCGGAGGTGACCGGGGCCCATGACATCTTCATCGGTGTGAATGCGCTGGACTTCTCCGGCTATCCTGACTGCCGGCCCGAATACATCCGTGCCTTTCAGGAGATGGCGTGCCTGGCCACCCGAGCCGGTGCGGAGGGCCGCCCGGTCCGCGTTCACGCCCCCCTGATCCGCATGACCAAGGCGGAGATCATCCGGGAAGGGCACCGGCTGGGTGTGGATTTCGCGATGACCCACAGTTGCTACGACCCGCCCCCGGATCGGCCCTCCTGCGGAAGATGCGACAGCTGCCTGCTTCGGCGCAGGGGCTTCTCCGAGGCCGGTCTGGAAGATCCGGTTCCTTACCCGGAATGAAGTGCGGCGTTCCGGGTTCACGGATCGGGCCGCCCGGCCCGGCCCCGGGGAAACCGGGCACGGGCGCGCAGGCACGCGGAGGGCACCGGCGCGTCATCTTTTTCTTTGAAGCGTGGGCGAGGTGGGACATGACACGGCTACCGGCTGACGATTCCCCGCTCGATCGCATAGGCCGTAAGGTCGGAAACGTTGTGGAGATCCAGCTTCTCCATGAGGTTGGACCGGTGCTTTTCCACGGTCTTCACGCTGATGCAGAGCAGCTCCGCGATCTCCCGGTTCCTGTAACCTTCGGCGATGAGCTTGAGAACCTCCCGCTCCCGCTGCGTGACGCCGGCCCACTTGGACCGTGGTGTCTCGGCCCTTTTGCCCGCCAGGTACCCTTCGATGACCTGTTCCGAGACGCCGGGGCTCAGGTATCGCTTCCCGGCCAGCACGCTCCGGATGGCCGTCACGAGCTCCGCATGGGTGGAGTCCTTGAGCGCGTATCCGTCCGCCCCTGCCCGGAGTGCTGCGAGCACGTATTCCTCTGCCTTGTGAACGGTCAGGGCAAGGATCTTGGTCTGCGGAGAGCGCCTTCGGATCTCGCGGATGGCATCCATTCCGTCCATCCTCGGCATCGAGAGGTCCAGCAGGACGAGGTCCGGCCCGAGTTCTTCGACGCACCGGATCCCGTCCCGCCCGTCCACCGCCTCCCCGACCACGTGGAGGTCCGGATGCGAGGACAGGAGCGCCCGCAATCCCTCTCTGAGAATGGTGTGGTCTTCGACGATCACGATCCGGTTCCCGGTTCCCATGGGTCGATTTTCCCCCCAGGACAACTTTCTTGAGAACACATCGTCAGATCATGCATCGAATAGATTGCAGATAAATAACACGCAAGTGCCCCGCCGGTAAAGTCGAGTTCGAGAAGTCCGTCGGTCCGGACGGATCGGACGAGGCCCGACGGGCAACACGGAACGATGAGGATCGCCCCAAGGTGGATGCATTCCGGATACTCCTCGTCGAAGACCACCGTGAATTTCGGGAATCCATCAAAGGGGTTCTCTCCGCAAGGTTGCCGCATGTAGAGGTTGACGAGGCTGTGGAAGGTAATGACGTTATTTCCAAGGTGGAAGCCCGGCCTCCGCACCTCGTCTTCATGGATATCAACCTGCCCGGGGAGAACGGTCTTGAGCTGACCCGCCAAATAAAACAGAGTTTCCCAAGAACCGTGGTAGTTATCCTGACCAACTACGACCTGCCGGAGTACCGGGAGACGGCCTTCCGGTACGGCGCCAACTACTTCCTCTCCAAGTCTTCCACCAATGGCCAGAAGCTTCTGAGCCTGATCGATTTCATCCTGTCCGAACTGGGCCTCGACGAAAAGCGCCCGGGAAACGGGCATTAGGTATTCCCCCGCCTCCCCCTCAAAATACAGCCCCCCTACCTTCGAGAATACGGTCTTCACCCGATTCACTCGGGCGGAGGAATGCGTAAGCTATCGCTCACACGAAAGGAAAGCGACGTAGGGTTTCGACACGGAAGGATCAAAAGGGGGATTGGCCATGCAAGGGCATACGATACAACAAGCGGAGACCAGAGACGGTTTTCAGGGATCCGAGGTGTCGCCGGCAACACAGAGAGGCATGACCGGGGAGGAACTCACGCTTCACCTTCTGAAGGAAGGGGACCCGGAAGGACTGGAACGAATCAAGGCCCGGTACCATGACAAACTTTACTCGGTTGCCTACCGGATCTGCAACAATCACCAGGACGCCGAAGAGGTCCTTCAGGACGTATACATAACGACCATAAAGAAGATCGACAGGTTCGAGGAGCGGTCCACCCTTGCCACCTGGCTGTATCGGATTACGGTGAACGCCGCCCTGATGAAGCGCCGAAGTCAGCGGCACGCCAAGTTCATGGTTCCTCTCGAGAGCGTGGGGCCTTTCCTGGGGCAGGACGAAAACATGCTTCGGTTCGACGGCCAGACCCGCTCTCAAGGCGATCTGCTCATGGTCAAGGAACTTTACGGGAAGATCAATGAGATCGTGGACAGCCTTCCCGAGATCTACCGGAACGTCTTCTCTCTGCGCGACCTGCAGGGATACTCGATCAAGGAGACGAGCCGGATCCTGAAGACCACGCCGGCCGCCATCAAGTCGAGGCTGCACAGGGGGCGCTTCTTCATCAAGGAGGAACTGAAGCGCTACCTGGACGGCAACTGACTTCCCATCCGAGTGAATACGGTCGGACGGATTGCGCAGGTTGCGAGGGAGCGGACGGGATCGAACGAATCTCGGGACCGACTACCCTTTTGTGGCCTCCGAGAATTGATTGAAGAAGAAATTGTCCCCGAGGGGCTTGCGGGTCCTGGGCGCGACCGAAACCTTCTGATGGTGCTCCTGGAGCGTTGACAGGTCCCCCTCGTATCCCACCGCGATCACGACGAGTATCGTGTATACCTCCGGAATCCGGAATTCTTCCCGGATCACGGCCGGACGGAACCCCGCCATGGGGCGAGCCACCAAGCCGAGTTCGGCGGCCTGGAGCATGAGGTTCTGTGCGGCCATCCCCAGGTCGAACAGGAAATACTCCCTTCCGTCCGCAGGACGGCAGTCCAGGTCCGCCCGCGAGAAGCCGACGAGGAGCACGGGCGCCGTCCTCGCCCAGTAGTTGCCGTCGGCGAGGGCCTTTCTCCCCTTTTCCAGGGCCGCCGGATCGTTCAGAACGAGGAACCGCCAGGGCTGGTTGTTCATGCACGAGGCCGAGAGCTGGGCGGCCTCGAGCATGGCCTGAATCCTCTCCTTTTCCACGGGCCGTGGCGCGATGGCCCGGTACGCCGACCGTCTTCTCAGCAGATCAAGGAATTGCGTTTCCATCCTTTTTCTCCCTGGGGTGTTCGTCTCGAGGGTTTCCTCATTCCGGGTATTCGAAGAGCACCTTCACGGCCCGGCTCCTTCCCTGATGGCGGCAGGCGAGCAGGGCCTCTGCGTACTGATTCAGTCGGAAGCGGTGCGTCAGGATAGCGGTGACGTCCACGCCGCGCGACCGGATCAGGTCGAAATAGATTTCGAAGGCGTGGCTCCGCTTCCCGCCGTAAGGCTCGAACCCGAAGGCGTTTGAGCCCACGATCGATATCTCTTTGAAGTAAAGGGGGGTCCACTCGAACCGTCTGGGCGTGGCCACGCCCGTCACCACGATCTTCGCGCGCCAGTCGCAAACGCGCACGCCCACCTCCAGCGTCTCGGCCCCGCCCACGGAATCGAAGACGGCCTGCACGCCGCCGTTCAGCATGGGTTTCCCGAACCGGGGCGTGAGCAGCTCCGCGCCGGTCAGCGAGGCAACCGCAGAAATGAGCTTCTCAGGGGGCCTCCAGGCAATGGCTTGCTCTGCGCCGAAGCGTAGGGCGAGTTCACGCTGGTGGTCGAAACGGTAGACGGCCAGGATTCGGACCGCCGGGTAGAGGGTTCGCAGGATCGCGATGCTCAGAAGCCCCAGCGTCCCGCAACCGTATACCAGAACGGTTCCCCTTTCCGGAGGAGGAAAGTTCAGAATTGCGTGGAGTGAGACGCTGTAGGGATCCGCGAGAACCGCCTCCTCGAAACGCATGCCGTCCGGGATCGGAACGCACATGGATTCGTGGGCGGGAACGAACTCGGCGAAGCCGCCGGTGGCCGCGCTCGAGTTTCCCGTGTGGATCCCGGGCGGGAGCAGGCCCCGGTGGAAGTTGTAGCAGCGCGAGAAGTTCCCCTCGGCGCAGGACGGGCACGCCTGCTTGAACCCCCTGGGCCCGCAGGAGAGCCAGGGGTTGAGCACGACCCGTTCCCCCACCGTCCTCTCCCGGACGGCCGGGCCGACCTTCTCAACGGTCCCGACCACCTCGTGCCCGAGGACCTGAGGGAAGCTGATGAGGGAGGTCATCGGGTTGTCGATGTTCCCGTCCATGAAGGCCTGCTTGTAGTCGCTGCCGCAAATCCCGCAGTACCGGGTCCGGATCACGACCCAGTCGTCGGCGGGCAGCACCGGCTCCGGGATCTCCCGGTAGCGCAAGCTCGAGAACCGTCCCACATAGGCCCGGGTGGAGAGGGCTCCCAGCACCCTGGCCGCGGCCATCCTGGGAAGGCTCATCTCGAATACGAGCGCCTTCATGCCTGCATCCTCAAAGGCGACCCTCTTCAGCCTGGGATCATGCCTGCCTTGACCAGCCTCTCGCGAACGAACCGCCGGTCTGCATCGGTCGGTTGAGGCAGGGGGCCCTTCACGACCGCCGTCATCTTGTGCCCCAGAAGCCGCATGGCCTCCTTGAGCAGGGCGTGGGGCCGCATCGAACTCACGAAGAGGGTGACGAGTTCGGGAAAGCTGAACTGGAGGGCCTCCGCCCTCTTCAGGTCTCCCTCCTGAAAGGCATTCCAAAGGGAAACGAGCGTCTCGGGCACCAGGTTGGCCAGGGGGCAGATGACCCCGTGTGCGCCGCCCTGCAGGGCGTAAAAAAAGTTCATGGAGGTGCCGGTGTGGACATCGAAGGCCGTGCCCCGTGTCAGATCGACCAGTGCCGCCAACTCGGCCAGGTCGGCGATCGACTCCTTGACGCCCCGTATGTTCGGAATCGTCGAGAGGCGGTGGATCTGCTGCGGGGTGAGCGTCAGGTGCGTGGCCATGGGGAAATTGTAATAGAAGATCGGCATGTCGAGCCGTTCCGAGAGGGCCCGATAATGACGGTAGACGTCCTCCTCTTCGAGGGGGTAATAGACGGGCAGGGCGGAGAGCAGGGCGTCCGCGCCCGCCTTGCGGGCAAAGGCCCCGAACTCGATCGTCGGGTCCGTGCCCATGTAGGCGGTTCCGACCATGACCGGCACGCGCCCCCCGCACGCCCCCACGGCGGCCGTGACGACCTGCCTCCTTTCGGCATCCGTCAGGAAGGGCGATTCGCCGTTGCTGCCCAGGATCAGCAGCCCGTGAACGCCCTTTCCGATCAGAAAGTCCACGATCTCTTCCAGTGCCGCCGCGTCGACGGCGCCTGCGGCTGTCAGCGGGGTCAGCACCACGGGGTACACGCCTTGAAATCTCCGTTCCATGACAGGGATCCTCTCCTCTGCGCGGTTGAGGGCCCGGCAACTCCGTGGCTGTTTCCCCCTGCCGGGCCTTCTACTTAAGCAGCTTCTTCTCCATTTCCCGGATGGATGCGTCGAGGGTGTCCACGATCCGGTCGATGTCGGGCCTGTCCATGATCAGGGCCGGCGCGATGCAGACGGTCTCCATCGTGGAGGATCGGATGAACAGGCCCTTCTCCCAGCACAGGTCGGCCACCGTCTCCGGGGCCGAGTTCTCGGGCTGGATCGGCATCTTGGTTTGCTTGTCCGCCACAAACTCGATCGCGGCCAGCATGCCCATGCCCCGCACGTCTCCCACGGAATCGTGGCGGGCGAGCGTCCGGAGCCCTTCCAGCAAATACGCTCCGTTCTCCCGGGCCTTCCGGACCAGGCCCTCCTCCTCGATGACCTCGATGTTGGCGAGCCCCGCGGCGCACGCGACGGGGTGGTTCATGTAGGTGAAGCCGTGCATCAGGGGCAGCCTGTCGTCCTGACGCTCGCCGATTGCGTCGTACAGGTCGGAGCGCATCACGCAGGCGCCCAGCGGGATGTGGCCCGAGCTGATCCCCTTGGCCAGGCTGAGCATGTCCGGGCGGATGCCTCCCCAGTGCTCGTGGGCGAACATGGCGCCGGTCCGGCCGAAGCCGGTGATGACCTCATCCAGGATCAGGAGAATTTCGTACCGGTCGCAGAGCTCGCGAATGCGTGGAAAGTAGGTGTCCGGGGGCGGGATGACGCCGCCGGATCCGATCACCGGCTCCGCGACGAAGGCCGCGATCGTCTCCGGGCCCTCCTCCCGGATCGTCTCCTCGATGTCCCGGACGCACGCGAGATCGCAGGCCGGATAGGTGAGATCGAACTCACACTGATAGCAGTAAGGTGCCGCCGCCTTGACGAAGCCACCCGGCAGTGGGTCGATATTGAAGTGAAAGGGGAAGATGCCCGTGGCCGCCGTGGTGGCCAGCCCCATGCCGTGGTAGGAATACCTTCGGGAGAGGATCTTGTTCTTCTCGCTCTTGCCCATCAGGGCCCAGTAAAGCCGGGCCATCTTGATGTTCGTCTCGTTGGACTCCGAGCCTCCGCAGGTGAACCAGGCCCGCGTAAGTTTGTGCGCGGGATCGAAAAGGCCGGCGAGCCTCGCGGCAAGCTCGATGGAGGGAGGTGTCGAAACTCCGTGGAAGGAGGTGAAGTAGCTTAACTTGTTCATCTGCCGTGTGACGGCCTCGATGATCCTGGGATGATTGTGCCCCACGGCCACGCACCAGAGCCCGGAGAAGCCGTCCAGGATTTCCCGGCCCTCCGAGTCCCGGATCCTCACCCCCTTGCCCTCCACCACGATGCGGGGCGGATGGTGGGTTTCAAAGTGCCTCGGGTGAGTCAGCGGATGAATCAGATGTGCCTTGTCCAGATCGGCCAGGGACCTTCTCGAAACCATGACCTCTCCTATCGTCTTTTGCCTGAGGGGGAACCGTTGATTTCATAGGCCGCCTGCCGTCCGAAGCGCAGTTCGAACCTCTGCTCGGTGATCCGGCGGCCCCACTGATCGACTTTGTGTTCTTCGCAGAGGCGAAACCCTTGGCGCTCGTACAGGGCGCGGGCCGCGTCCAGCCCCTGGAAGGTCCACAGGTAGACCCCGGGGTAGCTCCTCTGCCGGCAGAACGCGACCGCCCGGCCGAGCAGGATCTTGCCCAGGCCCGCGCCCCGAAAGGGCGGCATCACGATGAACCAGCGCAGCCGGGCGCCCTCTTCGCCTGCATTCCGACCGTCGATCGCCGCCGAGCCTGCGAACGCTCCCTTGACCCGGGCGACCCAAAGTCCGTCGCGGCCTTCCCGGAAGCGGGCCACGAACTCGGACAGCTCCCTGCCGACCTGTGTCTCGAAGGTGACGTCAAAGCCCCAGTGCTCATAATAGTATACGGCGTGGGCATGGGTGATCAGGCCGATCGCGCCCGGGAAGTACCCAACGAACTCGGGCTCGGGCCTTGAGGATTCCGACGACACCAAGGGCCTCCGGAGGCTCGTGAAAGTGGCTTCTGCGGCCGTCGGCCGGACAGGGAGCGGTCCTGCCTTCCCTTCCCGCGCCCTAAAGCGATTCCGGCGAAACGCCCGGATCCAGAATTCTATAGGGACAGCCCATGGCTTGCAAAGGGTCGATGAGGAGGGCGATCCCGCGGTCGTGCAGGGTCTCCCAGCCGAGTTCGCGAAGGGCTCGTTCCGGGTATACCCATGCGATGGTCAGATGAAGATGGGGCCGGGGGCCGGTGGCCTTTTTGTTCTTTTCCGGCAGCGATGCGATGATCTCGCCTTGCCGAACGCTTGTCCCGGGGCGGACGTGGTCCAGGGGCGCGGTGTGTCCGTACATCGTCCAAAGGCTTCTCCCGTCCCCGTCATCGACTGCGTGGTCCACGTACACGGATTGTCCGAGATAGTCCTTCTCGATCTTCCTCACCGTCCCGTCGAGCATCACCGGGATCCGTGCAGATGCGTCGAGCGCGAAGATGCGGCCTGACTCGTCCAGGTACAGGCACAGGTCGACTCCCTCGTGCGGCCTGGGCCGCAGCCCCCGGTCCCCCCACCATTTCTCCGGGGCGGCGAACAGCATTCCCGGGGTGAAGGCCCATCGGACGAACCCGGCACCGCGCAGCCCGTTGCAGTCCGCTAGGGCGTCAGCGAAGTCCTTCGTTTTCTCAGGATACCGGTCCGACGCCATCTACCGCTCTTTTCGTCTCCCGTCACCCTGGTCTTCAGGCTGGAAAACCAACATAAGCCTATCCGGTCGAATCGGTCAATTCCGTGCCCGGCGAACCCGCCCGGCCCTCGTGCGAGAAGCCCCTCCGGCTTGAAATAAATGGCCGCCCGGTCGATACTACCATGTCCGACGTGCTCTCGGCCCGTGGCGCGGAAACGGTGCGGAGAAATTCCGATGAGGAAGAAGAGGTTCGGATGTGCCCTTGCGGGAATCCTGCTCCTGTTCTCCTGCGGCAGCGGCCCGGAGACCCAAGACGAGGGCCTGCCGGCAGGCAGCCGGAAGATCCCTCTGCCGCAGATGGAGCCGGCCACGCCGTACCCCGTTCTCGAAGAGAAGGGGATCCCCATCGTTCGCCCGGACGAACCGCAGGAGCGGAAGCTCTACGTGAACGTAGTCCGGCCCGCCTCGGACGAGCGCTTTCCCGTGCTCCTCATCGCGACCGCCTACCGGAGAGAGTTCGTGCGGATCCTGGCCTTCAACTCCCTCGTTTCGAGCGGCTATGCGGTGGTGATCCTGGACGTGATGGGCAGCGGATCCTCGGAAGGGGGGTGGGAGTCGCTCTCCGGCAGGGAGATCGACGACGTGGCGTGGGTCATCGACCACTGGATTCCGGATCAGCCGTGGAGCAACGGGAAGGTGGGCATGTACGGACCGAGCTACATGGGGATCACCTCCCTGCTCGCGGCCGGCCGGAGGCCCGAGCATTTGAAGGCGATCCTCCCGGGCGTCGTCCATGCGGACACCTACCGGGACATCTTCTTTCAGGGCGGGATCTTCGAACAGGAGTTCATGTTGTTCTGGGCCCGGTCCACCCTCGATCTCTCGTTCAAGCTGCCGCCCACACAGCTCGCCAGGCCCAGGCGCGACCACGTGCTCGAGGACGTCCTGTCCGGGTTGAAGGCCCTGAAAGAGCACAAGGAGCAGGAGGCGGAGGTCCTGTCGTGGCTGAGCCGGACGACGGACAGCCCCTTCTTCGATGAACGCTCCCCCATGAGCTGCTGGCAGGAGGCGGCCGGCATTCCGATCTTGACGACCGCCGGCTGGTGGGACATCTTCACCCGGGGAAGCATGCTCAACTTCGCCGGGATCACACAGGAGAAGCGAAGGATCGAGAGGGAAGGGGGAAGGGCGGGCCCGATGCGAATCATCGTGGGCCCCTGGTATCACATAACCGGCGCCTTCATGACGGGGCTGCCCATGGAGTTCCTTCACCGGAGGTGGTTCGACTGGCACCTCAAGGCGGACGACGACCCGGACTACCGGAACTACGACATCCTGGACCCCTCGGCGCCGGTCATTCTCTACGTGCTCGGGCGCGAGCAGTGGAGGAGGGAGAAGGAATGGCCGCTCGAGCGGGCGCGCTACGAGACCCTTTACCTCTCCGGCCGACGACAGGAGCACGACCGGAACGAGTCGCTCAACAACGGGAGCCTCCTCTGGTCCCGGGAAGCGGGTCCGGGGGGGCCGTGGCCCGAGGGCGTCTCGACGAGCGGCATCTCCTACGATCCGCGGCAGGACCCCGCCCGTTTCACCGGGCAGAAGTCCCGATCTGCAGTCCGATGGGGCGGCGGCGATTTCTCGCCTCCGCCCCATGCGGAAGACGAGCGGGAAAACGAGAGGCACCTGCTCACCTTTTCGACCGCGCCCCTGAACCGGGATGTGGAGGTCACGGGGCCGTCCGTGCTCCGGCTCTGGGCCCGATCGGACTTCGGCGACCCTTGCGAGGCCCCGCCCGCTATCTGGTACGAACAGGCCGAGGCGAGCGGGACCGATGTTTCCCTTCTTATCCCCTGGGCGCAGCAGCGGGACGTGCACTGGACCGTGAACCTGAACGATGTCTTCCCGGACGGCCGTGTGCGGAACATCACTTCCGGTTGGCTCGCAGCCTCGCATCGCCCGGACCCGGCCCGGCCGGACTGGACAGGAGAAGGCTATGATCCGTTCCTGTACCCGGAGGATGCGAGCCCTGTGCCGCCCGAGAGCGGTGAGGCCTATGAATACGTGATCGAGATATGGCCCGCAGCGAACGTATTCCTGGCCGGCCACCAGATCCGGATCGATGTGGCGGTCACCGATTATCCGCACTTCCTCCCGAGCCTCGTCCCTTCCGAGAATTGGATCCTTCACGACGAAGGACACCCCTCGCGGCTGATCCTCCCGGTCGTGGATGCCGCCGCCACCGACCCGCGCCAGTGGATCGACGACCCGAAGGCCTTCTTCTCCGGCAGAGAGGAAACCTGGACGGATTTCTGAGTCTTTCGTGATTTCCGTTTGACTTGTTTTCTGAAAGGGGCGTATCCTGAAGAGGATATAGATCGTACCGACTTGATTCCATCCTGAACTTGGCACCTCACATCGAAGAGCCTCGAACATCAGATCGCCGGCGTGGGCTTCTGTGCCGGTCTTTTCTTGATAGTGCAAAAGAGCAAGACAGATGCGGCGAGGCTCTTCGCTCCCTGTTCGCCTGAACGTGAGGGATTGCGTCTTCCGGCGTCCGCCGGCGGGAGTCCTGGATTTCCTTACGAAAGGAGGCCCCATGTTGACCGTGACTGCATTTGCAAAGGAAAAACTCAAGGCAAGGCTGCTCAGGCTGCGGACGGATGCCGAGAAGACGATCCGCCTGATTCCTTCCCCCAAGAAAGCGGGCAAGTGGAAGATGATCTGGGACAAGGAAAAGCCGGAAGACCAGATCGTGGAGAGCGAAGATGGTGTCAAGATCCTGCTGATCGGAGCCGATCTGATCCGGGCGTTGGAAGGCATGGTCGTCGATTTCCGGACAACGCCCGAGGGGAAAGGGTTCGCCATTTACAGACCGGATTCCAGTCCATGATGTCTGCGAAACAGAACCCGTGGAGAAAACAAGCGCCCGACCGGGATGATGTGCATCTCCATCGGTTCTGAAAGCATGGGGCGGCTTGTAACAGACCGCCCGAACATCGGATGTGAACGTTCTCCCTACCTGTCCAGCCGGAAAAGAGACCGTGGAGAGCATGGAGGGATCGGCGATGCCGGAGAGCATGAGAGAGCTGGTCGAGTACATGGCGAAGACGCTGGTCGACCATCCCGAACAGGTGAGGGTGAGTGAAAAGCAAGGGGAGAATACTTCCATCCTCGAACTCACGGTCGCCAAAGAGGACATGGGGAAGGTCATCGGGAAGCAGGGCAGAACCGCGATCGCGATCCGCACCATTCTCAACAATGCGGCGATGAAGGCAAGGAGACGTTGCGTTCTGGAGATCCTCGATGAGACCAAGGGGGGCTGACGGGGTCCTGCTCGATTCTTACAAAATGAACGGTATGGCGAGGTGCTGCGAAGCGCAAGACGATTGGAAGGGATCCTGGCCCGACTTCGAAGCGCGGATACGCAGGGAGATCGGACATGACTTCCTCCGGAAGGTCGGCATCCCGGTCCTGACAGATCCTCGCCGTGGCGGTCTCTCCTGCATGTGTGTCGTTTCCCTCTGTCCGGTCTTTATTCCAGCCCATGACCCCTATCTCTGCGGCTTCCCGGGTAGAGTTCGTACTCCAGAAGCCTGCACTCGATCCGGCTGTTGAAGAAGCGGATTCGCCTCCGGGCCTTGAGGCCCACCTTCTTTGCCAGGGAGAGGTTGCCGGTGAAGACGTAGCCCCGGTACCCCTGGCAACGGTTCTTGAAGAAGTCGCCGATCCGGCTGTAGACCGGCCCGAGCCTCTTCACCTCTCCCATCCTCTCGCCGTATTCCGGGTTGATCACCACCAAGCCCTCCCCCTGCGGCACGGGCGTCTCCGCGAAGTCGCAGACATGGAATTCGATCATGTCCTTGAGCCCGGCCGTGGCGGCGTTCTTTCGGGCCGCCTCGACCGCGTCCGGGTCCCGGTCCGAGGCGATGATCCGGCCGGGAAAAGACCTGCGCGAGGCTGCGCGCACCCTTTTGCGGATTGTCCGGTAGAGGCCCCTGTCGAATCCGGCCAGATGCATGAAGCCGTAGTTGTTCCTCAGGAGACCCGGGGCCCGGCCGAGGGCCAGAAGGGCGGCCTCCACGGCCAGGGTTCCGCTGCCGCACATGGGGTTCACGAACGCGCCCTTCCCGTCCCAACCGGCGGCGATGACAACGGCCGCGGCCAGGGTCTCCTGCATCGGCGCCCGGAGCGGGATCTTCCGGTACCCGCGTTTGGAGAGCGGTTCCCCCGAGGTGTCCAGGTAGACCCGGCAGAGGTCCTCCTTCCAATACAGGTGGAGAACCGTGTGCGTACGCAGGGGCCCGGAGTCCGGGCGCGTTCCGGTCTTCCGCCGGATCCGGTCCACCACGGCATCCTTGAACCGCAGATTGGCGTAACGGGAGTCGCGGATGGTGGGGTTGTCGACCGAGGAAGTCACCGAGACATACCCCCCTTTGGGCAACATCTCCTCCCAGGGGAGACGTGTGACTGCCCGGTACAGCTCATCGCCTTCGCGCGCGGTGAATTCCCGCAGGAGGAACAGAACACGCTGGCCCGTTCGGAGCGAGAGGTTGAGAAGGAAGGTGTCGGTGAGCGTGCCCGCCGTCTCTACGAGGGACTCCGACACGGAGACCACGGGGAAGCCCAGGGCTTCCACCTCCCCCTGCAGGTAGGGTGTGATCGCCCGGGCACAGGGAACGACGATCGGTTTGGCTTCGTCCCACATAAGCGCCGGGAATATAGCAGCCCTCCGCGAGCCTTGTAAAGGAAGGCCGGCCGGCTTGACACCCGACGGTTGAGCCGACTACATTTCCGCCATCAAGAAAGGGATGGACGCCCTTCCCGTACCGAGGAGGCAAGCATGCTTTACGACAGCAAGCCGTGGCTCAAGTCCTACGATCCGGATGTAAGCGCCGAGATCGAAATCCCGGACATCTCCCTCCCGGAGATGATTGTTCGAGCATTCGAAGAATACGCCCATCGAGCCGCCTTCCATTATCTGGGCGCTACGACGACCTTCGGCGAACTCCTGGAGCATTCGGGCCGGTTTGCCCGGGCCTTGAGCGAACGAGGTCTGGGGAAGGGGGACCTGGTGGCCATCAACCTGCCGAACATCCCCCAGTATCTGATCGCCCTGGTCGGTTCGCTGCGTGCCGGATGCGCGATCTCGGGGCTCTCCCCGCTGCTGACGCCCGGGGAGATGGTCTACCAGTTGAAAGATTGCGGGGCCAAGGCCCTCGTCACCCTGGATCTCCTGTTCGAGGCCAAGTACGCAGGGGTCGCGGATCAGACCCCGGAGGTGAAGCAGGTCCTGGTCGCAGGCGTCTTCGACTGCCTGCCGAGCGTTGCCGATTACCCCGTCGGCAGGCCGCTCGCCGGCAAGGAAGTGGCTTCCTTCATGGGATTCTTCTCGAGCCGTCCCGATGAACCGCCTCGGGTCGGGTTCACCGGCGACGAGGCCTGTTACATCCAGTACACGGGCGGGACGACGGGCCCGCCCAAGGGCGCAGTCCTGACCCACCGGAACCTGGTCGCCAACATGTGCCAATTCGAGCACTGGTCGAAGTTCGAAAAGGGCAACGAGATCTTCCTCTGCGGGTTTCCCTTTTTCCACCAGGCCGGGCTGTTTCTGGGGACCTGCGCACTTTCGTGGGGGGTGACGCAGATCCTCATTCCGGACCCCAGGAAGGTCGATCACATCATCGGCGAATACGAGAAGTACAGGCCGACCCTGCTTCTCAATGTGCCGTCCCTTTACATGATGCTCCTTGCCGAGGAGGCATTCCGGAGGCAGGATTTCTCCCGGGTGAAGTACTGCGGATCCGGGGCCGCCCCGTTCCCGGCCGAGGCGGTCAGGGATCTGGAGGCGGTGGTGGGCCGTGGGAAGATGGTCGAGGTCTGGGGCATGACCGAAACGAGCCCGCTCGTCACCGTCAACCCGGTCAGGGGAAAGAAGAAGATCGGCTCCGTCGGCTTGCCGCTGCCCAATACCCGGCTCCGGATCGTGGACCTGGCCGATGGAGAGACCCAGGTGCCTTTGGGTGGGGAAGGGGAGCTCATCTGCAGCGGCCCGCAGGTCATGAAGGGCTATCTCAACAAGCCCGAGGAGACGCGCAACGCGCTGCGGGAGCACGACGGCGCCGTCTGGATGCACACGGGGGACGTGGGCCGGATGGACGAGGACGGGTACGTCTACGTGGTGGACCGGGCCAAGGACATGCTCATCGTGGGCGGGTACAAGGTCTTCTCCTCCGAAGTGGAGGACAAGCTGTTCAAGCACCCGGCCATCGGCATGTGCGCCCTCATCGGGCTGCCCAACCCGCAGCGGCCGGACAGCGAGATCGTGAAGCTCGTGGTTCAGAAGAGCGAAGCGTACCGGGACAGACCCGACGCCGAAGTCGAGGCCGAGCTCAGGGCGTATGCGAAAGAGAACCTCGCGCCCTACAAAGTACCGAAGATCTACGAGTTCGTCGATGCGATCCCGCTCACATCGGTGGGAAAGGTGGACAAGAAGGCCCTGCGCAGGAAGAGTTGAAAAGGCGGGCCGCCGGATCCTTGTTCCCTTAACCGGAAGTGTCGAGATGGTGGAGTGTAACGTGAAAGCCTGACCCTGACAGGTGTCCTATGGCGACGGCTCAAACCGCCCCGTTTGTGTCCAGCAAGGGGCTGAGGAAAGCCTGTCTGCTGGTCTGTTCCGCCCTCGCGCTGCTTTTCCTCTTTGTCTCGTTTCGCACCTTTGTGCATGTGTACGACGAGGGCTTTGCCCTGGTGGGCGGCGAACGGGTTCTGAAGGGCGAGATCCCGTACCGAGACTTCTGGACGGTCTATCCCGCCGGCCAATCCTATGCCCTGGCCGGCGTTTTCCGCCTGTTCGGTACGACCCTGGGAGCGGCGCGTTTGTACGACATCCTGGTGCGTTTTGCGCTGGTGGTGGGTGTCTTTCTGATGGGTCGGCGCATTGCCCCGGTTCCGGCCGCCGTCGCGGCCGCCGCCCTGATCACGCTGTGGCTCGGCACGGGGCTGTTCTACTCTTACGCGGTCTTTCCTGCGCTGGCGCTGGCGTCCTTTGCGCTGCTCTCCTGGATGCGATACGCAGGGACGGGCCGGCAGCGCTGGCTGGCCGCAAGCGGCGCGCTGACGGGCGCGGCGGCCCTTTTCAGGGTCGACGTGGGCCTCTATGCGGGTGTGGCGATCGTTCTCGCCTGGGTTTTCTCTGTCCTGTCGAGCCCGCCTTCGCCGTCGGCCAGGCCCCGGGCACTGTTGCGGGCGGCGGGCGTCTTCCTGGGTTGCGCGGCCGCGGTTGCCGTGCCTTTCTATCTGTATCTGCTTCTTGGCGCCGGGGCGAAGCGGATCTGGGAGCTATTGGTGGTCTTTCCCCTGACCACCTTCCGCAGGGTGCGGCATCTGCCCTATCCCCGGCTCGTGCCCGATTTCAAGCTGTTCTTTCAAAGTCCGTCCGAGTACGTCCGCTGGGCGCAGTTCTACCTTCCGCCTGCGATCTTCGTCATTTCGGCACTGAGCATCGGCGTTTCGCTCTTCAAACGCAGGGCGGAGGACGAGCCTGCAGCGCGGAATCGCACCGGCGGAGCCTTGGTGATCGCATTCGGTGGGTTGGTCTTTGCGCAGGCGCTCAGCCGGTATGACTGGATCCATGTGCTGCCTGCCTCGATCTGGGCCTCTCTGGCGTTCGCCTTCCTGGTCGGCCGCGTGCCGTGGGAGGACCGGAGGCGCCGTCCGGTGACGGTCGGCGCGGCGGCTGCGGCCCTCACGGCGCTGGCGGCGTCATTCCTGGGAGCGCACCTTCGTCCCGCCGCTCAGGCTCTGTCGGATACTGTGCGGTATGCGTCCCCTTTTTCGTGCCATTCCGAGGTGGAGCGGGCCGGTTGCGCCGTTCTCAGCTCCTACCAGGCACAGGCGATCGAGCTTGTACGCAACGTGACGGCACCCGATGAGCCGATCTTCGTGGGGAACCACCGTCACGATCTCATCCTCTTCAACGATGCGGCGTTCTACTTCCTGGCCGGCCGACCCTGCCCGACGGCCTATCACGAACTGCACCCCGGGGTCGCCACTACGCTGGAGGTGCAACAGACCATCGCTCGGGACATCGAACGGCGGGGCGTGAAATGGATCGTGCTGGCCGAGTGGCCGGCACCATCGGAGCCGAACGACAGCAGCGTCAGCAGCGGCGTCCGCTACCTGGATCGGTGGATCCGGACTCGCTATCGGCCGGTGGCGGTCTTCGGCAACTATACGATCTGGCGGGTCCAATAGAAAGAGACGGGCCTCCTCTCCCGGGCCTGACCGCGGCTCCTGCCCGCAGGGTGCGAACGGTCTTTCCCGCAGACGGAATCACCCCTTGAACGTGCTCGCGCCGAAGTCGCCGAAGGGTTCGTCCCGCTCGCGCACGGCCTGCCTGAAGCCGGCCTCGGCGGCGCGCCGTTGAAAGGCGTAGCCCTCCCTCGTGTGGCGGCCGATGCCGTCCAGGATCGTTCCCAGGATCTGCGTGGGCTGCAAGCCCGCGGCGAGCACGGTCTGGTTGATGAGGAGCTTCATCATGATGAGCTGGTTCACCGGCAGACGGGCGATCCTGCCGAGCAGGATCTCGAACCGTTCATCGAGACGGTCGGCCGGTGCGCACTCGGTGGCGAGCCCCCATTCGACCGCCTCCCTGCCGTTCAGACAGTCCCCGGTGAAGAGAAGCCGCTTGGCCTTTTCGATCCCGATGCGGAATGCCCAGACAGACGTGGTCGGGGATCCCCAGACGCGCGCGGGCGGATAGCCGATCTTCGCGTCCTCCGCGATGACCAGAAGATCGCTGCACAGGGCCATGTCCGTGCCGCCCGCCACGCAGAAGCCGTGCACCTTGCAGACCACGGGCTTGTTCGCGTGGAACAGGCTCATGAACCCGCGCACGTTGCGGGACATCATCTGGTAGTCGACCATCGGGTCCCACACGTCCGCCGGGTTGTGGTTCTGCGCGATGACCATGGGATCCAGGGCAGAGCCCTTGATCGAACCTGCGTTTCCGAATCTTCCCATGCCCTCGGCGCTGTCCACGAGGTCGTAGCCCCCGCAGAACCCCTTGCCTTTGCCTGCCAGGGCGATCACGTGGACCGAAGGGTCCAGATCGGCCCGTTCCACGCAGCGGGCGAGCTCTCGCGGCAGGTCCATGGTGATCCCGTTGCCCCGTTCGGGGCGGTTGAGCGTGATCCTGGCGATCCTCCCGTCCGCCTCGTAGGTCATGGTCTTCAGTGTCTCCATCCCGGTTCTCCTTTCTCTACCTGCCGCGAAAGACCGGCTTGCGCTTCTCGAAGAATGCCGAGATCCCCTCGCCGGCATCTTCGGTGCCGCTCGTCCTCTCCACGGCGGCGAATTCCAGGGCGAGTCCGTCTTCGAGGGGAAGCGCCCCTCCCTCGATCACGGCCTTCAGGATGCCGGCCACCGCGATGGGAGGCTTCTCGGCCAGCTCGCCCGCCAGGGCGTGGGCGCGGTCGAGCAGATCGGCGGGCCGGCAGACCTCGTTCACCAGGCCGATGCGATAGGCCTCTTCCGCTCCGATCAGCCTGGCCCGGAGCATCAGGTCCAGGGCGTGAGCGCGGCCCACCGTGCGCGTGAGCCGCTGCGTGCCGCCCCAGGCCGGCACGATCCCCAGCTCGATCTCCGGGAGCCCGATTCGTGCTCCCTCGGCCGCTATTCGGAAATGGCACGCCAGGGCGAACTCCAGGCCGCCGCCGACGCACGCGCCGCGGATCGCGCAGACAACGGGTTTGGGCAGCTTCTCGATCCGGTCCGCAACGCGGAGCCTCTGGTCGATGAAGCCCTTCAAGCCTATCCTCTCAATACCGGTCCCGAACTCCTTGATGTCCGCCCCTACCGAGAAGCTGCGGTCTCCCGCGCCCGTGAGCACGACGGCCCGCACGGATTCGTCCGAGGCGAGTTCGGTGAAGAGTTCCTCCAGCCGGTCGATCACGGCCATGCCCAGGGGATTGTGGGGAGGCCTGTTCAAGGTGACGGCGGCAACGAAGCCTTTTCTGTCGAGGCGTACGGGCTCATCCGGGGATGTCTTCATGGTGGATTCCGATCCTCCGCGGTTCGGTTGCGAGGCGTGCTCACTATATGGAAGGCAGGCCGGGCGGGTCAATCCTTGGAGAGCTCGCGGGCATCCGTGGGTTTCTGCTTGTATCCTCCTGCCGTTGCCTGCTACTCTCCTGACGGCCAAGCAAAGGGAAGGGAGGGTTCCTACATGCGCAAGGTATTCGTTCTTGTCCTGCTGGTCGGATGGCTGGCCGTCGGCACCGCCTTCGGCGAGGGTTACCGTGGAACCTATGTCATGAAGTCCGAAGGCTTGACCCTCGTGCTCAACGAGGACGCCTCGGGCAGGATCACCGGGACCCTGTCGGGCGCCGATGGGACGCGCCGCGGCCTGGAAGGCACTGTCGAGGAGGGGATCGCATCCGGGATGATCACCGGAGGCTCCGGGCAATCCCTTTTTGAGGCGGAATTCGAGGGAGCCGTTCTGGTGTTCACGCTGATCGAGGCCGACAGCAACGGCGAGGTTGCCTCCCGTTCTCTCGAGTTTGTACGTTCGTCGGAGGGCGGGCAGACGAAGATCCCGGAAGTTTCCCCGCCCGCGGCCGCGGGCACGGCCCCGAAACCGCCGGCCTCCCCGCCTCCGGTTGCGCCTTCTCCCCCGGCCGCGTCCGAGGGCGCGAGCGCCCTCATGAGCTACTTCTCCGGGAGTTACTACTCCTATTCGAGCGGCTCCACGATCTACGGCAGCGCCGGCACCGAGCGCACGGTGACGTTGTGCCCGGACGGCCGCTACCTGGATACCTACGAGTTCAGCGCCTCGGGCAGTGCGGGGGATCCGGTCTGGGGCGGCGTCAACAGCCAGAGCGGCGCGGCGCGATGGACCGTCCAGGGAGACAAGACCCAGGGGGTGATCCTTGTGACGTACCCGGATGGACGGACCAGGAGGATTCCCTTCCAGGTGATCTCCAAGGACGAAGGCGCCATCCTGTTCGACGGGATCAAGTTCGCCTATGCCGGCGCCCCCAAATGCCCGTGAACCCGCCTCGGGCCCTTGCCTGCGGCATCACGCGCTTGGGAAGGCTCTCTTTCTTGACACAAGAACGCTGCTTGCCTATCCTGCTTCCTTCCGGAACAGACCTCGCATCCTACTCCTGAGACGGGCCTGCCGCGATGGCCCGAGCGGTATGGCCGGCCGGTCGGATGTGCAGGGAGGCGCAGATGCAGGGCGCTCGTGCCGTGGTGATGGCTGCCATGACCTTGAGCGTGGCGCTCGGGGCGGCGGCCGGATTGGGCCTCTATACCTTTCTCTACGCCGAGGGCGGCTCCTATCTCACCAACGATCCGGCGGCTTGCGCCAACTGCCACGCCATGGCGGAGCACTTCGGCGGGTGGATGAAATCCTCGCACCGCCACGTCGCCGTGTGCAACGACTGCCACACCCCTCACAACCTGGTTTTCAAGTATGCAACCAAGGCCTCCAACGGCTTCTGGCATTCGTTCGCGTTCACATCGGGCGCGTTTTTCGACCCGATCCGCATCAAGGAGGGCAGCCGACGCGTGGCGGAGTCTCAATGCCGCCGCTGTCACGGCGCCATCGTCACCGCCATGGACGCGGCGCGGCCGGCCGCGGAAAGGATCGAGTGTCTGCGCTGCCACCGCCGTGTAGGCCACCTGTAACCGGGAGGACGTGATGACCGAGAGCCCCTCCGCCGTGCCGAAGCCGCACCGTCTCGTGCGCCTGCTCCTCTTCTCCGCCGCGGTGGTTGCGATCGTCGCGGCCGGCGTTGCGGCGCTGCTCGTGAACATCTTGGAGCGAAAGCAGGAGGCGAAGAACCCTTTCTTCCGCGTGGCCGAGGTGGACGACCGCACCGAAGACCCTGCCGTCTGGGGACGCAACTTCCCGCTGCACTACGACCAGTACCTACGCACGGTGGACCAGGTGCGCACCCGCTTCGGCGGAAGCGAGGCGCTTCCCCGCACCCCGACCGAGGTCGACCCGCGCTCGGTGGTGGCCCGCTCGATGCTCGAGGAGGACCCGCGCCTGAAGGTCATGTGGGCGGGCTACGCCTTCGCGGTCGACTACCGCGAGAAACGAGGGCACGCCTACATGCTCGAGGACCAGACGTTCACCGAGCGCCAGCGGGTGGTCCGGCAGCCCGGCACCTGCATCAACTGCCACGCCTCCGCTTACGTCGCCTACATGACCCTGGGGGAGGGCGATCCGGTGCGGGGGTTCGAGCGGCTGAACGCCATGCCCTGGGCTGAGGCGCGCCAGGACGTCCGGTACCCGGTGTCGTGCATCGACTGCCACGACCCGGTCTCCATGCAGCTCCGCGTCACCCGCCCCGCGTTCCTGGAAGGGATGCGGGCGCTCAAGGCGTCGCAGGGGGTGAGCGACTACGACGTTAACCGGGACGCCACGCGCCAGGAGATGCGCTCGTTCGTGTGCGGCCAGTGCCATGTGGAGTACTACTTCAAGGGGGAGGAGAAGCGCCTCGTCTACCCGTGGGCGCAGGGCCTGAAGATCGAGGAGATGCTGGCCTACTACGATGCGGTCGACTTTGCGGACTGGACCCACGCCGGGACCGGGGCGCGGGTGCTCAAGGCGCAGCATCCCGAGTTCGAACTCTGGAACCAGGGCATCCACGCCCGCGCCGGGGTGGCGTGCGCCGACTGCCACATGGGCTACCGGCGCGTGGGCGCCTTCAAGATCTCCGACCACCACGTGCGCTCGCCGCTCCTCAACCTCAACCATGCCTGCCAGACCTGCCACAACGTGGCGGAGGAGGAGATCAAGGCCCGGGCCGAGGCGATCCAGGAACGGACGCATGACCTGCGGGAACGCTCCATGGAGGCGCTGGTGGCGCTGATCGCCGACCTGGGGAAGGCCCGTGACGACGGCATGAGCGACGAGGCGCTCGGACCGGCTCGGCGGCTGCAGCGGCAGGCCCAGTTCCGCCTCGATTTCGTGGAGTCGGAGAACTCCACCGGCTTCCATGCGCCGCAGGAGGCGGCCCGCATCCTGGCCGAGTCGATCGACCTCGCCCGGCAGGGCCAGCTCGCGCTCCGCGACGCGGGCTTCCGTGCCGCGAGCCGTTAGACTTGCCCGATTCCGGGCGCGGACCTCACCTGCCCTCCGGCAGCCTGGCGAGCGACCGGGGATTCGCTCTGCCCCCTGAGCGCCGCATGGCCTGACCGATGAGAAAGCCGGCGGACTTCTCCGTCAGGCTGCAAAGAGCACCTCGCCATCTCGGGCGAATGCGGCAACGAATGAATCACCCCGCTCCCATTCCTCGCGTGTGAGAGCCGTTGCCTCGACCGGAGCAAAGACTTCATAGACGGCATCGGACAAGATGTCGATTCGCTCCCAGTAACTTCTGCCGACAAAGTCGTCGGAGATAACGACAATGTCAATGTCGCTGCCTTCGCGGTTGGCACCGGTGGCGTACGAGCCGAACAGGATGATCTTGTGAGGTCGAATGCCACGCGCTTCGATGGCTTGGCGGAACTTGGCGACAGCCTCTATAGCTGCCTTCTTATCCACAGAATGACCTCCCGAGCCTCGGCAAGAATGTCTTGGACAACGGCCTCCGTGTAAGTCTGCTGAAGCCTGGCCAGGCATTCAGGATAGCGCGTTGGGACGCTGGCCTCGCTCAGTTTCACAATAAACTTGCCTGGATCTTCCGGGGGCTTGATTCCGACCTCGTTCAGCAGATGAATCAGATTGTGAGATCTTGGCGGGAGCTTCCGACGCTTCTCGAAGTAGAGTCCCTTGAGCGCCTTTTCGATGGCAAGGTGGCACATGAAGACGGCGTACATGTGCCGACCGCCTTGCCACATATAGTCGGCGGTCTCCATATCGTAATCGGATTGCTTCAGCCATTCTTCGGTTTGCATTTCCATAACGTTTGAATCGTACCAAACAGCCGGCTGGAAATCCAATGCCGCGAGCCGTTAGCCCCGCCCGGTTGGAGGCGCGGACCTCACCTGCCCTCCGGCAGCCTGGCGAGCGACCGGGGATTCGCTCTGCCCCCTGAGCGCTGCAAGGCCTGACCGATGAGAAAGCCGGCGGCCCGCTTCTTCCCGGCCCGCCAATTGGCCACGGCATCGGGGTGGTCTGCCAGGACGCCGTCCAAAATGGCCGAAAGCGCTTCCGGGTCGGTGATCTGCCTGAACCCTTTTCCCTCCGCCCACCTTGTAGATGAGAAGCCAGTCCGATTCAACATGGCACTCGCGTCGTCCCTGCCAGTTTCCGACCAGTTTGTGTTCCCGGTGAAGAGGGTCCAAGGGTTCTTCCGCGACCAGGCAGCTTCCAGCGCCCCGTCATGGGTGGGTGTCGGGCAATCCGTGCCGGCGACCGGGTTGTCGCCCTTGGCTTCGATTCAAGGCATCCCCTGAGGCCGATGAGCGGGAGAATCAAATAGCTGACGCAAAAAGGCCGGACTGAAGCCCGGCCCATAGTGGTATTTAGTAATGCCAGTCTGACTAATTCTTGAAACGTTTCCTTATGCGTGTTCCCGCAAAACCGACCAAACCAGTGCCAATAAGTAGTATAGTTGCTGGTTCCGGAACGGGGTTCGGTAACCCATCAACTTCCCACCCCGTCGAAGATTCAATCCGGCGAATCATGCGGAAGGTATCTCCAATAAGGAGGCCGGAAGTGTCAATAGGCCGATTGTCGGTCGATTCTGGATCATAATCCAGGAATAGAAACTCGTTACCATGATCTCTTATATAAAACTGAGTTTTCAAATCAATTCCATTTTAAAAATGAATTCGAAGGGGGCTTGTCAAGAACGTTGTTGGGGGAAGGAGATCTCCATCCCGAACGTCACAGGGTGGGTGAGAAACCGGCATCGGAGGCAAAGTTGTCTCTGACGGTGCTATTCATGCCGCAGTGCTTCGATGGGATCGAGCCGTGCCGCCTTGCGGGCCGGGACGTAACCGAAGACGACACCGACAGCAGTAGAAAATGCAAAACCGATGAGCACTACCGGCCCGTTGAAGACGAATGGCACCTGCAAGAGTCCGGCGAGGGAGGCAGAAGCGGCCAGGGCCAGGACAATCCCAATCAGACCGCCGCAGGAGGAAAGCACGACGGCCTCGACGAGAAACTGGAGGAGCACTTCTCGTTCGAGCGCACCGATCGCCAGGCGGGTGCCGATCTCACGTGTCCGCTCCGTCACCGAAACCAGCATGATGTTCATGATGCCGATGCCGCCCACCAACAGGCTGACCGCAGCCACCGCCCCAAGCAGCATGGTCATTGTCTGTGTGGTCCCGGAAAGCATGGAGGCGATTTCCTTCATGTCCATCACGTTGAAGTTGTCGTCCTCGTTGGAAGAGAGATGGCGGCGCACTCGCATGAGCCGTGCGATATCGCGTTTCGCTCGCTCCGTGGAGCCGCCGTCCTTCACGGAGACCTGGATGAGACTGACGTCGTCGTTGCCCGCGATGCGGCGCTGAAAGGTGCGCAACGGCACCACGATGAGATCATCCTGATCGGTGCCCATGGTGGACTGGCCTTTGGCTTCAAGAAGGCCGATGACTTCGCAGGAGAGTTTCTGCAGACGAATCCTGCTACCTATGGGGCTTTGGCGGCCAAACAGCTTGCTGCGCACGGTCTCACCGACGACGCAAACGGCCGCACCGCTGCGCGCCTCGCTGGCGGTGAAGGCCCGGCCCTCCTCGATCCGCCGGTTGCTCAATGTGAAGTATTGGTCGGTGGTGCCGGTCACCGTAGTGGCCCAGTTTTCGTTGGCGTAGATGGCGGTGGTGGAACGGCTCGCCACGGGGGCCAAGGCGGCCAGCCCGGCAACATCGCGCGCGATGGCTTCGGCGTCCGCCACCTTGAAAAGCGCGGCGCCGGAACTCTGGCCTGGGCCCATATGCTTGCCGGGGGTGACCATGAGGAGGTTGCTCCCAAGGCTGGCGATTTGTTCGGTCACCCGCTGGGTCGCACCGCTGCCCAGCGTCACCAGGATGATGACGGCCGCGACGCCGATGATGATGCCCAGCATGGTCAAAATGGAACGCATGACATTGCGCCGAAGCTCGCGCAGAGCGAGCAAGAGCGCGTTTCCGATCATGCTGACCATACGACTTCTTCCTTGCTTGACCGATCCGGCTCGATGAGACCGTCCCGGAAATGCACCGTCCGCTTGGCGTAGGCGGCCATGTCAGGCTCGTGGGTCACCATGACAATCGTGATTCCCTGATCGCGGTTCAGGGACGTCAAGAGGTCCATAATCTCGACGCTGCGGGAGGAGTCGAGGTTACCCGTAGGCTCATCGGCCAGCAGAACGACAGGCTGGGTGACAATGGCACGCGCGATGGCCACCCGCTGCTGCTGCCCGCCGGACAGCTCACCGGGCGTGTGGTGCTCCCAGCCCGTGAGTCCCACTTGCTGCAAGGCCTGCCGTGCCCGCAGATGCCGGGCACGCAGGGGTTCGCTACGGTAGATCAGCGGCAGTTCCACGTTTTCGAGGGCCGAGGTGCGGTTGAGCAGGTTATAGCTTTGAAAGACGAAGCCCAGGTAGTAACGGCGCAAAAGCGCCCGCTGATTGCGGGTGAGCGTTCCGACCTCGACGCCCTGAAAGCGATACCGGCCGGCGGTCGGGGTATCGAGGCAGCCCAGGATGTTCATGCAGGTGCTTTTGCCCGAACCGCTCGCGCCCATGATCGCGACGAACTCGCCGCGCTCGATGCGCAAGTCCACGCCCCGGAGCGCATGCATGGCAGCGCTGCCTGTTCCGTAGACCTTGGTCACGCCCTGCAACTCGATGAGCGGGGCGCCGTTCTGTGGTTTGGATTCGGTGGCGTTCATCGCGAGGCCTTCCTCTCCTCGGTAACCAACTCCGTACCTGGTTCGACTTGGCCGCTCTCGACTTCGGTCTGAACACCGTCGGTCACTCCCGTGATAATGGAAAGGGGTACAAGTTGGCCGCTTCGGAGGGTCCAGACACGCTGCTCTTTGCCCCTTGTATCCGGTTCCTCCATCTTCCTGTCGTTCAGCCCCGGCGGGCGGGGCAGGAGCATCCCGACGAGTCCGCCGCCGCGAGACCGACCTGTCACCTCCTTTGCCACCGGTGCAAAGCGCAAGGCAACATTCGGGACCAGGAGCACGTTTTCTCTGCGATCGACGGTAATCACCGCCGTCGCTGTCATGCCGGGACGCAGCGCGAGGCCGGAGTTGTCCACCTTGAGCACCGTCTTGTAGGTAACCACGCCGTCCACGGTCTGAGACCCGAAACGGACCTGCGTGACGCGCGCCGGAAACGCCCGGTCCGGATAAGCATCCACGGTGAAGGTGGCCTCTTGCCCCTCGCGGACCCGGCCTATGTCGGCTTCGTCGACATCCACTTGCAGCTCCATCTGGGTCAGGTCTTCCGCTAGCGTCAACAGGACTGGCGCTTGAAACGATGCGGCCACGGTCTGACCCGGTTCAACCGCTCGGACCAAAACGACGCCGTTGATCGGCGATCGGATGACCGCCTTTGAAAGATCCGTGCGGGTCACATCCAAGGCGGCCCGCGCCTGCGCAACCGAGGCCTTCGCGCTCTCTTCATCCGCTTTGTAGCGGGCAAGGTTGGCCGTGGCTGTGTCCAGGTCGTTTTGCGACGGGACCTTCCCCCCGCTCATCTCGCGGACGCGGTTGAGCCGTGCCAGTTGGGCCTCGGCTTCCTGAACACTCGCCTGGGCCTGGAGCACCTTGGCGCGGGCGGCTTCGAGTGCCGCTTCGTTCTGCTGGGCCTGTGCTTCGAGGCGGGTCGTGTCCAGCCGGGCCAGCACCTGGCCGACTTTCACCTCGTCGTTGTAGTCGGCCGCGACCGACTCGATGGTACCGGAGACCTCAATACCCACGTCCACTTTCTTGAGCGGCTCAAGGGCGCCCGTAGCACTGACAGTGACAACGAGATTTCCGCGTTGAGCGGGCTGGGTCACATACTTCACCGGTAGGGGTTTTCGGCCCAACGCGGTGAGAAGGATGATGCCCACCAGAATTGCAGCACCCGACCAAAGCCACCAGCGCCGGCGGCGGGGTTTCGTACCGGCGAGGCCGAGCGTTTGGGCGACATCTTCTGTCTGCGTCATGGGGGAATGGCTCATGGCGTATTCTGCAACTCTCCCTCGTTGGCGGCCGCAGTGGCAGTATGGGCGGGAGCCCAACCGCCACCCACGGCCTTGTAAAGGGTGATCAAGTTGGAGGCGACCCTGGCCTCGCTGGTGGCCAGCTGGTCCTGGACCGAAAGCAGGGACTGCTGCGTGTCCAGCACGGTCTGGAAACTCACCAGGCCGGAGGTGTACTGGTCGAGCGCCAACTCGAAGGCGCTCTGCCCAGCTTTCACGGCGTCCGCAAGCGACTCCCGGCGCGTCTGCTCGTTTGCATAGGCCACCAGCGCGTTTTCCACATCCTGCAGAGCTGTCAGGACCGTGGCTTCGTAGTGGCTCAAAGCCTCTTCCTGCCGGGCGGTCTGCACCTGGATGTTCTGGCGGATGCTCCCGGCGTCGAAGAGCGTCCACGCGGACTGCGCCACGCCTTGGGCAGCTCGCGCGCTCGCAGAGCAGAGGTTCGAAAACGCGAGCGACTCCAGACCGATGCTGCCCAGCAGCGAGAAGCTCGGATACCGTGCCGCCTTGGCCACACCGATCTGGGCGGTCTGCGCGGCCAATTTCCTTTCGGCGGTTCGCACATCCGGCCGGCGTCGCAACAAATCGGCCGGCACTCCCACCGCAACCTCGGACGGTGTGACGGGAACCGGCTTGGGCTCGGCGAGCAGTTCATTCAGCGCGCCCGGCGGTTGGCCGAGCAAGACGGCCAGCCGGTATTTTGCCTGTTCCAGGCTGGTCCGCAGCGTGGGAACCTGCGCCCGCGCCTGTTCCAGACTCAGCAGGGCCTGGTCCACATCCAGTTGCGTGGTCAGGCCGGCCTCGCGGCGCCAGCGCGTGAGATCATACGTTTCCATGCGCGTGGTGACATTCGATTCCGTGATCGTGAGCAACTCCTGATACGACCGGACCTCCACGTAGTTCAACGCGACCTCGGCGAGCAGGCTGACCAACACGTCGCGCAGGCTCTCCTCCGAGGCCTGCCAGCTTGCGGTCGCCGATTCCAGGGACCGACGCTTGCCGCCGAAAAGGTCCAGCTCCCAGCTGGCGTCAAAGCCCGCGGAATAGAAATCAGTGCTCAATCCGTTCCCGGCCTCTTCGCTGGATTCGGTCCGGCTTACGGACGCGTTTGCTCCCACGGTCGGGAAGAGAGCCGACTTGGCAATGCCCCGCTGTGCGCGCGCCTCCCTCACGCGGGCCTCCGCCTGACGCAGATCCAGGTTGCCCGCTCGAGCCCGTTCGACCAGATCCGACAAGACCGGGTCGTTGAACACCGTCCACCAGCGTTCGAGGAGGTTGGGGTCGGCTGCCGCTCGGGTCAGGCCCCCATCCAGCTCGGTGCTCCAGTTTGTGGACAGGGAAGTCTGGGGAGGCTTGTAGTCCGGTCCCACGACGACGCAGCCCGAGAGCCCGAGGAGGAAAACCAGGGGAATGAGCGTGGCCGGGATGCTTTTTGAATCGTTGCGTTTCATGGCGTTCACGGTTACGGCAGAGGCGCCCTGAAAGCCGAGGCGGCAAATGCAACAAACCGCTTCACATACGTGTCGGCATCCATGCGCAGACTCCTCCCACGCGGCAGCTTCTTGTTCAACATCAGCAGCGAGTGGTGCAGGGCACCGATCAGAAGATGCATTCGCCAGAACACATCCTCGGGCGTCAAGTTCGGCATTACCCTCAACAGGACGGCATCAAAGCGACGCACCATGGGTTCAAAGTGGCCGCGCATGGTCTCCTCCACAACAGGGTTCGGGTCCACCAAGCAGCGGGCCATCAGCTTTCCAAAGGTGGCGCCACCCCTTTTCGGGTCCATGGTCTGCTCGACAGCGGGACGGAACATCGCCTCCAATACCGCTTCGAGTTCGGGTGGCTCTTCCCCGGCTGCTCTCTCCGCAGCTTCGAGCGCATGGAGCCTCTCATCGGTAAGAGGCCCCATTCGCCGGCTAAAGACGGCTGCGATCAGCTTCTCCTTGGTGCCAAAGTGGTAGTTGATGGCGCCGAGGTTGACGCCGGCAGCTCTGGTGATGTCCCGGACCGACACCGCGTCCAGGCCGCGTTCGGCGAAGAGCCGTTCGGCCACCTCCAGTACCCGGTCGCGAGTGGCGGCCGGAAGCTCATCTGGCGTCTTCATTTCTGTTACGCACCCTTACAATTCGAACGAACGTATGAATCATACGCCCGTTTGAATTGTATGTCAAGCCTGTTCCTCACGACCATACGTTCTTCATGTATGCGCTCCCTGAAGATGCCGCCGAAGAAGGCCCAGGCTGCCTCGTAGGCCTCGATGGCCTCCGCGGTCCCTTCGCGGAAGCACGGGTAGACGAACCGGGAACGGGTACATACCGAGCTCAAGACGAAGGCACGAAACCGGCGCCGCCTGCCGGTTCCGTCCGGCTCCAGAAATCCCATCCAGCCGGTGTCGAGCTGCAGTTCCTCGCCGGGGCCGCAGTCCGCTACGGGGATGGTGGCAGCGCGCTTGCCGAAAGCGAGCTCCGAGGTTGCGAACCGGTAGAATGATTCTGAAAGAATCAGCTCAGAGGGGGTGAAAGGTTCTGAGAATTGTCAGTCATGCTGCTTGGCCCTTGTCAGTCAACCGAATCAAGTCGACACGTGACTGGAAAGGATCTTCTCGTGAAGCTCAATCAATCATCGATCTATGACAAGAACGGCCACCTTTTCACCCTGAGGCCTTTACGATGTATCGAACGGTGTAGCGGCTCAGAATATCGTCCACCTTGGCTTCGATTGCTTCCCGGGAGACGCCTGCCGCCGGTTTGACGGTCACCGTGGCCAGGGAGCCGTGAAGCTTGTCCTCCCCCACCTGAACGTTCACCGACTCGGCCATGTCCCCGAGAGCCTTTAGCTCGCCTTCATAGACGCGACGGATCGCGTCCCAGCGAAGCGCCGGCTTGAAGATCTTGCCTACCGGGGTCAGCGGGATCTCCGGCAGGAGAACGACCTCTTTGGGGATCGCCGCCCGTTCCCCCACTTCCCTGGTCAGGTACTCTCGAATGCCTTCGGCACTGAGATCGGCTCCCTCCTGGGTCTGCACATAGGCAACGGGCACCTCTCCTGCGTGCGCATCCGGCCGGCCTACCGCGGCCGCCAACTGCACTCCGGGGAGGCGATAGAGGGGATCCTCGATGATCGCCGGATCGATATTGTGGCCGCCCCGAATGATCAACTCCTTCTTTCGGCCGGTGAGCCAGAAGTATCCGTCCGCATCCTGCCTGCCCAGGTCCCCTGTGTTGAACCACCCCCCTTCGAGCCAGACGCCCTCGTTGTGGGCTTCCTCGAGATAGCCGGCGAAGACGTTCGGACCTCGTATGCAGACCGGGCCGATCTCGTCGGTTTCCGCCTCCCGGACCCCCTGCTCCTCCTCCACAAGGATCTTCATTTCCTGGTAGGGAAGGCGCAGGCCAACGGATCCCACCTTCCTCTCGCCGTGCAGGGGATTGATGGAAGAGACGAGGGTCCCTTCCGTGAGGCCGTAGCCTTCCAGAAGCTTCATGCCGCTGTGGGCTTCGAACCGTTTGAAGAGCTCCACCGAGAGCGGGGCGGCTCCGCAGATGGCGTAACGCAGGGAGGAGATGTCCGCACCCCCTTTCGGAATATCGAGCAGGACGGAAAGAACCGTGGGGACGGAGGAGAACGTAACGGCTCGGTAGCGTTCCACGATCTTGTAGAAATTCTGGATGATCGAGGGGTCCCGATATCCTCTTGGAGAGAGGAGAACCACATGAGCGCCCATCGAGAGGGGGAAGGCCCCGGTGGCCATCGTTGCGTTGGCGTGAAACATGGGCAGGCCGCAGAGCATCGTTTCCCCGGGCTTTAGGTCGATCAGGAGATCGAGGATCGTGGTGATCGCCACCTCATTGAAGTGTGTCCGCGGGGCGAGCTTCGGTGTTCCCGTGGTTCCGCCCGTGTGATAGATGGAAGCGATATCCTGCGGTTCGATGGTGCGCCCCGAGTCGAGGCGATCCCCTCGATAGCGGGCGATCACCTCATCGTATCCATAGATTCCCTCACCTTCGTCACTCGGACCCATGACACGGATCATTCCCTTCAAACCGGGGAGATCCTTCGCGACGGCCCTTGCTTTTTCCCAGATATCGGCCCCGGGCAGTTCCCCGAGAGCTACGAGCACCTTTGTCCCGGCGGCAAGACAGATGTCCCGGATGGCGGAGGGCTCCAGCATGGGGTTGATCGGGTTCACGATGCCGGCTGCTTCCCCCCCCCACACCACGTAATGGGTCTGCAGGAGGTTGGGAAGCAGATAGGTGACCACGTCCCCCTTCCGGATCCCCATGTCATGGAAGAGGTTGGCCGTCTGATTCACCTTCGCCCAGAACTCGCGGTACGTGGCCTGGACGGGCTGGTCATACGCATCGCCGGAAAGAAGCAGGCTGATGGCAGGAGAATCCGGACTGACGGAACAACCCTTTTCAAGCATTTCGTAGGTATGGTTTGCGATGATTCTTTTCTCGAAGGGGACTTTCTCGATCTCCTCGATGTCGGCCGGTGTAGCGATTCTGTAATCTCCCATCTTCAGTCTCCTGTTACGGGGCGGTCCAGCCTCCATCCGGCACGATCACCGTGCCGGTGACATAGTTCGAAGCATCCGAGGCCAGGAAGACCGCAGGGCCTATGATTTCCGACGCGTGCGCCACCCGTCCCTGCGGGATCTTGCACAGAATCGCTTCCATCATCACCTTGCCTTCGGGTGTCTCCAGATACTGCTTCGCGATGGGGCCGAAGGTCATGTGATATCCCGGAGCCAGCGCATTGACCTGGACATTCGCGGCGGCCCATTCCAGTGCCAGGACCTTGGTGAGCTGGATCAGGCCGCCCTTGCTCGATGCATAGGCCGACTGGAGAGGGCCTCCGCAAAGCCCGAAGATGGAGGCCATGTTGATGATCTTGCCCCTCTTCCGGCCCACCATTACCTCGCCCGCCGCCTTTGAACAGTAAAAGAGCCCCTTGAGGTTAAGGTCCACGACCTGGCCATACTCCTCCGGGGAGAGTTCGAGCGCCGGTTTTCTTATGTTGATTCCCGGGACATTGAAGCAGATGTCGAGCCTTCCGTACTGCTCCACGACCTTCTGGACCATCTGACTGACCTGAGACCAGTCCGCAACATCGACCCGGATTGCGCAAGGCTTTCTGCCTATCCCGCCGACCGCCTCGGCCGTCTCTTCGGCTCCGGGCAGGTTGATGTCCGCTGCGGCCACGTCTGCACCGAAGCTGGCCAGTCCGAGCGCTATCTGTCTTCCCAGGCCCGAGGCGGCGCCGGTCACGAGGGCCACCTTGCCCGACAGATCAAACAGCTTGCGGATTACATCCGGGCCGGGGAAGGCATCATCCGGCGGCATTCGCGGGTCCGCGTTTTTCTTTTCCGTCATGGCTTTGCTCCTTCCACTCCTTCTTTGTTCATGTATAGTAGTCCGGACTCTTCTTGATCACCCTGTTCCACCTGTCTATGTCGTGATTCGGGTATACCTCTCCACCCAGGATTTGCGCCAGAGTCTTGAGCTTTGTGATGGAATGAAGAGCGCGGGTCGGATCCCATACGATCCCCGGAATGACCTCTTCCTCCACGTTCTGCGACAGGTAGCAGCAATCGCTGGCCAGAATGACGACGCCCGTGTCCGGCAGATCGATGACCAGGGCCTGCAGGCCCGGGGTATGACCGTTGGCGAGCACGACCGCCAGGCCGGGCATGAGGACCTGATCCCCGTCGATGAGGGTCCAATGGTAGGAAGGGAACGAGAAGTCTCCCGCATTGTAGGCGAGCTGACTGAAGCTGTGCGGGTTGAAGGCGTAACGGTATTCCGCCTTCTGAACGATGATCTCCGCGTCCGGCAGGAATTGAACGCCCCCCGCATGATCCACATGCATGTGGGACAGCACGACTTTGCTGATATCCTTCGGCTTCAGTCCTAGCTTCTCGAGCTGGCCCGGAAGGGCATGCTCCTCCGTTACGGCCGGGTTGAAGCCCAGCTCGGACAGCACGGGGATGATCTGGGGATTCCAGCCCGTGTCGAACAGGATGTTGCCTTCGGTCGTCTTGATCAGATACATGGGAGTGGGCACACGAACCCTCTCGCCCATGCCGTGCCCGAAGGTAAGGCTGCTCCTGTCCAGGTCTATGGCGCCGCCATCAAGCACATAGAGCTCCTGAACGATCGTCTTTCGCTTTCCTTTCTGTGTTGCCATTCGGTTCCTCCTTCTTCTCTCGCCCCACAAACAGGCGAAGCGATTTCTGGCAGCCTGTTGAAAAGCTGCTGTGACGCAGGCCGTTCAAAAAGGTCCAGATGCAAGGCGCGCGAAATCCTGAGGAATGAGGCTGGACATTTCGTCTGCCGCAGCGACGAAGGATGAGCGCAACGCCGCAGATGGGCCTTTTCCAAAGGCCTGCTAGGCGGAGGCGCCCCCGTCAACGGTTATATTGATCCCGGTGACCAGGGACGCTTCATCCGACGCCAGGTAGCGTACAGCGTGCCCGATGTCCTCCGGAGTAGCCCCCCTTCTGAGCGGGATTCCCTGAATCACCAACTCTCTGGCCAGGTCCGCTCTGCCCAATCTGTAATGGACGGCCGCCTGATCGAGGAGACCCGCGCCCATGGGGGTTTCCCCAAAGACAGGGCTCACACTGTTGACACGTATCTGATGAGCGGCCAGCTCGACAGCCATCTCCCGGGTGAGCATGATCACCCCCCCTTTCGAGGCACAGTAGGCCGCCATGAACGGGCGGGCCTTCACCCCTGAGAGAGAAGCGATATTGACGATGGCTCCCCCTCCCCCCCGGATCATGTGGGGAATTGCGTATTTCGAAGTCAGCCAGACCGCCTTGAGGTTGATGTTCAGATGACGGTCCCATTCCTCCTCGGTGAGATCCGTGAGAGGGGAGAGCCTGCAGACGGCGGCATTGTTGACCAGCACATCGATGCGGCCGAACTCTGCGACCGCGGCCTTTGTCATTTCCTCGACCTCGGCCGCTTTGGACACATCCGCCTTTGCGAAGACGGCCCGCCTTCCCTGCCTTTCGAGGATCTCGACCGTCTCCCTTCCCCCCTTCTCGTCAATGTCTGCGACAACGACCCTGGCCCCTTCCCCTGCAAGGATTGCTGCAATCCCTCTGCCAAAGCCTGCCCCGGCACCTGTGACTATGGCGACCTTTTCACGCATCCTCATGCGGCACCTCCATGATGCGTCACACCGGCCTCACTTGTTGCGTCCCTATTTCCTCGCCGGCAGACTGTTCAACAAGGCGATCGCCTCGCTCGTGTCCGTGTCTGTGGGATAGACTCCGGCAACCCCCAGGCTCTTGAGCGGCTCGATATCGCCGACCGGGATGGTTCCTCCCACAATGACGGCGATATCTTCTGCATTGTTCTCTTTCAAGAGCTGCATGATACGAGGCATGTGATGCATGTGCGCGCCGGACAGGATGCTGATGCCGATCGCATCCACATCCTCGTCCAGGGCCGCCGCAACGATCTTTTCCGGGGTCTGACGAAGACCCGTGTATACCACCTCCATGCCGGCATCCCGCAGGACCCTGCAGATGACCTTCACGCCGCCATCATGGCCGTCGAGGCCGACCTTTGCCATCAGGACTTTCTTCTTCGCTTTCATGGATGCCCCCTCTACATGTAGGCTTTGGAAAACTCGTATTCGCCAAAGACATCGCGCCACACATCGCAGATTTCTCCGAGGGTTGCGTATGCTCGGACCGCATCCAGCACGGCGGGAACGACGTTTTCCTGCGTCTTCGATACTTCCTTGATCCTGGCGAGACACCGCTTTACCTCAGCGTTGTCCCTTTCCTTCTTGAGCTGATTCAGGCTTGCGATTCTCTTCTCCGCACAGGCCGGGTCGGGTTGAAAGGTCGTCGGGACGCGCTCCCCCTCCACCCTGTACTTGTTCACCCCCACGTGGATTCTCTCGCCCTTCTCGATCCGAACCCTCTTCTTGTAGGCCTCCTCCCCCATCTGTTTCTGAATCCATCCCGCCTCGATAGCTGGAATCGGGCCTCCGATCCTTTCGATTTCCTTGAGATACCTGCGGATTTCGTTCTCGACTCTCGTCGTCAGGCTCTCGACGAAATAGGAGCCGGCAAAGGGGTCCACCGTGTAGGGGATCTCGGTTTCGTGGGCAAGAATCTGCTGCGTCCGGATCGCCAGCCGTGCAGCCTCCTCCGTGGGGATCGCCAGGCCCTCGTCGTAGGAGGCGTTGTAGATGTAGTCGACCCCTGCGAGCGCATAGGTCTGTGTCCCGTAGGCGATGCGTATGATATTGTTCATGGTCTGCTGCGCCGTGGACTCCCCGATCGTGTACGCCGTCATCTTCAATGCCAGGGATCTCGGGTCCTTTGCGCCGTATTTTTCCCGGAGCGTTCTTGACCAGATCCTTCTTGCTGCCCGGATCACCGCAACCCCTGCGAATGTGGGCTCTCCGATGGTGAACAGACTGAACATGCGCGCGAACCGGTCGATGTCCAGCCCCTTCTTGAGAAGGACATCGATGTAGTGAAAGGCGGCGGAAAGGCCGGCGGCGTGAGCCGCCGCGCAGCCCCCCAGGCCATAGTGTGCGGCGCAGGCCGTCAAGGGTTGCCAGTTCGGGTGATGTTCGACGCAATATTCGACCACATCGGTTGCAAGCCTTACGGCCGGTTCCGCCGGCAGGAATTGCGTGCCTCGAGTGCCGTATTCCTTGATCACGTCGTTCTGGAGATCCACGACATAATCCCCGGGGGACAGGCCTTGCTTCTCGCCCAGGGCAATGAAAAATGCGAGGGCGATGGGCCCGATCGCATTGCCGAGAATGGCGACGCGCCGCATGCTGTTCAAGGGGATGCCCTCGAAGGCCTCCTCCATGTCCCGGAGCGAACTGAGCGAGACGCCGACTCGTCCCACTTCGCCGGCAGACATGGCGTGATCCGCGTCATAGCCGATCTGGGTGGGCAGATCGACGGCCATGACGATCTCTTCCGCGCCTTCCTTCAGGAGAAACTTGTAGCGCTCGTTGGACTGCCTGGGGGTTCCGTATCCCGCGTACAACCGAATGAGCCACGGCCTTTGCGGGTCCCGCGTAGGCTCCGTGCCTCGGGTGCAAGGATAGGCTCCGGGAAAGCCGACGTCCCGCAGGTAATCGAATCCGATCTCCTCGAGGTCGACAGGGGTGTAAATCTCCTTGAATGGGGTCTCCAGATGGCCGATGCCGAGGCTCATCATTTCCCTCTTCGGGCCGATCTTCTCGAGCGCCGGCCGCAGGAAAGTCTTTTCCCACTCTTCCCTTGCCTTTCTGATCTCGTCAAGCTTTCCCTTGTCGAACATGGCCTTCCTCCCCTTGTGCCGCTACGGGTTTTCCTCCGTCCCAAACAGCCAGCCCTGGACCAGACTCCTGTCGTTCAGAATCTCCATGGCGGCGGAATGGGGGTTGCGCTTCGCCTTCACGACTTCCTGTATGATTTCACCGAGACGGCCGTTCGAATGCCTTCCCTTCGTGAGGCGATCCCGGATGCACCGTTCGAGGATTTCCATGAACTCCTTCGCCCTTTGCTCCTGCCGCCGAACCGAGAGCTGACCGGTCTCCTCCAGGGCCTTCCTGTGCTGCTCGACCTTTTCCATGAGCCCCTCGAGCCCTTCATTCTTCTTCGCCACGGTGAGAACCACCGGGACCCTCCACCAGGGGTGTCTCTGGTTGTCCCTGGCCATTCCTTCCAGATCGATCGCAAGCCTTTCCGCCCCGGGAAGGTCCGCCTTGTTGACAACCATAATGTCCGCGATCTCCAGTATGCCGGCCTTCATGACCTGAATGGAGTCGCCCGTCTCCGGCATGGAGACGACCACAACGGTGTCCGCCGTGTCTACGATGTCAAGTTCGATTTGCCCCACCCCGACCGTCTCGATGATGCAGATATCCTTTCCGGATGCGTCGAAGAGCCTCACCGTGTCCTTTACGGCCCTTGCAAGACCTCCCAGGCTCCCCCTTGTGGCCATGCTCCGAATGAATACGCCGCGATCCAGGGCATGACGGTCCATGCGTATGCGATCCCCGAGGATGGCGCCTCCCGAGAACGGGCTGGTGGGGTCGAGGGCTATGATTCCCACACTCAGGTCCCGGCTGCGCAGAAGCAGGGCCAGCTTGTCCACCAGCGTGCTCTTGCCGCTTCCCGGAGGGCCGGTGACTCCCAGACAATAGGCGTTCCCGGTGTGTGGCTGCACGAGCTGCATCACCTCCGCGACTTCATCCGACTCCCTTTCGATCATCGTCACAAGGCGCGACAGGGCGCGCCTGTCGCCGGACAGCATCCGGTTTACGATGTCCATTCTTGCTCCTCCCCTCTCGTCGCCGTACAAGGTGTTCCGCGATTCCCGGAGAACCGATTTCGGCCTATTTGCACAACTTCTGAAAGCCGGCGAGAGAGTAGTCGTTTCGATCTTCAACGGCGTAATACACGAATTGGTTTTCCGGAGAAATGGATCTCAGGAGACTCGCATGCTGCCTGCGGTCGTCCACCATGTCATGCGTTCCGGTACCGATCCAGCGAAGCTGTTTGTCGGCGCTCTCCAGCGGATGCTCGGCAACCCAGAAGGTCTTCCAGTACTGGCCTGCCCGATCATGAATGATTTTGTAGCAGCACCAGAAATTCTCCGCATCGACCCACATGTACTGGGGTCCGTAGTTGTAGTAAGGATCCTTTGGCTTCATTTCAATCACGTAAGCCTCTCGCTTTATCCAGGCCAGGTTGGTCGGCATCCAGGGCGCCACCTGCGATCCTTCTTTCTCATAACCGTAACTGACCCGCTTGACCGACTTGGCGGACTGCCACTGTCCTCGGTCGGCCGGCTCCAGGAGCCCGGGACGATCGCTGACAAAAGGCAGAAGGGCTTCCTGTTTCCGAAGGAGCTTCCACGCAAAGGTGCCTACCTTTCCGTCAAAGCCGTAAGCGTCGTCGACACTCATATCGAGCCCGATGAAGGCGTCCGAGCGGTTCGCGGGGCTCATGCGCCGAACCCGTCGAATGGCCGGAACGTAGGAAAACGAGCTGTCCGCTCGCTCGTCCAGATAGCGCCAGAGCAATACGTTCGTGCCCGCTATATCGAAGGGGGACAGGACTTGAATGATTCCGTACCGCTCGATCCCGTTCCGACTCGAAAGACCCTTCGCCCCCGGGTAACCGACGAGCACGAACACCCTCCACGCGCACACGACCTCCCTCTCGAAGCCGGAAGGGCCGATCCAGCTTGCCTGGAACGGGAACCGCAGATTCCCTTGCGCATACTTGTAGTAGAACTGGTTCTGCATGATTTTCGCGCCCGCCTTCGGATCGTTCAGGTCGGGCTGGGGAAAGGGGATTCCTTCAATGGAATCGGGGCGAGCTCCGGTCTTTGCTTCGATGATGGTGTCGTGTTCGTCCAGGTCGTACTTTCCCACGTTCTCCTGAAATCGTTTCCTCGCCGGAGGCGCAAAATACTCGGAAGAGTCAAAGGTGAGCTCTTTCACCTCGGCGATCAGCTCGCCTTTCTTGATCCAGGCGAGGACGGACGGGGGCAAAAGTCCCTCCGCCTTTTCATAGTTCGACCGATCAAGAACGTCGCCAGGGGATACATCGGCAGGCGTCTGGGACGGAAGGGCCACAAGAAGCAGCAAGCCGATCGAACAGAAGGGCATGTACAGTCTTTCTTTCATGGTTCGAGTCTCCTTCTTCTTCGTCTTCGACAGAGGTCTTTCGGCCTCCTCAGTTCAAAAGGTAGGACAACATGAAGCTCACTTGATCCCGGTCCCGGAAGGCACCGAAATTCGTGAAATTCCCCTCGATGGCGCTGTACTGCAGCATGAACCGAAACGGTTCCCGTATGAGGTTGACCGAAGGTTGGATGAGGAGTGCGCCGCGGACGTCATAGGCCAGCGCGAGTTGCGGGACGACCGTGCCGCCCCGGTACATAGTGCTTGCGATCGCCGTGAAGACACTCTCGGTTTCCTTTACCTTGGGGTAGCGGACGAAGTCGGGGTAGAGGGGGACTGCCTGCCGCATGCGATCGTCGTAATCCGGTATCCACTGGCCGAAGTACTGCATGCTGACAAAAAAGGTGCTCAGGTTGTTCAAGGGGCGGATCCAGATCTGTTTGTCGAACCCGATCATGTACCGGAGGATATCCTTTTGGGGGATGGATCCGCTCTGCGGGTTCAAGGGCAGGCCGTTCAGCCCCATGTCCCGAATATCGATTCCAAGAATACCCGCCATGAAATCCAGCACGGGCGGGGAAAGAGGCAGCGTGGGGCCGAACAGTGTGCTCGTGTTGATCTCCGGAATGAACACCGGCTCCTCCCAGAACCAGGCCGCTTCGCCCCGAAATACGAAATCGATATGGGGCTCCCAGTAGCTCATGCTTGCGCCGGTAATCTGCACGTCCGGCCACGTGGCCTGCAATTCCAGATCGGTCAGCTCGAGCAGAACCGGCACATCCTGCACCACCACGGAGCGCAGGGTGGGCAAATCCAGGAAGGTCTTGTAATGGGCCACCGACACGTTCAGATTCGACCCCAGCATGGCCTGTATGCGTGCTCCCCAGCGGCTGTTCGATGCGGATTTGTCCGGGGTGTTGATTCGAAGGAAGGGGATCAATTCAGCGGGCAGCGGGATTTCATAGGGGGTTCCGTCCGGCGCCCAGGGGCCGACGCGGGCATCCCAGGTGCCGGGCACCCAGAACCCCTCGATTCCGACCGACGTCAGGGGCCCCAGGTCTCCTAGATTGCAGCTCGTACGCAACATCCAGAGAGGGATCCGCCGGTCATCCAGATCCTCGAAGGGGCCGCCGAAGGTGTTGTCCAGGGGGTTGATCAAATCCAGAAGCCGGAAAATGTCCGTTTCCCCCCAGGCAAGGTTCTGCCGCCCGACGCGAACGAACAGGGGGCCCCGCGAAAGATCGACATAGGCCTCCCACAGGTCATAGGCCTGCTTGAAGCTGTCGATGTTTTCCTTGTCCAGTTCGCGGACATCCTTGAAGCCCTGGGAGCCTGTATTGTAAAGGGCTTCGTACATGAACCGTCCCACCAGGTGATACTTGGTCCGGATCTCGAGCTTCCTGAAGACCGACAGGGCGGGCAGCGTCCGGGTCAGTTCCCTCAGGTCATGATCGATCTCCGATAACGCCAGGTTGCGCCACTGGACCAGATCCCCGGCGCTCGTGTCCGGATTCGTAAATCCGGAAGCGTCGCTGAGACGAAACGTGGCCCGTGTCTGCATTCGGGTGCGAAACTGGAGCGTCTGCTTGTCGTCGACGAAGAAGGCCCGCGCGTCGATCGCCAGCCCCAGAAAAAGGACGATGCAGAGGAGAATCCCCCATGCCCGATCTGTTCCTTTCATTGTTCCCCCCGTCGCACTGGTTTCCCTGAGAAGCAACAGATGCGCATTCTCGTCACCCCCGGCGCCTGCAATCGAACTACGCACGGTCTCTCCGACCAAAGACTGTCTTGACGACGTGCGGCCCCGGGATGTCTGCGAAGGTGTTTATCTCCTGCGGTGCCGGCTCACACAGCAGAAGGATGGCTCCGGTCAATACTCGGACATGATGCGAATTCACATGGTTCTCGAGGTCCTGCTGCGTTTCCCACTCCTCAACCAGACGAAAAGAGTTTTCATCCTCGATGTCGATGTGCCAGTGGCAGCTTATGCAGCCTCTTTCTTTCCTCATGGGCACCATCAGGGCTCGAAGGGTCTGCAGGAACTCCAACCGCGTTTCGGCTCGCGCCCTGACTCTTGCCGTAACGAGTATCATGACCTGGGTGTATCTCCGAGGGAGTCTGCCCTTCAGACGAAACAAACGGGCAGGTGCAAATCCGTCAAGTGCTGGATTTCCCGGACGGGTGGCGCGGACCAGGCAACGAACGGGAAGACTTTCAAATCCAGTGCCAAAGGGGAGGGATCGGTCGCGTCGGATGATTTATTGTTTATTTTCAGCAGGATAGGTTCATCGGGAGTAACGAGAAGATGCCCATGGACTGGGCGCGGGGGCGAAATTTTCTGCCATAAAAAACAGATCCGTCATATATGACAGAAAAGCTAAGCCTCCTCAGGTGCCCTTCCAGGGGGGCTTTATGCCGAGCTTTCGCATGCGGCCGCGCAACGTGCTCGGATGCAGATCCAGGATTGATGCCGCGCCGTTCTTTCCTTCGATCTTCCATTTGCATTCGGCAAGGGTCTTCACAATGTGTTCGCGCTCAACATCTTTCAGGGTTCTCTTCTGGGCGGCCGTGGTCTTCTCGGATCTGGGTCCCTTCAGCTCGTCCACAATACGGAGCGCCTGGCCCTTCGTGTTGATGACGGCCCGTTCAATCACGTTCTCCAGTTCCCTCACGTTGCCGGGCCAATCGTAGCTCATCAGGGAGTTCATCGCGTCCTGCGAGATCGTCTTGACGGGCTTCCCGAATTTCTTGCCGTACTTGTTGACCAGGGAGTAGACGAGCGGGGGGATGTCTTCCTTGCGATCTCTGAGCGGCGGAACGCTGATGGGAAACACATTGAGCCGGTACCAGAGATCTTCGCGAAATCGCCCTTTCTCCACTTCCTGCTCCAGCTTTCTGTTTGTCGCTGCGAGGACTCTGACGTCGACCCGAATCGTCTTCGAACCGCCCAGTCGTTCGAATTCACCGTCCTGGATCACCCTGAGCAGCTTGGCCTGGAGGTCCGGTGAGAGTTCGCCGATCTCGTCCAGGAAGATGGTGCCGCCGTGCGCAAGCTCGAAACGACCCGCCTGCCTTGCGTGAGCGCCGGTGAAAGCCCCTCGTTCATGCCCGAACAGCTCGTTTTCGACCAGATTCGATGGCAGGGTGGTGCAATCGACCTTGACCAGGGGTCGATCCTTGCGCGGACTCGAACTGTGAATCGCCCGCGCAACCAGCTCCTTGCCTGTTCCCGTCTCCCCCTGAATCAGAACGGTTGCGTCCGTCTGGGCAACCTGCTCGACCTTGAACAGGACGTATTTCAGTGCAGCGCTCTCGCCGACGATGTTGTCGAAGTTGTGGGCCAGCTTTATCTCTTCCTGAAGATAGACCCACTCCGCCTGGAGCTGCTCTTTGAGTTCTGCGATCTTCGCGAAGGCCTTCCGCAATTTGTCTTCCGCTCTCTTTCTGGCGGAGATGTCGAGCGACATGCCTATGATGAAGGTCCTGTCACCCATTCGGGTGGCCCTTGCACTCGCAAAATACGGGACTTCCTTGCCGTCCTTCAGCACGAGATCGTATTCAACCGATATCTGTTTTCCTCTTCTGCCCTCTTCGTCGGATCTCCTGATTTCACTCACGACCCTGGCCCGATCCTTGGCGCTGATCTTGAAGCCTGCGGGCCGGTTCATCAGATCCTCCTCGGAGCAGCCGAGGACCTCCTCCAGATTCTTGTTCCAGACCAGATACCTTCCCTGGTCATCCAGAATGAACAGGAGGCCGGGCATGCTGTCGATCACGTTCTCGAAGAGCTTGCCGTCCGCCAGCAGAGCCTTCCTCAACTCCCGGGCCGTTCCTCCGCCGTCTTCCGGCGACTTTTCCACTCCGGGTCCGGACCCGGCGCTTTCCAATTCACCCCGGGCGGTATCCTTCTCCATGTCTTCGCCTCAGCTTCACGTGGGTTGGGCAATCAAGCATCGTGAAACCGTACGATCCTGCCCGGACCATCACGGTTCCAGGACCTTCACACAATATAGCGCATACGATGGTGCCGGCAAACACCTTCCTACAGGTGACCTCTGCCGGGGTAAAGGATAAGCAGGAGGACGGCTGCTCATTCCCGGCCGAGAACCACGCCCTTCAGGGCCTTCCTTTCCCCGGGACCGCCGGCTTTCGGGGGCTTCCCGAAGGCAGTCACGGCCATGAACTCGCACTTCCCGGGCACCTCCAGGATCTTCTCCACGGCGCTACACCCGGATCGTCTTCACATCCGCCTCGTCCGCCCGTCGCGCCCGCGAGGCCTTCCGCTTGCCCTTGCGGATCTGGTCCATCTGTCTGACGCCCTCATAGGGCTCGCGTTCAGGAGGACGGACCCCTTTCCAGGACGAGCCTTTCAAAAATCCTCTCCGCCGGCGGAATCCCCTGCGAGCCAAAAAGAATCCAAGCGGCATGACAAAGATCCCGGGTAACCTGTCCTGTTTGTGCCTGCAAGAAGGGCCAAGTGATGAACGAGGCAAACAAATGCGTGAAGTGCGTTTCAAGGAATGCGAATGACAGGAAAGCGAATCTCGTTTCACCCTGTACCGGGGACTCCCGCGGGCGGGCCGGGGGAATTGAACGAACACCGGAGAAGGGCCGGACCATGAACAATGAAGGTCATTTAATACCGCTAATACTACCGCTAACACCGCCAGCCTGGAAGGGCTTGCGAAAAGCAATGTTGGCTAAGGGGCTGTTCCCCGTCACACTGGCGAGTGTCGCGTTGGTGGCGATCTCGATCGGAGCGGCTGCTTGTAACTTCCCCCCCCTCTGCGGTGACGGCATCGAAGATCCTGCCGAGGAATGCGACCAGGGCGAGGACAATAGCGACACTATGCCCGACGCATGCCGTTTGGACTGTACGCTACCCTCGTGCGGGGACAACGTGATGGATACCGGCGAGGAATGCGACGACGGCAACACGACAGAAGGCGACGGCTGCCGGGCCAACTGCACAATTCCTGTCTGCGGAGACGGCATTCACGACCCACTCGAGAGCGAGGCCTGCGATGACGGAAATACCGCCGACGGTGACGGGTGCTCCGCCACGTGCCAGGTTGAGGGAGGCGACTTCGGCTTGATCGCTGCCTATGCGACTCCCCAGGTCAACATCATTGGAGGTGTGCGGCCGCGCCTCGACGAGAACTCCCAGATCGACGTGGTGGTTCAGGCCACCGACACGATGAGCGAGATAAGGGCGGTGATCCAGAACTGCGACCTTTTCCCATCCTCCCTTTGCGACCCGATCGTCGAGGCGGTGCCGATCCGTACCCGGTGGTCCCTTCGGCTGCCTGAACTGACGGGCGGTCCGGAACCGGACGGAAAGAGGTACGAGGTTCTGGTGTCGGCTTACGCCCAGGCATCGGCCGAGTCGGCCAGTGCAACCATAGAGTTGGATGTTTACCAGCCGGACCCGGGCCTGGACGTTGTCTGCACGAAGCGCTACGAGAGCGGTTCTCTCTACGTGTCCTTCACCCTGGTCGACAACGGCAACCTGCCGCCGCCCTATACACTGGCGGACATGTACGACGCGCGGTTCCTTATCTATCAGGAGGGTGAAGAGACCGGCTTTGCGCTGGACGAGACCGACTCGTCCCGGTCCGACTTCATCCTGATGCAGCCGGCCGAGTTCAACCCGGACGATGACGGAACGTATGAGATGATCTTTACGGGCCTTCTGAACTTCACCGTGCCGATCCAGACGAATTTCCTGTTCGACACGATCGGCGGGCCGGACGACGTCTGCACCCTGGTGCCGTGACCGTGGGCCTCCTTCCAGGGGTTACGGATCAATCGGACCCCCACGTCCGTTCGCCGCTGCTCAACCTCAACCGCGCCTGCCAGACCTGCCACAACGCCGCGGAGGAGGAGATCAAGGCGCGGGCCTGGTCGATCGACCTCGCCCTGCTGGGCCAGCTTGCGCTTGGCGACGCCGGCTTCCGTGCAGCGGGCCCTTGGCCTGGCTCCCGGACGGCGGTCTCGCTTTCGCTGCAACAGCCTGCGAAGCGACCGGGGGTTCTCCCCGCCCCGTGACCGCCGACAGGTCGGAGCGAATAAGACCAGCCGTCTTGCCGTTCTTCCGCGGTATTGATAGAATTATCCCTTTGAAGGAGACGAGGTCGGGAATAAGCTCTTCCGCTCCCTGATGTTCGGACTTTCAGACCGCCGGACGTACGAGGGTCTCGCATGAAAAATCGAAGCACGGCTTTTCTTCTCATGGTTCTTTCTCTGCTGATGGGCGGACGTGCGTGGGCGCAGGAAGAGGCTGAGCCGCCCGTATCCGAGGCGGAAGCCTTCCTGAACGCTGCGAGCCTGAAATGGACGGGCGACTTCGACGGGATGGTGAAGCGCCGGATGGTCCGCGCGCTGGTTGTCTACAGCAAATCCTACTACTTCGTGGACAAGGGGGTGCAGCGGGGGAGCGCCTATGACGGGCTCAAGGCCTTCGAGGACGAGATCAACAAGAAGCTCAAGACCAAACCGGCAACCCGCGTGCATGTGCTTTTCATCCCGGTCTCCCGCGACGACCTGATCCCGGCCCTGCGGGAAGGAAGAGGCGACATCGCCGTCGCAGGGTTGACCATAACCCCGGAGCGCGAGGAACTCGTCGCCTTCTCGGAGCCTGTATGGGACGGCGTGAACGAAATCCCGGTGACCGCCTCGGATGGCCCACCGCTCGCGAGCGTGGAGGATCTTTCCGGCAAGGAGGTCTTCGTGCGCGAGACGTCGTCCTACTGGGAGCATCTGGAGCGGCTCAACGCCCGTTTCCGGCAAGAGGGCAAGACCCCGGTCAAGCTGCGTCCTGCCCCGGAGGCCCTCGAGGACGAAGACATCCTGGAGATGGTGCATGCGGGGCTCGTGAAGGTCACGGTCGTCGACAGCCAAAAGGCCGAATTCTGGAAAGGGATCTACACCCAGATCGTCCCGCGCCCCGAGGCGGCGGTGAACACGGGCGGGCGCATTGCGTGGATGTTCCGCAAGGATAGCCCCAAGCTCAAGGAGACGGTGGACGCATTCGTCAAAACTCACCGGAAGGGCTCCGCCTTCGGCAATGATATTATGAGACGCTATTTCAAGAGTACGGAGGCCGTCAAGCGCGCGAGTGATCCGCAGGAGCTCGCAAAATTCATGAAACTGGTCGAAATCTTCAAGAAGTTCAGTGGGGAGTACGATGTGGACCCTCTGCTCATGATTGCCCAGGGCTACCAGGAGTCGCAGCTCAACCACCAGGCGAAAAGCCGGGTGGGTGCGATCGGTGTCATGCAGGTGATGCCCGCTACGGGCAAGGAACTGAAGGTGGGCGACATCACGCAGTTGGATTCCAACATTCACGCCGGCGTCAAATACATCCGTTTCATGATAGACCAGTACTACGAGAAAGAGCCGATGGACCGTCTCAACAAGGGGCTCTTCGCCTTCGCCTCGTACAACGCAGGGCCCGCTCGGATCGCGCAGATGCGAAAGCTTGCGGAGCAGCGGGGCCTGAACCCGAACGTCTGGTTCAACAACGTCGAGGCGGTCGTCTCAGAGAAGGTCGGCCGGGAGCCGGTCAATTACGTGAGCAACATCTTCAAGTATTACGTAGCCTATACGCTGGCGGTGGAGGAGATGAAGGAGCGGGAACGGGTCGAGAAGTCACTCAAGCAGGCTCCGTAATTGTCCGCTGGACCTTCTTCGCATCCAGAACCAAATCGGTGCAGCCCGTGTTTGGATGAGCATGGCACTCTGGAGAATTCTGTTCGGCCTCCTCCTTGTTCTGCTCTCTTCCGCAAGCCATGGGGGGAACACCGCGAAGGGGACTGGATTCTCAAAGCCGTTGTTTTCTTCACCCGGCATTGATCCCTGCCGGCGATGGACTTTTCCAAAATCGTTGGTGTATCATACGCCCGACGGTCAGATACTTCCCGGCAGGTCTTTCGCAATATAACCCAGAAGGAGAAGACGCTATGGGGCGGAACGTGCGAGTCTTGGCTCTGCTCGTGCTGATGAGTCTGGCCATGGGAAGCGCCTGGGCGGCCGAACCTTTTATCTATCCTACCAAGGGGCAGAGCCCTGAGCAGATGGAGAAGGACAAGGCCGAGTGTTACATCTGGGCCAAGCAGCAGAGCGGCTTCGATCCCATGCAGGCGCCGGCCGCCGCGCCGGCCCCGCCGCCGTCGGGCCTGCAGCACGAGGGGCAGGTGGTCGGTGGAGCCGCACGCGGGGCGGCCCTGGGCGCGATCGGCGGCGCGATCGCCGGGGACGCTGGCAAGGGAGCCGCTATCGGGGCGGTCGCGGGAGGCGGAGTCGGAGCGATGCGCAAGCGATCCGACTACAGGAACCAGCAGGAGCAGTACCAGCAGCAGGTCGCAGCGCAGCAGGCCGACTACCAGCAGAAACGGGGCCTATACGACCGCGCCTTTTCCGCCTGCATGGAAGGTCGCAATTACACCCTGAAGTAACAGGCCGGGCCGATGAGGAGGGAGTTGAAATGACGAGAAAGACCCTCGGGGTTGTGGCGGTTCTCACGTTCGCGCTTCTTCTTTGCCTGACTACGGATCTTGCCCTTGCGGGCGACTTCGACGGGTCGAAGCCTCTGGTGTGCGCGATGATCAACGCATTCGAGTGCAGCCCGGACATCGGGTGCGAAGGCGGGAACCCGGAAAGCAACGGACTCTCGCGTTTTCTCCGAGTCGATTTCGGCAAGCAGGTCATTCACACGACCCGGCACCAGGAGGCAGGAACCTCCAAGATCGAGAAAGTGGAGCGTGCCGAAGGGGTCATGCTTCTCAGCGGTACCCAGAACGGCCGGAAATGGAGCCTCGCCCTAACCGAAGCGACCGGTTACATGGTCCTTACGGTCGCAGGCGACCAACTGGCCTTCGTCGTCTTCGGGGTTTGCACTCCGCCCTGACGGAGATCTCCGGCAGGCGGAAAGAAACCGATGGGCCATCTATCGCGACCCTGCAGCCCGGCTTCGGCATTGCCTGTTTTGCGCCTCCGGGTCGAATCAAGTAGATTTGATCCGTGATCTGCTTGAAGACGAAATCATGCTCCATGCGGGCCGCTGGGTTTCCGAAGGGACTCGTTTTCCTGGGCCTCTGTCTGCTGTCTTTTCCCGCAAGGGCCTGGGCGCAGCCCGGGATCTTCACCGTTACCCGCATCGACATACGCACGAAGTACGCCTCCCCGCCTGCCGAGAGCTTCCTGCCCCTCATCCCTCTGCAAGAAGGCAAACAGACGAGCGCTGATCGGATACGGGGCATCGAACGGATGCTCAAAAAGAGCGGGCTTTTCCGATCCGTATCGGTCCGCCTCTCGGAGGGGCCCGAGGGCGTCTCCGTTCTGTTCGATCTCGAGCAGATGGAGCGGGTCCGCAGAATCGACATCAAGGGGAACGGGTTTGTCCTTGCCTCCTCCGTCCGGCGTGTCCTGAGCATGCAGGAGGGAGACCCATTCGAGGAGGGCCTTCTGGCCGAGGAGGCCGGGCGCATTCAATCCCTGTTCGAGAAGAAGGGGTGGTACGAAACCGCGGTGAGCCCCGGCTACGAGCAAGACCCCGAGGACGGATCCGTCCGAATCCGGTACCGCATCCGAAGGGGGCACCACGTCCGATTCAGCCGTATCGAACTGGAGGGGGTAAACAACCAGGATCCGGAACGGGTTCGCGCAGCGTTTCGCATCTGGCCCTGGGTGACCGCGAACCGGCTCGACAGGAGAATCGAAAGGGTCCGGCAATCTTACAGCCAGTTCGGGTACCCCACCGCCCGGGTTCGGATCGAATCCCTGGAACTCGAAGAGGACAAACGGAAGGCCGTTCTGAGAGTCAGGGTCGATGAAGGAAAGAGGCTCATCCAGGAGGTGAGAGGCAACGCGGCGCTGCCCGGCCGGCGGATCCTGGAACGGACCACCTTCTTCAAGAACCGGAGCAGCGGTTTCTTCGATGCGGAGGACAGCGCCGAGGCGATCGAGCGGCTGTATGAAGAGAAAGGCTTTCCCGAGGCCAGGGTGACCTTCGAGAGAACCGAGGCGGATACGGAGGTCCGGGTCGTCTTCTCGGTCGACGAAGGGAAGAAATCGTACCTGAGCGAAGTGGACTTCCAGGGAAACCGCACCCTCACCGACAAGGCCCTCTCCCGGCAAGTGCTCACGCGGCCGAGGCGCCTCCTCCGCTTCAGGCTGGGCCGGTTTCTCACGGAGAAGTGGGAGCAGGACCGCAACGCAATCGTCAATCTTTACAGGTCCGAGGGCTTCCTCGACGTGCGTGTGGAAGAATCCCTGCAGCCCGACGAGGAAAGGAAGAACCGGGCAAGGCTGCTGGTCCGTATCGACGAGGGGCCCCGATACACGATCGCCTCGTCGCGGCTCGAAGGGGTGAGCACCCATCTGGAGGCGGGGTTGAGAGGAGCGATGCTGCTGGAACCCGCAGAGCCCTTCCATCCCGGGAAGCTCGCGGCCGAGGCCAGGCGGATCACGAGATTTTATGCAGACAGGGGGTATCTGCAGGTCAGGGTGAACACGGATTATCGGGTCGAGAAAGACCACACCGTGGATCTCTCGTTTCATGTGGACGAGGGGAGGAGATTTGTCTTTTCCGGGCTGATCGTTACCGGAAATCGCAAGACCCACCTGAATCCCATCCGGAATGCCTTGCGGCTGAAGGAGGGAGAGCCGATCGAGAACGAGGAGCTTTCCGAGACACGCAGGCGCCTTTTCCGGCTGGGGATCTTTGAGGGGCTCACGATCCGGGCGCCCGGCTCGGAACTTGCCTCGGAGGGCCCCGCGGAGGGGCATCCCGGGGACGCGATGCAGAGCCCCGTCCTGATCGAGGTCCGGGAACGCAAGTCGCTCGGGGCAGAGGTGGGCATCAGCCTGGACTCCGACCGGGGGCTTGAGGGGCTCTTGTCCATGCGGGAGGAGAACCTCCTCGGGAGGGCCAAGAGGGTCAACCTGGACGTGGTGGGCGGGCAGAAGAGGTCGGAGGTCAGGCTCAGCTTTGCCGACCCCACCCTGATGGCGCAGCGGGTGACCGCCACCGCCCAGGCGAAGTACGCCAGAGAGGAACTGGAGGCGTACACCGAACAGACGATGTCCATCGAGGCGGGCGCTTACGGAAGGTACCTCGAGGCATACACGCCCGGCTTCTTCCTCCTCCTCGACCACTCGGTCGTCTACGACGTGAAGAGCGACGCCCCGGACGCCCCGCAGCCTTCCGAGACGACCAACCTCTTTGTCAGACCGCAGATCGTGAGGGACACGAGGGGCGACAAGCTTTATCCGAAAAGCGGGAGTTACATCCAGGCGAGGGTGGCGGTCTCGAACGAGGCCTGGGGCAGCGATGACGAACTGGTTCTCTGCGAGTTCCAGGGGCAGATCTACCAGGAGTTGAAGCCCGAGTGGGTCCTGGCGTCGCGGGTTTCCCTGGACCACGTGGAGCCTTACGGCAGGAGCGCTGCGGTCCCCTCGACCTACTTTCTCTTCGCCGGTGGGAACAACAGCGTGCGGGGGTTCCCCAAGGACGGTCTGGGACCCAGGGACCAGGCGGGAAACCCCAAAGGAGGCACCTCGCGCATTCTGGGCAGCCTCGAGGTTCGCTTCCCGATCTACCGGCTGGTGAACGGGGTGGTGTTCGTGGATGTGGGGAGTCTCACCCAAGGGTTCGACACGATCGGCTTCGAGGCCTTCCGCTGGTCGGCCGGCGCCGGCCTCCGGCTGCACACCCCGGTGGGGCCGGTCCGGGTCGAGTACGGCTACCAGCTCCAGGACAACCCTCCCCTGAACCGTGGGGAGGTCCACTTCTCCCTGGGATTTCCCTTCTAGAGGCCGCTTTGATGGGTGCGTGGTTGAAACGGATTCTACTGGGATTGACGGCGGTCTTCCTTGCGATGCTGATCCTGGCAGCCGTGGTCCTCTTCCTGCCCGCGGCCTTCCGGGCGGGACTCCGGATCGCCAATTCCCACTTGCCCGTCAAGGTGGAGGTGGAAGGTTACCGCCACGTCCCGGGAAGGCTGGGCCTCTCCGGCGTCCGGATCGCGACCCCGCAAGGCGCCTTCTGCGAGCTTACAGGCCTGGAGATCGAATATCGGCCCTTCGCGTTCCTCCTGGGCAGGGTCGAGCTTTCCGCCTTGCGGCTCCAGGGGCCGCGGGTCACGATCGAACGTTCGGCGGACGGCAGGCTCAATCTGCCGGCGGCCTCGGACGAGCCTTCCGAGGAACCGGCGGGAGGCATACCCTCGTGGGTGCATCTCCTGGCCCCGTTGCGTATCCGGGAGATCCTCGTCACGCAAGGGCACGTTCGTTTTGAAGACCTTGGCTCGGGCAGGTCGTTTGCGCTCGATCCCGTTGAGATCGAGGGCGCCTTTCGAGGGCTGCCGCTCGAGGGGGAAGTGCGGCTTGCAGAAGGCCTCTTCCGGCTCGCGCAAGAAGGGCTGCCCCCGCTGGAGGGGCGCACGGAGGCGCAGATGTCCTTGAAGGGAGGCGATGTTCATCTGGGCCGGTTGCTGATGTCCCTGGAGGATGCCCACGTCCTTCTGAGCGGCAGCTACGCGATCGAGGATCAGGGGTACGGACTGGAGGCGCGCCTGGAGTCCTTTCCCCTCGGCCGGGTTCTTGCCTCGCTCGGCATCGAGGGAGTTGATATCGAGGCCCTGAGCGGACAGATCAAGGCGCAGGCTGCCGCAGGGAAAGACGCGCTCCTCACGGCGGACCTGAGGGGCCCGGTCTTCGGCCAGCCGATCCAGGCCCGGCTGGGGGGCGGGCTTTCCGAAGAGGGGATTCGCCTGGAATCCGTCGAGATCGAGACGCCCGAGGCGACCGTCCAGGGCAAGGCAGACTGGCGCTTTGCCGATGACGGCCTGAGCGCCGGTTTCCGGTTGGAGGCTCCGGTTCTGGAGGATTTCTTCCGGCCCTACGGGATGGAGCCTGCTCGAATCCAGGGGCTTCGCGCGGAAGGCACCCTTGGCGGGACCCTGGAGGATCCTGAGCTTGCGTTCCGGTTGCGTCTTGATGCCTTCTCTTACAATCTGCCGCTCGTGGCCGCGTTCTCCGCCCAAGGGGGATATCAATCCGAGCGTGGACTGCACCTGACCGGAAAGGCGCAAAGGCTTCCGGTCCTGCGTGAGGCAGCCGAGGCCGCATCGATCGCTGGCGGGCTGCGCAACGGGATCGTGGAATGCGAGATCCATGCGGAACCCTCCCTGCGTCTCCGAGGTCGCATCGGCCTGGAGGAGGGGAATGCGGAGCTTGATGTCCATGCGAGGAAGCTCGACCTTTCTTTCCTCTCGAAACAGTGGCCGCAGCCGGCCTCGCTCCTGTCCGTGACCGGAAAGGCCGGCTTTCAGGGAAACGCGAATCGGAAGGAGACCTGGAAGGGGGAAGGAGTGATCGACGAGCTTGTCTGCTCCTTCCCCGATCTTCTCATCCGGTCCACGCGGGCCATCCGGGTGCGGGTGGGCGACGGGCTTGTCCGGGGAGAGGCTGCGCTGGAGGCCAACGGGAGGCCCGTTTCCGTCGGCGGCAGCTATCCCCTCACGAGCGGCGGTCAAATTCGGGTCGATGCCGAGGCCCTCCTCGCGCTCAAGGACCTTCAGAAGACGGCACAGGCCTTTTTGCCTACCCTGCAGGACTGGGAGGGGCAGGTAAGGATCCGGGCCAAGCTCCACGGCACCGCTGCGGCCCCCCGCCTCCGGGCCGTCGCGGAATTGCCCGACGGGTACTTCAGGCTCGCCTCCGTCGGGGAAGGTGCCGGCGGGAGCGGGGAGGAAAAAGCGGAAGATACGAAAGGGCGGCCCCCCGAAGAGAATATTCTCGAAGGCAGCCTCCGAATGTCCGTGAATCTGGACGGTCCTGTCGAAAGGCCCGGGGGCAACCTGAAGGTCGATTTCACCGAGGGATCCGTCTACGGCTTCCGTGTCGACCGTGTCGGCCTGGAGGCCTCGAGCCGGGACGGGAGAACCTGGCATCCCCGAATGGATGTCCGAAGCGGCGAGGCAAGCCTCTCCGCCGAGGGGCAGTGCGAGATTCCCATCGGAAGGATCGCGGGAAGCATCCGCTCCACGGATCTGGACCTCGCGGCCCTGTTCGGCAGCCGAGGGATTCCGGTGCAGGGGTTCGGCCGGCTGGAAGGAACCGTCGAAGGCACCGTACGATCCCCGCGAATCGAGCTTCGGGCCCGGGCCCGGTCGCTCGCCGTGCAGGGGATCCCGGTCGGGGAGTTGGACGCGGAACTCGGATACGAAAAGGATCGGCTTTCCGTAAGCGGGAGGACCGGGTTCGGGTCCCTTGAGGCCGTGATCCGCCTGAAGGAAGAGGCGTTCTCCGCTCGCGGATCCTTGGAGGGCGTTCCGGTCGGCCCCATCCTGGAGGCGGTCCCTGTGCACGGGGTGAAGGGTACGGCAACCCTTTCCGCAGAGGTCGCAGGGCCCTTGAGGGATCTTGAGGGCTGGCAAGGGGAGATCCTGCTGACCGAGATCGATCTGCGGGCCGGCGATTACCCTGTTTTGTTGGAAGGCCCCGTGCGGGTCAGGTTCGAAGGCGGGAGCCTGATCCTCGAGGATGAATGTGTGCTTCAGATCGCCGGTTCCCCGGTGCGGATCGCGGGCGTAATCGGAGAGGCGGGCCGCCTGACTCTTCAGGGATCCCTCGCCCTGGAGCCCTTTGCGTCCCTGATCCCTTGGTTTCGGTTCGAGACGGCCCGGGCGGAGGCGGACCTTGTCATCCGGGGTTCCCTTTCCTCACCGCTGGTGGACGGAAGTCTGCGCGTAAGGGCGGGCCAGGTGAGGCTGGGTGGGCTGGGATACCCGGTCGACGCGCTCGAAGCGGACCTTCGCGCCGCGTCGAACCGGATCTCCCTCGACTTCCTCACGGCCCGGGTGGCCGACGGGCGGATCCTCGGGAGCGGCGCCCTGAATCTCTCTCCCCTCTCCTTCGAGGACGTGGCTCTCACGCTTGATTCGGTGCCGGTCCGGCTATCCGAGGGCCTTCGCGGACGGATCCAGGGAAACTTGGTTTTTCGAGGAAACCTTGAGGACGCCTTGCTGAGCGGCAGGATCCGGATCCTCGAGGCGAGGTACGGGGAGGACTTCGACGTTCTGGGCATGGTCCTCCGGCCAAGCCGCCCAGGCCAGGAGACCGTGCAGTCCCCGGACCCGTTCCTGAAGGCCCTGCGGCTGGACCTGCGCATACAAAGCGGCCCGGAACTCATTGTCCGGAACAACATGGCCAGGGTGATTCTCTCCACGGACATGGAGATCCGGGGCACGGCGGCGCACCCCGTTCCCCTCGGCATCGTGAGGGTCGAGGAGGGGAGAGTCATGTTCAGCAAGAAGGACTTCGACATCACGCAAGGGAGTCTCTCCTTCATCGACCCCCAAGGCGGAAGCCCGAACCTCCAGCTCGAATCCATGGTCAAGGTCCAGGGCATGGCCCGGGAGTACACGATCTACCTCACGTTCGCGGGGCCGCTGGATCGCATCCGGCTCGAGTTGAGTTCCGTGCCCGACCTGGAACGCGAGGACATCATGTCGCTCCTGGTCACGGGCAAGACCCGGGACGAATTCTCCGCGTCGGAAAAAGGCGATGCGGAAGAGGCGGCGCAGCGAATGGCGCTCTCCGGCATCACCTACCTGGTCGGCGACGACATGAAGGCCGCGACCGGCCTTGACACCTTCGCGATCGAGCGGACCGAGGGTAGGGACATGGGGGTCCGCACCGTCGTGGGAAAACAATTCAACGAGCGGGTCGAACTGAGAGGCGTCTTTGCGGTCGGGAGCGGACAGCAGGTCAGCGAGGCGCAGATCGGCTACCTGCTCACCGACACCTTCCGCGTGGTGGCCACACAGCGGACGGACGGCAGCTTCGGCCTGGACTTCCGCATTCGCATCGGAAGCCGGTAGCCCCCGTACGGGGTCCTCCTGACCGGCGAAGGCATCGGAGGAACCGACGACAGGCTCTCAAGGAGGAGGCTGCGGCATCCCCTTGGCCGGGGTCGCGGGGCGGTCGGGCGAGGACGGTTGGGCCGGGACACCCTGTCGATCCGTACGGTATCCGGGGTGGTAGGGACCGATCAGCATCGGGAAGCCGCCCTTGGTCGGCTGGCCCGGCCCCTCGTGAATTCCGGCGATTGCCTTCCAGTTTGCCTGACGTGCGAGCGGCATGTAGTTCGGGGCCGCCTTGGTGACCGCCGCCTCCACGGCCTTGACGATCACATCGGCCAGGGGATTCCCGCTGGAGGTGGAATGGGGGGAGTAGGTCATCGTCTCCGCGGTCTTCCAGAGCGTCCGGCCGCTTTTCGCGCTGCGCAATTCGTATTCGAACCCCACAACCACTGTGGTCGAAATCAATATGTACTGCGCCTCCCAGTGCGTAATCGTAACGTAGAGCACGGCATCGGCGCCGAAAAGCTTCCCGATGCGGGTTGTATCGGCGCTGTGAACGAGACCCGCGTCGGCGAGTCCGGCGTCCGCGAGGAGGGCCCGGGTGAGATTCACGGGAAACACATAATACCCTCGCTCGGCGAGCGGAACGGTCACGGTGGCGAGGAAATAGTCGGAAGCCCCCACTTCCGGCGAATTGTTCAAGACCGGGACGACGAGGATGGACCTCGGGTCCTCTTCCTCAAAGAGGCTGTAGTCATGCATCGTGGCGACCGGTGTGCAGGCCCAAGAAACGAGGCTCAACGAGACGATGAGCCATTGGCTCAGCCATCTGGAGGGCGCCTTCACCGGGTCAGTCCTCCGAGGCCGCAGGGGCCGGCTCCGCGACCGCGCCGCCCGGCGGCACGGCATCGCGGTCACCCTTGATCCTGGCTACGTTGCCGATCAGGGTGTTCATCAGCACGGCCGACTCGGGCCAGAGGGAGCGCTCCTTCTCGAAACACGCGATCGCTTCGTCCAGCTTGCCCTCGACATACAGGCAATAGCCGTATTCGGCGTAAATTCCGGGGGGAGTCTTCCAGCCCCTCTCCTCGGACCGCTGGATGATTCGCCGGAGCGTCTCGTGGTACTGCTTGGATCTTTCCGGATTCTTGTAGGAGGCGTAGAGGTCGTCTTCGTAGGAGTCCCAGTGGTAGAGGTCCTTCTGGTAAGCGCAACCCGCCGCGCAGGCGGCCGCAATCACCGCCGAGGCGATCAGGAGCCTCGTCATTCGCCTGCACTCAAGCTCATCGTCTTGATGGAACCGGCGCCCAGGAAGATCTCCTCTCGCAGCAGCACCCTCCCGTCCGCGATCACCTCGACGACATGCCGCCCGGGGAGCACGCTCAGGGACCGCTCTCCGGAATAGTCGGCGGCGAGTCCTGCCTCGATGCCGTCCACCCGCACGATCGCATTCTCCGGGGCGCCGGCGAATACCAGAGACGGATTCTCTTCCGTCGCCCTCACGCTCGTCTGGGGAGTAGAGCATCCGCTCGCGACCGAGACCGTCAAGAGGATCCCGATCGCGAGGGCAAGCCTCCGCAAGATCACATGATCATTGTTCATGGCCTTCGATGACATACACCTCGCTCAATTCGATGCCGTCCAGAGAGCCGGAGACGACTTCACAGATGGATCCTTCGTTCGCCTCGTTGTCACCGAATTGAGACTTGACAACGAGGCGCGCGATCTCGGTGCCCGGCAACTCGATCGGCAGACCGGTCTGCCGGGAGACGACCGTCTTGCCGGCCCTCATGACCGCCAGTTCATCCCCGACCTTCAGCCCCTGGCGTTGAGCCCCGCTCACATAGACGAGACCCTCCTCGATAGCCAGCAGATAGGTGCGCCACGGGCGGGCCTCCAACTGTCGAATCAACTCGTCGAGAACCTCCCCGATGGCCGCCGTGATCGCCTTCTCGTTGAGCGTGGCATCGTACTCGGCCTTGGAGCCGAACCCTGCGATTTCACCCGTCTCGGTGATCGCCTCCCCCACGCCGTCAGCGGCGAAAAAGACGCGGCCGGTCGATACCTCGACAAGCCGCAAATTCACCACGGACCTCACGCGCTGCCGCTTCGTCGAGCTGAGAAAGCCCGACTTCCCCTCGGTCGTGCGGCCGAACTCGGTGATGGAGCCGAGGATGAGGGCGTCCACCCCGACCAGGTTTCCCTCGCCGACGAGGGCCTGCTCGCGCTCTATCTTGACGAGATCCGGCCGCTCGAACACCAGGAATCGGTTCGAGCGCTCGAGCAGGGTTGCGAGGATGTCCGAGGCCTGCTTGCCCAGGGGGTCCAGGTCCGTGTCCAGCAGGAGCCCGCGCCCGTAAATCGATTCGTTGCTGAAGCGCCCGATCGCGACCTTTCGCTTGTAGATCTTGGCCTCGGGAGCCATGGCCGCCTGCTGGGCTTCGCGCTGCTGCTCCGCCGATGCCGGCATCGGCATGGGCTCGGGGGCCCTTTCCACCCTGGCACAGCCGGCCCCCAGCAGGGCAAGGCAAGTCCAGAGGGCCGTCAGGAAGAAGAAGGTGCGGATCATGACCGAAGGAACCCCGAAGCGAGACACGCGCCAAAGCTAGCCGGGAGGTCCGACAACCGACAACTACGACGCTACCTCATGGCCGGCCCGCTGTCAATCGCAGGGGTTTGTCCCGTCGTATCAAAGACCGAGATGAAACAGGCCGTAACCGGGCAGCACGATCTGCGGATTAGCCATGCCGATGAGCCTGCCGTCTACAGGCGCGAGGACCTCCTCGGTCTCCCCGGTCACGGGATCTTTGACGATGCCGAGAAGATCTCCCTTTGACACGGGCTCACCGAGAGCCCGCGAGGTGAGGAAGATCCCGCCTTGCTTGGCCGCCCGCACCCAACGGGTCTTGCGATACACCTGGGCCCGCGGCTTGGTCCTTTCCTCCCCCTGCACCATGCCGAGACCGGCCATTACGTTGCGCACTCCCCGGGTGCCCGTGGCGATCTCCTCCTCCTGAAAGCGCAGGGGTTCTCCCGCCTCGTAGATGATCGCAGGTATGCCGATGTCCAGGGCCGCCCGTCGCAGGCTGCCCTTGGGTCCGGTCCCGTGCAGCACGACCCCGATCCCGAAGCTCTCGGCCAGATGGAGGGCGGCCGGATTCTCCATGTCCGTCCGGATCTGGGGCAGGTTGGTCCGATTGCCCGAGCCGGTGTGCAAGTCGATGAGCGCGTCCGATCCCCGGATCACCCGCTCGAAGAGGATGTTCGCGAGGCGCGAACCCGTACTGCCGGTGGGGTTTCCCGGAAAGCACCGGTTGAGATCGCGGCGGTCGGGCAGGTAGCGCAGGCCACTGCGAATCCCGGCAGCGTTGACCATGGGAATGATGATCAGCGTGCCGGAGAGTTTTTCCGGCGGTGTGTCGGAGAAGACGCGGTTGGCGATCTCGACGCCGTTGAGTTCGTCTCCATGTATGCCCGCGATGACACACAGGGTAGGACCGGGTCGAGCGCCGCGTACGACGAGCACCATCGTGTCGAGAAATGCGCTTGCAAAGGTTCTCATCGGTGCAAACGGCATTTTCTTCGCCTGCCCCGGCGGGATGCTCTGCCCGAGGAATTCAAGGGCGCCCCATTCGCCCGGGGCGTTTCCCCCCGCATCCTTTGACGCGGCCTGGGCGAGGTCGCCGAACACCTGCGGCGCTGCGGCCCAGGCGAGGAGGACCCCGACAACGACGGCAATGCGCCGGGCACTGGCTGTCCGCAACCTGACGGCCCGAACGGGGCCGCCTTCACTCCTGTCGCACCCGGTTTGACCCCCCTGTGGTTCCAGCAAATGTCTCATGATCTTCGTCCTCTTCAGCTAAGGTTGGAAGGCAGGAATCGGAACTTGAACAAGATCCCCCATCGGGCTACGGGGGTTGCCGGTCCTGAACGAAAGCGTCTGTTGGTCGTTCCTCTTGATGTCGCGGGCGGGCCCCAACGGCAAGCCCGCGAGAAGGAGTGCGCAGGCGATCCGGTTGCCGAAGACGACAGCCCTGCCTCCTATCCCGCGTTTCATCGGGATCATCAAGGGTCTCCTTTTGGGGGCGGTATTCCTCTCACGCACAGCCCGAACGACACAAGGCTCCCCCCCCCCCCCGCTCCCGGAGGGTTTTCCCCGGGTTCGAAGAGGTAGGTTACTGGAGTGGAAACGGAAAAGCTATGGGACCTTGGTCCCATCCCGACCGAGCATTCCTGCCTGTGCCGGCTTCCGCACGCGGTCCGGGGCATCCGGTACTGACCGGACGAAGACCTGAAGAAGAAATGATCAAGTGCCCGGAGGGTCTCGCTCGGGAGTGCTCCGGTTGGTGATGTTCACTTCAGCGGCAGGATAGCGGGGTCGGGGAGGGCAGGGAGTCGATGTGTCGGAGCACGGCCAGGCAGAGCCTGTAGCTGTCGAAGAGCAGGTCGTAGTCGAGGTGTTCCGGTACGTCCTCGACCGAGTGGTAGGTGTCCGGCATGCCCGTTTTGTCCAGGCCGACGAGGGATGTCGCTTCAAATCCCTTGCCGGCGAAGGCCATGGCGTCCGTGAAGGCCAGGATGGGGCCGGCCTCGAGCGGGATTGCCTCCCTGCGCGCTGCTTCCTCCACGAGGCGGACCATCCGGGAAGACAGACGGACCAGATTCTTTACCTCCTTCGTGACCACGCGGAGCCGGGTTCCCTTGCCGCCCACCATGTCCAGGTTGAGGACATGGGCTTGCCGGATTTCCTCCCGGTGCCGCTCGACGAACCGTTTGCTCCCTCGAATCCCGCACTCCTCGCAGCCGAACGAGACGAGCCACACCGTGGTTCGCTCGGGGCGGGCTTCCTTCCCTGCGAGACGCTCTGCGAGGAGAAGGCAGGCGGCCACTCCGCTCAGATTGTCGTTTGCGCCGAGCACGGGCTCCTTGGAAAGGACATTGAGAAAGACGTAGAGCTGAACCGGAACCGTGGCTGTCAGGAGAAGCAGCAGCGGAAAGGCCGCCTTCGGGTAGGCGGCGAGCAGGCAAGCCGGCCCTGTGAGGGGAGCGAGGACATGCAGGGAGGCCAGGAGGGTGAGCAACCCGTTCGAGAGGACCACCACGGCCATGAAGTGTGCGAAACGTGAACCGAACCGGTTGATGATCGGGAAGGCGTAGTTCGCGTCATGATGACAGCCGATGAGCAGGGCCCGGTCCGAAGCCCCCCGGGGGGTGAACTTGGCCCATACGTTGCAGGACGTCTCCCGGGGAAAGGCCTTGTCGATCAGCTCCCGGTTCAGGATCAGGTTGAACACGAGGATCAGGAGCGACGCGAGGGAGCAGGCCAGGGAAAGCAGGGGGATCAGGTGGTAGAGACAGAGGGCCAGGATGAACAGGGCGATGGGCCAGCGGAATGCTGCCGGATAGGCGCCCGGATGGCAGGTGAAGGGCTCGAGAGAGGCCTGGTCCGCGTGCTTCCTCCATTCGTCCCGGATGTACTCGGCGCATCTTCTTTCAGCGTCGCTGCACGGGGGGCGAGGCCCGATCCGGTCGCAGATCCGGCAGATGTGGGTCCGCAGCCTGTCGATGATTTCCGCCTTCGAGTCCATGGACCCCGCTTCCGGTTCCCTGCTCTTCTCGAGCAACGAAGAAGGGGGCTCTCCTGCCCCCCCCTTGCGCATCTGCAATCGCGTTCCGGGCCTTGCGAGGCCGCCCTCTCGATCAGATCAGGCCCAGCTTCTGCAGTTTCATCCCGAGGTTCATGTCGCCCTTGAACTTGAGCTTCCCGGTCATGAAGGCCTTCTGACCGGAGAGCTTCCCATTGACCAGATCCACGTAGTCTTTGTCCTTCATGATCAGGGTCATGTTCGGGCTGTCCGTCGTTCCGTCCGAAAGCTCGAGCTTCTGGTTCTCGATCCTGAGCACCCACTGTCCGCCGTTTTCGCCGGAGATCTTGAACTGCACGACCGCCGAAAGGCCCGCCGCCTTTTCCGGATCGAACTTCTCCGGCAGAACCTTTTCCAGAAACTCCTTTGGCGTAGTGACTTCCATGTTCCTTCTCCTTCTTCCGATTCAAGTCCCCCCGGCTACCCTTCCCTTCGTGTTCCCTGATCCACGGTCCATGAAACAGAATAGTCTATACCACAGCATCGCATTCCGGAAAAGGGAAGGAGCCGAAAGGCGGGGAATTGATTCACGGAAACAAACTGTTGTATAAGCCTTCTTCTTAGTGGAGACGGCGTCAGGCCTGCCGAATCGGAGCGGTATCTGCCCCGGATGTCCACCGTTTGAAAGAAAGGGGAGCACGAATCCATGAAATGCCTCAGCCGCGGATTGCCTGGGTCTCTTTTCCTTGTCATGGTCTTGTGGAGCGCCGGCTGCCTCGTGCAGCCCGCCCGGGCGGACGTCGAGCCCGGGGACATCATCGACAAGAGCAATTTCGAGAAGATCGAGGGCCTGGTGCCGGACTATGTTCTGGATTGGGTCAAGTCCGGTGACCTCACGATGAAGATCGGCGTGCTGAACTTCGAGCCGAAGTCGTTCGTCCCCCAGGCGGTCAAGGACAACTGGCAGGCGAACCTGGGGCGGTACAGGATCGACGAGCACAACGGGATGATCGACGTGAAGACCGGCCGGCCGGCCCGCGGCATCCAGGGATACCCCTTTCCGGAACCGGATCCGGGCGATCCCACGTTTCCGGTCATGCTCATGTACAACTACATGATGAACGAGAATTTCCTGCAAGGTACCATCAAAGAGAAGCTGCACTGGCTCGTCATAAGCCGCAGCGGGCTGGAGAAGGCCCTCGTCCTGGATCAATACTACACGCAGTTCGATCCGGAGAAGTCGGAGTACGATTTCGCCCAGGTGACGATCTTCCGACAGCCCTTCAGCATGGCGGGCACCGGCACGCTGGCCATGTATCCCCTCCACCCCCTGAACCCCGGGATGCGATACGCCTACACGCCCGAGCTCAGGCGCGTGAAGAGGCTCTCTCACCGGGTGGCCGGCTCCGACACGCACTTCGGCCTGGACGGCGCGCCGGACGATTCCTGGGCCGGAGGGCCCAAGACGAACATGGACGAAGGGACCTATCGGTACCTGGGGGAACGCGACGCCCTGGTGCCCCACTTCTCCCCGAACGCGAGGAGGCTCGAGTGGGGTAAGAAGGGGGATCTGGGGATGGGGTATGCGGAGACCGGGGTCAAGCTCACCCTCGGGTTCGAGGATCCGGCCTGGCAGGGCGCTCCCTGGCACATCATGGATCTCGTTTGGGTGAAGTCGAAGGTCTGGGTGGTCGAGTCCCGCAGCACGAACCCGAACTACGGATACGGCCCTTGTGAAGGCTGGATCGAGCAGGGGACCTTCACGCACGTGTACAAGCGGATCACGGACCCGGGAGGCAAGCTCTGGAAAGGCACCTACTATCCGACGCAGGCCCTCGAGACTCCGGACGGCAGGTTCCGGCTCATCAAGAACATCGCATGGGTCGAGGTGGACATGAGGCGCAACCACGGCTCCACGCTTTGCGGTCCTCATCGCGAGGGGGCGTATCGAACGATCTTTGCGAAGGATGTGGATCCGCTGATCTTTACGCGGGCCGGCTTCATCAAGTTCTACAAATAGGCCAGGGCGAGGCGGCGGGCGCCATGCAACGAAGCAGGGGGCGGAGGAACAGGGCCTCTTTGTCCGCTCTGGGCGCGGCGGTGCTGGCTTGCTGCTTCACCATCGGCGCGGATCTCCCGGGCGTCGAGGGGGCCGAGCCGGTCGTGGATGTCGACCTGTTTGCATCGGCCGCAACGCCCGCGGGCCGCTTCCTTATGGTGGGGGACCGGGGCAAGATCTTCCTCTCCGAGGACGGGGCGGAAACGTGGAAGCAGGTTGCGGGCGGAACGACGAACGCCCTGGCCGCGGCGTGCTTCGCGGACGAGGAGCACGGCTGGGTTGCCGGACAGGGCGGCGCGATCCTTCATTCGGGGGACGGGGGAAGGACATGGGAGGCGCAGTCCTGCGGGGTGGACGCGTATCTCCTGGACATCGACTTTGCGGACACAGCCCACGGCTTTGCGGTGGGGGCCGAATCCACGGTCTTGACGACCTCGGACGGCGGGACGACTTGGAAGAATGTCTCGCTCAGCCTCTCGCTGGAACTGGACGAGGAGATCAACCTCTTCGCGGTGGCCGTGACAGCGCCTTTCAGGGCATGTGTTGCGGGAGACAGGGGCAGGATCTTCACGACCCGGAACGGAGGAGCGACCTGGGAAGAGTCCGACTCCCCCCTTTACGACAAAACGACGATGGAAGGAAGGATCCTGTATGCCATGGCCTACGATTCGGGCGTTCTTTACGCAGTCGGCATCGACGGCGCTTTTGCCCGTTCCCGGGACCAGGGCCGCACGTGGATCGAGGGAACGACGGGGTACCCGGGGCCGGAGCTGTATTGCCTTGACGTGGTCGGCGGGCTAGGCTTTGCAGCCGGTTCGGGGGGACATATCGTCCGGACGACCGACGGGGGGGCGACCTGGCGCCGGGTGGAGGTGCCCGAGGGGATCAAGCGTTTCTGGTTGTGCGGAATCGATCTTCACGCGGCGACATCGGGAGGGATACAGGGGTTGATCGTGGGCCAGGAGGGTGCGTACGGCCGCCTGGAGAACGGCGAGTGGAGCTGGTAGCTCCGAGGCTGGTCAAAAACGCCCGACCCCGGCGTCAGGCTCGCCCTTCGTTGCCGACTTTCGCGGGGACAAGCTTCGCCTGGATTGCATCCGGGCATTCTTGGCCGGCCTCTTGGAACCAAGCCTTCGGGGACAGGCTTCAGCGTCAGGGACTTTCTGCGAGATGAGCTTCTTGCTTCGGTTTCGGGTTCCGGTCCTCGCGGTCTTTTTGGCCGGGACCGCGTTCCTCTTCTCTCAGCTTACACACATCCGCCCCGCGGGGGACCCGCTCGGCTCGATGCTTCCCACAGGGCACCCCTTCCTGCCCGCCCTGCAGGCCATCCGGAAAATGGCGCCGGAGCCCCGCATGCTGATCGCCATCCTCGAGGTGAAGGGCGGCGACATCTACAACCCGGAGACGATCCGGAAGATCGACGCAATCACCCGAAGACTGACCACGATTGACGGCGTGCTGCCCGGCGGGATCACCTCCCTGACCCGGGGGATCACCCATTACGAGAATACCGGCGAAGGACTGGCCATGGAGCCCATCCTGGGCAGAACATGGCCGGAGACGGCCGAGGATTTCGAGAAGCTCAAGCGCATGGTGGCCGTGAATCCCAAGGGGCCGGGCCGGTATGTGTCCTACGACGGAACGGCCACCATGATCACGGCATCTCTCGTCGAGGGGTCGGATGAGAAGCTGCTCAAGGAGCTTCTCAGCGGAGTCGAGGCGATCCGGTCGAGCGAAGAGGACAGACGGCACAGGCTCTTGTTCATGGGACCCCAGCTCATCGAGGCCCAGATGCGTTCCATGGGCCTTCGGCATATTCCTGTCGCGGCCGCGGCTACCTTCCTGCTAGCCGGGGCGGCCCTTTTCGCCCGTTTCCGGAGCCTCGGCGGGGTCCTGCTGCCCGTCCTCGTCATGGTTCTCAGCCTTCTGTGGGCGTTCGGGATGGTCGGCGCGGCCGGTGTGGAACTGAACCCCATGCCTCTTCTGTTTCCCGTGATCCTGGGACTCTTTTCTCTTGCCTACGGGGTCCTCGTCCTCGAGCATTACGAACGCGCCTACCCGTGCACCCGGGACAAGGCTCCGGCGATTCGAGCCGCTTACGGCCGCGTCCCGCTCGCCGTCTCCATCGTGACGTCGGGCGGGGTCTTCGTCTCCCTGTTCGCCGCTGGGATTCCCGCGTTCGAGGGCCTGGCCTGGATGGGCCTCTTCTGGACGGTCGGCACCGTGGCCGTCGTGGTCTTCGCCCTGCCCGTCCTGCTCTCTTTCGTCCGCGCGCCGTCCGGAAGGGGGGACGGCGAGGAGCCCGGGCGACCCGGCAAAACCTCTTCGCTTACGTTCTTCTCAGCAGGCAGGGGGAGATTCCTCGCGGCGGCCCTTCTCGCGGCGCTCCTCTTCCTGGGCGGCCTGTCCGCAGCGAGGCTCGAGGTCGGCGACAACGTGCCCGGAGCCTCCTACATCCGTGCCGACCATCCCTGGAATCAGTGTTTTCGGCTCCTGGCCGAGAAGTTCATGGGGCCCTATCAGCTCCTCGTCCATGCGAGGGCAAACGAGCCGGGCGGGCTCCTGGATCCGGAGGCGGTGCTTGCGATCGGCGATTTCAGCCGCTACCTCCGAAAGCAGTGCGGGGCGCGGGACAGCATTGCGTTCGACATGATGGTGAAGGCGGCGCGCAGCATGATGATGGACGGAAACCCCAAATGGCTGACCGTTCCTCTGTCCCGGGAGCAGGTCCAAGGGATGGGAGAGTTGGTTGTCGAGCAGGGGGGGGTAGAGGGGTTCATCGACAAGACTTTCACCGAAGCGACCGTTTCCCCCTTCTTTCCGTGGGCCGAGACGGAGCGGATCGACGAGGTCGCCGCGCGGATGCAGGCCTATATCGACCGCCATCCGTCGGCGAGGCTTGTCTTCCGGCTCGGAGGGGGCCTGCTGGGCATGACCAAGGCCGTGAACGACGGCGCGCGTCGCGCATACCGGAAGACCCTGGCGGCGGCCTTCCTGATCGTCTTGGCCTGCGGGGTCCTGGCAACCGGCTCCCTCTCCCAGGGCCTCGTGATCACCCTTCCGATCGCCGCGGCGCAGGGCGGGGTGTGGCTGATCATGGCGGCGGCAGGCATGAAGATCGACATGCCGGCCGCGACCGTGGCGGCTGCGACCGTGGGATTCTGCCCGGTATTCGCCTACGCGCAGATTCGTGAGATCGGAATGCCCGCCCATGAACCCGGGTGCAGCCGACCGGACGGCCACCCCGGATTCCGAGGCCGGTTGGGAATCGTCCCGTTCCTGGGGCTTCTCGTCTTTTCCGGGCTGTTCCCCTGGTTCTTCATCGGCCTGAGATTCCTGAGCGGGATGGCCCTTGCATCGGGCATGGCGGTTCTGCTTGCGGGGCTGTCGTCGGCCCTTTTCCTGCCTGCCCTTGCCGCTTTGCGCAGGGGCCGGTGGCCCGCCGGCCTTCGCCAGGAGGGGCGTCCATGAGACGGTGGGCGAGGTTCCTGGGGTGGTGGCTGCTCCTGCTCCTGCTGGATCCCGGGGTGGCCGAGGCCCTCCTGACAGACAAAAACAACGGCAAGTGGAGCCTGCTCGGGAGGCTCAAGCTCGAGTCCACCTTCCGGACGGTCGAGACTCCGGAGAACAACCCGATTCCGATCGAGGCCGGCGATCTGGTCACCCAGCGGAATCTCCTTTTTGTCGAGTGGCGGCACGACCTGGGGAACATTGCGTCCTGGCTCTCCTTCAACTATTTCCTGCAGTTCCGGTTCTTTTACGACAGCGCATGGGACGCGGGGCCGGACGTGCTCAAGGACGACGAAACCCGCAACTTCTATCTCTTCGATAACCGGGACCAGATCAACGACCTGAAGTGGGATGCCGATCTGTTCCTGGGCTACTTCGACCTTGCCGGCGGTCCGCTCTTTGTTCGGGTGGGCAGGCAGGTCATGTCCTGGGGTGAGATGACCACCCTGCGCATCCTGGACGGCATCAACCCGACGGACAACACCTCCCTGGCCGTGGATCTGCTCGAGCGTCTCGTGCCCCTGTTCATGCTGCGCGTGAACCTGGCCTTCGAATACGTGGGCCCCTTCTCCTCGGTGTCCCTTGAGGGGTACTACGTTCCCGGAAAGGTCGACAACACGAACGGCGAGGAGATCATCGACGGTTCGCCGATCATCCCCCCCGTGGGCCGGAACACGGTCGAGGACTTGGAAGACCCCCTCTCGCTGGCCAGCCTCATGCAGGTCACGCAGACGGTCGAGGACCCCTTCGATGCGGACCGGTACGGCGTCCGGGTCGGCCTGCTGCTCCAGGGGGTGGAGATCAACGCCGCCTACTACCGGGCCTACTCGGAAATCCCGGTCCCATGGCTGGATGTCCCCGGGTTCGAGCCGATCGATCTGACCTGGCCGGACATCGGGAGCGCGATCCTCGCGGACAACCCCATCGCGACGCTCCTCGGCGGCCAGAAGCTCGACGTGGTGCTCCGGATCGACAAGGTGGATATCTACGGCGGCAGCTTCAATTATAACTGGACCTTGATCGACACAGTCATCCGGGGGGAATTCGCCCTTTTCAAGAACGTGCCGAAGATGACGCCCGGGAACGTGAGGGACATGATCGAGGGGCTGGGGAGCAAGGTCAGCCTGCCTCCGCCGTTCGACCGCTTCACGCTGGCGGACGTCCTGCAAAACGTCGACCTGGGCGACATCGAGGACGACATCCTTCCCTTCTCGAGCGGCCAGATCGCCACGTTCGACGAACTGCGTTACGGTCTCGGCCTGGACAAGTGGACGAAGGTGCCCCGCCTGAGCCGCGAGGATTTCCTGTTCATCTTCGAGTACGTGGGGAAACATATCCTGGGCTACGAGGAGGACACGATCCTGCAGCCCTGGCGGGGCCCGAACGACGAGGTCATCTACGAGCCGGAATGGAGCAACACGTTCCTGTTCATTGTCTCGACGAACTACCTCAACGGGAATCTCACCCCCCGGATCGTTACGATGTTTGAGGTCGAGCCCTCCGCCCTCTCGCTGATTCCCTCCCTGAAATACGATTGGCGGACCGTGAGCCTCGGGATTTCCTACTTTCACACGTTTTCCCGCACGTACGAAGGAAGGCTCGGCTTCCTGGAGTCGCGCAACGAGCTTTCGTTCAGCTTCATCTGGAGCTTCTAGCGCGACCCGCAGGCAGGCTTGACTACGGGAAAGGTCATCTGTGATACTGACCGCGGGGGGCCATCCGCGGCGCCGCGACATGCTGATTCGTGAGGGGGGGCGACAACATGAAGATATTCCTGGATACGGCAAACGTGGACGAGATCCGAGGGGCGAACGCCCTGGGAATCGTCGACGGGGTCACCACGAACCCGAGCCTGATCGCCAAGGAGGGAAGGGATTTCGTCGGCGTGGTCCACGAGATCTGTTCGATCGTGGACGGCCCGATCAGCGCGGAGGCGGTGAGCCTCGAGGCCGACGGAATGATGAAGGAGGCGGAGAGCCTGAGCCGGATTCACAAGAATATCGTGGTCAAGCTCCCGATGACCGCAGAGGGCCTGAAGGCCGTCCGAGAATGCAGCCGGAAGGGGATCAAGACCAATGTGACTCTCGTCTTTTCCCCTTCGCAGGCCCTGCTGGCCGCCAAGGCCGGCGCCACGTACGTATCCCCTTTTGTGGGAAGGCTGGACGACATAAGCCATGTGGGAATGGACCTCGTGGAGCAGGTCGTCACCATCCTGGAGAACTACGCGTACGAGACCGAGGTCATCGTCGCCTCGGTCAGAAACCCCCTTCACTTCGTCGAGGCTGCGATGATGGGCGCGCACATCGCCACCGTGCCCTACAACGTGCTCATGCAGCTGGTCAAGCATCCGCTCACCGACATCGGGATCAAGAAGTTCCTGGCGGACTGGGAGAAGGTTCCCAAGAAATAGAGGGGGGCCATTCCCGGGGGATCCCGAGCCGCCTTTCGTTCCTACATTTTTGTTTCAAATGCCCCGTTTCCTCTTTCCCGGCCCTCTTCCCGGCCGTGTATCCGGCCGGGCCTGCTCGTTTTTTTCCGTGAATCCGGAGCCTGGCATGCGGGTTGCTCTTCCGGGGTTCGAGTCCCTTGGAAGTTGCTGAAGGCCCGCGCGGAGTGCCATGAAGTCCCCCGTCCTTGCGCTGCAGGAAAAGCGAAGAGCGCTCGTATTGCGCTTCCGGAAAGGGGAGGCACCCGGGTTCGTCGAGGAGCACACGGGGATGCTGGACGAGTATTTCCAGGAAAGCTTCGCCAGGAGCTCGGTGGGCCCTCGCATGCACATGGAAAAGAACCCCTGCGCGCTCGTCGCCCTGGGCGGCTACGGGAGAAAAGAGCAATGCCTGCACTCGGACGTGGACGTTCTCCTGCTGTTCGGCAAGCGGGTGCCCCCGGAGGCCAACGAACTCATTCAGGAGATCTTCTATCCCCTCTGGGACATCGGCCTGGATGTCGGCCACAGTACCCGATCGTTACGCGAATGCACGCGACTTGCCGCCGAGGATTTCGAGGTCTTCACCTCCATGATCGACGCGCGTTTTCTCTGCGGAATCTCCTCGCTTTATTCGGACCTCATGGCAGAGGCCCAGGACAGGCTGGTGCGAAGGCGCGGCCGCGCGCTTCTTGGCCGGCTCGCAGAGACGATCCAACGGCGGCATGCCCACTACGGTGACTCCGCGTACCTCCTGGAACCCAACCTGAAGGAGGGACTGGGAGGCCTGAGGGATTATCATTCGATCCGCTGGATCGCCTGGTGCAAGTACCGTCTGAAGGAGGCGGACGAACTCGTGGAAGCGGGGCATCTCGCCCCGGAAGAGATGCAAGGCCTCCTCCGGGCCGTTTCCTTTCTCTGGGTTGTGAGAAACCGGCTGCACATGATCACGGGCAGGAAGTGCGACCAGCTCTACTTCGAGCACCAGGTCCAGCTGGCCCGGGATATGGGGTTCGAGCCTGCCCGGGGACAGCAGGCCGTGGAGCGGTTCCTGGGGGAGATCCACGGCCATATGGAGTTCGTCAAGCATCTGCATCGAAGCTTCCTGAACAAGGCAATGCCCCGGGGGGAAAAGCCGTACCCCAGGAAGATCCTGGCCCGCCTGCGCATCCCGGGGCTGCGGGTCCACCGGGATGCCCTGCATTTCGAGTCTCCGGAGGCCGTGCGCGCCAATCCCCTCCTGCTGATAAGGATCTTCGAGCAAAGTGCGCTCTTGGGCGTGCCCCTGTCGATCGAGGCCGCCCGTCTCGTGCGCAGGTGCCTCCCGATGATCGATGAGGCGTATCGAAACTCGGCCGCCGTGGTTCATTCGATACAGCGGATCCTCGTTGCGCCGCCGCAAATCTTCAACGCACTCAACGAAATGCTCAACACGGGAATCCTGATCGCCTTGCTGCCGGAGATGGCGCCCATCGTCCATCGGATTCAGTACGACGAATACCATGTGCATCCGGTCGACAAGCATTCCCTTCTGGCCGTGCGGATCCTCAAGGGCCTGGCGGATCCGGCCTCCGGGCAGGGCGGCCCGCTCTACGCCCAGCTCTTCCGGGAAATGGACAGACCGGAGCTTGTCCTGTGGGCGGCCCTTTTGCACGACGTGGGCAAGGGGGTTCCGGGCCGGGACCATTCCGAGCAGGGCGCCGAGATTGCCAGGACGGTATTGGAACGGATGGGTCTTTCCGCCGACGACATCGATACGGTCTGCTTCCTGGTCCGGGAGCATCTGTCCATGGTCAAGACGGCCACCCAGCGCGACCTTCAGGACGAGAAGCTCGTGGTGCAGTTCGCGAGAAAATTCCGGGATGTCGATCGTCTTCGGATGCTCTATCTCCTGACCGTGGCCGACTGCATCGCGACAGGCCCCAAGGCTTGGAACTCCTGGACCGAGGCGCTTCTCCGGGAGCTCTTCTTCAAGGCCCACCTCATCCTGCGGGGCGGGGAACTGGCCACGAGGACCTCGGAGGAGATCGTGGAGAAGAAGAGGGCGGAGGTGTTCCGGGAGGCTCGTTTCATGGACCGGGAGAAGGTGGAGACCCTCTTCGAGAACATGTCCCCCCGGTATCTGCTGTATACGAGGGCCGGCGACATTGTTCGCCACCTGGAGCTCTTTCAGATGCTCGGCGACGCCCCCTTCGTGATCGACCCCGGTCCTCCCTCGGAAGGAGACTTTCGGACGGTCACCGTGTGCGCCAGGGACCGGCCCGGTCTTTTCGCGACCTTTTCCGGGGTCTTCACCCTGAACAACCTGGACATCCTGAACGCCAATATCTACACCTGGCGGAACCGGATCGCCCTCGATGTCTTCACGGTGCGGCCGCCCCCCGACAGCCTCCGCGAGGATCAAGTTTGGCGCAAGGTGCGCAGCGATCTGCACGCCGCCCTTGCCGGCTCGCTCGTCCTCGAGGATGCGCTGCGAGAGAAGCTCCTGTCCTGCAGGAGGAGCCGCAAGGCCGGCCCGCGGAGGCCGGACAGGGTGGTCGTGGACAACGAGAGTTCCGGTTTCTTCACGATCGTGGAGGTTCATACGCACGACTACCCGGGGCTGCTCTACAAGATCACGAACGCCCTGTTCCGCATGAACCTGAACGTCGTGCTCGCCAAGATCGCGACAAACGTGGACCAGGTGGTGGACATCTTCTACGTCCGCGATGAGGCGGGGCAGAAGCTCGACGGAGCGGCCGCGGCGGCCGGCATCGGAGAGGCCCTGGGGAAGGTGCTGAGAAACGGACCGGGAGGAAGCGACATTGTTGTCTAGAGATAGAGAGAAATACGACATTTATGTCGATTTCGTAACGTACGCGAAAATGCCCCTTTCCCCACGAACCAGCCGGTTTGAATACGAGAATTGAAAACGCCCGCCTGGCACGGTTATTGCCATTGGCTGGGGTGGGGGCCAGGTTGGCGGAGAACCTCCCCCTGGAAAAACAACGGATCAGGGCAGAGGGTCCTGGGCCGGTGCCACTCGATGAAATGGAGGAGCAAGCAAGATGAGCGAGTTCAAAACCCCGGCGGATGTAGTGAAGTTCATCAAACAGGAAAACGTGGAGATGGTGGATCTCCGATTCATGGATTTCCCCGGTCTCTGGCAGCATTTCTCCGTGCCGCCGCGAGAGATCGAGGAGAGCACCTTCGAGGAGGGGCTCGGGTTCGACGGATCGAGCATCCGGGGATGGCAGGCGATCAACGAGTCGGACATGATCGTCAAGCCCGTTCCGGAGACCGCCTTTCTGGATCCCTTCCTGGCCCACAAGACCCTGACCATGATCTGCAACATCTGCGACCCGGTTACGGGCGAGGACTACACCCGGGATCCACGGAACATCGCGCGGAAGGCCGAAAACTATCTCAAAAGCCTGGGCCTCGCGGACACAGCCTACTACGGCCCGGAGGCCGAGTTCTTCATCTTCGACGACATCCGCTTCGATCAGAACGAGCGGGAGGGATACTATCACATCGATTCCATGGAGGGTCGGTGGAATTCGGGCCGGGTGGAGAATCCCAACCTGGGGTACAAGCCCCGATACAAGGAAGGCTACTTCCCGGTTCCTCCCACGGACAGCCAGCAGGACATCCGCAGCGAGATGGTGCTCGCCATGGAGAAGATGGGCATTTGGGTCGAGGCGCAGCACCATGAGGTGGCCACCGGCGGGCAGGCGGAAATCGATATGCGCTTCCTGCCCCTCGTGCAGATGGCGGACAAGCTTCTGATGTACAAATACGTGGTCAAGAACACGGCCCGCAGGCACAACAAGACCGTGACCTTCATGCCCAAGCCGCTCTTCAACGACAACGGGAGCGGAATGCACACGCACATCTCCCTGTGGAAGAAGGGGGCGAACCTGTTTGCAGGCGACAAGTACGCGGGTCTTTCGGACATGGCGCTTTACGCCATCGGCGGCCTGCTCAAGCACGCGCCTTCGCTGCTCGCCTTCACGAACCCGACCACGAACAGCTACAAGCGGCTCGTCCCGGGGTTCGAGGCGCCGGTGAACCTGGCCTACTCGCGGCGCAACCGGAGTGCGGCCATCCGGATTCCGATGTACTCGACCTCGCCCAAGTCGAAGCGCCTCGAATTCCGGTGTCCGGACCCGACCTGCAACCCGTACATCGCCTTCTCCGCCATGCTGATGGCCGTACTCGACGGCATCCAGAACAAGATCGACCCCGGCGAACCGCTCGACAAGGACATCTACGACCTTCCTCCGGAGGAACTTGCCAAGGTCCCGCAGACGCCCGGAAGCCTGCGGGAAGTGCTCAAGGCGCTGGAAGCCGACAATGCCTACCTTTTGAAGGGGGATGTCTTCACCGAGGATGTGATCGAGACCTGGATCTCCTACAAGATGAAGAACGAAGTGCAGGCCCTCGACCTTCGTCCCCACCCCTGGGAATTTGCCTTGTATTACGACGCCTAACCCAAGGGATCAGGGGCCAGGGATCAGGGCCCTGGCCCCCGTACAACCGCAGATGGATGTCCGACACGGCTTCTCAAGAGATGGGACGTTTCCTTTTTTTGGGGGGGGAGTATGGCCGGTCAAATCAATAGCGGAGACACCGCATGGGTCTTGGTGAGCTGCGCACTCGTTCTCATGATGACCCCTGCCCTGGCTTTTTTCTATGGGGGAATGGTTCGCCGTAAGAACATCCTGTCCACATTGACCCTCAGTTACATTTTCATGGCCCTGATCGGGGTGCAGTGGGTCCTTTACGGCTACTCGCTTGCCTTTGGGGAGGACATCGGCGGCCTGATCGGCGGCCTGACCTTCCTCGGGTTCAAGGGGGTGGGAGGCGCCCCCAGCCCGGACTACGGCACCACCATTCCCCATCAGGCTTTTGCAGCGTTTCAAATGATGTTCGCTGTCATCACGCCGGCCCTGATTACGGGCGCCTTTGTGGAGCGGACGCGTTTCAAGAGCTTCCTTCTGTTCAGCCTCGTGTGGGCAACGCTCGTTTATGACCCCTTGTGCCATTGGGTTTGGGGAAAGGGGGGCTGGCTTGCCGCGATGGGGGTTCTGGACTTCGCGGGTGGAACCGTGGTTCACATTGCGGCAGGGTTCTCTGCGCTGGCCTTCGCTCTGGCCGTGGGTCCCCGTCGGGGTTTTGGGAAAGCAAGCATGGAGCCTAGCAATATCCCATACACCGTCCTCGGCGCAGGGCTGCTGTGGGTGGGCTGGTTCGGATTCAACGCAGGGAGCGCACTGGCGGCCAACGGTGTGGCCACCAATGCACTGCTGACCACCAATACCTCTGCGGCCGCGGCCGGGCTCGTCTGGATGCTTCTGAGCTGGCTGGACGGCCGGCCCAGCACACTGGGGATGGCTACCGGTTTTGTCGTGGGCCTGGCTGCCGTGACGCCGGCCTCGGGTTTCGTTACGCCGATGGCAGCCATGATCATCGGTGCGGTTGCCGCTCCCATCGGCTACTACGCCATCCGTTTCCGTGCGCGGCGCGGTCTGGACGAGTCCCTGGACGTCTGGGCCTGCCACGGAATGTCCAGCACGTGGGGTGTACTGGCGGCGGGCCTGTTTGCCACCCTTGAGGTGAACGGTGGAGGGAACAACGGGTTCTTCTTCGGAAACCCGGGCCAATTCGGCGTCCAGATTCTTGCCGTTCTCGTGACCATCGTCTTCACGTTCGGGGTGACGTTCGCCGTGGCCAAGGTGCTGGACTGGAGCATCGGGCTCAGGGTGAGCGTCATGGAGGAAGCGGTGGGTCTGGATATCAGCGCTCATGGTGAACGTGCCTATTCATGAAGCGGCTTGCGCCGCAAGGCGAGAGGTGAAAGGGCAAAGGCGAGAGGGATGGTCAATCGGAGCATCTACGAAAGAACGCAGATGTTGCGATGAAAGACTTTGAGGTTGTGGGGTGGCTCCATGTTGAAAAAAATCGAAGCGATCATACGTGAGGAGAAGCTCGGGGATGTGAAGGAGGCCCTTCGCTCCATCGGTATCGTGGGGATGAACGTTTTCGAGATCAGGGGACAGGGACGGCAAGGCGGCATCGAACTGGTTGGCCGCTCTGGAACCTATCACGTGGACATGCTTCCCAAGCTTCAGCTCAACATCATTCTGAGCGAGCACAACTTACAAGAGACCCTGGAAGCCATCGTGCAGGCCGCAAGGACCGGGGAAACCGGGGACGGCCTCATCTTTATCTACCCGGTGGAGGATGTGGTGAGGATCCGCACGGGTGAAAAAGGCCATGAAGCGGTCATGTATCCAGGTGATATCGATGAACAAAAGAAGAAGCGATGGGAAAAGCAAGCAACCGCCGCTTCAAAGGCAACTACATGAGGCGCGCGCGGCGCGGCTGCAATAGCTCTGAAGATTGGAGTCCCTCCTTTCTCTCCAAATGCTGACAATCTTGTCCGTCCTCGACATGTCTACGTTTGTCTCCGCATGCCCGGCCAGGTAGAATGACGGGCAGGATCGCGGGGTCTTCCCGGATTCTCCTCGTAGCAACCCACCGACGGACGGCCCAGAGATGAAACCGACCCTCGAATCCATGCGGGAAAGGTGTCCGGATGTCGACCCGAGGCTGGTCGAGGAGCATCTGAACCGTCTGGGCCAGCGGTACTTCGACCGCTTCTCCGAGCACGAAATCCGCGAACACCTCCTGGCCTTGTCCCGCCTGAGGCCCGACCATCCGGTTGAGCTGATCCTTCGGGACGCCGGGCACCGGCAGGTGGACGTGACGGTCCTCGGGTTCGACTATCTGGGGGTCTTCTCCCTCATGACCGGCATCCTGGCCGGGATGGGCTTCCATATATCCTCCGGGGACGTATTCACGTACCGCCGCAGGGAACAGGCGTCCCCACGCCGGGGATGGCAAGGGGGTCAGCCTCCCTTCGCGGGAAGACCGGATCCGCTGGGCCGAAGGCGGATCGTGAATCATTTCTTCGGGTCGAGGCGGCGGGAATCCGGGTTCGAGGCGTGGGCGCAGGAGATCGAGAAGAGCATTTCGGATGCCTTCCTGCTCCTGGAAAGAGGAGACAGCCAGTCGGCGGAGAAGGCCCGGCACCAGGTCAATGAAATGGTGGTTCGGGAACTGGACCGTCTTCATGCGGACGGCCCTCCCGTTCTCTCGCCGGTCCTGATCGAGGTCGACAACCGAAGCGGCGAGTACACCCGGCTCAAGGTCGTCTGCAGGGACACGCCCGCCTTTCTCTATTCCCTGACCCAGGCATTCTCCCTGCACGGCATTGCGATCGAACACGTTCAGATCCGCACGCTCGAGGGCGAAATCGCCGACGAGATCGATGTCGTGGATGCGGGCGGCAGGAAGATCGAGGACCCGGAGGCCCTGAGTCGGATCAAGCTGTCGGTACTGCTTACGAAACAGTTCACCGGTTTCCTGGGGCAGGCCCCGGATCGGTACTCGGCCCTGCTTCGCTTCAAACAGCTCGTGCAGGATGTCCTGGACCTGCCGGCTCCGGACCGGTGGCTCGAGACCCTTTCCAACCCCCACGCGCTCAGGGATCTGGCACGCCTGCTCGGCGCAAGCGAGTTCCTGTGGGAGGATTTCATCCGCCTCCACTACGAGACCCTCTTGCCCATGTTCCAGCCCATCGTGAAGGAGAAGCGGTTCAGCCTGCCGGAGGAGAGTCTTGCCGAGCGGCTCGAGGAGACCCTGCGGGGCGCCCGGGACCTGGAGGAGAGGCGGAATCGGCTGAATGCGTTCAAGGATCAGGAGATCTTTCAGATCGACCTGGATCACATCCTCGACCCCAAGATGGACTTCAGGGCCCTTGCCGGCCGGCTCACCCGGCTCGCGGAAACGGTGGTCAGGACCGCAACGCGGTTCTGTTACGAACATCTCGTGGCCCGCTACGGCAGGCCCACGACCGCGGCCGACCGGGAGGCCGAGCATGCGGTCTTCGGGCTCGGCAAGCTGGGAGGGGCCGCGCTGGGGTATGCCTCGGACATCGAGTTTCTCCTGGTCTACGGAGACCAGGGAAGGACCGACGGGAAGGAGTCGATCGAGAACTCCGAATTCTTCAATCGGCTGGTTCAGCTGACCGCGCAATCGATCCGGGCCAAGCGGGAAGGCATCTTTCAGGTCGACCTGCGCCTCCGCCCCCACGGCGATTCCGGTCCGCTGGCGTGCAGCCTGGAAAGCTTCTGTCGATATTACGGCCCCGGCGGGCCGGCCCACTCGTACGAGCGGCTGGCGCTCGTGCGCATGCGTGCCATCGGCGGGAGCCCGTCCCTCGGCTCCCGCGTGGAGCGAATCCGGGACGAGATCCTCTACCGGGCCCGGCCGATCGATCTTGAGGAGCTTCGGGAACTTCGGGAAAGGCAGTATCGCGAAAAGACGCATAAGGACGAACGGAACGCCAAGTTCAGCCCGGGCGGGCTCGTGGACCTCGAATACAATGTCCAGATTCTCCAAGTCCTGCACGGCAGCGCCCATCCGAGGCTGAAGACGCCGGAACTGCATCGCGCTCTGGCGGCCCTCTCGGATGCGGGCATCCTCACCCCGGACGAGACCGGCCAGCTTCTGGATGCCTATGCGTTCCTCCGGCACCTGATCAATTCGATGCGCATGCTGCGGGGCTCTGCAAAGGATGTGTTTCTGCCCCCTTCGGGATCGCTGGAGTTCGCGCACCTGGCCAGGCGGATGGGCTACCGGGAGGGCGGGCCACTCGGGCCGGCCCGGCAACTGGAGATCGACTACGAGACGCACACGGCGGTCGTACGCGCCTTTGCCGAGAAACACTTCGGCCGGACCTTCCTGCCCGGGCCCGCCACCGGAACGGTTGCGGATCTCGTCCTGGCCGACAGCGTGCCGGAGGACCTCTCCCGGCAGGTGCTGGAGAGGCTCGGTTTCCTGAACCCGCAGCGCGCCTGCGCGAACCTTCGGAGCCTGGCGGGCGAGGGCACCCGGCGGCACACCTTTGCGAAGATTTCCCTCCTGGCTGCGGACATCCTTTCCCAGACGCCCGACCCGGACATGGCGCTCAACAACTGGGAGCGCTTCCTACACGTGAGGTCCAGCCCCGAGTTTCATTACAACCTGGTCCTCTCCCAGCCCATGCGGCTCGAGATCCTTCTGAACATCTTTGCGGGGAGTCAGTTCCTCTCCGACACGCTGGTTCGCTACCCCGGGTTTCTCGACTGGATCATCCTGCCCGAGAATCTGCGCGGCGTCCGGAATCGAGCCGACATCGAGGCGGAACTGGAAGGAGCCCTCCTGAGAGCGGGGAGTCACGAGAACTGGATGGGCGTCCTGAGGCGCATGTGGAGAAGGGAAATCCTCCGGATCGGCGTGCGGGACATGGCCCTGGGCGTGCCGGTCCAGGAGGTCATGCTGGATCTGACGACGCTGGCCGAGGCGTTGGTCCGGATGGCCCTCCGCAAGGTCCTGAAGGACGTCCTGGAGGAGGGGTCGGTGCCAGGAGGGACGGACGATCCGTCGAAGTACTTCTGCATCCTGGCCTTCGGAAAGCTCGGAGGCCGCGAACTCAACTACAGCTCGGACATCGACCTGGTGGGCGTCTTCGACTTCCCAAAACCGGTGCCGGGCCCGGGAAGTCAGCAGGGGGAGGCTTTCAACCATCTCTATGCAGAGGTCATGGAGCGGGTGAGCCTCGATCTGTCGCGACATACCGACGCGGGCTATGTGTACCGGGTCGATCTTCGGCTGCGGCCCCATGGACAGTCGGGCGACCTGGTGCCTTCCCTCTCCGGGCTTATGGAGTACTACCGGCGGGAAGCCTCCCTCTGGGAGATTCAGGCGGCCCTGAAGATGCGGCCCATAGCGGGCAATCTGGAACTCGGAGATCGGCTGCTCGGGGAGATGCGGTCCGTCCTGCTCGAGCGGCGCGACGCGAATCGCCTGGTGGCATCGATCGAGGCGATGCGGCGGGCGGCCGTGAGCAAGGCGGCCCGGTCGCTGGGACGCGGGCTGGACGTCAAGAACGGCGAAGGGGGGATCCGGGACGTGGAGTTCCTCGCCCAGGGGCTTCAGCTCATCCATGGCCCGGCCCGGCCCGGCCTTCTCACGGGAAATACCCTCGAGGCTTTGGACGCTCTCCGCGCGGCCGGCCTCCTTCCCGAGCGCACCGGCGCTCAGCTCTCGCAGGACTACCTTTTTTTGCGCAGGGTGGAGCATGCGCTGCAGGTGCTCGAGGACAGACAGGTCCATTGCCTGCCCAGGGATCCCGCGGAACGGAAGGCACTGGCGAGGAGGCTGTTCGGGCGGGAGGGAAACGAGGCCCGTCTCGCGGAGGTGCTCGAGGCATGCATGCTGCGGGTGCGAGGGGCCTACACGACCCATTTGCTGGAGAGGGTTTTCGGAGGATAGAAACGGCCTGCAGGAGGCCGGGGTCCCAGGCGGGCATCTGCCGCCGATCCCCGGCCCCTAGATCGCATCCCCGCCCGTTTCTCCGGTCCGGATCCGGACCGCCTTTTCGACCGGCATCACGAACACCTTTCCGTCCCCGATCTTCCCGGTCTTCGCCTGCGCGAGGATGACCTCGACGACCTTGTCGCACAGATCGTCATCGACCACGACCTCGATCTTGGCCTTTGCGACGAAATCCACGGTGTATTCCGCGCCTCGATACACCTCCGAGTGCCCTTTCTGGCGCCCGAATCCCTTGACCTCGCTCACGGTCATCCCCTTCACCCCCAGGGCGGCCAGGCCCTCCTTGACCTCCTCGAGCTTGAAGGGCTTCACGATCGCCTCGATCTTCTTCATTTCGGCTCCTCCTCGCCGTGTTTTTCGCATACCCCCGGAAATCTTTCAAGTGAAATCGGCTGATCTCACGCCGGGACCCCCCGTCGGATTCGGATGGCTATTGCAACGGGAACAGTTTTGTGTAGACTTGGGTTGAAAACGACAAAATTGGAGTGCCTTTCACAAGAACGGAATCCGCGGGGGTTTCGGTCTGTCGGATGCGCGGCATGAAAAAGGAAGACATCCAAGAAATCACGTTCCTGTACGAGATCGTCAAGGCCCTGAACTCGACGATCGACCTCAGGAAGTCGTTGTACCTGGTGCTGGAGATCCTGTCGGAATCCCTGAACATGAAGCGGGGCACCATCACGATCCTGAATCCCCTGCGCAACGAGATCCGCATCGAGGTGGCCCACGGGCTCACCCCCAAGGAGATGGAGCGCGGCAGGTACAAGCTGGGAGAGGGCATCACGGGCCGGGTCATCGAGAAGGGGAAACCGATCATCGTCCCGAAGATCAGCGAGGAGCCTCTTTTCCTGGACCGGACGGGCAGGCGGAGGCGGGGGGAGGAGGAGCTCTCCTTCCTGTGCGTGCCCATTCAAAAGGGAAGCCAGGTGGTCGGGACCCTGAGCACGGATTTCCCGTTCGATCCCTCGGCCGACCTGAAGGCGAGCGTGCGGCGTCTCGAGGTGATCGCCACCATGCTGGCGCAAAGGGTGATCAACCTGGAGACCCTCCAGATGGAACAGGAAACCCTCCGTCTGGAGAACCTCCGGCTTCAGGAACAGCTCGCCGTCAAGCACAGCATCAAAAACATCGTGGGCAACAGCAACAAGATGCGCGAGGTCTACCAGATGATCTCGCAGGTTTGCCGGAGCAATGCCACGGTCCTGATCCGGGGGGAGAGCGGGACAGGGAAGGAGCTGGCGGCGAACGCGATCCACTACAACAGCCTGCGCGCCAAGCAGCCCTTCGTCAAGCTCAACTGCGCGGCCCTGCCGGCCAACCTGATCGAGAGCGAGCTCTTCGGGCACGAGAAGGGCGCCTTCACGGGCGCCATCCGGCAGAAGCAGGGGAAGTTCGAGCTGGCCCACAAGGGCACGATCTTCCTGGATGAAATCGGCTCCATCGGACTGGATGTGCAGTCGAACCTCTTGCGGGTGCTGCAGGAGAGGGAATTCGAACGGGTCGGGGGAAACCGGACGATCAAGACCGACGTCCGGATCATCGCCGCGACGAGCAAGAACCTCGAGAGGGCCGTCGAAGAGGGGACCTTCCGGGGCGATCTCTACTATCGATTGAATGTCTTTCCGATCTACATGCCTCCCCTGCGGGAGCGAAAGACGGATATCCTGCTGCTTGCAAACCACTTCCTCGAGAAGTACGCCGGGGAGAACCAGAAGGATATCCGTCGCCTCTCCACACCGGCCATCGACATGCTGATGCAGTACCACTGGCCCGGCAACGTGCGCGAACTGGAGAACTGCATCGAGAGGGCCGTGCTCCTCTGCGAGGGGAACGTCGTGCACAGCTACCATCTCCCGCCCACCCTGCAGACAGGCGAGGAGTCGGATACCGTGCCGACCCAGTCCCTGGAGGAGGCGGTGGCGAACCTGGAGCGGGAGATCATCATCGACTCCCTCAAGAATACGCGGGGCAACATGGCCAAGGCGGCGCAGCTGGTGAAGTTGACGGAGCGGAAATTCGCTTACAAGGCCAGGAAGTATGGGGTGGACTTCCGTCAGTACAGAGGCTAGCGGACGCAATCAACATGAGGGGTCCGGGATCAGGGGCCAGACCGGACAGGCGAAAGGGCAAAGGCGAAAGGGACGGATGCAGTGTGGAAAACGGGAGCAAGGGAATTCTTGACGTTGTAGGGCTATTTGTTTTCTTTGGAACGCCTTTTCAAAACGTCAACCGCCGCGTGACCCGTTCGCCTTTTCCCTTTCGCCTGTGAAACAACCCTTTTCCCTTTCACCTTTCTGTGGGGAGGCCGAGGCGTGGGGCCGCTACTGCAGCATAAAGGCCCTTTCGCCGTGAGCCGCGCTGTCCAGTCCCTGGACCTCCTCTTCATCGCTCACGCGAAGTCCCCCTGTAACCGCCTTGGTGATCGAGGCCAGGACGAAGGTGGCCACGGCTGCATAAGCGATGGTTGCCGCCACCCCCACCAGTTGAATCGCGACCTGCCCGGGGTTTCCGTACAGGAACCCGGTACCCGCTTCGTTGATCGCAGGGTTTGCGAAGACACCGGTGGCAAGGGCGCCCCAGATGCCGCAGAGACCGTGCACGCCGAAGGCATCCAGGGAGTCGTCGAATCCCAGTTTCGGCTTGAGGACGGCCACGCCAAGATAGCCTACGATGCCTGAGCCGATCCCGATGACAAAGGCCCCGGAGAGATCCACGAAGCCAGCAGCCGGTGTGATGCCGACAAGCCCGGCGACAAGGCCGGATGCAAGCCCCAGGAGGGTCGGTTTCTTCCGGACGATCCACTCGACCAACATCCAGGTCAGGGCTCCGATGCAGGCGGATGTGTTCGTGACCAGGAACGCGGACGCGGCGATGCCGTCCGAGGCGAGTGCACTGCCCGCGTTGAAGCCGAACCAGCCGAACAGAAGCATGGCGGCGCCCGCCGATGTCAGCACAATGCTCGAGGGAAACATCGGCTCCCTGCCGTATCCCCTCCTTTTGCCGAGCATGAGGGCGAGGACCAGGCCGGAGACACCGGCGTTCACGTGCACCACGGTTCCTCCCGCGAAGTCCAGGGCCCCGTGGGCACCCAGCCATCCCCCGCCCCAGACCCAGTGGCAGACCGGCGAGTAGACAAAGAGCAGCCACAGGGCGGCGAAGACGAGCCAGGAAGAGAATTTCATCCGCTCAACCACGGATCCGCTGATCAGCGCGACCGTGATGCCGGCAAAGGTCATCTGAAACACGACGAATAGAAACGTGGGGATCGTTCCGGAGAGGTCCTCCACCCCGATGCCGTTTAGGAAGAAATGGGACAGGCTGCCCAGAACGCCTCCCAGGTCCGGGCCGAAGGCGAGCGTGTAGCCGCATACCATCCACAGCACAGACCCGATGACATACGAAGTGAAACTCAACCCAAAGGTATTCAGCAGGTTCTTGGACCGCGACATTCCTCCGTAGAATAGGGCAAGCCCCACGGGCGTCATGAACATCACGAGGGCCGTCGCAACGATCATCCAGGCCGTGTTTCCCGTGTCCAGGGTGGGCTCCTCCTGGGCGGCCGCGTTTGCGCCCGACAGCAGAAGGAAAAGGAGAATACTCAGTACGACAGGCTTGTTTTTCATTTTCCTCTCACCTCCGCCTCAAATAGCGTCTTTGCCATGTTCTCTGGTTCGGATCCGATGCGCAGCCTCGATGGGCAGTACAAAGACCTTCCCATCCCCGATCTTTCCGGTGGATGCGTGATTCAGAATGGCCTCTACGACCTTGTCCACCATCTCTGCATCCACGACGATTTCGATCTTGACCTTGGGGACGAAATCGACCGTGTATTCCGCCCCCCGGTAGATCTCCGAATGCCCCTTCTGCCTTCCGAACCCCTTGACCTCGGTCACGGTCATCCCCTTGATCCCAAGCGCGGAGAGGCCTTCTTTCACGTCCTCCAGCTTGAACGGCTTGATGATCGCCTCGACCTTTCTCATAACGACTCCTCCTTGCGGTTGGTTACTGCGATCCTCCGCCACCCCTCTTCAAGACCCGTGCCGCAGGGGGCAGAGGGAGGGAAGGCAAATGCAATCGGCCGATACAAATGCATTTTCTGATCCTCCTCGAGATCGGTCCCTCCGGAACGGGAAGGAAGAAAACAACATCAATGTTGTAATAATAGATGAATAACACAAAAATGTATTAAATTTCCGGTCCGCCCAGGGACCGGCAGCGCGAGCCCCGCCCCCTCAGGCCCTTTTTTGCAACCGCACATCTGTTCTGCCACAATGGGACCTCCATCGTGCCCGGGCTCGCGAAGAAGCCGGGCCCGCAGATCCTCTCGGGTCTTCTCGGCGGCGGCTGAACGCGGGGGGGGACGCCCATGCGGGGAAGAGATTTTCTGGTCTGTGCGGCGGTGATCTGCTGCGTGTTGCCCGGGGGGTGCGACCGAAGATGCATGGCAGGGGGGTTCGACAACGGGATTGTCGGCCCCAGGGCCTCCGCCATGGGCACCGCGTTTGCCGGGCTGGCCGACGACCCGAGCGCCATCTTCTACAACCCGGCGGGCGTGGCGCTCCTGGACCGAAGACAGGGCCTTTCCGTGACGGCCCGCTACAGCACGACCGACCTGAAATACCGGTTTCCCGAGGGGCACACCTCTCCGTCCGGCAAGACCGGCGGAACCTCTACCTTGCAGGGAGTTCTGCCGGATCTTTTCTACTATCGCAGGTTCTTCGACCGGTTCTCGGCCGGGATCGGCATCTACGTCCCTTACGGCGGGCTGGCCGGCTCATGGGACCGGGACGTGTTCGGCCTGGAGATGGATCAGTTTCTGGCCGTTGCCTCCGTGACCCCCAGCTTCGCCGTGGCCGTCACCCCGAGGTTCGCCGTGGGCGCCGGACTGAACGTCTACTTCGGCTACATGAAGTCGAAGACCCGCGGCGATCGAATCCCGCTCGGCCTCTTCCTGCCCGAGGCGGCCGCCTCCCTGCCGGATCTGCCCGTTTTCGACCTGATCCGGTACATCCCCCTCAGGTTCGAGCAGGACTTCCACGCAAAGGGATTCTTCCTGGGGTACAACGTGGGCGCCCTGTACCGGCCCACGAAATGGCTGAGCCTCGGGCTTTCCATGAGGAGCGCGACCGACGCCAAGCTGACAGGGCCTGCCGACATCGTGGTCTACCTGAGGGACCCCCTGGCCCTCTGTCTCCATTCCGACCTGGAGGTCAGGTTCGATCTGCCCTATCTGGTCACCGGGGGCATTGCGCTTCGGCCCGCCCGCGGCCTGGTGCTGGCCGGGGACGTTCAGTACAACGGCTGGGGAAGGACGGAAGAGATCCGCATCACCTTTGAAGAGTTGCGCTTCACCCAGGCGGTCAGGACCGGCTATGAGGACACGGTCAAGTTCATGCTCGGCGCCGAGTACAGCCTCAGATCGCACTGGTCCCTGCGGTTCGGGTACATGTACACTCCGAAGAACCTCGAGGACATTTCCTTCCTGAGCTACCAGAGCTGGGACACGGACGTGCACAATTTCGCCTGCGGCATCGGTTATGCCTGGACAAACCTGAGCGTCCACCTTCTCGCCGTGATATCGCCGGGCGTCTGGAGGGAAAAGGGCTTCGATGACCGGGCGGACCCGGTCGGAAGGCCGGCCGGCCAGTACACGCTCTTCAGCCAGACCTACGGGGCCGGATGCCTCTGGTACTTCTGAGGGGCAGCAGGAGAATCGATGGCCCGGATAGAACGATCGACTCGATTCGGTGCGCCGGTCGGCGAGGTCTTCGCCTACATCGCCGACTTCCGGACCCTGGCCGAGTACAACCCCGCGGTCCTTCGGGTGCGGCCCCTTACGGACGGCCTCCCCAGAACAGGATCCCGTTTCGAGCTGACCTTCTCGATGTTCGGGATCAGGATCCGGCCGGTCTTGACCATCACGGACCTGAAGGAGAACGAGCGGATCGCCACGAGCCTGGACGCCTTCGTACCCGCGGTGGAGAACAGGACCTTTCGCGCCGACGGGAAGGGGACCTTCTTCTCCTTCGTAATCGAATTCCGCTCGGGCTGGCCGCTGATCGGTCCCTGGGCGGACCGCCTGCTGGCCGCAGGGTTCGCGGAAGCGCAGGCCGACAGGGAAATCCGGCTCTTGGAAGAGCGTTTTCGTTCCCGCCCGTAGCGTGTTGACATGTTTCTCCGCCCCATACTACAAGGAATGGCTCGGCCCCGCCCTTCGAAGGGGTCTGCCGGAGAACCGCAATGATCGAGACGATGCGTTGGAAAGAAGGCTGCCTGGAGCTCGTCGATCAGACGATGCTTCCCGGTCGGCTGACATACAGGGAGTGCCGGAGCGTGGAAGAGATCGCCGAGGCGATCGAGAGCCTCCGCGTGCGCGGGGCCCCGGCGATCGGGATCGCGGGGGCCTTCGGCGTGGTCGTCGGGGCGGGGGAGATTCGCGGGGAGAGGCCGGAAGGATTCCTTCGGGAACTGGAGAAGACGTTTGAACGGCTCGCGGCCACCCGCCCCACGGCCGTCAACCTGTTCTGGGCCCTCGGCCGGATGCGCAACGTGGCCGAGCAGGCCCGGACGGCGGGTGTCTCCGAAACCAGGAGGCGCCTGCTGGACGAGGCGCTGCGGATCCAGGAGGAGGACAGGGCGGTCTGCCGGAGGATCGGATCGAACGGGGCCGGGCTGCTCGAGGACGGGATGACCGTGCTCACCCATTGCCATGCGGGCGGGCTGGCCACGGCCGATTTCGGCACGGCCCTCGGGGTGGTCTACGCGGCGAAAGAGCAGGGGAAGAAGATCCGTGTCTTCGCCGACGAGACGAGACCGCTGCTGCAGGGGGCGAGGCTGACCGCGTGGGAGTTGATGCAGAACGGCATCGATACGACGCTCATCAGCGACAGCACGGCGGCGTGGGTGATGCGAAAGGGCATGATCGACTGCGTGATCGTGGGGGCGGACCGCATCGCGCGCAACGGCGACGTGGCAAACAAGATCGGAACGTACAGCGTGGCGATTTCGGCAAAGACGCACGGAATCCCCTTCTATGTTGCCGCCCCCTTTTCGACGATCGACCGCAGCCTTGCCGGCGGCCGGGACATCCCCATCGAGGAAAGGTCGCCGGAGGAGATCACCTCGGTGGCCGGGATCCGTATCGCGCCCGAGTCGGTGCGGGCTTACAACCCGGCCTTCGATGTCACTCCTCACACCTACGTGACGGCCGTCGTATCGGAAAGGGGGATCGCCCGTGCACCGTACGAGGAAGCATTCGATCGATGGGCGAGCGAGGGGGAGGCGTGAACAGGAGGAACGTCATGGCTGCGATCGGCATCATCGGCGGGTCGGGGTTGGACGACCCGGCCATTCTCAAGAACCCGACCGACAGGGTTGCCAGCACCCCGTACGGCGAGCCCTCGAGCCCGGTGACCTGCGGCGAGATCGAGGGGGTCCGGGTGGCCGTTCTCGCCCGGCACGGCCGGAAACACACGGTGTATCCCTCCGCCGTGAATTACCGGGCGAACGTCTGGGCCCTGAAGGAGCTCGGATGCACGCACATCCTGGCCTCCACGGCCTGCGGCTCGCTTCGTGAGGAGATCGAGCCCGGCCATCTCGTGTTTCCCGATCAGTTCATCGACAGGACCACGAGGCGGGAGAGCACGTTCTACGACAAGGACAGGGTCTGTCACATCCCCATGGCCGAGCCTTTCTGCCCGAGCCTGCGGCGGCTCCTGATCGAGAGCGCCGCCAGGCTGGGGATCCCGCACCACCGGACAGGCACCGTGGTGACCATTGAAGGCCCCCGGTTCTCCACCAAGGCCGAGTCGCACCTGTTTCGGAGCTGGGGATGCGACGTGATCAACATGACCACGGTTCCGGAGGCGACGCTCGCCAGGGAGGCGGGCCTCTGCTATGCGGCGGCGGCCATGTCGACCGACTATGACTGCTGGCACGAGACCGAAGAGCACGTGACGATCGAGAGAATCCTCGAGATCATGCGGAAAAACGCGGAGAACGTGATTCGCCTCCTGCTGGAGACGATCCCCAGGATCGAAGGGAACGGCTGCGCCTGCCGGGAGTTCGTGAAGACCGCGGTGATCGGCGGGTGAGCGGGAGACCCGCGTCCGGTCCCTGCCGCCTCCTTGTCTGCGCGGCGGCGGCCTTTTCCGGCGCCGTCAGCGGGCGACCGATCTCTTCTTCATGATCTCGTCCCGCACGGCCTCTGCCCGGGGGCGGTCGACCTTGACGTAGTTGGCGACGTGCCGGGGTTTCTCGCACAACAGCACCTTGTCCAGGCTGGCGAGCGCCTCTTCGTAGCGGCCCTCCAGGGTGAGGAGCCGCGCGAGCGCGACATAGGTAGGCAGATGGTCCGGGTCGAGTTCGACCACTCGTTGAAGCAGGCTCCTGGCCTCCTCCTTGTCCCCGCCGAAGAGCCCGGGGATCTCCATCAGGTACTGAGCCTTGGCCAGCAAGGCGGGCGGCCAGTCGGGGTCGAGCCGGAGCGCGTTTTCCATATGGTTCCGGATCTTCGGAAATCGCCATAGAGAGTCCAGCGTTCCCTTGAGCTGCGCGATGGCGCCCAGGTTCGCCATGTAGTAGAAATGGCCCTCCTTTCCGTTCGGCTCGGCGTCGACCGCCCGGCGGCCGTGCCTGGCCCCCTTCTTCCAGGCCTTGAGCTTCTGCCTCCTTTGATCCTCGCCGAGAGTCTGCCCGTAAATCTGATACCGCTTGGACAACTCCCAGAGGAATCGGTAATCGCCGGGCCGCAGGGCAACCGCCTTTTCGTAATACGCCAGAGCCTCCTCGAACCGTCCCGGTGCGAGGTGGTGAGCTTCGTAAAGCTCCTCTCCCTTATGCCAGTATGCGTCGGCCTGGTCGGCAGGGGCCGTCGAGACTGTGGCCGTCAAAAAGAGGATGGACAGCCAGGCCACAAGCCCGTGTAAGCGCAATACCGGTTCGTGAATCCGCATATCCATCCGCAAACCTCCCGTTTTCCCATCGGCACCGTCCGCAGGCCCTTCCGCTCGGCTTCCGACTCCACTCTTCCCAACCCTCTCCGACCCCGTCTCGAAAGGGAGACAGCGCGAGGGGATCCTCCCGGGCCTCGATGGCGACCTCGGTGTCGGGCTTCGGCTTCAAACGTTTTCTCACTTCCTTCGGGAGGGCGACCTGAAAGCGTGACCCGATCGTCGTGTATGTCGTAGGATTGCGCCCCTTTTCACATACGATGTACAAACCTCATAGGTCTGTCAACGGAGACCCCGAAAGGTCCGTGTGAGGCAGGGATTGCGGTTTAGAAGGAGAAACGGACGAGGAAGTCGATCTGGTCGTTGCGGGAGTATTGCCCCAGGTAGGAGCTGCGGTCCCCCTCGAGCAGGAGCAGGCGCGCTCCGACCGACCAGGCGTCGGTGATCGAGTACCTCGGCTCGACGCTGACCATCCAGAACTCCGACGCCGGGTTGACGACCACGCCCCCCTCCAGGAAGAGGGTGTCCTCCAGGAACCGGGAGTTGACCCCGAGCACCAGGATCGTCTCGAATTCCTCGTAAATCAAAGGCTCGTCCTCGTAGCCGAGGATCGAATTGGCGACCAACAGGAACGTGAAAAGGTGGGATCCCCATTGATAGTCGACCCCGCCCCCCATGGAAAGAAGGTCCTTCCGAAAGGCGATCTGGGGCGCGAACGGGAAGGAGACGCTCAGCCCGCCCGGCCGCACCGAGACGTCGATCTCGGACGGATCGGGAAACTCGAAGGCATCGGCGATTTCCGGGATGGCCTCCAGACCTACGTTGAGGTAACGGTCCTTGACGAAGGCGCCCTCGGCCCGGAAGGTGAAGGCGCCGCGGCTCAACGCCAGATCGAACCCGAAGACGTGTATCCGGTGCAGCTGAGGCCGAAGATTCATCTGATACGTGAGGTCCAGGTCGGGCGGAAGAAAGGCGAGATCCGCCACGATCATGCCGTCCACCCCGAAGACCGGCTGACGGTCGAAGCCGTGGAAGTAACTCAGCCCGATGTCCGCGCTGCCAATCGTGCGGGAGAGCCGAATGCCGACGTCGCTGTTCTCGAAGGTGCGGGCAGGGAGGTCCGGCTCGGTGTTGGACTGGAGGATTTGGATCGGCGGCAAGGGGATCGGCAGCCCGAAGTCGGGGGTGGGATAGGACTTCACGGCATCGAACAGGGGAGGGTACCAGCGATCGCCCGGATCGGCCATGCGGAAGGGCACATAGAAAGGCATCCAGATCGCTTCCGCTAGCACCGAGGAATAAGAGGAGCCGAGGAGCGCGCGGACGGCAGGAACCCCGATCTTTCTGTCGAGCGCTTCCGTGGTGAAAGGGTGCCGGAGGTCCCAGGGGTTGAGGTTGTCCGTGGGATTGAATTGGTCCAGGGTTCCCCATGCAAGTTTCTGAATTCCGGCCCGAAGATCAAGCGCGGCGGTGTGGAAGCTCAGGTAGGCCTCCGCGATTTCCACGTAGCGGTTTTTGCTCGGATAGACCTCGTCGAAGCGGATGAGCACGCCGTCGTTCTCCGGGGAGAGCTGGCTTCCCTCGTAGCCGCCCCGGAAAACCCCGTAGAAGCCCAGGTGGTCCCCGAGGCCGGCACGAGGCTCGAGGCTCACGAGGGCCGAGGGCTCCTCGCTCGGCGTCTCTCCCTCGAAGGGAATCCCCCCGCCGACCTGCAGGGTTCCGTTGAGGCTGCCGGTAAAGAGGCCCTTCTCGTATTCGATCGCCCGGAGGCAGGGTCCCGGGAGGAGGACGATCAAGGTTACGATGACCAGGGCGAGGGGGATGTGCCGCATCCGGGATTCAGCTCGAGCATTCTCCATGGCCCGCATTCGCACAGGCCCCAGCGTGCTCTTGAAAAGGGTTCGGACGATTGCTTCCGTGCGGGCCGCATTCGCGCACGGCGAGGCAGCATCTTACCATGTTCACTCGTCCGCGCAACAGGCACTCAGAGCAGATCGAGCTTGTCGTAGATCTCTCTCCAGCGTTCGTATGCAGCCCGGTAGGCCTCGACGTTCGACGGCAGCGGCTCGTACCGGCCCTCTTCGTGAACGAAGGCACGCTGGGCATCCTCCAGGGTCGAAAACGCCCCGATTCCGGCTGCCGCGCACACGGCGGCACCCAGGGCGGAGGCCTCCCGAACCCGCCCCACGAAGACGGGCAGGGCGAGACAGTCGGAGACGATCTGACAGAAAAGGGCGTTGTTGGCCATGCCCCCGGTGAGATGGACGCTCTCGGGTGTGTGTGGCCTGGCTTTCAAAAGCCGCTCGTGATTTCCCCGCAGGGCGAAGGCGATGTTTTCCAGAAGAGACCGGAAGAAATCCCTGGCCCGGGTGGGAGAGGCCAGGACCGGGTGTGCCGGCGGAGGGAACAGGAAGACGCCGGGGGGGACGTTGTAGTATCTCGCTTCATCGACGATCGCCGGACCCAGGAAGGCAAGGGTTCCTCCGGAGCCGGGCGGCGCCTCGGAGGCCTTCCTTTCCATCCATGCGTACACCTCGGGGTCCGTGCAGGGGCGTTCGCGGACGTTCATCAGGAGGTCCTTCATCCACTGAAGGACATAGCCTGCCCACTGGCTGTTGGCCTCGAGGATCCAGCGGTTCGGCTCCAGATGGCACGAGGTCCAGAAGTGCCTCTCGGAAGCGACATAGGGGGAGTCCATGAGGAGGCACATCGGGGCCGTGGTGCCGGCAACGATCCCCACGTGGCCGGACGCCAGCATCCCGGCGCCGAGAAGGGCGCATTGGGTGTCGCCGCCGCCCACCACGACGGGGGTTCCCGGCCGCAGGCCGGTCTCCTCTGCGGCCTGGGGAAGGACCTGTCCGATCACCTCGCCGGCCTGGGCGATCGGAGGAAGAAGGCCCGCATCGAGGCCAAAGGCGGCAAGGATCCGATCCGACCAGCCCCGGGTGAGGATGTCCAGGAAGCCGCTTCCGGAGGCTGCCGTCACCTCCGCGTGTTTCCCTCCGCAAAGCTTGAAGAGGATCCAATCGTTGAGCATCAGGATCGTCCGGACCCGGGAGGCAATGTCCGGCGCGTTTTCCACAAACCAGAGAAACCGGGCCAGGGCCGATGTGAGGGGAGGCCATTGGCCGGTGGATCGAAAATAGTCGGAGCCCAGGCGCTCTTCGACGGACTGCTGCGTGAAGAAGCCCCGGCCGTCCAGGTTCGGGCCGGCGTAGAGGACCTCGTCGCGGTGATCCAGGAAGATGTAGGCGAAGCGCTGTGCCGTGGCCGAGACCGCCCGCACGGATCCGGGCCGGACGCCTGCCGCATCGAGGGTATCCCGGACGAGTCGGCAGGTGTCGGCCCAGAAGCCCTTTGCGTCGAAAATGAGGATCGGCTCGCCTGCCAGAGGGTCCGGCAGGTATCGCCGCGGCCTCGTCTCTCCGTGGATCCTTCGGCCTTCGAGGGAGAACAGCAGGGCACGCACGGTGCCGGTGCCTCCGTCCAGGGCAAGCAGACAGCCCTCGTTCGACCTCTCTTTCATGGGTAACGCTCCCGCCGCAAACGGGTTTTCGTTGGATGCCTTGGGTCCCTTCCCTCCCTCCTTCGGTGCGGGGCGTGCGGCCTTCCGGAGGCTCGCGGACGCCGGTCAGCCGATCCCTTCCCGGCCCTTGAGCACCTCGGGGTTCCAGATGTGTAGGGGCGGTTCGTTCCGCAGGTAGCGGAGGATATCGGCCGCGACCATTTCGCTCTGACGCCGGACGACTTCCCGCGCGGCTCCGCCCAAATGGGGCGTACAGATCACGTGATCCAGGGCGAGAAAGGGGTTGTCTTCCTGGAGCGGCTCCTCGTCGAAAACGTCCAGGGCGGCCCCTTGAATCCTCCTGTCCTGCAACGCCTTGAGCAGCGCCCTTTCGTCCGTCACCGAGGAGCGGGCCGTGTTGACAAGGTAGGCGGAAGGCTTCATTCGCGCCAGTTCCTTCTCTCCGATCAGGCGATGGGTCTCGTCCGTCTCGGGGCAATGGAGGCTCACGATATCGGCCTCCTCGAGCAGTCGATGCAGCGGGACAGGCTCCGCGCCGGCGTCCCGCAGAACCTTCTCCTCGACGTAGGGGTCATGGACGAGGAGCCTCGTCCCGAAAGGCGCGAGTCTGGCCGCCACCCTTCTGGCCACGGCTCCGAATCCGACCAGACCGACGACGGAGGCGCCCAGCTCGAATCCGCCGTACGCATTGAACACCCTTGGAATGTCCCGGGTGGATTCGATGCGCAGCGTGCCGTCCCTCAGCCGGAGGTTCGCCGTTACGATGTTCCGTGCCAGAGCGATCATGAATCCCACGGTCAAGTCCGCAACGGCGTCTGCATTTCTGCCCGGCGCGTAGAAGATCGGAATGCCGCGTTCGCTCGCGGCCTCCCGCGACACGTTCAGCGGGTCGCCGCGGCAACAGCCGACGATCCGGAGCGGGCAGGCCTCGAAGACCTCTTCGTGAACCAGATCCGCCTCGACGATCAGCACGTCCGCTCCCGTCTCGCGGATCTTGCCGATCAGCTCTTCCTCGTCGAAATAGATCTTTCCCGTTTCCCGGTAGTCCTCGTACTCGATCTCCATGTGGTGCCGGAGGCGCTCCCGTTCCGCGGGATGGAACGAAGCCGTGATCAATGCCTTCATCGGTCCCCCTGTCGCCCCTTTTTCACCATCCGGTGAATCGATAGGAAAAAATTTTTTGCCCGATCTATTGTGCCCACCCCCTTGTCCGTCGCCTCAGGAATTCCTTCCTTTCGGCGAGCCGGTCCGGATGCAAAGGATCTTGCTTCCAAACCTTCTCCATCAAGGGACCCACGAGGAAATAGAAAAGGCTCATTCCGCTCAGGGTGATGAGCATGTGGTCCGCCTCTCGCGGGGATCCGCGGGGCGCGGAGAAAAGGCGGGGATAGTACTGCCGCCACAGCCGGAAGATCGGAAGAATCCGGCCGGGAAGCAGGGCCTCGAGCAGGACGCCCCCGTCCAGAAACTCGCGAAAGAGAATCCTCACCGGGTTTCGATTCGCCTGGATGAACTCCGTCGTGTTCTCCAGGAAACGGTCCAGATCGAGCCTCTGTGCCATGTTCTTCCGTCGGCGCAGGAAATCGTCGAACAGGGGCTGGGCCCTCTGAAAGAAGCCCTCCAGGATGTGAGAGTAGAGGCCCTCCTTCGTTCGAAAATAGTAAAAGATCAACCTCTTGTCCATACCGGAACGCTGGGCGATCTCCGCCACGCGGGCCCCGGAATACCCCTTTTCCGCGAAGACATCCTCGGCCGCCTTCAAGATTCTCTCGCGCGTTCCCTCGGAGTCAAGCTCTGCGGAACTTTTCCGTCTGGCCATGCGCCTCAGCCCGCGGCCTGCATTTGCGTTGGGACGGCCCGCCTGTCTTCAGGGCGAATAGTAAGAGGAAAGGGACAGCGGAGTCAATCGGAAACCCCGGGCCCTTACAAATCGCCGGCGTTCATGCTACCTTCCAGTGGACGCCAAAGGGCCCGGGAGGGTGCGGAAGCAGATGGAAGCGGATCCGACGACCGTCTATGTATCGCTGCCCCACGGGGGCGGCTATCCGATCCTGATCGAATGGGGCTGCCTCGGCCGGTTGGGAAGCCTCTTCAGGCGGCACAATATCCAGGGCGAGGCCTTCGTGATGAGCGACCGCACGGTTTGGGGACTGTACGGGGGCGCCCTGGAGGAAGGCCTGGGGTCTTCCGGATACCGGATCCTGGAACGGTTCATCCTGGAGCCGGGAGAGCAGAGCAAGAGCCTGGCGAACTGGGCGGCGGGTCTTGATCGGCTTGTCGCGTTGGAAGACGGGACGACGCGCAGCATCTTCCTGATCAACCTGGGCGGCGGCGTGATCGGCGACATCGGCGGTTTCGTTGCGGCCTCCTACCGGCGAGGGATCCCGTGCGTGCAGGTGCCGACCACCCTGCTCGCCCAGGTGGACAGCAGCGTGGGCGGCAAGACCGGCGTGAACCATCCCGGAGGCAAGAACCTGATCGGCGCGTTCTACCAGCCGCGGCTCGTGGTTGCGGATCTCAAGACCCTGACGACCCTGGATGCGAGACAGATCCGGTCGGGCCTCGTCGAGGTGGTGAAGTACGGCCTGATCTGGGATGCCGCTTTTTTTGCCTTCCTGGAGGCGACGTTCCCCCGCGTGCTTGATCTGGAGGAAGCGGCGCTTCGAAAGATCGTTCAGACCTCCTGCGAGGTCAAGGCGGCCGTGGTCGGAAGGGACGAGAGGGAGCAGAAGGGGCTTCGGACTCTGCTCAATCTGGGCCACACGTTCGGGCATGCCCTGGAGGCGGCCACCGACTACCGGCGCTACACGCACGGCGAAGCGGTGGCGGTCGGGATCCTCTGTGCCGCTTGGGTATCGGTTGCGTTGGGCATGCTCCCGTCCCGGCAGTACGATCGCATCCAGGCACTCCTCAAGGGGATGGGGGTGCCCACCTGCATAACCGGGGCGCAGACCGGGAGGGTCTGGGAGGCCATGAAGCGGGACAAGAAATTCATTCACGGCCGCAACCGCTTTGTGCTGTTGGACGAAATCGGGAAGGCCCGGGTGGTGGAGGACGTCGATCCGTCGATTCTCGAGCGGGCTCTGGAGGCGCATTTGGACAAGACCCTGGAAGCCTGAGTGAGGGAACGACAGGATGCAGGGTCCCAGGAAGGCGAAAAGGCAAAGACGCAGAAGGTGAGCCCCGCCTGCCCCTTTGCTTTCGCCCGGGGGCATGCCTGCGCCGCGGCCGATGGCGCTTCCCAGAGGGCTTCAGAGCCGCTCACGTCATCTTCTTCACGTAGTAGGTGCAGACGGCCTTGGCGATGGGGGTGCCCTGCGCATCTCGGCAATGCACCTCCAGGACCCACTCCCCCTTGCCCTTTTCGTCGATCGGCCGGACCATCTCCGCTGCCGCCGATTCGGAAAGCGTGAGTTCGCAGAAGAGGTCCGTTGCCGCGGCGCCGAGGAACTGGATCTCCATGGCCTTGTGGATCGGGACATACCTGCCGAACGGGTAGGTGCAGGCAAGCAGAGCCGCGCCCGCCATCTCCATGAGAACGAGGGCCGCGCCCCCGTGGACATGCCCCACCCGGTTCAGGTGGCGGTCCCTGGGCAGGCGCAGGACAACGTGCCGTTCCTCCAGCACCTGTGCCGACAGGCCGCTCTCCCGAATCCAGGCAGTGGCTTCCTCGATCAACGGTTTCAGTGCGCCGAAATCCATGCTCAGGCCCCGGGTTGGGGCACCGTCCCAGCCCGGGGTCGCGATGGGTCTGGATGGGCCTCCGGAGGACAGGGGTGCAAGCCCGCGTCGAGGCGAGCCTTGCTGCAGATCCGCAGCCGGAGCCCCGGGCGAATGGGATGGCGGCTGTTGAGCCCGTTCCACTCCGAGATCTGGGCAACGGTCACCTCGAATGTCCGAGCAATGTCCCAGAGGCTGTCTCCGCGCTTGACCGTATACCAGATCTCATTGCCGCACTTCTGCACCGGCTCGGCCTTGGCAACAATCGGCAGGTTCTTTGTTACAGGTTCTTTCCGCCAGACAACGATCCTCTGCCCCGGGTGAATCGGAGAGGAATTGCGCAGCCCGTTCCACGTTCGCAGGCAGGAAAGGCTGACCCCGTATCGTTGGCTGATCCGCCAGAGGGTGTCTCCCTTCTTGACCACATGGACCACCTTTTTTGAGGCCTGGTCAGCGGGGCGCGCAGGTCCGGAGGTTGCCCGTGTCTGCAAGATCGGTTCGGTCGGGCTATGGCTTGCCGGGAGCGGAATGATCAGACTTCTGCCCACTCGAATGGAGTTCGGGTTCCTGATCCGATTCATCGAAGCGAGGGAGTTCAGGGAGACGCCGTATCGTTGCGCGATCTTGGACAGGGTTTCGTTCTTTCGGACCTGGTGCCGCCGAAAGGTCAGCCGTTCCTTCGGGTCAAGCTGTTCGTAGTAGGCCAGGAACGACTCCTTGGTTCCCGGGGGGATCTTCACTTCATAATCCGGGTAGTCGGGAGGCGTGCAGCCTCGCTGGAGCTGCGGGTTGAGCAGGTTCAACAGGCTCAAGCTCGTCCCGCATCCCCTTGCAATCACGGCCAGATCCGTGGCGTCGGGCACGCGGACCGTTTCGTAGAGCAGGGGGGGATCGTATTGGAGATTTGTGAATTCATATCCCTCCGGGTCCTTCGCGATCTTCAGCGCGGCCAGGAGGCTGGGAACATAGTTCTTGGTTTCGCTTCGCAGATACCCGTACTGCGAGAGGTCCCAGAAGCACGTGCTGTCATACTTGAGGATCGCCCGTTGGAGTTTTCCCTCGCCGGCATTGTACGCGGCTGCCGCGAGATACCAGTCGTCGAAAAGGCTGTAGAGGTCTTTCAAGTAGCGTGCGGCGGCCCGGGTCGATTTCTCATAATCACGCCGCTCGTCGACCCACCAGTTGATGGCGAGGCCGTACCTGCGGCCCGTGTGCGGCATGAACTGCCAGATGCCCGCGGCGCCGGCCCGAGAGTAGGCATAGGGGTTGAATCCGCTCTCGATGAGGGCCAGGTAGATCAGATCCTCCGGCAGGTCTTCTTCCCGGAGGATCTGCTTCATCCTGTCCACGTGCCGTCCCGAGCGGCGCAGGGCCCTCTCCATCCATCCCCGCTGCGACCCCGTGAACAGCCCTATGCAAGCCTCGACTTTTTCGTTGTTCTCCACGGGCAGGGCGGAGGAATCTTCCTGGGCCAGCCCCGGTTGCGCGAGCTCCCTGAGGAAGGTCACATCTTCGGCCTCCTCCTGGGAGGCCCGGATCTCCGGGTGGAGGCTGGCCCCGTTTTCCTCCTCCGCTGCGGCAGAGGAACCGTCGGAATGCTCGGCGGGGCCGGAAGCGGAGGCATGAGATCGGCTCTCGCGAGCGGAACCGCATTCGAGCGGGCCGGCTTGCGAAGACCCCGCCGTTTCTTCGGCATTCGGAGCTCGGGAAACCCGCAACGGCGAGGCGCAGCCTCCAAGGACGATGCCGAATGCGATCACCCAGCAAAAGAAGTCTCTCGGATGTCTTGTCATCTCCACCTTTATTGCGTGCGGCAGGAACGGAACGTGTGGATTTTCCGCAGGAACCTTCTACTATGGATCGGACATCCTTCGAGAAAAAATTAGGTGCCCTCGCCGGCCCTCTTGCGCGCGTCGCGGCGGCCGGCCCTGGATTTGACTTCTTTCTATACTCGATTCCGGACCTGAAAATCAAGTCGGAAGACTGAAAATCCCGCGTTCCGTCCCGCTGGAGGCGGTTCCTTGTGTGGCGGCGGGATAATGGTTAGAATAATTCACTTTCCGGAAGACGCATGAGGATGGACAAATTGCTGCCCTTCCCCGAAGTCGACAACGTCTGTTCGATCGCAATCGATCTGCCGGGCTATTCCGACCTGATCACGGCCAATGTCTACGCCGTCGGCTCGGGGCCGATCACGCTGATCGACACGGGCCCGAAGTTTCCGGGGTCGTTCGAGACCTTGCGGGCGGAGTTCCGGCGGAAGGGCCGGGACCTGACCGACATCGAACGCATCGTGTTCACGCACGGCCACGTGGATCATTTCGGGCTGGCGACCCGGATCCGCGAGGCGACGGGCCGGCCCGTCCCCTGCTTTGTCCACGCGGAGGACGCATGGCGGGTGGCCGCGGAGAACTACAGGGAGGAGATGTTTGATGAGGCCGGAGAGCGCCTGATGGCCCTCGTGGACATGCCTCCCGAGGAAGTGGCGAAGGTCCGGGAGCGCTTCTCCCTGTTCGCCATGCTGTGCGATCCGGTCCCGGACGTGAAGCCGATCGAAGAGGGCGACGTTTTCGAAGGAGACGACTATCACCTCAGGGTGATCCATACGCCGGGGCACACCCCGGGGACCTGCTGCTTTTACGAGACAACGCGGAAGATCCTTTACAGCGGGGATCACATTATCAAGCACATTACGCCCAATCCCCTCTTCGAGGTCCGGAAGGACATCCTGCGGGACCCGGATTACCGGAGCCTGAAGGCATACATCCGATCCCTGGAAAAGTTGAAGGGGATGGACGTCAGGTACGTGTTTTCCGGACACGGAGAATTCATCGAAGACCTGCCGGGGCTCATTTCGAGCTACCGCAAACACCACCGGGAGCGGATGGAGCGGATCTGGGAGGCTCTGCGAAGGCGGTCGCGCCCCCTTTACCACATCGTGGACGAGGTGTTTGACTTCGTTCCGGAATACGACGGCTTCCTCGCCATCTCGGAGATCATGGTCCACCTGGAACTGCTGCTCGAGGAGGGCCGCGCGGAGCTGGTGGATCCGGGTCCGCCGGCCACCTACCGGGCGGTCGGTTGAGCCCGGCCCAAGGCGACTCTCCCCGCGGAGTCGGCCGGCACCCAACCCTTCTTGCCGTCTGCCAGCGCAATCTTCCACCAGCCATTCTCCTCGCCCAGCATCGTGAACTCCGCGCCTTCGTGAAGCACGAAAAGGACGGTGTCGTTCCGGGTGAATCCGGCCCGCACCGGGGTTTCTTCCGCGAGCACGACTCCGCCCGCGTTTCGGAAGCTCTCCATGAACTTCAGACCCGTCGAGGCGCCGAGAAGAATGCTCGCAAGCAGGGAGAGCCAAAGGCTCCATTTTGCCCACTCGCTGTCCCGGTACAGGATGAAGGCGGCCGAGGCCCAGAAGAGGAGGTTGAAGAAGACGAACGCGATGAGCAATTCCCGGAGATTCATTCCGAAGTACCAGAAGGCCAGCGTGTTCCAGAGGGAGGGGGAGGCACCCTCGATACGGTCCTGGGTGAGCGAGCGGGCGTAGTGGAGATTGGCTTCCAGATCTCCGTCCCGCGGCAAGAGAAGGCGTGCCTTCCGGTAGCTCAGGATGGCCCGGCCGACCTTCCCGAGACGGACATAGGCGTTTCCCAGGTTGTAGAAGACGTGCCCGTTGCGATGGCGCCTGGCGACGATTTCCTCATACAGGGCAGCCGCCTCTTCGAACCGGTCCTCCAGGTATGCCCGGTTCGCCCGGAACAGCAGGGAAGGGAGATCTTCCGCTTCCGTGGTCCTGGCGTTCTCGGCGTGTTCTCGACCGGCTTCTTCGTTGGCCGGGGTGTTCGGCACATCGCGGGGTGTCGGCAGGGCGGGCGCGGGGTTCCAGAGGAAAAGGAGGAAAAACGCCCAGGCCTGCGGGATCCGCTTCCATGTCTTCCTGAAAGGCCGTGCGGTCAAGGTTCTCCCCCCCGGTTCAAAGCTGCCTGTCCAGCGCCTTGAGGAGCCGTTGCGCCGTCCTGTAGCGGGCCTCCCTCTGGCCCGCCTCGAGCCTCGTCACTGCATACTGATCGTATTCAAGCTGCTCCAGGAATCCTCGAACCATGGCGGACGTCTCCTCTCCGGCCCCCTGTTCCGTCAGGCAGCGGTGGATCTCCATCGGTGTGCAGGCGAGCGTGTTGACGTTCAGCTTGTCGCCGACAAGGCCCTTGAGACTGCGGGACAGCTGGGAGAAGAACTCCTTGTCCTCCGGCCGGCGGATCCGCCTTCTGGCTTCCTTCAGGAGGCGGTCCGCCTTCTTGCGGGCCCCTTTTCTTCGGACGATGTGCTGATCGGTCTCCAGTCGCTCCCTTCTTCTCTTCCTCCCCAGGCAAAGCAGGAACACGCAAGGGGGAAGAAGAACGCTCCCCAGGGCTGCATACAGGCCCCCGGCGGATGGAACCTGGTTGCGGGCGCCGGCGAGCCCGGTATGAATCGGCAGGATGTCCTTGCCCAGGATCTTGATCGCGCTCTTGGGGCCGGCCGGGGCGGCCGCCGAGACGAGATGGAGCGACTCCTCCTGGTCGCCCGCCTCGACGGTGATCGTCAGAGGAGGGGCTGCCGCGATCCGGTAGGAGCCTTGTTCCGGGTCGAAGTAAGGCACTTCGTGGAGGGGGATCTCGATTCTTCCCGACTCGATCGGCACGAGGGCCTTCTTGAATACCTTGGCGCCGACCAGGGTGTCTCCCCGGATCTCGGACTGGTACGTGGGCTTGTCGGGATAGACCTTGAAGCCGGCGATCTCCTCCGGGGAGACCGTGGCCAGATCCTTCAGGTTCCCCCGGCCTGTGACGGTCACGGTCAGAGTGGTCGAATCGCCGGCTCGAATGCGGTCCTGTCCGACCTCGGCCCGCACGGTGAAGGTACCGACCAGCCCCTGAAAACCATCCGGCCTTCCGGCCTCGGGGAGCGGCCGGACACGAAGGGAAATGGGCTCGGCGCGCAGGTTCCTCGTCACGGTTTGTGCGCGCGTTCCGAAGAAGGGGCTTCCGAAGAAGCTGTCGATCCCGGCAGGTCCCCTGCCGCCCGGAACCACCAGTTGACAGGCAACGGCGCTCTCCTCGATTCGCGCAGGGCCCTCGGAAAGAGGGTAGAGGACCTTCTTGAGCTCGGTGACGGCGTAGCGCTGGCCGTTGATTACCTGCTCGTATTGCCTCTCTTTTCCCAGATCTTCCACCCAGAAGCCTTCAAACGAAGGGGGGTCCCACTGGGCCTCCAGGGACTGGACGCTCCGCACAAACCGAAAGGTGTAGAGGATCTGCTGGTGGACGTACGGGTCCTCCACATCTACGTGCTGGGTCACAAATGCCGCCGGACGAGCTTCTGTCGGCGACGCGGCCGGGAGGATCCGGACCGTGACAGGCTGGCTCTGGTAGGTGCGGCCCTTTCGTTCCATGCGTACGGGCCCGATGGTGAACGTGCCCGCCCTTCTGGGTGTCAGCACATAGGTGATCTCCAACGAAGTGCTGATGGAGCCGTTCACGATCCGGGTCTGCGAGGAGGTTCCGCCCTCGGTCACATGAAAATCAGGCAAGGGCGGCAGTTGGGGATTCCCGGAGAGGCGCCGCTCGCCCGAGATGGAAACGGTGAGGAAGATCTGGTCCTCCACGGTGGCCTCGGTCTTGTCCACCCAGGCGCGGACCTCGAAGGCCCCGGACTCCGGTGCCGCCCCCGCAACCAGGAGGAGGCTCGCCCAGGCAAGGGCGAAGAGGAGGCGCAGACGGCGGAAACCGAGGCCTCTTCCTTCCGCGCCGGGATTGCGTAACGCATCAAGCATGGGTCGATCCATGATGGGCTACCAGTCTTTGTCCGGGACCGGGGGGCGTCCGCCAAGGGCCTTCCGGACATGGTTCTTCGCCATTTCCTTCTGGTCTTCGTCGAGCGTGTTCAGCCAGCGTTCCGCCTCCTCGGGGCTCATCTCGCGGGCAACCTCTCCCATCGGCCGGCCGCCGTCCGGCTCCTCTTCGCCCTGCCCTTGTTCGGTCTGCGGGGCCGGCTGTTGCCCGGAGTCCTCGGGTTGCGGCGCAGACCCCTGTCGGCGCTCCTCGGATTGCTCCTTCGGTTCGCCGTCCTGCTCCGACTCGCCCTGCCGAGGCTGCTGGCAGGTTTGACCCTCTTCGTTCTTCTGCTTCCCCTTTTGCTCGCGTTCGCGGGCCTCGTTCAATCTGCGCTTGATTTCCTCGCGGACGAACTCCAGGTTGAAGCGCGCGTCCTCGTCCTTCGGGTCCAGATCCAGCGCCTGCTTGTAGTGGGCCGCCGCCTCCTCGAGCTTGCCCTGCCTGTATGCTGCGTTTCCGAGGTTGTAGAAGGCCTTCTGCTTCTGTTTCGGATCCCCTGCGGCGGCCACGGCGCGGAAGGCGTCTTCCGCCTCGCGGAAATTCCGCATCCGATACTGCGTGTTTCCGATGTTGTATTTCAGAGGAAGGTCGTTCGGCCGTTCCACCTGTGCATCGAGGAACCCCTCGAGGGCCTCGGCGTAGGCTTCCTGATCGTAGGAGTTCTCCGCCCCTTTCATCTTCGCGTAGACCGACTCCGCCTCTGCCGGCCGCGCTGCCGGCAATATCAGCCCGAGGCCGGCGAAGAAAACACCCAGGGCAACTTTTCCTTTTCGGGCGGGAACCCAGCGGCGTCTCTTCCCCGCCTCGGGCGAACGTGTGCGGTCGGGCAGGATCGCCTCGAGGGTGAACAGGAGGATGCTCGCGAACAGGAACCACTGAAAGCGTTCCTCCCAGCGTCTTGTCTTCGTGCTCTGGAGTTCGCCGGCCTCCATCTTGCCGCGGATCTCCTCCTCGTAGATCTTCTTCAGATCCATGTCCCCGCTCACGGACCGCACGTAGCTTCCTCCGGTGGCGAGCGCGATCTTCTGTACGGCAGTTTCGTGGAGCTTGCTCATGACGACCTGTCCCCGTCGGTCCTTCTTGAAATCCCCCGTCCCTGCCCGTTGCGGGATCGGTGCACCATCCTCCGAGCCGATTCCGATCGTGAAGATGCGTACCCCCTTCTCCTTGGCCTCCTGCGCAGCCTTCTCCGTCTCGCCGGAATGATCCTCGCCGTCGGTTATGAGAATCAGGGCCTTCGAGGACCTCCTGTCCGCCGAGAACGAACGAATCGCCATGCGAATCGCTTCGGCGATGGCCGTTCCCGGCACCGGGATAAGGTCGGTGTCAAGATAGTCGAGGAAGATCCTGAAGGAAGCGTAGTCGAGGGTCAGCGGGCACTGCAGGAAGGCGGCCCCCGCGAATGCGACCATGCCGAGCCGGTCCCCCTGAAGCATGCCGACGAGGTCCGTGACCTCCCGCTTCGCGCGCTCCAGGCGGTTGGGCTTGATATCCTCGGCGAGCATGCTCTCCGAGACGTCGATGGCAACGATGAGGTCCACCCCTTTGCGCTTCATCTCCTCCCAGTGGAATCCCCACCGCGGCCTGAGCAAGGCCGCCAGGAGGAAGCTTGTGCCTGCCAGCAGCAAGAGAAACTTGAAGATCTGCCTCCTGCGGCGTACGTCGGGCATGAGCCGGTCCCAGAGCCCCGTGTCCGCGAACAGGCGCAGCAGCCTGTCCTTTTTTCGGAAGGAATAGACGGCCAGGAGAACCATTGCGGGAAGGATCCAGATGAGATAGAGAAACTCGAGCGCCGCAAAGCTCATGGCTTGTCCGTAGTCCCCTTGGATATGGATCGTTCGTGAACCGCCGGTTTTCAGCTTTTGGCTATTAGCTTTTAGCTGTTAGCCCACACCGCCACGCCCCCTTTGTCCGCTCTTGTTGGCGATGTGTGGATGGGAGCTAACAGCTAACGCCTGACAGCTGATAGCCGATCTCCAGTGCATAATCCCTTTCATACCCTTTGCCTTGCGGACCAAGCCGCATCAAGGAAGCTTCCTGAAACGCGTGTTCTCCAGCACGAATCCCGCCAGGAGGAGCAGGAGGCCCGGAAAGGCGAACCGAGCGAACATCTCTTCATACTCCATGTACTCCTTGACCTTTGCCTCGGTCTTCTCCATCCGGTCGATCTGCTCGTAGACCCTCTCCAGGCCGGCCGTATCCTCGGCACGGAAATAGGACCCGCCCGTCATGTCCGCGATACGCTGCAGGGTGTCTTCGTCCAGATCCACCTTCTGGTACACGTATTGCCTTCCGAAGAGGGTTTCCATCAGGAAGGGGGATTCGCCTTTTACGCCGACCCCGATGGTATGGACCTTGATCTGGTAAGTCTTGGCAATCTCGGCCGCCGTCTCGGGCAGGATCCTGCCCGCGTTGTTCCGTCCGTCCGTCAGGAGAATGATCACCTTGCTCTTGCCGGGCACTTCCTTGAGTCTCTTGACGCTCGTGGCCAGCGCGGCGCCCACCGCCGTGGAATCGCCCGCCATGCCGATCTCCATGCGGTCCAGGAAACTCAGCAGGACCCCGTAGTCCATGGTCAGGGGGCACTGGGTGAAGGCCTGCTCCCCGAAGACCACCATCCCGATCCGATCGTTCGTTCGCTTCTGGATGAACGCCTTGACCACCTCCCGGACGACATTCAGGCGATCCGTTCTCCGGCCCTCCCGCTCGAAATCCAGGGCCCGCATGCTTCCCGAAGTGTCCAGGCAGAGCACGATGTCGATGCCCTCCGTGAGGATCTCGGTCTCCTTCTGGCCGACCTGGGGTCGCGCCAGCGCGATGACACAGAGCCCGATTCCCATGCATCGGAATACGACCAGGCTGTTTCGGAATTGGACCGACAGGGAAGGGGGAATTCGGCGGAAAGGCGTAAGGTCGGAGAACCGGATACGCCCCGAGCCTGTCCGTTTCCAGTGAACGTAAAACACGGGAACCAGAACGAGGCCGCACAGGAGAAGCCATGGATCTTCGAATCGGAACATGGTGTCAGGCCGCCTCCCGGGTATCTTCCATCGCTGCCGCGTGCTGGAGGAAGGCGACCAGGCGGCCGCGCCACGCTTCCGTCTCTGCCGGCCGGGGCTCCAGGCCGCGATATTTGATCGGGTCGGTCTCCTCCAGGAAGGCGCGGGCCTCGTCCTTCAGGGCCGTGTCCAGGTGCTTCGCCTTTCGCAGGCTCTGGAGGACCTCCTCGGTCGTCTGCTCGGCTGCAGGGAGCCCGAACCTTCTCTCCAGGTACCGTCGCAGAATGAGGGAAAGGCCGAAGACATACTCCCGATAACGCTCTTCTTCCAGGACCCCGCTCGCCTCCAGGTCTTCGAGCTCGAGACGGGCGATTTCTTCGGCCGTCCGATGCGCTTCCCCCGTGCGTCTTTTCCTGCGCAAATGCAGGAAGAGGCCGACGAGCAACCCGATGACCCCGAGGCTCCCGATCAGCGGCAGAGGCCACCACCCGGGAATCTCTCTCCTGGCCTTCTCGAGGGGCTTGAGGTCTCGGATGTCTTCGGCTTCCGCTGCCCCACCGAGCACGGATTCCACCTCGACGAAGATCTGCTCGGTCTCGGCCGACCGGTCCTTGCCTTCTGCGTCAAGGTAGGACAGGCGCAACGCCGGCAGAATATACGAGCCCGTGAAGTCGGCTCGCAGCTCGTACCAGCGCTGGCTCCGGATCCGGCCTTCCCGCTTCTTCGGGCCCTCCACGCCCATGTCCACGATCCGAAGGCCTTCGATCCGTGAGCCCGCCTCGGGCGGCTCGGCGGCGATGTCCGGGTCGGCCTCCAGGGTGATGCGGAAGAAGATGGGCTCGCCGACCTTGACCTTCGCGCGGTCCACCTCGGCCGTCAGTTCGACCGGTGAGGGCGATTCGGGGGCATGCGGGGGGATCGCCTCCCTGCCGCCGGGCTTGCACCCGGCCAAGGGCAGGCAGAAGAGGCAGAAGGCAAGGATGCGGACCCAACCAAAGGGCCTGACCGAAAAGCACACCCCATGCGGCGATCCGGAGGCAATCCTCGCCGGCTTGTCTGGCATCATCGGGGTCAATCCTTCGCAGGTTTGCCCGCGGGGTCCTTCCCGTCGGCCTCGCCGAGCCTTTCCGGAAAGAGCTTCACATCGGAGGCCTGGAGGGACTGCAGGATGAGTTCCTTGTAGGCCTTTTCAGCCCGCTCCCGGGCGAGATCGAATTGGACCTGCTTTCCTGCCTCCTCCATGCTGAGCGCCCTCCGGGGGCGGTGGGCCGTGATTTGGAAGAGGTAGGCCTCCCCGTTCACATGGATCGGTTCCGTGACCTCCCCCTTGCCGCGATTCGCCAGGGCCTGCCAGAGCCGGTTCGGGTCGCCGATCCCGGTCGGGTCAAGACCCTCCTCGATCCATTCGGCAATTTCTCCGCCCGAGGCACGCGTAACCTCGTCCCGGGAGTGTGTCCTCGCCAGACCGGCGAAGTCCTGCCCGTCTTCGAGAGCCTGTCGAATCCCTTGGAGCTGACCGGTTTCGACCTTGATCATCCGGACCTTGAAGGCCTCCTTCTCTGCGTAGCGGTCCTTGTGGGCCCTGTAGTAAAGCTCCACGTCATCTTGGGTGACCTTCCCCTTGGCCTTGATTTCATCCTCCAGGACCTTTTGGACCATCAGCTGCCGGGCCGCCCGTTCCGACTGCTTGCGGACCCAGGGGTCCTTGTCCAGCTCGAGCCTCTTCGCCTTTCGGAAGAGGAGTTCTTCCGCAACGTATTGCTCGAGAAAGGCCCTTCTCTGGGCCGGGTCTTCAAGGGAGGAACGCATCCATTCGGGCATCGCATCGACGGCCTCGTCGATTTGTCGCCGCGTGATCACATCCTCCCCGATGCGTGCAACGACCTCCTCTCCCTTGAATTCCTGGCGTCCGTCCTTGTCCAGGCCGCTGCGCGCCTCCAGGCTGTACTGTGCCTGCGCGAAGCGGCCGAGTCGTTCCAGGCAGGCCACGATCTTCGAGCCCGCCTCGGGCGCGAGTTCCGTCATGGGGTCCAGCATCTCGACCTGATAGAGCCAGCCCAGGGCTTCCTCGTAATCCCCTTCCTCCATGCAGAGGGTACCGAGCGTATAGGCGATCCTCGCCCGCCGGTCCGCGGGAAGCTCGGCCTCGGACAGGTAGAGTTCGTACTGCTCGATCGCCTTTTCCCGCAGGCCGGCGCTCAGAAGCTTTCCGGCCAGTTCCCTCCTGGCTTCCGCGTAAGCAGGCCTGGCTTCCCCTGTGGTGCCGGTTCGGATCTCGAAGAAGAGGAGGGTGGCCAGGCCTGCCGCGAGGAGCACCAGGATCGTCAGGCATGCGCAGAGGAGGTAGAAATTGCGGCGTACATATGCGGGTCTCTTGTCCGGGGGCCTTTCGGAACCGGACATGCCGGCCGCCTGTTTCATGGCGCGACTCCAAATTGCATCCGTTTTCGTGTCACAGCCGCTTCTCCCGCCTGCGGAAGAAGGCCAGCAAGGGCTCGGTGTAGGAGACATGGGTGGACAGGGACACGGAATCCAGGTCCATCGAGCGGAACAGCCTCTGCAGATCCTCTTCCTGCTTCCGGCGGATCTCCTGGTATCGTTTGCAGAAGAGCCGATCGTTCGTATCGAGCAGCAGGTCCTCGCCGGTTTCCGCGTCCTCCAGTTCCACGAACCCGACCCTGGGCAGCTCGAACTCCCGGGGGTCGGAGATCGTCACCGCGATCAGATCGTGCCTCTTGTTCGACAGCCGCAGGGGCTTCTCGAACCCGGAGGCCAGGAAGTCGGAGACAAGAAACGAGATGCAGCGCTTCCGGACCACCCGGCCGAGGTAGTCCAGGGCCTGCGCGATGTCTGTCCCTCTGCCCCTCGGCTCGAAAGAGAGAATCTCCCGGATGACTCGCCAGCCGTGTCCCCGGGCCTTTTTCGGGGGGACGTACTTTTCCACATGGTCGGAGAAGAGGATGAGCCCCACCTTGTCGTTGTTCCGGATCGCGGTATAGGCCAGCAGGGCGGCGACCTCGGCGGCCACCTCTTTTTTCAGCTTCCTCACCGTGCCGAACTGCCCGGAGGCGCTGATATCGACCAGGAGCATGACGATCAGCTCCCTCTCCTCGCGGAAAAGCTTGACGTAGGGTCTTCCCATCCGGGCGGTGACGTTCCAGTCGATCGTGCGGACGTCGTCGCCGGGCTGGTATTCCCGAACCTCCTCGAACTCCATGCCCCTGCCGCGGAAGGCGCTCTCGTACTCACCCGCCATGATGTCGTTGACGAGGTGCTTGGTGCGGATGTGAATGAGGTGGATCTTCCGGAGAATCTCCTCGGGGATCATGCCTAGGGGACCTCGATGTGTTCGAAGAACCTCGTCACGGCATCGTCGGGCGTCATTTCCTCCGCCTCCGCCTCGTAGGACAGGAGGATGCGATGGCGGAGAACGTCCGGGCCGACGGTCTTGACGTCCTGCGGGGTGACGTAGCCCCTGCCCTGAAGAAAGGCGTAGGCCTTCGCCGCCTGATTGAGGTAGATGGAGGCTCGTGGGGAGGCACCGTACTGGATGAGGCTCTCCATGTCCAGGCCGTAAGCCTTGGGGTCGCGCGTGGCCAGCACGATGTCCACGATGTAACCCTGGATCTTCTCATCCACGTAGATCCGGTCCGCGACCTCTCGGGCCTTCAGGATGTCTCCGGCGGTCAGAACCGGCTTCACTTCGGGCTTTTCCCGGCGCGCCTGCTGGTTCATGATGGCCAGTTCCTCTTCCCGGTTCGGATAGGTGACAAGCAGCTTGAGCATGAACCGGTCCACCTGGGCCTCGGGCAGGGGATAGGTCCCCTCCTGTTCGATCGGGTTCTGCGTAGCCAGGACCATGAAGGGCTCTTCCAGCCGGAAGGTCTCCCCCCCAATCGTGACCTGCTTTTCCTGCATGGCCTCCAGAAGGGCGCTCTGCACCTTGGCCGGGGCGCGGTTGATCTCGTCGGCAAGGATGATGTTGCTGAACAGGGGGCCCTTCTTCACCACGAAGTCGCCTTCCCGGGGTCGATAGATCTGGGTGCCGATCAGGTCCGCAGGCAGGAGATCCGGGGTGAACTGGATCCTCTGGAAGCGGGTCTGAATGGTCCGGGCCAGGCACTTGACCGCCGTGGTCTTGGCCAGACCCGGCACCCCTTCCAGAAGGATGTGGCCGTCCGCGAGGATTCCGATCAGCATTCGCTCGATCAGGGAGCGCTGCCCGACGATGACCTTTCCGATCTCGGAGAAGACATCCTGGATCATGGGCTCCATGGCCTTGACCTGGTCGGTGACCTCCTGTACGTGGGTTTTCATCGCCTTGGGACCTCCCTGAAAAAGGCATATGCCGTCCGTTCGTCTTTGGAGGCTGCCGCTCCCGGTTCTCCGGGCACACGGAAGCCCTACCCCTCGCAGTGTCGCATTCGTAAGAGGCCGGTATTCTAGTTGCCTTCTTGCCAAAGGACAAGGAGGCCGATCGCAGACGATCGTCGAGGCGCTTCAAGGCTCGAAATCAATCATTCTGACCCTGGGAAGCAACGGGGAGTTCCTGCCTGAGGAGGGAAAAAGAGGGGACAGGCGGGCGGGCTACTCTCTCAGTCCGTATTTCTTGATCTTTCGGTACAGCGTGGCCTGCCCCAGCCCGAGCTTCCGGGAGGCCTCCCCGATGTTTCCGTGACAGACCTTCAGGGCCTGCAGGATGGCCTGTTTTTCCAGTTCATGGAGGCGGAGCACCTTGCGGACGCCGGTCCCGCCGTCGTCCTCGCCGCCGATGTACTGGACCTTCGGTCTCGGGACCGTATCCCGCAATCGGTCCGGGAGGTATCGTTCGACCACCTGGGAGCCCGTGTTGAGGGCGACGACCTGTTCGATGGTGTTCTTGAGTTCCCGCACGTTTCCGGGCCAGCCGTACTCCATGAGCCGCTCCATCGCGTCGGCCGAGAAGTCGAAGAAATACTTGTCGTACTTTGCCGAGAACTCCTCCAGGAATCTCATGGCAAGGATCGAAATATCGTCCTTGCGCTCGCGCAGGGGCGGCACTTCCAGAGGGATGACGGAAATGCGGTAGTAGAGATCTTCGCGCAACCTGCCTTCCCGGATTTCGACCAGCGGGTTGCGGTTGGTGGCGCAGATGACCCGGCAGTCCACGTCCACCAGGCGATTGCCCCCCAGGGGCCGGAAATTCCTCTCTTCCAGGAACCTCAGCAGCTTGACCTGGAGTTCCGGGCACATCTCGCAGACTTCGTCGAGGAAAAGGGTTCCGGTGTGCGCCGCCTCGCAGCAGCCGATCCTGCGGCGGTCCGCGCCGGTGAATGCGCCCCTTTCATGGCCGAACAGCTCGCTTTCCAGCAGGTTGGCCGGGATGTTCGCGCAGTTGACCGCCACGAACGGGTTCTTCCTTCGAAGGCTTCTCCGGTGAACGGCCTGCGCCACCAGCTCCTTGCCCACACCGCTTTCGCCGGTGATCATCACCGTCGCATCGCCGCGGGCCACGGAATCGATCATGCGGTAGATCCGCTGCATCGTGTAGCTCACGCCGACCAGGCCTTCGAACTGGCCCTTTCGCTCATGCACCTCCTGGAGTTGATTCACCTTTCGGAGCAGCCGGGACTCCTTGGCGGCCTGGACCACCGACTTGTCGATGCCGGTCTCCTCCAGGAGGGGCTTGAGGAAGTAGTCTCTTGCCCCTCGCTTCATCACTTGAACCACGTCCTGGACCGACCCGTTTCGGCTCACGAAGATGACGGGCAGATCCTCCCATTCCCTCTTGAGAAGCTCGAGCGTCTCCAGCGGGTTGTCCGCCCAGTCGGAGGCCAGGATGACGACGTCCGGGAGGTCCTTGCCGAAATAGTGAACGAGTCCGGCAGGCCTTTCGCAGACATGGATTTCGTCGTTCTTTCGGCGAAATTGCCCTTGCAAGAATTCGAGTGTCGCCGGGTCGTTGTCCAGCAACAGAAGCTTCAGGGGATCCATGAAGAGCCTTCCTTTTCATGCATCAGACTACTGTATCGGCACAAACAGAGGCTTTTCTTAGGAGGGCAGGCGCCTTTTCTCCAGGCGCCGCAGGGGGTGTCTCGGCAACGCCGGGGGGCGCCGGTAGCGCCGGAGGGGACGCCGGCCGCGCCGGCCGGTCCCCCGGCCGATGGAGCGCCATGCCGGATGCATTTCCTCGGGGGAGCGCAGGGCTCCGTGGACTCGGGAACCGAGCGTTTGTTTTTCTCGCGCAGAGAGCCCGAAAAATAAAAACTTGACAACTCCATTCGAAGTTGGATAATTCCGAAGGAAGCTAAAGTTTCACCTCATTTTTTCTCTCTAACATTCTGTTTACAATAGACAATACTAGAGAAAACAAGGGCATAATGCCTGGTATAAACCAAGATAGACGGTCGCACCCGCGCCATGCGCTGAAGCTCCCGCTTGTCTGCCGAAGGAAAGAGAAGACCCTCTGGGGCATGACCGAGGATGTCAGTGTCGGCGGTCTGTTCCTACGGAGCGACCGCCCGCCGGACCTCGAAGAGGCGATCGAGATCGATCTGCCCGATCCGCGGGCGGGAACGGCCATGGCCCTTCGAGGCAGGGTCGTACACCGCAGGGAACGGAGCCAGGCCGCCCTTCTCGGGGAAGAACCGCCCAGGCCTGCCGGGGCGGGGGTTGTATTCGAAGGGATCGAAGGCTCCCAGCGGGATCGACTGGACTCCCTGCTGTCGCGGGAGACGTTGCCTCCGCCGGAAGCCCCCTCCGTGGAGAATCCCGGCGATGAAGAGGGGGGGGCCGAAAGGGACGGGTTCTCGCACGTGCTGGAGGATCCTGAGCGGATCCGGAGAATCGTGGAACTCCTCTGCAGGATGATCCGCCCCGTTCGGCTGAGGCGGCTGGGAGGGCAGATCCAGTACACGATCTATTTTCGGCAGGTCGCTGCCGCCGACTCCCTTTGCCGGGTCGAGGCCGAGCCGGTCCGGCTGAAGGGTTTCGACTCGGCCTTTTCCGAGAAGGTGCCCTTTGTCTTCCTCTTCGAATGGGGAGGCCATTCTTACGCCTTTTCCGTTTCCGCGCTCCCGCGGGAGCTGTCCGGACCCTGGAGCTTCCCTTTGCCCTCAAGGATCCTCTGCCGACCGGATCTTCGCAGCACGCGTTACGAAGATGTAACCAGGCATCCCCTCGCGGTGGAGTTTCCCGACCCTGCGGACCCGAACCTCCAGCGGGTCAAGTATGTTCTGAACATCGGATTCGGCGGCCTGGCCTTCAAGAACGACCCCGGCGAGGAGATCTATACGGCGGGCCAATACCTCCCGGACCTGAAGATCTGCGATTTCGATCATGTCTGCTGGAAGACCGACGGCCTGGTTCGGCACACCACCTTCGTCTGCCTGCCCGACGGCGAGGTGTTTCAAAAGGTGGGCGTCGAGTTCGACGTTGGCCGGTCGACGGACCTCGAGCGGGTACCCGCCGTGAAGGAAGGGGAGATCGAGCAGATCCATGGTCCGTCGCTGATCCTCCAGCACCTGGCAAAGATCGCCTCCGACGGGGTGAAGATCCTGACCGGTCTGGACCATTCCATCTTGTTCTCGGACGGAAGGCTCCGGGCGGAGAAGCGCAACGGCGGGATCGAGATCACGGTTTCCTCGATCCTTCTCTCCTCCGGCCGGCAGACGCAGTTCCCGGCAGAGCGGCTCACCTACCATTACGTTTACCACGGGATCTACCATTTCTTTTCGGCGAGAACCCAAAGGAGGAATGGGCTCCTTCTGCTCGAGATGCCGGCCGTGATCAACCGGGCGAGGCGAAGAAAAGTGGTTCGGGTCCGCCCGGAAGGGATCGTGAAGACGCGGTTCCGCTGTTTTCATCCCGTGCTGGGCAGGAACATCGTGCTGCCGATCCGGGATCTATCGATCCGGGGGCTGTCCTTCGGGTCGGACTACACGCGGGATCTTTTCTGGCGCGGGATCCGGCTGCGTGGCTGCGAGATCCTGCTGGGCGATTCCTACTTTCCACTCGGGGGCTTGGAGATTCGTTCCCTGGTCCAGACCGTGACCGAGAATGGGGAGTGGGAGAGATACTGCGGCGTCGAGTTCCTCGACCTGCCCGCAGAAACCGAACGCCGCATTTCCGGTTTCATCTTCACCAAGCACAACCCGCAGATCCGGGTGCCCGCGGCGGAAAGAATCCAGACCCTGTGGAATCTGTTCGATCGGTCCGGGTTCATCTATCCCGCCAAGGAGGCCTATATCCGCAAAATCCGGCGCGAGATCGATGCAACGTGGAGGAAGCTCCTGTCGGAGGATTTGCGTTTCTACAAGCAGATCGTCTTCCGGGAGGGGGAAGAGGAACTCGGTACGGCTTCGGCGGTGCAGGTCTACGAGAATACCTGGCTTTTCCAGCATCTGGCCGCCAGCAGCCATCCCATGAAGCTCGTCCCGAAGTATGTGATGCTCGCCCTGGCCCATTTCTTGATGGAGAATCGGGACGCCAAGTATTTGATTACCTACTTTCGAAAGGAGAACCCTTTTCCCAGAAAGGTCTATTCCGGTTTTGTGGATCGTTATCCCTCGGACGAACAGTTCTGTTTTGCAAAATACAGCTTCCTGACCCTGGACCTTGAGGAAGACAGGGGGAGCCGAGCGAGGGGAAGTGCCGGTGCTCTGCGGTCCCCGAGCGGAACGCTCGTCGGCTACCCGACGGAGACGGACCGGGAGATCATCGAGAACTATTTCCGAAAGCATCTTCACCCCCTGCAGGTCCGTTCCCGAAGCCTCACCCGGGAGGGATTGCATCTTCCGGAGACCTCGGCCATGTTTCGATCAAAGGGCCTGAAGAGGGAGCGTTGCTGCCTTGCGGCCAAGGAGGGGGACACGCTGGTCGCCTTTGCCTTCCTCGAGCATTCCTCTGCCGGAATCAACCTCTCCGGCCTGTTGAACGCCTTCTCGCTTTACTCCGTGTGCCCGGGTCACCCGCGGGACGCCGAGTCGAGGAGATGGCTTCTCGACGCGGTCATCGACTGCTATCGTTCCTGGAACGAGCGGGTTGCGATCTGCCTGACAGACGAGGCTGACCTTACCGACTACCTGGATGCGGGGTTTCGGAAGGAGAAGGAATATGTCTGCCTCTCCTGGAGTCGGGCCATGATCAAGAACTACTACGACTACGTACAGGAGAGGTTCGGCCGGGTCGAAGGGAGAAGACAAAGGGCGTCGACGGTGGGAACGGTCCCATGAGGTCATGCTTCGAACGTATTCAATCCCGAACGACTTGCCCTTACGCACAATCGTCTTGCGGAGTGCGAGATCGCGAAATGGGAGACGTGCAACGTGGGCCTTGATGCAATTCTCATAGCGGATACGGGAACCGACACCTTTTCAGGCTCGAGTCCTCTGCGGTTACAGGTTGAAGGACGGGTTGCGTTGATCCAGGTGTTGCGAAACTATGTGGAGAACCGCGGGAGGATCGTTTTGTCCATCGAAGGAGACAACCGGATGAGTTGGGCCTCGGCGCCAAGGCTCAACGGGATTTGTCTCTGGAATTTCCTGAGAAGAGAAGGGCTTACGACGGAACTCATCGGCAGTTACTACCAGGAAAGAGAAGCCTTCGCCGGATTAATGGATAGAAGACCTTCGGCAATTATTGTCTCCACAACATTCATAATGACCAAATCGGCTCTTCGCAAACTCACATCTGACATACGTGCAATGGCGCCGGAAACACCCATCATTGTCGGAGGGCCTTTCGTGTATTCTTCCTTCTTACTGCGAGGGAAATCCCACGATCCTTCCTACGATACAGCGTCGGCCAAAGACCATTATCTCTTTCTTCACGTTGATGAAGAACCCCTGGTCGATCTCTACATTGTAAGCCAGCGAGGAGAATCCACGCTTTGTGAGGCTGTTCGAAGGATAGCAAAGGGGGATCCTGTTTATGATTTGCCGAACACGGCAACCTTGTCAGAACGAGAGTATTCGTTTACGAAACGGATAGACGATACACCCTCCTCCTCCCTATGTGCTGTCGACTGGTCTGGCCTTCCGGACAGTCTTTTCGCTTCGGGCGTGATGCCGATACAAGCCAGCAATGGCTGCCCCTTTCGATGTGCCTTCTGCAATTTCATCAAGAACCGTAGATTGTTGTCTGTCAAGCCCCTCGATCACTTGATTGAGGAGCTTAAGGCCCTTTCCATGCGTGGGGCTCGCTACATCCGGTTTGTGGATGACAATTTCCGCTTGGGCAAACCGGATCTGAATACGGTATGCCGCCGCTTCATCGATGAAGGGTTGTCTTTGCGATGGATGAGTTTCGTTCGGGCCAGTGCCCTCAAGGATGTCGATTTTGATTTGTTACGACAATCGGGCTGTATCGAACTGGAATTGGGCCTTGAATCCGCCGATCCCCAGATATTACGCAACATGAACAAGGAAGCCGATCCGAAGCTTTACGCCGAAGTGGTGCGAAATCTGCTCGCAGCAGGTATCAGCTGTCTCTGTTGCTTCATAATTGGTTTTCCCGGGGAGACACGTGAAACGGTTGATCGGACGGTGCAATTCATACAGGATTGCGGCCGCACGGACGCGGAGGGGACCTTCATGTGGAATCTGTTTCCCTTCTTGCTGGCTCCTTTGAGCCACATCTATGACACCCCCATGAGACACAGGTACGGATTGGAGGGGTACATGCACAGTTGGAGACACCGGACCATGGATTCTCTCCAAGCGGGCCGGCACATTGAGAAGGCCTTCTTCGAAATAGAAGGGTCCAGTCCCGCGTATCGGGGAGACAATCTTGACATGTTGCTGGCTCTCCCCCCCCGCAGACGCAAGGAGTTTGTAGCTACCCGTCACGAGTTCTCGAAGCGTGCGGCCAAGGGCGTACTCGACAACGAGGAAATGATCCGGGCCTTCTCCAGGATTCTTTTCGATTCGAACTGATCAAGTAGAAGCAGAAACCGCCGCAACCTCCGCATCCTTTCTTTGTGTTTTGTTTGGGGCGTTGATTGGCAAGGAAATGGAAAAGGCGGTCCCTCGGCCAGGTGTACTCTCGACCTGAATGCTTCCCCCATGATCTGCGACGACCTTGTGGGAAATGCTGAGTCCCAGGCCGGTTCCCTGTCCCACATCCTTGGTGGTGTAAAAGGGCTCGAAGATGTGGGGGAGCACTTCGGGCGGAATGCCTCTTCCGTTGTCCTCGATTGTGATGAGGATCTCGTCTTCTTTCTGTTCCGTGCGGACCCGGATCTCCCCCTCGCCCTCGATGGCCTGCAGGGCGTTGGTCAGGAGGTTCAGGAAGACCTGATTCAGCTGGCCAAGGTTGCAATGGACCTTGCCCTGGAACCGGTAGTCCCGACGAATTACCACCTTTTTCCCTGGATCCTCCGGCAGCAGGGCCAACGTGGAGTCGAGCCCCTGGTGGATGTCCTCCTCCTTCTTTCCCTCGACGTCCTTGCGCGAGAACTGCCGGAGGCCGGAGATGATTTCCTCGCAGCGCTTCAGGCCGTTCAGCGCCCGCTGAGAGGCCCGCACGAGCTTTCCGCTGAGTTCCTGGGGCGTCGCCTCCCCTGCCTGGAGGCGCTCCAGGGCGGTCCCGAGGGTTCGGATGCTGCTGATCGCGGCGTTCAGCGGGTTGTTCACCTCGTGAACCAGCCCGGCGGAAAGGAGCCCGACCGACGCCATCTTCTCCGAATGAATGAGCTGGCTCTGCGCCTCCTTGAGTTCGACGAGGGCCTTCTCCAGTTGCCGGTTGCGCTGCTGGATCTCTTTTTCCAGCTTGCGGACACGGATCAGGTTCTTCGCACGCGCGACGAGCTCCCTGGGGTTGAACGGCTTGGTCAGGTAGTCGTCCGCGCCCTGCTGGAACCCCTCGACCTTCATGGCCACTTCGCTCTTCGAACTCAACAGCAGGACAGGTATATGCTGGAACGCGGGTTCACCCTTGATGGCCGCACAGAGCTCGTACCCGTTCCGGTTTGGCATCATGATGTCGGAAACGACGATATCGGGAATGAGGGTATGCACTTTCCGCCAGCCCTCGTCACCATCGATCGCCGTCTGCACACGGAATGCCTGGGAGAGGCAGTCGGAGATGAACCGCCTCATGTCCGGGTTGTCCTCCACAACGAGGACGATGGGCTGCTCCGCAGAAAAGCCCGCCTCTTCTTCGTTGCAAGCCGCCTCCGGCTGCACTGCCGATGCCGGCTCCGCCGAATCGTCCCCCCGTTCCACCTCCTCCACGTAGTCGGCCTGACGGAACATCGAGCGGGTCCAGTCCTCTCCCTCTGCCATCGCGCCTGCCGACTCGGGGACCTCCACCTCGACGAGCGGGATCGTGAACGAGAAGACCGCGCCGCCCTCGGGCCGGTTGGCCGCATTCACCGTTCCGCCGTGCAATTCCGTGATTTCCTTGACCAGCGAGAGCCCGATCCCCGTGCCGCCGTGCCTGCGGGAGCCGGAGTCGTCCGCCTGCACGAACCGGTCGAAGAGCCTCTCCCGGGAATCCTCCGGGATTCCCGGGCCCGTATCCCGGACAGAGATCTTCACATGCTCAGCCTCCCGCGACCAACCCACGGAGACCGAACCCCCTCTCGGGGTGAATTTGAGGGCGTTTCCGATCAGGTTGATGAGGACCTTTTCGATCTTGTCCCGGTCGAAGCAGAGCTTGGGAATCTCGGGGCTGTCGTCGATCCGGAGCGTAATGCCCCGGCGTTCGCCCGCCGCCCGGAAGGATTCCACGACGGACTGGACGAAATCCGGGAGATTGTGTTTCCCGTAAGAGAGCTTCATTTTGCCCGCTTCGAGCTTGGCCAGGTCCAGGAGGTTGTTGATCAGCTTGAGCAGGCGAAGGGCGTTCGTGTGTACGCTGGCAAGATAGACCTTCTGCGTATCCTGGAGCGGCCCCATCTCCCCTTGCAGCATCGCCTCCACCGGGCCCATGGTCAGGGCGAGGGGCGTTCGGAGTTCGTGGCTCACGTTGTTGAAGAAGTTCATCTTCATCTTGTCCAACGCCTGCAGCTTTTCGTAGGAGGCCTCCAGTTGCGCCTTGCTCTCCTCGAGTTCATGCGTGCGTTCTGCGACAAGCTCTTCCAGGTGCTCCTTGTGTAGGGTCAATTCCCGGTGCGCCGACTCCAGGGCTTGGTTGGATTCCTGGAGCTCCACATACTTGTCAGAGACGTTCGCCAAGGAACTCTCGAGGGCCTCCTGCTGCTCCTTGCCGATCTCTTCCCTCTGTCGAAGGGTGTTTTGGAGGTCCCAGAGCCGCCCTCCGAGAAGGCCGGACAAAGGGAGAAGGGTCATAATTGTCCAGAACCCGGGATCGATTGCCGGGGATAAGCCTTTCGCGTAAACGAAGCCCAGGACTGCACCCAGGACCATGCCTGCCGCAGGACGCAGGAAGGAGCGTTTTATCTGCCATGTGAATTCGTAAGTGCAGGTCTCGTCGCCCTCTACGTTGCAGCTCAGTTCCCGGCATCTCGCCGGCGGAAGGCCCCAGATCGTCGGGACGGCAGTGAAGTTGCCGATGCGGTAATGGCAGTGGCATTTGTCCTTCTCGTAATATCCCTCCTTGGGCCGGTACTCGACCACCATTCGGTTCTTGGTCAGACTCAGGATCTTGAATGCCCCGACTCTGTTGTACGTGTGCGCGAGAGCGAAAATTCCTTTGTAGACCCTGGCAGGATTCCCAAGCGCCTTGACGGCGATCCATGCGGCCCTTCCGATCCCTTCCGGGCTGACAATACGCCTCCCGGCTTCCCGACAGATGCTTTCCTGCCCCCCCGATAAATCGACGATTTTCCGAAAGATCGTGTTGGCATACGCAAAGGAGATCCAATTGTTGTGGTCCTCGAAATACGCTCGCTCCATGCCCGTCTCGTGCAGAAACCTGTCCAGTTCGTCCTTCCCGAACCTTTCCTCTAGGTAGTTCAGGGGGGCCTTCATGGAAATGCCCGAGAGCTCCGGCTTCTGGTGTTCCGTTGAGCGCTGCTTCGTTGCCTCGGACATGGACTACACCGTCCCCTGCACAAGAAATAGAAGGTTGTAGAGAAGGACGTCTTCGTCGAGAAGATCGGCCACGAATCGTTCTGCCATGTTCTTGGCTCTCTCCTGAGTCCCGAAGGCCTTCTTCAAGTGTTCGGCCAAGACCTCATTCTTCCATTCCCAGGTACGAAGAGTGAAGCGATCGGCTCTTCCTGCAATTACATGGTGGGGCAAGAGGTCCACCTGGACTCTCTGAAACCCGACCTTGCGGAACATGGCATAGAGCTTCTTTCCCACATAGGCATCGAAGCCGGTCTTCTCGATTGCTTCGACGAATTGCCTGAGTTCCTTCTCCCATTCGTCGTCCATAGGGTAACGGTAGAGATGACTGCCATCGATGTCGGCCACCGTTACCCTGCCGCCGGGGCGCGCCATCCGCTTCATTGCTCCCAGGGTATCCAGGCCCGCCTGGCCGGGCAGATACTGGAAGAGGCAACGGGAATAGACCAGATCAAACCTCTTGTCTTGGGGGTCAAGATCCCTGACGTCGGCCTGCCTGTATTCCACATTCGAGACGCCCTGCTCCTTGGCAATCTCCCTGGCAACCGAGAGTCTGTCCTCGCTCAGGTCGAGGCCGACCACCCGCCCCGGAGCGACCCGTTCCGCAAGGATCCGGGTGACGGCGCCCGTACCGCAGCCCACGTCCAGAACCTCCATCCCGGCATGGAGGGGCACGAGCCTGAGCTCCTCCAGGATCTTCTCTCTCCGCGTCTTCAGTTCCAGCCGTTCCGCCTCGAGCGGGTGCTCCATCAGATAGGTCGGCATGGGGGTCTCGCCTCCTGTAAGGATCGACCTCTCGGACCGCTTTCTTTAAGGCCATGCTAGCACCTCGGACCGGGCAGATAAACTTCTCCATCAAGAAAAGGGGGTTTCGTGACGATAGAAGATGGAGGCATGGCGCAGGAAGGCAACGGAAAGGCCCTGTTGCCAAGCCCTGCGTGAAGGCGGGTTTTCCGCCCGGCGTGTGGAGATTCATCATGGACGAGACGGCGGCGAGACTGGACTACAGGCAATACCCGGTTCTCTACATCGATGACGAGGTGGAGAACCTGGAGGCCTTCCGGGACGAGTTCGAGGAGTACTTCACGATTCGCACGGCCGCCACCGGGGCCGAGGGGTTGCGGCTCCTGGCCAGAGAGCCGGTCGCGCTCGTCCTGGCGGACCAGAGGATGCCGGTCATGACCGGGGTGGAGGTGCTGGAGCACGCACAGAGGATCGAACCTCGCGCCCTGCGCATCCTGATTACGGCCTACGCGGACATCGAGGTCGTGATCGACAGCATCAACAAGGGGAACGTCTACCGCTACTTCAAGAAGCCCTGGGAGCACCAGGATATCCGGACCGGGATCATGCGGGGGATCGAGCATTTCCACAGCGCACGGGAACAGGAGCGGATGCAGGCCGAGAAGATCGACAACATGAAGAAGATGCTCCGCTCAAACCGGCTTGCGGCGGTCGGGACCATGGTGGCCGGCCTGGTGCACGAGATCCGGAACCCCATGGTGGCCATCCAGTCTTTTCTGCAGCTCGTGCCCCGGAAGATGGAGGACAAGGAGTTTCTCGCCCGCTACGGCCGGATCGCCCAGGGGGAAGCCGACCGGATCGAGAAGCTCCTGGAGAACATGCTTTCCTTCGCCCGGCCGGCCCGACCGGTGCCGAGGCCCTGCGACATGAACCAGATGATCGACCGGACGGTCCAGCTCCTGGAATTTCAGGCGAGAAGAACCAAGATACGCATCGCCTTCGAGAGAGAACCTTCCCTCCCGCCGGTTCACACGGATCCGCACCAGATGGCGCAGGTGTTACAAAACCTGGGGTTGAATGCCCTCCAGGCCATGGAGAGCTCGGGGGAACTCACGTTTCGCACCTTCGTCAAGGAAAGCGGGCACGGAAAGCCGCGGGTGGTCGTCGAGGTTCGGGATACGGGACCGGGGATCCGCCCGGAGCACCTGGACAAAGTCTTCGACCCCTTCTTCACGACGCGGGACGAGGGGACCGGCCTCGGGTTGTCCATCGCCTATCAGATCGTCAACGAACATCGGGGCCAGATGGAGGTGGTCAGCCACCCCGGAGAAGGGACGACGTTTACGATCCTGTTGCCCTTGGCGGAAGAGGAGCAGAGGAAGCGGAACGATCGGGGTCAAACCGGGCAGAAGAACTGTGGCGCCCGGTGAGGCCGCCGGCTGCCCTTGCGGCAACCGTCTGCGCGCAGGTCACGAGACGCTTGCGTCCCCTGTCACGGCGAAGGCCGGGAACGAAAATCGAGCCGAACGCGGCAAGTGGGCCTTTTTCAAAGGCCTGCTAGTGGACGGCCTTGTGGCTGGCCTCCCTCCGCAGGAAGAAGAGGCTTTCCTTGAGAGAGGGGTTGGACAGGAACTGGTCCTGACAATCCTTGCACAGGACCACGTGTGCTTCCTGGAAGAACTCTTCCTCCAGTTCCGGATCCTCTTCCTCGCAGGCACAGATTCCGGAGAGACATTCTTCCATGCACAGGCCGTGATCCGGGCAGGGTTCCTCCCAGAGCGAATCGTCCTCCTGGTCCGGAAAGATGCGGATGGTAATGCCACACCTCTTGTCCCCCGGGTAGATCGGCGTGTTGCAAAAGTGGCATTTGCTGATTTGCATCTTGGGCCCCGCAACCGTTCCTGATTCCCAATAGGGTTGGTGAAGAATCGATCGAACTTCCACAGTAGTCAAATCGAATGGCAAAGTCAATCCCGATTCGTTGCGGCCGACGGGCTTCCGGCAGGAGGACGGAGCCTCGACGCGAGGGCCGCCGGACGGTCGGTCAGATCAGAGGGAAGGGGAAGCAGTTGCCGGCAGCAGGCTCGGCCGTTTCCCCTGCCGCGCGCGGTTCGGCACCTGGGCATGGCGAACCCGCGCCGCCGACGGACGCATCCAGGCTTGCGGCCTTCCGCCGCAGCCCTTCCGCCCTTTCTTCCTGATGCATGCCCCCCAGGCAGTCGCCCAACGCACGGTAGATCGGAGCCGAATCGGGACGCTTCTGAAGCGCGCGAGAGTAGTGGACCGACGCGCGTCCCAGGCGACCGCTTGCCTGGTAGGACCTGCCGAGACAGTAGTCGAGCCGGTAGTCGTCCGCGCCTCGCAGGAGAAGGCCTTCCAAGAGATCGATGGCGGCCTGCGGCCCCTGCACTTCGAGAAGGCACACCCCCAAGCCGATCTTGCAGGGCAGTTCCGAAAAGCCGCTCCGCATGGCCTGCTCATAGTGAGGAATCGCCTCGGCGTAGCGCGAAGCGAGCCGGCAGGCCTCTGCCAGGTAGAAGCGGAGCCGGGAATCCGATTGCGGGTTCTCGACCAATGCCTCCAGCATTTCAACAGCCTTCGGGTAGTCCCGGTCCCTGCGGAAGGTATCCCAGAAGCCTTCGAGCGCCTCCCGGGATGCCGGGTTCTGTCCGAGGATGCCGTAGAAGAGGTTGCGGGCCTGAGCGGTCCGGTTTCCTTCCAGGTATTCCTTGCCCAGGGAGGTGTGGTATGCGGGATCGAGCCGGACCTGCAAGTCGGCCGCGATCAGCCCGGAAAGGATCATGAGCAGAAAGGCGGAAAGGGTGACGAGGAGGTGCCTGGAAAAAAGCTTCTCTCGAATCATCGGGACCAGGGTGTCCCGGAGAATCGGCAGGAGGCGGTCCCTGATTTTCGAAAGCACGGTATCCCGGAGCGCGGGGACAAGGGCTCGACGGATCGCCGGGATCCATTTCCGGCCGACCGTCCGAGGGACGCGCTTCCGGAGCTCGGGAAGGAGGTTTTCCCGGAATCTCGTAGCCACGCTTTCCCGGAGGCAGGCGAGGAACTCCGGCGCCCCGGCGAGCGTTTTGAGCCGGTCCCGATCCGCCGTTCGGAGCCTTTCCCCGTTTTTCGCATTCGGAGGGTCCGGCGCTTCGAACATCCGGGTCAACATGGTCCTTTTGCGGGCGGCCTCCAGGATCCGATTCGAGGACTCGAGGGCCTCGATCTGCTTGCGGTATCCCTCCAGGACCCTGCGCCTGCCGGGTTCGTCCCGAGTCAGGGAGGCCCGGAGCTTGTCCAGATAGGCGTTCGCCTCGGCATGGGTCTCGTCGATGGTGAGCACGGTCTCGAAGCATTCGAGGGCCTGCCCATAGTCCTGCGACTCGAAGGCGATGATTCCCCTGGAGATTCTCAGGAAGACCAGTTCGTAGGTGCCCTCTCGCACCCTCCCGCAGACCTCTTCGTGCTGGTTGCGCATTCGCTCCTCGAGGGAGTCGATCGGAGCGTCTGCCGGGATGTCGGAACGGACCGTCGAGACGATCTTCCCGTTTCGATACACGTGGGTTTCGACGGATCTTTTCGGGCTGCTCAGTTGCTGTGTCTGAACATCGTAGGTTGCGTCCTGAAAGATCTCTCGGCTGTTGTATCCGATCATGGCTCGCTCGATTCCGGGGAAGAAGTTCCCGCATCGTTCCCCGGGGTGGAGGTCGGGGTTCGCCGGAACAAGAAACCCGAGGCAGCAGTTTCTGCAAGTTCAGTGCCAGGCTCTGGCCGGGTTTCAGGTTCGCGCCGAAATGACCGAAAAGAATGTAAAGGGTGGGTCGACCGGGGGTGTGTGGTCACCCTCCGGCAGGGCGCCAGGCCTCTGGAGGAGGAGGTTCCATGAAAATTTTCCGTTCGGTGACAATTCTGGGTATCTTGATCGGAAGCGCGGGATGCCTGGTCGGTTGCATCCCCGCCGGGCAGGAGGTTCGGATTGTAGAAAAGAAGGAACTGGAGCCACAACCCGACGAGGGCTCATCCGCAGAGATCGCCGCAAGGCTTCTGGAAGTCCGGCAATGCCTCGAAAGGGGAGAGACGGACAGGGCGAGGAGCCTTATCGAGGACGTGCTGAGGAGGCGTCCCGGCCATCCCGAGGCGCTCTCGTACCGGGACAAACTGAACGCGAAACTCTACAGCACCGTCTACCCGGGAACCACCCTCTCTGCAATCGCCGCCTACTACTACAACGATGCGGCCAAATGGCCTTTGCTGGCCGAGGCCAACGGGATCAAATCTCCCACGAAGCTCAAGCCTTACGACCGAATCTACGTCCCGTGGCGGCCGTCATGCGATGAGGGCAAGGACGAGGCCGGCCGGGTGGGAGGGATCCTGTTCGGCTGTACCCGTCCCGTGAGGATGGTCCTCCACCCGGTGGAGGCCGGGGAGAGCCTCGAGGCAGTGGCCCGGCAGTACTATGGGGACCCGAAGCTGGGCCGCTTCCTCGCCGACTACAACCGGCTGGAAGATCCCGGCTCTCTGAAGGAAGGCGATTCTCTGAAGATCCCGGTTTTTCCTCCCCGCAAGCAGGACACCGCCAAGAAAGAACGGGAGGCGCTCAAGCAGGGCAAGCTCGCGCTGGAGGTGGGCGAATACGAAAAGGCCTGCGGGTACTTCGGTTCCATACCCCAAAACTCCCCCCACAGCGAGGAAGCAAGGCTCTGCCTGACTCGATGCCGTCAGGAAGGGGCCGCGCACTATGACAGACTCGGGGAGGAAGCGCTCCGGAACTCGGAGCCCAAGGAGGCGTGCCGCTGCTGGAAGGCGGCCCTGCGACTGGACCCCGGGCGGCGTGACGTGGAGAAGAAGCTGAAGGAAGCCGAGGATCTCGTCAAGGCGCTCGACTCGCTTTCGACCACCCTGCCCTAGGAGGGGGTTGAGCCCTCGGAACGGCGCGAGGCCCGCGCGCGGCGCCTCTTCGACGCCTTTTTCCGGCAAGCCGGTCCGCCCGCCCGCTGTCGCGCGAAGGGTTCTCCTTGTTGATGGGCCCGGTATCGCGTGCTAACATATACCGCTTTACGTTTGAAACAAACGAAAACCGTCCCTTCGCATCTCCCGGCTTCGACATGGCTGACAAGTCTCGACTGAAGAAGATACGCAACATCGGTATCGTCGCGCACATCGATGCGGGCAAGACGACGTTGACCGAGCGTATTCTCTTTTACGCGGGCCGAATCCATCGCATGGGGGAGGTCCACGACGGCCAGGCCGTCATGGACTGGATGCCCGAGGAACAGGAGAAGGGAATCACGATCACCTCGGCCGTGACCTATCTCGAATGGAAGGGGTGTGACATACACCTCATCGACACCCCGGGCCACGTGGATTTCACGGTCGAGGTGGAGCGCTCCCTCCGGGTGCTCGACGGCGCCGTGTTTGTGTTTTCCGCGGTCGAGGGGGTGGAGCCCCAGTCCGAGACCATTTGGCATCAGGCCGACCGGTATCGCATTCCGCGCCTGGCATTCATCAACAAAATGGACCGGGTCGGGGCCGATTTCCACGGCGCCGTGGAGATGATGAAGAAGAAGCTGGGGGCGAACCCGGTCTGCTGTCAGATTCCCTTCGGGTCGGAGGAGGGGTTCCGGGGGGTGATCGATCTCGTTCGGATGTGCGGCGTTGTCTGGAATCAGGGGGAGCTGGGGGACACCTACGAAGAAGTGGAAATCCCCCTTGCCCTGGAGCGGGAGGCGAAGAAGCTCCGGGACGTGCTGCTCGAGAAGATTGCCGAGTGGGACGACGTCCTCATGGAAAAGTATGTTCAGGAAGAGGCGATCACCGACGCGGAAATCCGCAAGGCGATCCGTAACGCGACCTTGCGCCTGGGGATCACACCCGTATTCTGCGGAGCCGCCTATCGGAACCGGGGCGTGCAACCCCTGCTCGACGGTGTGGTCGACTACCTTCCCTCCCCTCCGGACATCCCGCCGGTGACCGGTTTCGATCCCTCGACCCATGAGACCGTTCAGCGGGAAGCGAAGGTGGACGGTCCGTTGACGGCCCTGGTATTCAAGATCGCCATGGAAGAGGGGCGCAAGCTCAGCTACCTGAGGGTCTATTCCGGGACGATGAAGCCCGAGAAGGTCCTTTACAACGCAAGCCTCGCAGAGCGGGAACGGGTCGCCCGGCTTTTTCAGATGCATGCAAACCAGCGGAAGAGGGTTCCGCAGGCCGAGGCGGGCGACATTGTAGCGGCTACGGGACTCAAGACGGTCCGCACCGGAGATACGCTCTGCGACGAGACGCACCCTATCGTGTTGGAGGCCATGCAGTTTCAGGAGCCGGTGATCTCGATCGCCATTGAACCCAAGAGCATCGCAGACCAGGAGAAGCTCTTCGCCAGCCTGGAAAAGCTCGCGGCCGAAGACCCTACGTTCCGGTTTCGTTCCGACGAGGAATCCGGCCAAACCCTCATTTCCGGCATGGGAGAGTTGCACCTGAACGTGCTGGTCCAACGGTTGACCCGGGAGTTCTCCGTGCAGGCGAACGTGGGGCGGCCCCAGGTCGTCTACCGCGAGACGGCCACGCAGACCGCGGAAGAACAGGGAGAGTTTTCGAGGGAAATCGCCGGCAAGCAGCAGGCAGGGGCGGTGCGCCTGCGTGTCGGACCTCAGGCCCGCGGCGCGGGGAACCGCATCGTTTCGGCCCTGCCGGAGGAAGAGCGGCTGCCGCCCGAGTGTCTCCAGGCCGTGGAGGAGGCCTTTCACGAGTCCTGCGTCAGCGGGTCACTCGGCGGTTATCCCGTCGTGGACGTGATCGGCACACTGCTCGGGGCGGAGTACCGTGAGGGCGTGTCCACGCCTCTGGGTTTCCGAATTGCGACGGCGACCACGTTTCAAAGGGCCTACGAACGTGCGAAGCCGATTCTTCTGGAACCGATCATGTCGGTCGATATCGTCGTGCCGGAAGAGTACGCGAGCGGAGTCATCGGGGATGTGCAGGCGCGAAGGGGAAAGATCCTCGAGATTCTTCCCAAGAGGCACATTACCGAGATCCGCGCCTCCATCCCCCTGTCCGAGATGTTCGGCTACTCGACGGACCTGCGCTCCGCCAGCAAGGGCCGGGGTACTTTTACGATGCAGTTCGAACGCTTCGACGAAGCGCAGGAGAAGAAATAACAGGCCGGCCGTCCCCTCTCCGCCGATCCCCTTGGCCCCCACGCCTCCCCGAACTTGCGGGCCGCCCGAGGCCCGGCTAGAGCTTGTTCTTCAGTTCGGGGGCCGGCTTGAACGAAACGGTCTTGCTGGCCTTGATGCTGATTTCCTCGCCGGTCTGGGGATTGCGGCCTTTTCGGGCCTTCCGGGCCCTGACGTGGAAGGTCCCGAAGCCGGGATAGCTGAACCGCTTCTCCTTCTTGATCGCCTTTGCGATCTCTTCAACGGCGAGGTCGATGATCTCTCCGGTCGCCTTCTTGCTGACCTCTGCGGACTTGGAGATTTGTTGTGAGACTTTGTCGATCAGTTCGGCCTTGGTCATGCTCTGGGTCTCCTTTTCTTGTGGATCGTTTTCGGAACCGGCAAAGCCGCAGTCGGTGCCTTGCCGCCGGCTGCCGAGGGGCCCGTCGTGCTTTCCGAGAGGGTTGATTCTCGTCCTACATAATATACGGAAAGGCATATTTCAAGAAAAAAAGTGCGGACATCTTCGATTCGAGGGAAACAGGACGCGGGCCGTCTTCCTCGATGAGGGATACGAGAGGGACCACCGACGAGCCGCAGAAAGGGGTTGCTTCGCTTTTCCCACTTCGAGTAAAAGGGGGCGGAGGGCCTCCGGGTCCTTCCGAAAGAGGACGAAACGGGGACGGATCATGCCCGATACCTGGAATGACCCGAGGGAATCTCTGGATGCCGTCGTGTTGGCCGGAGACCGGGGCGCCTACAGACCGGTGTGCGGCCAAAACAAGGCGCTGCTCCCGATCGAGGGCGTTCCCGTGCTCGCTTACGTGATTTCGGCGCTGCAGCGATGCCGGTACGTCCGCCGGATCTTCGTGGTGGGGCCGAGACGGGAGATCCTGGAGGCCCTGGAAGGGCAGGAGGTCGGAAGGGAAGGGAACAAGGAGGTGGTCGTCGTCGAGCAGCGGGACTCGTTCCTGGAGAACGGGTGGAACACCTTCCTGACAACCCTGGATCCGATTGGACCGGAGGGGAAACCTCTGCCCGAGGAAGCTCTCCGCGCCCGCTATGAGGGCAAGGCGGTTCTCTTCCTGGGATCGGACATGCCCTTGCTGACGCCCTACGAGCTGGAAGAGTTCATCGAGGGGTGTGACCTGGACCGTTACGACTACATCGCGGGAACCACGCCCGCCGAGGCCTTGGAGCCGTACTACCCGGACAAGGGTGTGCCGGGAATACGGCTTTCCTATTTTCATTTCAAGGATTCCCGGGAACGGCAGAACAACCTGCACATGATCCGGGCTTTCCGGGTGGTCAATCCCCATTACGCTCAACTGATGTACCGCTTCCGTCATCAGAGACGGTGGCGGAACATTCTGCTCCTTTTCCGAGCCTTGCTGGGCCTGCCGGAGCTCACCTTCGGGATGATCTTCCGATTTCTGCTTCTCCATGTGTGCCGGCTCCTGGGCCGAATTCCCTGGATGCCACTGAATCGGCCGCTCCGGAGATTCCTCGACAAGCGCAGGGTGGAACAGGACATCGGCGCCCTTCTGAGAACGCGATTCGCCATGGCCTCGACCACGTACGGAGGCGCGGCCCTCGATATCGACGACGAGGAGCAGTTTTCCGTGATCTGCAGCCAGTTTCAACGTTGGCGGGCCTACCAGGAGGGCCTTTATGGGGGAAGAAGGTGGAAACAGGAAACATCCCGGGGAGAGCTTGGCGGGTCGGCTGTGCCGGCTTCTCGATGAAGCTCTCCGAATACTTTGATCGGTTCCGCATGGTCGAGGCGCAGGAGAGCTTTTTCGATCCGCCCGCGGATCGAACCCTGCTGCGATGGCGCAGGCAAGCGCCGGAGGGCTTTGTTTTTGCGATCCGTGCATGGCAGCTCATCACCCATCCGTCCACGTACGGGGGCTACCGAAGGATTCGGCGCTCCTGGGACCGCGCCGCAGGGGAGCGATTCGGCTCGTTTCAGCCCACGGAACAGACGCGGTGGGCGTGGGAGATCACGGAGCGGGCCGCCAGGATCCTGGATGCCCGGGCGATCGTGTTCCGCACCCCGGCCTCCTTCACCCCGACCCGCCGGAACCGGGAGAACCTGGTACGCTTCTTCGCCTCCGTGGAGCGAGGTTCCTTTCACCTGGTGTGGGAACCTGACGGGATATGGCAGGAACCGGAAGCCGCGGTCCTTTGCAGGGAGTGCGGCTTGATCCCGTGCATCGATCCGCTGGCGAGCAGGCCCTTCCGGGGCAGGGCTTTTTATTTTCGGATGCGGGAGAAGACGAGGGGAAGGGGGGCCTACACGGAAGACGACTTCTCCGAGATCCGGAGGCTGGCCTCGGACGCGTCCGAGGAAGGGGCAGAGGGGTTCTTCGTCTGGCAGACGCCGGATGCCGCGCGCGATGCGATCCGTTTCCAGAGGGGATGCGGGGTCTAGCGGTTCGGTGCCTCCAGGGACTTCAGAAGATCCATCAGGTCCATGGTCATCTTCTGAAAGAAGTACTGCCTGTCCCGAAGGATCCACTTCGTATTCCATTTGCTCCAGTCGACGGAAGGGCCCGCGGAGCGCCACCGGCTGGAAACCTCCGGAGCGTGGGTCTCCGGGTCCACGCCGAGGTGGAGCCGCCGGGAGGTGGCGGGCGCCGGCGGGCGCCCCCTGGGATATGCGTAGAACCCCTCGCAGAGGGGCTGGTCCGCCAGAAACGCCACGAACGCCCTGACGAACTGCTGGTCCTCTTCAGGGGCCTGCTGCGTGATCTCGAATTCCAGAGCAAGGGGGCCTTCCAGAGGGAGTTCATGCCGCCGTCTTCCGAAGGATTCCCCGACCTTCCGCACCTCCTCTTCCGAAGGGCCCATGAGGCGGTCGTAAAGCTCCCGGTCTCTGAAGATCTCGTAGAGGAGGTACTGTTCGATGTGGTCGGCCGCGACGAGGTAGGTCCGCACCGCCTTCCCCCCGATATGTACCTCCGCCTCGACCAGCGCCAGGGCCCGGACGCACAGCACGACGACGGTTTCCCTCAGGTAGAGCGTCAGATCCGGCGATACCCGATAGACCTTCTGAGGATCCATCGGAACGAACAGACCCCTCCGCACGAGCTCCGAGTACCACTTGCCCTCGACATGACGGCTTCCGGCCGCATCCGGGCTCGATGAGCGGACCAGAATCCGGTAGGGGAGATGCCGGCTGCTCACCCACTCGTAGAAGTCCGCCGGCAGCGTCCGGTACAAACGGATGCCCAGCTCGCTCGCGCGCATATCCTCCGCTGCCTTATGGGCCAGCGCCGCTTGCTCTCCGTAGGGATACCTCTTCAGAAACCGAAGGTAGCCTTCGTAGGTGTTCTGCTTGCGGGCTTCCTGAAAGGCGAGCCTCTCCAGGTCTTTCTTCGCCAAAGGCGCGTACTCTTGGTCGTCCGGGTATTTGTCCAGGAAGGCCTCGTAAGCCTCCGGCGTGTCCAGGGAGCGGGCCTTCTGGTATTCCGATTGCACGGAGCACCCTGCCGTCACACACCCGAGGAGCCCGAGGAGAATGGCCGTGAGCCTCCCGCCGGAAAGCCGGGGTCTGCAGCCCTGGACAGGCCTCTTCCAGAAGTTCCGGTTCATGCCGGTTCCATGCTCCGTGTCTTGCCCCCTTTGAGGGGCGAAAGAATTTCGATAACGGTCTTTGCCCCGGAGGGGCCCAAAGCTTGCTTGGCAAGAAGGATAGGGGTCGCCGTGCCGCCTGTCAATTTTGCCGCCCGCTGAGAGGCGAATCTCGTGGACGGGGGGGCGAAAACATGCTACGAATAGAAGGAAGCGGATGGACGACCGGAGCCGGACGGCGGAGGCAGCGGATTCGAACAGAAGGGAGACGCTATGGCCTGCAGTTTTCTTTCCCTCGCGAAATCTTCCGACAGGGACCTCGAGTACGTTCTGCGCGACGGCGTCACCCCTTCGATCGAGGGCCTCCTGGGGTACGAGTTCAAAGGATACAACCTTCCCTTTGTCACGAAAATCCTCGGCTTTCGCAAGTTCAAGAAAGGCTTCTTCCTGGACAGGGGCCAGAGCGTGGAAAAGGCGGAGGCCTCCGGATACAACGTGGCGGTCGTCCAGAACCGTCTCGAAGATCCCTGGATCGCATTGCCGAACGACGCAAACCCGAAGCGGCACGCCTTCTATCGCGTTTACAGGGTGCGGCGCGTGGAGGTGGATAACGCTTACCCGCATGCCCTGCTCCTGAACTACGCGCTCGGCGAAAACCCCCGATGGAATCCCGCCCGCCTTCTCCGGGACTACTTGGTACAGGCGGATCCGAAAAACCCCGACCTGCTGCTGGGGAAGGCATACTTCGCCCTGGGTCCCGCACGGGCGTTCCCCAGTTTCTTCGTCCTCGAACGCTACAATCGTTCCTCCTATCCGGCGCCGGTCTGAACCGGCGCCACACCCATTGTTACAAATCTTTTACAGAAAAGGCCTGCGAAGCCGAACGCGGCTGTGCTAGGCTCGATGCAGAGACCTGGACGCCCCCCGTGCGCGCCCGTTGCGGCTGCGTATTGGGGGTTGCTCTCGGACGAACGCGCAAAGGAAGGCACATCATGAAGAAGGAACTTCGCATCGGGTTGATCGAGCCCTATGCAACGAGGGACGGGACCCTCTGGGGGCCGAGGATGAAGGATCTGTACTCTATGGTCCGGCTGCCCTCCCGGGCCATCGACCTGCTTGCCGCAATCCTCGCCGACAGGGGCTTCGTGTCGGTGGCGACCTACAACCCTTTGTACAATCGGCACGGGGGACGTTTTCACCCCGATGAGCTCAAAGAACTCGCGGCCATGGATGTCGTCGGGGTCTCTTGCATCACGCGGACGCAACCGCCCGGCTATGACCTGGCGCGGCAACTGAAGGCGCTGAACCCCCGGGTCTGGATTGTGTTCGGCGGTCCGCACGCGACGGCGCTCCCGGACGAGGCCCTGAAGGTCGGGGATGTCGTCGTGCGGCGCGAGGGGGATGCGACCTTTCCGGCCCTGATGGACAGGCTCGCCGAGGACAGGCTGCACCCGCTTCTCGAGGACCTGCCGGGGATTTCTTTCCGGGACGCGAACGGGGAAATCCGCCACAACCCGGACAGGCCCTTCCTTTCCAGTGAAGAGCTCTCGGCCCTCCCCTTCCCCGTCTATCCGGAGGAGGTCCGCCGGGGCATCAGCAACAGCGTGGTCGTGACCTCGCGGGGCTGCCCCTATCAGTGTGATTTTTGCGCCGTGATCGCCCAGTTCGGGTGCGGATACCGCTTCTTGGATGCGGAAAGGGCCGTGGAGCTGATCGAGCATACCCTGCGGCAGACCCGCAAGCCCATCTTCTTCGGGGACGACAATTTCAACGCAAGGCCCTCCCGCACCAAGGCCATTCTGGAAAGGCTTCTCGAAAAGGGGGTTCGCATGCCCGAATGGGGCGCCCAGGTCCGGGTGGAGGCGGCCCGGGACCGGGAGCTGCTCGGCTTGATGAAACGGACGGGTTGCTCGAAGGTCTACGTCGGCTTCGAATCGATCAACCCGGAAAGCCTGGAGCTTTTCAACAAGAGGACGAGCCGGCAGGAGAACGAGGACGCCGTGCGGCGCTTTCACCGGGCGGGCCTGGCGATCCATGGCATGTTTGTCCTGGGCTCGGACGCGGACACGGTCCGAACGGTCCGGGAAACGGTGGCCTTCGCCAAGAGAACCGGCATGGGAACGGCTCAATTCTTCGCGCTGACCGCCCTGCCCGGCACGCCGCTGACCGCCCGGTACATGGAGCAGGGCAAGGTGCTCAGCCGGGAATGGCACCTCTACGACGCCCATCACGTAGTGATCCGGCCCGACCGCATGACACCGCACCGCCTTCAGAGGGAGATCTTCCGGTCCCATCAGGACTTCTATTCCTGGAAGGAGGCCCTTCGACGTCTCCTGCTGGGGCCGGCTGACAGGCTTTACAACGCGAAGATTCGGATCCTGGGGGGCCTCCTTACCCTTTGGATCCGCAGTCAGGCAAGGGGGTATGGAAGACAGCTCAAGGAGCTGGAGGCGTGGTCCCGGGAGGTCGAGAGCCGTTACCAGCGTCTCCGGAAGGAATGGGGGCAGAGGTTCCAGGGCCTGGGCCGGGGGATCTCCCAGACAGCCGAGCCGGTGCGCGCCTCGGCGGAAGAGTTCATGCGCTGGCTGCGGAACAGCCTGGAGCCTCTTCCGCAGGAGTTCCTGCCGTACTGCCGACGGTGCGTGAAGACAAGAATCGATACGGTCCGCGCCCTCCTGGGGGCCGGGGAGTTCGACAAGGAGCCCTTCCCGGCGGGGTGAGACGGTCCGGCAAGGGACTGCGCCCCGCGCCCTTCGCCGTTTTGCGGGTTTCCCGGCTTTTGCTTAGAATGATCGGCCGAGGAGGAACCCGGTGCAGAAAGGCTTCGGATCGCGATCTTCCCTCGTTTTCTTCATCTTGCTCAACATCGCGTGGCTCGGCCTCGTGGCCCTGTGGGTCTACTATTCGGTCAACAACTACCAGGCCATCAAGCGCGTCTCCCTGCGCCTCCAGCTCGGGCCCGCCGGGGTGGGACCTCCCTGGATTGCCCTTTTCGGGGCCGGCATCCTGATGCTGTTCCTGCTTCTCGGGATCATCGTGATCTATACCACCTACCGAAAGCAGGCGGCACTGAATCTGGTCCATCAGAATTTCATCTCCAGCGTGACTCACGAACTCCGGTCCCCCTTGGCCTCTCTTCAGCTCTACCTCGAAACCCTCATCTTCCGGGACCCGGAGGAGAGGCTCCGGAAGGAGTTCCTCGGAAGAATGCAGGAAGAAACCGAGCGGCTCTCCGCGCTGATACAGAACATCCTCTGGGTCTCGCGGATCCAGAGGTTCAGGATCGACTATGCCTTCGAGAGGGTTCCCCTGAGCTCGCGGCTCGAGGCTTATCTCGACGAAAAACAAACGAAGCACGGATGGAAGGAAGAGGAATTCGTCCGAGAGATGGAACCCGATGTATCGGTCCGCTGCGACTGGGAGAATCTGAAGATCGCCATGGACAACCTGATCGAAAACGCCGTGCGCTATTCCCCCTCGGGTTTCTGGCTCAAGGTCTCCCTGAAGCGGGAGGGGGAGCGGTGCAGGATCCTTTTCGAGGACCGAGGCGTCGGGATCCCCAAGGGGGCCCAGAAACACGTATTCAAGATGTTCTACCGTGCGGGGAAGGAGATGACCCGTACCGTAAAGGGGACCGGCTTGGGGCTTTTCATCGTCAAGAATGTCGTTGACGCACATGGCGGCAAGGTCTACATCCGCAGCGAAGGCAAGGGAGGGCTGGGAACCGCCGTGATCCTGGAGCTTCCCCTGGAAGGGTCCCGGCCCTCCCGGCTTCGAACCCGGAACGTTTTGTCCGTTCTGCCCTTCCGGAGAGTATGAAGATCGCCACCGTTCGAATCCTCCTGATCGAGGACGAGAAACATCTGGCCGAAGGCCTCCGGTACAACCTGGCCGCCGAGGGGTATGAAACCCGGCTTGCCCGGGACGGCCGGGAAGCCCTGGAGCTTTTCGACCGAGGCCCATGGAGCCTGGTCGTGCTGGACCTCATGCTCCCGTTCGTGGACGGCTTTGAGGTTGCACGGCAGATCCGAACGAAGGACCCGCGCGTACCGATCCTCATGCTCACGGCCAGGGCCGCGGACGAGGACCGGGTGCGAGGCCTGGAATGCGGTGCGGACGACTACCTGACAAAACCCTTTCATCTTCAGGAACTGCTGCTGCGGATCAAGGGGATCCTCCGAAGGAGCAGTTGGTACAGGCCCGTTCCCGGCCAGGGGGATCGCTATTGCTTCGGGGACGGATGCTGGGTGGATTTTCGGGAAGGCAGGGCCCGGGGTCCGGCCGGCGAAAGGCGCCTGACCGAAAAAGAGCTTCTGGTTCTCCGGTGCCTGTTCGAGAGAGAGTCGGAGACGGTCTCCCGGGAGGTGATGCTGCGCGAGGTGTGGGGATACGGTCCGGGGATTGAGACGCGCACCGTGGACAATTTCATCCGCCGCCTGAGAACCTATTTCGAGAAGGACCCCTCCGATCCCAGGCATTTCGTCTCGGTTCGCGGCACGGGCTATCGGTTCGATCGATGATCATTCTCCACTCGTCTTGCGGATCTCTTCGAGGGCCTCCCGGTAGGCGGCGAGGTCCTTGTCTCCGAAGAGGACGAAGCGCACCTCCTGAATCTCCGGATGCGCCTCACAGAAATCCGCCACCGTTCGCAGGGCGATCCGGCTCGCCTCCCGGATCGGGTATCCGTAGACGCCGCAGCTGATGGCCGGAAAGGCCACGCTCCTGAGCCCCTTCTGGGCGGCCAGTTCCAGGCTCCTGCGGTAGCAGCCGGCCAGCTTTTCGGGCTCGCCCTGGTTTCCGTTCTTGTAGACCGGCCCGACCGTGTGGATGACGTAGCGGGCCTTCAGGCGGTATCCCTTGGTCAGCCTTGCCTCCCCGGTCTCGCAGCCCCCAAGCGTTTTGCACTCCTCGAGCAGGTCGGGTCCGGCGGCACGGTGGATCGCCCCGTCCACGCCTCCGCCGCCAAGCAGGCTCCGGTTCGCGGCATTCACGATCGCGTCTGTATCCTGTTTCGTGATATCCCCCTGCACGAGCTTCATTCTCTCAAACACGGACATGGTCGGCCTCCCCTTTTTTGTGGAACCGTCTCCCCCCGTTTGTATCACAGAAGCGGGCCGCGTAAAACCGTATCGGATTGACACCCTGCCCGGCCGTCCGTTACAAAGGCCGATGGCGATCGATTCCAAGGGAAGAGGAGGAACATGGAGGAGTTCGAGCGTTTCCTGGTTCGTCTGGGGATCGCCCTCCTGGGCGCCGTCCTGGTCGGGGCCGCCAGTTGCGGTGTGGCGCGCAGGAAAGGCCGGGATACCGTCGGCTGGTTTCTGACGGTGTTCTTTCCGGCCCTGGCCGGCTTCCTGACCCTGCTCACGGCCTTTCCGGCGGGCACGCTCGGGACCTTGGCCGGGATTGTCGTAACGCTTCCGGCTCCGGTCGTCCTCCTGGCCCTGCCGGGCATCGAGACCCCGGGACAGACCAAGCGGTGCGGGGCGTGCGGGAAGATCATGGGCTGGCGGGTCGAGGCGTGCCCCGGCTGCGGTGCCCCCTCGATCGTGCCGGAGCGGAAGGAGGGCGCGCGCGTCCGGCGTCCGCTTCGCGCCTGCTTCCTGTACCTGGCCCTTTTCCTTCTGCTGGCGCTGATTGCGTTCGGCCTGATCGGGTATTTCTGCGTACCGAACGAACCGCGCCGTGACAGCCCGCGGGCCGCAATGCCCCCGGACCGACCAGAGGTGGCACATGCGAACCCGTTGGGCCTGGACGGCTGAACTCCTTCAGCGGTTGATTCGAAACCATCCGCTCAAGATCCTCACAGCGGGCCTTGTCCTTGCGGTCTTGAGCTTCCATTACACGCGGGGCCATCTGGAGTTCTGGACCGAGAGAAGCGTCCTCATCTCGCAGGAAAGCCCTTCCGCCGCTCTCTACCGGGAATACCGCAATGAGTTCCAGGACGACTACGTGATCCTGATCCTCCGTTCCAAGGACCTGGAGCAGGCAAAGCGGTTCGCCTCGAGGCTGGGCGATCGGATGGAGGCGGACCGGGAGACGATCCAGGAGGTATTCTACAGGATCCCGGTGGAAACCTTCCGGAGGCAGGCCCTTCTTTTCCTCGAGCCGGAGGAAATCGACGACCTCGCCTCCCGGATCGAAAAGCACCGGGATCTGCTCGAACGGCTCGCGTCGTCTCCAACGCTGCTGACCCTCCTGCGCACCGTCAATGAACAGATCTCACGCGGCCTGGTCCAAACGGCCGTTTCGGGCCTCTTTTCCGGAGAGGAGAAGCAAGAGGAGGAGGAAACGGGCAGGGTGGACCCGGAAGACCTTCGGCTCCTCAGTTCGTTCATGGACAGCCTGTACACCTGGCTTACGGATGCCCCCCGCTATCGATCCCCCTGGCGGGTGTTCATGCAGGATGCCGGCGGCATGAGCGAGGACGGCTATCTGATCGACGAAGAACGCGGCTGGCTCTTCATGATGGCCTATCTGCAGGATCTGGAGGGAAGCTTCAACAGGGAGGGGGCCGCCATCGACCGGATACGCAGGTCGATCCGGGAAGTCTCGGCGGAGGTTCCCGATGTGCGCGTGGCGATCACCGGCACGCCGGCGCTCAACTCCGACGAGATGGCGACCAGCCTCCAGGACATGAGCCGTGCGATGGGGCTGGCCCTGCTTCTGGTCATCGCCCTTTTCATGGTCGGCTTCGGCGAGGCCCGGCGGCCCCTTGCGGCGGTGCTGGCCCTGCTCGCGGGCATCGTGTGGGCCCTGGGCTGGCTCACCCTTACGGTGGGCCATCTGACCATCCTCTCCATGGCCTTCGGGAGCATCCTCATCGGGCTCGGCATCGACTTCGGCATCCACCTGGTGGCCCGCTACGAAAGGGAGATGGAGTCCGGGCGGCTCCCCCCGGCCGCTCTCGGGACGACCCTCGAGCGCGTGGGGCGGGCCATCCTGAGCAGTGCAGTCACCACGGCCGCGGCCTTCTTTGCGCTCGGGCTGTCCTCGTTCCGCGGAATCCGGGAATTCGGGTGGATCGCGGGCTGGGGCATCCTTTCCTGTCTCGCGGCGGAAATGTTGCTCCTGCCCGCTCTCTTGCTGTGGCTCGACCGGAAGAAGGGCCTGCAAAGGCAGGCCGAGAGTCGAAAGAGGCAAGGCGATTCCCGCCTCGAGCGAATCCTGGGCTGGCCGTCCCGCCACCCGGGATGGGTCGTTCCGGCTGCGGGGTGTGCGGCGGTCCTGGCCGTGCTCCCCTGGGGTACGGTCCGTTTCGATTACAACCTCCTGCACCTCCAGCCGAGGGGGACCGAGGCCGTGGAATGGGAGCGGAAACTGATCGAGGCCCAGGGAAACGCCAGTGTATTCGCCGCGGTCCTCGCGGACTCCCTCGAGGAGGCCAGAGAGAAGTCGCGGCGGTTCGAGGGCCTTGCGCTCGTGAGCAAGGTGGAGAGCCTTGCCGACTTCCTGCCCGCAGACCCGCAGGAGAGGATGGCCCGGGTCCGCAAGCTTGCGCCCCTGTTCGCAGGGATCGAACTCCGGGCCGAACGGCCTGCTCCCCCCTCTTCCGAGCAGGTCAAGCGGTGGGTCGCAAGGATCCGCTTCAAGCTCCGTGAAGAAGAAAAGGAACAGGCGGCGGACCGGCCGGGGCCCGCCGATCCCGCCGCATTGCCTTCTCCGGATACGGTCTCCGGCGCCGGCAGGAGGACGGAGCGGGTGCTCCGCATCCTCGAGTCGGAAGGCAAGCCGCGGATCGACAGCGCCCTGGCCGATTACCAGGAGCGGCTTTTCATCGACTTCCGCAGGAAGATCGACCTGATCCTCGGCTCGCTGGATCCGGTTCCCCTCACGGTGGAGGGGCTTCCGGAACTCCTGAAGAAGAGGTTTATAGGCACCACCGGCAGGCTCGTGCTGCAGATCTACCCGAAAGAAGACATCTGGGAACTGGACCCTCAGCGTCGCTTCGTGGAGCAGCTCGTTTCGGTGGACCCCAAGCTTACCGGCGTCGCGGTGCAGAACTACGATGCGACGAAGTCACTCCTGGATGCCTATGTACAGGGGGGCTTCTACGCCGTGCTTGCGATCGTTCTGATCCTCTTCGTGGATCTTCGGCGCCCCCTGCTCGTCCTTCTTGCGCTTCTCCCGCTGGTCCTGGGCGGCCTGTGGACCGTGCTCGGCATGAAGCTGCTCGGCCTGGCCTTCAATCCGGCGAACCTCGTGATCATTCCGCTGATCGCGGGCATCGGTGTGGACAATGGCATCCATGTGATTCGCCATTTCCTGGGGTCCGGGTCGCCGGACGAGGAAATCGCCGGGAGCACGACGGGCCGGGCCATCCTGATTTCGACGCTGACAACCATTGCGGGATTCGGTTCCCTGATGGTGGCCCGGCACCGGGGAATCCACAGCGTCGGAGCCCTGCTCACCCTGGCGATGGCCTCCTGCCTCCTGGCTTCCCTGATGGCCATGCCTTCGCTGCTCAGGATCCTGCCGGCCCGGCTGCGTCACCGAATCTGGCGGAGCGGACAGCCGGGGTAATGGCTGCGGCCTGTGGTTCCCGGCACCTCATCCCCCCGCGCCCTGTCGGTCCGATCCGTCGGATGCCGGGAGATCCGTGCCGGTCACGCGGGCCAGCTCGGCCACGGCCATGTTGAAGTCTTTGATCGACAGGAAGTACTCGGCGGCTCCTTCCGTGTACATCTGGAATGCCTCGAAGACCGCCTTCGCCTCCCCCAGCCCCATGTAGAAATTGGCGGCGCTCAGGGCCGAGAGGGCCCGACCGTTCTTTCTCGCCTCCCGCGCAAAGACCAGACTCTCCCGCTTCTCCACGACGTCCCGGTAGGCCTTCTCCACCTCGAGGAGCATGCCGGCGGTGGCCTCCCTTCGCTGGTGCTGCAGGGCGAGGAGCTCGGCACGCTTCTCGGCCACCTTCTTGGGCATGCCGAAGTCGAGCGCCATGCGCCAGCCGAGGTATGCGCCCCCCCAGAAATAGTTGAATTCCTCCAGCACGAAGGGGTTCTCCTGCGTGTCCCGGTTGGGCGCAATCCCGTAAAGCAGAATTCCGAGCGCGAAGATGTCCGGATAATACTGCTTCTTCTCGGCCAGCAGCTCCGCTTCCTTGGCCGAGATGCCCGACTCGAGCTGCCTCCACTCCGGGCGCCGGCTCGCAGCGAGTCTCTGGTAGTTTTCGAGGTCGGCCAGTTCGATCTTGACGGGCTGGAGCTTGTTTTCCTTCAGACGGAAGTCCTCTCGTTCCCCGAAGCACAGGAGGCTCCGGAGCGCGCTGTGGACCAGCCGTCTGCCCTTCTCAAGCTCCAGGCGTTTTCCCCCGGCCCGGTTGTAGCCGTAGCGCAGTTTCAGGATGTCCTGCTGGGTCAGTTTGCCCTCGTCTTCCTCCAGGAGCTCTTCCGCCTTTGCGACCGCCTTGCCCAGCTCCTTCTCCGTGGTCGAGACGAGCCGGTAGAGATCCTCGTTCAGAAGGATCATGTAGTAGAGTTCTTTCAAAGTTTTGATCAGCTCGGCCTCGAAACGCGCCAGGGATGCCTCCTTGGCCTCCAGTCCCCTTTGAGCGGCTTCGATGTGGGCCTTGAGTTTGCCGAAGGTGTAGAGGGGCTGGTTGACCTTGAACTCGATGCGGGTGAAGGGGCCGAGGCCTTCGAGCAGATCCGATCTCGTGCTGGGCGAGAAGACGGCGTTTCCCTCGGCTTCGGGAACGAGGCCTGCGATCTGCAGATAGTCCATGCGGGGCAGCCTGCCTGCCTTTGCCTGTTCGAGCTGGGCCTCCGCCTGTTCGATCACCGCTCTCTGTTCCCAGAGCTTCGGGCTCACCTTCAGGCCGGCTTCCAGGATGTCTTCGAGCGAGAGCCTCGGTATCTTCTGCGGCGCAGCCTCTCCGCCCTCGGACCGGGCCGTCGCCGGCAGGCAGAGGAGGGCCGCGAGCACGACGCAGGGAATCCAGCCTTCCCCGAGCGGGGCCGTCCGGCTCCTTGCGGCGAACGGCCGGTGGGCTGCAAGCGATCTTTTCGAAGCCATGGAAACGCCTCCGATCGAATGGTTGAACCGGTCAGAAAACCTAGGGCAAAGCCTGCCGAGAGTCAAGGTTGAATGTTGACGGGGAAAAGCCCTAAGATGAAGGGGAAGGAACGCCGGCCCGCGTCGGCTCGTCGGCCTGCGGGCCCTTCGGAAGGGAGATCCCGTGTTGCGAAAGAATGAATGCGGCCTTGCAAGGCTCGGATCCCTGGTGTGTTTGGTTATCTTCGCCCTCTGGGGACTGCCCGGCGCAGCGCAAGAGGGGCCGGCGGACTCGGACCCGCAGGCGACCGTACAGTCCCTGCTCGGCGCCGTCCGGGTGCTCTCCGAGACCGGAGACCCCAACGCCGAGGCCGAGGCGGTCAAGCGGATCTCCGGGACGTTCGACGTGGTCGGTCTCAGCCGGTCCTGCCTCCAGAAGACATGGGAAGGCCTGTCGGCCGATGAGCAGAGGGTCTTTGTGCGTCTCTTCCAGAATGTCCTCGAGAAGGTGGCCTATCCGAAATCCGCGAAGTTCTTCAAGGGCACGGAAGTGAGGGTGGAGGAGGCGGTACGCGGGAACGGGAAGGCCGAGGTCTCGACCGTGGTCCTCCATCCGGAGGAGGGCGAAGTGGAGGTGGGTTACCATCTCGTGCTGCAGGACGGGGCATGGCGGATCGAGGACATCCTTCTCGACGGCGTCAGCCTCCGGCTCGACTTGCGCAGCCAGGCACAGAAGATCCTGCGCGAGGAGTCCTACGAGGAGCTCAAGCGGAGGCTTACGGAAAAGCTGAACGAGTAGTCCGGATCGCCTAGGGGGCGGAGCGGGGGCCCGGGGCGGCCCGCATGCGGTGGTAGAGATAGAGCAGGTTGAAGAAATAGAACAGCGCCCCGACCGCGGCGACCCACATGAAGATCCACAGTTGTCCGATCGCCGCGCACAAGAGAACCAGATAGAAGAAATCCCGGTTGCTGAGCTTGTCGGTGAACTCGATCCGGCGCTTGAGCCAGCCGGTTGCGCGGTTCATCTCCTCGACGCGCACCGGGGTGGCGAACGTGATCACGCTCCCGCCGCTCTTCAGGAAAACACGGAAGAAGACGGCCGAGGCGGCCCCGAGATTCCCGAGCACCGCCACACCCCCCAACCAGGCGTACAGGGCGCCTGCCCCCCGCAGGGAGAGCCCGACCCCGAGACAGAGAAAGAAGGACATGTGGACGACGTTGTCCCCCAGAAAATCCAGCCAGGAGCCCCAGCGCGATTCCTGAAACCGGAGCCGGGCCAGTTCTCCGTCGCAGCCGTCAAGGATGCTCGAAAGAATCAATAGGAGGCCCCCGGCCACGTGAGCCGTCCGGGGCTCGGCCAGAAAAAGAAGGGCGCTGAACACGCCGAGCAGGATCGACGCGATGCTGATCTGGTTCGGTGTGATCCGGGTATCGAGCAGACGGCGCGTGATCGCCAGGGATACCTTTCTCTCGAATTTCTGTGAGAGAAAGCTTTCCGTGGGCTTGATGAGCCGCCGGAAAAGCCGGCGCTCCGCCTCGGGCAGGTCCGCCTCGAATTCGACCCGCACCAGGGCTTCTTCGGGCAGATGCTCCCTGCCGACCCGGACGGTTTCGTCCAGTTGGCGGATCCGCTCCTCGAGGGGCCCCCTCTCCTCCCAAGCCTGGATCAGGGCCCGGCAGGAGGCGCTTGGAACGAGGGCCAGGGCCGGGCCCCTTCGTTCTGCCTGAGGGGAGGAGGGAGGCGGTTCGAAGAGCGTGATCCCGTCGAGGGGCCGTTCCCGCCCGCAGAGATCCTTGAGAACCTGCCGGTCGACGATCCAGCAGGGGAAGTGAACGATGCAGTCTTCCCGGGCGGAGGTCGCGTCGGTCGGCCCGCAAAACAATTCCCGGCTCGCGCGGGAGGACAGCCAGGAGAAGGCCTTGATCCGGGGATCCTTTCGGATGTGGTCCGCCAGACCCGGCCACTGGTCCTGGGAGAGGACGATTCCTTTTTCAATGCCGGCCCACTGGAGGCTGTACAGGGTCCGCTGGATCAGGCTCAGCCCGCCCAGGCGGGCCAGGGGGCTCAGGACGTCCCGGTCCCGGTCTCCGGCCGTGGGCAACAGCACAAGGGCCTTCTTGATCATCCCCGGCCTCCTTCGGATCCGGAAGGGATCGGGATGTTCCTACCCCCCTTCCGACCGGACGCGTAGCCCCTGAGGGTGACTTCAAGGCACAGCGAGGCCTCCTCGAGTTCCCTGGTCGCCTTCCGGGGATCCTCGACGGCTCCGAGGAACCGGTCGAGGACAGGACCGAACCATTCCGGGTGATGGGAGCCGTACGACAGGGGGCGCCGATAGGCAGCAACCCGCGGCCGGCCCTTCTCGGGATGCATGACGATGCGGTCGTCTTCCAGGATCAGGATGCCTCGGTCGCCGTAAATGCGGGCCGCATTGTATCTTCGGTTCGCCTTCCAGGTGAGAAAGAGGGAGGCGGTCGCCTCGGGGAACGTCAGGAGAAGATGGGCGGTATGTTCGGCCCGGCCCGGCGGGTTCGGGGAGGGGTCGAGTCGGGCCGATACGGAGCAGGGACGCTCGCCGTGGAAACTCAACAGAAGATAGATCCCGTGCCAGCCGTGATCGAGCAGAATCCCTCCACCCCCCGCCTCCTCTTTCCGGCTTCTCCATGGGGTCAGCCCCACGGCAGGACGGCGCCTCAGGGTGTGGAACTCGCTGTGGAGCACCTTGCCGATGAGGCCCTTGCGGACCCAGTCGATGGCTTTCGCGAGTGCCGGGGCATACTTCCAGTTGTGGACGGGGAACGCGACCCGCCTCCGGCTCTGGGTCAGGAGTCGAATCTTCCGCAGTTCCCCACGCGTTCCGACGAAGGGCTTCTCGCAGAGAACGTGCAGGCCCCGGCGCAAGGCTTCCGCCGTGAGCCTCGCATGGGAAGCAGGGGGCGTGGAGACGTCGACGAAATCCAGGGCCTCAACCGCATACAGGTCCTCCGGGGAAACATAGGTGCGGACACCGGGCAGAAGCTCCTCGGCTCGCCTGCGTCGCGCCGGATTCGGGTCGCAGACGGCCTGAAGAGAAACCCTGCGTTCCCGGAGCCAGGCGGGTAGATGGCCGTTCTCGGCCATGTTGCCGAAGCCGATCATGGCCCCTTTCAGGCATTGGTTTCTTCTTTGCATTTCCATCGGAGAAGCAAGGTGCTTGCGGCGGGGGGTCCTGCGCATGGGTCCATGCGACGGCACGGCGCAACGAGGATGCCGACCGCTATGCTTGGTGAAGCCTGTCCCTTTCCAGGATGTCGAAGACTTTTTTCAGTTTTTCCAGCCCGACAGCCGCTTCTTCCCGGGACAGGATCAGGGCCGGGTTGACCCGAATGACCGAGTTGGTGATCATCAGGATCAGCCCTTCCTTCAGGGCCAGGTCAAAACAGGCCCTTGCGGCCCGACCGGAGAAGGGCTCTCGGGATTTCTTGTCTCGGACCAGCTCTACGCCGATCATCAGGCCTCGGCCCCGCACGTTTCCCACGAAGGGGTACCGGTCTTCGATCCCGCGGAACTGTTCGAGCAGCCATGCGCCCACGGTGCGGGAATTCTCCACCAGTTTTTCTTCAAGGATGGTCTCCAGCGTGACGAGGCATGCAGCCGCCGCGAGCGGGTTGCCGCCGTAACTCGACGAACTCGCACTCGGCATCGAGAAGGGTTTTGCGGCAACGATTTCGTCGGTGGAGATCAGTCCGCTGACCGGAAACCCGCCGCCCATGCCCTTGCCGAGGGTCATGATGTCGGGAACGATCCCCTCGTGCTCGACACAGAACATCTTGCCTGTCCTGCCGAATCCCGTGATGATTTCGTCGACGATGAGAAGCGCCTCGGCTTCCCGCGCGACCTCTTGAAGCGATTTGAGGAACCCGGGCGGCGGAACGACGTTTCCGGCAGTGCCCTGGATCGGCTCGACCAGAATGGCTGCGATGCTGCCGGAGGTATTGTGCCGGATGAATTTGCGCAGGAACTCGACGCAGAGAAACGAACACCCCGGGTGGGTTGCGTGAAAAGGACACCGATAGCAATTCGCATAGGGAACGGAGTACAAGCCTGGGGCCAGAGGGCCCCGCTGATGCTTGAAATGATCTCCGATCAGGCCGAGGACGCCGCCCGTCTTCCCGTGGAAGCCTCCCCAGAAACCGATGAACTCGAATTTCTTGGTGTACGCCTTGGCCAGTCGCAGGGCGGCTTCCACCGCCTCGGAACCGCCACTGTACAAAATGCTCCTTCGCAGGTTTCCGGGGGCCGCCTCGGCCAGCCCTTTCAGGAACCGGACGCGGGGCCTGGTCGTAAAGCTGCCGAAGACCACCTTCTCGAGCTGTTTCTGCAGGGCGGCAACGTACTTCGGGTGGCTGTGCCCGAGGCTTCCCACGGTAACGCCGCAGAAGAAGTCGAGAAACTCCCTGCCCTCCACGTCCCAGAGGCGGACGCCGCGGCCGTGATCGATGACCAGGCGGGAGTTGATTGCGATACTCTGCGCGCCCGGCGCGATGTACCGCTGTTCTTCTTCAAAGATCGGTTCGGATAGGTTGTCCAGCGGGTCAGGAGGACGCGAGGGACTTGGGCACGCGTCGGGGCTCACGCTGACCTCCACTGAAGGGCAGCGCGAGGCTCCCAAAGGCCCTGCCGGCGCTCCAGACAGATGGCGATTTGTTCCGCGGCCTCTTCCCTGCAGACCGCAAAGCTCGGCCAGCTGTTGATGTCGATCAGGAAGTGAGCGTCTTGTGTGACGACGATGTCCCCGCCGTACACCTGAAGGCCGAGTCGCATGGCGGCAAACTCCGCGGTCTTCCGAATCTGCTCCGGGGAGAAGGGGAGCCCCTTGGCCGCCTCGGGCTTGTGATAAAAGTGACGGAACCAGCGCTGCGGGAGCACTCCATAAAACTTGATCAGGTCTCCCCTCACGTGCTCCTGCAGAATCGCCTGCTCGATCCAGCGCGATCGCATGGATTCCACCGTACGTTCCAGCGAGGGGCGGTCGAAAATCAACTCCACGTCACCGGGTTGCGTGCTGTGGACGTCCCCCCGCTTCACCCAAACACCCTTGCCCAGGTTGAATTGGCCGTTGATGCTTTCGGACGTCTGAATGAGGAGCGTCTTCGGGAAAGGCACGGTCCCATGGTTCAGGAGCTTGAGCATCCGGTGACGATAGCAGTTCTTCACCGCTTTTGGGCTGTTCACGACCGGGTGACCCTTCGATTCCCACTGCTCCAGGATGCCAAGGGAATCCAGCCCCTCGCACATGGCAAAGGCCGGCTGAGGAGGAGTCTCCGGGGAAAGCTCCCGAGGATACGCCAGTTCGACATCAAATCCCCTTCGTCGAACCGCCTCGGCGGTCAATCGCAGAATCGCGGCATCATCCTCAACACGATTGGGGGAGAAGACTTCCTCCCGAAAAATACCTATCATGGGGTGATTACCTCATTCGTGGGTTTTCGTTCATGCCCCGCCGTAGACGGACTGAAACAGAACAAAACCGCGCGTCGTTCGAAGCGTGTCCCGTGTTCCTGCAAGTAAAATTCTTCACTGGATATAAAATTTTTTGTGTCTTGTCAATAGAATAAATCAAAATCGTTAAAGAATATTCTATGCCATACAACCGGCCCGTGACCCGGTCAACAAAGACTCGGCAACCCGGATATCGTCGGGGCAGTCGATGTCGAGAACCGCGGGAAACCTTTTCGCCCATACCTCCGCGCCTGCTTCAACCAGGCTTCCCAGGAAGCCCCGAAGAGCGCGGAACGGCCCGGACCCCGCCTGGCCCATGCAGTCCTTCAGCAGGAGGTAGAGGCCGGCCGTCACCGCCTCCCGGGTCCGGGCAGCCTCCCCCAGTCCCACAACCTTGCCCTCTGCGTTCATCTCCACCCAGAGAGGCTTCTCGTCGTGCACGAAATCGGTTGCGGCCAGGACAAGCTGGCATTCCGAAGGATAGGAACGGACGTTCAGGAATTCCTTCAGTGCCTCCACGGGGAAGATGGTATCCACCGTGCACAGCAGGAAGGGGGGCCTCCCGAGTCGATCCGTGAGAAAGCGGAAGCTTTCGTACGAAGTCCGGGTTGTCTTTCTCGAAGTGCGCACCCTGTAACCCTCAGGCAGTCGGTCCATGTACTTCTCGACCGGGTCGAAGGCGGATTCCGCGTTCAAGAGAAGCTCCACCTCATCGATCCCGGCCTGGAAAAGCCCGTCCAGCACGTGGCGGATTAGCGGCTTGCCGCGCAGGCAAATGAGCGGCTTCGGCTCGATGCAGCCGGCCTGCACGAACCGCGAGCCCATCCCCGCTGCGAAGATACCCGCCTTCATCGGGTCCTCCTCCGGGAGGGATCGGCCCCACCGTCGAGCAGCAACGGTCCGAGCTCCTCCAGGGAACGGATCACCGGATCCCCCGGGCAGCAGGGGCTTCGCCGTTCCGGATTCGCACCGGCCAGCCACACATGCGGCATGCCCAAACCTTTCGCCCCTTCCATGTCGCGCCAGGGATTGTCCCCCACGAAGACCGCATCAGCCGGCCCCACACGCATTCGGTCCAGGGCCGCCCGGAAGATCCGCGGGTCGGGCTTGACGGCCCCCACGCGGCAGGAGTCGACCAGGCACGAAAAGAGATCCCGAATGCCGAGATCCTCGCAGACTCTTTCCAGGTTTCCGTAGAAGTTCGAGACAATTCCGAGTTCATACCGCCCCCTGAGCATGACCAGGAGGCTTCGATTTCGCTTCACGTGCCGGTCCATGGCGCTGAAGAAATCCGTCACGATCGCGCTCAACCCCGGGTGCCCGCCGTTCAAACCCAGGCCGGACCAGACCCGTTTCGCCTGCGTCCGGATCGTTTCCATCAGGCCCGCCTCGGCGAGTTCCCCGCTCTCGGTCAGGGCGTCGTCGGCCGCGTGGAAGGCCTGCCGGAAGGACTCCCGGTCCACCAGGATCCCGTGTTTCTCGTAGAGGGCAAAGAAGCGGTCCTGCCAGGTCAGACCGTCCGCGTCCAGGGTGCCTCCGAAATCAAACAGGCACGCCTTCGTTTCTCGCGGCGGCCGTAATCGATCCTTCACCGGGGTTTCCGTCCTGTGCTCAGGCATCTACGGGCCTCCGCAACCCGCACGCGGGCCCTTGCCGCTCTATAGACCCGTAATCGCTCCGAAAGGTTCCAACGCACCCTGTCCTTCGGTCCCTCCTAGAGGGCCGCGCTTTCCGTGGGACAGACAGGGGCAACGTCCTGGGCCTGTCTTGAATTTCTTTCTCGGAATGGGTTGAGCTGGATCAGAAACACCAATCCGACGGCAACATAGAAGATCTCACGGGCCCTGCGAAGGAGCCCGAAGGCGAATCCCATGGCCGAAGACATCCCCATGGAAAGAAAGATCAGCACCTTTCCCCCGTCGCTGCCGCCGAGCCGCGCCGGTACAAAAAAGAACAGGTTGTTCGCCAGGATGGAAAGCGCCTCGACGGCGAAAACCATCGGCAGGGAGGCGTCTACACCCAGCAACTTCAGAAGGAAATAGGCCTCCAGCGCGCCTCCGCACCATCCCAGGAAGTTGAAGCCCAGGGATAAGAGAAAGCGGAGCCCGCCCCCGTTATAGAATCCGGATATCTGGTCGTCCAGACTTCGGGCCTTCGAACCGATCCTTTCGAAGAAGTCCTTTGCGATCCCCGCCTTGCCCAGTCCGACAAAAATCCATCCGAACAGGCCCCTCTTCTGGCGCCAGAAGAACAAAGCGATGAAGGTCGTCATGCACGCGAACACCACCAGGCTTCCCCAGGCCATCCCCGGGGTCAGCAGTCGGCAGGCAAACGCAAGGGCCAGCCCGAAGGCCTGGAAGGCGATCATGCTGACCGTCTCGGAAAGCTTGTTGACGGTGACGGAGGAGAGGCCCTTGACCATCGGAAGCCGGTCTCGTAACAGATGCGCCTTCAGCGGTTCTCCGGCAAGATTCCCGCTCACGACCAAGTAGTTGACGGCATCGCCGGCCAGGTAGACACGAAAGAGCTCCCATAGCCCGACCGCCTTGGCTTCGGAATCGAGCAGGGCCCGCCACGCCAGCACGAAGCTGAGCTGGGCAAGGCCGTACCCCAGAACGATGGCTGCAAACCAGGGCCCGACCCGGGAAAGATGCTCGATGACCGCAGAGGCACGGATCCAGTAAAGGAGTCCGGCAAAGAGTGCGAGGCCGAGAAGGAGCGAAAAAAGGTTCTTTCGGGTAATGCCGAGCATCATTTCCTCAAAACGGTGATCAGCCCAGGTCGGGGCATCAACCTGGGCTGCTCGTAGTATTCGTCCATCTTCTGTCCGGATATGACTACCATGAAAAGGGGTGGAATGTCAAGCGGACCGGCCTGTTTTAGAGAACGAGAAACCTTATTCATATCAAAAGGTTACTCAGGTTCTCCAGCGGGGGTGCCGCAGCGGACCCAGTTCTCTCTTGTAGGGATGGAGAGACCTCCGGCTCCCGGCGAGCGCGCTCGCCGGGGGATGATTTGTTGCGGTCACGATTTCTGCTAAGATGCTGCGGATGCAATGGTGACAGCCCATCCGGAAAAGTCGCGGGAGGAAGAGCCTTGGAACAGACCCTATCGATTGTCAAGCCCGACGGAGTGAGAAAAGGCCTCGTGGGAGAAGTCATCCGGAGGTTCGAGACCGCCGGCCTGCGTGTCGTGGCCTTGAGGAGGCTCAAGCTGCAGAAGCAGGAGGCGGAGGCCTTTTACGCGGTCCACAGGGAAAAGGGGTTTTTCCAGAGCCTCACGGATTTCATGTCTTCCGGGCCGATCGTTGCGATGGTCCTCGAAGGGGATCGGGCGGTGCAGAGGACCCGGCAGATCATGGGGGCAACGAACCCGAGGGACGCCGCCCCGGGCACGATTCGGGCCGATTTTGCGCAAGAGGTGGAACAGAACATCGTTCATGGGTCGGACAGCCCGGAAAACGCCTCGGTCGAGATCTCCTTCTTCTTCAGCAGGCTTGAAATCCAATAGAGAGAGCGGACAACGGGTCGGGGTCTGCTATCCGACCCCCTCCCCTGGCCCCCGGCGCGGCGAGGGCTTTCCGGGGGTGGAGAGAATGATGAACCTGCTTCGGAGGCTTCCTCCCTGGCTGATCCTTCTCCTGGGCGTGCTCTACGTTCTGAGTCCGGTGGATCTCTTCCCTGACTTCCTGGGCCTCCCCGGCAGGTTCGACGATCTTCTCGTTGCCCTGGGAACCTTGTTCTATCTCTATTCGGCCTCCGCGAAACCCTCCGGCAAAGAGGGGACGAAAGGGGCTCGCTCGTCACGGAAGGCGCGGGAGGGCCCGGAGGATCGGAAGGGGTTTGAAGAAGATCCCCGGAGACAGGGCGACCGCGGGCCTGCCGACCCCTATGAAGTGCTGGGGGTCGAACGCGGCGAGGATTTCGAAACGATCCGGCGTCGGTACAGGGAGAAACTCCTCCAATATCATCCCGACAGGGTGCATCATCTGGGCAGGGAGTTTCAGGACATGGCCGAGCGGAAGACCAAGCAGATTACGGAGGCCTTTCGCAAGATCGCGCGGGAGCGGGGGGACAGATCCTGAACGGCCAGGCATAACAAAGGAATATAGAAACGGATTTTGGTTTCTCGAAGGATTCCCTTTCGGCACTGCCGTGACTTGACAACCCGAGGATCCTTCCTTAGGATCACTGCCTCTGGCAGGGCACGCTCGCCACCGGTATTCATTCATTTACGAACACGAATTCAATTACGAATAGAATGCTCGCGGGAAGGAGAGTCATGGACATCGATAGTGGAAGAAAGGAACTGATAGAAAGGTCGGCCCTCGCGGAGAAAGGGGGGGGAGAGGAAAGGATCGCGAAGCAGCACGAGGAAGGCAAGCTGACGGCGAGGGAGAGGATCGACCTGCTTCTGGACAAGGGCTCCTTCGTCGAGATCGACAAGTTCGTCACGCACCACTGCACGTACTTCGGGATGGAGAAGAAGAAGTTCCTCGGAGACGGCGTTGTGACCGGCTATGGGATGATCGACGGCCGGCGTACCTTTGTGTATGCCCAGGACTTCACCGTGCTCGGAGGGGCCTTGGGTCGCGGGTTCGCGAACAAGATCTGCAAGGTCATGGAAATGGCCATGAAGAACGGCGTTCCGGTGATCGGCCTGAACGACTCGGGCGGCGCGAGGATTCAGGAGGCGGTCGAGAGCCTGGCCGGATACTCGGACATCTTCCTCCGGAACGTTCAGGCATCTGGCGTGGTGCCCCAGATATCGGCGATCATGGGCCCCTGCGCCGGGGGTGCCGTATACTCGCCGGCCCTGACCGACTTCATTTTCATGACGCGGAGTGCGAGCTACATGTTCATCACCGGTCCCGAGGTGGTCAAGGCCGTGACGAGGGAATCGGTGACCAAGGAGGACCTGGGCGGCGCGATGACCCACAACCAGAGAAGCGGGGTCGCCCATTTTGCCCCCCGGGACGATGCGGAATGCCTTGCCATGATCCGAGAGCTGTTTGGGTATCTTCCCCTGAACAATGCCGAGGACCCTCCCCGGTTGGAGCCGACCGATCCCCCCGACAGAATGGAGCCGGTTCTGAAGGACATCGTCCCCCGGGACCCGAACACCCCCTATGACATCAAGGACGTGGTTCGCGCGGTCGTGGACCACGGGAAGCTTTTCGAGATCCACGAGTATTTCGCGCCGAACATCGTCGTCGGCTTCGCACGGTTGAACGGCAGGGTCGTGGGGGTGGTGGCAAACCAGCCGAAACACCTCGCCGGCTCCCTGGATATCGATGCCTCGGTGAAGGGCGCCCGTTTCATCCGGTTCTGCGACGCCTTCAACATTCCGATTCTCACCTTCGAGGATGTTCCCGGATTCCTTCCCGGGACGGTGCAGGAGTACGGCGGAATCATCAAGCATGGGGCCATGCTGATTTACGCCTACTGCGAGGTCACGACGCCGAAGATCACGGTGATCACCCGTAAGGCCTACGGCGGCGCATACTGCGTGATGTCAAGCAAGCATATCCGCGGCGACATCAATTACGCATATCCCACTGCCGAGATCGCGGTCATGGGGGCCGAGGGGGCCGTGAACATCGTCTTCCGAAAGGAGATGCAGGAGGCCGAGAACAAGGAGGCCCGGAAGAAGGAGCTTGTCGACGAATACCGCAAGAACTTCGCCAACCCTTACCAGGCGGCCGAACTGGGATACGTCGACGAGGTGATCTTTCCGGAGACCACGCGGCCCAAGGTCATTCAGGCCCTTGAGATGCTGGCCAACAAGAGGGACGTCAATCCGCCGAAGAAACATGGGAACATCCCCCTGTAGACACGTCCTGTTGCACGACCCCGGTCGAGGACGGAGGACCCGCGAGGAAGAAGAGCCATGGATACGAAGAACCTTCAGGAACAAAAGAAGGCATGGGACGCCGCTACCCTCGAGGCGGTGGCCAAGGCGAAGGAGAGAAAGCCCTCTTTCAAGACCCTTTCCGGCATCGAGCTCGAGAGGCTCTACACCCCCTTGGACACGGAAGGCATCGATTACGCCGCCGAGATCGGGTTTCCCGGGGAGTACCCCTTTACGAGGGGCATCCAGCCCACCATGTACAGGGGACGATTCTGGACCATGCGGCAGTACGCAGGTTTCGGATCGGCGGAGGATACCAACAAACGGTACAAGTACCTCCTGGGACAGGGCCAGACCGGGCTGAGCGTGGCCTTCGACCTGCCCACCCAGATGGGCTATGACAGCTCCCATCCCCTGGCTGCGGGCGAGGTCGGAAAGGTGGGGGTGGCCATCGACTCCCTGGAGGACATGGAAAGGCTCTTTGACGGGATTCCCCTGGACAAGGTCTCCACCTCGATGACCATCAACTCCACGGCGGCCATCCTCCTGGCCATGTACATGACCGTTGCCGAGAAGCAGGGCGTCGACGTCTCCGGGCTCGAGGGCACCATACAGAACGACGTGCTCAAGGAGTACATTGCCCGAGGAACCTATATCTACCCGCCCGCCGCTTCGATGCGGATCATCACGGACATATTCGCCTTCTGCAACCAGACGCTCCCCAAATGGAACATGATCAGCATCAGCGGATACCACATGCGGGAGGCGGGCTCCACCGCGGTCCAGGAAGTGGCCTTCACGCTGGCGGACGGGATCGCTTACATGAAGGCGGCGATCGATGCTGGCCTGAACGTGGACAAGTTTGCATCGCGTGTATCCTTCTTCTTCAACGTCCACAATCATTTCCTGGAGGAAGTGGCCAAGTTCCGCGCCGCCCGCAGGCTCTGGGCGCGAATCATGAAGGAGCGGTTCGGGGCCAGGAACCCCCGCTCCATGATGCTTCGCTTCCACACCCAGACCGCGGGCTGCTCCCTGACGGCGCAGCAGCCGGAGAACAACATCATCCGGGTGACGATTCAGGCCCTGGCCGCCGTTCTGGGGGGCACACAGTCCCTGCACACCAACTCCATGGATGAAGCCCTGGCCCTGCCCAGCGACAAGGCGGTACGCATCGCCTTGCGGACCCAGCAGGTCATTGCGCACGAGAGCGGGGTCGCGGGTTCGGTCGATCCCCTCGGCGGGTCCTATCTCATCGAGAGCCTGACGAACACGATCGAGGAGCAGGCGCAGGCATACATCGACAAGATTGATGCCATGGGCGGGATGGTCCGGGCCATCGAGGAGGGCTACCCTCAGAGAGAAATCCACAATAGCGCTTATGATTATCAACTCAGCGTAGAGAGGGAAGAGGAGATCGTCGTCGGTGTGAACCGCTTCCAGATGGAGGAACCTCCGCCCGCAAACCTGCTGCGTGTCGATCCCGAAGTCGGCAAGAAGCAGAGAGAAAGGCTCGATGCGCTGAAAAAGAAGAGGGACGCATCGCTCGTGGGAGATGCCCTGACGGTCCTGGAGAAGGCGGCTCGGGGTCGGGAAAACGTCATGCCTCCCATTCTGGAAGCCGTGCGCAATTACGCCACCCTCGGCGAGATCTCCGATTGCCTGCGGAAGGTGTTCGGCGAGTACACCGCAAAGACCGAAGTGTAGCGGGCGCCTGAGAATCGCCCCTCTGCGGAGCTAAGCGCAATCTTCGCTCCCGGCTTTGGTCGGGAGAGGCTTCCTACGACCCAGGGTTGTTGCAGGTGCTTCGTTGTTCATCTGGCCCCGGGCATGGAGGGCGGGGAGGGTGGTGGGCTGATAGCTAAGAGCTAAAAGCTAAAAGCTCTTCCCCGACCCATCATCCTGCGGGGGCCTCCGTTTTCTCTTCTTCCTCGTCGTCCGGCTTCCTCCCCGTGATCCTCACGATCTGAAGGCTCAGTTCCAGAAGGATCAGCAGAGGGCCTGCAAGCAGCAACTGGCTGGCCACGTCGGGCGGCGTCAGCACCGCGGCTGCCACAAAGACCAGCACCACGGCCAGTCGTCTCTGCCTGGCCAGGCCCTTGTAGCTCACCAGGCCGGTCCTGCCGAGAAAGAAGAAGACGATCGGCATCTCGAAAACCAGGCCGAAGGCGACGAGCATCCTGACGGAAAAGGACAGATACTGCTGGATCGCGGGTATCGCCTGAAGCGAGTCGCCCGAGAAGCTCAGAAAGAACTGAAAGACGAAGGGAAAGACGACGAAGTAGCAGAACGATGCGCCGCCGAGGAAGAACACCATGGAAAAGAATACGAAGGGAACGATGTATCGCTTTTCCCGTTCGTAGAGGCCGGGCGCGACGAATCGCCAGATTTCGTAAAGGATGACGGGCAGGGCGAGGAGGAGGCCGCCGAACAGGCTCAGCTTTAGGTAGGTCAGGAACGCCTCGGGAATCCCGATATACTGCAGCGTGCTTCCCTCGGGAAGGTGTTTCTCCAGGGGCCTGGACAGGAAGAAGAAGAGCTTCTCCTTGAATCCATAGGCAATCCCGAAGCCGACAGCCAGGGCGACGAGGGAGACGATCAGCCGTTTTCGGAGTTCCTCCAGGTGGGCAGTCAGCGGCATCTTCTGATCTGTCATCTACCCATTCATTCCTTGCTTCGTCCCCGGAGGATCCGGGGCAGGGGGCGCGGGAGGGGGATCCGCCGTTTCGGGACCCGTCGACTCGGCCTTCTCCGTCTTCTCCGAAGGCGAATCCGAGCGTCGCTGAGACGAGGAGTAGGGCAGGGCCTCCTTGTATCTGTCCGCTTCCAGTGGCTCCTCTCCCACAAGGATGCTCCGGCGCAGGTCCTCGGAGGCGCGACGTAACTGCGCCAGGCCGCGTCCGAGGCTTCGGGCCACCTCGGGCAGCTTTTTCGGCCCCAGCGCGATCAACGCCACGGCCAGGATGATGAGAAGCTCGGAAAGGCCTATATCCAGCATGGAATGAGCAGGTTGGAAGTTTTCTGCTACTAGAAGCCAAGATAGAAGCTGCCGGGGGGGATGTCAAGGATTGCCGCCTGCGGCGCGCCTGCTTGCCTGCGGGGGGTGCCGGGGGCTCTCGGTGGTATCGGCTCAGGAGGGGCGATCTATGCAGGACCCAAGTACATCGCATCGATCTCCCGACGGTAATGCCTTTCGATGATCGGCCTGCGAAGCCTGTTCGTGGGTGTCAGTTCGCCGGCCTCCTGGGTGAAGGGCTCCGGAAGGAGAACGAATCGCTTCAGAGTCTCGAATCGGCACAGGTCCTTGTTGACCGACTCGACAAGGTCCTGATAGAGAGCCCGGACCTTGGGATGTTCGAGAAGTTCCAGGCGGTTCTTGAAAACGATTCTCTTCCTGGAGGCCAGGGCCTCCAGTGGATGGAAGGCAGGGACGATCAGGGCCGTCAGATACCTCCTTCCGTCTCCGACGACCATGGCCTGCTTCACGTAGGGGCTTCGCCTGAGCCTTCCTTCGATCGGCTGGGGAGGGATGTTCTTGCCTGCCGCGGTGATGAGCAACTCCTTCTTTCTTCCCGTAATGACGAGGAATCCGTCCTCATCGAGGTGGCCCACATCCCCGGTGGCCAGCCACCCCTGCGCGTCGGCAATCCTTTCCGGCGGCTTGCCCGGCCGATGGTAACCTCCCGCGACGACGTCCCCCCGCACGAGGATCTCGCCGTCTTCGGCGAAGCCGAGTTCGCAGCCGGGCAGGGGCAGGCCCACCGTCCCGGGTTTGCGACGGTCCGGGCCGTTGGCCGTCACGGCCCCGGTGAGCTCGGTCATCCCGTATACATTGAACAGAGGCATCTCAATCACATCGAAGAAGGCCTCCAGGTCCCGCGGAAGAGGCGCACCGGCGGAGAAGCAGTGCCGCAACCTTCCCCCCATGCGGGATCGGATCTTCTGCACCGCCCGCTTCCTGATCCATCGCAGGGGAGCGCCCAGCCCGGAAGGGAGCCTCCCTGCCTGCCCGCGATGCAGGTGTTCGTCCTCCATCCAACGGAAGATCTGCTGGTAGAGATCCCTGAGCGGGGGAGCGCTGTTCAGGAGGTTTTCCAGGATGCTCTCCCGGATCTTCTCCCAGGTCCGGGGCACGCCGACCAGAAGATGGGGGCGGAAATGAAGGAGCCCTTCCGGGACGGAATCCATGTCGGTACAATGCGCGAGGGTGGCTCCCTCGAGCAGTGTGAACATATCCACGGTTCTCTGGAGGATGTGGGAGAGCGGAAGGAACGAGAGAACGACGTCGCCTTTCTGCATCTTCAGAACCCCCCGCACGGCCTCCTTCTCTGCCAGGAAATTCCGGTGGGTCAGGACGACGCCTTTCGGCCACTGGCTGTTCGTTCCGCTCGTGTAAACGATGGTTGCAGGATCCGAGGGGGCGATCTTGGATGCGAGGACCTCCAGGGGTCGGCGGTCCTCGTCGCCCAGGGACTCGATCTCGCCTATGGGCAGATCCGTTGCGGCGTGGTCCCCGGGCAGGCTCCCTTCCAGAAAAACCATTCTCTGCAGCCCGGGCAGCTTGTCCCGCAGGGCCCTGAGGCTCTGCAGATGGGCACCCTGAGACACGAGGGCCAGCTTGGTCCGGGAGTGTTTGAGTTGGTAGGCCAGTTGCTGGGGCGACAGATTCGTATAGATCGGAACCGTGACCCCTCCGACGGCCATGACGGAGAAGTCGGCGATCGTCCACTCCGGGCGGTTTTCACTGAGAAGCGCGACGCGGTCGCCCTTCCTGACGCCGAGTCGCAGGAGGCCCGAGGCCAGCTTCTCGATACGGTCCAGCAGCTCACCGTACGAAATCGGGCCGGCCGGATCTTTGTCGGATCTCAGGAGGGCCGTCCGCCCCGGGTCTTCCTTGGCCCTGTCGAGCAGACGAATCAGAACGTTGTCGTGTCGGGCGCGGCCGGTTGGTTTTTTCTTCCCCCCCGGGTATCCTCTTGGATGGGACGAAAGAGCGCGCGGGGATTTCATCGCTTGCGACCAACGGGTCGAAACACCGGATAGGAAAACGGGTTTTCCGGCTCCCAAACGCCGCCATTCTAGGATTCCCATCCGCTCAAGTCAATTCGGGTCGATGCCGCGGGAGACGAGATGAACCGGGTTGAGGCGCTGCAGGAGATCGAGGAGACCGTTCGGAGCCCGCTCAAAGCGATCGCACGCTGGAAGGAGCGCTTCGGAGCCAAGGTCCTGGGATGCCTGGCCTGCATGCCCCCCTTTGCGCCCGAGGAGTGGGTCCATGCCGCCGGGATGCTCCCTGTGGGCCTCTGGGGCGCAGAGATCCCGGTCCGGCTGGCGGATGCGAAGCTACAGAGCTTTGCCTGCTCGGTGGTTCGCACTTCGCTCGAACTGGGGCTCAACGGGGCGGTTTCTCTCTGCGACGGATTCCTGTTCCCCTCGACGTGCGATGCCTTCCAGAATCTTTCCGAAGTCTGGAAGGCGACCATGGAGAAGCGTTGCTTCGAGATAACCTTCCCGAAGCGCGCATCCGGCCCGGCGGCCCGGCGGTATCTCCGGAGGGAACTGGCTCGTCTCGAGGCGGATCTGGAGGGCTTCTCAGGGGTCGCCCTGGACGATGCAAGCCTCGCGAGGACGATTCGGATTTACAATGAAAATCGCAGGCTCATGCGAAGGCTGGACGAAGAGAGAGCCCGGGATCCGGGTTTCCTTTCCGCCCGGCGGATGACCGAGGTCGTCCTCGCCTCTTCGTTTCTTCCCAGGGAAGAGCATTCTCTTCTCGCACGGGCGCTGCTCCAGGGCCGGGGAGCCTCCGGGGATGCGGCCGTGCCCCCGGAAGGCGAGGGCCCCGTTCGGGTGTTCCTGACCGGAATCATGGCGAGGCCCGCTGTCGTTTTCACCGCGCTCGACGAACTGGGGGTGTGGGTTGTGGGGGATGATCTGGGACTGGGTTCGCTCTACTATTCGATCGAGATCCCGGAAGGTCGGGTGTGCCGCGATGCCCTCGCCGAAGCCTATCTCCGGTACCCGCCCTGCTCCACTCTCTACCCCTCGCCGCCGGGTCGAGCCGCCGCCCTGATCCGTCGAGCCCGGAAGAGGCGGGCAGAGGGGATTATGATCCTGGCCACCAAATTCTGCGAACCGGAGTTCTTCGACGCTCCTCATCTCAGGGAGGATCTCGAGACAGGGGGCTTTCCGTCCCTGTTCCTCGAGACGGAAATGGGCATGACGGGCCCGGGCTCGGTTCGGACGCGGATCGAGGCCTTCGTCGAGACACTGAAAGAGAAGCGGAGAGAGAAAGGCGCCTCGGGCGGCGGCAAAGGGGACTGACGCCTGCAGAGGACGAGGGGGGGCGGAGGAAGACATCATGGAAGGCAGGATCCGGGGAGACGGAAGGCTCAAGTCCTTCGCGAAGATGCGCGAGCTGATGACGGCCTACTACCTGTCCGCCAAGGATGCGGAGAACCGAGGCAGGAAGGTGGCCTGGGTGACCAGCGGGGCGCCGGTGGAGTTCCTGCACGCCATGGACGTGATTCCGATCTATCCGGAGAATCACGCGGCCATGTGCGGGGCCTCGAAGATGGCGGTGGAACTGCAGCAGGCGTCGGAAGACAAGGGCTATTCCATGGACCTGTGCTCGTATGCCCGCACCGACATCGGATCGATTCTCACGGGCAAGAGCCCCGTCCTGGGGCTTCCGAGGCCGGACTTCATGGTGGCCTGCAACAACATCTGCACGACCGTCCTGAAGTGGTACGAGGTCGTGAGTCGTTTTTTCCGGGTTCCCGTGTTCATGATGGATATGCCCTTCCTGCACAGGGGCCTGGAAGGGCATATCGTGGACTACGTGGCGGACCAAATGGAGGATTACGTACGCTTTCTCGAGTCCGCGACCGGAAGGAAGTTTGATCCGGACCGCTTTTTGGAGGTGCTTTTCCAGACCGTGGAGACCACCCGGCTTTGGAAAGAGATCCTGGAGACGTGCACCTCCGTGCCCGCTCCGATGAGCTGTTTCGATGCCTTCGTGCACATCGCGCCCATCGTGACGCTTCGGGGGACCCGGGAGTGCTCCGACTACTACCGGTTGCTCAAGAAGGAGTTGGAAGAACGCGTAGCCGATCGGGTCGGCGCCGTTCCGGAGGAACGCCACAGGCTGCTCTGGGACAACCTGCCGATCTGGTTCAACCTGAGGGGCCTGAGCGAAAGGCTGGCGGAGTGGAAGGCGTGCCTCGTGGCCGCGACCTATGCCGATTCCTGGTGCGCCAGGATTTACCCGGTGGAGGCCTCGATGGACTCGAGGGCGGTCTTCCGGGAGATCGCCAAGGCCTATCTCGTCCCTTACATCAACACCGACTTCGGCGAGCGTGTGCGGCTCCTGAAGGGGATGATCGAGAAGTACCGGGCCAACGGATTCCTCATGCATTCGGACCGGAGCTGCAAGCCCTATTCTCTTGGCCAGTACGTCATCCGGGACGAGGTGGCCCGGCAGACGGGCGTGCCCGGTCTCGTCATCGAGGCGGACATGAACGATTCCCGCCAGTGTGCGGAGGCCCCCACGCTGACGCGGATTCAGGCCTATCTGGAGACACTGTCGTAGGCGGTCGTCGGCAAGAAGCCCGCGGAGCAGGGGGGTGGAGGAGAATCGCACGCCTTACACCCCCTACCCATATCGAACGCTCCCATGCCATCCTTGGAAACGATCCCGCGAGGGGAGTCCGCGGGTGCCGGCCCGTCAGAACCCTGCGGACGTGGCGACCGTGAATACCGAATCCTCGATGGGATCGGCGCCCGAGCCGACCGGGATCCCCCAGGTGATCTGCAGCACGCTTGCGCCGGCCACGGCCGGAAGTGCGACACGCAGGCCGGTCCCGACGGCGGAGCGGAGATCCGCCAGGTCCATCGACTGTTCCGGGTCCCAGACAAAGCCAGCGTCGAAAAAGACGAGGAACCCGAGGGCAACGAGGCGCAGGAGGCGCTCGGCGAGGAAGATCCGGTCTTCCAGGCTGAACAGAACCTGTCTGTCTCCGGTGAAGGCGTCCCGGCTGTAGCCCCGCAGGCCGTTGGGATACCCGAGCCCGAGCAGGCGATCCGGCTCGAGGTGGACGCCGTAATCGAACGAACCCAGCCAATGGAGCGTGTGCAAAAGGGGCCCACGGTCGAGGAAGGTGTCCCGCAGGTAATGATCGTAACGAACGGAGTACAGAGCGTTTCGGACCCGGTCTCCGTCCCAGGCCCCTTGCGCGGAGGCGTTGAGCAGCAGGAAATGGCCCCTGCGGAAGGCAAAGCCCTGTTCGTCGGAGAGGGAAAAGAGCCATTCGTCCCGGTCCGCGCCGAACGCCCCGGCCGAGAATGCCAGGGCCACGTTCAGGTCGTTGGCCATGTTGAAATCCTCGCGGCGGTCGAATCGCGAGATCCTCTCTTCCACGATGTAACCGATCCCGAGCCTGCGATAGGCGATTCCGGGCGAGCTTGTCGTCTGGTCCGGGGGGGGCTCGATTTCCTCCCCCTCGGCCGTCACGGCCCGGTAGTCTCTGATCTCCCGGCGCTCGAATCGATAAAAGGGCCCGAGTCGGTGGACCGCCGGCGGACCTCGCTCGAGGGCGAAACTGAAATCGGCCGCGGCGAGGTTGTCCTGTTCCTCGAACAGGGCGGCGACCACGCCGTTCCGGATCAGGCGCCTCTGGCGCCTGAAATGGCTGCCGAACGCGCCCGCCGCCCACGGGGTCTCCAGCGAGTAGTAAGGGCGTTCCGCGATTGCCTGCAGGAACTCCCCGGTTTCCAGGTCCTGAGCCGTGAAGGCACAGCGGTACCAGGAGCCCAGGATATGAGGGTCGATGTACTGGCCGCCCCAGGAATCTTCGATGACCGTATTTCTCGCCTCCGCGCCCTTGCGCCCCCACAGAGAAAGGCTCTTTCCCCTGCCGAGAAGGTTCTGCTCTGTGAGTCCCAGGGTGACCGCGTACTCGGTGTCCACCCCCTGGATCTGGAAGACGGGGACGAGGGACCAGTTTTCCCTGAGGTGTACATCGACGCGGACACGGCCCGGTTCGAGAAGAACGCACTCGATGCGCTCGTCCCGGAAGTAGTCGCGCTCCCGCAGGTTCCGGAGCGCCTCTCGTATGAGGTCCGGCCTCAGTGGGTCGCCCTCCTTGAACAGCAACTCCCGACGGATCAACCGTTCCGCGGTCCGGATGTGAATCCGGTTCAAGGCCGTCCAGGGGAACCAGCCGGGCAGACCGCTCTCGGGGCCGAAGATATCTTCATGGAGGATGCGGATCTCCCGTATCCCGGCATCCGGACTCTCCTCCGCGATCCGGTCGCAGGAAGCGCACTCCCGCGCCTCGCCCGACGCCCGGGCCGGGCCGGCGGCAAGGAGAAGGAGGAACGGAAGGGAGTGCAGGAGGGTTTTCCTCCGGCCTGTCATGGGCGCCTCTTCGTCGACCTCCGGGAACGGGAAGGCAACCCGGCACCCGCACGATGCCGACCGGACGATCCCGACGCAAAGACGGGTCCGTGAGGAATCCTCGCACCCTGCCCCGCTGCGCGCAGATCCGGCGGCGAGGTCTCTGCGCAGGGGCGCCGTGGAATCGGCGCATCCGGTCGGCAGGGCCCTCCAGAGGGGGTGACGGGGCCGGCGCCTCCGTCACGGGGGCTCCGCCGGGACGGGAAACGGTCGCGGAATTCCTCGGCGAAACCGAACGGCGCGATTCTCGCGCGAGGCCGCACGGCTTCCGGTTCGTGCCCCGTCAGCCGCGATCCATCTCCGACTGGACCAACTCCATGGCCTCTTCGCTGCGCTCGTGTTGCTGGAGCATGGCCAGGAGCTTTTCCAGGATTCTCTCCCTTTCGTTGATGTCTTCCGCCGCGAGGTCCATGGCCTTGCGGAACAGCCTCTCGGCGTGGCCGACTTCTTCGAGCCTCCAGAACGCCTCGGCCGATTTCGCCAGGACCCGGGGGTCTTCCGGTCGCTCGGTGAGATTCGCTCGGATCTGCTGCAGCGTCTTTTCCCGCTTGCCCAAATGCGCCAGCAGCAGGGCCTTCTCGCACCGGAAATAGATCGCGTTCGCAAAGGGGGCGAAGGTTTCGCAGATATCGAAGGCCTGTTCGGTCATGTTCCTTTTCCCCAGGTCCGCGGGCAGGGAAAGGAGCCAGTCGACGAGAAGGAAATCCGTACCCTCCTCCAGCAGACACCAGGCCTCCCGTCCTCCCGCCTCCAGCTGCTTTCGAATGGCGGCAACGAGGTCGAGGGCCGTCTGGATGTCTTTCGGCCCTCGAGGCTTGGTGCGGGTCGGAACCCAGTTGACCAGGGCCAGCCTGAGTTTCTGAACCAGGGCCTTCATCGGGGGGGGAAGCGAGTCCAGCACGGGGATCTTCGGGGGCGGCAATTCTCCTTCCGCCTCGAGGACGAGAGGATAGGAGAGCTTGGGGTCGGCCTCCCGCTCCTCTTTCCACTCGACGGTGAAGCGAACCTCCTTCTCGAAGTCGCACACGTACAGGAAGGATCGTCCTTTCTCCAGCGGCAGTTTTCCCAGCTCCGCCTTGTTCGCCTTTCGGGCGCATCCCGCCGAGGGCCCCCCGTATTCCGTTTCGGTGTCCCACTCCTTGCCGCTCAGGTAAAAGGCGTACAGATGTTTGCCCTTGATCTCGAAGGCCTTCTGCAGGACCGTGTGAAGGTGCTGAAGGGTCTGCTTCTGGGTCAGCTCCACGGTCCTCCAGACCCTCGGCCTTCCCTCGGGTGTGATTCTGAACACCAGGGTTTTCCCCGGGTCCTTCTTCCTTCGTGCCATGGATGAATCCTTCCTCTGCCTCGGGTCCGCATACGGCAAGGGCGGAAAAGCCGATCTGCGGAGAATGTCAGGGATGAACCCCTTTCATGTATTTGAAGAAGTCGCTCTCCGTACTGAGGATCAGATCGATCTGTTTCTCCGGGAGCTTCTTGTACAGATCCAGGGTCTTCACCAGGGAGTAGAACTCCGGGTCCTGGCCGTAAGCCTGCGCGTAGATTCCGGCCGCCGAGGCGTCCGCCCTCCCCTTGATCTCCTCGCTCGCCCGGTACGCCTCCGCCTGGATCGTCTTGAGCTCCCGTTCCATGCGTCCCTCGATCTTCTGCTTTTCCCCGAGTCCCTCGGATCGGTATTTCTCCGCGATCTGCTTCCGCTCCGCAATCATCCTTTCGAAGACCCTCTCCTGAACTTCCTGGATGTAATTGATTCTTTTGACGCGGAAATCGACCAGCCGGATGCCGAGTTCCTCGAGCTTCGGCCCCGCCCGCTCCTTGACCATATCCATCAACTGTTCACGGCCTATGCCAACCCCCTTGTCCACGGGATCGGCCCTTCCCTCGATCGGCGAGGTCAGGACCTCCATCTTTCGGTTGGTGTTCCGGACCATCTCGATCAGCGGGTGTGACTGGACGATGTTCCGGGTGGCCGCATTGAGGATGCTGTCGAGCTGCGCGTGCGCAGCCACTTCGTTGTTCACCTTCTCGAAGAAGCGGCGCGCGTCCATGATCATCCAGCGCGCGAAGACATCCACCCAGATGAAGGTCTTGTCCAAGGTCGGTATCTGGCTGGGATCCCCGTCCCAATCCAGGATGTTCTTCGCGAAGAAGTTGGCATTTCTCCACGGCCACTTGAAGTGCAGGCCCGCATCGGTGATCACCGTGCCCACCGGGGCGCCGAACTGGGTGATGACCACCTGCTCGGTTTCATTTACGATGTAGTAAACCCTGCCCGCAAGGACGACGAAAAGCAGGATCAGAATCCCGATCGGGAGCGTCAGTTTCATGGCTTCTCCTCCCGTTCTCCCAGGTTGAGCAAGGGAAGAACCCCTTTCTGCTTCTCGTCGATCACGTATTTCCTGCCCAGCCGGGGAAGCATCTCCTCCATCCCTTCGAGATAGAGCCTTCGCAAGGTGATCTCTTCCGCCTTCTTGTATTCTTCGTACAAGGCGAGGAAGCGGGCCACGTTCCCCTCCGCCTGTTTGACGCGGTTCACCGAGTATCCCTCCGCCTCCTGGATCACCTTTTCCGCCTTGCCCCGCGCCTCGGGAATTACCTTGTTGTAGGCGCCCTGAGCCTGGTAGATGAGCTTTTCCTTCTCCTGAATCGCCGCATTGACCTCGTTGAAGGAAGGCTGAACCGGCTCGGGAACGTTGGTCTTGCCGAGTTCGATGGTCGTGATGAACAGGCCGCTTTCGGCGCTCTCCAGGGCATCCTGCAGCGCCTTCTGGGCGAGATCGGCAATCACCTCTCTCTTGTTCAGGACCTCGTCCAGGCTGTAGTCGCCCACGACCGTCCTCATCGTGGCCTCGGCCAATGCCCGCAAGGTCTCCTGAACGTCCCGTATTTTGAAAAGAAACTTGTACGGGTCGCCGATACGATAGCGGACCACCCACGGGACGAGCACGCAGTTCAGGTCCCCGGTGAGCATCAGCGATTCGCGTTCGTACTGTCGTTCCGGTGCGTACTCGGTGCGGATGCCGGCCCGGAGGGTCCGCAGCCCGAACTCCTCCTGGTAGATGCGCTGGACAGCCACCTTGGTTACCTTCTCGATCCCGGAAGGAAACTTCCACTGCAGCCCGGGCCCCTCGGTGCGGGCGTACTTCCCGAACCTCTGCACGACGCCCACCTGGTCCTGGTTGACCTGGTAGATTCCGGTGGCCAGCCAGAGAAGCACCCCGAGGATCACGACAAGGCCGACGGCGGGGAAACGTTTTCCACCGAAGAGGCTGCGAACTCTGTCCTGAACCTTCTGCAGGAGTTCATCGATCTCCGGCGGGCGCTGATCCTTGCCCCACGGCCCTTGTCGGTTGTCCCAGCTCATGGCTTTCCTCCTCAACGAGAAGATCTGGTCCAGAACTTAGCACGGTTGCCCACCGGGTGCAAACCGACAGCGGCGGGGCTTGGATCTCGAGGGGAAGAGGTTCCCGTTTGCTCGATCAACGGACCGATTTCGACGGGACGTGCAGGAAGAACAACCCGTAAACAGATGCGAGGAGCAGAAAGCCGGAGCAGGCATGGAAGACCCACTCGATGCCGTAGCTCTTGTAAATCATCCCGGAGACCAGCGGACCTGTGGCGAACCCGGCCCCCGTGGCCGCCTGAAGCATTGCGATGACGGCGCCCATCCCTTTGCCCCGGGCCAGGGTGACGGCGATGGCCTGTGCGGCGGGAAAGGCCAGAGCGGTTGCAATTCCCAGAACGATGTTGACGAACAGGAGGCTCCAGAGGCCCGTTGCGTGGGGGAGCGCGAGGAACATCAGGCCCGACAGGAACGTTCCGGCGAGGAGGATCCGTTTTCTGTCTGCCCGGTCGGCGAGAATCCCGAACGGCAGGAGAAGCGCAGCGGCGAGCGAGAGGTTCGTGCTGAGCACGATGCCGAGCAGCGTGGCCGACATCCCGAGCTTCTCCTGGGCCAGGAGAGGGACGAACGAAACGATCGATCCCCGGCCGATGCTGCTCACGAAGGTGAAGACAAGGAGCGTCAAGATGATGTGGGACTTGAGCAGCTCGCCCCATTTCCATCCCTGCCTCGCTTTTCCTCGACGCTGAAGGCCCGTCGGAAGGTTCGGTACGAAGACGAGCAGGAGCGAAAGGGCCAGGAGAGCGAGCAGGCCGAGGGTCACAAAACAAGAGGCCATTCCGAGCCTGTCGTGCAGGACGCCCCCGAGACCCGGACCGAGGGCGAAGCCGGCGAGGAAACTGGCCAGAAAGAGGCCCATGTATCTGCCCTCCTGCTGCGGCGGGGACAGATCGGCCACGTAGGCGTTGGCCACAGGAACGATAAAGGCCGCGGCCAGTCCGTGGAGGGCCCGTACGGTCAGGAGGACCGGGGTGGTGTGGGCCTGAACATAGGCCAGCGATAGGATGAAATAGGCGAGCATGCCCGCGGACATGAAGTGTTTTCTTCCCCACCGGTCTGATAGGATGCCGGTCACGGGTGTGAAAAAGGTTCGGAAGAAGGAAAAGATGGAGAAGATGAGGCCGAGAACGATCCCGTTGGCGCCGAGGGAACGGGCATACGCGGGAAGGAGGGGGGCGATGATTCCCACGCCGAGCATGACCGTGAACACGGCCAGCAGGAGCGAGGCGAGGATCCCGCTTCTTTCCCTGGGCGCAAGCTGGAATGGTGGGGGCGTCGGGTGTGGCTGATCTTGTGGGGGCTCCATCGGGTCCCTTCCGTTTTTGATCCGGAGCCCGCGAAGATAGCATGTTCAAGAGCCGGAAGGGAAATCGGGCACGAGTCCGGTCGTTAGGGAGCGCCCATGAAGCCCGAAACCGGCAAAGATCCCTTTCGCGTGGTCGTTACCGGGGGGCCTTGCGCGGGAAAGACCGAGGTCTGGCGCGCCATGGGCGAGGCCTTCCCGCATGCGGTCCAGGTGCCGGAGGCGGCCACCCGCTTGATCCTCGCCGGCAGATCCGAGCGGAGCATGGGCCTGGAGCGCTTCCAGCGGGCCGTATACGGGGAACAGCTCGCCCTCGAGGAGCAAGCTCTCCGGAAGGGGTCCCTTCTCCTTTGCGACAGGGGCCTGCTCGACGGGCTTGCCTATTATCCCGGCCTCCTTTCCCTTTTGGGGGTGTCGCAGAAGGATTTGCTGCGCCGCTACGATATGGTTCTTCAGTTGGAGGTGATCCGGGATCCGCGCCTCTACCGGGAACACGTCGGCAACAACCCGGCACGCCGGGAGCCGCACGGGCGTGCCCTTGCCATCGAGCGGGCCCTGCAGAGGGTCTACGAGGGGCATCCTTGCTACGCTTTTCTGGGAGGATCCCTGGAGAAGAAAAAGCAGGAGGCCTTTCGGCAGATCCGGGACAGACTCGAGGACCTTCGCCCCGAGCTTGTCGGAAAGACAGCGGGTCAGGCATAGCCCATCGGGCCGCCGGCCGGAGGGGTCGACTCCTCCACCGGGCCGAATCGCTCCTCGTATCGTCGGAGGTTTTCCTGCAGGGCACGAATGATTCTCTTGACGTGTCCGGGGCTCGTGATGATCCGGGCGGTTGCGATGCCGGCCGGGGGGAATACGTTCAGGAAGTCGATGACGAACTCCTCCCGGGTATGAAAGACGGCCATGCTGTTCGCATAAGCCCCCCGCGCCACCTCCTCGGGCATCTTGATTTGAACCCCTCTCTGTCTCTGCGCTTTTTGACCTTGTTCGGACATCCCTGCGCCCTCCTCCGGCTTGCCCGGCAGCGGGGGGTGTTCGGTCGGTAACGGGTCCCCCGGCCCGGTGCGATCCTCGTACGTGCGGCCCGGATTGTCAAGAAATGGAAACGGCCGGAGGCCCTGCGAGAGGGGATTGCACGGGGTCGTCTCCCGGCGTTCGGAAGGATGCAGGGAAAGGCCCGACTATTGACCGTGAAACCCGGGCTCTGCTAACTTTTTGTATTTGTGGGGAAAAGCAGATGAGAAGCCAACGCCTCGGCGTTGCGTGGCGTATCGTTCACGAACCGAAAGGGAGAGGAGAGGTCCTGAATGGAGTTTGAGCTCAGCATGGAAGAGAGAATGCTCCGGGACATGGTCTATGACTGGTCTTTGAAGGAGCTGGGGCCGATGCAGGAGAAGATCGACGAAGAGGATTGGATGCCGCCCGACTTCTTCAAGAAGCTGGGGGAACTGGGCATCCTCGGCATCACCATCGCCGAGGAATACGGCGGCTCGGCCCAGGGGATCCTGATGCAGTTGCTGGCCGTTGAGTCGATGTCCCGGGTGTGCCCGGGGCTGGCCATGACCTATGCCGCCCATTCGAACCTTTGCGCGAACAACATTTACAAAAACGGCTCGGCCGAGCAGAAGGCCAAGTACCTGCCCGACCTGACAGCGGGCTCGAAGGTCGGAGCGCTGGGTCTGACAGAGCCGGAGGCCGGCTCGGATGCCATGGGGCTGCGAACCACGGCCCGGGAGCAGGGTGATAACTTCCTCCTGAACGGAACCAAGATGTTCATCACGAACGGAAGCATCGCCAACACGATCCTTGTGTATGCGAAGACGGATCCGGAGAAGAAGGCGAAGGGAATCAGCGCCTTCATCGTGGAGAATACCTTCCCCGGTTTTTCCGTGTCCAAGAAGATCAAGAAGTGCGGGATGCGGGGCTCGCCCACAGCCGAGCTCATCTTCGAGGACATGATCGTGCCCAAGGAGAACCTCGTCTACGAGAAAAACCACGGGGTTCACGTGATGACGTCGGGGCTCGCCTACGAACGGATCGTCCTGGCGGGAGGTTCTGTTGGCATCGCGCAGCAGGCCACCGAATACTCGATCCGGTATGCGAAGGAGCGAAACCAGTTCGGACGCCCCATCGGTTCTTTCCAGATGATCCAACAGAAGCTTGCCGACATGTACTCCCTGACCGAGGCGGCGCGCCTTCTCGCCTACCGGGCGGCGGTGTTCGCCGACAGCCCGGAGGGGAAGAAGGGGGGCAAGGGCACGGAGCTGGACAAGCTTGCCGCCTCTGCGATCCTCTTCGCCGCGGAGGCTGCCACACGGATTTGCGCCGACGGCGTGCAGATCCACGGCGGATACGGTTACTGCCTGGAGTACCCGATTCAGAAGTTGTGGCGGGATGCGAAGCTCTACGAGATCGGCGCAGGCACGTCCGAGATCCGGCGTCTGATCGTTGCGCGGGAGCTTCTCCGGTAGGGCCCCGTAAACCGATCCGGAAAAGAGGGCGAGCGCACGATCCCGGCAGGCTGCCCGGGGCCGAGCAAGAGAAGCAAGCCTGCGCAGGCCTCACTTGTCAGGATTCCCCACCACCGTGAGATACAAAGCGCTTTCTTCGATTCCGTCCACCCCGAGCAGATCGTTCACCTCTTCGTCGTAGAGGGCCGCGATCTGGCAACTGCCCAGTCCGAGGGCAACAGCGGCCATCGCCACGGTCTGGGCGATGTGGCCTGCATCGAGGTAGACGTACCGGTAGGCCCTCTGCTTGTACTTCCATTTGGAGCGTTCGAAGACGGCCGTCCACGCGAAGACCAGGCCGGCATCGTAAGCGATCCTCTGGTCCAAGGCGGCCCGGGCGATCGCCACACGGTAGTCTCCCTGCCGGAGCTGCTCGAGGCAGTGCGCCGGGACATTGTAATGGTAGATTCCCTGAGGAATCCCGGAGACGTCGTTGACCACGAGATAGGTCTCGACGGGATAGAGGGCTCCTGCAGAGGGCGCGGTCCGGAACTTGAATCCGGACTGTTCGGCCGTGACGCCCTGAGCCGCCCAGAGCATCTGCGAGAGTTCGGCGTCCCGAAGGGGCCTTGGCTGGAAAACCCGCACGCTCCTCCGCTGTGAGAGGATCGTCCACAGGGGCGCTCCCCCGCGGGTCTCCGGGGGTGGAAGGGCCAGTCGCGGCCTGTCCGGGTACTGCTTGCACGTTTCCGGTCGGCTGGACCAATCCAGGGTCCCCCCCGGCATCCGGTCACGCTCGTACTTGGTCTCCTGCTGAAACAGGTCGCCGATTCCTTTCTTCATCGAGGCCTCCGGTCGCTTGGTTCGTCCGCCGTTTTGATCCGGCTTGCGTCCCCATCATTGGATTGCGCCGGTCTCTGGATTGTTTCGAGGATCCTTCCCGATGGCGATGGGCAGGAAAGCATTCCGCGGCGACCCCCTGCTTCTCTTGTGTCGCATCGGCGGGCGGGTTGTCGGCCGGTTCCAGGGCCCCTGAGGGCTTGGCCGTCGGGACGGACCAGGGGTCAGGGAGCAGGGGGAATGACCCCCTGCTTCTCAAGGAATCGGAGGATCTGCGATACGCATTCCTCCAGGCTCTGCTTGTCGGTATCCACGACGATTTCCGGCCGTTCGGGTTCCTCGTACGGGGCCGACACGCCCGTGAACTCCTTCACCTCTCCCTTTCGGGCACGAAGATAGAGGCCTTTCGGATCCCGCCTCTCGCAGGCCTCGAGCGAGCACCGGCAGTAGACCTCGAAGAACCTCCCCGGCTCGTTCAGGCTCCGGGCCTGGGCCCGGTCCCTTCGGTAAGGCGAGATGAAGGCGGAGATGACGATGATCCCCGCATCCGAGAACAGGTTCGCCACCTCACTGATCCTGCGTATGTTTTCGGCACGGTCCTCGGCCGTGAACCCCAGATCCTTGTTGAGTCGATGTCGGATGTTGTCCCCGTCGAGCACATAGGCGTTGCAACCCTGTTCGAAGAGGATTCTCTCCAGATGATGAGCCAAGGTCGACTTGCCCGAACTGGGCAGCCCCGTGAACCAGAGGACCACGCCCTTGTGCCCGTTCCTCCGGTCACGGTCCGCCTGTGTGACCAGCGGTTTGTGCCAGGTGATATTGGTGCTCTTCACAGCTGTCATTCCGTTACCCTCTGAAAAAGGCGTTTCGTTCCCGCCGCGGAAAAGTGACTTGACCCCAAACCTTGAAATAATACGGGAGCCATGCCTCGAGTCAACCGATCGCTCCCCCCGCCCCGTCTCTTCGGAGGCGAAAGGGGAAAGGCGAAAGGGCAAAGGGATGGTTGACGATCCTGCGATGGCATCTTTGCGATACGGTCGGCAATCGCGGAGAATCCTCGATCCTTCTTGCGGTGCTCCCTCCGCTCCTGCGCGTGTGCCCTTTCCCTGCGGGAGGAATTATGCTATTGCCTTTTCCTGGTCCGGCGGAAGGCCAGGCCCGCGCGGTCCGTCGGAAGGGCGCGGACACCTTCCCCCTTACAACGCCGGCGAGGGAGTGAGCGATGAAGCGGAGCCGGAAATCGCCCGGCCGAAAGGTTCGTACCGGTTTGGAGGTTCTGATCGACCGGGAAAGGGGAAGTCTTGAAGGCTCCGGAGTCGCCTTGCTCGCACACGCCGCCTCCGTGACCTCCCGGATCGAGTACGCATGGGACGCACTCCATCTCCTTCCCGGGATTCAGATCAAGGCGCTCTTCAGCCCGGAACACGGGCTCATGGGCACCCACCAGGACCAGGAGGGCGTGGAGGGGCGACAGGACGCATGGCTTGAGGGAGTGCCCGTGCACAGCCTTTACGGCAAGGAGCCCGAATCGCTGCGGCCCACTGCGGAAATGCTGCAGGGCGTCGATGTTCTGCTGGTCGATTTGCAGGACGTGGGAAGCCGGTACTACACATACGTCTACACGCTCTCCCATTGCATGGAGGCTTGCGCACAGGCAGGCGTCGAGGTCTGGGTTCTCGATCGGCCGAATCCGCTCGGAGGGACGATGCTCGAGGGAAATCTCGTGGCCGAGAAGTTCCGATCCTTCGTGGGTCGATATCCCTTGCCCGTACGCCACGCGATGACAATCGGCGAGCTGGCCCTGATGATGAACGAGGCGTTCGGAATCGACTGCCCGCTGCGGGTCGTGCCGATGGAGGGGTGGGAACGCGGCATGTGGTTCGACCAGACCGGGCTGCCCTGGATTCTTCCCTCTCCCAACATGCCTACCTTGGCGACGGCCACCGTCTATCCGGGCGGCTGTTTGCTCGAGGGCACGAATCTGAGCGAAGGCAGGGGAACGACGCGCCCCTTCGAAATTGTGGGGGCGACCTGGGTCGACCCGGCCCTGTTCGCCCGGGCGCTGAACGGCCTCGGGCTCCCCGGGGTGCGATTCCGGCCCTTGTGTTTCCGGCCGACCTTCCACAAGTACGCAGGGGAGACCTGCGGCGGCGTGGAAATCCACGTCATCGACCGGGAGGAATTTCTTCCTTTTCTGACCGGCGTTCGACTCATTCACTGCGCGGCCCGGCTTTGGCCCGAGGCCTTCGACTGGAGGCGCGATCCTTACGAATTCGAGAGGGACAGGCCGGCGATCGACCTGCTCGCCGGAGGGTCCTGGCTCCGGGAACGGGTCGCAGAGGGGAAGGACCCGGCCGGAGCGCAGCCGGAATGGGAAGAGGAACTGCGGGAATTCCGTATGCTGAGGGAGAGATTTCTGCTCTACTGAACGCAACCTGCCGGGTTCGCCCGCCTTCGGTTTTCCAAGGTTCCGACCCCTCTGCGCCTTACCGTTACCCCGCTCGCCCTGTACGAACCCCGATCAAGTCGTCCCCTTGTAGAAAAAAGTAGAAAAACAAGAAGAAATGGCTTGACACGGATTTCCCTGTTGGGGTTTAATTGCCCATGCTGTGGCCCAGAGTGGGATAAGTTGGTATAGACTCGATCCTCCAACTCAGGAATCTCATGCCAGGCTTCCGCGGACAATTCTCACACACCCTGGACAAGAAGGGAAGAGTGAGCATCCCTGCCCGCTTTCGCGACATTCTTCGAGCCCATTATGACGATCAGCTGGTCCTCTCCCCGAGGGAGACGGGCTGCATCCGGGTCTATCCGCTGCTCGAATGGGAGCGACTGGAGGAAAACCTCAAGCGATTCAACAAGTTCAATAGGGCAGTGGATAATTTCAAACGCATGCTCTTCTCATCGGCTCAGGACTGCTCCGTGGATGCCCAGGGAAGGATCCTGGTGCACCCCGAGCTTCGCGACCGGGCCGGGCTCGGGGAAAGGGTGCTTTTTGTCGGCATGATGGAATTCTTCGAGATCTGGAATCGCGACAGTTTTGTAGAGAGGTTCACGCCAACGGGCGACATGATTTCCGAACTCGAGGACGAACTTGCCCGGTTGGCCGAAAAGCAGGGAATCTGAACCGTTCCTACCGGCCTCAAGCGGGATAGGAAAAAGATGCCGGATCCTGATGCATCGCTACCATACGCCGATCATGCTGGAGGAGGTCGTCGGATTCCTGGATCCTTCGCCGGGAAAGATTTACCTGGATGGCACCGTCGGAACCGGGGGGCATGCAGAGGCGCTTCTGGAGAGGAGCGCACCCACCGGGAGGGTGATCGGAATCGATACGGATGCTGAAACCATCGAGATCGCTCGTCAGAGGCTGGCGCCCTTCGCCGACCGGACCGTCCTCGTGCACGGCCGTTACGAGCAGGCCAGGGAGATCCTTTCACGATACGGTCTTTCCAGGGTGCACGGCGCACTGCTCGACCTCGGCATTTCGAGAGTGCAATTGGACAGCCCGGAGCGGGGGTTCAGTTTCACGAGGCAGGGACCCCTGGACATGCGGATGGACCGGTCGTCCGGAACCCCGGCAAGCCGACTCCTGGCAGACCTGCCCGAGGACCGGCTTGCGCACCTGTTCCGCAGGTACGGGGAGGAGCGTTGGGCCGGTAGGATTGCGCGGTCGATCGCAAGGAGAAGGGTAGAGAGAGGCGGATTCTCGACCACGGGCGATCTCGTCCAGGCAGTCCTGGCCGCCATTCCACGGCAGGCCGGGCGCACCCGGATTCATCCGGCGACCCGCGTGTTCATGGCCCTTCGAATTGCGGTCAACCGGGAACTGGAAGCCTTGGAGGGTTTCCTGGCAGACCTGCCCGATCTTCTTTACCAGGGTGCACGCTGCTGCGTCCTTTCGTTTCATTCCCTCGAGGATCGTATCGTCAAGCAGAGGTTCCGCGTCCTTGAGAAGGGGGTTGTGCCGACCGAGGCTCCCGTCGCGGAGGAGCGAAGGACGAGCCCGCTCTTTCGGCAGGTTCGCCGGAAGGTGCTGCGGCCGCGAGAGGAGGAGATCTCGCGCAACCCTCTTGCGCGGAGCGCAAGGCTGCGGATCGTGGAACGACTCTGAACCGGGGAGCCTGACGGCAAATGGTGGGCCCGAGAAGCGGACGATGGCTGCAGATCCTGGGGGCGCAAGTGATTCGGCCGCCCCATGCGAAGGGGCAGTCAGGCCGCTGGATCGCACACTTCCTGGCCGGCGTCCTGCTCGTGGTGGGGACGGCCCTGCTCGCCAGCTGGATCCATGTGCAGAGCATCACGGTCCGATACCGATACTCCCAGGCATACCGGGTGCAGCAGCAGCGGGTTCTGGCCCGGCACGCCCTTGAGATCGAACGTCAGATGCTGCGGCGCCCCGAGAGGATCGTCCGGTTCGCGGAGGAGGAACTCGGGATGAGGATGCCGTCGGTGGAAGAGCGGGTGATTTTGAAATGAAGAGCCCGGAAGAGCTTCCGCGGAGGAAGATCTATAGCCTGCTCAGCTTCTTCGTGCTCGTCGTTCTGACCCTGATGGCCGGTCTCTATGAGCACCAGGTCGCACGGCGGGACCGGTACCTGGCCTGGGCCGACCGGCAGCAACTCCAGCCGATCAAGCTGATCCCTTTGCGTGGGAAGATCCTGGATCGGCGAGGGGCGCCGATGGCGCTGAGCGTGGAGGGCGGAAGCGTCTTCTGCCATCCGGCCTCCGTGGAGGACCCGGCGCAGGCGGCGCGTTTGCTTGCCCCCCACCTGGGTGCGGATCCGGCAAGCCTCCAAAGCAAATTAAGCCAGTCCCTCCCGTTTGTCTGGTTGGCCCGGCAGCTCCCCTTGAGCAAGGCGAGGCAGGTGCAGGCCCTGGGGTTGAACGGGATCGGAGTGGAGAAAGAGGGCAAGCGTTACTATCCCAACCGGGATCTGGCCGCGCATGTGATCGGCTTCGTGGGCGTGGATTCCCAGGGATTGGAGGGCCTGGAGTTGAGCTACGAGGAGCACCTGCGGGGCGCGCAGGTGAGCCTGCTCCTGCAGAGGGATGCGAAGGGAAGACTGCTGTGGAAGGAAATGGCGGAGGCCCCCCGCCCCGATCGGAGCGGAGAGATCCTCCTGACCCTCGACCTGCGAATCCAGTTCGCTGCCCAGCGCGCCCTCGAGCAGGCGGTCGAGGACACGAAGGCGGCCTCCGGGACGGCGGTTGCTCTGGATCCCCGCTCCGGAGAGGTTCTGGCCATGGCGTGCGCGCCCTCCTTCAACCCCAATCGGTACCCCTCCTACGCGCCCGGCCTGCGTCGGAATCGCTGCATCACCGACAGCTTCGAGCCCGGCTCGACGGTCAAGCCTTTTCTGCTCGCAGCGGTGCTGGAAGAAGGCCTGGTGTCGGAGCAGACGATATTCGATTGCGAGCGGGGTTCCTACCGCCTCGGGGGGCACCGGATCCGCGACATGAAGCCCTACGGGGAACTTTCCGTCCTCGAGATCCTTACCCACTCCAGCAACATCGGCGCGACCAAGCTGGCCGAACGGCTCGAGGCGCAGCGGTGGTGGGAGTACCTGAATGCCTTTGGATTCGGGCAGAAGACAGGGATCGATCTGCCGGGCGAGGTGGCGGGCCGGCTGAGGCCCTGGAGGCAATGGGCAAGGGTCGCGCTGGGAACCCATGCCTTCGGTCAGGGCTTTTCGGTCACGACGCTTCAACTGGCCACGGCCTACGCCGCGCTGGCAAACGGCGGATTTCTGCTGGAGCCCTTTGTGGTGCGGGAGGTCCGGGACGAGGCGGGCAGGGTTGTGCACGTCCGTCACCCGGAAATCCTGCGCCGGGTGGTCTCGGACGCGACGGCCGAGCGCGTCCTGGCGGTCCTGGAGGCCGTCGTCGAGACCGGTACGGGGAAAGGCGCCAAGGTTTACGGATTTCGAGTCGGGGGGAAGACCGGGACCGCCCAGAAGGTCGACCCGAAGACCCAAAGGTATTCCACCGAGCGCTCCATCGTGTCTTTTGTCGGCCTCGTGCCGGTGGATGAACCGCAACTGGTCATCGCCGTGGTGCTGAACGATGTCGAATGGCAGGCCACGGGAGGCAGACTTGCCGCGCCTGTTTTTCAGAAGATCGCCGCCTCGAGCCTCCACTACCTGCAGGTGCCGGCCGAGATGCCCGCGGTCGCTCGAAACGGCTCTGCCGCCCCGTTCTCCTCCGCAACGGGCGAGGCAGGGGAAAGGCCCTTTGAGACGACAGAGGTCGCGTGGACGGATTCCCCGGGTGCATGGAGGATGCCCGATCTGCGGTCCCTTGCGTTTCGAAGTGCACTGCGTGCCCTGGAGGGCCTTCCGGTGACGATACGGGTAGAAGGGTCCGGAAGGGTCCTGGAGCAGGATCCGCCCCCGGGAACGTTGATGAGCGAGGGCCAGGCAATCAGGCTTTCCGGCCTCCCCATGGGCCGGATCGTCTCCGGAACGGAAGGGGCGGAGAAGAAGTGAATCTGGAGAGCCTGCTGAAGGGAATCTCGGGAATCCGGGTCAGGGGAAACCCGGCCACGGAGATCTCCGGTCTTACCTGCGACTCGCGCAAGACGGCCCCGGGAGATCTCTTCTTCGCCCTGCCCGGCGAGCTCGCCGACGGGCGGGAATTCATCGGGGAGGCCGTAAAGAGGGGCGCGCACGCCGTCGCCCTCTCGGGGGCGACGGGGGGTCCTGCCTCCCTCGCGGTTCCCGCGGTCGAGGCGTCGGACATCCGCAAATCGATGGCGCAGATCGCCGCGCGGTTCTTTGGGGAGCCCTCCAGGGAACTCGTGCTGATCGGGGTAACGGGGACCAATGGGAAAACGAGCTTCACGTACCTCATGGAATCGATCCTCCGGGAGGCCGGGCGCGAGCCCGGCGTGATCGGGACCGTTTCCTACCGGTACGGCCACCGGGTTCATCACCCCGCGAACACGACCCCCGAATCGCTGGACCTGCAGCGGATCCTGCGGGACATGGTGAACTCCGGGGTCACCCATGCGCTCCTGGAGGTTTCCTCGCACGGTCTGGATGCCCATCGGGTGGAGGCGTGCCACTTTTCGCGCGCCGCCTTCACCATGCTCGGCAGGGATCACCTGGATCATCATGGGAACATGGAGGCGTATTTCGCATCCAAGGCACGTCTCTTTACGGACCACCTGGCCCGCTCCGGGGTCGCCGATCGAAAGGCGGTGGTGAATCAGGACGACCCGCACGGGCAAAGGCTCCTGAACATGGTTCGGGTGCCGGCGGTCACCGTGGGTCGCCGGCAAGAGGCCGACTACCGCCTTGAATCGACGGTCTGTGACCGGGAAGGCATTTCTCTGCGGATCCGTCGCGGCCGCAAGGTCTTGCGGCTGCGCAGCCCCCTGCTTGCCGAAGTGAACGCCATGAACATCCTGCTGGCCGTCGCGGTCGCGGACGGCCTGGGGATTGAGGAGGAAGCGATCGCTCGGGGTGTCGAAAGGACCGGGCGCATACCGGGCAGACTGGATCGAATCGCCACCGACAGGGGCTTTCTCGTTCTCGTGGATTATGCGCACACGCCCGAGGCCCTCGACCGGATGCTGGCCGGCGTGCGCGGATTCACGCCGGGACGGCTCATCACGGTCTTCGGCTGCGGGGGGGACCGGGATCGGGGGAAGCGCCCCCTGATGGGCAAGGCGGCCGCTCGTTGGAGCGATCTCGTCCTGGTGACCTCGGACAACCCTCGGTCGGAGTCGCCGGAAGCCATCATCGAGGAAATCCTGATGGGGATGCGGGAGGAGGGCATTCGATTGCTGGAGCCGGCCGAAATCGCCGGAAAGCGGGCCGGGGTCAAGGCCGCAAGCCGTGTGGTCGACCGCCGCGAGGCGATCGGATTGGCGGTTCGAATTGCGGAAGAAGGCGATACCGTGGTGATCGCCGGAAAGGGCCATGAGGAAGTGCAGATCGTAGGTCGGCAGAGAATCCCCTTCCGGGACGGCGAGGAGGTGGTTCGCGCTCTGCGAGGGGTTGGAAACAGGGAGTCGGCGATTGGCTGATCCTCGAGAGGGAATCTCCTTGCACGAAGTCCTGACCTTCACCGGGGGCCAAGAGGTCTCGGGCATCCAGGCGTGCGTGTTTCCGCGTGTCTGGACCGACTCCCGCACTGTGGAGGAGGGGGACCTCTTCGTCGCGCTGCGCGGCGAGAGGTTCGACGGGCACACGTTCGTCCGGAGCGCATTGGAGAGGGGGGCGCGAGGGGCCCTGGTGGAGAGGGTTCCACCCGAGGCCGGCCGGGTCGGCCCCGGGGCCGCCGTTGTGATCGTTCCGGACTGTCTGCGGGCCTTGGGGGATCTTGCCGCCGGATGGAGGCGGAAGTTCCCCGTTCCCGTGGGCGTGCTGACCGGGAGCAACGGGAAGACCACTACCAAGGAGATGACGACGGCCATCCTGCGGCTCTGCTTCTGCTGCCTCTGGACCCCGGGGAATTTCAACAACCGAATCGGTCTTCCGTTGACGCTTCTCAAGCTTGCGGCCGAGCACGAGAGGGTGGTCCTCGAGATGGGAATGAACGAACCGGGCGAAATTCGCGCCCTCACCCGGATCGCGCAACCCCAGGTCGGCGCCCTGCTGAACGTGGGACCCGCCCACCTGGAGCGGTTCTCTTCGGTGGAGGCTGTCGCCGAGGCCAAGGGGGAAATGCTGGAGGCAATGCCGAGCGAGTCGGTCCTCGTCTTCAACCGGGATGACCCGCTCGTCTGCGCCCTGGCCGAGCGATGGAAGGGCGCCAAGAGGAGCTTCGGTTTCGACCCATCGGCCGGGGTACGACTGGTCGCGGCCGAAGGGAGCGGGCCCTCGCAGAAGGTGCGGATCTCGGTCCGGGGGGAGGAAGTCTCTACCGAGATCCACCTGCCGGGACGACACAACCTCGTCAATGCCCTGGCCGCCGCCGCTCTTTCCTCGGCCCTCGGGGCCGGCCTGGAGGCTGTGGGAGAGGGGCTGGCGCGGTTTCAGACGATGAAGGGGCGTTTTTCCATACGCACCTACGAGGGCTTTACCCTTGTGGACGACAGCTACAATGCAAACCCCGCATCGATGGAATACGCGCTGGAGACGCTCTGCAAGGTCAGCGGGGACGCGGACCGTATCCTGGTCCTGGGCGACATGCTCGAACTCGGAGCCGCGAGCGAGGAGGCGCACCGCGAGCTCGGCCGAAAGGCGGGAAGGACCCGGCCGTCCCTGCTTTGCGTCACGGGCAGCTATGCCGAGCGGGTCAGGGAGGGCGCCCAGGAGCAGGGGATGCCGGCGGGCCGCATCCTGCTGTTCAAGGACGAGGCGAGCGTCGCCGGGGAGATCCTGGCAGGGATGAAGGGGGGGGAGTGGGTGCTGATCAAGGGATCCCGCGGGATGGCCCTGGAGAGGGTTGTCGAGGAACTGCACCGCCGGAGCAAACCCTTGCCTCAGGAAGCGTAGATGCCCGCCGGAGGCGAAAGGGCCAAGGTCAAAGGGCAAAGGGGCGGTTGAAGGCTTGAAGAGCGCATCTTTCACAGCAAAACGGGTCACCGCAGGCGTATCGATGGCTTCATACATACTCGATCGATCCCCTTCGCCTTTGACCCGCAAGGGGATCTTCCGGGGCTCGAGGGAGGCATGATTGGAGTTGGAGGGACGCAACGTGCTGATCGTGGGCCTGGCCCGCACCGGGGTTGCAGCCGCCCGGTTCCTCGCGCTGCGGAAGGCCCGATTGACCTGCACCGACCTGAAGACGCCCGGGGACCTGGAGGACGCGCTCCGCGTCCTCGAACAGACAGGATGCCGTCTGCGGCTTGGAGCGCACCATGCGGAGGATTTTCTGGGGGCGGACCTGATCGTTGTCAGCCCGGGCGTTCCCTCGACCATCCCGCCCCTGGAGCGGGCGCGGGCGGCCGGCGTGGAGGTCATCGGGGAGGTCGAGCTTGCGTTCCGGCACATCTCGTGCCCCATCGTCGCGGTCACCGGGACGAACGGGAAGACCACGACGGTGCACCTGATCGATGCCATGCTCGAGCAGGGAGGGGTTCCGCATTGGGTCGGGGGCAACATCGGGAGGCCGTTGACCGAATTCCTCTTGGAACCTGCCGCCGACGGATTCGCCGGAAAGAGGCCGGAGGTGGTCGTGGCTGAGCTTTCGAGCTTTCAGTTGGAGATGATCGAACGCTTCCGCCCCCGGGTGGCCGTCTGGACGAATCTCAGCGCGGACCACCTGGATCGGTACCCGGACCTTGGGGCCTATGCCGAGGCCAAGGCTCGGATCTTCCGCAACCAGACCGCCCAGGATTTTGCCGTCCTGCCCCTTGCGGACCCCTGGCTGGAGAGGTTCCGGGACGGCATCCGGGCCCGCCCCCTTCGATTCGGGCATGGCGTGGAGAAGGGCCCCGATGTAAGCCTGCGGGAGGGGGTCATCGTCTACAGAGATCCGGTAAGCGGTGCGCAGGAGCGCTACGAAACCGGCCGGGTACGCGTGCCGGGCAGGCACAACCTGGAGAACATGATGTGCGCCCTCGCTGCGTCCCGGCTGTGCGGGGCGGATCCCCGTGGGGTGCAGAAGGCGATGGACGCCTTCGGCGGGCTGGAGCACCGTGTCGAGTTCGTGGCGGAGGCGGGAGGCGTCCGGTTCTACAACGACTCCAAGGCAACGACCGTGGATTCGGTTGTGCGGGCCCTGGAATGCTTCGACGAGCCGGTTCTGCTCCTGGCGGGGGGCAAGGACAAAGGAGGTTCCTTCGCTCCATTGCGGGAGTCCCTCGAACGGCGCGTTCGGCGGCTTTTCCTGTACGGGGCGGCGGCGGGAAGGATGGAGCGGGAACTCGGCGGATCCACCGCGATCGAAAGGGCCGAAGACCTCGAAGAGGCGGTGGCCCGGGCGTGGGGGGCCGCGCGCTCCGGGGAGGTCGTGCTGCTTTCTCCGGCCTGCTCGAGTTTCGACATGTTCCGGGATTATGAGGACCGGGGCCGGCGCTTCAAGGCCCTGGTGAGGAGCCTGGTCCGGGCGGGCGGTCCGAAGGAGTAGGCCTTGCAGAAATACCGCAGCCACAGAGACGAAGTGACGATGGGGATGCTGAGCGTCTTCTTTGTCTGTCTCGGCCTGCTGCTGATCTATTCGACCAGTTCCGTCTTCTCGATGCAGCAATTCGGGAGCCAGTACCATTTCTTCTACAGACAGTTCCTGTTCGCCTGCGCAGGGTTCGCCCTGATGGTTTTCGTCGGGTTGAGCGACTACCGCCGGTTCCAGCCGCATGCGCTGCAGATCCTCGCCCTGAGCGGCGTGCTGCTCGTGCTCGTCTTCGTTCCGCAGTTGGGAAAGGAAGTGCGCGGGGCCCGGCGTTGGATCGATTTCGGGCCGGTGAATTTCCAGCCTTCCGAGCTCGTGAAGGTCACGCTGGTGCTTGCGCTGGCAAGCCTGCTCTCGAAGGCGGCGGTTCGCAGGGCGATCCGCGAGTCCTTGGGCGCCTACCTGGTCATCTGGCTGGTCGCGGCCCCCTTTGTCGTTCTTGTGCTCGCGCAGAAGGACCTCGGGACCCCGGTCATCCTCGTGGTGGCCGTCCTTCTGCTCCTCTATCTCGCCGGCGCCCGAGGAAAACACCTCGCCCTGACGCTGCTGGCCGCGGTACCGGCCGGAGGGCTTCTCTGCCTGGACGACCACCGGTGGAAGCGTCTGGTCTCCTTTTCGGACCCATGGGCAGACCCGTACGGGGCCGGCTACCAGTTGATTCAGTCCCTGATCTCCTTCGGGAACGGAGGGCTCTTCGGCGTGGGCCTCGGAAACGGTACGCAGAAGCTCTTCTACCTGCCCGATGCCCACACCGACTTCATCTTCTCGGTCATGGGGGAGGAACTGGGGATGTTGGGCTGCTCCTTCTTCCTGCTGCTTGTCCTTCTCTTCGTGGTAACCGGGGTTCGAATCGCCTTGCGCGCTCCGGACGGGTTCGGTGTGTTCTTGGCGTGCGGGCTGACCTTTCTCCTGGGGATCCAGATGGCGATGAACATGGCCATCGTCATGGGGCTGCTGCCGACGAAGGGGATGGCGTTGCCTTTTCTGAGTTACGGCGGCTCTTCCCTGGTCGCCTCGATGATTGCATCGGGTTTCCTGATCAGTATCGCCCGGCAGGGCGTATTGCGATCGACACCGCGCACCTGAAGGCGCCATCGGCATGTACAAGAAGAATCAGAGGATCCATTTCGTGGGCATCGGCGGCATCGGAATGAGCGGGATCGCCGAGCTTCTGCTCAATCTGAATTACGAGGTGAGCGGCTCGGACCTGCGGGCGACCTCCACGACGGAAAGGCTCGCGCGGCTCGGAGGCACCGTCCACCGGGGCCACCGCGCCGAGCATGTTCTGGGGGCCGACGTGGTGGTGGTCTCCTCTGCGGTGCCGTCCGACAACCCGGAGGTCGTGCGCGCGCGCGCGGAAAACATCCCGGTGATTCCGCGCGCAGAGATGCTGGCCGAGCTGATGCGGATGAAATACGGCATTGCCGTTGCCGGCTCGCACGGAAAGACGACGACCACGTCGCTCATCGCCTCGGTCCTGGCCGAGGGGGGAATGGACCCTACCCTGGTGATCGGGGGCAGGCTCAACAGCCTGGGCAGCAACGCCCGGCTCGGCGGAGGGGATTTCCTCGTGGCGGAGGCGGATGAAAGCGACGGGTCTTTTCTCATGCTGAGCCCGACCGTGGCGGTGGTCACCAACATCGACCCCGAACATCTCGACCACTACAAGGACATGCAGAACCTGAAGGAGGCCTTCCTCCGGTTCGTGAACAAGGTTCCTTTCTACGGTCTGGTGGTTCTCTGCATGGACCACCCGGAGGTTTGCTCCCTGCTGCCTCAGGTGCGCAAGCGCTATGCCACGTACGGATTGTCCCGACAGGCCGACTTCCGAGCGCAGGAGATCCGGCAACAGGGATGGGAGACCCGGTTCCGTGTGTTCCGGCAGGAGCAGGAACTCGGAGAGATCCACCTCCGGATGCCGGGGCAGCACAATGTGTCGAATGCCCTGGCGGCCGTGGCGGTAGGACACGAGCTGGACCTGGAGTTTGCCGTGGTGAAGCGGGGGCTGGAGAACTTCCAGGGCATTCAGCGGCGGCTGCAAATCAAGGGAAAGGAAGGGGGCGTCGTCGTCGTCGACGACTATGCCCACCACCCCGCCGAAGTGCGCGCGACCCTTGATGCGGTGCGAAAGGGCTGGGACAGCCGCATCCTCGTCGTGTTCCAGCCCCATCGATATTCCCGCACCCAACTCTGCTTCGAGGAGTTCCTGAGCGCATTTCACGATGCCGATTCGGTGATCGTCACGGATATCTACGCTGCGGGCGAGAGGGAACTCGCGGGCGTGCACGCCAGGAAGCTTGCGGAGGGGATCCGAAGGCAGGGGCACAAAGAGGTTCACTACCTGAAAGAGTTCTCCGAGATCGTCTCCCACCTCTCGGACGCATGCCGGCAGGGCGAGATGGTGCTGACGCTCGGTGCGGGGGATGTCTATCGGGTCGGCGAGATGCTGCTGGAGGAACTGAAGGGACGTGGTTGAGGATCTCTTGCGCACGGAGGAACTGGGCCTTTTCGGATCCGGGTCCGAGCTGCGGACCCCGGACCGGAAGAGGGCTCGGCGGGAGGGAACCCGCCGCCGGCGGTGGCGTGCCTTGCTGCGCGGGTCCCTCTGGGGGTTCGCCATCGGGGCATCGAGCCTGGCGCTCTGCGGGGTCGCGCATGTCGTGTTCCGGTCGCACCTGTTCACCGTCAAGGAGGTTCAGGTGGAAGGTTCGGGGAGCGTGAGTGCGGACGAAATCCGATTCCTGAGCGGGATCCGTCCCGGTGCGAACCTCCTTGCCTTCCGCACGTCCGGCGCCTCCCGCCGGCTGGAGTCCCATCCCTGGATCGAGCATGCCACGGTGGTCAAGCGTTTCCCCGATCAGGTGCTGATCCGGGTCCGGGAGGAAAGGCCCGCCGTGCTCGTCGAGGCGCAGGGATGCCTGTACTACATGAACGGGAAGGGAAGGCTGCTGGACCGCGTCCGACCGGGAGCGCCCCTCGACTTCCCGATGATCAGCGGGCTGGGGCAGGGGGTGGGGGAGATCCGTCGCTGCCGGGAGGGCAGGGATCTCCAGGAAGCCCTTTCTCTCCTGCAGGCGCTGCAGGCGGCTCCGTCCCTCGGGCCTGTTTCCGAGATTCACGTGGATCCTTCGGAAGGGCTGAGCTTCGTCCTCGAGGGATTCCCGGTGCCCGTCCGGGTCGGCTGGTCGGAATATCCGGACAAGACGAGCCGGTTCGAAAAGGCCCTTCCCCTGCTGGCTTCAAAGTCGAGAGCGACCGAGAGCGTTGACCTGCGCTTTTCCGGTCAGATCGTTGTGCGCGAAAGGGAACAAGACGAGGGACGGATCCCGCGGGGGGGCGGGACCGAAACGGTCGCGGGCTCCCGTCCCTCCTTTGGTCCGACGACCTGAGTCGAAGAGGATACCATGGCGAAGAGAGACAATTCGCTCATTGCGGCCCTGGATGTGGGAACCACAAAGATCTGTGTGCTGGTGGGAGAACCCGGCGAAGAGGGGATCGACGTGGTCGGCATCGGCCAGCATCCCTCCCGGGGGCTTCGCAAGGGGGTCGTGGTGGATGTCGAGAGCACCATTCAATCGATCAAGAAGGCGGTGGAAGAGGCGGAATTGATGGTGGGCTGCAGCATCCCGTCGGTCTATGTCGGGATTGCCGGAGGCCACATCAAGGGGTTCAACAGCACCGGGATCGTGAAGATCCGGGACGGGGAGGTCAAGGAGTCGGACATGAAGCGGGTCATCGAGACCGCAACCGCCGTCGACATCCCGCCCGACAGGGAGGTCCTTCATGTCATCCCGCAGGAATACACGATCGACGGTCAGGACGGCATCAAGGATCCCCTCGGACTCGTGGGGGTCCGCCTCGAGGCGCGGGTCCACATCGTCACGGGTGCGGTGACATCGGCCCAGAACATCATCAAGTGCGCGAACAACGCGGGTCTCAACGTGCACGACATCGTCTTGGAGCAACTCGCCTCCTCGGAGGCCGTGCTCACCCACGACGAGAAGGATCTGGGGGTGGCCCTGGTTGATATCGGGGGCGGGACGAGCGACCTGGCGATCTTCTCCGGCGGCAGCGTCAAGCACACCGCCGTTCTCTCGCTGGGAGGCAACCAGGTGACCACGGACCTGGCCTACGGCCTGCAGACCCCGATCTCGGAGGCGGAAGAGGTGAAGAAGAAGTGGGGATGCTGCCGTTCGTCCCTGGTCGATTCCGAGGAGACCATCGGGATCCAGGGGGTCGGCGGAAGGGGGATTCGGGATCTCTCGCGTAGCGTGATGGCGGAGATCATCGAGCCGAGGGTCTGTGAGATCTTCACGCTCCTGAAGCGGGAGATTCAAATGAGCGGATACGAGGAGATGATCTCGTCGGGACTGGTCCTCACGGGGGGATCCTCCCTGCTCGCCGGGATCGAGACGCTCGCCGAGGAAATCTTTCAGCGGCCGGTTCGCGTCGGGTTGCCCAGAAGTATCGGGGGCCTGGCGGATGTGGTCAAGTCCCCGCTCCATTCGACGGCCGTCGGGCTGCTTCTCTACGGAAAGCGGGACATGGAAGGCAAGAGGTTCCCGCAAGTGGATGAGAACATCTTCACCAAGGTCATCCGGCGGATGCGGGCGTGGTTTGAGGGAATGTTCCTCTGAAAGGGAAGGCTTGGAATCCGGCATGCACCGCTTTGTAAGGAAAGGGCCCGGTGCGGCCGCCGGCCGGAAGGGTCCGCCAGGCGGTGGGGACAGGCACACGAAGAAAGGGAGGGAGGAGAGAAATGCTTGAATTCGAAGAAGGCGAAGGCAAGGGGGCAAAGATCCGCGTCGTCGGGGTTGGCGGCGGAGGGGGCAATGCAGTGAACACCATGATCGAGCTGGGCCTGCGGGGCGTGGACTTCATCGCGGCCAACACGGACCTGCAGGCCCTGGAAAACAGTTGTGCCCACACCAAGATCCAACTGGGGCAGAACATCACCCGGGGTCTCGGGTCGGGCGGGGATCCGGAGGTGGGCCGACGATCGGCCATCGAAGACCGGGAGAGGATGCGCGAGATCCTGGGAGGGGCCGACATGGTGTTCGTGACGGCGGGCATGGGAGGGGGTACGGGCACCGGCGGAGCGCCGATCATCGCGGAGATCGCCCGCGAGACCGGGGCGCTGACGGTCGGTGTGGTCACGAAGCCTTTCCTTTTCGAAGGAAAGGTGCGGATGCGCCAGGCCGACGACGGGATCCAGCAGTTGAAGCGCTGCGTGGACACGCTGATCACCATCCCGAACCAGCGGCTCCTGAACGTGGTCGGCAAGAACACGCGGCTGCGGGACGCTTTCCGGAAGGCGGATGAGGTTCTTCACAACGCCGTCAAGGGGATCTCCGACACGATCACCGTGCCAGGCCTGATCAATGTGGATTTTGCGGACGTGCGCACGATCATGAGCGAAATGGGCATGGCGCTGATGGGAGAAGGGGTCGCGCAGGGCGAGAACAGGGCCGTGGAGGCGGCGCAGAAGGCCATTTCCAGCCCCCTTCTGGAGGACATCTCCATCGACGGCGCGCGCGGCATGTTGGTGAACGTCACCGCGGGGAACGACCTTACGCTCCATGAGGTCCACGAGGCGATCACTCTCATCCAGGAGAGCGTGCATCCGGATGCAAACGTCATCTTCGGCGCCGTGATCGACGGCGAAATGGAGGAAGAGGTCCGGATCACGGTGATCGCCACGGGCATCGGCCGCGCGGAGAAGGGGAAGCTCGAACTGGAGAAGAAGGTGGCCTCGATCGCCGGCCGGCCGCCTTTTGCCGGAGAGAATGTCTTCCAGGACGAACTGGATATTCCCACCTTTCGAAGGACCCAGAGAAAGGAAGCCGATCCGCTGCGAATCATCAAGGCGGGCGGCACGTCGAGCAGGCGGGAGGAAACCGATTTGGACGTTCCCACGTTCCTTCGTCAGCCGGTAGCCGATTGACGGAAGAGGCGGAGGGAACGGAACAAACCTTGTCCGGAGCGGCTACGGGCGGTCGGCCATGTCGAGTCGGATGCACCGGGCGGCGCGGGAGCGCCTCGCCCGGGAGGAAGGGACCTATCGGAAAGACTGGGGGGGCCGTATCCCGGTCGCCCTCGTCTATCCGAACGTCTACCGCGTGGGTATGGCCAACCTCGGGTTCCTGACCGTTTACGGGCTGCTCAACCGCCACGCGGACGTGGTCTGCGAACGGCTCTTCTTGCCCGATGCTGAGGAGAGGAAGGAACTGGCGCGGACCGGTCTGCGGCCCTTTTCCCTGGAGTCGCAAAAGCCCCTGGACGCCTTTGAGATCATCGCCTTCTCCCTTTCCTACGAAAACGACTACCCGAATGTCGCGGCCATCCTCGGCCTGGCCGGCATCCCCGCCGAGCGGCGCCACCGCGGCCGGGACTCCCCCCTGCTGATCGCGGGCGGACCGGCCGGCTTCCTCAACCCGGAGCCGATGGCGGGCATCATCGACCTGTTCGTGCTCGGGGAGGCGGAAGAGGCCCTCGAGGAGATTCTCGATCGGTATCGCGGCAGGCGCGGCGCCGGCGGCAGGGAGGCCTTCCTCCGGGAGGCGCCCGCCGTCGAGGGCGTGTACGTGCCTGCCCTTTACGAGCCCTCCTACGAGGAGGACGGAACGCTCAGGGCCTTCGAACCCCGGGCGGGGGCCCCGGAAAAGGTCAAGAGAAGATGGATACGGGATCTGGACGCCTTCCGCACGGTTGCGACCGTCTCCTCGCCGGAATCCGAGTTTGCAGGAATCCACCTGGTGGAGGTGGGAAGGGGCTGCAGCCGACGCTGCCGCTTCTGCGCGACGAGCTTCCTCTACGGGCCGGTTCGGTACCGCAGCCTCGAGGCCTTGCGGTCCTCCCTGGAGGAGGGAATCGCGAAGGACCGCCGGCTGGGCCTGGTCTGTGCTTCCCTCGGGGACTACCCGGACCTGGACGCTCTGTGCGAATGGCTCTTGGAGAGAGGAGGGAAGCTCTCGGCTCCCTCGTTGCGTCTGGACACTCTGAGCGATCGACTTCTCGATGCCCTGCAGGCCAGCGGCCAGAAGACGGTGACCCTGGCGCCCGAAGCGGGAAGCCTTCGGCTCCGCCGGATGCTGCACAAGGCGTTCGACGAGGAAGACATCCTGCGTTGCGCGGACAGGCTGGCCGAGCACAACATCTTCAGCATGCGGCTCTATTTCATGGTGGGCCTGCCGGGGGAGACGGACGAGGACGTGGACGCGATCGTGGAACTCGCCAGGCGGATCCGCCACCGGTTCCTGCGGGCGGCCAAGGACACGCGCCGCATGGGCGAGATCACCCTGAGCGTGAACCCCTTCGTTCCCAAGCCCTGGTCCGTCTTCCAGTGGTGCGCCATGGAGGAACAGGGTGTGATCAAAGAACGCCTGAACAGGATCCGGCGCTCCCTTCAAAAGGAGCCGAACATCCACGTGACCCACGGCCTAGCCAAATGGGCCTATTTGCAGGCCCTGTTCAGTCGGGGAGATCGGCGCATTCTCCCGTTCGTGCTGGAGGGTGCGACCGAGGATGCCGACTGGAAGCGGGCCTTTCGGAAGACCGCGCTCAATCCCGATTTCTTCGTGTGCAGGGACCGTCGGAGGGAGGAACTCTTCCCTTGGGACTTCATCGACCATGGAATCCCCAAGGACCTTTTGTACAGGGAATACGAAAGGAGGCTCTCATGTTCCTCGGGGGAGAAGACCGGGAACAGCACGTTCTGCTGAAGGCGGAGCGTGGCTATCCGTTCACCCTGCAGCAGGGGTCCGTCGCGGACCTGCTGGCCGGCATGTCGAACGCCAACCACGATCTGCGAGGGCACGCCGAGAGGGTGTGCTCCCTTTCCCTGGCCGTGGCAGTCCGTTTCGGCCTGTCGGGAAGACGCCTGCTGTACCTGCAGTTGGCCGCCCTGCTGCACGACGTGGGCAAACTGGACGTGCCGCCTCATATTCTCGACAAACCGGGCATGCTCTCCTTCCAGGAGACGCTCGTGATCCACGACCATTCGCTGCGAGGGGAGCAGATCCTTCGGTCCCTGTCTCTGCCCCCCCCGATCTGTCAGGCCGTCCGGGCCCACCATGAGCGCTTCGACGGGAGAGGCTACCCCGACGGCCTGGTCGGTAAAGAGATTCCCCTGGAGGCGAGGATCCTCCAGGTTGCCGATGCCTACGACGCCATGAAAGAGGACAGGCCGTACCGGTCGGCCCTGACGCAGGAGGCCGCTCGTTCCTGGATCGCCGGCCTTTCCGGCCTCTATTTCGACCCCGAAGTGGTGGATTGCTTTCTTCGAGCCGAGACAGTCTAATAGAACCATGGCACGGACGCTTCGCGTCGCGGCGAGCAGGCCCGCCGCTTCGCGCGCGGCCCAGCCGCGATGGTTCGGAAGCGAAAGGAGAAGGGCCATCATCCGGGTCAACCATGGGCACCGTTCTGCACACCAACCCGATCAACCCCCAGCAGCGGCACATCCAGCGCGTGGTGGAGGCCCTGTCCGAGGGTGCACTCGTCAGCTATCCGACGGATACCACCTATGGGATCGGATGTGACCTGTTCAACAAGCGAGCCATCGAACGGTTGTACGCCCTGAAGAAGCGGGACCGCCGCAAGCCGGTCAGCATCCTCTGTGCCAGCCTGAAAGAGCTGAGCCAGTACGCAGAGATATCCAACTCGGCTCACCGCATCCTCCGGCGGCTGCTGCCCGGGCCTTACACTCTGGTCCTCCCGGCCACCCCGCTCGTTCCCAAGGTGATGCTCACGCCCCAGAAGACGGTGGGAACGCGCATCCCGGGCAGCCGCATCGTTCGCGACGTGGTGGAGGGGCTCGGCCGGCCGCTGATCAGCACGAGTGCCACCCTGGAGGACGGCACCATTCTCGGCGACCCGGAAGAGATCGAGAGGCTCTTCCGCGGAAGGATCGAAATCGTGATTTCAGCCGAGTGCCCCGGAGAGCCCTCCAGCATCATCGATTTCACGGGCGCCCAGCCCGTCCTCATCCGCAGGGGACGAGGCGACCTCTCCTGGCTCGAGTGATCCGCCGTGCGGGGCGCACGGGTCCCCCCTGTTGGGAAACCCCTCTTGCTTGCATCCGACCAGGCTTAACGTTATGGTAATACTGCTTTTTGCGGCGGGGGATGCGGTCGAATTCCGGAAAATCCGGTGGGGAGGCCATGCGCGATGAAGGGGGAGGGGGAAGGGTCCCGGGAGTCTGCCGGCGGGATCGAGGGATGCCTGGATGGGTTTGCGGCCTACCTCGCTCACAGCAAGGGCTACAGCCGGCATACCGTCCGCAACTACTTGAGCGATGTCGGTCAATTCCTGACCTACCTCGGCGAGGGGGGACCGTCCTGTCCTGCGGACTCGGCCGACGAGTACAGCATTCGAGGCTTCCTTTCGAGCCGGTTCAGGCAGAACCGGAAGGCCTCCACGGCGCGGAAGCTGTCCGCATTGAGGTGCTTCTACCGTTTTCTTCTGCTCGAAGGGAAGATCGCGGCCAACCCGGCGGCACTGCTGTCCATGCCGAAGAGGGAGCAGATGCTGCCCAACTTCCTGTCGGTGGACGATGTCTTCCGGCTGCTGGAGGCCCCAGGGGAGGAGGGCTTCCTGCCGAGGCGCGATCGGGCCATGCTGGAGCTCCTGTACGGAAGCGGGCTCAGGGTCAGCGAGCTGACGGGCCTGAGCCCGAGGGATGTGAACCTCGATTTGCAGGTTCTGCGGGTCTGGGGAAAAGGACGCAAGGAGCGGATCGTCCCCTTCGGAGACAAGGCCAGGCTGGCCCTCGAAGCCTACCTGCCCTTCCGTGAGGAGGTGCTGAGAAGAAGGGGGAGTGGGGCGGAGGGAGCGGGCGGCAGGGGTGAACCCGGGCCGCTTTTCGTCAACCGCTCCGGGGCGAGGCTCTCGGCCCGCAGCGTTGCCAGGCGCCTGGACGGGTATGTGCGGCAGAGCCGCCTGCCGCGCGAGGTCAGCCCCCACGCGCTGCGCCACTCCTTCGCCACGCATCTGCTTGATTCCGGGGCCGACCTGAGGGCGATCCAGGAGCTGCTCGGGCATGCAAGCCTGGCCACCACGCAGAGGTATACGCACGTCAGTCTGGATCGGCTCTTGGAGGTCTACGATCGTGTCCATCCAAGGGCGAGGCGGACGGGCAAGCCTCGGACCCTGTAAAAGGACTTCGCAAAACGAAAGGGCAAAAGGAGAAATGACGCTGCGCGCGACGACCATCCTCGGGGTTCGGTGCAGAGGCGGGGTTGCCATCGGCGGCGACGGGCAGGTGACCCTGAACAACACGGTCATGAAGGCCAAGGCGAGGAAGATACGCACCATGCAGGAAGGGAAGATCCTGACCGGGTTTTCGGGTGCCGCGGCGGATGCGTTTGCCCTCTACGAAAAGTTCGAAGGCAAGTTGGAGCAGTACCGGGGGAACCTCACGAGGGCGGCGGTGGAGCTTGCCAAGGATTGGCGGACCGACAAGGTGCTCCGCAGGCTCGAGGCCCTGCTCATCGTCATGGACAGGGAGCGCTCCCTGATCATCTCGGGAACAGGGGATGTGATCGAGCCGGACGACGGCGTCGTCGCCATCGGAAGCGGGGGGGCTTACGCGCTGGCGGCGGCGCGCGCGCTGGTCGCCCACACCTCGCTGACCGCCGGACAGATCGTCCGGGAGTCCTTGCAGATCGCCGCCGGAATCTGCATTTACACGAACCATGAGATCGAAGTGCAGGAGCTTTAGGAAGGCGAAAGGAGATGTGAGCTTTTGGCTATTAGCTCTTAGCTATCGGCTCCCGACCGTTTCCCAACCGGGCAGGTTGCCAGCCAAGGGGGGAACCGCTAACAGCTAACAGCTAATAGCTAAAAGCTAATAGCTAAAAGCTAATAGCTAAAAGCTAATAGCAAAAGCCGCAGAGCTCCTGGCGGACCCGGGGGAGGAGGAGGGGCACCGGTGGGAATGAAGCCGTATACGCCGAAACAGATCGTACAGGCTCTGGACAGTTACATCATCGGCCAGAACGAGGCCAAGAAGGCCGTGTCCATCGCCTTGAGGAACCGCTGGAGAAGGCAGCAGGTCCCGGCGGAACTTCGGGATGAAATCGCGCCCAAGAACATCATCATGATCGGCCCGACCGGGGTCGGGAAGACCGAGATCGCCCGGCGGCTTGCAAGGCTTGCGCAGGCGCCGTTTCTCAAGGTGGAAGCCTCCAAGTACACCGAGGTCGGCTATGTGGGCCGCGACGTGGAGAGCATGATTCGGGACCTCACCGAATTGGCCGTGAACATGGTCAAGGAGGAGGAAAAACAGAGGGTGGAGGCCCGGGCCATGGAGGCGGCGGAAGAAAGGCTGCTCGATCTGCTGCTTCCTCCCGCGCCGCGCCGGCCGGACGAGCCGCCGGCCGGTCCGTCCGAGGGCGGGGGCGAGGGCGCTTCGCCCGGGGAGGCCCGAAAGGACACGCGGGAGAAGATCCGTAGGTTTCTGAAGGAGGGGAGGCTCGACGAGAGATTCGTGGAGCTGGAGGTGGCCGACAGGAAGATCCCGATCGTGGAGATCTTCTCCGGAAGCGGGATGGAGGAGATGGACGTCCAGATCAAGGACATGTTCGGCAACCTGTTTCCCAAGAGGCGGAAGCGGCGGAAGGTGAAAGTCCCCGAGGCCCTGGAGATTCTCCTGCAGGAAGAGGCGCAGCGGCTCATCGACATGGACCGGGTGGTCAAGGACGCGCTGGAGCGCGTTCAACACTCGGGCATCATCTTTCTCGACGAACTGGACAAGGTGGCGGGCCGTGAGCATGCGCACGGCCCGGATGTCTCCCGGGAGGGCGTTCAGCGGGATCTCTTGCCGATCGTGGAGGGCTCGACGGTGAACACGAAGCACGGAATGGTCCGCACGGATCATATCCTGTTCATCGCGGCGGGCGCCTTCCACGTGACGAAGCCCTCGGACCTGATCCCGGAACTGCAGGGGCGCTTTCCGATCCGCGTGGAGCTGAAATCCCTGACCTCGGACGACTTCGTGCGCATTCTCACCGAGCCGCAGAACGCCCTGGTCCGCCAGTACGTGGAGATGATGAAGACCGAGGGCGTGGAACTCGAGATCGACGGGAAGGCCGTCCGCAGGATCGCCGATCTCGCCCAGGAGGTGAACGCGAGGACGGAGGACATCGGGGCGCGCAGGCTCTACACGATGATGGAGAGGCTCCTGGAGGACATATCGTTCGAGGCCCCCGAGAGGGGCGGGGAGCGGATCCTCATCGATGCGGCTTACGTGGAACGGAAACTCGACCCGCTGGTCAAGGATCTGGACCTGAGCCGTTTCATTCTCTAGCTGCAAGGGGGAGATGTGGACTTTCGGTTCTTGGCTGTTAGCTGTTAGCTCTTAGCTCTTAGCTTTTGGCTGCCAACCGTTTCCCAACCGGGCAGATTGCCGGCCAAGGGGGGAACCGCTGACCGCTCGTCGTTTACGCAAGGGGGCGGGAAGGGGTCCGGCCCGTAATCCCGGGGCCCTGGATCCCGGAAAAGGGCGGAGAAAATGGAGCACTATCTGGAGAAGGCAAAAATACTGACCGAGGCGCTGCCCTACATTCAGCGGTTCCACGGCAAGACGCTGGTGATCAAGTACGGTGGGAGCGCAATGAAGGAGGCCGTCCTCCGGCGGCATTTCGCACAGGACATCGTCCTGATGAAGTTCGTGGGGCTCCATCCGGTCGTGGTTCACGGGGGCGGCCCGCAGATCGGGGCGACCCTGAAGCGCATGGGAAAGGAGACCCGTTTCGTCCGGGGCATGCGGGTCACCGATGCGGATACGATGGAGATCGTGGAGATGGTCCTCTCGGGCAAGCTCAACAAGGACCTCGTGCAGTTGATCCATTCCCAGGGGGGCAGAGGGATCGGGTTGAGCGGGAAGGACGGCGGCCTGGTCGAGGCCCGAAAGATGCTCCTGGAGGAGGGGGAGGGAGCCGGGGAGGACCTGGGCTTCGTGGGGGAGGTGGTGCGCGTGAACCCCGCGATCATCCAGGACCTGGACCGCGGCACCTACATCCCCGTGGTGGCCCCGATCGGGGTGGGGGAGGGCGGAGAGACTTACAACATCAATGCGGATCTGGTGGCCAGCCGCCTGGCGATCGCCTTGGGCGCGGACAAGCTGGTTCTCCTGACGGATGTGCCCGGAATCCTGGACGGGGCGGGCAGGCTGGTGTCGTCGATCCCTCTGAGCGAACTGGAGGGCTGGCTTGCCCGGAAGGAGATTACGGGGGGGATGATCCCCAAGGTCCGCTGCTGCTTCGAGGCGGTCAGCCAGGGCGTCCGCAAGGCGCACATCATCGACGGTAGGGTGGAGCACTCGGTCCTTCTCGAGGTCTTCACGGACGGCGGGGTCGGGACGGAGATCTACGCGGATCCCGACTGATCGGAACATGCGGAACGGGACGGGAGCGCTCCGGGCAGAGGCCTCCGGGAACCGGAAAGGAAGCATCGGGAAATGGCAGGCGTGCGAAGAGGGGGGTGGGCAAACAACGAAGAGGTCAGGAACCTGACGGACCGCTATGTAATGAACACGTACGGGCGTTTTCCGATCGCACCGGTCCGGGGCGAGGGTTGCCGGCTCTGGGACGCGGACGGCAGGGAGTACCTCGATTTCGTGGCGGGCCTTGCCGTGTGCAACCTCGGACACTGTCACCCCAGGGTGGTCGAGGCGATACGCGGGCAGGCCGGAACCCTCCTGCACGTTTCGAACCTCTATCACATTCCCTGGCAGGCGGCCCTTGCGCAGCGGATCGTGGAGAGCTCCTTCGGAGACCGGGTCTTTTTCTGCAACAGCGGGGCCGAGGCCAACGAGGCGGCGATCAAGCTCGTGCGCCGCTACGAACGCGAGATCCGCAGAGGGGACCGGTACGAGATCCTGACGATGGACAATTCCTTCCACGGAAGAACCTTGACCACCGTCGCGGCGACGGGCCAGGAGAAGTACAAGAAGGGGTTCGAGCCGCTCCCGTCCGGTTTCCGCCATGTGCCCTTCGGGGACCCGGATGCCCTCCTCGGGGCGATCCGCCAGGAGACGTGCGGAATCCTCGTCGAGCCGATTCAGGGCGAAGGGGGCGTAATCTGCCCTCCGGACGGCTATCTGCCCTTCCTGCGCTCGGTGTGCGACGAGCGGGAGCTTCTGCTCGTCTTCGACGAGGTGCAGGTGGGGTTCGGCCGGACCGGGACGCTCTTTGCGCACCAATCCATGGGGGCCGTGCCGGATATCATGACCCTGGCGAAAGGCCTGGCGGGGGGGGTGGCCATCGGGGCCACGGTCGCCTCCGAGCGCGTCGCCTCGGCCTTCGTGCCCGGCTCGCATGCCTCCACCTTCGGCGGAAATCCGCTGGCAACGGCGGCCGGCCTGGCCGCGCTCGAGGCCCTTCTTGAGGAAGGCGTGCTGGAGAACTGCCGCAGGGTCGGCGGCCATCTCCGGCGGGGGCTCGAGCGGCTGGCGACCCTGTGCCCCGATCGGGTTCGGGAGGTCAGGGGGAGAGGGCTTCTGCAGGCCATGGAGCTGACCTTTGCGGGAGGGACGGTCGTGGAGGGGTGTCTGCGCGAGGGCCTGCTCATCAACTGCACCGCCAACACCGTCCTGCGTTTTCTGCCGCCCCTGATCGTCACGGCCGCAGAGGTGGATGAGATGCTGGAGATCCTGGAGAGGGTCCTCTCCTCGGCCGGCCGCGCCTGAAGGGACCCAGAAGGGGGGGGAGGTTCATGACAAGACATTTCCTGACGCTGGCCGATTTCAGCCAGACGGAACTCACCGGCTTCCTGGAGCGGGCCATCGAGCTCAAGAAGGCCACCCTCGCGGGAAGGCGCAACAACTGTCTGGAGGGGAAGATCCTCGGGCTGATCTTTGAGAAGCCCTCCTTGAGGACCCGCGTAACCTTTGAGGTGGGCATGCGCCAGCTCGGCGGGGATTCGATCTATCTGAGCGCCCAGGAGGTGCAGCTCGGCGTGCGGGAGTCGGTCGCGGACGTGGCCCGAAATCTGGAGCGATGGGTCCACGGAATCGTGCTGAGGACCTTCCGTCACGAAGTGGCCGAGGAGCTGGCGGCGTCCTGTTCGGTGCCGGTGATCAACGGGCTCACGGATCTGCTTCATCCCTGCCAGGTCTTCTCGGACATGTTGACGCTGCTCGAGAAGACCGGGCGCATGCAGGGCCTGCGGATCGGCTACGTGGGGGACGGCAACAATCTCGCCAATTCCTGGCTCTTGGGCGCGGCCATCATGGGGATGGAATTGACGATTGCCTGCCCCAAGGGATACGAGCCGGACCGGGGCGTGCTGCGTGCGGCCAAGAAGCGGGCGGCGGAGACGGGCGCCAGGATCACGGTGACCCACCACCCGGAGAGGGCCGCCCGAAACGCCGACGTGATCTACACCGATGTGTGGACCTCCATGGGCAAGGAGAAGGAGGGCGTCCGCAGGAAAGAGGCCTTCAAGGGGTTTCAGGTGAACCGGGATCTGTTGTCCGCCGCGGGCAAAGACGTGCTGGTCATGCACTGCCTGCCTGCGCACCGCGGGGAAGAGATCACGGATGAAGTCCTGGACGGTCCGAATTCGATCGTCTTCGACCAGGCGGAGAACCGGCTTCACGCGCAGAAGGTCCTGCTCGAGTCCCTGCTGGGCGGGCGGAAAGCGAAGCCATGCACGAAAGGGAAGGGATGAAGAAAGTCGTTCTGGCCTATTCGGGAGGGTTGGATACCTCGGTCATCTTGAAGTGGATCCAGGAGACTTACGGCTGCGAGGTGATCGCGTACGTCGCCGACCTCGGCCAGCGCGAGGATTTGGAGGGAATCCGTGCCAGGGCCCTGGCGACGGGGGCGGCCCGGGTCGTGGTCGAAGATTTGCGGGAAACGTTCGTGAGGGACTATGTGTTCCCGGCGCTCCGCGCAAACGCGGTTTACGAGGGAACCTACCTGATGGGAACCAGCCTGGCCCGTCCCCTCATCGCCTGCGGCCAGCTTGCCGTTGCGCACCGCGAGGGGGCCGAGGCCGTGGCCCACGGGGCGACGGGAAAGGGGAACGATCAGGTGCGGTTCGAGCTCACCTACCTTGCCCTGGACCCCCACATCCAGGTGGTGGCCCCCTGGCGGGAGTGGAGTTTCCGGTCCCGGAACGACCTCGTCGGCTACGCGCGCGAAAGGGGCATCGGGATCACCGTCACGGCGGAGAAGCCTTACAGCGTGGACGCGAATCTCCTGCACACGAGCTACGAAGGCGGGGTGCTCGAGGATCCCTGGGCCGAGCCTCCGGAGGAGATGTTCCAGACAACCGTGTCCCCCGAGCGCGCCCCGGACCGCCCCCGCACGGTCGAGATCGATTTCGAGACGGGAAACCCGGTGGCCCTCGACGGCGTGACGATGACTCCCGCGAGCCTTCTGGAGGAACTGAACCGGCTGGGCGGCGAGAACGGAATCGGCAGGGTGGACATGGTGGAGAACCGTTTCGTGGGGATGAAATCGAGGGGCGTCTACGAGACGCCGGGCGGGACGATCCTGCACGTCGCGCACCGGGCCCTCGAATCGATCACCCTGGACCGCGAGGTGATGTTCCTGCGCGACAGCCTGATCCCCGAGTACGCCCGCCGTGTCTACAACGGGTTCTGGTTCTCCCCCGAGATGGAGATGCTCCAGGGGATGATCGATGAAACCCAGAAGCAGGTCAGCGGACGGGTGCGTCTGAAGCTTTACAAGGGCAATGTGACGGTTCTGGGAAGGCGATCGGACTGGAGCATGTACCGGCAGGATTTCGCGACCTTCGAGCAAGACGAGGTTTACCGGCAGAAGGACGCCGAGGGCTTCATCCGCCTGCAGGCCCTGCGGCTGAGGATACGGAACCTGGTGCAGGGGCAAAAGAGGGAAACGTGAAGAAGAAAGGACGGGCGGCAAGCGGTGCGGGCCTGCCCGGGAAGGCCTGGTCCGGCCGTTTCCGCGAGGAGACGGCCCCCGAGGTGGAGCGGTTCACCGAGTCGGTATCCTACGATCGGAGGCTCTGCCGGCAGGACATACTCGGGAGCATCGCCCATGTTAGGATGCTCGCCCACCGGAAGATTCTGCCTGCCGCGGACGCCCGGCGCATCGAGAAGGGATTGAGGGAAATCGCCCGCGAGGTGGACCAGGGGCGGTTCCGGTTCTCCTCGAAGCGCGAAGACGTCCACATGAACGTCGAGGCCGCGCTCACCGAGAAGATCGGGGAGGCCGGGGCGAGGCTGCACACCGGCCGCAGCCGGAACGATCAGGTGGCGCTCGACATGCGTCTCTATCTTCGGGAGGCCGTCGACGAGGTCCGGGAGGGTCTTCTGCGGCTGCAGGACGTCCTGCTCGACCGCGCGCAGGAGACCCTGGAGGTCGTGCTGCCGGGTTACACGCACCTTCAGAAGGCCCAGCCGGTTCGCCTGGCCCACCACCTCCTCGCCTACTACCAGATGTTCTCCCGAGACGAACAGCGACTCCTTCAGGTGCGCGAGCGCGTGGACGTGATGCCCCTGGGGGCGGGAGCGATTGCGGGCTCAGGCCATCCCGTGGATCCCGCCTTCGTGGCGAGGCTTCTCGGATTCTCCGCGCTGGCCGCGAACAGCATGGATGCGGTCAGTGACCGGGACTTCGCGATCGAGTTCTGTTTTGCCTCCTCCATGATCCTGCTCCATCTGAGCCGATGGTCCGAGGAACTCATCCTGTGGTCCTCCGAGGCATTCGGATTCGTGGAGCTTTCCGATGCCTACTGCACGGGCTCGAGCATGATGCCCCAGAAGAAGAACCCCGACGTGCTCGAACTGATCCGGGGCAAGACGGGCGGCGTCTACGGGGATCTTGTTTCCCTGCTCGTCCTCATGAAGGGCCTGCCGCTCACCTATCAGCGGGACATGCAGGAGGACAAGGTGCCTCTGTTCCACGCGGCCGATGCGGTGAAGGCGTGTCTTTCGGTTTTCGCCCTGCTGCTCGGATCGGTCTGCTTTCAGACGGATCGGATGCGCAACGAGGCGGAGCGGGGATTCCTGAACGCGACCGACCTGGCCGACGAACTCGCCAGGAAGGGGGTGCCCTTCCGCCGAGCCCACGCGGTGGCGGGTCGCGCGGTGCGCTACTGTCTCGACCAGGGCAAGAGGCTGGAGGACCTGACGGGCCGGGAATGGGAGGACCTGGCGCCCGAGGCCGGGCCCGGCATCCGCAGGGTGCTTTCGATCGAAAGGGTCGTCGAGGCAAGAAACGTCCCGGGGGGCACGGCGCGTGCGCAGGTTCGAAAGCAGCTTCGCCGGGCCAGGGCGGAGGTCGAGCAGAGACGGAGCCGTCTTGAGAAGGACAGAAGGAAGGGTCTCCTCAGCCTGTAAAAGACCGCGGGCGATCGAGGCGGAGGGGGCAGGGGCCTGGGGGCGGGGGTTGCGCCCACCTTCCCTGAGCCGGGCACGCAGGGGCCTCGTCGCGGGGATTGCCGCCGCCGTTCTTCTGCAGGCGGTCTCCTGCGGGATGAAGGCGCCGCCCCAGCCCCGGGAGCTCGTGGTGCCGGCTCCGGTGGAGGACGTGGCCGTGAAGGTCGTCCCGGAGGGCCTCGAGATCACGTTCACCCTGCCCTCGAAGAGCCTGGACGGTTCCCTGCTTGCGGCCATCGGCGGGTACCGCGTCCTGCGCGACGGTCCGGAGGGACTGAGCGTGCGCGATGAGGTGCGCTTCAGCGTTTCGGAGATGAGGCGACGGGTCGGAAAGCCCGTCTCCCTGACGGACGCGCCTCCGGCGAAGGCGGGCATGTATCGGTACTGCGTCCTTCCCGTGGATTTCTATGGAAGCCATCCCGCCCGGCGCCGGGTTCTCAAGTCCTGCTGGGAAGGATTCCTGGAAGAACCCGCCCCGGCTGGATTCTCCGGGCCGCGTTCGGGGGGAGGGAGGTGACCGTGCAGGGGATTCCGTTCTCCAAGCTTCACGGATCAGGGAACGATTTCATCCTGATCGACAACCGCCATGGCGTGGTCTCCGCGGAGGATCTCTCCCGGCTTGCCAGAACGCTCTGCCGTCGCAGGTTTTCCGTGGGCGCCGACGGCCTGATCGTCATCGAGGACACCCCGACGGCCGATTTCCGCTGGCGGTTCTTCAACGCGGACGGGAGTTCCGCCGAGATGTGCGGAAACGGGGGGAGATGCGCGGCCCGGTTCGCCGTGGAGACAGGGATCGCGGGTCCCCGGCTCTGCTTCGAGACGCTCGCCGGGCCCATCCGGGCCGAGGTTGAGGGGAGAAGGGTCAAGCTGGAGATGCTCCCGCCCGCGGATTTTCGCCCCTCCCTCGACATTCCGCTGCCTTCGGGGATGCGGCGGGGGGCTTCGATCAACACGGGGGTCCCTCATGTCGTCCTGTCCGAGGAGGACCTCGATGCCCTGGACGTGAGGGGACTGGGAAGCCAGATTCGCCACCATAGCCTGTTTTCGCCTTCCGGAACGAACGTCGATTTCATCCGCCGGAGCGCGGAGGTCGGGATCTCCGTTCGGACTTACGAGCGCGGCGTGGAAGACGAAACCTTGGCCTGCGGCACGGGCGCCGTGGCCGGCGCGCTGGTCGGGGCCTCCTGGTGGGGGCTGACCTCGCCCGTGGAGGTTCGAACCCGGGGAGGGGAGGTCCTGACCGTCCACTTCTCCCGAGAGGGGGATCGCTTCCGGGACGTGTTTCTGGAAGGGGACGCCGTCTGGGTCTACGATGCCCGGTGTGTCGACGAGGTGGCCTGACCCGGACAGAGGCCTCAAGAAACCAAGAACGAATCAGGAGGAGGAACATGCCGACAGGCGTACTGGTTAACGCATGTGCCGGAAAGATGGGAAGGAGGGTCCTCGCCCTTCTGTTGGAGGAGCCGGATCTCTGTCTTGCCGGTGCGAGAGAGGCCCCGGGCCACCCGGCCGTGGGCACGGATGCGGGTCAACTGGTCGGAAGGGGGGATCTCGGCGTGCAGGTCGCCGCAGCCGGAACCGGTCTTCCCGGCGGGGTCGACGTGGCGATCGATTTCAGCGCGCCGCAGGCGACCCTGGGGCTGGCCGATGTGCTGGGCCGCCGGGGGATTCCGCTGGTCTGCGGCACCACGGGCTTCACCGGCCCGGAACTGGATCAGCTCTCCGAACGAATGAAAGGGGTCCCGTTTGTCCTGGCCCCCAACATGAGCGTGGGCGTGAACGTGCTCTTCAAGCTTGTCCACGACGCCGCATGCATCCTGGGAGAGGGTTTTGATGTCGAAATCGTGGAGGCCCACCACCGCTTCAAGGCGGATGCCCCGAGCGGTACGGCGCTGCGGCTCGGGCAGGAAGTGGCCCGTGCCAGGCGTGTTTCGCTTGAGGAGACGGCCTGCTACGGAAGGCAGGGCCGGTGCGGGGCGCGAAAGTCCGGCGAGGTGGGAATCCTGGCGGTTCGCGCCGGGGACATCGTGGGCGAGCACACGGTGGTCTTCGGGGGCTTGGGGGAACGTGTCGAACTGGCGCACAAGGCCCATACACGGGACAACTTCGCCATGGGGGCCCTGCGGGCGGCCAAATGGGTCCGGGGACAGCCCGCCGGCAGATACGACATGATGGATGTCCTCGGGCTTCGATAGCCGGTCGTGGGGGACGGGCGGTGAGGGGAAGGCTGGAAAGGCAAGGTTTCTAGCGCAAGGGAGCGGGGCGATGAACCAGAGGGCCAGGCAAAGAGCGCGCGCGATCGTAAAGATGCTGGCGCCCGACGACTACGAACGTCTCCAGAGCCTTAAGATTCACGACCTGGGGTTCGGTTACGACCCCTTCGGTCTGGAGATCGAATCGGCCATGCTCGCCTTTGCCCTGGCCAGGCTCGTCTACAAGCACTGGTTTCGCGTGGAGAGCCATGGGGTGGAAAACGTGCCCCTCAAGGGGCCCGTGCTGATCACGCCGAACCACAGCGGGGTGCTGCCCATCGACGGGGCGATGATCGGGGTGGACCTGGCGCGGAACCTGGAAACGCCGCGGGTGATGCGGGCCGTGGTCGACAACTTCGCGGGCTTCCTTCCCTTCGTGAACACCCTTTTCTACCGCTTCGGGCAGATCATCGGTGCAAGACGCAACTTCGAGGAACTCCTTCGGCAGGGCGAGCTGGTTGTCGTCTTCCCGGAAGGGCACAAGGGGACGGGGAAGTCGTACCGGGACCGGTACAAGCTTCGGAAGTTCAATGTCGGTTTCATGGAGCTGAGCCTTCTCAACCGGACGCCCGTCGTCCCGGCCGCGGTCATCGGAGCCGAAGAGCAATACCCGTACATGATCGATCTTAAGCCCCTGGCCCGCGCGCTCAATTTCCCCTACATGCCGGTTACGCCCCTGATGATCGCCCTCGGCCCCCTGGGCCTGCTCCCGTTGCCGACCAAGTACACCATCTACTACGGTGAGCCCCTGCATTTCTACCGCGACCATTCTCCCGAGACCGTGAAGGACCCGGAGACGATCTATCGACTGGTCGAGCAGGTCAGGACACGGGTTCAGGAGCTGATCGACCTGGGTCTTCGCCAACGAAAGGGGGTCTTCGGTTTCTCTCTGTCGCCCCTGAAGGCCCTGCTGGGCCGGGCGGAGGGCACGGCCGGTGGCGAGGAGCGGAAACAGATCCGGGACAAGGCCGGGGACTGAGGGGTCGCCCTTGGCGCGGCCCATGGAGAACCTCTCCGGGAGGGAAAGGCATGGCGAAAGCAGGAAGAAGGAAGGCAGAGAGCAAGGCCGACACGGCCGACAAGAAGGCGGCCCAGCCGGGCACAAAGGGACTCGGACGAAAGAAGAACGTCCTGATCACCGGCGTCACCGGGACCGTGGGCAGCCGCCTTGCCGAGGCGCTCTATTACGACCGGAACGTGGGCGTGATCATCGGCGTCGCCCTGGGCGCCAAGCCCTACTATTTCAACCAGTTCGATACGAACCGGTTCCGCTACAAGAACCTGAACATCCTGAAGCAGCGGGATCTGACGAACCTGTTCCTGGCCGGCGACTTCAAGGAAGCGAAGATCAACACCGTGGTCCATCTGGCCTTCCTGAACCAGGTCGTGTCCGGATCGAGGGAAAAGAAGTCATTCAACACCCTGAACGTGGAAGGGACCCGCAATCTCCTGGACAAGTGCATTGAAAGCGGCGGCGTGACCAAGTTCATCTTCAAATCGAGCGACGTGGTCTACAAGATCCGCCCCCACAACCCCGTTTACCTCGACGAGAATGCGGATCTGAACTTCGATACCCACGTGGATCCCTGGATCAAGGATCGGGTGGACGCGGACATGATCTGCCAGTCCAAGCTCGACAACCGCAAGGTGAATATCGTCATCCTGCGCTTTTCGAACATCATCGGCCGCATGGTCAGCAGCCAGATGAACGCCTTTTTCGATTCCCCGCTGAATTTCAGGGCCCTGGGGTTCAACCCGCTGATCAACCTCATCCACATGGAGGATGTCATCCAGGCCGTCCTGCTCGCCATCAAGAAGAATGTGAAGGGCATCTTCAACATCGCGGGGGCCGACACGGCGCCCATCTCCACCTTTGCGGAGATCAACCGGTCCAGGATGCTTCCCCTGCCGGCCCCGATGCTCGGCCCGATGAACCGTATGCTGCGGATGCTCGGGCTGACCCGCTACTACTACTCTGTGGATGCCGACAGGCTCAAGTACAGCGTGCTGCTCGATACCTCGAAGGCGAGGAAAGAGCTCGGGTTTCGGCCGAGGAGCCACGTGTACTTCGAGAAGGGCGTCGCCTGACAGCCCCTGGCGCTCACTCGGCGACAGGCGCGAAGAAGGCGAAAGGGATGGACCCAGAACGGAAGGGGGATTCGCTCCGTGCGGATCGGCTGCTTGGCGGGACTCTTCTTCAGGGAGTGAATCGTCCCTTTGCCCTTGACCCTTTCACCCTTGTCCTTCAGGCGGCGGCCGGGGGACGGGCCCCGGTGGCGGGGTTCCTGAAATCGAGGAAGTCCGCGGCGGTCTCCGAAACCTCGAGGGCCAACTCCCGGCGGTAGCCCTCCGCGTCTCCGCCGATCTGCAGCGGCATGGCCTGCGAAAACGTGAGATGGACCTTTTCGGCGAGGAAATCGATGACGTTCGGGCTCTTGTACGTCCCCTGCCAGATGGAGGGCAGGTTGGAGAGGAGTTCGGCCACCCCGGCCTTGACCACCCGCACCTGCATGAACCCGGGCATCCTCATGGCGTCGGGAAAGGCCTTGAGGCCGTACCCGTAGTAGGGCGTGGTGGCCGCCCCGATCGCATGGCAGAAGCCCTGGTAGAGCACATCCCCGGGAGCGCATCGCACCGCCCGGGGATTGCCGTCGGGCCCGATCCGGTAAACCGCGGACCCCAGGGTTCGGACCTTGACCACGGTCCGCCGAGGGGTCCACAGGGCCTTGGGAAGGGAGCGGAACAGGATGGCGGCGAGGTAGCCGGCCAGGCTCTGGAACATCCATGCCAGCACGGGAGGTCGGCAGCGCTCTTTCAGCCAGACGTAGTCGTTGAGGATCTGAGCGTCCAGCCCCAGACCGCAAAAGGTGAAACAACGGTCCTCGGATTCGATCAGATGGATCCGCTGGGTCTGGAACTCCTTTCCCTGGGCCAGCTGCCGAACAGGCTTCAGCCCCCGCTTGCTCCCCACGACGGGCGCAAGGCTGTTTCCGGTACCGAGCTTCAGGACGCCCAGCTCGGGAAGTGAGAGGCCTGCGAGATCCTCCCCGCCATGCCGCCCCATTCCGTGGAGGCGGGCGTTTTTTTCCTCCAGGTGCTTCTTGGCCGCGCTCAGGACATGGACGAGCGTGCCGTCCCCTCCGCCGCAAATGATGCGGCGATAGCCCCGGTCGATCAGCTCCCGTATGATCTGACAGCCTTCCTCCTTGGTCCGGGTGGTGTACAGGGCGATGCGGGGGGCCGCGCGACGGGCGGAACGGAGGACGCCGCGCGTGACGCGGCGCGCATTTCGGTTCAGAATGATCGCGAATTCCTTGGGGTTGCTCCGATCCATGGGGGGTATCATAAATTCGGGGAAACGCGGCGTCAAGCGAGCCGCCCGCCGCCTTGAAAACGAGCCGTCTTTCGCGTAGACTGAGAATTTCGTACCCTTCGCGTTTTTGTGACTCTCTCGGGGGTCGGAACCCCGAAAGCGCGGGGGCCGCCCCGCAGGTTCCGCCCGTGGAGAAACGAGATGAAATACCGGATTCGATTGTCAGGGAATGAGGCCCGCCTCATGCAGGAAGTCAAGGCGCGCTGCGGCGTGGACTTGACGCGCTGCTACCAGTGCGGAGAGTGCACGGCCGGCTGCCCGGTCACGCCGGAGATGGATGCGGGTCCGACCAGGACCCTGCGGTTGATCCAGCTCGGCATGGAGGATGCCCTCTTCGAATTGAACACACCGTGGCTCTGCGCGTCCTGCGAAACCTGCACGGCCCGTTGCCCGAACGATATCGACATCGCGCTCGTGATGGACACGGTCCGGCAGATGGCCCGGCTGAAGGGGAAGAGGATTCCGGTGAAGGAACCGCGGGTGTTTCAGGACGTGTTCCTGAAATCGGTCGAGAACCATGGAAGGTTGTACGAGCCCGGGATGATCGCCTTCTACAACCTGCGAAGCGGCGACCTCCTGCACGACGTCGGGCTCGGCCCGAAGATGCTTCTCAAAGGGAAGCTGCCCCTGTTGCCCCACACCTCGAAGAACCGCGAAAAGCTGCGCGAGATCTTCCGAAAGGCCGAGTCCCACGAGAAGGAGGCGGGCAGGAAGGTCGGCCGGGAGGGGCACGGCAGCGAAGGCCACTGATCCCGAACGGGATCCCGAAGGGCAATAGCCGACAGGCTTGCGGGCCGCCTCGTTCGATGCGAAAAAGGATGAAAAAACCCCATGACCTACGCCTACTACCCCGGATGTTCGTTGAAAGGAACCGCCATCGACTATCACGCCTCGACGCAGGCGCTCGCGGAGCGCCTCGGGATCGAGCTGAAGGAGATGGAAGACTGGGTCTGTTGCGGGGCCTCCCCGATCCACCAGCGCAACCCGATCCTGGCTGCCGGCGTGGCCAACCTTCTCCTCTCCCTGTCCGAGGCAGTGAGCCCGCAGATCGCGGTACTCTGCGCGGCCTGCTATCACAACATGAAGAAGGCCGAAATCGAGATGCGCAAGGACGGGAAGAAGCGAGCCGAGGTGGAAGAGCTCACCGGGATCCGTTTCAACCCCGAGGTTCGCACCCGGCATTTTCTGGACATTCTCGACAAGGATCTCGGGCTGAAGGCGCTCAAGGAGAAGGTGGTCAAACCGCTCGCGGAACTCCGCGTGGCCTGCTATTACGGATGCCTGCTTTCCCGGCCGACGGAGATCGCCTTCGACGATCCGGAGCAGCCCACGATCATGGAGCGGATTCTGGAGGCCGCCGGGGCGCAGACCGTCTCCTGGACGCACCGTCTTGAGTGCTGCGGTGCGAGCCACGCCGTTCCCTTGACCGACACGGTCCTGCGGCTGGTCAACGATATCCTCGCCTCGGCGCGGGAAGCCGGCGCGGAGATCGTTGCCTGCGCCTGTCCTCTGTGCCAGGCAAACCTGGACATGCGGCAGGAGGGCATTCGCGCAAAGTACGGGGTCGCGCACAACCTCCCTGCGGTCTACTTCACGCAGCTTCTCGGGATCGCCTGCGGTGCGAGCGGGAAAGAGGTCATGATCGGCAAGGGCATGGTGAGCGCCGCCCCGCTGCTGAAAGGAAAGAACCTCATCTAAAGGCGAACGAAGCGGATCGGCGTTCGGGCCGGCCTCCGCCAGGGGACGGCCGGCGCAAAAGGAATGAGAAGGGCGAGCGACTGTGTACGAAAGAGGAACGGATCCGGGGTCGCGCGGTGGGGCGCGATCCCCGATTCATGATCCCTGACCCCTGATATTGGGAAGAAGAATCCGATGAGCAAGATCGGCGTGTTCGTGTGCCATTGCGGAGAGAACATTTCGCGTACCGTGGACTGCGCCCGTGTGGCCAAGGCGTCCGGAAAGATCCGAGGCGTGGCGGTTGCCATGGACTACAAGTACATGTGCTCGGACCCGGGGCAGGCGTTGATCAAGAAGGCGATCGCGGAGCACAAGCTCGACGGCGTGGTCGTGTCCGCCTGTTCTCCGCACATGCACGAGAAGACCTTCCGCAAGGCCGTCGCGGAGTCCGGCCTGAACCCCTTCCTGTGCGAGATGGCCAACATCCGGGAACACTGTTCCTGGGTCCACGAGAAGGAGGAGGTGACCACCCGCAAGGCGATCGAGCTTGTCCGGCTGATGGTGGAGAAGGTGAAGCGGAACATGGCCCTCAAGCCGATCCGGGTGAAGGTGACCAAGCGCGCCCTGGTGATCGGCGGCGGGGTCGCCGGCATCCAGGCCGCCCTGGACATCGCCGACGGCGGCCACCAGGTGATCCTGGTGGAGAAGGACCCCTCCGTGGGGGGCCACATGGCCCAGCTCTCCGAAACCTTTCCGACCCTGGACTGTTCCCAGTGCATCCTGACGCCCAAGATGGTCGACGTGGGCAGCCACCCGAACATCAAGCTCCACACCTACTCCGAGGTGGAGAAGGTCGAAGGGTTCGTGGGCAACTTCAAGGTGACGATCAAGAAGAAGGCCCGTTCCGTGGATATCAACAAGTGCACGGGCTGCGGCGAATGCCAACTCAAGTGCCCCTCCAAGAAGATCCCCTCCGAGTTCGACCGGGGCCTGAAGAACCGGACGGCCATCTACATTCCTTTTCCCCAGGCCGTTCCGGCCCGGCCCGTGATCGACCGGGAACACTGCATCTACTTCACCAAGGGGAAATGCCAGGTGTGCCAGAAGGTGTGCCCGGCCGGTGCGGTGGACTACGAACAGAAGGACGAATACGTGGAGGAGGAGGTGGGCTGCATCGTCGTGGCCACGGGCTACGACCTTTACACCACGGACAAACAGGGCCCCTACCCCGAGTACCTCGGCTATGGGGAGTACGGATACGGGGAGGACCCGGACATCATCGACGGCCTGCAGTTCGAGCGGCTTGCCTCGGCCTCGGGCCCGACGGGCGGGGCCATCCGGAGGCCCTCGGACGGCAAGGAGCCCAAGAGCGTCGTGTTCCTCAAGTGCATCGGCAGCCGGCACCCCTCGAAGGGGATCGAGTTCTGCTCGAAGATCTGCTGCATGTACACGGCGAAGCACACGATGCTTTACAAACACAAGGTGCACGATGGGACCGCGTACGTGTTCTACATGGACATCCGCTCCCCGGGCAAGGGATACGACGAGTTCGTCCGGCGGGCCATCGAGGAGGACGGCGCCGTCTATCTGCGCGGCCGGGTTTCCCGGATCTACCGGGCCGGGGATCGGCTCATCGTCAAGGGCGCGGACACGCTCTCCGGCGCCGCGGTCGAGATCGAGGCGGACATGGTGGTTCTCGCCACGGCCGTCATGCCCCAGCCCGGCATCGAGAGCCTGTTCCAGAAACTGGGCATCAGCTACGACCGGTACAAGTTCGCGAACGAGGCGCATCCGAAGCTGAGACCCGTGGAGTGCGCCACGGCGGGGGTATTCCTCGCCGGCGCCTGCCAGGGGCCGAAAGACATCCCGGAAGCCGTGGCCCAGGCATCGGGCGCGGCCTCCAAGGCCCTGATCCTGTTTTCCCGGGACGAGATGCTCCGGGAGCCGGTCGTGGCCAAGGTCAACGAGAGCACCTGCATCGCCTGCTGGTACTGCCTGGAGGTCTGTCCGGTCAAGGCGATCACGAAAAAGGAAATCCGGGACCGGAAGGGAACCCTGATCAAGCGGGTTGCAGAGGTAAACCCCTCGATCTGTGTGGGTTGCGGTACGTGTGCGGCCACCTGCTTCTCGAACTCGATCGATCTCGAAGGCTTCACGGACGAGCAGATCTACTCCGAAATCAACTCGTTGATGGCCGTCGGGCAGGATCTGTTCCCGGAGCCCGAGAAGGAGACGGAAAAGGAGAAGGCCGGGGCTGCAAAGGAGAAGGCTGCCTAGCGAGCCGCCTCAGGGCCGCTTCGTAGGAATCGAAAGGGAATCTTCAGGCACTCGGAGAGGGAGAAGACAGGGAATGAGCGAGTCGCCGCAGAGCGTGACGAAAGAGGAAGGCGGGGGCCGGGCGGAGGCTGCGGCCGCCTGGGAGCCCCGCATCGTGGCCTTTATCTGCAACTGGTGCACCTATACCGGCGCCGATCTCGCAGGGACGAGCCGGATGAAGTACCCGCCTTACGTGCGGGTTATCAAGATCCCCTGCACCGGCCGCTTCGATCCCCTTTTCATGATCAAGGCGTTCGAGCGTGGCGCGGACGGCGTGCTGGTGTCCGGGTGCCATCCCGGGGACTGCCACTACACGGCGGGCAACTACAACGCCCGCAGGAAATACACCGTCTTCAAGAGCCTTCTGGAGACGCTGGGGATCGACATGGATCGGGTGTGGTTCAGCTGGATTTCCGCCTCGGAGGGCGGCAAGTGGGTGGACACCATCCGGAAGTTCACCGAGGTCATTCGCGAGAAGGGGCCTTTCCGGGAGTACAGGGAGATGATCGATGTCGGATAGGACCGAGAAGATCCGGGAGATCGCCGGGAAATGGCTTTCCGAGGGCACGGTCGAGGCGGTGGTCGGCTGGGAGCAAGGCACATACAGGGACAAGAGTTCCCCGGTGCTCATCCGCAAGCCCGAGGAGGCCGCCCGCCTGCTGTTCAACGAGCGGTGCACGAACAACCTGATGACCTACTTGAAGCGGGAGCCGGTCCGGAGCATGAAGAAGGTGGGCATCGTGGCCAAGGGCTGCGACGTGAAGGCCCTGATCGGCCTGCTCCAGGAATCGCAGGTGGAGCGGGAAAAGGTCAAGATCCTCGCCGTGACGTGCCAGGGGGTGAAGAACGTCGACGGGACCGTGCCGGTCAAGTGCCGGGCATGCGACGTGAACACGCCCACCCTTTACGACGAACTGGCGGGCGAGAAGGTCGCCTCGAACCCGGATCCGGGGGCGCGCCTGGAGGGGCTTGCAAGGCTGGACGCCATGACCCCGGCCGAGCGGCACCGCTTCTGGCGGCAGGAACTGGACAAATGCATCCGCTGCTACGCTTGCCGGCAGGCCTGCCCGCTCTGCATCTGCAGCCGATGCATCGCCGAGAAGAACCAGCCCCAGTGGGTGGAAACGAGCCCCCACCCCCGGGGAAACTTCGCATGGAACCTGATCCGGGCCTACCATCTTGCGGGCCGCTGCGTGGAGTGCGAGGCCTGCGAGACCGCTTGCCCGGCGAACATCCCGCTGATGCTGCTCAACCGCTCCATGGCCCGGACGGTCAAGGAGGCCTTTGATTACGAGGCCGGAAGGGATCCGGAGGTGCAACCTCCGCTCAGGACATTCCACTTGGACGACGACAACTCATTCATTCTGTGAAGGGAAGTGTGCGATGCCTCTGATGACCTTGGATCGCAAGGACTTGCCGCGGCTGGCCGAGGCCCTGGCCGGCGGGGCGAGGAACCTCGTTCTGCCGGTTCACGAGGGGCCAGAGCTCTTCTACCGGGAAGGGGCCGATCCCGCGCAGCTCGATCTCGCCACGATCCCGAAGAATTCGATCAAGGAGTTCCTGTTTCCGAAGTGCGAGAAGATCCTCGCCTACGAGTATTCCGGCAGGGACGTGGTCATCGAGGATGTAGCGCCGGACGCGAAGCCCGCGGTGATCTTCTGTGCCCGCCCGTGCGATGCGGCCAGCCTGCCCGTGGTCGAGCCTCTCTGGAACTGGGACTACAAGGACCGGTTCTTCAACGACCGGCGCGAAAAGACCCTGCTTGTCACCTACGCCTGCCGCCGGGCCCCCGACGAGGCCTGCTTCTGCGTTTCCGTAGGGCTGAGCCCCTCCTCGGATCAGGGTTCGGACGTGATGCTCTACCCGCTCGACGATGCGACCGTGGCGGTTCGGTTCGTCTCGCCCAGAGGGCAGGAGCTCCAGGATCTCTTTGCGCGGTTCAAGAAGGGAGAGGTGCCCGATCAGGCGCTGGACGCGTTTGCCAAGGAAGGGGAGCAGTCGCTCGCCCACCGAAAGCGGTTCGACCGGGTGAAGGACTGGCTGGAGGCCCACTTCGAGGATCCCCTCTGGGAGGAGAAGGCGTTCCGTTGCATCGGTTGCGGCACCTGCACCTTCCTGTGTCCGACCTGCCACTGTTTCGACATCCAGGACGAGTCGGTCTTCGATGCAGGATGTCGGATGAAGAACTGGGACGGCTGCCAGTTTTCCCTGTTCACCCTGCACACCTCGGGGCACAACCCCCGGGACACGCAACCGAAGCGTTACCGGCAGCGCATCTACCACAAGTATGCGATCTACCCGGAGAAGTTCGGCAAGACTCTTTGTACGGGGTGCGGCCGTTGCGTGGCCCACTGCCCGGTGAACCTCTCTCTCTACGATGTGGTCGCGACCGCGCAGGAGCGGGCTGAAAAAGGAGAATAGGTGTGGAGAACATCTACAAGCCATACCTGGTTCGGATCGAGGAGAAACGGGCCGAGACTTACGACACCACGAGTTTCAGGCTGGCGTTCCTGGACGATGCGGTTCGGGAGAATTTCACCTTCTACGCCGGCAACTTCGGCGAGTACTCGGTGTTCGGCGAAGGGGAGTCCACCTTCTGCATCGCCAGCTCCCCCACGAAGAAGGGTTACATTGAATGCTGTTTCCGGGCCGTCGGCCGTCTGACCCGGTCCCTTGCGGCCAAAGAGGTGGGAGACGTGATCGGGTTTCGAGGGCCTTACGGCAACCGGTTCCCGATCGAGGACTTCTACGGAAAGAACATGGTTTTCATCGCCGGCGGGATCGCCCTGCCGCCGGTCCGCTCCGTGATCTGGAACGTGCTGGACCTGAGGGAGAAGTTCGAGAAGGTCACGATCGTTTACGGGGCCCGCTCCGTGGCAGACCTGGTCTACAAGCACGAACTCAAAATCTGGGAGGGGATGAGCGACGTGGATCTGGTCCAGACCGTCGATCCCGGCGGAGAGACGCCGGACTGGAAAGGCAAGATCGGGTTCGTCCCGAACGTCCTCAAAGAGGCTGCGCCCCGTGCGGAAAACAGCGTCGCCGTGCTCTGCGGACCGCCGGTCATGATCCGCTTCACCCTGCCGGTTCTCCGCGAACTCGGGTTCCGGGATGAGGATGTCTGGACGACCCTGGAAAACCGAATGAAGTGCGGGCTGGGCAAGTGCGGCCGCTGCAACGTGGGCAAGGTCTATGTGTGCAAGGAAGGTCCGGTCTTCACGGCGGCGCAGGTGGCCCGGATGCCGAATGACTTTTAGCCGTTCGCCGTCAGCTATTAGCTGTTAGCTCCCAGCCCTCGCCCTCCCGACGGAACGGAGGCCGCTCCCGATTCCTTCCCCCCTGTTCTCAAGAGCTGACAGCCAAAAGCAAACAGCAAGAGGCTTCTTTTCCCTGATCGGGCACGGGCACGTACCCATCTTTTCCCTCCTGGTGCCCCCTGTAGAAACACCTTCTCCAAGATTTGATCTGCCCCTTTCTCGTTTGACCTTTCACCTTTCACCTTCCGTGCCCTGGCCCCTCGCCCCTGACCCTAACCCCTCGCTCTTGACCCCTGAAGTATCGATTCGTTTCCTCGACAACCTTGCCCGCGAGGCCGAGGAGCCCGATCAGGTTCGGAAGCGCCATCAACGCATTCATGATGTCGGCCATGAGCCAGACGAGATCCAGTTTCAGCATCGCCCCGATCGCGACGAAGATGCAGTAAGCGATTCGGTAGGGAACGACGGCCCCTTCCCCCAGCAGGTACTCGATTGACTTTTCGCCGTAATAGCACCAGCCGAGGATCGTCGAGAAGGCAAACAGAATGAGGCCGACCGTGACGATGATCCCGCCGTTGTTTCCGGGAAGGGCTCGCGCGAAGGCGATCGCGGTGAGTTCGGCCCCGGTTTGGCCCGAGGTCCAGGCGCCGGTCGCAAGAATCGCCAGGCCGGTCATCGAACAGACGACCAGGGTGTCGATGAAGGTCTGCGTCATCGAGACGAGCGCCTGTGTCGTGGGGTCGCGGGTCTGGGCCGCCGCGGCCGCGATCGGGGAGGAGCCGAGCCCGGATTCGTTCGAAAAGATCCCGCGCGCCACGCCCCACCGGATCGTCATCCGGACCGTGGCCCCTGCAAACCCGCCCGCCGCCGCCGTGGGGGTCAGGGCATGGACGAAGATGAGCTTCAACCCTGCGGCCATTTTGTCCGCATTCTGGACCAGAAGAATGGCGGCCCCGCCCATATAGAAAATGATCATCACCGGAACCAAAACCGACGCGGCGCGGGCGATCGAGCGAATGCCCCCGAGAACGACCAGGGCCGTCAGGGAGGCGAGCAGGACCCCGGTAAAGGCCGGCGGCACGCGGAGGAGCCCCTCGACGGAATCGGCCACCGAATTCGACTGCACCATGTTTCCGATTCCGAAGGCAGCGATGCTGGCAAAGAAGGCGAACAGCAGCCCGAGCGTCCTGGACCCGAGGCCCCGTGAGAGATAGTACATGGGCCCGCCGCACATGGTGCCGAGGCGGTCTTTTTCGCGGTATTTGACGGCGAGCACCGCCTCGGCGAACTTGGTCGCCATGCCGACCAGCCCCGTCATCCACATCCAGAAGAGGGCGCCCGGTCCCCCGGCGGCCATGGCGGTCGCCACGCCCGCGATGTTTCCGGTCCCCACGGTGGCCGCGAGCGCCGTCATCAGGGCCTGAAAATGGGTGATGTCGCCTTCCTCGGTGTCCGGTTCCTTCCTCTTGATCAGGGCCAGATGCAGGGAATGGAAGAGGGACCGAAACTGGAGGCCCCGCAAGCGCACGGTAAGGTAAAGTCCCGTCCCCAGCAGCAGGACGAGCATCGGAGGGCCCCAGAGGACTCCATCGATGCGGTTCAGAAGGGCCAGGAGTTGCTCTTGCACGGTCTTTCCTCCGGCAGCGATGGGGGAGGGAAGAGCAAGGTAGCACCCGCACGCCGATTTTTCAAATCCCGGGATTCCGCGCCTGCGCGGATAGACCCCGGGCTCCCTTCGCTTGCCGGAGTGGGGAAGAAGGGTTAGGATTCCATCTTCTCCGAAAGACAACCTACCCGGCGAGCCGGCCGGAAAGAAGGAGTGCGCGATGCGATGTCGGCGGTTCCGGCAAAGAACGGCGGCGGTTTGCGGGATCTGCTTCTTGCTGATCTCGATCTGTGCGACGGGCTGTGTGTTCGTGTCGACCAAAGGCCTCCTTGCAAGGGGCGTTCAGCCCTTCGAGGAGACGGTTCTCTTCGGCGCGGGGAGGGACAAGGTGCTGGTCGTGGAAATCCAGGGGCTCATCTCGGAACGGGAGTCCTCGAAGCCCTTCCAAATCCAGGTCGAGCCGAGCATGGTGGCCTCGGTGAAGGAGCAGCTCGACAAGGCCGCCGGAGACGGAAGGATCAAAGGGCTCCTGTTGATGATCAACAGCCCGGGCGGGACGGTTTCCGCCAGCGACCTCCTCTACGAGGAGATCCGGCGGTTCAAGGAGGCCAAGGGCGTCCGCGTGGCCGCCCTGTTGAACGGGACGGCCACCTCGGGCGCCTATTACGTCGCCCAGGCCGCGGACCGGATCTTTGCCTATCCGACCACGGTGACCGGGAGCATCGGCGTCGTCCTGCTGAACATCAATCTGAACGGCCTGATGGAGAAGGTCGGCGTGACCAATGCGACCGTCAAGTCGGGACTGTACAAGGATCTCGGGTCGCCCCTGCGGAAGCCGGAGGAGGGAGAGGTCGAGATCCTTGAGCACGTGGTGGGTGAGCTTCACGCGCGTTTCGTGGGGGTGGTCGCGGCAAACCGCAGGGGCCTGGATCTCGCGGATCGCCCCGAGCTGACCGACGGCCGGATCTTCACCGCACGGCAGGCACTCTCCAACGGCCTGATCGATGAGATCGGCTACGTGACGGATGCCGTGCAGTGGGTCCGGGACGAGGCCGCGGTCCCCGATGCCCGGGTGGTACGTTACAAGCGGCGGGGGGAATACCTGCCCACCCTGTACTCTTACGGGCAGGCGCCTGCCCCTCGGGCGGAGTTCAACCTCATCAAGCTGGACGTCGAGGGCCTGCTGTCCGGGTCCGGGCCCACCTTCCTGTACCTGTGGATGCCCGGCGGGTAGATTTTCGATGAGCGGTCCGGAGGGGAAGAGATGAACGAAGGGCAGGCACCGCGGGGCCTCGTGATCCGGGTGGCGTGCTACGCCGGCCATCGGGCGAACGAGCGGCCCACCGCGTTCTGGATCGGCCAGGACAAGCGGATCGTGGAGAACATCATCGATCGGTGGACGGGCGAGGATCACGATTATTTCAAGCTGGCCGCCGACGATCACAAGGTATACATCATCCGCTACGACCGCCGGGCGGACTTCTGGACCCTGGAGAAGGTTACGGAGAGGATCGGCATCCACTGATACAGGCGAACAGGGCAGTCGGAAATCCGACCGACGTGCGGTTCGGCGCCGACAGCTTGCGGGCCGGCCTTCTTTTCGCGCGTCTGGCCGCTGCATCCCTTCTCAGCAACGGGAGACCGTGGCCTTTTCACCGGTTCCGTCGTAGGTCATCTGACAGATCTCCCCGCTCAGCCTCGTCTCCAGGACGACCTTCCTGCCCCAGAGCTGCTGGACATACCGGAGCGTTCTGTCCGCATACTCGGCATCGAGTTCCCTGCCGTCGTACTCGTGCTGCAAGATCATCTCCTGGGTTCCCTGGGCCCGGACCTCCACGATCCGGATGACCGGGATGCCGCCCAGGCCGACACTCCGGAGCAGGGTCTCCTTGATGGTTTTCCAGTCCTGCGGGGTTGCCACGTGCGTGATGACCCGGTCGGTTCCTTTCCTTCCGTGCTGGAACAGGTCCATCTCCCGGATGAGCTCTTCGGTCAGGTATTGCCGCAGAAAGGATTCGTCCCGGTCCGATTCCCTCACCTGGAAGATCTTCTCGTCCCCCTGACCCCCGGGCCGGTCGAACTCCATCCGCTCGGAATCGTCAGGGGTTTCCCAACGCCTGTGGATGTCTTCGAAGATCTTGGTCCCCAGATGGTAGGGATTCATCCCGCCCCGCAGGGGCCGGACGACCTGGTTGTGGCGCTTGAGGAACTCGATCTGGAGGGCGTCGGGCAGCTCGAGCGCGTTCAGGATACGGTAGTGCCAGTAACTGGCCCAGCCCTCGTTCATGATCTTGGTTTCGATCTGGGGCAGGAAATAGTCCGCCCGCTCCTGCACGATCGTCAGGAGGTCCCTCTCCCATGCCTCGAGGTAGGGGTTGTGGTCCCGGATGAAAAGGAGGATATCCTCCTCCGGCTCCAGAGGCACCCGGTTCAGGTCGGGGGGTTCGTATCCCTGCCGCTTGTGAATGGACCGGAAAGGGTCCTCCGCTGGCCTGGCCCTTTCCAGGGCGGAATCCCGCTGGTCCTCCGGCGTGCGCTTCTTGAGCCTCTTCGCCCGCCGGCACTGGAACTGGAGGGCATGGGCGGCATCCAGGATCCGTTCGACCCGTTCGGCGCCGATGCTGGGATCCTCCACGTACGAACGGACCCGGTCCGCATGGGCCTTGAATCGCTCGATCGTGTATTCGGGCCGGGTTTGTGCGAAGTTCACGTTGTTCCTGAAGAAGTCGTTGTGCGCATACACGTGCGCGATGGTCAGGATCTGCAGGAGGAGCGTGTTGTCGCGCAGGAGGTAGGCCAGCGTCGGGTTCGAATTGATGACCATCTCGTACGGAAGACCGACGACCCCGAGCTGATAGAGGGTTTCCTTCCGTTCGAAGCCCTTTCCGAACGACCAGTGAGGGTAGTGCGACGGCATGCCCGCATAGGCCTCGTACCCGATCATCTCGTGGTAATCGCAGACCTCGAACTCCTGGGGAAACGGGTTCAACCCGGCCTCCTCCACGACTCTGCGGATCCGCCCGTCCCATTTCTCCAAGTCTGCGATCGTATAATCACGCATTGGCGGCCAGGACCCCTTCGGAACGGTCGTGTTTGAGGAAGCGCTGAAACGCCGGCCAGAGTTCGTCCTTGGATCGGATCGTGACCGTGACGAAGTTGTCGGAGTCGACCTTCTTGTATAGCTCGAGCATGGAGCTCCAGGAAAGGCTGTGAACGGGCTTGATCTCTCCGTAGCCGAAAAGCTGGCAGACACGGGCCAGCTCCCTCGCGCACCGGACCGCCTCCGTGTTGTCGTTGGAGAAGTTGTCGCCGTCCGAGCAGTGGAAGGCGTAAAGGTTCCAGAGGGCGGGGTTGTACCGCTCCTCGATGATCTGGAGGGCCTTTTTGTAGCCCGAGGAGATCATCGTTCCTCCCGACTCGCCCTTGTGGAAGAACTCCTCTTCCGTGACCTCCCGGGCCTCGGTGTGGTGGGAGATGAAAACGATCTCCACGTTCTGATAGCGGGTCTTCAGGAACCGGTAGAGAAGAAAGTAGAAGCTCCGGGCCAGGTATTTCTTCGTCGTATCCATGGACCCGGACGTGTCCATGATGCAGAAGACGGCGGCGTTGGAGAAAACCTTGGGCGTGACGACCTTGTGCCGGTACCGAAGGTCCTGCTCGTGGAACGTGACCTGCTCGGCCGGCTCCTCGGCCGGATCGCCCTCCCTCGCCATGCCCTGCTTGCGCTTGAGTTTCTGGACCAGGCTCTTTTTCCTGCTCAGACGGGGCCGGATCCCCTTTACGCGGTAGCCCTTGGTCTTGATGAGGCGCTCCGACTCGAGGATGTGGAACCGCTTGCGCTCCATGTCGGGCAGGTTCAGGTCCTCGAAGAGGAGGTCGATCAGCTCCTCCATCGAGATTTCGGTCTCGTAGATGTCCTCTCCCGGATTGCTGCCGGGCTCCCCGGGCAGGCCCGGCGCGCCCTGCGGATCCCTCTGGATCACCTGTCCGGGCTCGGACTTCCCGTCCCCCTGCCCGACTCCCGGGCTGCTCTCCCCGAAGATGAACCGGTATTCCTTGATGCCCTTGATCGGGACCTTCAGCCGCTTGTCGCCGCTCTGGCCGATGATCGACTCTTCCGATATGACGTGCCCGATGTTCTCGCGAATCGCCTTCCGGACGAGCTGGCGGTGCCGCCTGCGGTCCCCGGCGCTGCGGTCGATCCCCTCCTTTTTGAAATCCCGGAAGACGGCCATGACCCTCGTGCCCTTTCTACGGACAGCCCCGCGCGATCCTAGTCCTTCCAGAGGTGATGGGAGGCGTATTTGAGGACCACCTCGCAGCAGTGCTCGCAGTAGCCGTTCTTGATCATTTCGGCGACCATGGCGTCGTATTTGTGCTGCTGCTTCTTGTCGCGGGCTTTCGCCTTGGTCACCACCCGGGAGAGTTCGCGGACCGAGGCGGTCAGCTTCTTCTCGATCGCCTCCTTGAGCGGCTCGTAGCTTCGAAAGTCGATCCCGCCTCCGCGCCGGACGACCGAGAACATGAAGGAGGTGACGTCCTGGCGGAAGCCGTCCGCGGCCGTTCCGGTGATCCCGATCTGCTCCTCGATCGATTTGAGGAAGTCCAGGTCGGGTTCGAGTTCCTCCTTGGTGGAGGCGTCCTTGATCTTGGTCTTGTTCACATACGCCTCAGCGTGGTCGAGATAGTTCGAGAAGATCGTCTCGGCCTGCTCTTCGTAACTATGGACGAAGGCCTTGGTGATCTCCTTCTCCAGGATCTCGAGGTATTCCTTGTGGATGGTGTCCTGAAGGAAGGCCAGGTACTTCTTCCGGAGATCCTCGGGGAGACTCGATTCCTTGAGCTTCGTGATCAGGGCCTCCCGCACGTTGATGGGGTTGATGCAGTTGTTCTCGCTGTCGGACAGGGCGTTGTCCAGGCTCTTCAGGATGAATCGGGTCGAGATCCCGGTCAGCCCCTCGTTCGGGGCCTCCTCCCGCAGCTCCTCCACATCGACCTTCTTGGAATGCCCCTTCTCGACGACCTCCTCCCCGTTGTAGAGCTTGAGCTTGGTCATCAGGTCGCACTTGTTCGTTTCCTGAAGGCGCGTGAGGATCGCGAACATGGCGGCGATCTCGATCGTGTGGGGGGCGATGTGGGCGTCGAAATTGCTGTTCCGGAGGATCTTCTCGTAGATCTTGATCTCTTCGCTCAGCTCGAGAACGTAAGGCACCTCGATCTTCACGATCCGGTCGAGAATCGCCTCGTTCGTGTGGTCCGCCTTGAACTTGTTCCACTCCGCCTCGTTCGAGTGGGCCACGATCACCCCGTCGAAATAGATCATATTCTGCTTGCCCGGCGAGGGGATCGATTTCTCCTGGGTCGCGGTGATCATGATGTGGAGATATTCGATCTCGTTCTTGAAGACCTCGATGAACTCCACCATGCCCCGGTTGCCGGCGTTGAACGCCCCGTTCAGGCTGAGGACCCTGGGGTCGCCCTCCGGGTATTTGTCCAGTTTCGAGATGTCCTCGGATCCGATGAGGACCGAGGTGTCCTGGTTGTTCGGGTCCACGGGCGGCACGACCCCGATTCCCCGCCGGGCCCGCTTGGAGAATTCGACCGTGCAGACCGGGAAATCCTCATAATGGTTCTTGAACTCCTCCCGCAGCCGGTAGCGGCAGACCGGACACAGGTCTCCCTCGATCGGAACCTTCAGGATCTCCTCCATCTCTTTCCGAAGATGGTGGGGGATGAGGTGCAAGGGCTCTTCGTGCATGGGGCAGCCTTCGAGCGCATAGAAGGGATCGCTCCGGATGAGCCCTTCCTTGATCTTGTCGATCAGGCTCGACTTCCCGGAGCCCACGGGGCCCACGAGGTAGAGGACCTGGCGGCTCTCTTCCCCCTTCAGGGAGGCGGACCGGAAATACCGGACGATCTTGGCCAGCACCTTTTCCATGCCGAAGAAGTCGTCCTCGAAGAATCTGTAGGACTTCACGATCTCGTTCCGGAAGAGGCGGCGGATCCTCGGGTTGTCTTCTTCGTTCAGGATCCGGAAGCCCGGGCCCGCGATGACATTGTAGAGCCGGGCGTGCGCGAGTTCGGCGATCCCGGGGTTCCGGCGCACCTCCTCGAGGTATTCCAGAAAGGTTCCCTGGAAGTGTTTCCTGCCGTTCTTCGCCCTGTCCTCTTGGATCAAGCCCTTGAAATCGATGGCGGCCGCCTGATTCATCGTTCGGTCCTCTCTTTTCGAGGTTTGTTCCCCCGAAAAGCAATATGTATGCCAGGGGCCCGATGCCCGGTGACGAGCCAAGCCCCCTGGCCGTGCGCCCCTGTGCTGCCGGAGGGGTTCGCATGGCCAGGGAGACGGGAGGCGTGTCGTTACGGGGATTTCCCTATTTGATCGGATGGTTATAAAAATTTGAAAAATGAAGGCTCATTCAGAACGTTTTCCTGCAGACGAGGTGAAGATCTTCCGGTCCGGGAGGAGAAGGGCCCTGCCGAGGCCCGCGGACCCGCGCATGTCAAGGCGCCGACGAGGCGTCAACTTCCAACGGGGGCCTCCCCGCGCGTGGGCGGAGGGGAATCGTTCCAGGCCGGCAAGGGCTACGGCCGAGGCAGGGCCCGTTTCGGTGGCGAACAACCATCCCGTCGGACAGCATGCAAGGGTTGTTCTTTTGACAGCCGATCAACCTGTGACGGATAATTACGACTGGCACGGATGGATCCGCGGCCTCGAGGGAAAGGAAGTGAATCGGCTTCGATGGCCTTAGGGCAGGAGTTTCTCGGATGCACAAGAGGGGCTTTACGAGAAGGGAGTTCATGCGACTGCAGCTTTACGGCAGTGCATGGATGGCCATGAGCGGAATGGCGGGGCTCGCCTGCAACCGGAAGCAGGGCAGGGAGACCGCCACCAAGGTGATCGTGCTCGGCCTGGACGGAATGGATCCGCAACTGGTCTCACGCATGATGCGGGAAGGCAAGCTGCCGACCTTCTCCCGGGTTGCCCGGGAAGGGTATTTCGGACCCCTCGGCACGAGCACGCCTCCCCAGAGTCCGGTGGCCTGGGCGAACTTCATTGCCGGCGGAAACCCGGGCCGCCACGGCATATTCGATTTCATCCATCGCGACCCGGCCACCTATCTTCCGTACCTGTCGACCTCCAAGAGCGAGGCGGGGGGCAAGTCGATCCGCATCGGCGACTACGTGATTCCGCTCTCGTCGGGAAAGGTCCACAACCTGAGGAGGGGAAGGGCCTTCTGGGAAATCCTGGAGGACTACGACATTCCCGCAACGGTCTTCAAGATGCCCTCCAACTTCCCGCCGACGGCCACCGGTCAGCGGACCTTCTCCGGCATGGGAACCCCGGACATCCTGGGAACCTACGGGATGTTCTCCTATTACACCGACCTGCCGCTGGAGATCGACGCGGACCTCGGAGGGGGCAAGGTTCAGACGGTCTCGGTCGACGGACACACGGTGAAGGCCGCGCTCGTGGGCCCGCAGAACATGTACAGAAAAGGGTCTGACGATTCCACGGTCGATTTCACCGTGGTTCGGGATCCTGAACATGCGGTCGCCAAGATCGTGATCGGCGATCGGGAATGGCTGCTCAACCAGGGAGAGTGGAGTCCCTGGATCGAACTGTCCTTTTCCATGATGCCGACCGTGCGGGTCAAGGGAATCTGCCGGTTCTATCTGAAAGAAGTGCATCCCCACTTCAAGCTTTACGTCACGCCGATCAACATCGACCCGTCCGACCCGGCCCTTCCCATCAGCACGCCGGAAGGATACGCGAAGGAACTCTACGAGCGTTTCGGTCCCTTTCACACCAAGGGGCTTCCGGCCGATACCAAGGCCCTGGACCATGGGGTGCTGGATGAAGAGGAGTTTCTGGCCTTTGACGACATGATTCTCCAGGAGCGGCTCGCGATCTCCGAGTTCGAGCTCGATCGGTTCGAATCGGGCCTCCTCTACCTGTACATTTCGAGCACGGACCAGCGTTCCCACATGTTCTGGCGGTTGGCGGATCCGAAGCACCCGGCCTACGACCCGAAGCTGGCGGCGCGATTCGGGGACACGGTGCAGCAAATCTACCGGGAGATGGACCGCTTTCTTGCCAGGATCCTCACCCGTGTGGATCGAAACACCCTCCTCCTGGTCCTCTCGGATCACGGCTTCACCCCGTACTATCGGTCCTTCCACCTGAACAGCTGGCTGAAGGACCAGGGCTACCTTTGTCTCAAGCAGGATGCCAGAGAGGGCGAGCAGGAGTTCCTCCAAAACGTGGACTGGACCCGCACGAGGGCCTATGCCCTCGGGTTCAACGGCCTCTACCTGAATCGCCGGGGCAGAGAGGGGATGGGAACGGTCTCTTCAGCGGAGGCGCAGGCCCTGCAGGGAGAACTCGTCTCCAGGCTCGAAGACCTCCGGGATCCGGAGACGGGCAAGAGGACCATTGTCAAGGCCGCCCGGGCGGACGAGACGTACCGCGGACCTTACGCCCGGACGGGACCGGACATCGTCGTCGGCTACAACCGGGGATACCGTGCTTCCTGGCAGACCGCCCTGGGAAAGGTCACGAACCACTGGTACGCGACGAACGGGAAGAAGTGGAGCGGCGACCATTGCATGGCGGCAGACATCCTGCCAGGGATCCTGCTGACGAACCGGGAGGCGAGACGGCCTGCCGAGGCGTCCCTGTGCGACGTAACGGCGACGATCCTGGCGTCCTTCGGGATTCCCGTTCCGGAGGAAATGGACGGCAGGAACATCCTCTAGCGCAAGGAGCCTACCCGCCCCGGCTAACCGGCCGCCTCGGCCGCAATTCCGCTCTCCCTTCTGTCCGGGGCGGTCACGCGAAAGACGAGACCCTCCTTGTCCGCGTCGATATGCACCGTTGCGTGATCCGGAACCTCGCCCGCCAGGATCTTTCTTCCCAGCCGGGTCTCGATCTCGCGCTGCAGGTATCGCTTCAGCGGACGCGCCCCGTAGACCGGATCGTACGCCTCCCGCGCGATCATCGCCTTCGCGGCCTCCGTAATGACCAGATCGATGGAGCGCTCCTTCAGGCGTGAACGGATCTGGCCGAGCAGAAGCTCGATGATCTTCTTGATCTCTTCTTCGGTCAGGGGCTTGAACAGGACCGTGTCGTCCACGCGGTTGAGGAACTCGGGTCGGAAGCTGCTCCGGAGCGCCTGCATGACCTGTTTCTTCGCCTCTTCCCGGATCTCTCCGTTCGGCTTGACTCCATCGAGCAGATAGGGGCTGCCCACATTCGAGGTCATGATGATGACCGCGTTCTTGAAGTCCACGGTGTGTCCCTGCCCGTCCGTGAGGCGTCCGTCGTCCATGATCTGCAGGAGCACGTTGAATACGTCCGCATGGGCCTTCTCGATCTCATCGAAGAGGATGACGCAATAGGGCCTCCGTCGCACCGCCTCCGTGAGCTGCCCTCCCTCCTCGTAGCCCACGTAGCCGGGCGGGGCGCCCAGCAGGCGGGAGACGGTGTGCTTCTCCATGTATTCCGACATGTCCAGGCGGACCATGTTCTCCTCGGTGTCGAAGAGCGCCTCGGCCAGGGTGCGGGCGAGCTCGGTCTTGCCGACGCCGGTCGGGCCGAGGAAGAGGAACGACCCGATCGGCCTCCGCGGATCCTTCAGCCCGGACCGGGCCCGGATGACCGCATCGGCGACCGCCTGAACGGCCTGGTCCTGGCCCACCACGCGCCGGTGCAGGATCTCGTCGAGCTTCAGGAGTTTCTCGCGCTCGCTCTCCAGGATCCGGGTCACGGGTATGCCCGTCCATTTCGCAACGATCTCGGCGACCTCGTCTTCGGTGACCTCCTCTTTCAGCAGCTGCTTCTGCTGCCGGCTCCGCCGGCCCATCCGCTCGTCGGCCTCCTGAACCTGCTTCTCCAGCGCCTGGAGCTTTCCGTAGCGAAGCTCTGCGGCCTTGTTCAGGTCGTACTCCCTTTGTGCCTTTTCGATGGCAAGCTTCGTGGCCTCGATCTCCGCGCGAACTTGATTCAGCCGTTCGATCTCGCGTTTTTCGGCCTCCCATTGGGCACGCATCGAGTCCGCCTGCTCCTTCAACTCCGCGAGATCCTTCTCCAGGGCGGCCATTCTCTCCCGGGACGCATCGTCTTTTTCCTTTTTCAGCGCCTCCCGCTCGATCTCGAGCTGCATGATCCTGCGGGTCGTCTGATCGAGTTCGCTGGGCAGGGAGTCGATCTCGGTGCGTATCATGGCGCCGGCCTCGTCGATCAGGTCGATCGCCTTGTCCGGCAGGAACCGGTCGGTGATGTAGCGATGGCTGAGTACGGCCGCCGCTACCAGCGCGCTGTCCCGTATGCTGACGCCGTGATGGACCTCGAAGCGCTCCTTGAGGCCTCGGAGGATCGATACGGTGTCTTCCACGGACGGCTCCGTAATCAGGACCGGCTGAAACCGGCGCTCCAGGGCGGGGTCCTTCTCGATGTGTTTCCTGTATTCGTCGAGCGTCGTCGCCCCGATGCAGTGCAGTTCGCCCCGGGCCAGCATGGGCTTGAGAAGGTTGCCCGCATCCATGGCACCCTCCGCCTTGCCCGCGCCGACGATGGTGTGCACCTCGTCGATGAACAGGAGGATCCGGCCTTCGCTCGCCTCGATCTCCTTGAGGACCGCCTTGAGGCGCTCCTCGAACTCGCCCCGGTACTTGGCTCCGGCCACCAGCGCGCCGAGGTCGAGCTGGTAGATCGTCTTGTCCTTGAGGCCCTCGGGCACATCTCCTCGGACGATTCGCTGGGCGAGCCCCTCCGCGATGGCGGTCTTGCCGACGCCCGCCTCTCCGATCAGCACGGGGTTGTTCTTCGTGCGCCGGGTGAGGATTCGGATCACCCGGCGGATCTCGGTGTCGCGGCCGATGACCGGGTCGAGCTTCCCTTTCTGCGCAAGTTCGACAAGGTCCCTTCCGTACAGTTTGAGCGGCTCGTAGGTGCCCTCCGGAGTCGCGCTCGTGATCCGCTGCTTCCCCCGGATCTCGGTCAGGGCCTTCAGGAACCGGTCCCGGGTGAGCCCGAACTTCTGAAACAGCCTTCCCAGAGGGGTCGTGGGCCCTTCCTCGAGAAGGGCAAGAAGGACGTGTTCTGCGCTGACGTACTCATCCTTGAGTCTCCTGGCCTCCTCCTGGGCCTTGACGAGGACCTGGTTCAATCGGGCGGTGACATAGATGCTTCCCGGCTGCGCCCCCGGTCCGCTGACCTGGGGGAGCCTCTGCAGGTTGTCTTCCAGCCCCCGCAGAAAGCTCTCGGCGGGGATCTCCATCTTCTGGAAGAACCGGGGGAGCAGGCCCTCCGGGTCCCTGAGCAGGGCCGTGAGCAGGTGCTCGGCGTCGATCTGCTGGTGCCTGTACTGAATCGCAACGTTCTGGGCCTCTGCCAAGGCGTCCTGAACTTTTTGGGTAAACTGGTTGAGGTTCATGAATACACGCTCTCCTTTTCGCGGTTCGGGCCCGCCCCAAGGACGTAGGTGCGGGCAGGACAATGGAACCGACAAAAAAATGTTCTGAGAATTCAAGGTAAGAGTAAGCACGGAACGATTCGTGTCAAGGGAGCCGGGGACGGGAGGCCGGAAGGGTCAGTCGGAAGGCTCGTCTTCCAGAACCGGAAGGTCCTCGATCTCCCCCACGTTGTCGTTCCAGCGAGCGAGCCTGGCCAGGCCGTCCTCGACCAGGAAGACCGGGAAGTGTATCTCCGGCCGAACCAGGCGCCTGTCCTCGTCGATGAAGGGGGTCCAGGTTCCCGTGTTGAAATACCAGGAGTCCCTGCCCGGCACCTTCCAGATGTCCTCCACGTGGGAGTGGCCGAAGGTTACGTACTTGACGTCCAGCATCTCGGCGATGCGCGCCGCCTTGTCTCGAAGTTTGCGGGGTTCCGCCTCCCGAGGAGAGACCCCTTCCTTGCTGGGCCGGAGGATCAGGAAGAGCCAGACCAGGCCGAGCAGGATGAAACCGTAATCAAAGATCACCGAGAGGGTTGTCTTGAGAACCAGATTCCGGCCTCCTGCGAGGATGCCCTCCGAAAGGATGTTCCAGAAGAAGCTCAGAAGGATCAGGCCGCCCAGAGCGACGGCGAATTTCTTGGCGGGCCGCTTGAGAACCGTTGTCAGAAAATCGAGCTTGTTCTCGTAAGCCGGGGCCTCCTGGAGGGCGGCGATCTTCTCGATCGTCCTGACATCCCCGTACTCCTCTCCGATCTTCCGGACGAGCTGAAGGTTCTTCTCCTGAATCTCTCGGTGCCGGGGGCCTCTGCGGGTCTGCACCTTCTGGAGGGTCCGGAAGAAATAGGGAAAGTAGTTCCTGGCGATGTGCCAGAAGGCGTAAAGGTGCCTCCTGCGTATCGTGTAAAAGAAGGCGGAGATGTTCCGGTAGTGGGGAGCCGCGGGAAACCGCAGTTCGATCTTGTTGAAGAAATAGCGAATGAAGAAGGAGCCGAACGGGAAGTCGAGTTCGAATCCCCCCACGGGGCTCTCCGGGTCGACCAGCACCGGGTACATGAAGTTCGGGAACGAGTTTGTGGGATCGTACTGGTTGCCGTGTTCGACATAAAGGAGCTTCTTGGCATAGATCGACCAGGAACGGAAGCCGAGGCGGTCCAGTGCGTCAGAGACACGCTGGTCGGCCTGCGGGCCGGGAATGTCGATCTCTCGGACAAAGGCCTCCATGAGTTCCATGAAGCGGTAGCGGACCTCGGGCCAGAACCAGTTCACATCGTGGTTGCCCTTGATGATCACCACACGATGGCCTTCCAGAAGGAACCGAGCAAGGGCCCGGAAGAACACCGGATGCCCCTCGACGACCCGCTCCAGTTGCCACTTGGATTCGGCGGCGGAAGCGCCCAGCCCGTATTTCTGCTTCGTCGGAGTGATGTTGGGAAGCCCGCGGGGCGGGCGTTTCGGATCCGGGACCGATGTGACGCGCAGAAAATCGATCAGGTCGCCGTTGAAGACGAGCGTCCAGAGATGGTCCCTCTGTTCCGCCCTTTCGCGGAGGTGGGCAAGAAGCCTTTCAAAGGGGAGGTCAAACAGGAATCCCTCGAACCGGGAAATCTGACCGGTGGCCTTCTTCTTCCCTTCGGCAAGATGAAGGTCGCTCAGGATTACGTAATTGAAACGGGGCTTCCGCCTGCTCATCGGTGCTCCATCGGACCGCCCGGACGCATCGGATCGCCGTTTCCCGCGTGTCGAGACCCCCCTGCGGCTCAATTACAATAGATCAATCGGACGGAATTTGTAAAAGGTGAACCCCGACGGCGCAGGCTGGACTTCGCCAGTGGCTTTCTGATAAATGGGGAACCGGCGGGGGAAATCGGGATTGCGCCATTGGGGAACCAAGGAACTTTCGACGTTCTTTCTGGTCTATTCCATTTGAAGCCCGGCCTTCAAGCATTCGTCTCCGAAGGGTCGGGCATGAAAAAGGGCCAGGCTTGCCTAGCTCGGATGAGATACTGGTCGCAAAATGCCAGAACGGGGACAAGCAAGCCTTTGAACTTCTGATCAAGAAGTATCAGCGGCGCATATTTCATCTGATCTACCGAATTACGCAGGACCCGGCCGTGGTCGAATCCGTCGCCCAGGAGGTTTTTCTCAAGGCCTATCGTTCCATCGCCTCCTTTCGCGGGAGTTCCCAGTTCTATACCTGGCTCTATCGGATCGCGGTGAACACCTCCCTCAGCTACATCAAGAAGGAGTCCGCCGAGGAAAACCGCGAGAGAATCCTGGATCACGACCTCCACAACCCCATCCTGCAGTCCGAATCGTTGAAGACGGAGGATCCTGAAGAACTCTTTCTGCGAAAAGAGTTCTTCAAGCATCTGCTCGACTCTCTGCGCCGGTTGCCGGAGGATCTTCGCACCGCCGTCATCCTTCGAGAATTCTCGGGCATGAACTACGAGGAGATAGCGGAGGTGATGGAGATTCCTCTGGGCACGGTTCGATCGAGGATTTTCCGGGCTCGGGCACGCTTGAGAGAAATGCTGGAGCCCTATGTGTACGAGTCGTAGCCGGTTCATCCTTTCTTGTGGGCCTCTTCCAAAGGGGAGGGACAGGCGATGAAGTGTGCCGAATACGCACCCCTGGTTTCCCGGTATCTGGATGACGATCTGGAGGGGAGGGACCTGGAGGCCTTTCTCGATCACCTCTCCGGTTGCGCGGGATGTCTGAAAGAAATGGAAGACCTCGAGCGATTGCGGGGGTGGTTGCTGGCAGCGGACGCCCAGCAGGGTCTCCCCGAGCCGGCGGCGGCATGGAGCCTCGAGGATCTGTTGGGGAAGGAGGCGGCCGCAGAGGGGATCAGGCCCTTGGAGCCGCTCCGGCCGGAAACCCGCCGGGGAGCCTTCGGGAAGGAGAGGAAGAGGTCGGGGAGCGGGCTCCGGATCCGGTTTCCACGCTTGCCCTTGCCCTCGATTCCCCTGCCCGTGGTGCGCTATGCGTTGCCGTTGCTTCTCGTCGGGGGGGTGGCGGTCTGGCTTTACAGCCGCGATAGCGGCGAGTGGATCGATGTTCAGGATCTTCCGCCCCAGAAGGCCGCGGCCGTGTCGTTTACCCAAGAGGAAGGCGAGGAAATAGAATTCTACGTGGTTCAACACGCTATCCACCAGCCCTGGATGCAGTACGGGGATGAAGTGCCCATGCTCCAGCTGGCGACCACGCCTTCCCGTTAAGGGGGCAATCGTATGCGTAGTCGGAAAGCATCCCTGATTCTGCTTCTGGCAATCCTGGCCGGCCCGGCGGCGGAAGGTCAGAACCGTGATCCGGCAAGCGAGCTGCAGCGTCTGTCGGAGGCGATCGAGAAGGCGAAGACCGAGGCTCGGTTCGAGGCCGAGCAGACCGTATATGCCTTTTCCGGGGACGAGACCGTCGTCACGCGGTTTCGAGTCCGCTACGTTTATCCCTACCAGAAGCGCGAATACATCGAGGGACCCGAGGAGAGCCGCTTTGTCGTGCTGCAAGACGGGAAGAACCAGTGGACCTATTTCCCGGCGCGCAAACTGGTTGTGAAGAAGGCTCTCCGGGACGAAGACAGCCCGTTCCCCCTCTGCCCGATCGAGGACCTCTCCTCTCTGATGGAAAACTACCGGTTTCAGATCCTCGGGCCGGTTCCCACCGAGGGGATGCATTGCCGGATTGTCTCATTCATCCCCAAGGCCGGGGATCGACCCCGCAGGGAGTGGTGGCTTGAGGACAGATGGAACTTGCCGGTTCGGGTCAACATCACCGCGAGCGACGGCAGGCCGGCCTACATCAAGCAGCTCGGCGAGATACAATGGAACGTGGCGCCGGACCCCGATGCCTTCAGGCTCCGGGTGCCGAGGGACACCCGGGTGTTCGAGGTTCGGGAGCGGGGGAACCTCACCATCGAGGAGGCCCGGCGATTGCTGGGCCGTCCCCTCCTGCTTCCCGGGCTGATTCCGGCGGGGTACAGGCCTCACGACGTTGTGTTGCGGATCCAGGGGCCGAAGCAGTGTCTTCAGATCGTCTATTCCGACGGACTGAGCAGCTTCTCTCTGTTCCAGGCCTGGCCCGAGAGGAAGGATGCGGCCTCCCGGAGCCCGGATGCCTCCACGGCAGACCAAGCGCCTCCGGGTCCGTTGACCCGACAGCATGGATGGCTCAACGTCGTAACGCTTCCCCTGGCAGGGCCGGACCAACGGGCCATCCTTGTGGGCGACCTTCAGCAGGAGCGGCTGGTCGAGATGGCCGAGTCCATGCGGGCCGCCATCCGGGAGTCTCTCGCCCAAAGCTTCCGCGAGGCCCTGCAGGGGGTCTCCCCGCCTCCTTGACAACGCGAAGAAGTTTCCACTAGGTTCCTCCGTGCGCCGCATGCGCGCCTCGATCTTGCTCTTCTCGTGCGGGGCCTCCGGCCCGAAACACGGGGTAGAAGAAGGAACCGGCGCGGAGGGTGCGTTGACAGGCGCTCACCATTGTTATAGCATTCAAGAAATTCATATTTAAGTTTATAAAAACTTTTTTTATGCGCGCGGATGGTCGCAAACCCGACGAACTGAGACCGGTGACGATTGAGCGCGGGCTCCTGGATCATCCGGAAGGCTCCTGCCTCATTCGGCTGGGACGCACATGGGCGGTCTGCACCGCATCCGTGGAGGAAGGCACGCCGGATTTCCTCGCGGAGGGCGGGTCCGGCTGGGTGACCGCAGAGTACGCCATGTTGCCTCGCGCGACCCGAACGCGGTCCGGCCGGGAGAGGGCGCCGAGCGGACTGCGGGGCCGCACCGCCGAGATCCAGCGCATGATCGGTCGGTGCTTGCGGGCCGTCACGGATCTGAAACGACTCGAAGGGCTCACGGTGCGTATCGACTGCGATGTCCTTCAGGCCGATGGGGGAACCCGCTCGGCCTGTGTGACAGGCGCCTTTGTGGCGCTGGCCGAGGCGCTGGACCGACTCAGGCAGTGGGGTCGATTGCCTTCGATCCCCCTGCGGGAGACCGTCGCGGCCGTCAGCGTGGGGCTCCTCGGCGGAGTGCCCTGTCTGGATCTGTGCTATGAAGAGGACGCGAGGGCCGAGGTGGATCTGAACCTCGCCATGACCGGCGGCGGCCGTTGGGTGGAAATCCAGGGCACGGCCGAGAAGGAACCCTTTGACACCGAAAAAATGAACCAGATGATGGGCCTGGGGGCGGAAGGCATCGAACGATTGATGCAGGCCCAGCGGATCGCTCTGAAGGGATTGCGGTTGGAGGCGTAGAAGAGGAGATACGATGGTGGCAGAGAAGACGGAGATGATCCTGGCAACGCGAAATCACGGTAAGATCGCGGAGTTCCGGTCCTTGTTCAAGGGGTTGCATATCAAGCTCTTGTCCTTCTACGATTTTCCGGATGTCCCGTCGGTTGTGGAGGACGGGCTGACCTTTCAGCAGAACGCCGCCAAGAAGGCCAAGTCGATCGCCAAGGCGACCGGCCGCATGGCTGTGTCGGATGATTCCGGGCTCGAGGTCGACTTCCTGGATGCGGTTCCCGGTGTCCGCAGTGCGCGCTTTGCGGGAGAACGGGCGACCGACAGGGACAACGCCCGCAAGGTGCTCAAGTTGCTCGACGGTGTTCCTTGGGAGAAGAGGACCGCTCGGTTCGTGTGCGTGATCTGCGCCGCCACCCCCCGCGGAAAAACAATCAGTGCGGAAGGAAGTTGCAGGGGGACCATCAGTTTTGAGATGCGCGGATCCCACGGTTTCGGCTATGACCCCATCTTCATTCCCGAAGGTTACCAGATGACCATGGCCGAGATGGACCCTGAGTTGAAGAACCAGATCAGCCACCGCGCCGATGCGATCAAGAAGTTCCGCAAGCTGCTGAAGGCCTTTCTCGAAGAGCAGAAGAAGTAGCCCCTCACCGGCCTTTTTCGTTCCTTCGCCCGTTTCGAGGCGCGCTTTCGTCTCGACGCAACCAGCCGGCGCCGGAGTATTTGCGCGCGGAAAGGAACTGCCGGCCGCAAACGGAGGGGAATCAAGCGGTTCGTTGAATCTTTCCTCGATTTGTGCTAGGTATGAAAGGGACCTGCACGGAGGTGTGGATTCGAACGAACGGGGCGTGGCGCAGCCTGGCTAGCGCACCTGCCTTGGGAGCAGGGGGTCGGAGGTTCAAATCCTCTCGCCCCGACCATCCTCCCCACACGATAGGTTCCCTGGCGCTAGATCGGGTAGGAACAGGGGCGAGGGGACGCGATGTCCTTCCCGGAGAGAGGAAGGTTGGGCGCCTGTAGCTCAGAGGATAGAGCAACGGACTTCTAATCCGTAGGTCGCAGGTTCGAATCCTGCCAGGCGTGCCAGCATGCGTGATCCGTCCGGAGGGTCCGGCGGTGCGCCTTGACCGGCTCCGTTTTCACATGGGTGCGGGTCCGGGGGTCGTGTTATGGTGAGTGTAGCTCAGTTGGTTAGAGCACTAGGTTGTGGCCCTAGAGGTCGAGGGTTCGAGCCCCTTCACTCACCCCATTTTTGCAGGGACGGTCTGTGCGCCCGTAGCTCAGCCGGATAGAGCGTCGGACTTCGAATCCGCAGGTCGCAGGTTCGAATCCTGCCGGGCGTACCAATATAACGCAGATGCGTTCGCAAAGGATCTCTCAGGGAAATCGCTGGCAACCCTCGAGAGGAGGGCGTACACTCCCCGGGGGCCGTTAGCTCAATAGGTAGAGCAACTGACTCTTAATCAGTAGGTTCGGGGTTCGAGCCCCTGACGGCCCACCATGTGGAAAGGGGACGCGGAAACCTGGTTTCCGCGCCCCCTTTCCTTTATCTGCGCAGGGTGTGTGTTTTGCGCTTCCCGGGAGAGACCGCTACAATGCTTTCTATGCCCCCGCCGAGCACGGCCCTCTCTGCAACCCGGGTCCGCATTGCAACGCAGACGATGAGGGTTGCATTCGGTCGTGCGGCCGGAAAAGGCAAAACGGGCGTGCGAGAGTGGCGGAATCAGGTAGACGCACTGGATTTAGGATCCAGCGGGCAACCGTGGGGGTTCGAATCCCCCCTCTCGCACCCGATCTTGAATCGTTTCTGAAGGACGGCCAACTTCATCCAGGTTCCCTGCATCCAACTTCACCAAGGGGCGGGACAAGGACACAAGAGGGGAGATGTGTACGATGAAAACCGAGGTTGAGGATTTGGGGGGATGCCAGAAGAAGATTGTCTGCGAAATCCCTGCCGAGCAGGTGCAAAAGGAAGTGGACAAGTATTGCAGGACCCTGGCCAAGGAAGTTGAGGTCAAGGGATTCCGCAAGGGGAAGGCTCCTCCCAGCATCATCAAGAGGTACTTCCGGCAGCAGATCCAGAGAGAAGTTGCCTCTCAACTCGTGTCCTCCTCGCTCGAAGAGGTCCTGAAGGAACGTTCCCTGACCCCTCTCGGGGAGCCGGAAATCGACGCGCCCTTGCTCGAGGAAGAGAAGGCTTACGCGTTCAGCGTCACGTTGGACGTGAAGCCCGAGATCGAGATCAAGGAGTATCGGGGATTGGAGGTCGAGGAGGATGATGCCGAGGTTGAGGAGGAGGATCTGCGGCAGTCGCTGGAGGAACTCCGGAAGGCCCACGGAGATCTCAAGGGCATCGAAGAGAACCGCGGCGTGGCGGAAGGAGATACGGTCCTGGTCGACTACGCCGTATTCCTGGAGGGGCAGCCCATCCCGGATCAGGAACGAAAAGACGCCTACATCGAAATCGACTCCGTGAGGATCCGGCCCGCTGTGAAGGAGGCGCTCCTGGGGGCCTTCGTGGGCGACGAAAGGAAGATGGAGGTGGAGTATCCCGCGAACTACCTCGACAAGAAGGTGGCCGGCAGGAAGGTGGAATACCGATTCCAGGTCAAGAAGATCCTGGTCAAGGAACTGCCCCAACTGGACGATGAGTTTGCCAAGGATGTGGGACCCTACCAGACCATGGAGGCCTTGAGGGACCGGCTGCGCGAAGAGATCGGCAAGGAAAAGAAGACCCGCAGCCGGAGGGCCCTGGAGGAACGGTTGCTGGACGAAATCCTCAAACGAAACGATTTCGATGCGCCCCGATCGCTCGTCGAGGCCCGACACCGGGAGATGATGAAGGATGCGAAGGCTCACTTCCTGACTCGAGGCCTGCAGATGGAGGAAAGCAGCGAGGACTACCAGAAATTGGAAGCCAACCTGGAAGAACTGGCAGAACGCGAAGTGAAGAAGCTCCTGCTCACCGAATCGGTGGCGAAGAGGGAATCCATCGAGGTCTCCGACGAGGAAATCGAGGAAAAGATTCGGGAGATCGCTGCCAGGCACGAGCAGAGCGTGGAGAAGGTGAAAGCCGACATTCAGAAGGAGGAGCAGGGCCTGGAGAATTTCAGGGCGAACCTTCGCAGAGGAAAGACGCTTGATTTTCTGCTGTCGCAGGCTACAATAAAAGCTAAGGGGAAGAAGAGCTGAGTCTGATGCATGCCCGTGCCAGCGGGAGCCTTCTCTTCCCTGCGGGCCCCGGCGAAAACCCCGAAAAAAAGCGGTCCCATGAATCTCATCCCAATCGTTGTTGAACAGACAAGCCGCGGCGAACGGGCCTACGATATATACTCCCGGCTCCTCAAAGATCGGATCATCTTCATCGGCACGCCGATCGTGGACGAGATCTCCAACATCGTGATCGCCCAGATGCTTTTCCTGGAGAGCGAGGACCCGGACAAGGACATCCACCTTTACTTGAATACGCCCGGCGGCTCCGTGACGGCGGGCCTGGCGATCTATGACACGATGCAATACGTCAAGCCCCCGATCTCGACGATCTGCATGGGACAGGGGGCCAGCATGGGCGCTCTGCTCCTGGCGGCCGGCTCCAAGGGAAAGCGGTACGCCCTGCCTCACGCCAGGATCCTGATCCACCAGCCCATGGGCGGGTTTCAGGGGCAGGCGACGGACATCGACATTCACGCCCGGGAGATCCTGCGGATGCGGGAAGAGCTCAATACCATTCTCGCGCACCATACGGGCCAGCCTCTGGACAGGATCCAGGTGGACACGGAGCGGGATTTCTTCATGACGGGAGAGCAGGCGAAGGAATACGGCATCATCGATGAAGTGGTGATGAAGAAGGTCTAGAAGGCCTTCGGCGGCCGCGAAGGAAGAGTGAGGACCGACAGGATTTCGGAAGAAAACTTGTCAGGGAGGTTGGCGTGAGCAGAAAAGGCAGTTACGACCACACAGGGAAACTGGTGTGTTCCTTCTGTGGCAAGAGCCAGGACGAGGTCCGCAAACTGATCGCGGGTCCTACCGTATATATCTGCGACGAATGCATCGAACTGTGCAACGAGATCATTGCCGAGGAATGCGAGCAGGAGGATCATCGGAAGCGCGGCGCATCCCTCCCCAAGCCTCACGAGATCAAGGCTTTCCTGGACGAGTATGTGATCGGCCAGGAACGAGCCAAGAAGATGCTCTCCGTGGCCGTGTACAACCATTACAAGAGGATTCAGCAGCCGCAGGGTTCGGACAGCGTCGAGCTTCAGAAGAGCAACATTCTCCTGGCCGGGCCCACCGGATCCGGCAAGACCCTTCTGGCCCAGACGCTGGCCCGCTTCTTGAACGTGCCCTTCACCATCGCAGACGCCACGAGCCTGACCGAGGCCGGTTATGTGGGCGAGGATGTGGAGAACATCATTCTCAACCTGCTCCAGGCTGCGGATTACGACATCGAGAAGACGCAGAAGGGCATCGTTTACATCGACGAGATCGACAAGATCTCGCGCAAGTCCGACAGCCCCTCCATCACGCGCGACGTCTCCGGAGAAGGCGTACAGCAGGCCCTCCTGAAGATCATCGAGGGCTGCACGGCCGCCGTGCCCCCCAAGGGGGGGAGGAAGCACCCGCAGCAGGATTTCCTGCAGATCGACACCACCCACATCCTGTTCATCTGCGGCGGCGCCTTCCACGGGCTGGAAGCGATCATCGAACGCAGGGTGCGAAACAAGACGATGGGATTCGGTGCGCAGATCCAGTCGAGGGTCGAACGGAAGATCGGAGACATCCTGGAACTCGTCGAGCCGCAGGATCTGCTCAAGTACGGGTTGATCCCGGAGTTCATCGGTCGGCTCCCCGTGATCGCCACGCTGGACGATCTCACGGAGGAGGACCTTGTCAAGATCCTGACGCAACCGCGAAACGCAATCACCCGCCAGTATCAGAAGCTCTTCGACCTGGACGGCGTGGCCTTGCGGTTCTCCCCCGACGCCCTGCAGTCGGTTGCCCGCGAGGCCATCCAGAAGGGGACCGGCGCAAGGGGATTGCGAGCCATCCTCGAGCAGCGAATGTTGGACATCATGTACACAATCCCCACGCTGGAGGATGTGAAAGAGTGTATCGTGAACCGGGAAGTGATCCAGAAACAGGCCGAACCGATCCTTGTTTTCGAAAAGCGGCAGGAAAGCGCCTAGGACGGAAGGGCTCCGCCGTTCCGCATCCGGGCGGCTTTTGGAAGCGCTTCCCACCGGATTAAACCAACCGGCCGTGCTTGGCCGATAAAGACAGGTGACATCGAGACGCTGGGGTCGAGAGAGCGCTTATGAGCTTCGGCGACAACCGGGATCAAGAAAACAAGGATAAGATGGAAGAGCTGACGATTCTGCCCATGCTCCCCTTGCGGGATATCATCATCTTTCCCCATATGGTCGTTCCGCTTTTCGTGGGCCGCGAGAGGTCCATCAACGCCCTCGACGAGGCGATGAACAAGGACAAACGGCTCTTTCTGGCTGCGCAGAAGGACGCCAAGATCCAGGACCCCGACGAAAAGGACGTATACCGGGTCGGGACGATCGGCTCCGTGATCCAGATGCTGCGGCTCCCGGATGGAACCGTAAAGGTCCTCGTGGAGGGGCAGAGGCGTGCGGTGCTTACGGACTACCTCTCGAAGAAGGAGATCTTCCTGGTCCGTGTCAGGCCCCTCGAGGAGATCGATGGAGAAAAGACGGAGGTCGAGGCGTTGATTCGCAGCATCCAGGACGCCTTCGAGCACTTCGCGCGGCTCAACCGAAAGATCCCCCAGGACATGATCCAGTCGATTTCCTCCATCGAGGAGCCGGGCAAGCTCGCGGACACCATCGTGGGCCACCTGAATCTCAAGCTCCCCGACAAACAGGATCTCCTGGAGACGCGCGACAAGAAGGAGAGGCTGGAGAAACTTTACGCCCTTCTGAAGTCCGAGATCGAGATCCTGGAAGTGGAACGCAAGATACGCTCCCGGGTGCGCAAGCAGATGGAAAAGACGCAGAAGGAGTACTACCTCAACGAGCAGATGCGCGCCATCCAGAAGGAGCTGGGGGAGAAGGACGAATTCAAGAACGAGATCGATGAGCTCGAGGCTCGTCTGCGCAAGAAGAAGATGAGCAAAGAGGGCAGCGAGCGGGTGAAGAAGGAGATCAAGAAGCTCCGGATGATGTCACCCATGTCGGCCGAGGCCACGGTTGTCCGGAATTACATCGACTGGATTCTCTCCCTGCCCTGGTACGAATACACCCAGGACGAAATGGATATCGACAAGGCCGAGACGATCCTGAACGAGGACCACTACGGTCTGGAGAAGGTCAAGGAGAGGATCCTCGAGTATCTGGCCGTCCGTTCCCTGGTGGAAAAGATGAAGGCGCCGATTCTGTGCTTCGTCGGACCCCCCGGGGTGGGCAAGACCTCTCTGGGCAAGTCCATCGCCCGCGCCACGGGCCGCAAGTTCGTGCGCGCCTCCCTCGGCGGCGTGCGGGACGAAGCGGAGATCCGGGGGCACCGGAGGACCTACATCGGCGCCCTGCCCGGCAAGATCATCCAGTACATGAAGAAGGCGGGCTCGGGCAATCCGGTTTTTCTGCTGGATGAAGTGGACAAGATGAGCACCGATTTCCGCGGCGATCCGGCGGCGGCCCTCCTGGAGGTCCTGGATCCGGAACAGAACCACGCCTTCAACGACCACTACCTGGACCTGGACTATGATCTGAGCCGTGTCATGTTCATCACAACGGCCAACACATTGTACAACATCCCGCGTCCCCTGCAGGACCGGATGGAGATCATCCGCATCGAGGGGTACATCGAGACGGAGAAACTTCAGATTGCAAACGGGTTTCTCATCCCGAAGCAGTTCGAAGCCCACGGCCTGTCCGCCCAGACCGTCGGCTTTACCGAGAATTCCATTCTGACCATCATCCGACGCTACACGAGGGAGGCGGGGGTCCGGAACCTGGAGAGGGAAATCGCCTCCGTGTGCCGGAAGATGGCCCGTGAGATCGTCAAGAAGGGGCGCGAAACGAAGATCCGCGTCACGACGAACATGCTCTCGAAATACCTGGGGGTGCCCAAGTACCGGTTCGGGGTCAAAGAGGCGGAGAATCGTATAGGCCTGACCAACGGTCTCGCCTGGACCGAAAACGGCGGGGAGCTGCTCACGACCGAGGTCACCGTGATGCCCGGCAAGGGCAAGCTCATCATCACCGGCAAGCTCGGCGACGTGATGCAGGAGTCGGTCCAGGCGGCCATGAGCTACGTGCGGTCCCGCGCGGACATGTTGAACCTGGAGAAGGACTTCTACCACAAGGTGGACATCCACGTGCACATCCCGGAGGGCGCCATTCCCAAGGACGGACCCTCTGCCGGAATCACCGTTGCCACCTCGATCGCCTCGGCCCTCACCCGGCGGCCTGCGCGGTCGGACATCGCAATGACGGGCGAGATCACCCTGCGCGGGCGGGTGCTTCCCATCGGGGGCCTCAAAGAGAAGGCCCTGGCCGCCCACCGAGCCGACATCGATACGGTTCTCATCCCGGCGGAAAACGAGAAGGACATCCGCGAGGTGCCTCCTCAGGTCCTGAAGAAGGTGAAGCTCGTCCTGGTGGAACACATGGACGAGGTTCTCAACCGGACCCTGCTTCCCGACCCGGTTCCGGAGCCGATTGCCAAGAGGCGCAAAGGCCCCGATGAAGAAGAGCCGGAGGGCCTCGAAAAGGGCTACGTGGAGGAGTCCGGCACAACGCTGGTCTAGCCGTGGCCCCGGGGGCTCCGAAACCGCTTCCCGCCGGCCGCGAGGAGAGCGGACCCCCCTCCGATTCCATCCACCCGACCGACGACCCACGGGCACGGGCTTCCTGCAGGGGGCTGGAAAAAGAGAGCGGTTTTGGGTATAGTGCATCCATTCAAGGGCGGGTAGCTCAGATGGAAGAGCGTCGGCCTTACAAGCCGAAGGTCACAGGTTCGATCCCTGTTCCGCCTACCACGAGCCGGAAACCATTACGGGGGCGTGGTGCAGTTGGTTAGCACACCGGCCTGTCAAGCCGGAGGCCGCGGGTTCGAGTCCCGTCGCTCCCGCCAATAGAATCAGGGGGTTACGAGAGATCGTAACCCCCTTTGTATTGTGTGCCAGGTATGGCGTCCATCTTGGAGTTGCGAGTCCGCTGTGCCGAGGGGTAGCGGCAGGCGGCCGATCCTAGGGAAGGAACGTGTCTCGCCTGGCAAGGAACCATTCCCAGGTCTTTGTGAGCCCCTTGTCCAGGTCATACACAGGCCGGTAGCCGAGCAGCCCTTCGGCGCGAGAGATATCGGAGAAGGATCGCTTGATCTCGCCGGTCCGCTCCGCCTCGTAGAGAATCCGGACAGGGCCCAGGCCGGCCTTCTCCGCGATTGTTTTGAGCCTTTCTGCCAGCTCGTTCACCGTGGTTTCCCGAAATGTGGCTATCTGGAACACCGAGCCGAAGGCCTTCGGGTCTGATACCGACAGGGCACGATCGATCGCATCGCAAAGATCCTCAACATAGATGAAGTCGCGGGTCTGTCCCCCTGAGCCGTAGATGGTCAGCGGTGTGTCGGAGAGTATGTTTTTCACGAACGTTGCCACGACCGAGCCCTTGTAGGTGGACCTCGGCCCGTAGACGTTGGAGAACCTCAGGGCAACGGTCTCGAGGCCGAAAGAGCCGGCATAGGCCGAGCAGTAGCCCTCCCCGGCGAGTTTGCTCGCCCCGTAAGGGGACAGCGGCCGCGGCACCTTGGACTCGTCGATCGGGGGCTCCTGCTCTCCAAGGGGAGCGCTCGATGAGGCGAAGACAAAACGGGGGGTTCCCGTGATGCGGCAGGCCTCCAGAACGTTGAGTGTGCCGCCCACGTTCTGCTCCATGTCTTGGACCGGGTTCTCCAGGGAGGGAATCACGCCCGTCTGGGCGGCCAGGTGTACGACGGCCGAGGAGCCAGCCAGGATTTCGGCCAGGCCCTGGGCGTTGCGGATGTCGTGACGGTGGAGTTCTACCGAGCAGATGTGCGGCCCGCCCTTGCCGGGGCGCTCGAGCCTGTACCAGCGGCAGTCCGCCGCCGGCTTGCCACGGGCCGGCCCTGCCTCAACATTCCATGTACCCAATTCGCCGAGGGCGCTCTCCACGTCCGCCACCCTGCCGACGGAAAGATTGTCCACGATCACGTAGCGGCGGTAACGACCCTTCGATGCCAGGTGGTAAAGCAGGTTGAGGCCGATGAAACCGCAGCCGCCCGTGATGACGATGGGCTTCTCGTCTTTCCTGTCTTTCCCCGAACCGTCTTTCACGTCACGGGCTGCGGCCGTCATGAGAGATTGGTTCTCCCTTGGGATGATGATCCAGGCGTCCGGCACTGGACCCCGCCGAGGTAGGGTCGAGACATTCATACCCCATGCGACAGTCCAAGACAAGCAGGAGGCGGTTCAACCGAAGGGTCGTGCCGCGGGGGTAGCGCTGAAGAGGAGCATGTCGTCGAGCTTCCCGACGCTCAGGCTTCCCCTGACCGAGTCCTCGAACCGGGCGCAGGCCGCATCCAGCATGAACCCGGTTGGCCGCCTCTCCGATGGGGTGGGCGGCGATCTGCAGATCCGCCCGGTGGACCTCGACCATGCGCCGGTGCATCTCCTCCCTGTCGAGCGTCGGAAAGCCGCGGCTCTCCGGGCGGTCGGTACAGGGCTCCTTCATGCAGGCCGTAAAGACCTCAACCGTATCATAGATGACCATGAAGTGAATTTCACGCGGAGGGAGACGTAGACGCAAGACCGTCGCGCCGGATCGTGCTACAATGATTGGATGGACCCGATCTTCCGAGGCCCGAGGCCTCGAATCGCGCCGTCCGAGTGCCGGAACATTCTGCTCGTCTGCCCGGAATTTCCTCGGACCTACTGGGGGATGACCTACAGCCTTCAGGCCGTTGCCAAAAAGATGAGCATGCCGCCGCTGGGCCTGCTCACGATCGCGGCCCTGACCCCTCCCGGGTTCGGCCTTCGGCTGGCCGATCTGAACTGCCGTCCGCTGACGGAGGGCGACCTCGACTGGGCGGATGTGGTCTGTTTCACCGCCATGCTCAATCAGGCGAAGGGCCTGCGCGGGCCGGCCCGCCGGGCGCGAGCGGCGGGAAAACTCGTTGTCTTCGGCGGGCCTTATCCCACCGCCTGTCCCGAGGAGTGCGCGCCCCTTTGCGACGTGCTGGTGCTGGATGAGGGGGAGACCACGTGGCCGCGGTTCCTCCGGGACCTCGAGAAGGGCAGCCTGGAGAGGATTTACACCTCGGGCGAAAAGCCCGACCTTGCAGCGTCTCCCTGCCCCCGCTTCGATCTTCTGAACCTCTCCGAATACGCGATGATGGCGGTTCAATTCTCGCGCGGATGTCCCTACCGTTGCGAGTTCTGCGACGTGACGGCCTTGTTCGGCCATGCCGTCAGGACCAAGCCTCCCGATCAGCTTGTGCTGGAAATCGAGACATTGTTCCGCTCCGGTTACCGCGGAGGGGTCTTCGTGGCCGACGACAACTTCATCGGCGACAAGAAGGGGGCGGGAGAGCTGCTGGAGAAGATGAGCCGATGGAATGAAGGAAACGGGCATCCTTTCTACTACATCACCCAGGCCTCCCTGGACCTTTCCCGCAACCGAGGGCTGCTCGAGCAGATGGTGGAGGCGGGATTCAGGGGCGTCTTTCTGGGGATCGAGACTCCCTCCCTGGAAGGCCTCCGCGAGACGGGCAAGGTTCAGAACACCCGGGGGTCGCTGCTCGATTCGGTGCGGACGATCCAGCGTGCCGGAATGGTCGTTCACGGCGGATTCATCGTCGGTTTCGACAGCGATGGGGAGGATATCTTTGACCGCCAGATCGACTTCATCCGCAGCGCCGCCATCCCCAACGCCTTTGTGGAGCTCCTGTCCGCCTTTCCGGGGACCGGCCTGTACGAGAGGATGAAACGGGAGGGGCGCCTGAAGCAGGACGTGGAGGGAACGCTCGGGGACGGGACCACCAACATCCGGACGGTCCTGCCGGAAAGAAGGCTCCTGGAGGGGTATCGCGACATGCTGGCGGCCCTCTACAGGCCCGAGGCCTACTTCGAACGGGCGCTCGAGCAATTCTCCAGGCTGCCCCGGCCGCCCTCTCTGCAGGCCGGGTTCCGAAACCTGCTCCTGCTGGGGCCTCTTGCTCTCGGGCTGTTCCGCCCCCGGCGGAAGAGAGCGGGACGCCCGCGATCGTCCCTTGCCGGGCAGGTCAAGGCGCTGGCCCGCTTCGCTCGGGGCCTTCCGCCCGCCTACAGCCGCCAAGCCCTCCGGTTCCTGCTCGCCGTGACCGGGCGACTTCCGGAGCGCCTGCCCGGCGCCATCCTCTTCCTCTTCACAGGGGCCCACTTCTATCGTTACACTTACGAGCACATGATCCCGAAGATCGACGCGAGGATCCAGGGGCTCCCGCCGTCCTGATGCCAGGACGGGCCGGAGTTGACATGCAAGCCGCAGCCGGGCCATCCTATTCGTTCGTCCAAACCGGCGCGGCCGGGCCGCGCTGAGCGGGACGAGGCGCCATCGATTATCGATTGACTTGACGGGAGGGGAAAGATTGTCTAATCTTGTAACTAGAAAAACGTTATTTCTCTTTGTATGAAGGGCCGTGCTTCCCCCCTCGCGCGGCAGGCCTTGCCCGGACCGAGACCAGCTCGTCGCAAGCCGGGCCGGGTACCGGGCGGGTTGAACAACGCCTCGGGAGAACAGGATCGTGAACGGCAACGGCCGCAGAGGGATCGCATCGAGAATCGTGGGCGTGGGGGCTTACGTACCCGAGCGGAAGGTCACCAACGAGGACGTGATCGAGCTCTTGCGGAGGGCGAGCGCCGTCCACCTCGATGCGCAGGACTGCGCGCAACTGATAAAGAGGGCGAGGTGCCTGCTCGCCAAGTCCGGGAACGTGACGCGCTACTGGTGCCAGGAGGGTCAGTACTGCACGGATATTGCGCGCGTCGCCTCGAAGCTGGCCCTGAAGGACGCAGGCCTCGGCGCCGAGGACCTCGACCTGATCATTTTCGCCGGGATGTCCAAGGCCCTGGTCGAGCCGGCCACGGCCCATATCCTGCGGCACGAGCTGGGGGCGACCCGGGCGAACGTGATCGACACCCAGGACGCCTGCACGAGCTTCATGAAGTCGATGGAATTGGCCGACTGCCTGATCCGAAGCGGCAATTACCGAACCGTCCTGATCGCCACCGGGGAGCGCACCTACGACTGGGCCGATTTCGCCTGCAGGAGCCTGGCCGATTTTTCGGTGAAGTCCGCCTCTCTCACGATCGGCGATGCGGCGGGCGCGGTCATCCTGCAGGGGACGCACGAGCCCTTCTATGTGAGCAACCCGAAGCACATGCGGTTCTTCTACCGCATCGTGGACGGCACCTACGAAACCTGCCACATCGGCCTCAATTACCGCTTCGGAGAACGGTACCGCTTGTCCTCCCACTCTTCTCGACTGGTCCGAACGGGATTGCAGGCTGTGGCGGATCTGCTGGTCGAGTTGCTCGCAGAAGAGGAGTGGAAGGATTTCACCTATGAGAATCTCTTTCTTCACGACATCGGCAAGATCATCGATGACCTGGCCATGCCCTTCTTTCGAGAGGCGAAGCTCTGCGTGCCGGATACCTACCGGTCTTTCTTCCCGGAGTACGGGAACGTCGCCTGCGCGAGCTTCCCGCTCGGCCTGTGGCTTGCCAAGCAGGACGGCCGCCTCCGGCCGGGCAACCGCGGGGTCTTCATCTGCCCGGCCGCCGGCGTGCAGGCCGGCATCATGGTCTTCTCCTACTAGCGGCCTCGTAAGTCGGGGCGCCTCTTCGGGCGGTGGCCGTCATGCGGGATAGGCCCAATCTGCTGGTCATCGTGATCGACTGCCTGCGGTCGGACAGGCTCTTCTCGCCGGACCGTACGTGCAAGACGCCGCATATCGACCGGCTCACCCGGCGCGGCACGTCCCTGCCGAACGTATTCGTCGAGAACAGCATGACCGCCCCCTCCTTTGCCTCCCTCTTCACGGGCCGGTACGCCGGCAACCACGGTGTGGTGGGAATGGTGGGCGTCAAGCTCGACCCCCGGGCCGCCACCCTGGCCGAGCTCTTCGCCGCAAACGGCTACCATACCTATGCGGAGATGACCGGGCCCCTGGCCCCGATTCTCGGCCTGGACCGGGGCTTCTCCGAATACCGCTTCCGGAGGCAGGAGGCGTACTGCTTCACCGGCTGGGGAGAGGAACTGCTCGCACGGCTGCGGGCCGGGGCCTTCCGGGCGCCCTACTTCCTGGTCGTGCACCTCTGGGAGGCCCATGTTCCGCGGCAGGTCCGGCCCAGGTTCGATTCCCCGGAGTTCGGCCAAACGCCTTACGACCGGAGCCTGTCCGGGCTCGATGCGTACATCGGGGATCTGGTCGAGGCGGCCGGAGAAGACACCGCCGTGATCCTGACGGGCGATCACGGGGAATGCGTCCTTGAGCGGCCCGGCGAGAATACGCTGGTGCCGTACTTTCTTCGGAAGCTCAGGCTGCCGCCCCTCGGTGCGGCGGCCGGGTCGATCGACAGCACGGTGGACCTGATGGCGGGAAAGCCGCGCCTCCACGCGTTTGCCGGGGAACTCTCCCGGATCGCAGCGGAGAAGGGGGCAAGGATCGGCCTCAGGCAGCGGCTTCTGATGATGGCGAGCCTGTTGCTGATCGGGCTCGCCCGCTACCGGATCCAGCTCGGCAGGGGCCTGCGGGGCGAATCGGGAGGCCTGGCGAACCTCAAGCAGAAGCTCAACGATGTCATGCTTTTCATGGCCGTGGCCATGGGAAGATCGGAGGCGGCCCAGCTTCAGCTCGTCAAGAACTCCCTGAACGAGCATCTGCTTCAGCACGGGTACCATGTCTACGATTACCTTCAGCGGGTGCCGGCCGTCCTCGTGGGGAAGGGGGCCTTTCCGGAGGGGCGCCGCCTCGAAACCGAGGTCCGGCACATCGATTTTCTTCCAACCCTGCTCCGGGCGTTTCGGCTCGAGACGTCGGGCAGCGGCTGGGATGGGTCGAGCTACTGGGAGCTGATGACCGACGGCGCCGGGGAAGACCGTTCGACCTACCTCGAGGCGCGAGGCGGCGCCCAGGCGGAGAGGATCTTTCTCATACGCGGGGTGCGGCGAGGCGGCCGGAAGCTCGCTTACGCGCCCTTTGAGCCGGACGCGCCCGTCGAGTATTACGACCTGCGGGACGATCCCCTGGAGACAAAGCCCCTGTCGGATCCGCAAGACGAGAGGGTCGCCGGGCTGCGCGGGGAGGCGGAGGCGCTGCGCGGATCCTTCGGGCAGGCGGTTGGCTCCATCCTCTCTGCCAAGGAGAACGCCGAGATGGTCAGGAAGCTTCAGAGCCTGGGCTATATGTAAAGGATAACGGGTTTGGTCCAGGGAGCCACTCGAATGCCTACCTTGCCGTGCCCCCCATGAGCCGTGCGGAAGACCTGCCTCGGATCACGCTGGCCTTCACCCGCCACCCACGGGCGGTGATCGCCCTCACGCTGGCCCTGACCCTCTTCTTTGCCTGGTTCGCAAAGGATGTGGATCGCGATCATTCCGCCGAGGGATTGCTGCCCGCCGACGATCCGCTCCACGGGTATTATGAGGACTTCAGGAAGCACTTCGACATCAAGGCCCGGATCGCCGTGGCCCTTTTCAGCCAGGAGGGGGTGTACTCGCCCGCGATGATCGCCCAGGTGGCCCGGATCTCCGCCTGGCTGGAGGCGAGCGGGTTCGTGGAAGAGGTGACATCGCTCGCCACGGTGGAGAGCATTACCTCCTCGGAAGGCGAGATCGTCGTCGGCCCTCTGCTGGAGGCGGTTCCCGGGGCGGCCGGGGAAACGGAGCGGCTCCGGCAGGCCCTGGCGCACGATCCGATGATCCGAAGGAGTCTTGTTTCGCCCGACGGAAAGGCGACATGGATCCTGGCCCGCCCGACCTTCGACCCCTGGGAGACCCTCGCCTGTGTGAGGGCCTACGACGCCCTGAAGGGGATGCTGGCCGGGGAGCCGGGCCCGGGCCGGGCCTATGTGGCCGGCTATCCGATCATCACCGGCCTGGCCGACAAGTACATGGACCGGGACAACCGGGTCATGCTGCCCGTGGTTTCGGCCGTGGTCGTTCTGCTGCTGTGGCTGGCCTTCCGAAGCCTCCGCGGCGTGTGGATCCCCCTGGCCGTGGTCGTGGCCGCGATCGTCTGGACCTTCGGCGCCATGCATCTGGCGGGACTGAAGATCACCATCATTTCCACCAGCATCCCGATCATTCTGATGGCCATGGGCATCGCCGACGGCATCCATGTGATCAGCGAGTATTACCACCAGCTCGCCATGGGCGTGGACAACCGGTCGGCCGTGCTCCGGACCATGAAGGAGATGAATGCGCCGGTGGTCATGACATCCGTCACGACCTCCGTGGGCTTCCTTTCCCTGTGTACGGCGAACATCGTGCCCATTCGCGAGTTCGGCGCCGCCGTGGCCTTCGGCATCCTGGTCGCCATGGTCTTCTCGCTTTCCTTGCTGCCGGCCTGCCTGGTTCTGCTGGGAAGGCCGAAGCGGGTCCCGCACCCGCTTTTTTCGGACGACCGGCGCGGGATGCGGGGCCTGAGCATCCGCATCGGACGGCTGAGCCTTCGCTACGCAAGACCGGTGATCGCGGTCTTTCTGCTCGGTGCGGTCCTGACCGGGGCGATCTCCACCCGCCTTCGCGTACGGCAGGATCCGGTGCGTTATTTCCGGGAGAATTCCGAGGTGCGCGTGGCCGACGAGTTCATCAACGAACACTTCCCGGGCACGGGTGCGATCCACATCCAGGTCGACAGCGGCGAAGAGGAAGGCCTGAAGGATCCGGACCTGCCCTGGCGAATCCGCCGCCTCCAGGACCGACTGGAGTCCCTGGAGGCGGTCGGCATGACGCGCTCCATGGCCGACTTCCTGGCCAGGATGCACCGGGTCCTTCACGACAGTGACCCGGCCTTCGACCATGTTCCCGGGCCTTCCGACGGACTCTCGCCGGAAGAGGGGCGGGCCCTGATCGGTCAGTACCTGCTTCTCTACGATATGTCGGGAGGAACCGAACTGGCGGAGACCGTCGACGACGGATACCGTCGCGCCAACATCGAGGTGAACGTGAAATCCAACAGCTCGGACGTCTTCCAGGAAGTGGTCGACGCCCTGGACGAGGCGGCGGCCGAGCTGTTCGCGGGCAAGGCGAGTATCGGCAGGCTGGGCAACGGGGTGATCAATCTGAAGCTGGTCCGCTATCTGGTGCTCGGCCAGATTGAGAGCCTGGCGGTGAGCTATGTCGTGGTCCTGGCTCTTCTGGTCCTCATGTTTCGATCCTTCCTGCATGCCGTGATCGGCGTGATCCCCCTGATCATCACGATCAGCTTCAGCTTCGCCCTGATGGTGGTTTCCGGGATTCCGCTGAACATGGGCACGGCCCTGATCGCAAGCGTCTGTGTGGGGATCGGCGTGGACTACTCGATCCACTTCATCAGCCGCTACCGGATCGAGGCGGCCCGAAGCAAAGATCTCGCGACCACCGTCCGCGTGACGATGGAGACCGCCGGACGATCGATCTTCTTCAATGCGATCGCCGTCGCGGGGGGGTTTTCGGTGCTCCTGTTCTCCAGCTTCATGCCGGTCGTATACCTGGGCCTGCTGATCCCGCTGATCATGATGACCAACGCCGTGGCCGCCCTGGTCATCATCCCGGCCTTCCTGAACGTGCTCGCCGTGCGGAAGGGCAAGGCACGGAAACCCTGCGGCACACAGGGGTGTGCCTGGCAGGCAGAGGGCGGCAGCGGAGGCGGGATCGGTCCCGGCGCGGTTCCTTTTGACGGCAAGGGCGGCCCGTGATATAGCCAACGCACACCCGCGGATTCCTGCGGGCAGGGAGCGACGGAGATGGATTGCCGGAATCCCGGCCTGAAACGGGCGGAGAACATCCGGGCGGAAATCGAATACCGAAGGCGCCTGACCGAGCAGCATCTCGGGATCCGGCATCATTTCGACGATCACAAGGACTCCCTGGACGACGTCTTCCCCGCCTGGATCGAAGAGCAGTTCCGGTGGTTTGATCTCCTGCTGCCTCGGCTCGGCGGCCGGGCCGCGATCCGCCGTTTTCTCGAGGTCGGGGCCGAGAAGGGCCACATCGGCCTCCACATCCGGAACCGGTATGGGATCCGGGGGGTCTGTGTCGACCTCTCCCAGGAGACCTTTCGCCTGGCCACGCCCGCGGTGCAGGAGCGCATGGAGGCCGCCCACAGGCCGGCCCTGGCATCCGCGGATGTGCATGCCCTTCCGTTCCGGGATCGTTCCTTCGGCCTGGTTGCCTGCTTCTCCGCCCTCCACCATTTCTACAGCCCGGACGACGCATTGGCCGAGATCCGCAGGGTGCTTCGGGCGGACGGGGTCTTTTTCTGTGCATGGGAGCCGATGGCGCCCATCTTCGGCGCGAAGCGGGCGGCCGGCTCCGGCTCCGAGGTCGAGTTCGGGGTGTACGAAAACGCCTACACCGCCCTGCAGTACCGAAGGCTGCTGCGAAGGCATTTCCCGAGGGTCGAGACCGTTTTCGTCAAGGGCTTCTCGACCGAACAGGACCGCCGGCAGGCGCAGGCGTCGGGCGCAAAGGCCTTGGCTCGCCGGCTGCTTCCCGCCTGGATGATCCGCCTGCGGCAGGCCCTGCTGCGCGGCTCCGGAAACTTCACCGCCATCTGCCGCATGCAATAAGCGGGCGCAACGTCGGCCCGGTCCCCGTGCGCAGGATTCTACTGACTCCCGCCGTATTCGACGCGCACGGTGTTCGAAAAGGGGCCTTCCTGTCCCAGGGCGTCGAAGGCGCGGACTGCGTACGTGTAACCGCCAGCATCCGGCAGTGTGTCGGCCGCCTCGAGGCGGCCGGCGGGCATGGTGCCGACGCGGTTGCGAAAGGGACCGCGTGCGAAGCGGGAACGATACAGATGATAACCGCCGGGCGCAGTCCCCTCGGGCGGCTCCCATCTCAGCCGTGCCTGCGATCCCCGGGCCGTCACTCTAAGGTTCCGGGGAGGGCCGACCGCCTTTCGGCCGAAGCCCTTTCCGTAAAGGACGAGCGCCGTTGCCGAGTGGGGAGGAAACGCGTAGGTGAACTCGGGCCCGGGAACGGGGAAGCTCTTCTCCTCGATGCGAACGCAGTCTCCTTTCGGACAGCCCTCGGGTTCGTTGTTCGACCAGGGGTGTTCGCCGGTCAACGCGTACGCCGCTCCCTCCTCCTCCGCCCGAAAGCCCGTGAGATCGATCGTTGCCGTCAGGGCGTCGCTTTCCCCCAGGTTGAGCACCAGGAGGCAGAGCCGGCGGCCGTCCGCATCGATGGCGGCGACCCCCTGGAGAACCGAGGCCTCGAGAGGCTCGTAGCCCACGTAGCCCATGGCCGCATGGGGCGCGGGCGGGCCGACCCGCACGGCCGGCGAACGGATCTCCACGGGCAGGGAGCGCCCGGCGAGATGATCGCGAAAGAGCTTGAGCATGTAATAGCTCGGCCTCGGGCGCGGATCCGACCGCCCCCGCTCCTCTGCGCGGAGCGGATCCCTCCCCACGCCCTCGATGAGCCCGAAGCACTCCTGGTCTCCGAACAGGAGCCACTGCATGGCCGCTTCCGTTCCGTTCCGCAGGAATGTTTGAAGAAACGTTCCCACCGCCAGGGCATCCCGCAGGCCGTGCACCTGGGCCGCGAAGGGCGTGCGCCCTCTCTCACCGTAGGTCTCGTATGCGGAATTGTACTCCGTGACGCACACGGCCTTCCCCTGCAATTGCTCACGCGAAAACCAGCGCCGCTCGGCCGCGAGCGGTCCGGCCACGATCAGTCGATGAAGCTCGGGGCTGTTCTTCAGGTCCAGGATCCCTTGGCCGGTTCGGCTGCCGTTGCGCTCGGCCACGTGGTACACGAGTGCGTGGTCTCCCTGCGTGAGTTCCACGCGCAGGGTGCGGGCCTCTTCCCCGAGCCTCGCCCTCAGGGAGCACTCCCGCCTCTGCCGTCCCACCCGGCAAGCCTCCCTGACGCCCCCCTCGGGAAGCGACAGGGTCAGCTCGGCGCTTCCGGTCTGGGTCATGGCCTGCAGGCGAAACTCGTATGCGTCCGGTCCGGGCAGCAGGAGGGGCGCGGAAATGGATGCCCCCTTTCCCGCCAGGAGGAAGCCCTTGATCTCGCCGGAGGTGCTCGGCATGTACGTGTGGCGGATCCAGAAGTCGAAGTGTTCTCCTTCTTCCTTGCCGATTCGTCGGAACCACTCCTCGATCCTCTCCGGACGCCACTCCCGCAGGGGCGTCAGGGCGCCGATCCGGATCGAGGGATCGACGGCCTTCATTTCCCGCGAGAAAATGCGCACCGCCTTCTGGTACAGGTCCACCGGAAGGTCCTGCAGTTCGTTTCCCAGCTCCCAGTACCTGACTCCGTAAGGTGCGGCGTGGCCGTTGCGCGCCCTGACCGCGGCCCAGTCCGTTCCTCCCCTCGGGTTCGATCCGTCGTTCGGCGCATTGCAGTACTCGACCCAGTCGGCGGCGACCGCCGCGTTCTTGCGGTAGAACGAATCCGCATCGAGCGCCATGCGGACCGGAGAGTCGCCCGAGGCTCGATTCAGATTCACCGTGATCATGGCCTGCGCGCCCAGTTCCTCGCAGACGAGCAGGAATTCATCCGTTCCGATGATCGGGGATACGGCGCCGGGCCTGTCCGTCATCGGCCTGCGCGCGGGAAAGGGGCCGATCGCACGGTGCCATATGTAGAAGTTCGCCGAGAGGCCTCCCGGAAACCTGAGGAGGGTCGGGCCCAGCCGGTCGACGAGCGGCAGGTAGCCGTACCATTTGTCGATGGCATCCCGGTAGCCGGCCTCCGAGGATACCCTGTCGGGCAGGCCGTTCAGCTCCGGGACCCAGAAGACGTTGGTTCCGTAAAGCAGGGCGGGGATCTCCGGCCCGGGCCTCTGCGGGTCGACGACGATCCGGGCCTCCGGCCCCGCCGCCGTTTCGGCTGAAAGCCGAAGCGCGGACCCGAAGAGCCATGCCGCAACCGATGCCGGGGCGAGGAGCCTTGTCGGGAGCCGACGGCGGTTTTTCATGGTGGTCCCCTCGTGTTCAGCTTCGAAGAGCTCCCGAGAGGGCAGTCGCTACGACGCATCCAGGTACTACACCCGCCGCAGCTTGTCAAAGAGGGGATCCGGGGGGCGCGTGTCCGTTTCCGCAGGGGGAGTCTGGGAGCTTTCCCTTGACAGGCCTTTCCGGACTTTTGTATTATCATCACATCGTTGTGGGATTCATACTTTTCAAGTTGTTCTTCATGGTCTCCGGGCGGGCCCGTTGCGCGCGGACCCGGCGATCGGAACGGACGACGGGGGCGGCGGGAATGATGTCGGTTGCTGCGCGAAATCGCGGACCGAGGGTCAAGAGGGGGAAGAGCAGAATGAGAATGGGTGAGCATGTGGCGGCGGAGTACAAGGTATCCACGCTGATCCAGATCGTGACGCTGCTTTTCGCCCTGGGTCTCCTGTCCGTCGTTGCGGTGACGCGCTACATGGATGCAAAGAAGGACAAGAGGGAGGAGACGGAGGAGGCGGAGGCCCACGGCTACATACGCGCCTTGCACGGAGCGCTCGCGCACCATGCGGCGGAGCACCATCTCCGGGGGGTTGCATGGGTGAAGGACGGCGCGGAGCTGATGGAACGCCTTGGAGAGGAAGGCGTGGGCATGCCTTCCGGAATGCGTTACGCGGACAACCACTGGTTCGACGAGAACACGAATCTTGCGTGGCAGTTTCAAAGGGCATCCGGCCTGCTTCCTCCCCGGATCCGGCGGGTCGAACCGAGCCCGTCCCCGGAGAGCCGGGACGTGGAGCCGATCGAGGAGGACCTGCCGGCCGTTCCGGCAGGATTCCGTCACCCCCCTGCCCGGTGAATCCCCCTTCCGCCTTCCCTGCGCGCGAACACGGAGCCGGCCGTCCCGATCGACCCGTTGCCCAATCTGCGCGCTCACGCGACCTGTGCCCCGGCGCGCGTTTGCGCGGTCTTCCAAGGGCATCCTTCCCGCTCCGGCCGATCCGTCTCGTCCTTCCGATGTTCGCCGTCATGCCCGCATGGTTCGCCCCGAAGGCGGCTTCGAGGGCGTCCGACAGGTGAATCGGAGGCGGGCGAGACGGTCTCCCGCCCAGCAGTGATGCGTTGACAGCCCTGCCTTTGCTCCTCTAGATTCATCGAGGCGGAGAAGAAGACAAGGCCGCTTTGATCGGGAAGACCCCTGCGGGGTCCGTGCGGTCAAAGGCGAGTATCTTATTCCTCGGGGGAGGGCCCTCTGTGGATGCGACCCGTGTGGAGGCGAAGGTCGATGGACGATGAGGCCTTCGTCGGGCATCCGGAGGCCTTTCGCAAGCACCTGGGCGAGAGGCTGGAGCCCTCACCCGCCGACTTTCCGAAACAGATGCGGTTCGTGGCGGACAGACGGGAGGCTGGGGAGTCTTGTGCGGCCTCCGCGGTGCTGTTGCCGATCGAGTTTGATGTCTCGGGTCGGCAATACACGGTCATTCTGAACAAGCGTTCCGCTTACGTGCAGCAGGCCGGGGATCTTTGCTTTCCCGGCGGCGGTGTGGACCGAAGGGTGGACCGGGTCCTGAGCCGGCTTCTCGCGTGGAAGATCCTGCCCATGGAGCGTTCCGAGCCTTTCCGGAGGCTGCTCCGTTCCTCGCCGGGGTCGCGGGAGGTGTTTCTCTCCGTGATCGCCGGGGTTCTCAGAGAGAGCTGGGAGGAGATGCGCCTGCCGCCCTGGAGGGTCGCTTACATGGGGGCCCTGCCCTCGCTTTGGATGCAGAGCTTCCCGCGCGTAATCTTTCCCGTGGTGGGACATGTCAGGGCGGGCTGGAGGGCTCGCCCGAACTGGGAGGTGGAGAGCGTCCTGCGGGTTCCCCTTCGTGTCTTTCTGGACCCTGAGAATTACGCGGTCTGCAGGTTCCTCCTCGCCGTGCCCTCCGAGGAGGCGGGCCAACGCACGCACGAATGGGAGTACCCCTGCCTGGTCATCCACGACGGCGCGGAAGAGGAAATCCTCTGGGGAGCCACTTTCAGAATCCTCATGAACTTCCTCGAGCGGGTCTTCGGGCTTTCGGTCGAGCGAATCAACCCGACCCGAAGGGTGACCCGACGGCTGCCGGGGAACTACTTCACGGGCGGGGCCCGTCACGAGCGGAGGAACCCGTGAGCCCCTTTGCGCCGATCGCCGGCGGGATGTCCGCAGAAGCGTGGGGCGTGCGGGGTGGGCCGGGCTTGCAGGAGACCGTTTCGACTCCCCCTGCGGGGGTCCGGGCCCGTCAGCCCTGTCTGAGCAGGGCCGCGACCTCCTCGAGCGATGCCTTGGCCGGTGGGGGTGGGGGAGGAAGTTTTGCCAGGTGTCGTTCGTACCAGAAGAGGGCCGTGAGCACAAGAGAGTGAGAGATCAGCCCCTGATCGACCATCCGGGAGACCTCGGCCCACGAGGCTTCCCGGACTTCGATATCTTCCGAGCCGTCCAGCCGCTGCGACTTGATCGGCCGGGCGTTGCGGGCCAGGAACGTGTGGCACCGGTTGTTCTGAATGGCGGGGTTGGGATGAACGGCCCCCAGGAATACCATTTCTTCGGGTTCGTAGCCCGTCTCTTCCAGCAACTCCCGCCGGGCCGCCTGCTCCGGGCTCTCGTCCTCCTCGTCCATGATTCCGCCCGGGATCTCCCAGACTATGGAAGCGGTTCCGTGGCGGAACTGGCGGATCAGGACCAGGTTTCCTTCCGGAGTCACGGAAACCACGTTGATCCAGTCCTTGGAATCGAGGACGAGGAAATCGTGTCTCTTCCCGGTTCGCGGGGATTGACGCGTGTCCTGACGGAGCCTGTAAATCGGAAAGGCGTGCAGGACCCTCGAGTCCAGCAGAGGCCAGGGTCGTATGGCGGAAGAGGCGTCGCCGGTCTTATCGGGGGGCTTGTCAGACAATCTTCATCTGCTCCCGGATCATCCGCATCATGGCCACGTTCTCCGAGTGCCCCGTCTTCTGGGCCGTGATCCTGCCGCGCACCGGCCTGGCGAGCAGGTAGAAGTCCCCCAGGATGTCCAGGATCTTGTGCCGCGCAAATTCGTCCGGAAACCGCAGGGTCGTGTTCACCACCTTCTCTTCGTCCACCAGAATGACGTTGGTGAGCTTGCCGCCGCTCGCGAGCCCCATGCTTTCCATCTTCTCGATGTCCTTGAGGAAGCCGAAGGTCCGGGCCGGGGCGATCAGCTCCTTGAACTCCTTCTCGCTCTTGAGGGTGAAATCCACCTCCTGCCTTCCGATGGGCTCCGGGTAATGGAGCAGGTAGTGGACCTGGAAGGTGTCGGCCGGCTCGATCCGGAGGAACTTTTCGTCGGGCCCCTCCTTGCCGATTACGTATTTCCTGTCGATGACGATCTCCTCGAGCGGTTCGTCCTGTTCCTCGATGCCCGCGTCTTCGACGATGGCGCAGAAGTCCAGGGAAGAACCGTCCATGATCGGCAGCTCGCCTTCGATCTTCACGAGCAGATTGGAGATGCGGTAGCTGTGGAGTACGGCGAGAAAATGCTCCGTCGTCTTCGCGGAGGTTGCGCCCTTTTGCAGGCAGGTTGCGTACCCCGTGGACTGCACGTGGTCCACGTGCACCGGGACGACCTCGCCGGTCGAGATGTTTCCGAACAGAATGCCGCTGTTCGGAGGTAGAGGGGTGAGAATCAGACCTGTCTTCACCCCCGAGTGGAGGCCTTGCCCGGCCAGGACCACGCTTCGCCGCAGGGTCCGCTGCCTCAGGACCGGCTTGGAGGCCTCGGGCTTGCTCAAGAGGCCCAGCTTGTCCGCCTTCCGGGCCAGCCGTCGCGGGTCCATGTGAAGGGCCTTGGCCGTTGTCTTCAGGTCCCCCTCGTTCTTCTTGATATGGTAGAGCAGGTATTCCTTCTCCCAGGATTGCTGGGCCTCCCGGTAGGAATCCCAGATCTCGAAGGCCTGGCTCCTCGCGCCTTCCGCCTGCGCCGGGGCCTTGCCTCGGATCGAGGGCGGGATGTCTCGGGCCGTGATCCTGGAGATCGGGACCGAGATGACAAGACGTTCCACGATGTTCTTCAGTTCCTTGACATTGCCGGGCCAGTCGAAGGCGACCAGGGTCTGCAGGGCCTCGTCGTCAATCTCTTTCGGCCTTCTTCCGTAGTCCATGCAAAGGGTCTTCAGGAAGAAGCGGGTCAGGTCCGGAATGTCGGATTTCCTTTCGGAAAGGGGCGGAATCTTCAAGATGCGTCCCTGGAAGCATTCGAGAAGCTCCTCGCTGAGAACGCCGTCCCGCCTTCCCTTGTCCGGGTCCCTTGTGGTGGAGGCGATGATGCGGACCGGCCCTTTCGGCAGGCCGGAAGGAGCCGAGCGGACCTTCTTGCGTTCGGCCAGCACCTGGGCGAGCCGCGTCTGGACGGGCAGAGGGAGTTCGTCAATCGCATCCAGGTAGAGAACCCTGCCGGAGGCCTGCTCGAAAAGCGACTTCCGGTTTTCTTTTCGCTTCGTCGATCCGTTCGGGTCCGGGCCGAAGATCTCTTCTTCCAGTTCTTCCTCAGGCCATATGGTGCTCGCAAACTTGATGAGAGGCCTCCTCTTGCCCAGGTTCCTGCTGTGGAGGACCCGGGCGACCAGTTCCTTGCCCGCCCCCGGCTCTCCCACGATGAGAACCGGCCCCTCCTCCTTTCCCACGCGGTTGATCTCCTTCCGGAGGTCACGCACCGCCTGGCTGTTACCGATCAGTTCGTCCCTGCGCGGACTGCGTAGCTTTGCCTCCGGCCCGCCCTCCCTCTGGAGGAGGTTCTGTTCGAGGATCCTTCGGATGGTATCCAGGACGAGATCCAGGGACAGGGGCTTCTCGAGGAAGTCGGCCGCGCCCAGCTTGATGGCCTGAACGGCCGTCCCTACGGTGCCATGTCCGGTCATGATGACGACGTCGATGTCGGCATCGAATTCCTTGATGGCCTTCAGGGTCTGGATGCCGTCCATGCCGGGGAGCCAGATGTCCAGGAAGATGATGTCCGGATGTTTCGTGCGGACGAGCTGCATGGCCTCGGCCCCGTCTCGAGCCGTCCAGACCTCGTAGCCCTCATCTTCGAGGCTCCCGCTGAGCATGCTGAGGATGTCCTCTCCGTCGTCGACGACGAGCAGCTTGGCCTTGAACATGGCAGGGGTTCTTCCTGTGGAATGGGTTGCTCGAGCCTGATCCGCAAAGGCGGCCGGGACAGCAGGCATTATATGCATAGCAAGGGGAAAAGACAAACGGAACGGCCCCGCCCCTCCGTATCCAACCAGCGAAAAAACAAGAGGTTTTTGACTGTACAAAAAGGACCGGAGGCCGTCTTGGCCTCGCGCAAACGCGTTGACCCTTCGCTCGCCGCTCCCGTATAATCGGACCCGCTCTGTTGGCTCGCCAATGCTTTGCGACCGATTGCTCGGCCGCTTCGAGCGTCAAGAAAGCCCATACCCGGCGTCAAGGCGCCGTCTCCGGAGGGGGTTCGATGGAAGGCTTGGGAAGGATTCTCGATGGATTCGATCGGGCCAGGATCCTGATTCTCGGGGATCTGATCCTGGATCAATACATCTGGGGCAAGGTGAGCCGGATTTCCCCGGAGGCCCCCATCCCTGTGGTGGATGTGGTCCGGGAAAGCTTTTCGCTCGGCGGCGCCGCCAACGTGGCCAACAACCTGAATGCCCTCGGCGTCTCGGTGGGCATCTGCGGGGTCGTGGGAGACGATTCCCACGGTCGCATGCTGCTGGAGATGTTGCATCAGAAAGGGATCGACACCGGACGGGTCATCCGGGATTCCGGGCGGCCCACGATCCTGAAGACGCGGATCATCGCGCACAAGCAGCAGGTTGTTCGGGTGGACCGCGAGGACAGAAGGGCCCTGGCGGGCAAGGGCCTGGAGGACATGAAGGGTCACTTGCGGGAGGCGGTCGCCGGTGTGGACGCCCTGATCCTGGAGGACTACGGCAAGGGGGTGATTCAGGAGGGGCTTCTGCGAGAGATCGTTCCCATGGCCAGGGGCCTCGGAAAGATCGTGACCGTGGACCCGAAGAGGGACCACTTCGATTTCTACAAAGGGGTCACCGCAATCACGCCGAACCGGCTGGAGGCGGAAGAGGCGGCGGGCGTTCCGATCGAGGACGAAAGAGGGCTCCACGAGGCGGGCGGCCGGCTGCTGGCGAGGCTCGAGAGCGACGCTGTGCTGATCACGATGGGGGAGCAGGGCATGTGTCTCTTCGAGGCGTCGAAGCCTCCCTTCGCGATTCCCGCCAGGGCCCGGGAGGTCTACGATGTCTCCGGCGCCGGGGATACGGTCATCGCCGTTTTCACTTCCGCCCTGGTGGTGGGTGCGAGCTTTCGGCAGGCGGCGGTCCTGAGCAACGTTGCAGGGGGGCTCGTGGTCGAGAAACTCGGAACCGCGGTCGTCACCCGCGAGGAGATACGGGCGAGGATGGAGGAGGTCCTTGCCCGCCGGTAGTTGCGCGCCCTTTCTTCTATCCGCCGAAACGGCGCTGCCTGTGCTGGTACATGCGGATGGCCCGCAGCAGGTCGAGCTTCCGGAAGTCCGGCCAGTAAACATCCACGAAACAGAGTTCGCTGTAAGCGCCCTGCCAGGTCAGGAAATTGCTCAGGCGCACCTCGCCCGACGTGCGGATGATCAGGTCCGGATTGCACTTGGGCAGGTGAGCGGTGTAGAGGTAGCTCTCGATTCGTTTCTCGTCGATCGCCTCGAGATCGAGGTGCTGCTCTTTGACATCGCGGGCAAGGCATCGGACCGCATCCACGATCTCGCTCCTGCCTCCGTAGGCGATGCAGAAGTTCAGGTAGTGCTCCCGGTAGTTCGCCGTCTTTTCCTCCACCTGACGGATCAGCGCCTGGAACTCCTCCGGCAGCATCTCGAGCCTGCCGAGCATCTTGACGCGGATCTGGTTCTTGTGGACCCGCTCGTCCTTGAGAAGGGTATGCAGGTACTCTTTGAGGAGCCGGAAGATCTCGGAAACCTCCTTCTCCGAGCGTTTGAAGTTTTCTGTGGAGAAGGCATAGAGCGTGACCGAACGGATCTCCTCGATCTCCCCGCACCAGTCCAGGAAGTCCTCCATCTTCTTGGCGCCCTGCGCGTGCCCTTTCCAGGGATCCAGCCCTCGTCTGCGGGCCCAGCGGCGGTTGCCGTCCAGAATCACGCCGATGTGTTCGGGGATGGGCCCTCCACGGATCTGGCTCCATACCATGGACTCGTAGATCCTCTGAACGCTCGTTCGTTGGAGCGTGGCCCGTATTCCACGGTTGACCAGCGAAGAGAGTTTTCGTTTTGCGCGGTTGGATGTGCCTTCCTTCGGCGGTGTGTTCTTCATGGCTGAAAATGCTGTCCCTTCGGATCCCTTTTTTCTTTCGGCTCGTCTGGAAGCGGCCGGCGGGCGCTCTCGGCAGGGCATGGGGAACCCGCGGCCCGCTGCCGCAATCATCTTCTCGCGATGCCCGCCGAAAGGCAAGGGGATCGGCGAGGAGACGGTGCCGTCGCGGGCCTAGGGGGCTTTCCGTGGGTCGAAATCGGATCCCCTCATGCCGCGGTGGCGCAGGAGGTGATCCGCCAGGACGATAGCGACCATGGCCTCCGCGACTGGAACCACCCTGGGGCATATGCAAGGATCGTGCCGTCTTTTTGACTCGGCATCGCCCGGGGTCATGGTTACGCTTCTTCCCTTGCGGTCCACGGTCTGCTGCGGGATGCCGATGGTCGAGGGAGGCTTGACCGCGATTCGTACGAGCAGCTCCTCGCCCGTCGTGATCCCGCCGATGACGCCGCCTGCATGGTTGGTCCGGGTGCGCAGCCTTCCGCCCTCGAAGAACCAGGCGTCGTTGTTCCCGGAGCCCCGTCTTTCGGCCACGCCGAAGCCCGCGCCGATCTCGACCCCCTTGATCGCATTGATGCTCATCAGGGCCTTTGCCAGGTCTGCGTCCATCTTGTCGAAGACCGGCTCGCCCAGGCCGGCGGGTACACCCCGGGCGACCACCTCGACGAGGCCGCCGATGGAGTCGCCTTCTTCGCGAACCCGCCGGATCAGTTCCGCCATTTTCCCCGCCTGCACGGGGTCGGGGCACCTAACCGGATTCTTCTCGATCTGCCGGAAATCGAATGTCTCGGCCTCGATCGACCCGACCCGGCGCGTATAACCCACCACCTCGATCCCCTGTTCCTCAAGGAGCCGCTTGGCGACCGCCCCGGCGGCCACGCGGGCGGCCGTCTCCCGGGCCGAGGCGCGGCCCCCTCCGCGGTGATCGTAGAGGCCGTATTTCTGGTAGTAGGTCGCCTCCGCGTGCCCCGGACGAAAGACCTCCCGGAGGTGGTCGTAGCGTTCGGATTGCTGCCCCTGGTTTCGGATGAGGAGACAGATCGGTGTGCCCAAGGTCTTTCCCTCGAAGACCCCGGAGAGGATCTCCACTCTGTCCCTTTCCTCCCGGGCCGTGGTCAGATCGCTCTGGCCCGGCTTCCTTCGGTCCAGGTCCTTCTGGATCGTCGTTTCGTCCAGAGGCAGCCCGGGCGGACAGCCGTCCACCACCGTGCCGATGGCCCACCCGTGGGACTCGCCCCAGGTGGTGACCCGGAAGACCCTTCCGAAGGTGTTTCCCGCCATCTTCTCCTCGGTCCCGGGGTTGCCCGGGGTGTGTGCTGCAGGTTTCGATTGGATGAATAGCAGATGCCGCCGGCTTAGGCAAGGAGGGCGGGGAGGCTCAGATCGCTCCCGGACCGTGCATTGCGTCGAGGCGCTCGATCACTTCCTGGGCAAGGGCCCGGTAATCCCTTGCTCCCGACGAACTCGCGGCAACGAGGAAGATCGGCTTGCCGGAGAGCTGCGCCTTGTTCAGGTCCGTGTTCACGGTGATCTGCGTCTGGAACAGCTTGTCGCGGAAGGCCTCTTTCAGCCTCGCGAACACCGCCTCGTTCATGAGCAGGTTCCGCCGGTCCACGCGGGTCGGCAGTACGCCGAGCAGCTTCAGGGGATGGTTGAGGCGGAAATTGACCGTGTCCACGACCTCCAGCATCCCCTCCATGCCCTCGAGTGCAAGCGCGGAGAGGTCGCATGGAATCAGCAGATAGTCCGAGGCGACGTAGGCGTTGACGGTGAGATTCCCGAGGTTGGGCGGGCAGTCGATCAGGATGAAGTCATAGTAGGTTCGGGCCCTCGTGAGCGCCTTGCGGAGGATGAACTCCCGGCCGATCTTGCCGGCAAGCTGGGACTCCGCCTCGAGCAGCGAATGATCCGAGAGCGTCATGTCCAGCTGGGGCACATCCGTCGGCACGATCACATCCATGACGGAGCCGTTCCTGGCTGTCAGGACCTGGCCGATGCCGTCCCCGTTGGACGCGAGATGATGCAGGCTGGTGCCGATGTGGCCCTGCGCATCCATGTCCACGAGGAGCACCTTTTTCCGGTGGAACAGGGCCAGGCCTGCACCGAGGTTGACGGAGGTCGTTGTCTTGCCCACGCCCCCCTTCTGGTTGGAGACGGAGATCACCTTGGCCTGCCTGCCTCCCAGCGGGAGCATCTCCTCCGGGGAGAGGATCCTGCGGATCCTCGACGCGAGCCTCTCTCGCATGGCTTGCCTTCCGTTTCCAGGAGCACCGGCCCTGTAACTGTCTAACACAGGTATGGAATTTCTGTCAACGAACTTCCGGGGTGCAGCGGTGGGGAGCCGGAACGCGTTTGTCTTGCTATTCCGCCGCTTTTCTCATAAGATCCACCTTGCGTGCCCAGACATGCGGGATGGAAATAGGGTTATGTACTGTTCCTTTTACGGTATCGCTGAAAAACCATTCTCGATCACCCCGGATCCCAAGTTCCTCTATCTCGGAAAGACGCACAAGGAGGCCTTTGCCCACCTCCTGTACGGCATACGGGAGCGGGGCGGGTTCATCGTGATCACCGGGGAGATCGGCGCGGGAAAGACCACCCTTTGCCGGGGGCTGCTGAGACATCTCGACGAAAACACGCTGGTAGCCTTCATCTTCAATCCCACTCTGTCCGCTCTGGAATTGCTCAAGAGCATCAACGAGGATTTCGGGATCCCCTCGCAGGGGACGACGAAGAAGGAACTCATCGACGAACTCAACCGGTTCCTGCTGGAAAAGCGCCGGGAAGGCAAGAACACGGTCCTCATCATCGATGAGGCGCAGAGCCTCGACGGAGAGGTTCTGGAGCAGATTCGTCTCTTGTCCAACCTGGAGACCGAGACCGAGAAGCTGCTGCAGATCATCCTGATCGGGCAGCCCGAATTCCGCCACATTCTGGAGGAACCCCGCCTCCTTCAGCTCAATCAGCGTGTCACGGTACGATACCACCTCGGGGCGCTTTCACAGGCGGAGACGGCCGAGTATATCCGACACCGTCTCTCCGTCATCGATGCGTCGGACAAGATCTTGTTCTCGCCGGATGCGCTGAAGCGGGTCTGGCGGCATACGAGAGGGGTGCCGCGGCTGATCAACGTCCTTTGCGACCGCGCGCTGCTGGCCGGTTACGGACAGAGGATCAAGAACATCGACGGGCCGATGGTCGATCGGGCGAGCAGGGAGGTCACCGGACGGCCAGCCTGGGCGGTCAGCCCGACCGTCGGCCGGGCGGTCCGGCGCGGGCTCGTTCCGGCCTCGCTCCTCGGGGTCTTCCTCGTCCTGCTCGTGATCGTGCTCCGAGATTATCTCGCCGAAGAGCCGAAGGCGAGGGGGGAGGGGGCCGCCGCCGAGCAGGCGGCCGCTTCCGACAGAGAAACCGCCCCGGAAGCCCTCGTCCCGGGTTCGGGTCCGCCGGAGGAAGCAGAGACGCCCGCCCTTCTCGCATCGAAATCTCCGGAGACGGCATCCCCTCCGAGACCCATCACGGAGGAAGAGCCGCAGACGCCCCGGCCGGAGGCTGCAGGGGAGCCGGCAGCCGGCCGGGACCCCGACGAGACGGCCGAGGCCGGCCCGGCGCCGCGGGCGTCGATCGAGGAATCTGCCTTGCTCGAATCGGAGGATACTGGGGATCCCTCGGCCGGTATCGAAGAACAGATCCTCCGCGCGCTGTACAGCAAGCCGCTCTTGGAGACGCGTGAGGAGGCCTTCCTCGCCGTTCTGGGGAAATGGGATTCCGGGCTTTCCAAAGAGGAGGCACGCAGGCTCTACCGCGGCGCCCCGGATCTCTTTACGGCCTCGAAGGCCGTGGGATTCCAGTGTCTGCGGCTGTGGGGGAACGTCAATCGGCTTCGAGCCCTGAATCTTCCGGCGCTTCTGGAACTGCGGCTGGACAAGAACATGACGAAGAGATACGTGGGCCTCCTTGCCTTCGAGGGGGAGGCGGCCAGGATTGCTCCCCCGCTCAGCGACGGCGCCTCGCTCGTGCCGCTGAGCGTGCTGGAGTCCCTCTGGTACGGCACTGCTTACGTCCTGTGGAAGGACGAATGGGGGGAAAAGAGGTACCTGGCCGAGGGGATGAAGGGCGGAACCATCGGGCAGATGCAGTCCTCCCTGCGGGATCTGGGCTACTACGGGTCGGAGCCGAGCGGGGTCTTCGACCCGAAGACGGCCGAAGCGCTCATGGCCTTCCAGAGGGATCACTTCCTCGAGGAGGACGGCATCCTCGGCCCCCAGACGAGAATCGTCCTATACCAGGCCCTGAAGCGATACAAGATGCCGACCCTGGACGGGGCCTCGTGAAAACGGGTGGGGGATGAGCTACATCCTGGACGCACTGAGAAGGCTCGAGCAGGACAAGGAAAGGTCCCGGAAGGGCGCCAATCCCATGGAGGCGGTTCTCCTGCCGGACACGGAGGCGGCGCCGGGGCCGAGGCGCAGAAGGCTTGGGTGGGCGGGCCTTGGGGTTGTTCTCCTCGCGGTGGTGATCGCGGCGACGTCCTGGGTGACTCGACGCTCCCTTCTCACGCCGCCGGAGAGGGCGGCGGAGGGGACCGTCTCCCTGCTTGCCTCGTCCCCTTCCGGGAGCGACGCCTCATCCCTCCCCTCCCTTCCGGAGGTGCCGGCCTCGACACCCCGGCCCCTTCGGCCCGAGCCCGTGGGGACGACGGTCTCGGCTTGGAGGGGGGAGCTGCCTTCGAAGCCTGCTGAGAGGGTTGCCCCCGTGCCTCCGTCCCAAGAGCTTGGGAAGGATGCGGTGCCATCTCCCCCGGTCGAGCCTGAAGAGGAGATCGAATCCGCGTTCTTCGAGGAGGAGGTGCTTGACGACCGCGGGGAAACGCTGCCCTTAGCGCCGGAGGCCTCGGAGTTCGAGGCGATTCCGGAATGGGAAGGCTCCGAGATCAGGATCAACGCGATCGCTTACAGCCAGGATCCCAAGAGCCGCTTCGCCGTTGTCAATCTGAAGACGGTCCACGAGGGGGAGCAGGTCGAGGGCTTTTCGGTTCTGGCCATCCAGGAGAACGAAATCGTCTTCGAGGGGGAGGGAAGGAAGTTTCGCGTGTTGCTCGGAAGACGTTAGGAAGCCTTCTGCGAGAGTACGACGAGCGCATCGACCGCCACAGGCTTTCCGTTTCGGAATTTGAGCGGGTTCACGTCGATTTCTTCGATTGCCGAATTCTCCAGTCCGATTCTCCCCAAAGCGATCAGGGATTCCGCCAGGAGGCGCCTGTCGACCGGCGGTTCGCCTCGAAAGGGTTCCAAGATCTTCTTGGCGCGGATCTCCTCCATCATTTCCATGGCGTCCCATTCCTCCAGGGGGGCCACGCGGAAGGAGACATCGTTGAGCACCTCGGTGAAGACGCCGCCGAAACCGAACATCACGCAAGGGCCGAACTGAGCATCCCGGATCAGACCGATGACCAGCTCCCTGTGACCCGGCACCATCTCCTGGACGAGAATGCCTTCCAGACCTTCCGGGGCCCTCTTCGTCAGGTCCCGGTAGGCTTCCTGCACCTCCTGCGGGCTCCGCAGCCAGAGGCGGACGAGGTTTTCTTCGGTCTTGTGAATGAGTTTCTCGCCGCAGGCCTTCAAGACCACCGGAAAGCCGAAGGCGCGGGCCCTGGCCACGGCCTCATCCTCGGAATGGACGAGGGACTCCTGGCAGACCGGGATTCCGTAGGAGGCCAGCACCTGTTTGGATCCAAACTCGGAGAGGCTCTTCTGGCCCCTTGCAATCGCTTCCTCGATAATCTTCATATGCTCGTCCACTCCCTCTTCAGCGTTCCGACAACTTCCCCCGTCAGACGTTCGTAGGCGAGACTATATCGGCAAGGAGGGTGCGTGTCAACAAATCCGCGCCTTCCGCAAGGGGCGGCCTTCCTTGCCGCGGCGACCCTCGATGTTTCCTTTCCGCGGACCCGGGGCCCTTCGGCGCCCCGGCCCGGGAAAAGGCGTTCCGCGAGGCGGAGAATGAGGGAGGAGATGCAAATCGCTCAGGCCTTCCGGTCGTGGTTGCCGGTCAGATCGTTGGCGGCCTGCCCGATTCGCTTGGAAACCTTCACCGATGCGGCCAGTTCCTCGGCGGTCAATCCTCCGCTCAGGTCGCTGTAGGCCTTGTCGATGATCTTGAAGATCCGTTCGTTCAGCTTCTTCGCCTTCGGAGTGAGATAGATGCGCAGTGCCCTGCGGTCGGCCCGGTCGCTCCGTCTTTCCACCAGACCCTCCGACTCCATCTTGTCGATGACGCCGGTCATGGTGGACTTCTCCAGGAAGAGTCTCTGCCCGAGCTTCGACATGATGACGCCGTCGTGGTCCGCCAGGGCCAGGAGGATCCCGAGGCGCGTGGGATTCATGTTCTCGATCTGGTGTTCCGAGAAGGTCTTCTTCAGGTACTTGTAAATGCTGAAATAGGCCTTGAAGAGATGGATTCCCAGATTGTCCTCGAATCGGATCATGTTCCCTTTCCGTTCCGGCCGGGCGTCTCCCAAGAATGGTACTCTACTGGAACAATACGTTAATGAACTAAATGCGGCCTGTCAAGCCAGGCGGGCCGGCCGCGTCACGCCAGGGGGTTCGGTCTCGCTCGTGCCTCTTGTCTTCTCGTGGACCCCTTCTATAATGGGAGCAGTTCGCATCGGCGGGAGCCTCCTTTCCGGAACGTGAGAAGGACGGATGATGAGAAAAGGGAGCGGGCAAGATTCCCCTGTCAAGAACATCCTCGGAATCGGAGCCGGCTACGTGGGAGCCCCCTCCATGGCGGTCCTGGCGGATCGATGCCGCGACCTGAGGGTGACGGTGGTGGACGTGGATGCCGCCAAGATCCGGGCCTGGCTGGGTGCCTGTCTGCCGATCTTCGAGCCCGGCCTGGAAAGGATCGTGAAGAGGACGCGGGGCAGGAACCTGTTCTTCTCGACGGACATCCCGGGAGGAATCCGGCAGGCCGACATGATCTTTGTCTGCGTGAACACGCCGACCAAGGCCTTCGGATACGGGGCCGGATACGCCTCGGACATGCAGTACGTGGAGAAGACGGCCCGGATGATCCTGCGGCATGCGCGGTCCGGGACGATCGTGGTCGAGAAGAGCACGGTCCCGGTGCGGACCGCCGAGGCCATCGAACGCATCCTGTGCTCCGATGCAAAAGGGGGCAAACGGATCGAGGTCCTGTCCAATCCGGAATTCCTGGCCGAGGGCACGGCCGTCCGGGACCTGGAAGACCCCGATCGGGTCCTGATCGGCTCGCGGGAGAGCCCGGAGGGAAGGAGGGCGAGCCGCATCCTGGCGGATCTGTACGCCCGCTGGGTGGATCGCGAGCGGATCGTGGAGACCAACACCTGGAGCAGCGAACTTTCCAAGCTCGCGGCCAACGCCTTCCTTGCGCAGCGCGTTTCATCGATCAACAGCATTTCCGCGCTCTGCGAAAGGACCGGCGCGAACATCGAGGAGGTGTCGCGCGCGATCGGAATGGACACGCGCATCGGCAGGAACTTCCTGCGCGCGGGGGTCGGGTTCGGAGGCTCCTGTTTTCAGAAAGACATCCTCAGCCTGGTCTATCTGTGCCGCAGTTACGGTCTGACCGAAGTGGCGGATTACTGGGAATCGGTCGTGCGGCTCAACGAATACCAGAAGCAGAGGTTCGTGCAAAGCATCATCGAGAAGATGTTCCACACGGTCACGGAAAAGCGGATCGCGGTTCTGGGATTTGCCTTCAAGCCGGACACCGGGGATACGCGGGACGCGCCGGCGGCTTACATCTGCAAGAGGCTGCTTGAGGAGGGGGCGCGGCTGAGCATCGTGGACCCGAAGGCGCTCGCGAATGCGCGAAACGACCTGAAGGGTTTTGGCCGGGCCGTGACCTACGAGACGGACGCCTACCGAGCGACGAAGGGAGCGCACGCCCTCCTGGTGCTGACGGAGTGGAAGCTGTTCCGGGATCTCGATTTCGAGAGGATCTTCCGGCACATGGAGAAGCCTGCCTTCGTCTTCGACGGCCGCAACCTTCTGGATCCGGAGGCCCTCGGCCGGATCGGGTTCCACGTCGTGCCGGTGGGGAAAAGGGAATCGGGGCCGTTCGCTCCGGGGGGCCTATCCCGCGGGTAGCAGGCCTCGTTGCCGCAGCAGGCTCTGGATTCTGCGAGAGACCTCTTCCGCGTCGCCCGTCGAGACGTCGATCTCCAGATGGGCGGCCGATCGGTAGAGCGGCAGGCGTTCTTCGAGCACCTCCTCCACCTCTTCCAGGAAGGTCTTTCCCTCTTTCAGCGCAGGGCGCTCCGGATCGTCCTTGATGCGTTCGATCAGAACGGAAGGCGGAGCGGTCAGCCACACGAGGGTGCCGTTCCGGCGGAGGTTGCGCACGTTCTCGCTCCGGAGGATCACCCCGCCGCCCGTATCGATGATCCAGCCGTCCTTGTTGCCGTAAGCCTCCACGACCTCGCTTTCCAGGTCGCGGAAATGCCGCCATCCGTGGGTGGCGACGATTTCCGGGATGCTTTTCCCGGCCCTTCTCACGATCTGCTCGTCCAGGCAGACCTTCGGCATCCGGAGGGCGGCGGCGAGCAGGGATGCGACCGTGGTCTTGCCGGTCCCCCGATATCCGATGAGCACGATGTTCATGAGAGGGCCTCCATCACGACACGCCGCATGCAGTCGACCGGGGCCTGCTGCCCCGTCCAGAGCTCGAACTGGAAGACGGCCTGATGGAGAAACATCTCGACGCCGGGGACGGTGCGGCACCCGGCGGATTCCGCCTCCCGGAGCAGGCGCGTCTTGAGCGGATTGTAGACGATATCGAAGACGAACTGTTCGGGGCGAAGCGAGGCTCGATCCAGGACGCTCTGCTCCACATGGGGCGTCATCCCGACGGGCGTGCAATGAATGACGCCGGCGGATTCGGGAACGTGACGGCGCAAGGTTTCCGGATTCAATCTGTCCCAGGTGATCGGGAAAGGCAGCGCCTTTTCGAGATCCTCCGCAAGCCGTCTGCATTCATCGACCTCGATGCCCAGCAGAGCGATCTCCCGCAGGGCGATTTCCCTGCCGAGAGTGAAGGCGATCGCCCGGGCGGCGCCCCCCGAGCCCAGAAGGCTGACCTTTTCCCCCGCAAGGGGAACGTTCGCCTCCCGAAGGGCCCGGACGGCGCCCATGCCGTCGCTGTTGTAGCCGATAAGCCGTCCGTCCTTGTGAAGGACCGTATTGACGGAACCGATTCTCCCGGCGGTCTCCTCGATTTCATCGAGATACTCCAGGACGGCGACCTTGTGGGGGATGGTGACGCTCAGACCGAGGATGTTCAGGCCCCTGACCCCGGCCATGGCCGCCGCCAGATCGTGCACGCGAAAGGCCACGTAACAGATGTTGAGCCCCTTCTCTCGGAACGCCGCGTTATGAAGGAGCGGGGAAAGGGAGTGTTCCACCGGGTTTCCGATCACAGCGCAGACGCGCGACCTGCCATCGATCTTCATGACGAATCCTCCCGGGTACGAGGGCCGCCGAACCGGACGAGACTCTCAAGGAGTCTACCGCATATCCTCCGGATACGAAACCGGGAGTGCTTGCGCGCCGTGGCACGGGGGAATATAATAGTTTTCTTTCGCACCTCGGAGTTGCAACGGGATGAGCACATCGCAAGAGGAGGAAGGGCGTCGATGGACAAGACTGGCTGGCGGAGTATGGCGCGGCAACAAGGCCGGCGGACGCCGGTCTCCCTCCGAAGCGTGCTTTTCACGCTGCTGATCTTCTCCGTTCTCGCCGTGGGTTCGGCCGGATGCAAGGGCTCATCGGAACGGAACAGGTCCGGAACGGAACGGCCCCTCTCCATTCCGGAGTATTTCCAGTCGCTGTTCCGGGACGATCCGGAAAGCCGGAAGGAATTCCTGCGCATCCAGGACGAATTTCGGCGGGGGGGGCAGGCGTCCGCGGTCCGGGAACTTCAGGAACTCCTGAAGCGATCTCCCGACGCGCCCTGGGCCGAGACGGTTCAGTTCACCCTGGCGCAGGCCTGGATGCTCTTGCGAGCATACGACGAGGCGATCCGCCAGTTCGATCTGCTGCTCGAGCGCTATCCGGACAGCCCGGCCGTCCCCCGGTTCCTGATGAGCAAGGGGCAGACCTACCTGGCCACGGGCAGACAGCAGACGTTCCTGAACGGCCGGGATCCCCTCGGGGTAAAACACCTTCGGAAAGCCGAGGAGATCTTCCGGGAACTGTCGAAGGAGCACCGCGGAAATGCGGAGATCGGGGCCGAGGCGCTTTTTTGCCTCGGGGAAGCCCTTGCCTCCCTCCAGCAACCCGGCGAGGCCCGAAAGGCATTCCGGAAGGCGGCCGATGCCTATCCGGATCACCCCTTTGCCGGCAAGTCGCTTTTCGAGCTTGCAAACCTGCACTTGAGCGAACCGGACCTGAAAGGCGCGGAGAGGGTCTTCCGAGAGATCACGGAGCGGTATCCCGACACGGGCTTGGCGGAGAAGGCCAAGACCAAGCTCGACGGAATCGGGCTCGTGGGTTCTCAGGCCCCGCCCCTTAAGGTGCAGGAATGGATCGGTGAGCCCCCGCGGGAGCCCGGCACCTATGGGGGCAGGCTTACACTGCTGACCTTCTGGTCTGTCTGGTGTCCCCACTGCAGACGAAACATCCCCAAGATGGAACATCTGCGGGAGACCTACGCAAAAGAGGGCGTCTCCGTGATCGGCGTGACTCGATTGGCCTCGGGGCAGGGGGTCGAGAAGATCCGGGAGTACATCGACGGCCATCCCATGGGCTACCCCACGGGTGTGGACGAAGAGGGGAAGACCTCCCAGGAGATGGCCGTCAAGAACATCCCGTGCGTGGTCGCCGTCGATTCCCAGGGTCGGATACGCTGGCACGGCCATCCGGACTTTCTGTCCGGCGACGTCATCGAGGCTCTCCTGAAATCGTCGACCTGAAACGCGGCGAGAGGGATTCCGCGATGCGGTGGCTGCCGCTGTCGAAAGAGGTCGATTTTGTCTTCCCGATCCCGGTGCCCACACAGACCCTGCCCCCGCATCGCGAGACCAACAGCTTCCTGCTGGGTCACCGGGAAATCGGAATGATCGATGCCGGCTTCTGGGACGAGTCGGGTGCGGAAGCCCTGGTCGACCACGTCCGAAGGGACGGGACGTGCAGGTTGAGCTGGCTCGCCCTCACGCACTGGCACCCGGACCACCTCGTCGGCGCCGACAGGATCCGGGAGAGAACGGGCTGCAGAGTGGGCATTCATGCGAGCGAGGCGGACAAACTGGCTCCCCTGCGCGCCGATTTCACCTTCCGGGGCGGCGACCGGATCGCCTTCGACGGCAAGGAGCTCGAGGTGATTCACACGCCCGGCCATTCCTCGGGACACTGCTGTTTCTTCCTGCGGCAGCAAGGGGTCCTGTTCACAGGGGATCACATCCTGGGAACCGGGACCTCGATCATCGTTCCGCCGGACGGGGACATGCATCTGTACATGGCCTCCCTGGCCGATTTGCTCTCCTATCCCGTGAAGGTCATCTGTCCGGGCCATGGGCCGGTCGTGTGGCAGGCCAGGGAGAAGATCCTGGAATACCTGGAACATCGGAGACAGAGGGAGGAGGCCGTCTTGGAGGGCGTGCGGTCCGGCATCCGTCGGACCGAGGAACTGGTGAAAAGGATCTATACGGATATTCCGGAGTCCTTTCACGCGATGGCCTATTTCTCCGTCGAAGCCCACCTGGTGAAGCTCATCCAGGAGGGAAAAGTGAGAAGAAGGCAGGAAGATGGGGGCTGCGAGCCTGTCTGAAGAAGGATCGTTCGGCGCAACCTGCGGTCGACTCTCCGCGTTCCTCCCCTGGCCTTCCTCGGCCCCCGAGCGGGACCGCTTGCGACGGGTGCACGGGGATTTCTCCGCCGCGAAGCGCACGAGAGCCGTTGCGGTCGCGTACGAACTCTTCCGTTCAGGCGCCGACGCATGCGGCGCGATCGTCCTGATGCTGTTCCTGATGGGGTTGAGCCTGTTCACCGGTTGCGCTCCGAGGCCGCCGCTCCAGGAGAGCGTCCGGCGCGTCACGCGGCCCATGATGGGCACCCTCGTCGAAATCGTGTGGCGGACCCGCGGAGGGGAGGATGAGGCCGAGACGGTCCGCTCCGCCCTGAACCGGATGGATGCGCTCGCCGCGCGGATGAGTCTGTACGATCCCTCCTCCGAACTCGTGAAGATCAATGAGGCCGCCGGCAAGGCGCCGGTGCAGGTCTCCGACGATCTTCTGGAGGTGATCGAGAAGTCCCTGACCGTCTCCGGGATTACGGGAGGCGCCTTTGATGTGACGGTCGGACCGGTCGAGGCCGCCTGGGGAGACATCCAGCGGGAAGGAGGCGGCCGGGTGCCGGGGGATCAGGCCGTCCGGGACGCGCTGGACCGCGTCGGGTACGAGCGCGTCCGTGTCGACCGGAAGGCCAAGACGGTCTTTCTCGAGAAGGAGGGGATGCGAATCGACCTGGGGGGGATTGCGAAGGGCTACATCGTCGACCGGGGGATGGCCTGGGTGAACGGCGGCGGAATCAGGGAGGCGCTGGTCAATGCGGGAGGAGACATTCGAGCCTCGGGCGGGCCCGAAAGCCCTCCCTGGCGTATCGGGCTCCAGGACCCTCTCGACAAGGGAGGCCTCCTCGGGTTCTTCTCCCTGCGGGAAGGTGCGGTGGTGACCTCGGGCACCTATGAGCGCTACTTCAAAACGAAAGAGGGCAGGTTCGCCCACATCGTGGACCCCAGGACGGGGCGGCCCGTGCAAGGCCTCCTCAGCGTCACGGTGGTTGCCGAGGACTCTTCCCTTGCCGATGCCTTGGCCACGGCGGTCATGGTGGGCGGAAGGCAGGGCGGGATCGACCTGCTGCATCGATTCCCGGGCGCAAAAGGGGTGCTTGTCGATGAGGACGGAACGGTCTGGGTCGAAGAGGGTCTCAAGGAGGTCCTGGAACTGGGTTCTCTGCCCGCCCGGTACACCGTCCGCTTCTACGGCGCACCCGCCTCTCTGCGAACGGACGGGCCTCAGGGCTTCGGCGGGCTCTCCCCCGTCAGCCGGAGATGGGCCTGGATCGTCCACGGGCGGAATCCGAGCCCTTCCCAGAAGCGGACCGCATCCGGGTTGCTTACCTGATAGTGAATCCGGACCTCCTCGACCTCCTGCTCCGCGAACCATTCCAGCATCATCCTGCAGAGCCGGCTTCCGATCCCGCGTCTTCTCCACGAAGGCTTCACGTAGGCGTTGTCCACGAGGCCGTCCCTTCGCGGCAGGATGACGGCCGGCCGCTGGGTGATGCTGCCGGTGATGAAGCCGACGATTTCGTTCCCTTCGCAGGCAACGAAGGATATGGCGTGCCGGGTCATGAACAGGTCCGTCAGATGAACCCGCAGGTGGTCCTCCGCGCCCGGGGAGGTCCTCCAGACCGGATCGATCGACTCGATGTAGGCATACAGTTCCCGCGCCAACCGGGCCAGGTGAGGAATGTCGCCCCTGTTCCAGGGCCGATACGACACGCTTGCTTGCCGGGAAGGATGGACGGCCTTTCTCACGGCCCTCGGGGTCCTCTTGGATGGAGTCGGGATCAGGGATTCGGCTCTTGCATCCGGGCATCATACCAGAAGTTCGACGGCGGACTCAAAAGCGGGAAGGAGACCCCCCTACGCCCAGGGCCCGTCGAGCGAGGAACCCCTGGGAGGCCTGCCGAGCCTTTCTCTTCGCTGGTTTGCGGGCGACAGAGGGCGTGTGGTATCTTCGAACCGGTTCGTGGACGATGCCAATCTCGGGACGCCCGGTTCCCGGAGGGAGGTGTTCGATGATTCTCGTCCGGCATGCAAACGATGCGAGGCCCGCCGACCTTTCGGCCGAACGGGACGCGAAAGGGGTGGACCTTCGATCTCTGATCACGGCGGAGGACGGGGCGAAGAACTTCACCATGCGCCTGTTCCGGCTCGAGCCCGGCGGGTCCACGCCGTATCACGTTCACGCCTGGGAACACGAGGTGTTCGTCACCGGAGGGACGGGACGGGTGCGCGGGGAGAGCGGAAGCCTGCCCCTGGAGGCGGGCACGGCGGTGTTTGTGCCGCCGGAGGAGAGACACCGCTTCGAGGCCGGAGAGGACGGCCTGGTGTTCATCTGCTGCATTCCCCTGCCCTGACCTGACAGGACGAGGACCTTCCCTGCCATGAAGCAGGCCTTCTCCGCCGGAAAGCTTCCCCTCGGGTTCCTCGAGACCCTGCTGGCCAAATTGCCCGCCGCAGATGCGCGCTTACGGGTCGGGCCGCGGGTGGGGGAAGACGCCGCCGTCATCGACATGGGCGACCGGTTCCTCGTGGCCAAGACCGACCCCATTACGTTCGCGACGGACCGGATCGGGTGGTATCTGGTGAGCGTGAACGCGAACGATGTGGCCTGCATGGGGGCGGACCCCAAGTGGCTCCTCGTGACCTGTCTCCTGCCCGAGCATGGCACGGACGCCGACCGGGTGGAGTCCCTCTTTGAAGATCTTTCGGCGGCCTGTTCCGAGTTGGGCATCACGGTCTGCGGCGGGCATACGGAGATCACCTTGGGACTCGACCGGCCGATCCTCGTGGGGCAATTGTTGGGAGAGGTGAGCAAGGAACGATTCGTGGACAAGAGCAACATACGCCCCGGGGACGTGGTGCTGCTCACCAAGGGCGTTGCCGTCGAGGGAACCTGCATCCTGGCCCGCGACAGGAGGGATGTCCTGAGGGGAAGGGTGAAGGATGAGGTCATCGAGAAGGCCGGAGCTTTCCTCCGGGATCCGGGGATCAGCGTCGTCAAGGATGCGCGGGTCGCCCAGGAAGCTGCCGGCCCCGGCCTCCACGGAATGCACGATCCCACGGAAGGGGGGCTGGTCCAAGGGGTGCGGGAGCTCGCGCACCGCGCGGCCGTGGGGATGCGGATCGAAGCGGACAGAATCCCGGTTTTTCCGGAGACGGAGGTCCTGGCGGCTTCGTTCGGTATCGATCCGATGGGACTTCTCGCCTCGGGCGCCCTGCTGCTTGTGGTAACCCCGTCCTGCGCCGCTCGAGTGCGCGACGCGCTGGAGGACGCGGGCATAGACTGCCGCCCCATCGGTCATGTGTGTCCCCGGGAAGAAGGCCTCACGTGGGTGCGAGGCGGCACCGAATCGGACATGCCCTCCTTCCCGATCGACGAACTCGTGAAGGCCTTCGCGAAGGGGCGCTGAATTTCTCTCCCCCGTGCCCCCGGGCGATGCGGCCCTTCCCCCTCCCCGCAATCCCTCCGGTGCCGGGGGTTTCCCCGGCCGTCCTTTGAAAAACCCCGAAAGCTAAAGAAAAGCCCGCCGCATGTCGAAGGGGAAGGGGGAAATGGATGGGAAGATCTTCGGCCGAGGCCTTCAACGAGGGAGATGCCGGACCCATGACCGAGCGCATCTATACGACGGTGGACCTGGCCAAGGTGTGCAAGGTCTCACTTCGGACCGTGATCCGCTGGGTGGATCAAGGCAAACTGACCTCGTTTCGCACCCCGGGAGGGCACCGCCGGGTCCGGGAGGCGGACCTGGTCCGTTTCCTGGAGCGCTACCAGATCCCTTTTTCAGTCAAGGCCGGCGGCGAGAAGAAGAAGATCCTCGTTGTCGAGACAAAGCGGCTCCTGGAAGGGCTCCTGAAACAGATTCTACGAAGATCGTCCGATGCCTACAAGGTCTTTGTGGCCAAGGACCTATACGAGAGCGGGGTTCAAATCGGGTTGTTGCGGCCGGAGCTGGTGATCCTCGGGACGATCCCGAAGGCTCAGGAAATCGTGAGGTTCTGCCGCGCCCTTCAAAGAATCCCGGAGGTCCGGGGGACGAAGGTCATTGTTCTCAACGAAAAGGTCCCGGGCGGAAAGATGCAGGCGCTGCTCTCCCTGGGGGTGGAGGCGGTGATCGACAAGCCCTACACGACCGAAGATCTTCGGCCTCACTTGCTCAAGGTGCTCGGCTACCCCTCCCGCCCGTCTCCGTGATCCATCTCGTTCGATCGCAATCGGCACGCACCGGTTCTTCCCAATTCCGTCCCGGGCAGGGGCCGGACCCCGAGGGAGCGGCGCGAACCGTGCCCGAGGCCGTCTTCAGCGGGGAGACTCCGTTGCCCGTGACCCGCAGGGATTCCAGCCTGTCAAGAAGGGCCGTCAGGGTGGACGGGTCCAGGGCTGAGATCGGGATGCCTTGATATCGGCGGCACAGATTGCTCAGCCTCTCCGGGGCGGCCCGATCGGCCTTGTTGAAGACCCGCAACGTGCGAATGCGCCCCAGCTCCAGCGTGTCCAGCAGATCCTCGACGACCTCCAGCTGCTTCTCGCAGCGATCCGAAGCGCCGTCGATGACATGGACCAGCAGATCGGCATCGCGCAGCTCCTCCAACGTGGCCAGGAAGGCCGCGATGAGGTCGCCAGGGAGATCTCGGATGAATCCCACCGTGTCGGTGACCAGGATCTCGCGGCCTCCGTTGAGCCGGAGCCTGCGCGTTGCAGGATCCAGGGTCGCGAAGAGCCGGTTCTCCGTGTACACGTTGCTTTGCGTCAGCGTGTTCAGCAGGGTCGATTTTCCGGCGTTGGTGTAGCCCACCAGGCATACCAGGGGAAGCCCGCTCTCATTGCGGCGGGCCCGGCGGGTCCTGCGTTCCCTGCGAAGCCTCTCGACCTGCCTCTCGAGGCGGTGAATCCTGTCCCGCACCCTGCGTCGGTCGATCTCGAGCTTTGTCTCCCCCGGCCCGGTGCCGCCGATCCCGCCCGCGAGCCGGGACAATCCGGTGTTGCGGTGAAGAAGCCTCGGAAGCCGGTACCGAAGCTGCGCAAGTTCGACCTGGATCTTACCGTCCCGCGTCTTTGCCCGTTGGGCGAAGATGTCCAGGATCAACTGGGTGCGGTCGAGGACCTTGATCTCCGTGAAATCGGTGATGCATCGCATTTGATTCGGGGTCAGATCGTGGTCGAGGATGATCATCTCGGCCCCCTTCTGCAAGGCCTGGATGACCAGATCCTGGAGCTTCCCTTTGCCGACGATGAACTGGGGGTGAAGGAAGGGCCTCCGCTGCAGGAGGGTGTCGAGCACGGTGACGCCGCTGGAGCAGGCCAGGGACCTGAGCTCGTCCAGCGATTCCTCGGCCTCGCCGACATCCCCGAGGGCGACGCCCACGAGAATCGCCCTTTGGGGCCCGGCCCCTGCGCGCGTCTCGGTGGAAAAGGGTGTCGTACGCGCCAGTTCCCTTTCCAGGTCGCGAATCAGGGCAAGCAGATCGATCTCGGCCGCCTCGGCCGCCGAAAGGGGCTTCCGGATGTCCCAGGGGGCTTCCGAAGCGCCGTCCGGGGCGGGGAAGGCGACATGCAGCCTTTGTGGAAGGCCCTGGGGGCCGACTTCGATGGCGGTCACGCAGTCCAGCCTGAGCAGGGACAAATCGGCCAGGTCTTCCTCGCTCAAGGGCTCCGGCCGGAGGTGGGTATGTATGTACCGAATGCCGGACAATCGACCGGCAGCAGACCTGGATCGCTTCCGGTCGGGCAGAACTACCTGCTTGGCGTCTCCGACGACTACTTGTTGGATGTAGCCTCTGCGGTCGACCAGGATGCCGATCTGCCTGCCGACCTCCCAGGAGATTTCGGACAGGTAGCGGGCGAGTTCGGGTGTGCATATCTGTGCGAGAGGGATCCGCCTCCGGTAGATTCGCTGAATCCTCGTATGCTGGCTGGGCTTGAGACCGAGGGTGTTGCCGAATACCTTGTCGATCGGGATATCCCCCGCGAGTATGTCATAACCTGTTGATTTCCATTGTAAAAAATATTACAACAGCCGTTGCGAAAAGTAAAGGGCCGCCACGTGCCTTCCGGCTTTCTGTGCGATGCACTTTTTGCTATCCTGTAGCCTCGGATGCGTAGAGAGCCGGAGGACCGTGGTTCCCCGCTGAGGGGGCGGCCCCGGCGGGACTGCGTAGGAGAATCCGAACGTTGAGCGGTCGATTGTTTCTTGACATTCCTGCCTTTGCTGCATCTGCAAGGCGGGGTTTTCTGATCGTTCTGACCGGCGCCCTGCTCGGGGTGCTCTCCAACGCCCTCTCTCCCCGCGGCCTGGGCCTGCTCGGGCCGGTCCCGAGGCCGGACACGAAGGGGATCGAGGAAGTCGGGCTGGATGAAGTCTGGGTCCTGCACAGGGAGCGGAAGGCTATCTTCGTCGATGCCCGCTCCGCAGAGGAATTCGCCGCCGGCCATATCCCGGGGGCGCTCCTGCTGCCGAAGGAAGATTTCGAAGAGGCCCTCTCCTCCTGGACGACGCTCATCCCGTTCGACACCCTTCTGGTTACCTACTGCGGCGGAGGAAGCTGCGAGACGAGCCGGGATGTGGCCGAATTGCTGAAAGAAGAAGGCTACACGCAGGTGAAGGTCTTCTGGGGCGGTTGGGAGAAGTGGAGGGAGGCGGGGTATCCGGCCGAAGGGGATTCGCCGAAGGGAAAGAAGACGAAGGGCGGGGGGCAGACCTCTTCGAGCCGGAGCGACACGGGTCCGGATGGAGGGTGAACCATGACGATCGGCCGGAATATAGGAAGAGATCGGGTGATGGAGGCCGCCGCCCGGATTCTTCTGGGCCTCGTGTTTCTCCTGTACGGTTTCGACAAGATCCTTCGTCCGGACGATTTCGCGCGAGCGATCGACAATTACGGGCTGTTGCCGGAACTCCTCGTAAACCTCGTCGCGGTGACCCTCCCCTGGGTCGAGTGTCTGTGCGGGTTGCTGCTCCTGTTCGGGCAGTGGGTGCGGTCGGCCGCGCTCGTGTCCGCCTTTCTTCTTTGCGTGTTCATCGTCGCGGTGAGCATCACGCTCGTTCGCGGGCTGGACATCGAATGCGGCTGTTTCAACACGCAGGGAGGCAGGAGGGTCGGCCTCAAGCTTCTCGCCGAAGACATCCTCCTGCTCGTCGCGGCCCTCGTCCTGATTCGGAAGGGGGGGGACAGGATCGGACTGCCGTGGCGCCCCGGAAAGGTACCGGGTTGAGGCAGGGAAAGCCGGAACTCGCAGGCGACCGCGAAGAACCCCCTTCCTCCGCCCCCGCATGGAGCGTATCGGGCCGAGCCGACGGAACGCGAGCCCTCCCTTCAGGCTATCGATCCGGAAATCCGGCCGGCTCGAACTCGACGACGGTCACGCCGTCGCCGCCCTCCGCAGGTTGTCCCGGCCTGAAGGAAATCGGGTACGGAACCCGGGACAAGGACTCCCGGATCGCGTCACGCAGCACCCCCTTCCCCAGGCCGTGGACCAAGACCATGCGGGGCGCGTGTTCACGAAATCCCCTGTCCAGCCACAGCGAGGTTCGATGCAGGGCCTCTTCCACGGTCAGCCCCCGCAGGTCATAACGGGGGGAGCCGGCTCCCTCTGCGGGCGAGGGCTCGGCGGAGGCCTGCAGGTCCCAGGAGACGTTCGACCCCGCACGGCGGCCCGTGTCCTCCTTTTTGATGGTGCGCTTCTGCACGGCAGGTTTCAGGACCTTGTCCGCCTCCACCTGCATCCGGAAGCCCTTTGCCTCCACGACGACCGTCCCTTTCCGGTCCGGTCGGGCCAGGACCCTGGCATCCGTCTTCAGCTCCGGCAGATGGACGGTGTCCCCGCGTTGAACCTCGGCCCAGTCGACTTGGCGATCCGCCTGCGGAACCGGAAGGGGGTCATGAAACGCTCCCTCTTCGGAGGTCAGCGTCTCCCTGTATTCTCTGATTTGCCTGGATACCGCAGCGCACGAGGGGGAGGCCTCGGGGCGGGCCTGGGATCGCAGTCGCTGCAATTCCCGCAATGCCTCCCGGAAGGCCTCTTCCAATCTGTCCCGATACCTCCTTTTCAATTCCCTCTCGCGGCTCTCCACCTCTTCCCGTTCCTTTCGAACCGCCTGCAAAGCGGCCTCGACTTCTTCGGAGGCCTTCTTCCACCGATCCCTCTCCGCTTCCGCCTCCTTCTTGACGGCCTGGATCTGGACAAGAAGCCCTTCGATGTCCGCGCCCTTGTCGCCCCGCAGGGACCGGGCCCTTTCGAGGATGCGGGCGGGAAGGCCGAGCTGGCTCGCGATCGCCAGGGCATTGCTCGTTCCGGGGACGCCCGGGATCAGCCGGTAGGTGGGCCGAAGGGTGTGGGGATCAAAACCCAGGGCTGCGTTCCGGATGCCTGACTGCCGGGCCGCCAACGATTTCAGGGCGATGTAGTGGGTCGTGGCCAGGGTGAACGATCCGGTTTCCGCGAGATGTTCGAGAACCGCCTGCGCCAGAGAACTCCCTTCCTCCGGATCGGTTCCGATGAGGATTTCGTCCAGCAGGGCGAGGCTTGTGTCCTGCATGCGGGCGAGGAAATCGACGATCCGCTGCACATGACCCGAAAAGGTGGATCGGTCCTCTTCCAGGCTCTGGCTGTCCCCGATGTTCGAGAAGATGCGGTCGAAGAAGGGGAGATTCGAACCCTCGGCAACGGGCAAAGCGAAGCCGGCCCTCGCCATCAGGGAGAGGAGACCGACGGTCTTCAGAATGACCGTCTTGCCTCCCGCGTTCGGTCCCGTGATCAGCAAGGTCCGGTTCGGCGGCTCGATCCGGATATCATTCGGCACAAGACGGTCCCGGGTCAGGAAGAGAAAGGGATGACGGGCCTGGAGAAGCCGGATGCCCTGTTCGCGATTCAGGGTCGGCACGTTCGCCTTCAGGGCATTGGAGAAGCTCGCCCGTGCCTGCACCAGGTCCAGCCGGGTCAGAAAGGCCTCTCCCTTGTCGATTTCCGAAGCATCCTGCCGCAGGTGATCACCGATGCCCAGCAGAATCCTGTTGATTTCCCGCTGGGAGTCGAGCAGAGCCAATTTGTAGGTGTTGTTGAGTTCGACGATCTCCCGGGGCTCGATGAAGAGTGTGGCACCGCTGTTCGAGCTGCCCAGGACGATTCCGTCCGCGAACCCGCGCTGGTGGGCCTTGATGGGCAGAACGTACCTGTCCTCTTTGAGTGTGTAGAATCGATCCTGGAGGATGTCGGCGAAATCCTTCTCCGTCAGATACGCATGGAGCCTTTGATGGATTTCCTGGTGGACCTTTCTGGCCCGCTTCCGGAGCGCGGAAAGTTCCGGACTTGCCTCGTCGCGCACCTCTCCCTTCTCGTCCACGCAGCTGCGGATGTCGTAGACGAGATGCGACAGGGACGGGGCCGTCTCGGCGTATCGATAGAGCAGGGGCGCCTGCTGGCGGCGCATGACCAGGAACTTCCTCAAGGCCTCCACCGTCTCCATCCAGGAGGCGATGTCAAGCAGTTCCGCGGGTCCCAGGATCGCGCCCTTGTCGATGCGGGGCCGCAGAGCCCGGATGTCGGGAGGATTCCCCAGGGGAAAGGGGGTTCCCTTGTCCAGCAGGTTTCGAACTTCCTCGACCTCGCGCATGGTCTGGAGGGCCTCGTCGCGGGTCGATGCCCACAGGAGGCCTGCACAGTCCTCGCGTGCGGGCGCCGTTCGAAGCCTCTGGCGGATCTGGTCCAGAAGCCAGGGCCAGTCGAGTTGCCGGAGGGAGTCCCTGTCCGCGAAGGGCTCGTCAGGGACGATCATCGGGCTTCTTCCGTTCTTTGAGTTCATAAACCGGGTGTCTTTGTTACGTTCGTATGTTCGGATTCACCGAAGCGGGGAGAGAAGAAGGAATCCCAAACATTTCTTTACTTTCTCCGAAAACCTATTAGAATGATGCATTGCGATTCAAGAATGCCCCTCGTGGCCCGGAAGAACCCACAAACATCGGGATTTTGTACTCCTTGTTGCAATGGGAATCACCATCGTACAGAAGAGTGATCTTCGCCGTCCCAAGGAAAATCCGAAGGTCGCCGTCGTGCTGGCCGGCGGGGCGGTAACCGGCGGGGCATACAAAGTCGGTGGTCTCCACGCCCTGAACAGCTGCCTCCAGAATCGGAAGGTGACCGATTTTGATGCCTTCGTGGGACTCAGCGCCGGCTCCATCATTGCTTCGCTGCTGGCGAACGGAATCGGTCCCGGCCAGATGCTGGAGAGCATCGACGGGGAATCCGGTCACCTGCATGGGATCGGCTTCCTCGATTTCTACAATCCCAACTTGATCGATTTTATCAAAGGTCCCTTTCACTTCCTATGGGATTTCCTTGATTTCCTTCCCGAGTTCCTGCTCGGGGCCCTCCTGTCCAACAGCCTGCTGAAGGAGGATTTCCGCCGCTCGCTCTTCGATCTGCTGCGGCATCCTTCCTTCGAGGCCTGCAACCGGTTGCTCACGAGATATGGAAGAATCCTGGGGATGACCCGCCAGTTTCCCTCCCCGCCCGACTATCTTCCGCGGGGGCTCTTCCGAAACGACCGAATCGAGTCGGCGCTCCGAAAGACCTTCGAAAGGAACCGCCTCCCGAACGATTTCACCTCCCTGTACCGGTTGACCGGGAAGGAACTCTACATCGTCGCCGCCGATCTGGATACGGCGGAAAGGGTCGTTTTCGGATACAACCAGAACAACAACCTTACCATCTCGCAGGCGGTTCAGGCATCCACGGCCCTTCCCGGTTTCTACCGGCCTGCCCGGATCCAGGGGGTGGATTATGTCGACGGGGGGGTTCGAAAGACGGCCAACATCGACGTGGCGGTCGAGGGCGGCGCAGACCTGATCATCTGTTACAATCCGTTCCGGCCGTTCCGCAACAAGGTCATTTCACGGTATTCCCGGGAGAAGAAGAAACACGTCGTCGAAGGGAAGCACCTCGCTGACCAGGGCGTCTTTTCGGTGCTCAATCAGGTCTTCCGGATCCTGCTGCACACGAGGCTCGATTACGGAATCGAACTTTACCGCAGGGACCCTCGCTTCCGAGGGGACATCCTCCTCATCGAACCCAACGAGTACGACTACAGGTTCTTCGAGATGAACCCCCTTTCTTTGCGGGAACGGCATCGGGCCGCCAGGAGGGGCTATGACTCGGTATGCGAGTCGATCGAGGCGAAATACCACTCCCTTCGCCGCATCCTGGATGCCTACGGCATGGTCCTGAACCGTCCTTCCGCGGAACCGTCCTTCGAGGGGAACGGGTCGGGCGACCCGCGGAAGATCCTGCAATTCCCTCTCCGCACGAAGCGCGGCGTGTTTCAGGCCGCTTCCTGATCGATGCGAGGGGGGAGCGGCCGGCTCAGGCCTTCGACGCCGGCCCGGTCCCGAACAGGCACTCCGCGATTTGAATCGCGTTCAGGGCCGCCCCCTTCCGGAGTTGATCGCCCACGATCCACAGACAGAGCCCGTTCGGTACGGTATCGTCCTTTCGGATCCTGCCCACGAGGCAGTCGTCCTTGCCCGCCACCTGGACCGGGGTGGGGTACTTGGATTTCGCAGGGTCGTCGCAGAGCCGGACCCCCTTTGCCTTGCGTATCAGGGAGCGGGCCCTGGCCACCGACAGGGGCTTTTCCGTTTCGAGGTGCACCGATACGGAATGCGAGCGAAATACGGGCACCCGCACGGTGGTGGCCGAGACCTTCAGATCCGGCAGCTTCATGATCTTCCGGGACTCGAACAGGCATTTCATCTCTTCCTTCGTATATCCGCCGTCCAGGAATCGGTCGATGTGGGGAATCAGGTTGAAAGCGATCGGGTGGGGAAACTTCTCGGCCCGCAGTACGGCTTCCTCCCGGGTCCCCATCGTCGCGTTCTTGATCTCCTGGAGCGCCCACGCGAGGGTCTGCCTTCGGAGTTCCTCGATGGCCCATGCCCCGGCACCGGAGACGGCCTGATAACTCGACAGGATGATCCTTCGGATTCCGTACGACCGGAGGGGATAGAGGCCCATCAGGGTGACGATGGTCGTACAGTTGGGGTTCGCGATGATGCCTCGATGGTTCCCGATCTCTTCCGGGTTGATCTCCGGCACCACGAGGGGCACCCAAGACTCCATCCGGAAGGCGGAACTGTTGTCGATGACCACCGCCCCCGCCTTCACGGCAGCCGGCGCGAACTGCTTGCTCCTGTCGGCGCCCGCCGAGAACAGGGCGAGGTCGATCCCCCGAAAAGAGGTTCGCTTGAGTTCCTGAACCTCCACGGATTGCCCGCGGAAGGAAAAGACCTTTCCCACGGAACGCTCTGACGCCAGCAGCCGCAGGGATTTCACAGGAAACTTTCTTTCCTCGAGGATCGCAAGCATCTCCTGCCCGACGGCGCCCGTGGCGCCTACGACGGCAACATGGAATCCGGCCATCCTAACATCCTTTCCTGGGGAAACTGAGGGTACAGGGAACTCCCGGCGTGCAAAACGCTAATCCAACACTTTAGCGGCAAGCGATTTGCCCTGTCAACCGGGTCGCTCAACGGATCTTCAACGACCCAAGCGCCAACAGCGCGAGTACGCCGGAGACGATCCAGAAACGCACCGTGATCTTGGTTTCGGCCAGCCCTTGGTACTGAAACGTGTGGTGCAGGGGCGCCCGATACAAGAATCGCCGTCCGGTTCGCTGGATGCCGATCCAGTCCTGGAGCGCAACGGAGAGAATCTCGGCGAGGAAGATGCCGCCCACGATGAGAAAAAGAACCTCCTGTTTCAGGAGCACGACCATCGTTCCCAGGACACCCCCCAGGAACATGGATCCGGTGTCGCCCATGAAGATCTCAGCGGGATAGCTGTTGTACCAAAGAAATCCGGCACAGGCACCGAGCAGGGCGGCGCACAGGATGCTCACCTCGCCGCAGCCGGGCAGATAATCGAACATGAGATACTGGCTGTACTTTGCGTTACCCAGCATGTACGCGAAAACTCCATAGACGCCGATGGCGTACGCGGAAGGGACGATGGCGAGCCCGTCCATTCCGTCTGCGAAGTTGATCGCGTTCGCTGCGTAGACGACGAAGAGCACGATCACGATCGTGTATCCCCAGGAGAGATCCGCAAGGGGGTACTTGTAATAAGGAATATAGAACTTCGAGACCACCGTAGCGGGCACCGGGGAGGTCGACGGATGGAGAAAGAACAGGCTCAGGAGCAGGCCGAAGGAGATCTGTCCGGCGTACTTCATTCTTCGGGAAAGGCCCTTGTTGCTGTCCCGGTGCCTGATCTTACGCATATCGTCCCAGAATCCGAGCGCGAAGAACCACACGGAGGCAGCCAGAAGAAAGAGGATGAATCGATTCGTCAGGTCGCACCACAAGAGAGCGGAGAGCATGGTGGCCGAGAAGAGGATGACGCCTCCCATGGTGGGCGTCCCCCCCTTCTTGTGTTCCCGCGCTTCCACCATCTCTGCCCGTTGCGTGTCCCGCATCCCCATCCGGTACAGGGCCCGGATCAACGGCCTTCCCGCCAGAAGCGTGAAGACGAAGGAGGTGATGATCGCAAAGACGGTCCGGCTGCTGATGTAATAAAAGAGCCGGATGAACGAGAACGGTCCCTCCGGGTCGTAGAACCAGCCGTAAAGCGCTTGGAACATGTCAGCAGGCCCCCTTGTTCGTTTCCGGCGGCCTCTCGCATGCCGCCTTCTCGGAGAGCACACGCTGGAAGTCTTCCCAGGTCTGCTTGAGCGGGAAGCTTGGGAAGAAGTCCAGCCCCTTCATCGGGATCTTGTTGACCCATTCCTCCGCCTCTTTCGACAGACGGATGACATCGGCCTGCATGAGCCTCGTCAGGCAGCGGACCGTCGCCTGCTGCACCTTCCAGTTCTTGTGGCTGAGAAGGGGGATCAGGTCGGAGAGGATGTTCGGATCCTTCGTGATCATGGCCAGGGCCCTCAGCGAGGATACGACCACCTCGAACCAGCGGTCCTTCAGGTTCCTTCGCAGCAGGCGAACCATCTCCTCGTCCTCCCCGATCTCCGGGGAAAGCCTTTCGATCGCGCGGGCCGCCCAGGACCGCACCTCGTAATAAGGGTCCCGCAGGGCGATTCGCAGGGCCTCCCTGACGGCGGGACCGCACGTGCGAAGCCGCCATACGGCCTGCAGTGCATTGCGTCGTATGAATCCCACCTGTTCAAAGTCCCCGCCCAGCAGCCTCCGGTGCCAGGCCGCCGGGGTGCGGTCCGTGACCATGTAGAGCAACGTGGGGAGTCTCTCCCGGTAGCCGATGACTCCGACGAGCTTGACCCCCGCGTTTCTGTCCTGCCAGCGGGGCGAGGCGAGCAGTTGATCGGTCTTGTATTTCAGATATGCCCTTTCCTCCTCAGGCAGCTCTCGCTTATGTTTCCGGTCGTCCTCCAGACGGGTGAGAAGCGCCTCGGCGCCGATCCACTCGATCCCGGTGCGGGCCGCGGTGCTGCCGGGCTTTTCCTCGCGCCATCCGGGGCCCGCCGTTGCCTGCGGGATCGGCGGCTCGGCCCGCCCCCGTTCCCGGAAACGCCGGATAAGAGCGTAGAAGAGATCCTTCCCGGAAGGGATCTCCGATTGCGCCGGCGTGCCCTTCTTGCGATCCTCGGGGCCGCCTTTTCGGTCGAGCATCGACAGAACGGCGTCCGCAAAGGCATCCGGATCGACCGATTCCGAGCCCGCCGGCTCCGGCGGAACGGGTCGTTTCTCGAAAAGAATGCGCGCCTGTCCCCGGCGTGCGAGGAAGTAGGCGTTCTTGACCTGATGGTCCCCCGGCAGGTTTGATTTCGGTATGAGAACCGACGGCGTGCCGTAGGCGGCGAGTTCCCAGATCGCGCCCGCACCGGATCGGCAGACCACGATGTCGGCCGCTTCGTAATAGCCTTCGATATGATGCAGATACTCCTCCCGGCGATACCGCGACTGCACGACATTCGCGTCGACCGGCAGTCCGGGCAGCAGTTCGCGGAATTCCGCCCCCGGGTCGTATGCCGCCTGCGGGTGTCCGGTGGCGTGAAAGACGGTGAGCCCCTCGCGCTGCAGGAGCCTTGGGAGCGCCTCGAACACGGCACGGTTGATGGTCCGGGCCCCCGAGCTTCCCCCGAAAACGAGAAGAACCTCGCCCGCCGGGGGAATCCCCAGGCGCCTCTTGGGCTCCTCACGGTCCCGCCCTCTGCGTTTCGAGGACGCCTCCAGATCGTTTCGCAGGGGGTAGCCCGTCCAGAAAGAATTCTTCTTCGAGAAGAACCGGAGGGTCTCCGGGAAACTCGTGCCCGTGAAGTCCGCCCACCCCGACATCCACCGGTTGAACCTGCCCGGGATGATGTTCGCCTCATGCAGGCTCAGAACCCCCTTCCAAAGCCGGACGCTTCGCAGGACAACGGCCGCCAGGAGCACCGGCGCACTCGCATACCCGCCCGTTCCGATGATTGCATGGGGCCTGAACCGCAGGATCAGCCGGATTGCCTGCAGCAGGGATACGCCGAGGCGCCAGATGGTCTGCAACCACAGGAAGGGACCCGTCGTGGTCGGGATCCCCCTGACCGCAAGTGTCTGGAGCGCATGTCCTTGTGCGGGTACGATCCTTTCTTCGGCGCCCCTTCGAGCCCCCACGAACAGAAACTCGGCATCCGGCTCATGGCGCCGAATGCCTTCCGCCAGTGCAAGCCCGGGGTAGACGTGGCCGGCGGTTCCTCCGCCCGTGATCAGGTAGCGCAGGGGTTCCGCAGGAGAACGCGTGTCCATGGTCGGTCCGTAATCAAAGGATTGGAAAAGATGTTTTAGCCGGCCGCGCGAAGCACTATGATATGGATACCGACCCCGGAATGCAAGGTGAGGGGTCTGTGTGACGGCGGCCGGGAGGCCCGGACCTGCGGGCCCATCCTTCGGTCCCTTCGGAACGCGGGGGACCCCGGCGCCCTGTCGTGGCCTCCTGGAAGGGCTCGGACGGTTTGACGGCGAATTTTTTGTTGACAATTCCGATGAAAGATCCTATGCTTTGCGCAAAGTTAAAAAAGTAATTTATCTATTAGCCCTTATCGTGGATGCGTTTCCCCGGCAGGGACGAAAACCGCAGCCCTGCGGTGTTCCCATAGGATAGAAGGGTCGGGGCCGCAACGTCTGACGGATGTCGCGGGAGGGACGGGCCCTCCTCGGGGGACCTTCCGTCGGCTTGGCCCAGGGGGCGGGAAAACGGCTTTGTAGATGCGCCAAACCACGGAGGGCTCGCAGGCAGGAAGCCGGGCAAGGGAGTGAACATCATGAAGATCACCGAGGTCAGAGTATTCCCCGTGAGCGAGGAGCGTTTGAAGGGCTATGCTACCATCATTTTCGATGACTGTTTTATCGTCAGGGATCTGAAGATCATTCACGGCAATACGGGGCTCTTCGTGGCCATGCCGAGCAAGAAACGAAAAGACGGCACCTTCAAGGACACCGCTCATCCCTTGAACAACTCCACGCGCAGGATGATCGAAGAGCGCGTGCTCGACGAATACCGAAAGGAATTGGATCGGTTGCGCGAATCGCCCACAGGCACCGAGACCTAGCCCGGACGCCTTTTGGCGGTTTTTGCCTTTTCCAGCCCGAGCATTATAATAACCCGATACGAGAAGAACCCGGTTGGGCCCGCTCTTGGGGTGTCGACAAGCGGTAAGTCACAGGACTTTGGCTCCTGCATTCGGAGGTTCGAATCCTCCCACCCCAGCCACTCGCCCCCTTGCCGGAAAGCACCCGGGCGCGTGACCGGCGCCGGTGGCAGGGAACGCAGTTGGGCGGTCTCGGGCGCTCGGGCTCTTTACTTTTTGTTGCCTCTCTGGTAGGCTTGCGCTTTCGCGAATCCCGCCGGTCTACACCCAGTATACGAGATCGAACCGCATGAAGAAGCTGCGTATTTTTTCGGGGAACTCGAACCGCAGTCTTTTCCGCGAAATCTGCGACGAACTCGGCATCAAGCCGGGCAGCGCGGAGGTAAAACAATTCAGCGATGGAGAGACCTCCGTCGTCATCCAGGAGAACGTGCGCGGGCTGGACGTTTTTGTGCTCCAGTCGATCTGTCGACCCAGCGACACCAACCTGATGGAACTGCTGATCATGATCGATGCGCTCAAGCGCGCATCCGCCAAGACCATCGCGGTGGTCGTGCCCTATTACGGGTACGCACGGCAGGACCGGAAGGCGGCGCCCCGCGCCCCGATCTCCGCCAAGCTGATCGCGGATCTTCTTACCGTGGCCGGGGCCACGCGAATCCTGTGCCTGGACCTTCACGCAGGACAGATTCAGGGCTTTTTCGATATCCCGGTGGACAACCTGTTCGCCACGCCCGTTCTGCTCCCTTACATCCGGGACAATCTCTCCGACAACGTCGTTCTTGTAGCGCCCGACGCGGGAGGGGTGGAACGGACGCTGGCTTTTGCGAAGCGGCTCGACCGGCCGATGGCGATCATCGACAAACGGCGGGACGCCCCGAATGTCTCCCGAAGCATGAACATCATCGGCAACGTGCAGGGATGCCGGGCCGTGGTCGTGGACGACATCGTCGACACGGCGGGAACGCTGGTGCAGGGAGCCGAGGCACTGCACCAGGCCGGGGCGAGGGAGGTGTATGCCTGCTGTACGCATCCGGTTTTGTCGGGCCCTGCGCTGCAGCGACTGCAGAACTCGCCCCTGAAGGAGCTGATCGTCACGAATTCGATTCCCCTGAGCGACGAGGCGAGGGCGTGCGAAAAGATACGGGTCTTCTCGATCGCCAGACTGCTCGCCGAAGCGATCAAGCGGACCTATTTCAGTGAGTCGGTAAGCGGCCTTTTTATATGATCGGCGTCACCGGGCCCGAGTGCGCCCTGTGCCGAAAACGGGAAGGAGTTCCCCGGAATGGAACAGCAGGAACTGGAAGTCAGAAGAAGGCGGGAAACCGGGAAGGGTGTGGCCCGGAAGCTGCGGGCCAGAGGCTTCGTCCCGGCTGTGTGCTATCGAAAGGGCCTTGATCCGATTCCCCTGAGCTTGCATAAGACGGAACTGGAACGGATTCTGCACGCCGCGGCCGGACAGAACGTACTCATTCAGCTCAAGATCCGGGACGGGGAATCCCCCGCAGCCGAGCAGACCGTCATCCTCAAGGAAGTCCAGAGGGACCCGCTCAACCGGATGGTGCATGCGGATTTCCTCGGGGTCCTGATGGATCAGGTCATCACGGTCGAGGTGCCCCTCCGACTGGTCGGTGAGCCCACGGAGGCGCTCCGGGACGGCGGCATGGTTCAACAATTGAGACGGTCGGTCGAACTGGAGTGCCTGCCCGGCGACATCCCCGAATACCTGGAGGCGGAGATCGGGGCGTTGAAGATGGGCGATTCGATCCACGTGGAACAACTGAAGGTGCCCGAAGGGGTGCGGATTCTCACCGATGCCAAGGAGCCGGTCGTTGTCATTTCGGCGCCTGTGGAGGAACCGAAAGCGGCGGAGGTTGCACCGGGTGAGGAGGAGCCGGGCGAACCGGGCAAGGCCCAGGAGAAAGAGAAGGAAGAAGAGAGCTGAGCCGTCTGTGGTTGATGGCCGGCCTCGGGAATCCGGGGCGGCGCTACGCGAAGACCCGCCACAATATCGGATTCCTGGTGCTGGATCGATTCGCATGCAGGCAGAAGAGCGCGTGGAAGGAACAAAAAGGGTTTGCGACGGTCGGGTCGCACCTCGTGGGCGACACGAGGATCCTTCTCGTCAAGCCGCAGACCTACATGAACCGAAGCGGGGAGGTAATCCGCGAGATCCTGGATGCGTCGGGCGTGCCGACGGAATCGCTTATCGTGGTCCACGACGACATGGACCTTCCGTTCGAGACGATGAAGCTCAAGAGAGGCGGAGGGTCGGGCGGACACAGGGGCATCGAATCCATCCTTTGCGAACTCGGTTCCGATCGTTTCCTGCGCGTCAAACTGGGGATTGGCCGACCCAGGGCCGGAGAACAGCCTGAGGATTACGTGCTGGGGAGGTTCCCGGACGAACAGGAAGCAAGGCTTCCGCTTTTCCTCGAACGAGGAGCCGAGGCTCTGGAGTGTGTTCTGGAGGAAGGCATCGATCGGGCCATGAACCGTTTCAATACTCGGATCCGGAGCGAGGGAAAAGGAGCGGATCCGGGAGCATAGATCAAGGAACACGCTGTCTGCTGTGGAAACGGAAGCGAACAAGACGGGGCAACCAGCGAAAAAAGGAGGACGGTTGAATGGAGACGATTGTAGAGGTCTTTCGAACCTGGGGCATGTACGGGGTCGGGCTGCTGGGGGTGTTGGCCGTGGGAGTTGTCGGCATCGGTGCGGCGCGCAAGATTTTCGGCGATATCGAGGCGAAGGATTCGGGCACGGACAAGATGCGGGAGATCGCGGAGCTGATCCACACGGGCGCCATGGCCTTCCTGAAGACGGAGTATACCTACCTTTGCGCCTTCATCGCGATCGTGTTCCTGCTCCTGGCGTGGAAGATCTCCTTTCTGACCGCAGTGTGCTTCCTGCTGGGCGCGGGCTGCTCCATGACGGCCGGCTTTGTGGGCATGCAGGCTGCGACCAAGGCCAACGTGCGGACCTCCTGGATGGCCAACCAGGAGGGGCAGGGCAGCGCCCTGGAGGTGGCCTTTAACGGTGGGGCCGTGATGGGCCTGACGGTGGCCAGCCTGGGGATGCTGGGGGTGACGATTCTTTACCTGTTTTCCCGCTGGTTCGGGTTTTTCCAGACGCAGGATATCAATGGATTCGCCATGGGCGCGAGCTCGATCGCGCTCTTTGCCCGTGTCGGGGGCGGGATCTACACCAAGGCGGCCGACGTGGGCGCGGACCTGGTGGGCAAGGTGGAGGCCGGGATCCCGGAGGATGACCCCAGAAACCCGGGCGTGATCGCGGACAACGTGGGGGACTGTGTCGGGGACACCGCTGGAATGGGCGCCGACATCTTCGAGTCCTACGTGGGCTCGGTCGTCGCTACGATCGCGATCGGCGCGACCTGGACGGCCACGGTGGGGGAGAACGCCTTCTATTTCATGAGCCTTCCCATCTTCATGGTGGCCATCGGGTTGCTCAGTTCGTTCGTTGGGATCCGGAGCATCGACTGGCTGAAGAAGTACAGCCCGGCTGCCGCGCTGCGGTACTCCATGTTCATCGCGGCGGGGCTCTTCATCGTGGGCTCCGGTATCTGGATCTGGCTGTTCGGGGTGAACGGCCTGTTGCGCGAAGGGGCCGCTGCGGCTGGCATGGCGGACCTCGCGGGCCGGGCGAACGTCTGGCTGGCCGTGACGCTCGGCTGTTTGGCCGGCGTGGTGATCGGGCTGATCACGGAGTACTACACCGCCGGGAAGCCCGTGCGGGACATCGCAAAGGCCTCGGAGACCGGCCCCGCCACGGTGATCATTCAGGGACTGGCCGTGGGCATGGAAAGCGTGGTGGCGCCCGTGATCTTCATCTGTCTGGCCATCTTCATCTCCAACCACTATGCGGGGCTTTACGGGATCGGGATCGCTGCCGTGGGCATGCTGGCCACCGTGGGCATCACGATGAGCGTGGATTCCTACGGGCCGATCGCGGACAACGCGGGCGGCATCTCGGAGATGGCCGAGTTGGGCCCCGAGACCCGGCAGATCACGGACGGGCTCGATGCTTTGGGGAACACGACGGCCGCGATCGGCAAGGGCTTTGCGATCGGGAGCGCTGCCTTGACGGCGCTCGCCCTGTTTTCCGCCTATACGCAGGCGGTCAATGTGGACGACCCGGCGACCGATTTTCTCGAAGTGCTCGTGGTCAACCTGACCAGCCCGCAGGCGGTGATCGGACTGTTCATCGGCGCCTTCATCCCCTTCCTTATCGCCAGCCGGACGATGCTGGCCGTGGGCTCCGCGGCCTTTGACATGGTCAACGAGATCCGCCGGCAGTTCAAGGAGATTCCAGGGCTGCTGGAGGGCACCGGGAAGCCGGATCCGGCCCGGTGCGTGGATATTGCGACCAAGGGCGCTCTCAAGAGGATGATCGTGCCCGGCCTGGTCGCCGTCATCACGCCGCCGGTTGTCGGCTTCTGGATGGGACCTGTGGCGTTGGCAGGCGCCCTGGCGGGCGCGACGGCCTCGGGCGTGCTCCTGGCGCTCATGATGGCCAACGGCGGCGGCGCATGGGACAACGCGAAGAAGTACATCGAGAAGGGAAACCTGGGAGGCAAGGGCAGCGCCAATCACAAAGCGGCGGTGATCGGCGACACCGTGGGCGATCCTTTCAAGGATACCTCCGGGCCCGCGATGAACATCCTGATCAAGCTGATGTCCGTTGTCTCCCTGGTGATCGCTCCGCTGCTTTAGAAGGGGGGGCTCTTCGAGATCCTCCCGGTCATGGGGCTACGATATCGAGGGACGCTCGCCAGGGGCGGATCGAAGCCCCTGGCGAGTTTTTTTGTGGGGTTGCCGGGCAAGGCAGGGCTCCATGGGGTTTACCTGCGGAATCGTCGGGCTGCCGAACGTGGGCAAGTCAACCGTGTTCAACGCGCTCACGGGAGGATGTGCCGAGGCCTCGAACTACCCGTTCTGCACCGTTGAGCCGAACCGGGGGCGGGTCCCCGTGCCGGACGGGCGGCTCGACCTTCTGGGGGAGCGGCTGAGGCCCGAGAAGCTCACGCCCACGACGCTCGCGTTTCTGGATGTGGCGGGGTTGGTGGAGGGGGCGAGTCGGGGTGAGGGGCTCGGAAATGCCTTTCTGGGCCATCTCCGCACGGTGGATGCCGTCGTCCACGTGATCCGGCTGTTCGAGGACTCCGAGATCGTCCATATCGCGGGCGAACCGGAGCCGATCCGGGACGTTCACGTCGTGGAGACCGAGCTCATTCTGGCCGACATCGAGGTGGCGGAACGGCGGAAAGAAAAGGCGCAGAGGCTGGCCAGGGTGGGGCAAAAAGAGGCCCGGCAGGAACTCGATCTCCTGGAAGGCTGGCTAGAAACCCTGAACCGGGGCATCCCCCTGCGGCGTTCGGTCGGCAGGGAAGAGCGACGCGCAGGTCGATTCAAGGAGTGGGGATTCCTGACAGACAGGCCCGTTTTGTACGTTCTGAACCTGGGGGAAGAGCAGATTCCTCGGCAGGCGGAAATCGTGGCCCGGATGCGGGAACGGCTTGAGGACGTGGACTGTGTGTTTCTCCCCTTGGGCGCCAAAGTTGAACAGGAGATCATGGACCTGGATCCGGCCGAACGGGAGAGGTTCCGGCAGGAGATGGGACTGGGCCCTTCCGGGCTCGAGCGCCTGGTCGAGGAGGGGTACCGGCTTCTGGACCTGATCACCTTCTACACGGTCGTGGGAACGGAGGTCCGCGCGTGGACCCTCCGGCGGGGCGAGAGCGTGTTTGAGGCGGCGGGAAAGATCCATAGCGATATGCAGCGAGGGTTCATCAAGGCGGAGATCATGCACTTCGAGGACTTCCGACGGTCCGGCTCCGAGGAGGCGGTGCGCCAACAGGGCCTCATCCATGCAGAGGGGAGAGACTACCAGGTGCGGGACGGAGATATCGTCCGGATACGGTTCCAGGGGGGAAGTGCGAGGTGATCGGCAGGTTGTAAATTCCAATGAGGGCTGGTACATTTCAAAAACTGGGCGACAAGAGGTTCTCGAAACGAGACACCTGAAACCCCCTTGCTCCCACCCCGGGCCGTCCAACGGCGGTCCCTGTGCGGTGCGGGGCCATCCGACCAGAAGGAGGGAACATGCGGAATCGGCGATACGAAGCCGTCTTCATCCTGCCCGCCGATTTGGATGAAGGCAAGAAGAAGGATCTCCTCGACCGGCTCGACGGCGCGGTGGAGAAGAGCGGAGGGTTCCTCGTCAAGAGGGAAGACTGGGGAGTGCGCAGGCTGGCCTATCCGGTCAGGAATCATCCGAAAGGACATTACCTCCTGTTCGACTTCGTGGGAACCTCGCAGGTGGTTTCCGAACTCGAACGCTACATGAGGATGTTCGAAAGCGTCCTTCGCTTCCTCACGGTAAAGACGCACGATCGGGTGGATCTGGCAGCGGCCCGGAAGGAGCAGGCGGAAGAAAGGGAGAAGGCAGCCGCCAGGGCGGCGGCCCCGCCCCCGGTTGCCCCGAAGGCGGAGGAGGCGGATGCCGCCGAGGAGGCCGGTCCGCCGGGGACGGAGGAGGCGGGGAAGGCCCCGGAGCCGGAGGCGGACTGGGCTGAACCCGCAGAGGAAGAGGACCGGGACGAGTAGAGAACAGGCGCACCGCGATCCACCCGTCAGAAGAAGGAAAAAAGGATGATTGGTCGAAAGGACTTGAAGAAAGCCAAGCGAAGGCTTTACGTGCGGAAAAAGGTCTGCCGGTTCTGTGCGGACGCAACCTTGGAGATCAATTACAAGGACCCGAGACAACTCCGTTACTTCATTACGGAAAGGGGCAAGATCATCCCGAGGAGGATTTCCGGTAACTGCGCGAAGCATCAGAGGAAAATCACGCTGGCCATCAAGCGGGCGCGTCATCTGGCGTTGATGCCCTACACAAACATGGAAATCTAGACGCAGGTTCCCGTCGCCGTCGTTTGCTCCGTTCAGGCCGATCCTCGCATCGCCGGAACCCGCTTGCTTTCCCCCTTCGGACGAAAGGACCCGTCGGGCGGGATGTTCTCCGGGGTTCCGCCCGCAAGAGGTTGCCTGCCGATAGCAGGGAGGAGTCGAGAATGAAGTTGATCCTACGAGAAGATGTCGAGAATCTGGGTAAGGTCGGAGATGTGGTCGTTGTGGCCGATGGGTTCGCCAGGAACTACTTGCTGCCCAGGGGGTTCGGCGTCAAGGCCTCCACCAGGAGCCTGAAGGAGATCGAGCATCAGAAGAAGCTCATTCAGGCGCGGATGGATAGACAGAGGAAGGATGCCCAGGTGTTGGCGGGAAGCCTCGAGTCGGTTTCCTGCACGATCCGACGGAAGACCGGAGAGGAAGAGAAGCTTTACGGGTCCGTGACCTCCCGCGACATCGAGCTGGCCCTCAAAGAGGAAGGGCTCTCGATCGATCGGAAGCGCATCCTGCTCGAAGAACCGATCAAGAAACTCGGGATGTACACCGTTCCCGTGAAGCTCCACGCCGACGTCATGGGAAGCATCAAAGTCTGGGTCGTCAAGGAATGATCGGGGCCCCACGACTTCCCCTTTGAGAGATACCTGCGTATGGGCTTTCTGGAACGGGTTCCCCCACAGAACCTCGAGGCGGAACGCTCGGTCCTGGGGGGAATCCTGCTCGAGAACCGGGCCATGCCCAACGTGGTGGAGATTCTCCGCGAGGAGGACTTCTACCGGGACGCGCACCGGAAGATCTATCAGGCCATGGTGGACCTCTCGGAGCGGAACCACCCGGTGGACCTGATCACGCTCACCGAGGAAGTGAATCGGAAGGGCTCGCTTCAGGAGGTGGGCGGTGCGGTCTATCTCGCCTCCCTGGCGGACGAGGTTCCCACGGCCGCCAACATCCTCTATTATGCGAAGATCGTCAAGGAGAAATCCGTTCTGCGGCGGCTGATCGAGGCCGCCACGGAGATCGCCCGGCAGGGCTACGAGGAGCCCGAGGACGCGGTATCCTTCCTGGACCGGGCGGAGCAGACCATTCTGGAGGTCTCCCGCAGCCAGCAGCGGCAGGGATTCGTCCCCCTCCGGGCGGTCCTGCAGGAGACGTTCCAGTCGATCGAAAAACTTTACGACAAACAGGGAATGCTCTCCGGTGTCGGCACCGGCTTCGTGGACTTCGATCACAAGACGTCCGGATTGCAGCGCTCGGACCTCGTGATTCTTGCGGGCAGGCCGAGCATGGGCAAGACGGCCCTTGCCCTGAATATCGCCTCCCACGTCGCCCTGAAGGAAGGGCTGCCGGTTGCGATTTTCTCCCTGGAGATGTCCCGGGAACAACTGGCCACCCGGCTGCTCTGCGCCGAGGCGAGGGTTGACGGATCCAAGCTGCGTTCCGGCTATATCAAGAAGTCGGATTTTCCGAAGCTCACCAAGGCCGCCGACGTCCTGTCGAGGGCTCCGATCTTCATCGACGATTCGCCGAGCATGCATGTGACGGAAATGCGGGGCAAGGCGCGCCAGATGAGACGGGAGCATGGAGTCGAGCTCATCATCATCGATTACCTGCAGCTCATGCAGGGGTCCGGGAGGTTCGAGAATCGTGTTCAGGAAATATCGGAGATCTCCCGTTCCCTGAAGCGGCTGGCGAAGGAGCTCAACGTTCCCGTCCTGGCCCTTTCGCAGCTCAACCGCGGGGTGGAGAACCGGCCGGACAAGAGGCCGATGCTGGCCGACCTGCGCGAGTCGGGTGCGATCGAACAGGATGCGGACCTGATTGCTTTCGTCTACCGTGAGGAATTCTATTTTCGGGACAAACCGGAATGCCGGGGAAAGGCGGAGCTCATCATCGGGAAGCAGCGAAACGGACCGGTCGGAACGGTCGATCTGATCTTCGTGCCGGAGCATACGCTTTTTTACGATGCCATCCGTGAGCGGGAAGGATAGGGCTCACGGGGAGCATCGGCTTTCCTGCAGGCCAAGGGGAGACGGGGGAGAGATGCGAGCGAGACAACGTGGGGGATCGGCCGCAAGGGCCCGGATCTTTTTGCTTCTTTTTCTCCTCTCCTGCGGCTGCGGAAACCCGGAGGCTCCCCAAATCACCAACGTGCGGCTTTCCTACTGGGACAGCCTGACGGGCGGCGCTTGGGTCTCCCTCGAAGACGGGGGCGTCGCACCCCAATCGCCCGTCCGCATCCAGGGAAACATTACGGACAACACGGCCGTCGTCAACCCGAGGATCGTCTGGACCGCCGTGCGTGAGGATGCCGGTGGGCAGGGGTTCTCGTCGTGCTCGGGCGCGGAGGACGGTTTCTTCGAATGTCAAATGAGCTGCGAAGCGGCGGAGGGGGGCTTCTTCGAATGCGAGCCCTCGCTGGCGGCTCGGAGACTGATTCGCGGGGACCGTTTTCTTTTTTCTCTGGGGACGGCCGATGGCGAGGAAAACCAGGTGGAGGTGCGGGTGTCGGAGGCGCAGGACATTCTCGTCCCTGCATCGGAAGAGGATCCGATCCGGATCCGGGCCGAATACCGTATCTTGAGAGTGACCAGCCTCGAGGGGGACCCCGGCCTTGTCTATTCCCTTTATTACAGGACAGCCTGCAGCACGTCCGGCCGCCCTGCGCAGGACTGCCCTGCAGGCGGCGCCTCGCCCGGATGCTACACGTTGCGGTCGGGGGATGCGTTCTCCTGGGACCCCGAAGAGGCGGAGCCTTGCTCTTTCCAGATCCTTCTCAGAGCGGGCGACGGCGAAGACGGGATCGACTCGGTGACCGCTCTCTGGCGTTCGCTGGTCAAGTGGAACGACGACGATTTCCTCGACTGGGATGCGACCAGCGGCAATTTTACGGAGGTATTCCAGGTTTTCGATCCGAGGTTGAGGAGCGAGGGATCGGGCGAGGTGATCGGCGGACAGGAACCGGCGCTGTACCGCTATTCCGTCTCCGCCGAAGACGTGCCCGATCAGAAGACAGGGGTGTTTCGCTCGACGCAGGTTGCCCGGCAATTCTCCTTCTCGCCCGACAGGCTGGACTGGCAGCCGGAGCTGGAAGTGACCGGAGAGGACGAGGACCGGGTGGAGACCTCGAACGCAGCCGAGAACATCACGGGCAGCATCAAAAGCTTCAGCGGGGAGGTGCGGTCGCTGCTCCTGCGGCTTTCCGAGGGAGAGCAAGGCGGCAGGAGCCGGTTTCTGCTTCTGGATCCGGAAACGATCACGCTGGAGGGAGACTTTCTGGCAGCCCTTGTCTTCTTGACGGACTGGGACGGCGACGGAATCGTGGACGAACCGGACGAGGCGGGAGGGCTACCCAACTCGCTGTCGGTCCTCGCCCTCGATGTGCAGGGAAACCAGACAGAGAAGAACGTGCCCATCGTGTTCCTGCCTTCGACGAAGGAGAATCAGGCCCCGCAGATTCAGATCCGGGAGATCTTCCCGGCAGTCGACAAGAACCAGAACGCCCAGTTGCCTTTCGGCGAAACCTTGCGGGTCCGCGCCAGGGCCGCCGACGACAGGGGCCAGCCATCGTTTTCCGCCTACCGATGCGCCTGTCCAGCGGAGGAACCCCCGATCAACGACGTGCGCTGCCCCTGCGACCCCCTCACGGGCGGCAAAGGCACGCCGGAGAGAGCGGACGATTGGGTGGATCTGAATGCGGGGGGGGAGTATCCGCAGAACCCCTGGGAGTGGATCGAGGTCGAGCCCGCCTCCGTGACCTACAAGACGATCGGCGTTCTGCTGGCGAAGGAAAAGGTGGAGGACGAAGAAGAAATACCGACGGCGAGGTTCTCCGGGTTCGAGATCGACGTCGACCCGGACTCGGAGCAGGAGGCTTACGAGATTGCGGTCTCCTTGCAGGAGACGACAGGGCCGAACGTGATCCTGTCCAACCTGAAGAACGGGCAGATTGTCACTCCGGAAGACCTCCTCCTGCAGGCTACGATCTACGCGAACGTCTCCGAATTGAACGAGATCAAGGCCCTGTGGAACGGAAAACCTCGAGGAGAGCCGACATTCGACGCAGCGACAGGCTCGTTTGCATGGGATTTGAGGGGCGAGACCCTCCGCGAAGGGGACCGGCTCTGCGTCGGAGCGGTCTCGGTGACCGGCCACGCCACCCTGAACCTTCTCGAATTCGCCTCCTCCTCCGGCGGGCTGCTCCTCGGGGTTACAGTGACCTCGGACGCGCAAGCCTGCGATCAAGCTTCCTGACCCTCCCCTTGCTGAGCGAGCCCTGCGGACGGGACACCCCTACGATTCCTGCAGGTCCGCCCCGCCGGAGGCCCCTTCGAGGAAGTGAGCTCGCAGAAGCGCTTTGAGGGCTTCCTCGCTCGGCTGCCGGACGAGATCCCGGCGGAACCGGGCCGCTCCGGGCAATCCCCGAACGTACTGGAAGAGCAGAAAGCGCATTCTGCGCAGCCCCTGTTCTCTTCCGTACTGTGAGAAGAGCCACTCCATGTGCAGGAGGATCGCCCCGTAGCGCAATTCGAGCGAAGGCTCGGCCGGCTCGCGTCCCGAGAGGACCTCCAGGGTCTGCGAGAAAATCCAGGGATGACCCCTTGCGGCGCGGCCGATCATAATGCCGTCGCAGCATCCGCTTGCCAGCGCGGCTGCGCATCCCTGCGGTTCGACCAGATCCCCGTTTCCGATGATGGGAATCCCCCGCTCCTGCTTGAGGCGGGCAACCCAGGACCAGTCGGCCCTTCCCGCATATCCTTGCGCCCGCGTTCGAGGGTGAAGCGTGATCGCGTCCACCCCCTGCTCCTCCGCGATCCGGGAAACTTCCAGGACGGAGAGATCCGTTGTGTCCCAGCCAAGGCGCATCTTGACCGTGACAGGGCAGGTCACCGCCCTTCGGACCTCCCGCAGGATCGCTTCCACCTGCCTCGGTCGGCGAAGCAGCGCCGCTCCCGCCCCGTTCCGGCAAACCCGTTTGACCGGGCAGCCCATGTTGATGTCCACGATCGAGGCGCCCCGGTCCTGGACGAGCCGGGCCGCATCGGCCATCTCGGCCGGCTCGGCTCCGAAAATCTGCACGCCGTAGGGCTGCTCCTCCGCATGGAAGGCGAGCATGGCCAGCGTCGCGGGCTGCCTTCTCACCAGGCCGGCCGCGCTCATCATTTCGCTGTACACCAGCCCGGCGCCGAACCGCTTCGCGATCCTGCGCGCACTGGTGTCCGTGAATCCGGCCATGGGAGCCAGGGCAATGGGATTCGGGATCCGGACGGAGCCGATCTTCAGCACCCCGATGCGATCCTCGGACGCTGCGTCCTTCCGGCGACGCCCGCTTTGCCCGTCGGCAGGGCCTCCCTGTCTTGACACGGTTGAAAGAAGTCTCCTATTATGAAAATCATGCATCCGCAAGAAACCGAGCATGGGTTCCGCGCCGTATAGGGGAACTCCTGGCAGGGCCTGCCTCATGAAACTCCACGTCAAGAAAAACATGAACCATTTTATCAAAGATATGTTTGCAAGTATCCTGCGTTCTCAGAGCCTGATCAAGTCCGAGATCGAGTATGAAGGCCTCTTTCAGATCGTTGCGGCGGAACTGCGAGCCGCCAAGTATTGCTGGGACGAGCTGTTCAAGAAGGGCGACGACCCCTCGGAGAAGATCCTTGCCAACGAATATGAAATCTCGTTGCGCTCCAAGGTCGCTTCGCTGATGCACGCGGCCAACATTCTGGTCGAGGCGCAGCACATGATCGAACAGGGCTATCCCATGCAGAAGACCGAGCATGTTCTGGACGTGACCCTGCAGGAGATGAGGGAGGATTTCGACCGGCTGGACGGGATCATTACGAAGATGCTGCAGGCAAGGGACATGTACAGGGACAACAAGGTCCTTACGGATTTCTTCCTGCTCTGGGACGGCGGAAAACATATGCACGCCTTTGACGAACACAAAAAGGTTTCCCTCCCGAGTTCCCGATCCTAGCCTCGTTCCGAGCACGATCCCCCGGTTTTTCGTTCCGTGGAGCGAGGAGCGTTGCGCCTCGGATTCCTACTTCGTAGGCCGGAAAGGGGAGGAACCCATGGCAAGGCTCTCGGTCGTCGTCATCTGTTTCAACGAGGAAGCAATCCTGGGGGAGTGTCTGTCCGCGGTTCCGTGGGCCGATGAAATCGTGGTGCTGGATTCGTTCTCCACCGATCGCTCCCTCCAGATCGCCAGGCGTTACGGGGCAAAGGTTTTCCAGCACGCGTGGCAGGGGTATGCAAGGCAGAAGACGCTTGCACTCCGGGAGGCTTCCCATCCGTGGGTGCTGAGCCTGGATGCGGACGAAGTGGTGAGCCCCGAGCTTGCCGAAGAGATCCGGTCCACCCTGAGCCGCGATCCGGACCTCGCCGGCTATCGGATACCGAGAATGACCCGCTATCTGGGGCGATTCCTCCGCCACTGCTGGTATCCGGACTTGAAGGTGCGGCTGTTTCAGAAGGCGCTCGGCCGCTGGGGCGAACAGGATGTGCACGAAACGGTTCTTCTGGACGGGCCGTGCGGGAGACTGCGACACCCCTTGCTCCACTACTCCTTTCCCAGCATCCGGGAACACCTCGAGACGATTCAGCGATACACGGGCCTGAGCGCCGCCTCGCTTGCCCGCTCCGGCAGACCCTTCTCCCTCGCCCGGTTGCTGGGCAGCCCCCTCTTCATGTTCCTGCAACAATACGTCGGAAAACGCGGGTTCCTGGACGGGGTCCCGGGACTGGTCGCAAGCGTTCTGTCCGCATTCCACGAGTTCGTCAAGTACGCGAAGCTCTATGAACTCACGAGGAACGGCGGAGAAATCCCGCCCGGTCAGATGTAGCGTTCCATCCAACGGGTCAGAGAAGGCAGCGAGGCCATGACCTCCTTTTGCGCCCTGGGCCGGAGCTTTTCGTAGGCCCCGCGAACCGCACGGTTGTCCGTTCCCTGGATCTTTCGGTCCGTAACGGCAAGGAGCTCGTCTGCGAGGGCAGGGTAGTGGGGCCGGAGGAACTCTTCCCACGGCTGTCCCTTTCCCTCCTGCTGGAATCGAAGGTAGTACGGGTCCAGCTTGTCGATGAATTCGGGGATGAGCACCCGGACAGCCTTCTCGATCATCTTCCCGCCCTGGATGTTCTTGATGACCTTGTAAGCCCCCTTGATCGCCATGCCGCCGATCCCGGAACGCCTGGCGATTTCTTCGTCCAGATATCGCAGGCTGTCGGCCATCACATCGTGTGCTCGGGCGGGGTCCGCGACGATCTCCTTCAGACTCTTCATGATTCCAGCCTCCTGCCCATGTGGGCGTGATGAGAAACCAGCGGCTCGGGTGCCGTTGTGTGCCGGCCCGCTAGCCGCTCTTCCCTGGCTTGCAGCGGCAGATCACAGGGAGCGCCGACCAGTCCGCAAAGGATTCGATGTTTTCCCCCTTCCCCTTTTCCCGCCGCTCGTCTTCCTGCCTTCCCCGCTCCGGGGACGCCTCGCCGGCCGGCGCTTCCGGCGCCAGGAGCAGCACGTGGAAACCCTTGCCTGCGGCCGCCTCCGCCATGCCGCGGTCGCGGGTCAGCAGGTGGGCGGGCACGGACCGCTCCTTCCAGAAGGATTCGAGCACCGTCGTCTTCATCGCGGGGGCTTCGGACAGCATGGCGATCCAGGCAGGAGGATCCAGGAATGCGAGGGGGCCCGGCGGATAGCCTCTGTCTGTCAGCCAGGACCGCACGCGCTCTGCCGACGGCCTGGGAGTCTGGGTGAGGTAGACCAGCACGCGGCATCCGGCGACCTCGGAGAGCGCCTCCGCCGAGCTGGGCTCGGCCGCAATCTCCTTCAAGTCCCTCACGGGCCACGGCGCCGAGATCCGGGGCATGAGGCCGGACTCGACCATGACGAAGAGCAGGGGCGTCTCTCTCTCCCGGACGAACAGGAGCCCTGCCGCAGGCTCGGCCGAATAGCGCGGGTTGTCGGCCAGACGCACCGTCACCGTATATCGGCCGGCAGCGCCGACCGTGAAGCGGGTTCTGGCGGAGCCGGACGGGTCGGTGAGCCGATTGTCGAGGGGATTCCCCTGAGGATCGAAAAAGCAAAGCAGCTCCCCCTGAACGCCTTCCGTGAACAGGCCGAAGAGACCGCCTCGATAGAGGGTTGCCTCGATGGTGGTCTCCTCGCCCGGAACGCAGAGCCTGTCACGGACCACGACGGCCGCCTTGGATCCGGCCCGGAGCGCGGGTGTGCCTGCGAAAATGCACAGCAATGCGGCCGTCACTCCGGCAAGCCTTTGAATACAATTTCGTCCACCCATCCGTTTCTCGAACTCCCCCTTTCATTCAGCCTTCGATTCGAGGGGATATCGCAGGGACGCCCCGTCACCGGAGATCGGAACGGAAGCGCGGCGGAGAGCAAAATGGAAACAAGGAGTCGAAAAACGTAACGCGATACGTCCCGATTCCCGCCGGGAAGGGGAGGGGATTCGCCGCAGCGCCTCTTCCCGGTCGACCGTCAGGAAAAAAATGTTCTCACAGAACCCTCGATCGGGTCAACAGATCCGGGAAGACGGGCCTCCTGGCCCGACGAGGGAGCCGGGCGACCGGCTGTTGAGGCATGAGCGCGGGGGGCCTTGGCACGACGTTTGCTTTTTCTCCGGCCCAGATTCGACTCACGCGTTTCCGCGCAGATCGACGAACCATGGAACACCTACAAGACATGCAGCTCACGATACCTGTTGTCCACATGGCCCTGTTCATCGCCCTGATGTCGTTCTGCCTCCTTTTTGCGAGGTACAAGCTCGGCCTGTCCATAACCTTCTGCTTTACCTTTTACTGGGGATTCATCTACAACAAAGATGTGTTCTTCTCGAACTTCGAAGGCTCGAGCCCTTTCCTCTTCCTGTACTTCTTCAGCGGCTTTCTCCTTCTGCTGTTTGCCCTTTTCTCCTTCGTTTCCGAAGATTAGCAGCCGGCGCGAGAACGCCCGTCCGCGGCTACAATACCTGGACCGGGTCCACGTCGATTTCGAGATGCAGGCTTCTCGATGAAAGGAACTTCCCGCGCCGGGCGATGATCTCCCGCGTGAAGTCATGAAGCGGTCCCGGTGCCTTTCCCTTCAGGAAGCAATGGAACCGGAATCGATCCCGCAGCTTTGCAAGGGGTGCGAGCGACGGACCGAGCATCTCGATGTCCCTGTAAACGGGGTCTCTTTCTTCTCGGATCGCACGCGCGGTCTCTCCCATCCGGCGGGCGGCTTCCCGTGCCGCCTCCTCTCCGGTTCCGGTGATGCGAAGGTTCACCATCCTGCAGAACGGGGGATAGTCGAGTTCTCTGCGCGTTGCGATTTCTTGTTCGTAGAATCGCTGGAAATCGTGAAGACGCACGGATTCGATACAGGGATGATCCGGATGATAGCTCTGGATCAAAACCCGACCCGGCCGGGGACCCCGTCCCGCCCTGCCGGCCACCTGCATGAGGAGCTGCAGGGTCCGCTCGGCCGCCCGAAAATCCGGGAGGTCCAGGGAAACATCCGCAAGGACGACGCCCACCAGCGTGACGGCCGGAATGTCGTGCCCTTTGGCGATCATCTGGGTTCCCACCAGGATATCCAACTCCTCTCCCTTGAAGCGCTTGAGGATTCTCTCGTGTTCTCCTCTCCTGTGTGTCGTATCCCGGTCCATTCGACCGATCCGGGCCTCGGGAAGAAGTGCCCCGATTTCCTCCTCAATCCGCTCCGTGCCCTTGCCCACGGGTTGAACGTTCGGACCCTGGCATGCGGGACACCGGGAAGGGGGAATCTGCTGGTGGTCGCAGTAGTGGCAACACATGCGCTTCTTCGCCCGGTGCAGGGTGAGGCTCACGCTGCAGTGAGGGCATCGGACCGCGTGGCCGCAATCCCTGCAGACCAGGGTGTTCGCATACCCGCGTCGATTGAGAAAGAGCAGGCTCTTCCCTCCTTGCTCCCAGTTGCGGACCAGGGCCTCCTGAAGAGGGAGAGAAAGGGAGCTCCGGGGCGACCCGTGGGAGGATGGACGGCGCATGTCGACCGGAACGACCTCGGGTTGAGGCCTTGCTTCGATCCGTTCGGTCAGCTTGAGGAGCGCGCTCTTTCCCTGTCTTGCGTTGTAGTAGGACTCGAGCGAGGGCGTTGCCGAACCCAGGATCACGACCGCCTTTTCCCGCTGACCCCGAACGAGCGCGAGGTCCCTGGCGTTGTAACGGATACGATCCTGCTGCTTGTACGAAGGGTCATGCTCCTCGTCCACCACGACCACGCCCAGATTCCGGAACGGGGCGAAGATGGCGGAACGGGCGCCGATTGCGATGCGAGCCTGTCCCCGCCGTATCTTCCACCAGAAGTCCAGCCGCTCCCTTTCGACAAGCCCCGAGTGGAGCACGGCAACCCGGGTTCCGAAACGCGAAGAGAACCGATGGAGGGTCTGCGGCGTGAGCCCGATCTCCGGAACCAGCACCAAAGCGTCCTTGCCCGCCTTCAGGGCCCTGTCGATGACCTGCAGGTAGACCTCCGTCTTGCCGCTGCTCGTCACTCCATGCAGGAGGAAGGAATGAAAGGAGTTTCCGTCGATGCACGGGGCGATCGCGGAGACGGCCCTTTCCTGCTCCGGCGTCAGGCTCGGAGGAGGGACCGGCCGGAAGGGCTCCGGCGCCGCCTCGTCCGACGCGTGCCCTTGCATCCGCTCGATGAAGCCCTTCTCCGCAAGGCGGTCCATGGCCTGTGAGGACCTCGGAACGGCCCTTTGCAGCTCCGCAACGGAACAGGGCCCTTCGCGCGCCAGATGCTCCACAATGCGAGCCTCGGTCCTGGGCAGGAGGGAGATCCATTCCTCCAACGGCGGCGGGGAGGGAGGAACGGACAGGCAGAGGAGGCCCCGGCCGGCTCCGCTCTTCGCCTGCCCCCCTTTGAAGAGCTGGACCCGCTCGAGGAACCCCTTCTCTTCCAGGCCTTCCAAGACCCTGTCGACGGGCCGGGCCGCCTTCTGCCGGAGAGCCCGCAGCGTCAATCTTCCGCCTCGTTCCAGGTGCCTCAGGATGTCCGCCTCCTGCCCGGTGAGGAAGAGGCCATGTTTCAGGGCCAGCATGCCCTGCGGCAGGATTCGTACCGCCCGGCAGCTCCGCACGTTCATCGAGCCCGGCAGGGCTGCCCGCAGCACATCGCCCAGCGGGCTGATGTAGTATCGGGACACCCATTCGAAGAACCGGAGTTCCCGGTCGCCGAAAAGCGGCTCGTCGTCGAGCACCGACACGACCGGTTTCAGCGGATAGCTCTTCGGGGAGTCTGCGCCGGAACGCACCGGTACAGGTTTCGTTCCCACCACATACCCGGTAACACGCCTCTTGCCGAGGGGCACCAGGACCCGCAGACCGACGGCGGGAGGGGAAAGAAGGGAGGAGGGCCAGAGGTAGGTCAGCGGTTCGTCGATCGGTAGGGGGAGGCAGACCTGGACGTCTGGAGGGAGCGTATCCATCATGGCCTCTTGCCGGCCTACCCTCTCCTTTGGGGGCCGCCGTGGCGTGCGGACCCCGTGCTTGCCGCGCCCCATGCGCAAATCACGCGGGGCGGCTTCTCGATTCTCGTTGGCGCGGAAGCACGGATCGGATGGACTGCCCGGTCAGCACGAGCCTCAAGGACTCCCGTGGCGGCAGGATCTTCGGTCGTTTCTGGTGGAGATGAGCGGATTCGAACCGCCGACCCCCACGTTGCGAACGTGGTGCTCTCCCAGCTGAGCTACATCCCCATAATCGCCTTACCCCCCTTGTATAACGTAGGGGAGGCAAAAACACAAGGCCCATGGGCGCCGGGCTCGAAAGCGGGCCTGCGCTTGACACGGTTCATCGCTTTGTAATAACAAGAAAGAATAGTGTCGGCCCATCGCAAGCGGAAGAAGGGAAGGCTTCTGCCGTGCGGGCGGAGAGTACGAGCCAAGGCGCGAAGCATCATCCGGCCGGGGTGACGGACTGGATCGAATGGAATCCCCAGAGGGTTCAGCAGGCGGATATCATCGTCGGGATCCCGTCCTTCAACGAGGCGGAGTGCATTCCGTTCGTGACCGAGCAGGCTGCAATCGGGCTGAAGACCTACTTCAAAGACTGCCGGAGTGTCTTGATCAACTGCGACAATCACTCGGAGGACGAGACCCGACAAGCCTTTCTCTCCGCGGACAGCGCCGATATCCCGAAGATCTACTTGTCGACGCCGGCGGGGGTGAAGGGAAAGGGAAACAACGTGCGGAATCTCATCCGAAAAGCGGTCGCGCTGGAGGCGCAGGCCGTGGTGGTCGTGGACGCCGACCTGCGCAGCATCACGCCCCGTTGGATCAAGAACCTGGGGGAGCCTCTCTTCCAGAATTACGGTTACGTGGCCCCCATTTACACGCGGCACAAGTACGACGCAACGATCACCAGCCAGATCGCCTATCCGCTCTCCCGAGCCCTGTACGGAAGACGGATGCGTCAGCCCATCGGAGGCGATTTCGGTTTTTCGGGCGACATGGCCAGTCTCTACCTGGAATGCAGGCTGTGGGACGAGAGTGTGGCGTTTTACGGGATCGATATTTGGATGACGACGCTTGCGCTCAACAGCCCGTATCGAACGGCGCAGGCCTTCCTGGGAGGGCCGAAGATCCGCCGGGCCAAGGATCCCACGGCGACTCTCGGCCCGATGTTCCGGCACGTGATGTCCACGTTCTTCCGCCTGATGGAGTCCTTTGAGGAGACCTGGAGAGGGGTCCGCTGGAGCAAGCCGACGCCCATTTTCGGATTCGGCATGGGCGAGAGCGAAGTGCCTCCCCCCGTGGAGGTCAACGGAAAGGGGTTTCACCGGGATTTCGTGGACGGGTTCAAGGCATACGCACGGGTTTACGAGGAGACGTTGACCCAAGAGGTTTTTCTCAAGACGCGGGAGATTGCGGGTCTCCCCTATGACCGGTTCGAGCTTCCTCCGGGGCTTTGGGCGAAGATCGTGTACGACTTCGCCCTGGGGTTTCATCGGAACGTCGTCCCGCGAGACGAACTGATCGGGGCCTTCGTTCCTCTCTATTTCGGGCGCACCGGATCCTACGTCAGGGCGACGCAGGGTATGGAGGCCCGGGCGGTCGAAGACTCCATCGAGGAGCAGTGTGAAATCTTCGAGGAGACGAAGCCCTATTTGGTGGATCGATGGGTGGCGGCGAAAGGGTGAGTTGACGACTCTGCAGGGGGCCGTGATGTCCAGGATCTTGATCGTGGACGACGAGGCGAGCATCCGGATGCTGTATCGGGAGGAATTCCAGGACGAAGGGTACGAGGTCGTCGAGGCCGAGGATGGGCACGCTCTCACCGAGAAGATCGAGCGGGACCAACCCGATGTGATTGTCCTGGACATCAAGATGGCGGCCTATGACGGCCTGGATCTCCTTCAGGAGATTCGACAACGGTTTCCGGACCTTCCCGTGATCATCTCTTCCGCATACGGCGCGTACAAGGGGGATTACAAGACGCTCGCGGCCGACTATTACGTCGTCAAATCATCGGATCTCACGGAACTGAAGCAGAAGGTGAAGAAGGCTCTGGAGGGCAAGGTTCCGAGCAAGAAAGGAAGGGGCACTCCCTAGCGGCCTTTTGAAAAGCGCTGTCAGGCAGGCCGTTCAAAAAGGCCCGCGTGCAGGGTGCGTGTGTGCCCGCGCGAGAGTCGGGCGCCGGAGTGGCAGCGAAGCGCACGTGCGATAGCGGCGGGGCGTGTGGGGAGCCTGGCCCGAGGAAAGGCGGGAACGAAGGATGCGTGCAACGCGGCGCATGGGCCTTTTTCACCTGCCCGCTAGGCCCCGGCGATCTTCTCGTCCCGTTCCTGCATCCGCTTGCACTCCACACAGAGCGTTGCCACCGGCCGTGCCCGCAACCTGCTCTCGGAAATCTCCTCGCCGCACTCCTGGCAGATCCCGAACGTGCCCTCGTCGATCCGCTTCAAGGCCTCCTGGATCTTCACGATGAGCTTGCGCTCCCGATCTCGAATGCGCAGCAGGAAGTTCCGGTCCGACTCCAGGGAGGCCCTGTCGGTCGGGTCGGGGAAGAGGGCCTTTTCGCTGGACATGCCGTTGAGCGTCTGCGAGGCCTCTTCTACGAGTCTTGCAAGCGATTTTTCGAGCGACTTCTTGTACTGTGCGAGCTTTCGTTTGTTCACGCCGCCCTGCCCGAAACGGATTTGATCTCAAAACCAACAACAAATTATAGCAACAAATGAAAGGGGCTGTAAAGGCATCCCCTCAAGGGCGCCGTCTCCCGGCCCGCCCCCCGTTTGACATGGGTTTCTCCGGCCCGATACACTTCGAACGAGGGGGAAGATCCGCGCGTTCGAAACCGTTTCCTCGATGTCTCTTCCACCGGGGTTGGGTCGGGCCATGAAAGCCTGTTCGAGAAGGGCGTTTCTGAAAGGCACCCTCGCCTCGTGCATGCCTCTCTGCTCTCCCTCGATCCTTCTTTCCAGCGGGCGGGCCGAAAGCCGAGCAAGGCCCTCCGTGGTGGAGGTGCAGGGACCGATCGAACGGGCCCTGGATCTCTTGCTCGATGAACTCGGCGGTGTCGGCCGCTTCGTGAGGCCCGGCCAAACGGTCTTGATCAAGCCGAACATGAGCTTCCCCAATCCCCCGGAGCTGGCCACGACCACCGATCCGGGCCTTGTCAGGGCGATGGTCCGGCGTTGTCTGGAGGCCGGGGCGAAACGGGTGCTCGTGGCGGACCACCCGATGCGAGCCGTGAGCCTCTGCCTGGAGATGACCCGGATGAAGGAGGCCCTGAGCGGCCTTCGGGATGTTCATATTATCGGCGCCTCCCAGGAGGGGATGTTCCGACGGGTCGCCCTGTCCGGGGGCGGGGAACTGGATGCGGTAAAGGTCCTGGGGGCTGCGCTGGACGCCCACGTGCGAATCAACCTGCCCCGGATGAAGTCGCACGGGGCCACCACCGTTTCCCTGGGCACGAAGGGCAACATGGGGCTGATCTGGGATCGGGCCGTGTTCCACAGCCGTCTGGATCTCAACGAGGCGATCGGAGACCTGAATACCGTGATCCGCGCCGACCTGACGATTCTCGACGGCTCGCGTGTCCTGACGGCCGGAGGTCCCCTGGGTCCCGGACCTGTGGAGGAATTGGGCTGTCTCATCGGGGGGCTGGATCCGGTGGCCGTGGACGCGTTCGGTGTCCAGCGAGTGAACTGGTACGGGAAACGGGTCGCTCCCGAACAGGTCCAGCACATCGTGGCCTGCCACCGGAGGGGGGTCGGAGAGATCGATCTCGACCGCGTCGAGATCGTCTCCCGAAAGGTGCCGGCATCGTGAAGCGGGTCGCCTCGGAAGCAAGCCTCCCGGGAGGCAGCCGCCGGAAAAAGTGGCTCCTTCAGTCGCTGAGCTTCGCCGTCTTCCTTTTCCTCTTTGTCGCCATGCATCACCCCTGGCGGTCCTGGATACCGTATCGGCTCTTTCTCGACCTGGACCCTCTGCACTCTCTCGCCGCCCTAACCGGGACCCGGCAGTTCATCTGGCTCGCACTGGCGATGATCGTCGCGGGAATGGTCTGGGGCAGGATCTTCTGCGCTTATGTCTGCCCGCTGGGGTTTTGCATCGATGCGGTGGATCATGTTCTGGGCAGCGCAGGGCAGCGGCGCGGGACTCCCGGGCGGCGACCGGACCCGCAGAGGCAGACTTCCTCCCCCGAGAACGGGCCGGAACGCAGGGGCGGGCGTCTCGCCTCGGCGGGGCTCCAATGGGTCCTTTTGGGCTGTGTGCTGATCGGGCTCGCCCTCCGGAACGGCCTTCCCCTCGTCCTGGACCCGATCGGGCTGCTCACGCGAAGTCTTGCCGTCGTCTTCTACCCCCTTGGAATCTGGGCGGCGAACGGGACGGTCGGCCTCCTCCGGCCGCTGGCGGAGAAAATGGGCTGGTACGGTCTCGCGTACCATGCATACGCGCAACCCGGTTTCCAGGCAGCCGTCGGGAACCTGATCCTGCTCTCGGCGGTTCTCATGCCGGGCCTGCTCACGCGGAGGTTCTGGTGCAGGAGCATCTGTCCCCTGGGAGCCCTGCTGGGGCTTCTCGGGCGGCTGGCCCCCGCACGGAGACGCGTCGCGGCCGCATGTACGTCCTGCGGCAGGTGCCAGGACGTTTGTCCTATGGGGGCGATCGGAGAGGACCCGTTCGAGACAAGACCGTCCGCCTGCATCCAGTGCAAGTCCTGCCAGGCCGTCTGCCCGGTGGAGGCGATCTCCTTTTCGTTGCGGCCCCGGCCGTCTGCTGCCGCGCACCGGCCGATACCCGAAGGCGTGTCCAGGAGGCACTTCTTCTTCGGCCTGGGGCTTGGGAGCATGGGGATCGCGCTTTCGAGGCTCGACCCGCGCGTCCTGAAGAAGACCGATCGGACGCTTCGCCCCCCGGGGTCTCTGCCGGAAGAGGACTTCCTGGCGACCTGCGTCCGTTGCGGTGCCTGCCTTCGGATCTGCGTGACCCACACCCTCCAGGCCTCGGGCATGGAGACGGGCCTGGTCCGATGGGGCACGCCGGTCCACAGGATGCGCTTCGCGGGATGCGAGCAGCAGTGCAACCTCTGCGGCAGGATCTGTCCGACCGGAGCCATCCGCAACCTGCCGTTGATCGAAAGACAACACGCCAAGGTCGGGACGGCGGTGATTCTCCGGGAAACGTGCGTGGCCTGGGCAAAGGACCGGCTCTGTCTCCTTTGCGACGAGGCCTGCCCGTACAATGCGATCGTCTTCCGGCCCGTGGAGGGCCACAAGCGCCCCTTCGTGGACGAGAGCCGGTGCAACGGCTGCGGGATGTGCGAGGCCGTCTGTCCGGTGAGCGGTGAGGCCGCCATCGTCGTCTACCCGGCGGGCGAGATCCGTCTCAAGGAGGGCTCTTACAAGGAAGCCCTGAACCGGGAGCGGATCTTTCTCAAGCCGAAAGAGGATCGTCTCGAGCTGCCCGAGCCCGAGCGAACGGGCGACGCACCGGAGCAGGGGGAGGGCCTGATCTGATGGAAGACGCCCGGCCCCCCCCGGTTGTCCCCGCGCTCCGGGAGGATCTGCGGAGGAAAGACGAGACGCTCGAGCCGCTCCTCGTGGGCCGGGGGCATATCCTGCAGAAGCGGCGGGGCTACCGGTTTTCCCTGGATGCCGTGGTCCTGGCCCACTTTGTTGCCCGGTTGCAGGGGCCTGCCCGGGCCGACAGGCCCGTCCGCTGCATGGACATCGGAACCGGCTGCGGCGTGATCCTCATCCTGCTTGCCAAATGGGGAAGAGGCCTCTCCGGCTACGGGGTGGAGGTCCAGGAGGCGCTCGCAGACCTGGCCGCGAGGAACCTGCGGCTCAACGGGCTCGAGGACCGCTTCGGGATCCTCTGCGCGAACCTGAAGGATCTCCCCTCGCGGTTTTCCCGCGGCTCCTTTGACTGGATCACATCGAATCCTCCCTACCGGCGCCTTCAAACGGGAAGGACGAACCCGGATCCGCAGCGGGCCCTGGCCCGGCACGAAATCGCCGCCTCCCTCGAGGACCTGTGCGGTGTGACGGCCTACCTTCTGCGGGAGAAGGGCAAGGCCTTCCTGGTCTATCCGGCCGGCCGCTTTGCGGGCCTGGTCGCGAGCCTGCGGGCGGTCGGCCTCGAGCCCAAGACCGTGAGGCCCGTCTATCCGAAGCCCGGGGAAGGGGCAAGCTGGGTCCTGGTGGAGGCGGTCTGCCGCGGCAGGGAAGGGCTTGCAATCGAGGCGCCGCTTTTCGTGGAAGCCGATCGGGGAGGCTACACGGAGGAGATGGAGCGCATCTTTCGCTGGGAGCTCTGATCGCGCGGTTCCCCGGTCTCGATTCACCCGGAATCCGGGTCCCCGTCCCCCGAGCCGAGCCGGAACCGGATCCGGCGGATGATCTCCTCTCCGAAGTGCCGGTTGAGCCGGTCCCGCAGTTCCCCCTCCTGCATCTGGAGCCGGTGCATCCAGGCCGGGCTGTCCACCTCCACGATCAGGGTGCCGTGTTCGATGTAGGCCGCCCTGGCGTGTCCGGCCACGTCCCGGCCGGCGAGCCGGTCCCAGTCCAGGAGTGCGCGATGCACCCGGATCGGCTCCTCGATCCCCTGCTGCTTGAAGAGCGAGTCGAGGATCGATCCGATGTGCTCCGGACCCTTCCGGGAGCGCCCCTGGCCTTGGGCCACGATGAGACCTCCGAACATGGTTGTCTTGCGTTGCCTACACAGGGTGCCGATCGGAACCACACGAGTCAACCGGCATGCCTCGACATTGACACCCCCTCGGGGATTCCAGTACCCTACTGTGAACCCCACCCCAAGAGGATCCATGCGCTGGACCGCTGCAAGCAGGGCGCTCGCCCTACTCCTCGTTCCGCTCCTCTCCGGGCTCGGCTGCAGCCTGGACAAGGGTCCGTCCGGGGACATACCGCCGGAGATGGTCTTCCCTCTCGTCCCCCTCGCCGGGACGAAGGACGATTGGTGCCCGAACTCCGAAGCACCCCCCGATTCCCCGGGGTGTCCCGAGGTCGAGGGCTGCTTCGCGGACAGCTCGAGCCAGGGCGAGACGGGCAGGGTTTCCTTCCGATTCAACGCGCCGTTCGACCTGACCTTGATGGAGGCCAGGCTCGAGGCGGTCCCCGGCGAGGCGGATCTCGTCCTCGGGCCCGAGAACCCGCCTCCGGGCTATTTCGCCTTCGGCAGGGGCGCAGGCACCCAGAAGATCCTGGTAAGTGAAGAGAGCCGGGAGGAGGACCGTGTGGCCGGCAGCCCCTGGTTCGTGAGCCTGATCAGCCCACTCGGGGAGCCGGTCCACTGCAACGGAGAGGAAGAACCCGATTGGCGGCTTGCGGTCCGCCGGTCTCACGGCATCCAGGGCAGGGTGATCCTCGAGGCGCAGGGTGTACTGGACCCCCATGCGCCGGACGGCCGCGCCACGGAGATCCTTCCCCCGCTCGAGGTCCCCGACGACGCCCTCTCCATGGAGTTCGTCCTCGAGAGCCTGGAAGGGGACGCAGATCTCATCGTTGGTCTCGGCGACGAGGAGGAGAGCCTGCTCTCCCTGAATCCGGGCGCCGGCTACGACGTGGTGGTGCTGGATCTCGGCCGATGCGTGCCGCTCCGCGGGCAGTCCGTGAACCTCGTGCTGGAGAGTTGGCAGGACACCACCGAATACCGACTCCGGGCCGCCTACGTCGCGGGCGAGCCGGAGGAACAACTTCCCTGACAAGGCCGCTGGATTTCCGGGCTCCCCGCTGCCGCCGTCCGGCCTGCCCTCGGCAGAGACCCCTCTCGGATCGACAAGGCCCCTTTCCCCAGACCTCTCGCGGCGCTCCGGTCCCGTCCCCTCTCGACGGAAAGGGCGGCGCCCGCCCTCGGTACACGTCAGTCAATCACTGGGAGACCCTCCCCGCTCCCTCTCCGCATTGGCTTGTCCCCTCAAGGAAAAAGGGATCGGGGTGGTTGGATTCCGTCAAAAGACCGCGAGTAGATTCGTCACCGAACCCGGGAACCGGAGCCGTTCGTCTCGGTTTCCGGGCCCTCTCCTGAAAAAATCCTTGACCCGGCAAAAAGGAGTTATTGATAATGACTATAGAAAGGGAAACCAGGAGAAAGGAGGCAGAGATGAGCGTTGCCAAGATCCTCCAGGGGCATGAACTGCTCAAGAACCTGACCATGGAAGAGGTCGAGAGAATCAGCCGGTTCTCGGAGCGGAAGAGTTACGCGAAGAACGAAACGATCTTCCGCCATGGGGAGGACGGGGCGTTCACCTACATTCTTCTCTCCGGCCATGTGCTCCTGCGCCTTCCCTCCAAACCGGACGAATTCCGCATCGTCATCAGCAGCGTCGAAGAGGGAGAAATGTTCGGCCTCTCTCCTCTGCTGGGGTCGGCCAAGTACACGGCCGAGGCACAGTGTTCGGTCGCCTCGGAGGTGCTGGCCATCGATGCGGCGGAGCTTCGGAAGCTTCTTCAGTCAGACTGCCTCGCAGGCTTCTACATCATGAACGAGGTGGCGCAGACCTACTTCACCCGGTACATCGAGCTGCTCGGCCGGCTCCAGGGCATCGTCACGCAGATCCCGGTGAGCGCCAGCGTCTGAACCGGCGACAGGCGGATGATTCGGAGTCCTCAGATCGGCCCGGTCAAGGATCCTGGGGGAGTTCGCCCTTTACGTACGCCTCGAGCAGCATCAGCCGGTCGTGACCCCAGAACATCTTCTTGCCCACGAAGAAGGTGGGTGCGCCGAAGGCGCCGCGTTCCACCGCCTCCGCCGTATTCCTCTTCAGGCCTTCCTTGATCGCTTCGTCCTGGGTCATCCGGACGACCGTCTCACCGTCCAGACCGGCCGATCGGGCGATTCCCCGGAGGGTTTCGGGTTGCCCGGGGTCCTTGCCCTCGCTCCAGAACGCGCGCATCAGGGCCGCGGCGAACTCCTTTCCCCTGCCGAGCCGGTCGGCTGCCAGGGCGGCCCGCATGGGCAGCAGGCTGTTGATCGGGAACACGGCGGGAAAGCGGAAGGGCATCCTGTAGTGGGCTGCCCAGGTCTTCAGGTCGTCGATCATGTAGTTGAGCTTGGCCGGGACCTCCAGGGGAGGCCGGTTGCCCGTCTCGCGGAAGACGCCCCCGAGCAGGAAGGGCCTCCAGTGCAGGCGGGCCTTGCATGCATCGGCCACCTGCTCGATGCGGGTCGAGGCGAGGTAGGTGTAAGGGCTTCCCACGTCCCAGAAGAACTCGATCGTGCGTTCCGCCATGTCCGTCTCCTGTCTGCCGGTGCCTGTGCGCCGTGGACTTCTCGAACCTTGGATGATCCGAGTCGGCCGGTTGTTTCGCGGATCGAATCACGGGTGAGCGGGTCCCGGACCGATCGGACTGGGGGACAGGGTCCGCAGCCCGGCCTCTTCGCTTCCTGGGCTCGCTGACGTATTGAATGCGGTTGCAGGGAAGGGGTATTGCGAGCGCGAGCGAATCAATCCCCCGGCTTGAAAGGCAAAAGGTGCAAAGCTTGGACATTTCGAGCCTGTCCCGGCGAGAGCCAGGAACGAAGGGCGAGCCGAAAGCCGCAGATGGGCGTTTCGGGACAGCCTCTATTCAGAGAGTGAGCTGGTTGACGAAGTCGATGAGCTGCCTGAGGTTGCGGCACTCACGCACCTCATCGCACTGCTTCGCGTATCGGTGCATCATGGAGTCCCCGTACCGCCAGAACCCCCGGCTCTCCGGGTTGAGCCAGATCGTCCGGCGCGCACGGGACCGTATGCGGGACAGATAGATCTCCCCGGGCTCGAAGAAATTGTTCCTGCCGTCTCCGATCACGAGGAAGGTCGTTTTGCGGTTGACCGCGTCCATGTATTCTTCGAAGAACTGCTTGAAGACACTCCCGTAGTCCGTGTAGCGGTTGTACGGCAGGTCGGCCTTCTTCAACGCGCTTTCGATCGCCTCGTTGACCTCCTGCCGCTCGAAGAACTCCGTGACCTCTGCGAGTTGGTCGACGAAGACAAAACTCCGGACCCTGTCGAACTGGTCCTGGAGAGAGTAAAGGAGGTGGAGCATGAACCGCGAGGCGTTCCAGACCGAGCTGGACACGTCGCACAGGGTCACGATCCTCGTCTTTGACTTCTTTCGTCTCCGGAAGGCCACCTCGAGGGGAACGCCCCCGTAGGCCAGGCTTCTTCGAAGGGTGTGTTTGAGATCGAACCGGCCCCGCCGCCGGCGTTTCTGGCGGAGCGCGGATTCGTCGCGTATTTTCTGGACCAGCTCCCGGATCGCCTCCCGCATGGCCCGTATCTCCCAGGGGGTGAGAGCACCAAAGCCCTTCTCCATGATGTCTCGGGGAAGGTCCTGCGGGTCGGCCTTCCGCACAAGGGCCTGCGCCTGCCTGCCCACGAACTCGCGGACCATCTCGCCCAGGGTGTGCATCCTCCCGGCGATTTCCGCGCCCAAGGCCGCCCGATCGGCCTCCTCCACCCCTTTGTGCTCGAGCAGGGAGAGCAGATGCTCCGTCTCCGCGGGCCAGCGATCCATGCCGAGTTCTTTGCGGATCTTCTGTGCGAAATGGGCGCCCTGCAAAGGGTAGCGGATTTCTCCCAGGCCCGTGCGAGCGGCCAGTTCGGGAAGGGCGGCCGCCAGCGCGGCGATCCCGCCGAGGATCATCCGGCGGAACTCCGGAGAGAAGAGGCCGTCGGCCTGCTCGAGCACCTCCCGCACCGCCTCCCGGAGGCCCCCCCGGGACAGAGGGTCGAAGAGCATCTCGTCGGGCGCCGCGAAGCCGCCGAAGAAGAGATCGAAGAGCCGCTCGAACGCCTCGATGTCATCGGCCCTCTTGATCCATGCGGCCTTGAGCACCGTCTTGAACTGCGTCCTGCTCGCCAGGTCGATGCGCTCGATCCCGGCGAGGGCGCTCAAGACCTCGTCGACGGAGATGCGGATCCCGTTCTGCCTCAGGTTGTTCGCGAATGCGAGGACGGCTCTCTGCATGGCTCACGAATGCGGCTTTGCGGCGGATTTAACCCTCGCTCCCGTCGCGAGGGAGCACCCTTCCCATCTCCTTCAGGACCCGCTCCCGATCCGCCGGGTACTTGATCAGGGTCGGCAGCGTCCTCCGAAGGATTTCCGAACCGAGTCGGTCCGCGTGCAACAGAACCAGGGCCCTGGCCCAGTCCAGGCTCTCTCCGATGCTGGGAGGCTTCTTGAGATCGAGCTTCCGCATGGAACCGACCGCCTCGGCAACCTGGCGGATGAGCCGATCGTCGAGATCCGGCACCTTCTTCCTCAGAATCGCCGCTTCCTGTTCTGCGGACGGGAAGTCGAGATACAGATAGAAGCATCTGCGCTTCAGCGCATCGCTCAGCTCGCGGCTGCTGTTGCTCGTCAGGACCACCAGCGGGATGTGCCGGGCCTTCAGGGTGCCTATCTCCGGGATGCTCACCTGGAAGTCGCTCAGCACTTCGAGGAGAAAGGCCTCGAACTCCGGGTCGGACTTGTCCACCTCGTCGATGAGCAGGACCGACATTTCCTCGGAAAGGATCGCCTTCAACAGGGGTCTGGCCACGAGAAAACGCTCCGAGAAAAATGCGTCGTCCTCCGTCGCAATCCTCTCCACCGCCTCGGAGAGGGTGCGGGCCGCATCGAGGGCCTGGGCGATCTTGTCCTTGAGGATCTGGGTGTAGAGCAGCTGCTTGGAATATTCCCACTCGTAGAGGGCCTTGGTCTCGTCCAGGCCCTCGTAGCACTGCAGCCGGATGAGCTTGAGGCCCTGGGAGGCGGCCAGAACCTTGGCGAGATCGGTCTTGCCCACGCCGGCAGGGCCTTCCACAAGCAGGGGCCGTTTCATCTGGGAGGCGAGGTAGACCACGATCGCGGCCTCCTCGTTGCAGATGTAGTTCTGTCCGTCGAAGCGCTCCTGGACTTCCCGATACGACCCGAACATCGCTCCTCCTTTGCTGTGTTCCGTCACCGCCGAATGCCCGGGCCCCGGCTGCGGCCTCTGCGCCCGGGAGGCCGTCTATTCTCCTTCGGTCCTCGTCCGACCGCCCTCGCGGAGCAGGTCTTCAGCGACACGCGCTGTCTGGAGTTCGTAGAGTCGGCCGCCCACCTTCAGGAGGCCCGCATCCTTCAAGAGGATCCCGAGCGGAAATGCCGGGATATCGGAAACGCCGCGCAGGAGCTGCTCGAACCGGTCCCACCACCTGGAGAGCAGACCGGTCGAAAACAAGAGCCGTTCGGTGAGGCGATCGTCCAGGCCGACACGGCCGAGCGCCTCGCAGGCCCAGGCCCCTGCCGCCCTGCACGAAGGCCTCGATCGCCTCCACCAAAGCCTCGGGCCCCCGGCCCGAGCCGCCGTAACTCTCCGGGACGAGGAAGCCGAACAGGCCGGTCCGGGCCATCCGCCTCCAGATGTCCCGGGAGAATCGCCGGCCTTCGTATCGATCCTTGAAGGTCGGAAAGACCTCCGCTTCCGCGAAGGCCCTGATCTCGTCCGCGTTCATGCGGTTGTGGCCTCGCTCCGTGGGCGAATCAGATCGCGCTCAAGCTCCTTGAGCCAGTCGATTCGGCGTTCCACCTCCCCGAGTCCGTACGCGAGGATCCGGATCCGAAAGGGATCCGCCCTGCGCCGCTCCATCTGCGAGAGGATCTCCTGATAGGCCGCCTTCTTCTGCTCCATCCGCGCCACCTGGGCCCGGACCTTCCTCCGGGCCTCCTCCGGATCGAGGTGCTTGAAGAAGCTGCACTTCGTGAGGAAGGGGAAGCCGTGCATGAAGTCGTAGAGAACGCCGTCCCGCTCGTACTGATCGGACCGGAGCCATTCCCGGAAGGCCTGCTTCCCCCTCTCCGTGATGTGGAGAAGCTTCTTGGCCGGCCCTTTTTCGGGGACGACCACCTCCCGCTCGATCAGGCCCTCCTCCTCCATCCTGGCCAGCTGGGTGTAGAGCTGCCCTTCGTTGATAGTACGGAAATGGCCCAGGCGGTGCACGAGCTGTTTCCGGAGGCCGTACCCGTGACCCGAGTTCTCCGAAAGCAGCCCCAGCAATACGTGACGCAGGGACAAGGGCACCCCCTCTTCCAGTGAGTCTCGCGGAGCGCAACCTCCTTTGGACGCTGGAAGCTGAAAGGAAAGATAAATACATTAAATTAGATGTACATTAATATATATCTAATATGCTGTCAAGGCAAGGGGCCGGGCGCCTCATTATCGAATAACGTATTGTTTTTATTGCTTAAATGTATATCTCTTCCTTGGATGGAATTCGCTTGACGATTGGGTTCGCTTCGATTAGCTTAGTCATTCAATGAGCAAGGAAGGCGTTCCGGGCTTGGGGGTTGCATGCAGAAATACGTTTTCACGCAGCACTTCGAGGGCTGGGATCAGTTCAAGGCGAAGCCTCTCGGCGAGAGGCTTCCGGTGTTCTTCCGGGACGGTCGGATCTTCGATGTCCTGTTCTCCCAGCAGTTCGACCGGGCGTTCCTGGATTCACTCTACGACCTGACCAATCGGATTCGCCGAATCGCCAAGGTGAAGGAGGGCGCCAAGTGGTTGCAAGACCTCCACAGCCACCGAAGGGCCATGCTCTACTTCGTGCAACCGTCGACGCGAACGTTTCTCTCTTTCCTCAACGCGTGCCATATCCTCGGCTTCCACACGAGCGAGATCCGGGATCCCCACACGTCTTCGGAAATCAAGGGGGAGTCGCCCGAGGACTCGATCCGGACCTTCAGCAGCTACGTGGACCTGATCATCATGCGGCATCCCAAGGAGGGCTTCGCTGAGAAGACCGCCTGGCTGCTGAACATCTACTCGGATCGACCGGTTCCGCTGATCAATGCCGGCTCCGGAAGCGACCAGCATCCCACGCAGGCCCTCCTGGACGTGTATACCCTTCAGAGATCCTTTGAAGATCGGGGAGGAATCGAAGGCAAGGTCATCGCCCTCGTGGGGGATCTGAAAAGGGGCAGGACCGTCCGGTCGCTGAGCTACCTGATGAAGAACTACGCCGGGGTGAAACTCCTCTACGCCGCCCCGCCCGCCTTCCAGATCGGCGAGGACATCAAGGAGTTTCTCTCCAATCAGGGGATTCCCTTTGAGGAACACGGTTCGCTTGCGTCGGTCCTCGGCGAGGCCGACGCGGTCTACATGACCCGCATCCAGGACGAGCACGACAAGGAAGGGGAATCCCAGTCCCAATACGAAGATTTCTGTCTTCGCAAGCAGGACCTGGCAAAGATGAAGCCGGATGCCATCATCATGCACCCCCTTCCGCGCCGGGGAGAGATCGAGGTGGCCGTGGACAAGGACCCGAGGGCCATGTACTGGAGGCAGGAGCGAAACGGGATGTGGACGCGGGCAGCCTTGATCTCGGTCATATTCGGATCGGACGAGAGGGTGCGCTCCGAGGGCAGCCGCTTTCTCTCCTGACCCGACCGGCCGCCGGTCCGCTCACCCTTTTCCATCCCGCCCTTTCTCCGCTCCGGCGGTTCGGTCGGCCCTGTCCTCCCGCTTCTCCTCGAACCGCGCCCCGCGGAGAGGAAGGCCGAGGGCCGCGGCCTGGGACTCCTGCGGGACGAGGGACCGATACGACAGGGTCTGCAGGAAGGCAGAAACAACGATTTCCTTCACCTCCGGAACGGACACCTCCTTTCGAAGCAGGTCCCTGAGCGACGTCACGGCAAGGTCCGGATGGCCGCACGGCTGGATCCAGGAGAAGGGTGTGAGGTCCATGTTCACGTTCAACGAAAAGCCGTGGAACGCGACGCCCTGCTGCACCGAGATGCCGATGGAGCCGATCTTGGCCTTGCCCACCCAGACGCCGGGGTTTTTCGGCTCTCTTCGTCCCGGGATGCCGAACCGGGCCAGCGTCCTCAAAAGCACCTCCTCGAAGCCCCGCACCAGGGCCTTCACGTCGCGGCCCTGGCCGGGAACCCGGACGATGGGATAGCCGACAAGCTGGCCGGGTCCGTGATAGGTGACGTCTCCGCCGCGTTCGGTCCGAATGCATGTCATCCCTTTCGCCCGCAGGTCCTCCGGGCTGAGGAGCACGTTCTCCGCTCGACCCCGCCTGCCCAGGGTGAGGACCGGATCATGTTCGAGGAGTAGGAGAACATCCGGGACCCTCTCCTCCAGGCGGGCTCGGGCGAGCCGCCTCTGCAGTCCCCAGGTTTCCTCGTAGGCCTGCCGGCCGATGTCGACGACCCAGAGGGGTCGGGCCGGCCGGCCGGATTTGCCCGTGTGCGGCAATTCTGCCATACTCGTCACTCGCAAGCCTTTCCGGAAGAAGAGTCGGTTTCGACGCGACAGTTCGCACCTACTCTACTCCAATCGAAGAGGCGAGAGAAGAGCGTCGCCGGAAGGGTCGGCCCAGAAGAGAGGTCCCCCATGAAGACACGAGGAACCGGACCCACGTTTCTCAACCTGCAGGGCGATGCAGGCGACCCGGACACGGCAGGGGTCGCGATTCTTCCTTTGCCCTACGAGAGAACGTCCAGCTATGTCAGCGGCTGCTTTCAGGGACCCGCGGCCATTCTCGAGGCCTCTAGCGAGCTGGAAGAGTACGACGAGGAACTCGCTCAGGAGATCTACCGATCGTGCGGCGGGATCGCCACCCTCGATCCCATGCACTTCCTGACCGAGACCGCTCCCGAGGCGATCGACCGGATCCGCCGGGCCGTCCGGAGCCTTTTGGACAGGGGCAAGTATGTCGTCTGCCTCGGCGGGGAGCACACGTGCTGCCTGGGCCCCCTTCGGGCCTTTCACGACAGGTACGGGGACGGCCTGAGCGTGCTGCAGCTGGATGCCCACCGGGATCTGAGGGATTCCTACCTGGGTGACCCATACAGCCATGCCTCGGTGATGGCCCGGGCCCTGGAGTTCGTTCCCTCCCTGGTTCAGCTCGGCATCCGGAGCCACAGCCGGGAGGAAACGCGGTTCGACACGGCGGAGAACGTGAAGACGTACTATGCGCAGAAGATCAAGACCGGAGAGATGCCGGGCTGGCAGGAGGATGTCCTGGAGGCCCTGAGCGACCATGTGTACGTCACCATCGACAGCGACTTCTTCGACCCTTCGATCGTCCCTTCCGTAGGGACGCCGGAGCCGGGGGGGTTTTCCTGGTTCGAGACGATCGGTTTTCTGCGCAGGCTCTGCGCGGAGAAGACCGTTGTGGGGTTCGATCTCTGCGAGTTCACGCCCATCGAGGGCCTGCATCATCCGGACTTCACGCTTGCCCGGCTCATCTACAAGCTCATCGGCTATGTGTGGCTGAGCCGGGCGTCGTCCCTGCCGCCGGAGGCCTCGTGACCCCCAGGCCGATCCCTCGGTAGAGATCCACCGCCTGCCGCATGCCGTCGTCGAAGACCCGTCTGCCGTCGATGATGAAGGACCTCTTCATGCAGCGGTTGAACACCTCCACGGTGAGCGACTTGAACTCCTGCCACTCGGTCAGGATCATGCAGCAGTCGGCGTCCTTCAGGCACGCCTCGACGCTCTCCGCGTATTCGATCTTGATCGTGTCCCGGATAAACCGCTCGCGGGCGTTCGGAATCGCCTTGGGGTCGTAAGCGATGATCTCGGCCTCCTGGGCGTAAAGGTGATTGGCGATCTTGATCGAAGGGGCCTCGCGCATGTCGTCCGTGCCGGGCTTGAAAGACAGGCCGAGCAGGGCGATCCGCTTGCCCTTCAGCGTGCCGGCCATCTCTTGCCGTGCGATGGCGACCATGTGCGCCGCCTGCTGTTCGTTGACCTCCTCGACCGCCTCGAGAAGCTGAGGCTCCACGCCGCGGGTCCGGGCGAAGGAGATCAGGGCCTTCACGTCCTTGGGAAAGCAGGAGCCGCCGTATCCGCATCCTGCGTTCAGGAACGCCGGGTTGATCCGCCAGTCGGCCCCGATCCCGCGGACGACCTCGTGGATGTCGACCCCCTGAATGGTCTCGGCCAGCCGGGCCAGCTCATTGATGTAGGAGATGTTCATGGCCAGGAAGGTGTTCCGGCCGTATTTCACCAACTCGGCGCTCTCCAGGTTCATCCGGAGGACGGGTACCTCCTGGCCCGCATAGACGGCCCGGGAGAAGGCCTCGAGAGCATCCCCGGAGCGCGGGTCGAACTCGCCGATGACCACGCTGTCCGGGAATTGCGTGTCCCGGACGGCGGCACCCTGCCGCAGGAATTCGGGGCTCATGCAAACGCCGAAATCCCTCCCTGCGGTCTTGCCGGAATGCTTCTCCAAGAGCGGCAGGACGAGATTCCGGGTCGTGCTCGGCACCACCGTGCTGCGGGTCACGACAAGGGTGTAACCGTCTTTTTCCCTCAGGGCGCCTCCCACGGCCTGAGCGGTTTCCTTGATCAGGCGCAGGTCCGCCTCTCCGCTCATCAGGCTCGGGGTGCCCACGGCGATGAACAGGATGTCCGAGGCCAGCACGGCCTCCCGCCGGCCATGAACCGCCCTCAATGCGCCCTGCCGAACCGTCCTTTCGACCAGGGAGTCCAGGCCCTCCTCATAAAAGGGTGCCCTGCCCCGGTTGATCTCCTTCACCTTGTCTTTGTCCTGGCTCGAGGCGATGACCTCGAAGCCTCTGTCGGCAAACACGGCTGCTGCGACCAGCCCCACGTAGCCTGTTCCCAGGATGGCGATTCTGGGCTTTTTCATCGAGATGCCTCTCCGGAAGCGTTTCGTGTTCCAACCCGTTGTAACAGAAACCGGCTTGTGAGTAAAACGCGCGTTTACGGTCAGACATTGTTGACATGTGCGGTGCCGACCCCGTAGATTGGTCCCCTCACGGCCGGGAAGGAACGTGCACACCGGATGAGGAGGTCTCTCTCATGCGCTCCGTGGGCCCTTGCTTGTTTCCGGAAGAGGAAGGCGAACCGGTTCCCGGGAGAAGGACCCGGGGGGCGGTCTGCCGAACGCTGGGAGTTCTGTCCTGGGTGACGTTTCTGGCCTTGGTCCGGGGTGCCCCTTCCTGGGCAGGCCCGCCGCGAACGGACAGGCCCAATATCGTCTTTGTCCTGAGCGACAACCAGAACTGGAGATTCATGGGTTGCACGGGGCACCCCTTCCTCCAGACGCCCCATATGGACCGGCTGGCGCGGGAGGGAATCCTGTTCACCAACGCCTTCGTCACGACCTCCCTTTGCAGCCCCAGCCGCGCCAGCTTTCTGACCGGCCAGTATGCGCACACCCACGGCGTCCGTAACAACTTCACGCCTTGGGACGGGAGCCGTCGCACCTTCCTTGAAAGGCTTCATGAGGCCGGCTACGACACGGCCTTCATCGGAAAATGGCACATGCCGGGCCGTCTGCCGAGGCTCGAAGGCGTGGATCCGTTCATCACCTTCACCATCCAGGGAGGGCAGGGCAGATACCTGAACTGCCCGCTCATCGTGAACGGCGAACAGAGGCCGTCGCGAAAGCCCTACATCACCGAAGAGCTGACCGACCGCGCCATCGAGTTTATCGAAAAGGACAGGCGGAATCCCTTCTGTCTGTACCTCGCGCACAAGGCGGTGCATCACCAGTGGATCCCTCCGGATCACCTGGCCGATCTTTACGCCGAAGAGCAGATCCCCTTTCCCAAGGGATTTGATCCCTGGATTCTCGTGACCCGGGGCCATCTCTTCGAAGGCACCAATCAGGGGTTCGCTTCCGGGCTGTACAGGAACTACTGCCGCACGATCGCGGCCCTGGACGAGCAGCTCGGCCGCCTCCTGGACCGGCTGGACCAGCTTGGGCTTCGGGACAACACGCTCGTTGTCTATGCCGGCGACAACGGCTTCTTCTGGGGCGAACACGAGCTCTTCGGAACCGGCCGATGGCCTTACGATGACTCCATCCGCGTCCCCTTCATCGCTCGCTTTCCCGGTGTCGTGCCGGATCCGGGAAGAACCGAGGATTCCATGGTCCTCAACATCGATGTTGCGCCCACCTTCCTCGATGCCGCCGGGCTGCCGGTCCCCGAGGAAATGGAGGGGAGGAGCTTTCTTCCCAGCCTTCGCTCGGCCTCCGCGCCGGGAAGAGAGGCGTTCCTGTACGAGTATTTCAAGGACTTCCCTTACAGGGTCCCCGCGACCCGCGGGATCCGGACCGAGCGGTACATGTACATCGAGTACGAGGGCAGGCGGAAACCGGAACTCTACGACATGGGGAACGATCCCCTGCAGCAGGAGAACCTCATGCTTACGGACGAGGGTAGGGCGATCGCGGCCGAGCTCAGAAAGACGATGGAGTCCCTGCTGAGCGGGAAGGGTCTCTAGAGGAGGAAGGCATGCGGAATCGCGGCCTCTGGAATCAAATCGGCGCTCCCGTATCGATCGTTCTGGCAGTCATGATCCTGTCGAGGGTCCTCTATTTCCATTCCTCGGCGACCGTGGCGACCCTGTCCGGGATCGTGATGTTCCTCGCCATCGGGTTCGGCAGCTTCCTGATCTATCCCATCGGCTTCTTCCGGGGCGCAAGCCTGCCGGAACGGATCGTCGGCTGCCTGGCGACGCCCCTCGTCTGGAACGGGATCGAGATGTACAACGTGGGCGAGGCCTTCACGCCTGCCGAGTCCCTGTTCTACGGGGTGAACATTCTCTCCATCGGCACGGTTGCCGGGCAGTTCCTGATCATGGGGGTCTGTGACTTCTTCTGCCGGTGCCTGAAGCGGAGGCGGGAGGGCAAGGAAACGAGGGTCCTGTCCCCCTTCGCTGCGCTTGCCTCCGCGGCCGGGATGCTTGGGATCTACTTTGTGCTGGTCTGGGGCGAAGGCGTGGGGTTGCACTATCTGCTGATCGACCTGTACAAGCGAATCTTCCTGACGAGCCTCTGAAAACGAGTCCTCGTGGAACAGGCTCCGGACAGGGATGCCTGGCGGCGGTTATTGCGGGTTCTCCAGGTATTCGTCGATACCGACCCCCTGCTGCCCGGTTTCGGCGAGGGTGTAGTCCGAGAAGTTCTCGTAGACGACCACGTTCTTTCCCTTCTCGCTGAGCGGAAGCACGAGCCCGGAGAACCTCCGGGAGGTCAGGGTCCAGGCCCGTCCCCTTTCGTCGACCGCCTCGAAGACCGAACGCAGGGGAATCCCGTCCTCGTTGCGCTCGGTGGAGGCGATCCGGACGTTTCGGATCCCGGTGTTCCCGCCTGCCTCGGAGACGAATCCCCGGCTCAGGGGCGGCAGGCCGCCGATCCGCACCTGGGAGACATTGATGGTCTTGTCCGGGAACTGGACCGCGATCCAGTTCCAGCCGGCGATGTTCGTTTCGTCCCGGTATCCCCAGGAGTGGTCCCTGTGCCCGAGACAATCGATGGGCCGGGTCGCGCCGTCCTTGGCGAGCGTGCCGGTCACCTTCAGGGCCTGCTCGTAATGGTGGATCGACAGGCTGCTCTTGGTCCCCGCGGGCGGCTCCTCGCCCTTTGCGGCGTAATCGAATACGTCGAACCGGGCAACGTAGGTCAAGTCCACGGAATGGTTCGGGCCGTCGAATCTCAGACGAAAACGCCTGTGGGGCTCCAGGAACTCCACCCGGAGCTTCCCGTCCGTGAGTTCCGCAAAATCCTCGGTGAGGGGGACGTAGTTCAGGTACATCAGGATCTCCCCGTCGACCACGTGGAAGGCGCTGAAGCGCCCCCGCTGCTTGTGGCGCTCGAGGGAGATATGGTTGATGCCCCAGGCATGGTTCTTCCGGTCGATGAAGTTGAAATACCAGTTCTCTTTCCAGGCCTTTTCTTCGTTGCGCGGGTAGTCTTTGTGGACGAATTCGTCCTGAGGCGGTACCGTGGCCATGCCGGTCATCCCTCCTGGACCCTCTGTGAGATCTTGTCGAACCGCTGAGGACGGAACAGCATCATGTCGCGGAGAACCGTCTGACCGAGCTGCCCGACCAGGGTCTTTTCCGCCTTCTCGGCCTCCGGGATCCTTGCGCGGTGGGCGTCCAGCCAATCGAGTGCGTCGCTCACCGCCGCCTCCACACGGCTTCTCGCCTCCCGCAGCTCGCCGCCGCTTGCCCCTGCGGCCGGCTCGGCCTCCCGGGCGGCCGCGGAGATTCCCTCGGGCGTCTCGACGCCGGCCGCCGCAAAGGCCTCGGTGAGCGTCGCCAGCATCTGCCTGCCGACCTGGATGTCCTGGAACATCAGATCGTGCCGGTAGTCGAATCGTTCCTGGATCTGATTCAGGATCTCCACGACCGCAAAGAGCTGGCCCCGCACGATCGTGGACGCGATCTGCGGCGCGATCACGTTCTCCAGGCTGTTGTTGATCCGTTCGACAATGCGCTGCAGCGGCGTTTCCATCATCCCTTGAGTACTCCATGCAAGTGCTGGGCAAGACCCGCGTAGGCGAGGTCGAGCAGGGTGCCGAAGGCCCCGGGCTTCAAGTCCGGGGTCCGGTTGTCGGCAAAGGCCCGCGTGGCGGTGGTGATGATCCCGACTGCCTTCAGGTCCAGGAGGACCTGGTAGTACGCGAGCTTGTCCCTGTCGACCCGGGTGCCGGACTCCTCTTCGTACCTTCGCAGGAATTCCTCCTCCGGAAGGAGGTGACAGACCCAGTTGGTCGGTTCCGGGGATCGCCAGAGGGAGCCCATCACGTAGACCAGGTCCTCGTGGGGGTCCCCGAGGTGGGTCATCTCCCAGTCCAGGATCGCTCGAATCCGTCGGTCCTTGCAGATGAAGTTCCCCGTACGGTAATCCCCGTGGACGATGCGGACCGACTCGTTCTCCGGGGCGTTGTTCCTGAGCCAGTTGACGGCGAGCGTCACGAGCGGCTTCCTGCGGTAGCCCGCCCTCTCGATGACCGCCTCCCAGTGTTGCGTCTGCCGCAGGGCCGAGCCTTTTCCCGGACCCGGGTCGCCCAGGAAGTCCAGCCCCAGGGACCGCCAGTCGCATGCGTGGATGCGCGCCAGGTTGGCGATGAAGTCCTCGGCCAGGCTGGCCCGTTCGCGGTCGTCCGGAATCAGCCGGTAGTCCGGGTCCGCATTGTGCTTGGTGAGGAAGTGGACCTCTCCGTCCACCTTCTCCATGGCATAGAAGGGCCGCTCGAACACGGCGGGGTCGGGCTCGCACCAGTAGGTCTTCGGAATCGTGACGCCTGTGCCCTGAAGGGCGGAGAGGATCCGGTACTCGTAGGAAACGTCGTAAGGCTCCAGCAGCCCGCCGACGGGCTCGCGGCGCAGGATGATCTCCTGCCGGAGCCGGCCGCCGTCCCGGGTGTACTCCACGGCGAGGCTGAAGGTCTCCATGGACCAGCCTTCCGTGTTCTGCCACACCTTCCGGATCGTGAGATCGCTTCCGCCGAGCTTTTCAGCCAGGTAGGAAGCCAGCCGGGGATCGCTTGCAAGCGTCATGGCTCGAACTCCCGGGAAGTTCTTGGCGGATGCGTCGCACGGATTGTAGCACGGGTGCGAAGGAAGAACCACATCCGCGGCACCGAGGGTTCACGGGACGCAGGCCGGGTCCGCGCCGTCGGTTGCGCCGTCGCAATCATTATCCAGGCCGTCGGAGCATGTGGGCGGGTCGGACAGCGCCTCTGTGGCGCCCGGATGGACGAGCCCGTTCTGATCGTCGCAGTCGGTGCCGCCGCAGGCCTCGCTCGCGTATCCGTCCATGTCCGCGTCCGGCGCGGGGCCGCCGACGCAGACGCCCTGCGAACAGAAGTCGTTCGTGGTGCAGGGGTCTTCGTCGTCGCAAGGGGCCGTGTTGTATGTGTAGGAGCAGACGAAGCCGACGCAGGCATCGTTCGTGCAAGGATTCCCGTCATCGCAATCTGCCGCGGACAGGCACTCCTGACAGCCGTTGTCGAGGATGTCGGTCAGGCCGTCGCAATCGTTGTCCAGGCCGTCGGAACAGATCGGATCGCCGTAGGCGGCCTCGATCACGCCCGGATGCACCTGCGGGTTCAAATCATCGCAGTCGATCTTGAACAGGTAAGGGCAAAGAAGGGCCGGCCGCGCGCCGTAGCCGTCTGCGTCCATGTCCTCGCAGTAAATCAAGTCGGAAGGGGACCAGGCAGGCTGCTGCTGGCCCAGGAGAAAGAGCGAAGACAGCAGGAGGATGCCGACCCAGACGGTGTGCGTCCTGTGGGTAAACACGACGTGTCCCTCCGGTTGTGCCGATCGCACGGTGCGAGGCCCGCCCCCGGGGAGCGCGTCCATGGAGGGCGCGTTTTCAGAGAGCCCCGCGAAGTTCAATCAATACGAATATTATTCTAGCATACATCAATTCGAATGGGAAAGAGTTTTTGCGTTTCCCCCCTTCTACCATCCTCCCCCGGTCTCCTCGGCCGCCGCCTTGGCGACCCGCTCCCCGTCCGGGTTGCTTCCCAAAAAGCCGTAGGGGGTCCTCGGAGAGCGGTATTTCCCGTAAACGGCCAGGACGGCCCTTCTCAACCCGGCCTCGTCCCGGGATTCGATGGTGATCACGTCCTGGGTCATTTCCTCGATGGCCTCGTCCAGGGTCTCCTCGCGAAGCACTCCGTCGCTCAAGACCCGTTTTTCGATCCTCTCGAGCCGAGCCTTCACCCCGCATGCCTCGGCGATGCGGTCCAGGTCTTCCTGGCGGATCTCCTCGAGCGGGTCGCCGGGGTAGTAGCGCAGCCGGGCGATGTACTCTCCCATCGGATCGTCCCCCCTATGCCAGGTAGGTCTTGTACTTCTTCAGCCTTGCCTTTCGCTCTTCCTTGGTGCGCAGGAAGTAGTCCTTCGACGGCTTGATGTGGTAGGTGAAATGGTTGTAGCCCACCTCCGGGTCGAACCGGTATTCGGCCAGGGCCTTCTCTCCGAAGGTGACGGCGATGGTTCCGTTTTCGATCTTCAGCGTGCCGCGGACGCCGCATGTGGGGCATTCGACCGCCTGTCGGTCCTGGAGGATGCGGATGTTCCAGTCCTGGCAGATCGGGCAGATGCCCGGTTCCGAGCGGTAGGTGGGGTCCCGGTCGCGCACCGCCCGCGCCAGCTCGGCGCCGATGCGGTGGGCCTTCTCGATTCCCGGCTCGTCGTGCACCGCCTCGCCGAGCCCCTGCACATTGAACGTCGCGCGGTGGATCACCTGAAAGCCCAGGATGCCGAAGAAGATGTTGGGCTGAAGCATGGCGTAAGGAATCCACCCGCGGGTCGCGTACGGGACCAGGACCGACCCGAACTTGCCCCGAAAGGCCCCGCGGTGGGCCAGGACCCAGCCCCGGTCGATGAGCTGCTTCAGGATGGCGGTCGATTCGAGGAAATAGCACGGAACGCTCAGCAGGACCGCGTCCGACTCGCCGATCTTGGCCCAGATCTCTTTCACGCCGTCCTCGATGTGGCACCCCTCGGCCCGGAAGAGACAGAGGCCGAACCCCTGGCACGGCTGAATCGCATAGTCCGTGAGCCGGAGAAGTTCCACCTCGGCCCCTGCCTCCTCGGCGCCCATCAGGGCCTCCTTGGCGAGGATCTCGGAGTTTCCGTTCCTCCGGTAGCTCCCGACCATTCCCAGTATTTTCATCGCTGCGTCTCCTTTTTCCGGTTCCGGGCCTGAAACGACCAGACAGGAGTATGGCCACTGCGGCTCTTCCGTGTCAACGAAGGCCGTTTCGGCGCGGTTGCGCAGGGAGCGGCGGATGGGGAGAATCCGGGGCCGGTCGTCCTGGGTGTTCGCCCTCAAGGAGGAGGGGGTTCGTCGGGCGGGGGAAAGGGCGGCGGCGGATAGGGCCCCGGCATCTGCGGCGGAGGCGGAGGAAAGTCGGGACGGTGCCGACCCCGCATCCGCCTTTCCTGCCGGTCCTTCATCTCTTTGCGAAGGCGGTCGAGCCGTTCCTTCTGCTCGGGAGACAGGTGTTCCTTCATGTCGGAGACGGCCTGATCGAGAATGCCCTCCACTTCGCCGCGGTGCTGTCTCTGGAGGTCGTGAAACCTCTCGGCCGTGCGGTCCGCGATTCCTTCGATTTCCCGCCTCTGCTTCTCCGTCAGATCGAGTTCGCGGGTCAGGCGTCGCAGAAAGAGGTCGCGGATGACCGGACGCTCCCTGGCCACGATGCCGGAAATCTTGTGCCGCACGTAGATTTGGGTCCCGACGCTGCCGATCAGGACGCCGCAGACAAAGAGAACCAAGAGCCCTGCCCGGATCTTCCACTTGGCCATGACGATCACCTCATCTCACTGCATTCCGAGTTCCTCGGTCGCGATCAAGCCGGAAGGATCCAGCGTGAGCGCGGCGAAGAGGTCCTGCTCCATGGCGGGGGGCATGGCGAGCAGATAGGCCAGAAGGGCGATGGCGGCGATCCCGGCGGCTGCGGCGAAGGGCAGGAGCGTGCGCCGGAATGCCGGGTCCGCGGCCGGCCGTGCCCTCTCTTGGCGCGCTTCCGCATGCATGCGGCGGATCCGGCGCATCACGCCGTCGCGCCATTCCTGCGAAAGACTCGGCGCGGCCTGCCCCCGATGGGCGGCCGCCAGGGCCTTCTCGATCCGCTCGATCTCCTTCGCCTTCCTTTCCATCCCTTACGCCCCCTGCCTGTCCGGAACGGCCTCGGATAGGGCCTTTCGAAGCTTCTTGCGGGCCCGATAGGCACGTATCTTGACCTTTGCGACGCTCCAGCGCAACAGTTCGGCCGCTTCTGCGGTCGTGTACTCCTCCAGGTGGATCAGTGCAACGACCATGCGGTCCTCGGCCGACAGTCGTTCCATGGCCCACCGCAGGACGCGGAGGGCCTGCCCGCTCCGGGCAGCGTCGCCGGAGGATTGCGCGAAACCGTCCACGAGAAGGCCCCGGACCCATTCCTTTCCGTCCTCTGCGAGGGGGTCGGCCGGCGTCTCCCGGTTCCTGTACCGTTCCCGCCAGAAATCGCAGCAGCAGCGTACGGCGATCCCGGCGAGCCAGTTCTTGAACGGCGTCTTCGCCCGGAAGGTCCCGAGCGATCGGTATGCGCGGACGAAGACCTCGTGGGCGACCTCTTCGATATCTTCTCTCGGTACCTTCTTGGTGACGATTGCGCACACCGTATCCTGGTAACGGGCCACCAGTTGCTCGAAGGCGTTGACATTCCCGCCGAGGACCTCCCGGATGACATCGGAATCGCCGGGTCCGTTTCGCACGTTTCTCATCGTCAGGGAGCGCTCCCGACCCTTCCGTAAGGCCGGAGGCGGCCCGGAGCGACAAGGCCCCGGGCCGAGGAAATCCTTCCGTTATCGGGGTCCTTTGCTGTACATGTCGATCCACTCGTCCACCAACGAGGCCCTCTTTTCCATTCGCCTCTCGCGCATCTCTTGCCGGGAGGCCTTGTGGGCTTCCAGAGAGGCCCGCTGCTCCGGGGTCAGAATACCCCTCAATTCTGCAGCAAGCGCCGCGCCGTGTACAGCCATTTCCTCTCCTGCGGCGGCCACCCCTTTGCATGCGGCGCGGACCGCCTCCTCATCGAACGGGTCGGCTTCCGCGGCTGCGCGCAGCCTGTCCATGGCCTGATGAAGCGCCTCGCGGCGCTCCCTGCCCTCCTCCCTGTGTTTCGACAGAATCAGGGCGGCCTCCTGTTTCTGCCCGTCCGTGAGGTCGAGGCCGAGCAGAACCCGCAGGAATCCTTCCCCGAGGGGGCCGCCCGGGCCTCCCATTCCGGGCATGCCGTCTCCCGGCATAGCATATGCGGTCCCCGTGATCAGAACCATTGCCGCCGCCATCGTCACCGCGGCCATCCGTAGACTCTCCATTTTTCTTCCTCCCATCGGTTGCGGTTTCCTCGACTGCGTCGCCACACTCTCTCCGAGGCCTCACGGATGAAGTCGGTGAAATCTCCGGTCCGGTTACACCCAGGCTTCAAAATGTCCGCGGCTCCGCCCAGCCTTGACGGAAGAGACGGGGCGGCCTAGACTTGCGTGTTGCCGCGGCGCGAACTGTTCCTTGCTCTTTGAAAGACCATTCCGGATCGCCTCGAGGTCGTGCCGCCCCGAAGCGGAGGGAGAGCGAATGCGCAAATCAGAAGAGATCATTCCTGTAAGATCGGCCCATCGATTCGACGAAGAGTCGCTTGCACGCTATCTTGCGGGCAGACTGGAGGGGTTCTCGGGCGAATTGACGGTCATGCAGTTCGGAGAGGGTCAGTCCAATCCCACGTTTCTGCTGTCCGCCGGGGGGAAGGAATGGGTCCTGCGCAAGAAGCCGCCGGGAAGGCTCCTTCCCTCCGCCCATGCGGTGGACCGCGAATACCGTGCCATCAAGGCCTTGGAGGGAACGGGAGTCCCGGTTCCTCAGACCTGCCTGCTCTGCGAGGATGACTCCATCATCGGCACATCCTTCTATGTCATGGAGCGTGTAGAGGGAAGGATCTTCCGCGATCCTTCCATGCCGGAGGCCTCGGGCCCGAAGGAGCGAACCGCAATCATCGACGCGATGAACGAGGCCCTCGTCAAGCTCCACCGGGTGGACTGGAAGGCCGTGGGGCTCGAGGACTTCGGGAAGTCGGGCAACTACATGGCGAGACAGGTGCACCGATGGGCGAAGCAGTACGAGGCCTCCAAGACGGACGATATCGAAAGCATGGAACGCCTGATCCGGTGGCTTTCGGAGAACACCCCGGACGACGAAACCACGACCATCGTCCACGGGGACTACCGGCTCGAGAACATGATCGTCCACCCCACCGAGCCTCGCATCCTCGCCATCCTGGACTGGGAGCTTTGCACCCTCGGGCATCCGCTCGCGGACCTCGCATACAATTGCATGCTCTACCACATTCCGGCCGGCAGCGGCACGAACCTGGGCTATGCCGGCCTGGATCTGAAGGCCCTCGGCATCCCCGCGGAGCAGGAGTACGTGGCCGCCTACTGCAGGCGGACGGGCCGCGGCTCTATTCCGAACTGGAACTTCTTCCTCGCCTTCAGCATCTTTCGGGTTGCCGCCATCGTTCAGGGAGTCTACAAGAGGGGTCTCGACGGGATCGCCAGCTCGGCAAAGGCGGAATCCTTCGGCATATACGTCCGGTACCTGTCGGACATCGGCTGGCAGATCGCGACCAGGGGCTAGCAGGCCTCGCCGGCATTGCCGATCCTCCCTTGGAAGGAGAGTTGAATGAAGAAGGTCTTCGTGATCGGCGCCGGCTTCATGGGCGCCGGGATCGCGCAGGTGTGCGCCCAGTCGGGGTACCGGGTCTTTCTGACGGACAATGACGAGGCGGCCCTGGACAAGGCGATCCAGGGGATCCGATGGTCGGCGGGCAAGTTCGCCGGGAAGGGCATGCTCGCCGAGGGGCCGGAGACGGTGCTCGGGCGTATTGAGCCGGTGCAGGGCCTGCGGGCAGCGGCCCAGTCGGACTGGGTCATCGAGGCGGTGATCGAGGACGAGGACCTGAAAAAGGAGTTGTTCCAGGAGGTGGATCGGCTGGCCCCGGCGGATACGCCCCTGGCGACCAACACCTCCTCGATCCCGATCACGCGGCTTGCCTCGGCCGCGGAGCGCCCGGAACGTGTTCTCGGCCTGCATTTCTTCGGCCCCGTTCCCTTCATGGGGCTGGTGGAGGTCATCAAAGGGGCGAAGACGGCCGATCCGGTCTTCGAACTCGGTCTGGAATTCGTCCGGTCACTGGGGAAGAGGCCCCTGGCCGTTCGCAGAGACATTCCCGGATTCGTCATCAACCGTATCCTGTTCGCCGCATGGCGCGAGTGCGCAGACCTGATCGAAGAGGGCATCGTGAGCCCCGAGGATGTGGACATCGGCATGCGCCTGGGGCTCGGATGGAACATAGGCCCCTGTGAGATTGCGGACAATGCGGGCCTGGACACCTTCCTTCGCGTTGCCAGGGCCATGGAGGCGCTCGGGGAAGACCATCTGGTGCCGCGCTCGGATCTGGTGGAGCGCATGGTCCGGGAAGGCCGCCTGGGGAAAAAGGTCGGCAAGGGGTTCTACCGTTACACGGAAGAGGGGAAGCGTGTGCCCTGGGACCCGAAGGGGTAGGAGAAGCCATGAGGATGCTCGCCTTCAATTCCAGCCCGAGAAAGACGAAGAGCAACACCAACCGGATCCTTCTCCCCTTTATCGAGGGGGCGAAGGAGGCCGGTGCGGACGTCGATCTCGTCTACCTCTACGACAGGAACATCAAACCATGCCTGGGCTGCTACAACTGCTGGCTCAAGACGCCGGGGCAGTGCTGCCAGAAGGATGACATGGAGGAACTGCTCCCCGCCATGACGGGCGCAGACGTGATCGTCTACGCCACGCCCCTTTACGTGTTCGGGATGACCGCCCAGATGAAGCTGCTCCTGGACCGCATCATCCCGTCCGCCGAGCCGTACATCGATCTGACGGATGCCGGCCATTGCACCCATCCCTCCCGTTACGAGAAGAAGGAAAAGGGCATGGTCGTGGTCTCCAATTGCGGCTTTCACGAACTGGACAACTTCGACGAGATGATGGCCCACTTCCGGATCATCTGCCGGCACAGCAGAACGAGGCTGATGGGCGCGCTGCTCCGGCCCGAGGGGGAGTTTCTGGGAATGGCGGAGAAGCTCATGCCCGAAAAGGCCGAAGCGATCTACGCCGCCGCCCGGGAGGCCGGAAGGCAGGTCGTGCGGGACGGCCGGATAGCGAAGGAGACCGAGCAGGCGGTGGCGGCCCAGCTCCTCACCCGGGAGCAGTTCGTGGAGGGCGCCAACGCCTATTTCCGGGCCGCCATCGAGCGGGCGACAAAGCGAACCGCATGAAGCTGACGCCGTCAAGATCTCTCGCAAGGCCCTTCATGCAGGCGGATCGGGGAGGGGGTGAGGGCACTCGCGCCTGCCCGCGTCAGGCCGGTTGCGGCAACCGCGCCGGACCGGTGATCTCTTCCAAGTCCTTCAGCCGCCATTCTCCTCGAGCAGCCTCAAGCATTCCTGGGGAAGACGGTGGGTGCCGCCGGTTCCCTCCAGGGTGATCTGAATCAGGGCCTCCGGGTCGTTTATGACGGCGTCGGGGTCGCTGACCACACCCCGGAGTCCGATGTAGGTCTCCATATACTCCTCCCATCGGGGATCCTGCGGTTTCCGAAAGACCTCAACCCGATCGCCCTGTCGATACGGTCTCATGGTGTCCGCCCTTTCCCGTGATCCTTGGAAGCGCTCCGGCCTGCGATGGTCTCGAGGGCGCTCCCTCACTGCACCAGAACGTAGGAGGAGGACTCCGCCGTCGCCTTGCGGGCGCAGGCCTCGCAGAGCCTGCGCCCCGGAAAGGCGGGGGCGATGTGAGCGGTCCTCCTGCGAACGAAATCCAGGTATCGTGTCGATCCCAGGGCCGCACCGCAGGCCTCGCAGCACACCAGCTTCTCCCTGTGGAGGATGGTTCCGCAGAGGCTGAGCCTCCTCTCGCCGTCGATCTCCTGGATGCGCATGGCACCCGTGGGGCAATTGGCCGCGCACGCCCCGCAAAGGATGCAGCGCTCCGCGGCCACAAGGTAGTCGGTCCGCCCCTTGCGGTCTCCCTCCACGTAGCCCATGCGCAGGGCATCCACCCCCATGCTGTCCCGGCAGACCGCCACGCACCTGCCGCAGCGCTTGCAGACATCGCATCGGAGGCATCTGCGGGCCTCATCGCGGGCCTGATCTTCGGAGAGTCCCAGCTCCACCTGCTCGAACGTGCTGCGCCTGCGATCCGGATCCAGCAACCGCACGGCCTGTCTGCCCAGGGTCATCTTCACGTCGGCCGGGACCTCCAGCCACTCCCCACGGTGGCGCCGGACGGGCACCGGCGGCATCCCGGGTTGCGGGAGCCCCCTGAGGAATCGGTCGATACCCTCCGCGGCACGCTTTCCGGCCCCGATGGCCTCCACCACCGTGGCAGGCCCCCCGACCGCGTCGCCGCCGGCAAAGATTCCCTCGGCATCGGTGGCCATACTCACCGTGTGGGCCACGATCGTGTCCCATCTCGTCCAGCGGATGCCCCTGAGCGTCTGCAGTGCTTGCGTGTCCGTCTTCTGACCGATTGCCGGGATGACCGCATCCAGGGGCAGGATGGAGTCGCTGCCCTCGATCGGCACCGGCCTGCGCCGGCCCTGGGCGTCGGGATCGCTCAGCCTTGCACGGAGAATGCGGAGCCCTGTAACCCTGCCCGCGGCCCCGATGATCTCCACGGGAACTGCCAGGAACCGCAGCCGCACGCCTTCCTCCTCGGCCTGGCGGATCTCCTCGTGATTGGCGGGCATCTCGTTCCGGGTGCGGCGGTACAGGAGAAGGACCTCCTCGCACCCGAGTCGCACAAGGGTCCGGGCCGCGTCGATGGCGACGTTGCCCCCTCCGATGACGCCGACGCGGAGTCCGGGAATGCGGCGATGGCCCAAGGCAACCTCGCGGAGGAACCTGACCGCGTCGATGACCTGTGGAAATGCCTCCTCGCCCGGGATCGACAGGCGGTGGGAGGCATGGGCACCCACCGCGATGAAGAATGCCAGAAAGCCCTCGGCCCGCAGGGCGGGCAAAGTCGCCTCCACCCCCAGGCGGGTGTTGAAGCGAAACTCCACCCCCAGCCGCTCGATGATCGCCACCTCGCGGTCAATGACCTCTGCGGGAAGCCTGTACCGGGGAACGCCCATCCTCATCATCCCGCCGGCCGAGGGAAGGGCTTCGATGACCGTGACCCTGTACCCGTTGAGCGCGAGGAAATAGGCGGCGGTAAGGCCTGCCGGGCCCGCCCCGATCACGCACACCTTTTGGCCGTTGTCCTCCGCCTTGCCGGGATTCACGTAGGCATGCCGGGACATGGCACGTTCGGCAGCAAAGGCCTTGAGGTCCTTGATGGCGACAGGGGCGTCGATGAGACCTCTGACGCATATGAACTCGCAGGGGTGGGTGCAGACCAGGCCGCACACCCAGGGAAACGGGTTGTCCTGCCGTATGAGGGAAACGGCCTCCCCGTAACGCCCCTGTCCGATGAGGCTCACGTAGCTCGAGACGTCGATGCCCGCAGGGCATGCCATCTGGCACGGAGCGGGCGCCAGCACGTCGCAGTCGCCCGAGGGGCAAATGCGGGTTCGAATGTGGCTCTCGTAGGCCTCGGAGTGGACGTGCAGCTCCTGTTCCACCCGTGCCCCGATCGTCGCGGCTTCGGGGTCTCCCCCCTGAGCCAGGCGCCGGGCCAGGTCGGCCATGGCGGCCAGGTGGCCCGCCCCCGCCCTTCCCCTGGACACATCGTCCAGCAGCTCGGCCAGGTCCTCGGCCGTGCCCCTTGCGCGAGGCTCGACGATCCGCCGGCCGGCGACCACCCGGCAGACCTCCCGGAAGGCTGCGTAAACCGGGCACGCGTTCTTTTCCATCATGGATCAGCCCCCCGGCCGGCCTCCGGGGCCGTGTTCCCGGCGGACGTCCCCGGCCGGGGCCCGGCTGTCGGATGGGACAGGGCCACCTGCCGGCCGAGAGCGGCCATCGCCTTGGCATGGCGTTCCCGGCGAGAGTCCGCAACGGCGGCCGGTCTCCCGAACTGCAGGCACTTGGTCACGCATTTGGTCACGCACGCGGGGTCCAGCCCCTGATCCACCCGGTCGAAACAGTAGTCGCACTTGACTGCCTTGCCCGTCTCGGGATCCCACTGGGGCGCCCCCCAGGGGCAGGCCCGCATGCAGGCCTTGCACCCCACGCACAACTCGCCGTCCACGAAAACGATTCCGTCCCGGACCCGCTTCTGCATGGCCCCGGTCGGGCAGGCCGCGACGCACCACGGCCTCTCGCAGTGGAAGCAGGGGAGGAACAAGAAGTCCATCTTGGGCAGGGAGTTCACCATTTGGGGCCCCACGGTCATGACGCGGCAGAGGCGGGGCCCGACGGCCAGGCGCTTGTGCTCCTTGCAGTGGACCTCGCACGAGAGGCACCCGATGCACTTGGCACTGTCGTGGAACAGAAAATACTCGCTCATGTCTGTTTCTCCCCGGCTGCGGGTCGCACCCGAACGAAGGTTTCGTGGAATCCGGGACTTCCACCCACCCTGTCTGTCACATTCTTCTGAAGGACGCCGTCGCTCGCCCCTTTTTCGTAACAGCGCGTGGCAACGGGCACCGTTCTTCCAAAGCCATGGAGCATGAATACCGCCTCGGGGTGGATGAGATCGGTCGTGAACGCCTTGATTCTGCCGCAGCCCCGGTCCGAGGAGACCTCCACCGGCTGGCCGTTCACGATGCCGAGCTTCCGTGCCTCCCCTGCGTTGATCCAAAGCGCGTTTTCGGGCAGCAGCTCGTTCAAGTAGGCGTTGTTCTGGGTGGACCCGTGGGTGTGGATCGCGTTTCGCCCCACCGTGAGCCGGAACATCCCCTCCGGGGGAGCCGGGACGGGCTCGTATGGTGGGAAGGACGGAAATCCGTTCTGCTCCAGCAGGCTCGATGCCAGCTCGATCTTCCCGGAGGGCGTCTTGAACCGGATGCCCTCCTTGCGATCCCAGATGAGGGCCTTGTCGGAGAGCGGTACGAACCCCCTGGCGCCAAAGTCCTCGATCCTGACCCCCGTGTCCCGGAGCTGGTAGTTCCAAATGTCTTCGATCGCCTCGTAAGGAAAGTACCGGCCGAGGCCCATTTTTTCGGCGAGCAGCTTGATAATCTCCCAGTACGGCTTGGTGTCGTACCGGGGCGCTACGCACTGGCGGCGCATGTAGATCGTGGGGATCGGCCCATCGGCCATCTGCAGGGAATCCGCACGCTCCAGATAGATGGACTCGGGGAGGATCACGTCCGAGTACCAGGCGGTCTCGCTGAAGTTCACGTCGATCGTGGCAATGAAGTCCAGTTTGTCAAAGGCACGAAGGTTCTGGTGGTAGTCAGGGATGGACAGCAGGGGATCGAAGCGGTGAGCAAGGGTCGCCTTGATGGGATAAGGATCCTCCGCGAGGATGGCGAGGGGGAGCTGCTGCCCCGCGCCGTGCGCAGGGTCGCAGATCGGAAGGGACGCAGCCCCTACTCCGTCGAACCGCTGGCCCTTCGCCTCCGGGAGGCCCTCCTGGTCCACGTACTTGCGGAAGGCGCCGCGTCCCGCGTCCCTGGCAGTCTTGTTGAAGATGAGCCCGCCAGTTCCCTCGATGCTCCCCATGAGAGCGTTGAGGATGATGAGAGAGCGTCGGAAGTAGATCTCGTTGATGTGATTGGAGCCTCGGTATCCGTGATGAAAGACCACCCGAGGTCTGTCCTGGCTGACCTCGCGGGCGAAGGCCGTGATTTCCTCCGCGGAGATCCCTGTCTCGCCCTCGGCCCACTCAGGTGTGTAGGGCTCTACCAGGGCTCGCAGACCCTCGAGGCCGGTGACCCATCGATTGACATACGCGGCATCGTACAGGCTCTCTCGGAGCAGCACGTGGATGACGGCGTAGTTCAGGGCAAGATCCGTTCCCGGACGTGTCATCCAGAATCGTGTGGCCTTGGACGCCGTGATCGTGGCCCGAGTGTCGATCACCGTGAGCCTGGCGCCGTTCTCCAAGGCGTTCATGAGGGCCTGGATGGGCTTCAGTTCCAGGGACTCGAAGATGTTTCTCCCGTACAGAACCATGTGCCGGGTGCCGGCGTAGTCGATGCCCACCTGGGCGTCCGTGTATCCCGTCAGCGTTCGGAAGGCCGTGTTGACCGACCCCTTGCACAGGGCATCGTGCGTGTAATGATTGGGCGATCCGATCGCCCGCGTGAAGGTCTTGCTCAGGTCCGTGTTGAGGTTGCTGCGCTCGCCGAAGACCACGGACTGGGGTCCGTGGGCCTCGATAACGGCCCGGATTCTCTCCGCCGTGTAATCCAGGGCCTCGTCCCAGCTCACCGGCTTCCATTTCCCCTCTCCCCGGGCCCCCTGCCGGATCATGGGATAGCGAAGCCGCTCCGAGTCGTTGAGAAGGGCCGTCCCTGCGCTCCCCTTGGCGCATAGCGCCCCCTTGAGCTGGTGAGGATTCCCTTCGATCCACCGGACCGACCCGTCCTCCACCGTCACCTTGATGGGGCAGCGGACCGTGCACATGAAGCATATGGAAAAGACCTCTTTCTTCATCGATTGGCCTCCGGGGACGCATCCATGACGCAGAGGCGTCCTGCCTCCTTGGGTCGTTCACGTAAATTGTTCAGGAACGATTCGAGGGCGTCAAGGGATTGCCTCCGTTCGTCCGGCATCCGGCGGAAGGAAAGAGATCCTGGCTGACGGGTTTCGTTGTCCCGTTCCGGGCCTTCGTCGACCGCCTCTTACGCCCACCTCCAGAGACGCGGTATCAGCAGGGCGAGCATGCCATAGATTTCCAGCCTTCCCAGGAGCATGACGAAGGACAGCACCCATTTGCTGAATGCCGGTAGGTGCGCGAAGTTTCCCATGGACCCGACCGTGCCCAAACCCGGGCCGACGTTGCCCATGCAGGCGGCGGACCCTGAAAACGCGGAAAGCAGATCCAGTCCCTGCGCCGCCAGCAACAGGGTCGAAAGGACGACCGCGGCAACATACGTTGTGATGTACAGCAGATTTGCCCCGACGACCTCTTCGTCGAGCGGACGTCGGTCGATTCGGACCGAAAGGATCTCTGCGGGATGAAGCATCTTTCTTGCGGCCCTCATGAAGGTCTTTCCGAAAATGATGATTCGATCCGCCTTGATCCCGCCGGACGTGGACCCGGCGCAGGCGCACTGCAGCGTGAACAGGATCAGGACCAGTTGCGACAGGGGGGGCCATACGGTTGTGTCGGTCGCGGCGAAGCCGGTGGACGAACCCACCGACACGATTTGAAATGCACTCAGGCGCAAGGACTCCCAGAACGGGGAAGACGTTCCCAGGCAAACGTCGGCACTCACCACGCCAATCCCGGCGAGCATGGCGAGAGCGTAGTACTTGACCACCGAAGACTTCCAGAAACGCGCCGGGGTCCCCCGAGACCGCGGAGAAAAGCAGCCCGAAGTGGATCCCTGAAACCATCATGAACAGGACGATGACAAGCTCGGCGCTCACGCTGTGGAAGTAGGCGACACTCTGGTTCTTTGTGGAAAAGCCGCCGGTGGCGACCGTGGTGAAGGTATGGGTGAGGGCATCAAAGAGGTTGATCCCGCAAAGGGACAGGGAAAGGGTTTCCAAGAACGTCAGCCCCACGTAAACAACGACCAGGATCTGTATCACCCTTCTGGTTCTGTAGCGGAAATTCTCGCGGGAGAGCGAAGAGGCCTCCGCGCTGTAGAGGATCTTCTCGGCGCCGGCCATGAAGGAGAGGGCGGCAAGGACGAAGACGTGGATTCCAATACCTCCTATCCAATGTGTCAGGGACCTCCAGAACAGGAGTCCCGGAGGTAGCGCCTCGACGTCTCTCAGGACGGAACAGCCCGTGGTAGTGTATCCGGACACGCTCTCGAACCATGCGTTCGTGAAGGTGAATTCCGCTCCCCACAAAAAGTAGGGCAGGGTCCCGATCAGTCAGGAAAGCACCCAACTCAACTGGCGACCACGATGACGAGACCTTCTTTGTCGGAAAGGTCGGTTGTGGGCGGGACAAAGACCATCGGAAAGATCCCGAAGAGAAGAGACACCAGAGCGCTGTAGATCAGGGGGAGAAACGCGGGGTCCGAGAACCAGGCGGACACGAGAGAGGCAACAATCAAGAATGCGGCATTCAGGATCAGGGAGAAGCCGACGTACCTTGCAACGACACGGAATCTCATTTGTCTCTCTCTCTCGACTCTTGCGCAGCCAGGCACAAATCATGGATTGCGGAGGCCAGTCGCGCGATCTCGTCCCGCGATTCGATCTCAACATCAAAGGGCCTGCCCGATTCGCAAACTCTTGAACGGCACCCGTAACCCGCAGGATCGGGCTCACGACATAGTAATTCACGAAGTAGCTGAAAAGCAGGCTGAAGACGAGTGCTGCCATGACGGCGACGGCCCCGGGCGTTACAGCCCTTCTGGCCCTGTCTTTCAACTCGGAGGCGGATTCATACATCGCGGTACTGTTGAGGTCTCGTACCTTGTTGATACAGGACTTGACCTCAAGGAAGGCCGGGTGGACCTGTTCCGTGTACCAGTTCAGGTTTCCCTCGTTGACCGTGCCCACGATGGGCCGAATCCAGATACCCTTGTAAGCCGCATAGCTCTTCGCAACCGCCTCGACGCGGACCTCTTCGCCCGAGATCGTAATGTTTCCCTTCGCAATCCCGAGCGCTTCCTGAAAAGAGGCATCAGAGGACTCGAGAATGGATCTGCCTTCTTCCCATTTTCCGAGGAGCAGCAGCAGGATGGCACTGTCCTGCCGCTTCAGGGACTCGATCATCTGCTGGGCCGCGTGGATGCTCTTGTAGTTTTCATCCAGCATCCTCTGGGCGGAAATTCCCAGGACCTTCAACTGATAGACGGCCCATATGCCGGCCAGAAGAAGCATCAGGGCCAGAATGAGAAAACCGGGAAGAATCTTGGGTCTCAATTTCATGACTCCCTCCCTCTGTCGACAACCTGCGAAGCAAAGCACAATCCATCTTGTAACTCAAGGGAATTCCTCGCCATGCTCTTCCTGCCGAAAGGGCGCGCACACCGGAGAAAACGGGGGGGAAACGTTGTCCACGAAGGAGAACATGCAATGGGGCCGGCAGGGACGGGGATGCCAAGCGCCGGCTGAGGCGCCTACCCCTCCACCTCGACGATCATCTCGATCTCCACGGCAATGTCGAAGGGTAGGGCGCTCATCCCCACCGCGGAGCGCGCGTGCCTTCCCGCCTCGCCGAAGATTTCCACCAGGAGGTCCGAGGCGCCGTCGATCACCCTCGGCTGTTCCAGAAAGGCGGGATCGCAGTTGACCATTCCGAGAACCTTGACGATCCGGCGCACCTTGTCCAGGTCGCCGATCAGGGCCTTGAGCGAGCCCAGAAGTCCGACGGCGACCAGCCTTGCCGCCTCGTATCCCTCCTCCACAGTCAAGCCCCTGCCCAGCTTACCGGTCACGACACGGTCCTTGCCGACCGGGCCGTGACCGGAGAGGAAGACGAGATTCCCGGAGCGGACAGCGGAGACATAGTTGCCTACAGGTGCCGCCGGAGCGGGAAGCTCCAGGCCCAGTTCTTTCAGTCGCGCCTCGGCGCCCATCCTCAATCCCTCCTTCCGCCTAGAATCGATGTCTGCCGGCCTCGATTTCCCGATAGATCTCCCGGGTCAGCGGCTGGTACGTGTCCGCATCGGGCAGAAGCACGTACAGGGGATCGGCCACCACGTTCGGGTCGCATCCCTCATCCCGGAGCACCTTTTTTTTGATCTTGTGCGTTCCGGTCGTTTCAAACGCCTTCCTGAAACGCACGAACTTCGGCACTGCATAGGAGGGGAGGGCTCCGCGCACCCTGTCCGCCAGGGCCTTCAGGTCGAAGGCCTCCACAGGCGTCCTGGGGATGATCGCGACCATCCCCGCGCGACCGTCCGTGCCCGGGACCCTGACTCCGTAAGCGGTCGATTCATCGACCTGGTCCAGGGTGTTGACCACGTTCTCCACCTCGGAGGTGGACACGTTCTCTCCCTTCCACCGGAAGGTGTCTCCCAGGCGGTCCACGAACTGGATGTGCCTGTAGCCCTGGTTCAGGACCAGATCCCCGCTGTTGAACCAGAGATCCCCTTTCTTGAACACGTCCCGGAAGATCTTCTTCTCGGTCTCGGCCTTGTCCGTGTAGCCGGCAAAAGGCATGCGCTCCGAGATCTCGGCCAGGATCAGGCCGGTCCGCCCCGGGGCAACCTTCTTCATGAACCCGTCCTCACCCCGGACCGGTTCTTCTGCGTCCAGGTCGTACTCCACGATGGCAAAGGGCGTCAGGCAGGTGCCGACCGTACAGTCCACGTTGAGGAGGTTCGAGAAGATCAGCGGGGCCTCGGCCGCCCCGTAGAGCTCGTAGACCTTGGAGATGCCGAACCTCTTCTTGAAGGCCTTCCAGATGTCGGGCCGGAGGCCGTTGCCGACCATCATCTCGACCGGGTTGTCGCGGTCGTCCGGGCGCGGCGGCTGGTTCATCAGGTAGCGACACACTTCTCCGACGTAGATGAACGAGTTGGCATTGAACTTGCGGGTGTCGGCCCAGAACTGGCTCGCGGAAAAACGGCGCCGGATGGCCAGGGCTGTGCCGCAGCCGGCAGCCGACCCCCAGGCTACATGGAGACCGTTCGTGTGGCAGAACGGCAGGGGGCAGTAATAGACGTCCGAGGGCTTGAGGTTCATCACGATCTTCCCGAACCAGTACATGCCGCTGAACCAGCGACGGTGGGTCTGGACCGATGCCTTGGGCAGGCCCGTGGTCCCGGAGGTGAACACGTAGGCAAAGGGATCCCCAAGCCGGATATCCCGGGTGGTCGCGGGGTTGCTCGTCGGCTGATCGCGGATCGCCTCCTGGAGATCTTCGTACCCCTTCGGGGCGTCGGCCCGGCCGGAATCCGGCTGGTAGTAGAGCCGGTCCTCTGCGGTGAGTTCGAGCGCGTCCCTGATCTCCTCGAATGCATCCAAGAGCTCCTCGCCGATGAGGAAGGTCTTTCCCCGGGTCAGGTTGATGCTGTACTGAAGCACGTTTCCCCGCAGGTTGGGGTTGATCAGGGATGCGACGGCGCCCAGTTTTGACAGCGCGCCCATGAGCATCAGAAGCTCCGGCCGGTTGTCCACCAGCACGAGGGCCACGTCGCCCTTGCCCACTCCCCGGGACGAGAGGAAATGGGCGTACTGATTGATCTTCCGGTTGAAGGCATCGTGGGTGATGCGGACGTCTTCATAGAGCAGAGCCGTTTGGGCGGGGTATTCTTCGGCGTTTCGTTCCAGAACGGCGCCCATCGAGAGCGGGCTGTCGTTCCGAAAAGAGAGGATCGTCCGCATGTTCCGGACGATCGAAGGAACCCGCCAGGACAGGGCGGCGAGCCCCGGAACGAGATCGGTGAATCGAAGGGTTTCGGCTGTCCCCGGCTTCCGGCGGCTGGCCATCGCTCCTCCTGCGTGGGTCATCCTGGGTGGCCCTGGACTTTAGAAAGGTTGCGTTGCGGTTGTCAAGGATCTTTTCGCGTTAGCTCCCGGCTCCCGCCGAGTGTATACTGGGTCATCCATTCACCTGCCGGGGAGGTGCGCGATGGGGTTCGTGAAGCCGTTGGAGGAGATTCTCGCCGGGCAGCGGGAGACGGCCGACTTCTACGATGCCGAGATGCTGCTCGTCCTTTGGGAGACCCGGCCGGAGATTGTGCGCAGGCTGCTGCCTCCGCCGCTGCAGCCGGCCCGCCAGGCTGTCGCAATGGCCTTCGTGGCTCACTACCCCCGCACGAATTTCGACGTGTCCTATCGGGAGAGCGCCCTCTTTCTGAGGGCCGAATGGCAAGGGGAGGAGGGCGGGTACTGTCTGTCCATGCCGGTGACCAACGATATCGCCATGGCCGGCGGCCGGGAGGTGTTCGGGTTCCCCAAGAAGATCGGCGACGTGCGGTTCCAGCGGGAGGGGGATACCGTGTCCGGGTGGACCGAGAGGCGTGGTGTTCGATTCATGGAGATCCGGGCCAGGCTGGCCGGCGGGCTCAGCCCGGAAGATGCCCAGGCGATGATGATGGGCGCGGGGCTGGGGCCGGAGGGTACGGTGGACGCGATTTCTTACAACTTCAAGCACTTTCCGGCCCCGGAAGGCATGGGTTTCGATTACAACCCCCGGCTGGTCCGGCAGGTCACACAGATGAGGCCGCAAGAGGTGCGGATCGGCGAGGCGGAAGTCATCCTCAGGCCGTCGGAGTACGACCCGTGGGCGGAGGTTGAGGTCGTCCGGGTGCTGGGGGCCGTCTACACGCGCGGCGACAATTCCATGAAGCGGGGAAAGGTCGTGGCCGAGGCGGATCCGGCCGCATTCGCGCCGTACGCCTTCCTGAAATGGGACATGAGGTAGCCAGCGGCCTTGTTGCGCACGAGATTGTTCGGGGTGAAGCATGGATGAGAAGGCGTATTTGGAATCCCTGGAAAGGCTCTGGGCCAAGAATTGGCCGGCCGGTCTTCCCCGAGAGATCGAGTACCCCCTGGGAGAGGCCCTCCTGACCGACTACCTGCGGGAGAGGGCCCGGATGCACCCGGACCGGCCCGTGGTTCTCTTTTACGGCAAGGAACTGACCTTCGCGCAACTGGATGACCTGAGCAACCGCTTCGCCTCCTTCCTGGCGGCCCAGGGCCTGAAGAAGGGCGACCGGGTCGCGGTCCTCCTGCCCAACTGCCCCCAGTTTCTGATTGCCTTCTACGGCATTCTGAAACTCGGATGCATCCACGTGCCGGTGAACCCCCTTTTCAAGGAGAGGGAGTTCCTCTACGAGATGGAGGATGCCCGGCCAAGGCTCATCGTCGCGCTCGATCTTCTGTTTCCCCTGGTGCAGGCCGCCCGGGACCGGACGACCCTGGAGGCAGTGGTCGTGACAAGGCTCGCCGACTTCCTTCCGGCGGAGCCGACCATTCCGGCGCCGGACCTGGCCCGCATGCCGGCCGCGGAGTGCCCGGGCGCGCTCGATCTGATGGGCGCGCTCCACGAGCACGGGGACGATTTCCCCGAGATCGAGGTCTCCCCGGACGATGTGGCCGCCCTGAACTACACCGGCGGCACCACCGGTCTGCCCAAGGGCTGCGAGCACACCCAGCGGGACATGTTGTACACGGCGGCCTCCATTCGAACCTTTACGACCGGCGGCGCGGGTGCCGACGACGTGTTTCTCACCTACCTTCCCGTGTTCTGGATAGCCGGCGAGAACGCCGGCATCCTCTTTCCGGTCGTGGCCGGGCTGACGGCGATCCTGCTCGCCCGCTGGGACCCGATGGCCGCGATGACCGCGGTCGACCGCTACAAGGCAACCTCGGTGGTCGGGCTGGTGGACAACATGGTCGAGCTGATGGAACACCCGGAGGTGCACCGGTTCGATCTGACATCCCTCAGGACCGCCCTTGCTGTCTCCTTCGTGAAGAAGCTCAACGTAGAGTATCGCCGCCGCTGGAAAAAACTGACCGGAGGCGAAATCCGCGAGGCCAGCTTCGGCATGACCGAGACGCACACGAACGACACTTTCACAACGGGCCTGCAGGCCGAAGACAGGGACCTGACCTCCCGGCCCGTGTTCGTGGGCCTCCCCATGCCGGGGACCCGGTTCAAGATCGTAGATTTCGAGACCGGCGGCCTGCTGCCCCTGGGCGAAGAAGGGGAGATCGTGATCCGGACGCCCTCCCTGTTCAAGGGGTACTGGAACCGGCAGGGTCCCGAGGCCGCGCCGACCCGTGACGGTTGGTTCCGCACCGGGGACATCGGGCTGATCGATGAGGAAGGCTTCCTGCACTATCTGGGGCGACGCAAGGAGATGCTCAAGGTCAAGGGCATGAGCGTCTTTCCCGCCGAGATCGAGGCCCTCCTGGGCCAGCACCCGGCCGTCGCCGGAAGCGGGGTCCTGGGCCGGGACGACCCGGACAGGGGCCAAGTCCCGGTTGCCTTCGTGATGCTTACCCCGCAGCGGCAGGGCGCCGTTACGGAAGAGGAACTCACGGCCTGGTGCCGGGCCAACATGGCCGCCTACAAGGTGCCCGAGATCCGGATCGTCGCCCGGCTTCCCATGACCGCCACCGGCAAGGTGATGAAAGAGGAACTCAAGAAAGGTCTTGGCTGAAGAGGTCGTTGCCTGCCGCGGAGCGCGTTCGATCAGGATCCGGCGCGTTGGTACCGCTCCGCCGGAAATGAGGCGATCCGTTCCGCCGAATCGTCCCTGCATGCGGCGAAGCTGGGCCATCTGTTGACGTCGATCAGGTAATGCCCCTCCCCGGTTACCACGAGGTCCGCGCGAACGGAGTTTTCGGATGGCCTTGTTCAGCGTCGACGCGGTTTGACAATCCGTTCCCGACTTTCTTAAGATCCCCTCGTCCTTCACACCGTTGCCGGTCAGGCAGGGAGGCTTGTGAGAGCCATGCGGGAGTCCGGGCCAAGGAGTTCTCCTCGGAAGACTTCCGTGGGGCCCCGGGCCATCTGCCTGGCCGTCGGGCTTGCTTTGCTCCTACGGGCCCCGCAAGCGCTTGCCGATACTCCGCCTCCGAAGCCGCCCAACATCCTGTTCATCCTGAGCGACGACCATCGATGGGACTTCTTGGGCTGCGTCGGGCACCCCTTTGTGGAGACCCCCAACCTGGACCGCCTCGCCGAAGAGGGGATTCTGTTCTCCAATGCCTTTGTGACGACCTCCCTGTGCACGCCGAGCCGGGCAAGCTTCCTCACCGGGCAGTATGCGCACAGGCACGGCGTGAAGAACAACCTGACCCCCTGGCGGGACGAGAACGTGACGTTTCTGGAGTTGCTGAAAAAGGCGGGCTACGACACCGCGTTTATCGGCAAGTGGCACATGCCGGGACGCCTGCCTCGCCTGCGCGGCGTGGACCGGTTCGTCACCTTCACGGTCCAGGCGGGCCAGGGGCGCTACTGGAAGTGCCCTCTCATCGTGGACGGCAAGGACGTGGAGTCCAGAAAACCCTACATCACCGAGGAGCTGACCGACTATGCCCTGGAATTCCTCGAGCAGGAGCGGCAGGCGCCCTTCTGCCTTTATCTATCGCACAAGGCGGTTCACCACGAGTGGCTGCCGCCGCCGGACCTGAGAGGCCTGTACGCGGGGATGAAACCGGATCTGCCGAAAGAGGCGGACACCTGGATCACGACAACGCGGGGGAGCATCTATTTCGGCACCTTCGGCAGGCTCGAGCACCATTACATGAACTATGCCCGCTGCGTCGTCTCTCTGGACAGGGAGATCGGGAGGGTCCTGGACAAGCTGGACGAACGCGGGCTGGCGCGCAATACGCTCGTTGTGTATGCGGGCGACAACGGGTTCTACTGGGGGGAGCACCGCCTCGTGGACAAGCGGTGGCCCTACGAGGAGGGGATCCGGATTCCCTGGATCGTCCGCTATCCCGGTGTCATCCCGGATCCGGGCCGGCGTGCGGGACAGATGATCGCGAACATCGACCTGGCTCCGACACTGCTGGAGGCCGCAGGCATCGAGGTTCCTCCCACCATGCAGGGCCGGAGCTTCCTGCCCGTGCTACGGTCTTCGGACGCCCCCGGCCGCAGGGCCTTGCTGTACGAGTATTTTCTGGATTTCCCCTACAACGTGCCCGCCCATCAGGCCGTGCGCACGGAGAGGTATGTCTACATTGAATACGAGGGCCGACGGCCTCCCGAGCTCTACGACCTTGTCAAGGATCCCCGCGAAAAGAGGAATCTCGTCGGCACGCCCGAAGGGGACCGTCTCCGGCCGGAGATGAAGGGCCTTTTGGAAAGTCGCAAGAGAGGGGAGCTTCCCTAGAATGGAACGAGACCGCTTCGTGACGAGGGCCGTCCTGCCAGCGGCTGCCGTGCTGTCGGTATGGGCCGCCGGTACGCTCGTGTATTGCCACTCCTGGCGGATCGACAACGACAGCCTGCACCAATGGACCGCCTACCTTTCGGGCCTGATCCTGTTCGCGAGCATCGGGTTCGGTCCCCTGTACGTCTACCCGCGGGCCTTCTTCCTTGGGGCGAGCGCCCGGGAGAGGGTCCTCGCCTCCCTCGCGACGCCCGTCGCGTGGAACGTGAAGGAGATCGTTCGGGTGAGCGAGTTCTTTACGTGGGGGGAATCCCTGTATTACGGCATGAACACGATCTTTCTTTTGAGCCTGTCCGCCGCGGCCATCCAGATGGGTCTTTGCGAAATGGCCTGCCGGCGGCTGCGAAACCGACGGCTCTCGGAGCATGCCCCGGTGGCCACACCGGCCCCGGTGATTGCCGTACTGGCGGGCCTGGTCGGCGTGGGCGTGCTTTTTGTCTGGGGACAGGGCGTTCACTCGTTCTACATTTACCAGGAGGGCTACAAGGCGCTGTTTTCCTGAAGACCCGAGACCTCTTCACTTTTGTCCGTTTTTTGTCGAACCCTCTGATAACAATGGAAAACTACGCCTTGACAGCCGTGCTTGCCCGTGTTAGTAAGTTAGGAAAAGAACATTTTTTCGACTCATAAAAGACTCCCGGCCGGTTTCCGGACCGGGGGAACCCAATGACTCTGCGATGCGGAGAGCAATCGGCATGAAGATGCTCGGGCCCGGTTCCGGCGGTTCCTTTCTCGTGCTGCTTCCACTCCTTGGACTCCTGGCTTCTTCCTCCTCCGGTCTGGCTTCTCCCCGGTTCCAGACCCGGCTGGACTTCAAGACCGACAAGTGGCCGAGATCCGTGGCCGTGGAGGACCTGAATGGGGATGGGGCGGTCGACATGGTCACGGCCAACGAACTCGGCGACAGCATCTCCGTCCTGCTGGGCGACGGGGACGGCACCTTCCGGGACCAGGTGGTCTATGCGGCCGGCAACGGCTCCTACTCCGTGAAGATAGCCCGGCTGGACGGGGACGAAGACTGGGATCTGGCCGTGACGGCCATCGACAGCAACAACATCGCCATCTTCCTGGGCAACGGCGACGGCACCTTCCGGAGTCCCGCATTCTTCGATGCCGCGAACGGGCCCCGTGCGGTGGATGTAGCCGACCTGGACGGCGACGGGAACCAGGATCTTGTGACGGCCAATCTGTACAGCAATGACGCCAAGGTGCTCCTGGGCAACGGGGACGGCACGTTTCAGGGCGCGGTGAGTTACCCGACCGGGGTCGGATCGCGCGCCGTGCTCCTCCGGGACCTGGACGGGGACGGAGCCCTGGACATGGTCGTTGCCAACTGCTGGAGCAACAACATCTCCGTGCTCCTGGGGAACGGAGACGGCAGCTTTCAGGCTGCGGTGAACATCCCGACGGGCAAGGGGACCCGTTCGATCGTCGCAGGGTATCTCAATCAGGACCTGCACCTGGACCTTGCGGTCGCCAACGAAGGCGGAGACAATGTCTCCGTCCTTCTGGGCAAGGGGGATGGCACCTTCTGGGACCCGGTCGCCTACCCGGTCGGCGACCAACCCACTGCTGTGGCCATCGGCGACCTGGATGAGGACGGACGACCGGACCTGGCGACGGCGAACACCGGTGCAGAGACGGCCTCGGTGCTTCCGGGGAACGGGGACGGCACGTTCCGGAGCGCTGTGCATTACCCGATGGCGAACAGGCCCTGGTTTGTGGCCCTGGAAGACTTGAATGGGGATGACCACCTGGATCTTGCGGTAACCAACTGGTACAGCCACAACGTCTCGGTCCTGCTGGGCAAGGGCGACGGCACCTTCCGGATTCCGGTGGACTACGGGACCGGGAACCAGCCCATGGCTGTCGTTGTGGAGGACCTGAACGGGGACGAGAAACTGGACCTGGCCATAGCCAATTGGGCGGGCAACACGGTCTCGGTGCTGCTTGGAAATGGGGACCACGGCTTCCAGAGCATTACCGATTACGGGGTCCCCTCGGGGCCCCTTGCCATCCTGGCGACGGATTTGAATGGAGACGGGGCCAAGGATCTGGCCGTGGCCTGTGTGAACAGTGTGATTGTTTCGGTCCTGCTGGGCAGCGGTGACGGCACCTTTCCGAACCGGCCTTACTTCTTCACGGGAAAAGGGCCCTCTGCCGTGGCGGCAGGGGATTTCAATGAGGACGAGATCCCGGACCTGGCCGTGACCAACCGAACGGACGAGACCGTTTCGATCTTGCTGGGAAACGGAAACGGCACCTTTCTGGGCGCGGTGAACTACCCGGTGGGGAAGTGGCCGTCGGCCGTGGCGACAGGGGACTTCAATCGGGACGAAAACCTGGATCTGGCCGTCGCGAATCAACAGAGCGACAATGTCTCGATATGGCTGGGCAACGGAGACGGCAGCTTCCAGGGTCTTCTGCACTACCCGGTCGGGAACGAACCCGCGGCGCTGGTCGTTGAGGACATGGACCGGGACGGGAACCCGGACTTGGCCGTGGCCAACTACATCATGGTGGACCCCCCGGAGCGGGGGCGCGTGACGGTCCGGCTCGGCAATGGAGACGGCACCTTCCAGGCCTCAGCATCCTACGAGGTCGGGGTCTATCCGTGCTCGCTTGCCGCGGGGGATCTGGACGGGGACGGGCGGTGGGACCTCGCCGTGGCAAACCAGCAGAGCAACAGTGTTTCGGTGCTGTTCGGTGACGGGAGCGGCGCCTTCCCGCGATACGGGGAGTTCGGGGTCAAGAAATGGCCCAGCGCTGCGGCCCTGGGCGACCTGGACAAGGATGGAGACGGCGACCTGGCCGTGGTCAACCGGTCAACGCACGACCTGACGGTCCTGGACAAGACAGGCCTGGGAAGCTGCAACGACCAGGACGTTGACGGCTTCGGCAGCCCCTCGAGCTCGGTGTGCCCTTCCTTTCTGCGGGACTGCGACGACTTCGACCCCAGCGTGTATCCGGGGGCGCCGGAGATTGCCGGAAACGGAGTGGACGACGACTGCGACGGCCGCGTGGATGAATCCTCCTGCTTCATTGCGACGGCCGCGTTCGGTGCGGGCATGGAGGGCAAGATCGATGTGCTCAGGTCTTTCCGGGATCTTTATCTCGCGCGCAGTCCGGTCGGGAAGGCCTTGGTAGGTGCCTACGAACGGTACAGCCCACCGGTTGCGGACTTTCTCGCCGATCGGGCGGGGTTGCGCCGCCTGGTTCGCACGCTTCTCCTCCCCCTGATCGGCCTCGCCTGGCTGCTTGCGTAAACCTTATCGCAGGGCCCCTTCGGGTCGGGATCAGGCGTGGCCTTCGCCCTTGCGCAGGCCACGGGGTCCCGGGCAGGGTTCCCGTTAGAGGTTCGCCGCAAACTGGAGCGGCCTGGAAAGCAGGCGCAAGGGGGAAGGCCGCTGCCTCATGCGGCGCACCACCCGGGGTGCGGTGGCGCCTCCGGGCGCGTAGTAGGTCCAGCGCACCGGCGGATCCGTGACCGCCTCGGACGCGCTCCGCTCCGCGAGCCTGCTCTGCCGCTTCATCGTGTGGAGGATGAGTTCCCGGAAGAACTTCTGCCCCAGCGTCGGCGGCCCGAGGAGGCTTGCGTAGCGCCTCTCGAGTTCGTCCGTCTTTTCCCTCACCTCCGGCGTGGGGGCGAACTCCCGGATGGTCTTCAGGGTCGGGTACGATTTCCGGGCCTTGTCGGCCAGGTACGCGGCGCGCTTCCTGAGGTGCGGGCTGGGATCGTCCCGGTATCTCTCGTAGCCGGACAGGGCCACCTGGTGCATGTTGAGCACCGTGGGCCCGTTGCTGCGCATCAGCTCTTCATGCGTCCTGTCGAAGAGGCCCCGGAGTTCTCCGAGAGCGAAGTTCTTGGTGCGATACACGTCGTCCTTCCAGATCTGGATGTCCGACCAGGTATACTCGGGCAGGAGCCGGCCTTCCTCCTTCACGCGCCTGTAGAAAGGGGTTCCCGGGCACGGCGTGTAAGGCGCGATCTGGTACATGACAGGACGGAGAGAGACGAGATTGGCGATGTCGTGCCCGATGTTCTGGGGCGTCTGGCAGTCCAGGCCCAGGATGAATGAGGCCACGGTCGATATGCCCCGATCGTGCAGTCCCTGGAAGACCTCACGCAATCCGCTCCCGCCCCGCTTCGCGAACTTGTGGTCCTGGGATACGACGTCCTCGTACGTGGATTCGACGCCGACCCAGATCGTGTCAGGACCGCAGGCCGCCAGTTCGTCCAGGTCGAGCTGCGAAAGAGACCTCATGCTGGCGAAACAGAAATACCCGACCTGGCCGAGCAGGCCCCCCTCACGGATGTTGCGGCCGAGCCGCAGGACGTAGTCCTTGTCGAGGAGCAGGTCCTCGTCGAAAAGCGACATGTTGATCGGTGCCGGGGAACCCTTGACCCGGGGCACTCTGTCAAGGACCGAGGACATGAAGGCGTAGCACTCGTCCGGATCCGCTACAACGATCTTCTTTCCCTTGAAGAAGGCGGAGGTGTTGCAGAACTCGCAGCCTCCGGTGCAGCCGAGCGCGACCAGGATCGTCGGCACCGGGGCGGGCGGGAGAAACTCGAACCCCTTGATGGTAGTCCCTCCCATGGGCATGTGGTATTGCGTGATCCCCCTTTCGCAGGGCTCGTCGCCGATGAGCCGGCGGAAGAAGCGCACACCCTCCTCGCGGCACAGGAAGTCGGCGTTCCGCAGGATATAGCCGGCATGGTCCTTCGGGTCGTGCGGGACCGGATCGTCCAGGCCGGCCACGCCGTACCCGCCGACCACGATCTTGGTTTTCGGGCTCAGCCGGCGAACCGATTCGATCATCTTGGCGACCACGGGCGTGTAGATGCCGATGAGCTGGATGCCCACGTAGTCGTAATCGTTCCTGAGTTCCTCCTCGAATTCGTCCAGGTGAGGATGTTCCAGGACGGTCGTGCAGGCGTTGATGTTCTCGGCAATGATGTACAGGGCCCAGCAATGCGAGTGCGAGGTGAAGGTGAAGACGCCCTGTCCCCGGGACAGCCGGGACCCGAAGAAGTCGAGAACGTTTTCCCCCCACACGGTCGGATACGGGCCGCATGCGTCGGTCAAGAGTACCTTTTGCACGGCTCGGCGCTCCTCTCGTTCGGATTTGCAATCGTCGTCGCCATTATACGACGGTTCGCGCCGGAGGACTAAGGCTTTTTCCCGGCCGCCCGCAGCGTGAGAACCCTCGGCAGATCCTCGGCGCCGGCGAAATGCATCGGAATCTGCCCGCCCTCCGCCCACAGGCTCGCCAGGTCGTCGTAGTGGGGGCTCGTCCAGTGGCCGGACTGGCCGGGCGGGCAGATGATGGTGGAGTTCTCGATGTCGGAGAAATCGACGACGAGGCGTATCACGCCGCCCGACTCCATCTCGTAGGGCTTCCGGCTGTTCCACCAGCCCGCGTTGATCGTGAAGCCGTCTCCGTCCGTCGGGATCGGGCGGAGGTTGAGGAAGGGGAGCTTGGCACCCAGAGGATGCTCGAAGGTCATGCGGTGGACTTTGCCCCACGCCCATCCCCCGGGATCCGGCCCGAGCCTGCGGGTGAGCTCGCCGACCGCATCCTCCACGCTCTTCGTGACGAGCATGTCCCGCGTCTCCCGGACGGCCGGGGTCAAGACGTTGTCGAACAGGATGTGGTCGTTCCGGTCCGCCATGCGAAGCAGGAGAAGATCCGGGATGTAGATGTGGTAACTCTCCGACAGGTGCTCCTTCCACAGGGGGAGCCCCACCTCGTCCGCGAAGGCGTTCTCCATCAGCCGGAAATAGAAGGCATTGAAGAGCGCGGCCGCCGGGCTTTCCTTCCGGATGCCGAAGTCCCAGCCCTCGAAGAGCCTCAGGGCCGGGGCGAGGTCGCTTCGCTCGCTGCAGGCGCCCACCGCGTGGGGGACCCAGCGCTTCGCCACGACCGAGACCGTGTCCCGTTGCAGGGCTCGGGCCCCCTCCGGCGAAAGGCCTCCGAGTTCGGCGGCCAGCTCCTCGAAGCGAAAGGCCCGCTCGTACAGGTAGTGGTTCGTCATGTGAAAATCGGTTTCCCTGGCCGGGTTGTTGAACGAGCCCAGATAGCCCTTCTCCGGGTTCAGGTCATAGGGAAGCCGCTCGAAGGGGATGGCGCCCTCCCACTCGTACTCGCCCGTCCAGCCCGGCACCGGGAGGGCCCCGGACCCCTTCTTCCGTATCGGCGGCGAGGCCGTGTACTGGTACCCGATGTTCCCCTTCGCATCCGCGTAGCCGACATTCAGGGTCGGGGTCTTCATGTGGCTCAGGGCGCTCCGAAACGACGCGAAGTCCGTGGCCCGGTTCAGGGCCAGGAAGGCCTCGAAGAGCCCCGTGGGCTGCAGCCCGACCCACTGCATGGCCGCGTTCTCCGGCGCCAGGGGCATGACCTCCGAGATGATGGGCCCGTGCCGCGAGAGCCTGACTCGCAGAGGCTCTTGCCGGATTCCGTCGCGGGTCTTGGTCCGGAGCGTCTCCTCCACGACCTGAAAATCTTCGTAGCCGTTTTCGGTCAGGTACCGATCCGGGTTCCCGGGGTCGACCCTCTCGATGAAGTAGTCGAGCTCGTCCACCCTCCCGTTGACCGCGGCCCATGCGATCTCGCCGTTGAACCCCACGGCGCTCACGCCCGGCGTACCGGGGATCGCCCCGCCCATGACGTTCGTCCTGTCCGACTTCAGGTGAACCACGTAGAAGAGGGCCGGGATCTTGGGCTCGAGGTCCGGGCTTCCGGTGAAGAGGGGCGCCCCGGTGGACGTGACCGAACCGGCGAAGATCATCCAGTTGCTGGCTGCGGTCTCGGGCAGGCCGGGCGGCGTCTGAATGACGCTCGCCGCGAGGAAGGACGACGAATTCCAGACGAACGGGAGCGTGCGCGGTCCGGACCCTTGCCTCGCGGCCGGCCCGGATACGGTGGGGGCGGAGTCCGGCGGGACCGGGACGAAGTGCCCGAGCGTTCCCGGATCCGTCTTCTCCCCGATTTGGTGCAGGATCAGGTCCGCCTTTTTCGACCGGGTCAGGCCGTAGGCCATGAGCGTGCCGCAGACCACCGTGTCCTCCGGAACCCAGGGGGCCGGCCGTGCACGGAGGAAGACGTACTCGCGGGGCAGGTGCCTCATGGTTTCCAGGTAGGCATTCACCCCTCGCGTGTACGCGAGAATCGCGTCAACGCATTCAGGGGAGAGGCGGCGGTATTCGGCGCGGGCCAGTCGGTAGAATCCGACCGTCTTCATGAACCTGTCGGTCGGGACCGTGCTCTCTCCGAAGAGGCTGGAAAGCTCGCCCCGGCCGGCCAGCCGGGTCATGTCCATCTGGAACATTCTCTCCCTCGCTGTGAGGTAGCCCTGTGCGAGGAAGAGGTCTTCGTCGTTCTCGGCCAAGATGTGCGGGATGCCGTAGCGGTCGAAGTGCACCCGGACATCGGACGCGAGGCCTTCGATCTCCACCGTCCCTTCGTAATCGGGCAAAGGAAGCCGAAAAAAGACCCAGCCGGCAATCCCGGCAAGAGCGGCCACGGCCGCCAGGATCGTCAGGCCGTGCTTGAGAGCCTTCATGCATTCCCCCCTTTCGCGCCCGGGACGCTGGGGACCGTCCCGAGCCTAGGTCGTGGAGCCCGAGAGGCGGAGGCACGGGTCGAACCAGTCGAGGATGCCGCGGTTCTCCTCCCTCGGGTACGTGTGCGAAAGGTCATGGACCACGCGCAGGGTGACGTCTGCCCCCGCCTGTTCGAGCACCCTCGCATCCCTCTGGGCGATTTGCAGGCGAAACATCCAGTCGAGTGCCCCGTGGATCCAGTAGATCCTCCTTCCCCGGGCCGTCTCGAGGGGACCGGGCGGCAGCACGCAGGCAATGACGGCATATGCAGTGAATGGGGAGTCGCCCCGCATGCAGGTTGCCAGGGCAAAGGTCCCGCCGTCCGATATGCCGGTCAGGAGCATCCGGTCCGGGTCCACGTTCCAGGCCGCCGTGACCTCCCGCAGCATGGCGTCGATGGCCGCGCCGTCGACCTCGGGCATGAGAAGGGACCAGGTGCTGCCTGCGGAGGTCGGGGCCAGCAGGAGAAAGCGCCGGCTGCGCGCCTCCCGAAGCCAGTTCCACAGGAAGTCCCGGCCGTGACCGAACCCGCCGTGCAGGGCGGTCACCAGGGGCCAGGGCTTCGCGCCGTCGTACGACTCCGGCACGTAAAGCGAATAGGCCCCCCGGGCGTACGGGTCGCGTTCCGTTCCCTTGTGGTGCAGGCCGACGGCCTCCCGCAGAGGAGGCTCCGGATCGAGTTGGGAGGCCCGGTCTCTCGCCTCGGGCTCCAGGAAGAACCGGTTGATCCGCGGCAGCTCACGTCGAAGCCGGAAAAGCTGCTCCTGGGCGCGGCAGCACTTCCGAAGGCCCTGGAGGACCCGGATGACCGCGTTTTCCATGTCGATGCGGCTGGAACCGGTGACCAACTCGAGCGCTTCGGCCATGAGCCCGGCCGAACGGTCTACGGTGTCCCGAATCCCCTCGAAGCCGCGGGAGGGCTCGATCTTCCGGATGTCGCGGCGGGCCTGCTCGAGGGTCGGCAGGAGCGGGAGGATCTCTTCCTGGAGGCTTGCGATCGCAGGAGGGAAGAACCTGCGCTGAAGTTGCTCGATTGCCCGGAGGGCCCTGACCAGCTCGGAGCAGAGGGTGTCGAGCTTCCTGGAGAAGGCGGCCGTGACCCCGTTCGCTTCCGATTCCATGCCCCCAGCTTATAGCAGACCGCGGCAGGGATTTCGAGGCCCGAAATGAACGGCGCTTGACCCGGGGTGCGGAATCGACTATCAATTTGCCCATGGCGAAGCCGAAGCCGAAGAAGACCAAGAAACGGCGGATCGATGCATTCGATTTCCCGGCCGGCCGGGTGCTCGCGGGGAAGTACGAGGTGCTCTCGCGGCTGGGCGCCGGATGGGAAGGGGAGGTCTTCAAGGTCCGGGAGATCAACATGGGTATCGTGCGGGCCGCCAAGTTCTTCTACCCGCACCGCAACCCGAGGGACCGGAATGCGAACTTCTACGCCAAGAAGCTGCACCGGCTCCGCTTCTGTGACATCCTGATCCAGTACCACACCCACGAGACGATCCGCTTCCGCGGCATGCCGATCACCTTCCTGGTGTCCGACTTCGTGGAGGGGGAACTGCTCTACGAGATGCTCAAGCGCCAGCCGGGAAAGCGGCTCACGGTGTTCGAAGGCCTGCATCTGCTCCACAGCCTGGCCTCCGGAATCGAGTGCATCCACATGCTCGGGGACTACCACGGGGACCTTCACGACGAAAACATCATCGTGAACCGCTCCGGCCTCGGGTTCGAGGTGAAGCTCGTGGACCTGTTCCACTGGGGGGCGCCGAGACCCTCGAACATCCATCAGGACGTGATCGACCTGATCCGGGTGTTCTACGATGTGATCGGGGGGGCGAAACACTACGCAAGGCACCCCCGGATCGTCAAGGAGATCTGCTGCGGCCTGAAACGGACCCTCATTCTCAGGAAGTTCCGAACCGCGGGGCAGTTGCGCGAGTACCTGGAGACCCTCGACTGGGACTGACCGGGACCGGGGGGTTCGACCGCCGCGGGCAGGCGGGGCGGGCCTCACCCCTTGCCGGTCGGGCTCGCAACGAGCGACGCAAAGATCCTCGCCGCCCTTTCCTTGTTCACGATTCCGCACACGCAGGGCCTGGCCACATCCTGCGCCGCCTCTTCCGCCGTGATCTCTCCCGCTTCGATCCTCTCGAGCAGCCATCGCACCCTGGAGACGGCGATCAGGCCGTGGCCGCACATCGTGATGAGCTCGAGTTCCGCGGCCCCGGGCAACCGCTCGGTGCGCCCCATGCACCCGAGGCTGTGCAGGTAGGTGTGAGGCCGGAGCCCGGCCTTTCCGCAGCATCGTTCGATGTCGCCGAACAGGCCGCTCAAAACGATCGAAACGGGGGCGCCGTGCCGCCGGTTCTCCTCGAGCCAGGAACCCGTGAGCTCCTTGACGAGAGAACAGGCGTCGTCTTCCTTTGTGTAGATGGCAGTCAGCACGCTCGATTCCTCTGCAACCGCCTTGAAGAGCATCTCGCGGGTGGCCTCGGGCCGTATGCGGTGCATCCATCGGAGCAGGGTCTGCTTGGAGCCGAGCTGCGGGATGTCGAGATCGAGGAAATTGTGGGACAGCCACAAGTGGGGCCTGTGGGCGAGCATGCGTTCGGCCAGGGACCTCATGGCCTCTTGCGCACGCCGGTTTCCTGCGTGTCGCCTCGGCACCATGGCCAGCACGATCATTTCCTCCCCGGGCCTTGCCGGGTCCAGTCCCCTGCGCTGCGACGTGTGCGACACGGTTCAGCCCCCCCAGGAGGAAAGGTCCTGGGCCAGCCCGAGATTGACCTTGCCGTTCGGCAGCCGGAAGACCTCGGGCCCGAACAGGGAATCGAGGCGCGACGTGCCGTCCGCCGCGGCCCGGAGCGCGATGCCCACGCTGAACACGGTATCCACCTCGGCGGCGAGTTCGTCGAGCAGCCCCTTCACCTCGGGGACGGCCGCCTCGGGCACGATGAACTCGACCAGGACGGAGAGCGCCTTCTCCTGCAAGACCTCGGGCCGAAGCGTGCCCTGCTCCGGGTCCGCCACCAGCCCGGCCACCGGATTGTCCGGGGCCGGCGCATACCCGTGCGCCATGAATTTCCTGACCACCCGTTCCACATCCGCGAAGCGGGTTCCAAGGGCCGGACGACCCAGTTCGATGAAGACCCCGAGGGTCCCGTTCGGGTAACGGTTCATGCTGTCATTGGTCTTCATCCCCTCGGTGCCCCTTCCGCGCACCCCGGTTGCCTCGTGGACCACGATGGGGTTGCTGAAGGCCTCCCGCAGCGTGCGCGGCCAGGCAAGCCTTCCGGGACGGATCGCGTCGGCCGGGCAGACCCGCGACCGGGTGCATACCCCGCACTCGGCGCACTCGTTCGGCTCGATCGACGCGGCCTCGTCGCCGAGGCGGATGGCGCCCATGGGGCAGAGGCTCACGCACTGCCCGCAGCCGATGCAGGCTGCGGGGTCGATATGCCGGTGCGGCCGGGTCGGTGCGGAGGGGCCGGCGCAACCGGCCAAGGAGGCCGCCGAGGCTGCGCCCAGGATTCCGGCGGCGGATCCGGCAAGGAATTCACGGCGCTTCATGTTCATGGCGGCTGCCGCTATCTCTCGAACTGCGCTGAGGGGTCGAACGGACATCCGGAGATACCCACGGAACCTGCCTGTGCGGAAAACAGTATACCAGATTCGCCTGAGAGGGTAACGCGGACGGCGAACGGAGAGGGCCGGTCAGCCGGAACCGCTGAACCGGCCGTGCTCAGGCAAGAAAGATGGAGGGGCGCATCCGAAGAGAGCGGAATGCATTCCTGAGATGGGACGGACGCTTCGCGCCGTGCCATCCACCGCGGGTGGGAGCAGGCGCCTGAGACCGGCGCACGGAGCCGTCCATCAAGCGGTTTGATCCGACGTTCGTCGCGGCGGGCAGGCTCGACGCTTCGCCCGCGGGTCAACCGCGGCGGTTGACATCCGTGCGTGATCGGTGGTACTGGAAGGGACGAGAATTCAATAGAACTATTTTACACAATATGGCACAAGATCGGGCCGGATGCCGGCCCGGCACAAGCCGCAGGGAGGATCGACATGGCTCGCAGAGTGAGTTGGCTCCTGCCGTTCGCGGCGGCAATCCTGGCCTCGGGCTGTTTGGGCGACATCCAGGGGAGGGTCACGCTGGACGGAGCCGGCGTGGAGGGGGTCCGGGTCGTCCTGACCGGAAACGGGTTCCAGCAGGTGTTGACGGACGAAGACGGGGCCTTCCTGTTCGGGAACGTCAAAGGCGGAACCTACCGGGTTGCAATGGACCCTCCAGCGGGTTACGCGCGGTCTGTGGGAAGAGAGGTGGTCAAGAAATACTTTTCGGATGTGAAGGGAGTGGACTTCTCCATCGAAACGGTTACCGAGAGGCTGACGGAGGGCGGGACGGTCGTGGGGTCGAGTACCTCCGAAGGTGCGCATGCCTGGTTGGGGATCCCGTATGCAGCCCCTCCGGTGGGCGGGCTGCGCTGGAAGGCGCCGAGGCCCGCCGCGGGCTGGACGAATACGTGGCTTGCCCTGGAGACCGGTTCCGCCTGCACGCAGATTGCGGATTTGCTCTCCGATGCCCCGGAGGGGATGTTCGGCAGCCCCGTCGGCTCCGAAGACTGCCTTTTCTTGAACATCTGGGCGCCCCCGTTCCCGGCGGGCGCCGTACCGACAGGAGAGGGCCGCCTGCCCGTCATGGTCTGGATCCACGGGGGCGGAAACAGCATCGGAGACGGCGGCGGCTACGACGGCCAGTACCTGGCGCGGATGTACAACGTCATCGTCCTCACTTTCAATTACAGGCTCGGGCCCTTCGGGTGGTTCACCCATCCCGCGCTCGAGAGCGGGGATGCCCTGGACGATTCCGGGAACTATGGCACCCTGGATGCCGTCCGCGTCCTCGACTGGGTGCAGGAGAACATCGAGGCCTTCGGCGGAGATCCGGGCAACGTGACCGTTTTCGGCGAATCCGCGGGCTCCCGGGACACGCTCGCCATGATGATCACACCGCAGGCGGCGGGCAAGTTCCACCGGGCCATAGCCGAGAGCGGCGGCATCGCCACCACCGAGGTTGCGGTCGGATGGAACTACATCGAGGACGGCGGCCATCCCCGCAGCTCGCGGGAGGTGATCAACAGCCTGCTGATCGAGGACGGCAGCGCCGCCGATCGGGAGGAGGCCATGCTGGTCCAGGATGCGATGACCCCAGGAGAGATCGCCGCCTACCTCGAAGGCAAGAGCGCGGGCGAGATCATGCGCATGTACGAGGGCGGATACGGCGGCATGATCTCCTGGCCTCACATGTTCCGGGACGGAACCGTCTTGCCGGATGCGGATCCCATGGCCTTGTTCCAGGACACCGCGACCTACAACGCGGTGCCGCTCATCATCGGGAGCAACCGGGACGAGAGCAAGCTGTTCATGGTGCTCGACCCGGCCTTCGTGAACTTCCTCGCAGGGGTCCCGGTCGGGGCCAAGGATCCGGCCTACTATGCCCTCTACTCCCGTTACACGACGGATGCGATGAAGGCGGTTTCGGTCGATGCGATCGCCTCGACCCTCAGCCGGACCCCGGGCCAGCCCGGGGTCTGGGCCTACCGGTTCGACTGGGACGAGGAGCCCGTCTTCATGGGGCTCGTGGACGTGGGGTTCCTGCTCGGCGCGGCCCACAGCCTGGAGATCGCCTTCGTCTTCCACGACTTCAACCAGTTCATGGTTCCGGATTTTGCCTCCATGGTCTACACGCCGGAGAACCTCCCGGGCAGGCTGGAGCTGGGGGCGAGCATGTCCTCCTACTGGGCCGAGTTCGCCTACAACGGGGACCCCGGCAGGGGCAGGGGCGGCGCGGACCTTCCCTGGACCTCCTGGGACGAGAGTGCGCCGGGGGCCGACAAGTTCATCGTCTTCGACACCTCGGCCGGCGCAGGGATCCGGATGTCTTCGGAGACGATCACCCTGGAGGGGCTCTACCAGGACCTTCTGGCGGAGACGGGCTTCAAGACCCAGGAGCAGCACTGCGGGATGTACGTGCAGCTCTTCGGCGGGACGGGCCTGTGGAGCGACGAGGATTACCGGAACCTCGGCGAAGAGGGGTGTGCGGCCTATCCGCCGGACTGATCGTCTCCGATCCGGGCCGGGGCCGGGGCTTGTCGAGCAGCATGCCCGGTACGACCGCGTCCTCTCCAAACCGGTCGGCCAGGGCATCGAGCGCCTCGTGGAGCCTCCGCCTCCGCTGAAGAGCGTCCCCCGGGCCTTCCAGGAGCGACATCTGCTCGGCCGGATGACCGGAGGCAAGGCCGGAGAGGCAGATGCCCAGGAGCCGGACCGGCCTCGACCCGGCCTGGGTCTTTTTCAATAGTCCCCTGCAAGTTGCGTGGATCCTGCCCGCGTCGTCGGTCGCAGCCGAGAGGGTCGCGGAACGGGTGACGAGCCGGAAGTCGCTGTACTTTACCTTGAGCGTGACCGTCCTGCCGGCAAGGCCGTGCCGCCGGGCGCGTCGGGCCACGCGGGTCGCCAGGGAGAGAAGTTCCCGGTTCAGGGCCTCTTCGCTTGTCAGGTCCGCAGGAAAGGTTTCCTCCCCGCCGATGCTCTTCACGGGCCGGTCGGGCTCCACAGGCCTGGGGTCGATTCCCCGCGAGAGGTTGTGAAGCTGCTCGCCGTGTTTCCCGAACTCGGTGCGGAGCCACTCCACCGGGATGCGGCGCAGATCCCCGATCGTCGAGACCCCGAGCCGCCTCAGGGCCCGGAAGGTGACCTGGCCGACCCCCCAGAGCCTCGTGATGGGGAGCGGATCGATAAAGGCCTGGGTGTTCTCGTGGGGCACGATGACCAGCCCGTCCGGCTTTCGCAAATCCGAGGCGATCTTGGCCACGAATTTCGTGGAAGCGATCCCTGCGGAAACCGTCAGGCCCACTTCTTTTCGGACCCGCCGCTTGATCTCACGGGCGATTTGCTCGGAAGGGCCGAAGAGACGCCGTGAACCGGTCACGTCCAGGAAGGCCTCGTCGATCGACAGGGGCTCGACGAGGGGGGTGAAGCGGTGGAAGATGCCGAAGACGGCCTCGGAGACCTCCCGGTACCGGGCCATCCGGACCGGAAGAAAAATCCCGCGGGGGCAGAGCCGCACAGCGGTCGCCATGGGCTGGCCGGAGTGAATGCCGAAGGGCCTTGCCTCGTACGAGGCGGAGGTGACCACGCCGCGCTCACGGCTCCCGCCCACGATCACCGGCTTGCCCGCCAGACAGGGATCGTCGAGCGCCTCGACCGCCGCGTAGAACGCGTCCATATCGAGATGAATGATTTCCCTCGGATCGTGCCGGGCTTTGTCTTCTCGTTCGTCCATCGAATCGCTCGACCGGACCCGTCAACCGTACGGTGCGGAGGTGGAGAGTTTCGCCTTGCCCGTTCCCCTTCCGATCCCGGGTCTAGGTCTTCCCTGTCTGTGCCTTGCGGACGGCCCGGTCCATGCTCCAGTCCAGCAGGAACGGCGCGTATCTCTTGATGCGATAGATGAGGCGGCCCTCTGCGTTCGCCAGGATCACGAACCGGCCTTTCCGCACCCCCTTGAGGAGCGCCCTTGCGACCACGTCCGGCTCGACCAGCCTGGCGGTCCCGGAGACGGCCTTGGTCTCCGGAGGCTTGGTCCGGTTCTCGAGTTCGTACCCTGGCGTGTTGGTGTCGGGCGGACACAGGACGGACACGCGGATGTTGTAGCGCTTCAGTTCGCTTCGCAAGGTTTCGGAAAGGCCCACGATGGCGAACTTCGAGGCCCCGTAGTCGGCATAGCCGAAAACCCCGATGAAACCGGCCATGGACGAGACGTTCACGATATGGCCGCCTTTGCGCTTCATGTGAGGGAGCAGGGCCTGGATCGTGTTCCAGACGCCGTAGAGGTTCGTCTTCATGATGTCGTCGAACTGCTCGTAGGAGATCTCTTCGAAGGGCCGCGGAACGGCCTTCCCCGCCGAGTTGATCAGCAGATCGGGCGGGCCGAACCGCTCGACCGCGGCCGCCATCACCCGGCTCACCTCCTCGTGGTTCGATACGTCCAGCGGCATGCAGGCAAACCGCTGGCTCGGGGACGCGCGCCGGGCCTCGACCTGCCGGCACGCCCGGTCGAGACGATCCCGATTCCTGGCGAACAGGAAAACATTCGCGCCGGAGCCTGCCAGAAGCCCGGCTGCGGACAGGCCGATTCCGCTCGACCCGCCCGTGATGTAGACGTTCCGGTTCTCAAAGGTCTTCATTCGGTTTGCCTCCTCTCGGGCCTTGCGAGGCGGCCTTGCCTGCGTGCCCTCCACCGCGCACCTCTGCTGCGAGCGTCCGGCGCCTGCTGTCGCGTCCTTTGTGTGCTCAAGATACTCCTCGGTGAAGAGCCTGTCACCCCTGCGGCAGATCCGCCGCGGCTGAACCGCGGGCGAAGCGGCGAACCGGCTCGAAGCGACGACGGTCGGATCATGCCGCCTGGCGTACCGGGCTACGCACCGGCCCCCGGCGGCCGCTCCCGCCGCGCCGGACGGCACGGCGCGAGGCGTCCGTGGCATCTCTTGTCCGGCGGTATCCGGCCTGCTATGCTGGGTGCTCCCTTCGTGAAGAAATCGAATGGGCCATGCCCGCGCACGCGGGAATCCATCGAATGGCCGGGCTGAAGCCAAACGGAGCAAAAAGATGGACCGCAAAGCCGATGACTGCCCTGCACGGGACCCCGGTCCCGCCTTTGTAGCCGGGGCGACCGGGTTCACGGGGCGGGAGGTGGTGCGTCTGCTGGTGGAAAGGGGAATCCCTGCGGTCGCCCACGTACGGCCGGATTCGCCGAGACTGGAGGAATGGAAGATGCGGTTCTCGGCCATGGGCGCAGAGGTCGATGCAACGTCGTGGGACAGGACGGCGATGACCGAGACCCTGCGGAGGATTCGTCCCGGCCTGGTCTTTGCGCTCCTGGGAACCACGCGCGCGCGGATGCATGAGGCCCGCCGCGCGGGCCGGGATCCCCGGTCCCAAAGTTACGAGGCGGTCGACTACGGCCTGACGGCCCTGCTCATCGAGGCCGTGAAGGAGGCGGGCCTCTCCCCCCGTATCGTGTACCTCTCGGCAGCGGGGGTGAGAGAAGCCGCTCGGGCCTCTTACTACAAGGCCCGGGTCAAGGTCGAGGCGCTCCTGCGTTCGAGCGGGCTCGCCTTCACGATCGCGAGGCCTTCGATCATCGCCGGGCCGGGGAGAGACGACAGCCGTCCCCTGGAGGGCCTGGCCGCGCGGGTGGGAGACGGGCTGCTCGCGGCGGCAGGGTTGCTCGGCGCCCGGAGGTTCCAGGCCCGGTACGCATCCACGACAAACGTGCGGCTGGCCGCCGCCCTCGTTCGCCTGGCCCTGGACCCGGCGGCGGCGGGCGGAATCTTCGAATCCGAGGAGCTGGCATGAGCAAAGAGACATCCTTTTGCCCCGACTGGAGGGAAGAGGCGCCCCGGGAAGGGAGCTACCGATCCATTTTTAAATGGGGGGATCCGACAGCGGTCAAGCATCCGAATCGCCGGCTCTACGCGCTGATGAAGGACGTGTTTCAGATGACCGACGAGGATTTCCGGCGGCGGCGGGAAGAAGGGGACGAGGCGGTCGAGTGCGGCCAGCCCGTCCGGCTCTCCGACGAGCAGATTCGCGCCTTCGAGGGGATCGTCGGCAAGGAGAATGTGGCGGCCGACGGCTACTCCCGCGTCAAGTACGGGACCGGCAAGACGATGGAAGAGGCGATCAAGCTCCGCAAGGGGATCGTGGACAGCCCGGCCGACCTCGTGCTGCACCCGCGCAGCCGGCAGGACGTGCAGCGGATCGTTGCGTATTGCAACGAACAGCGAATCCCGATCCACCCCTTTGGCGGCGGATCTTCCGTGACCTTCGGGTTTCGGTGCGCCCGGGGCGGCGTCTCCCTGGTCATGAGCACCCATATGAACCGCGTGCTCGAGTTCAACGAGACGAACCAGACCATTCGGGTCGAGGCCGGCATCCAGGGGCCGGCCTACGAGAAGTCGCTGAACCATGCGCCCGAGCTGTTCCGGGCCAAGCGCAGGTACACCGGAGGCCATTTCCCGCAGTCCTTCGAGTATTCTTCGGTGGGCGGCTGGATCGCATCGCTCGGCTCGGGCCAGTCCTCTTCCTATTATGGGGATATGTACGACCTCGTGCTCAGCCAGGAGGTTGTGACGCCCTCCGGATCGGTGAAGACGCTCGAGTATCCGGGGACCGCGACCGGCCCGAAGGTCAACGACATCCTGAAAGGGAGCGAGGGGACCTTCGGCGTCCTGGTGAGCGCCACGCTCAAGGTGTTCCGCTGCATGCCCGAGAACCGCCGGCGTTTCAGCTACCTGTTCCCTGCCTGGGAGGCGGCCGTGGATGCGGCCAGGGAGATCTCGCAGGGAGAGTTCGGCATGCCTGCCGTTTTCCGGATCTCGGATCCGGAAGAGACCGACGTTGCCCTGAAGCTGTACGGGGTCGAGGGAACGATTCTGGACAGGCTGATGCGCCTCCGCGGCTACCGGCCGATGGACAGATGCCTTTACATCGGGACCACCGAAGGCGAAAAGGGTTTTTCGAGGAACGTGGCCAGAAACGTGAGGCGGATCTGCAGGGCGCATGGGGCCATGTCGCTGACAGGGTACCCGGCCAAGCGATGGGAGCACGGAAGGTACACCGATCCCTACATGCGGGAGGACCTGAACGATTACGGAATCCTGATCGACACACTGGAATCCGGCGTCACGTGGGATAACCTGCACCGCCTCCATCAGGGTGTGCGGGACTTCATCAAGAGCCGGCCGCGGACGATCTGCATGACCCACGCATCTCACTTCTATCCCCAGGGGACGAACCTCTATTTCATCTTCATCGCACGGATGGACGACCTGGACGAGTACAGACGGTTCCAGGCCGGGATCATCGACCGGATCGAAACATGCGGAGGCTCTCTGAGCCATCACCACGGGGTGGGCAGGTTGATGGCGCCCTGGATGGAAAGGCATCTCGGAGCGGCGCAGATGGAGGTGCTCCGCGCCCTGAAGCGGCACTTCGATCCCAACGGCATCATGAACCCGGGCGGGACCCTGGGCCTGGACCTCAGGCCCCAAAACGGACTTCGCGCAGGTGACGAGACTCCTGGGTCTTAGAGAAGCCGTCATTGCCGCGGACGAGGGAACCCCTCCGACGCCTCGATACGGTTCTTTTTCCGAAAACGCAGCAATGCGCTGCTGCATTGCCTCCACGAGCTTTCCACGACCGACGGGATGGGTTGAGGAAACCCAGGGACTGGCCCGGCGCGGATCGAGTTCCACCGGGTCGGCGGCGGCATTCTCGGGACTGCGGGCCTCGCCGACCGGCAGTTCGGCCGGCCGCCTCCAACCTACTCCTCTCTGGCCGGCAGAGGTCCCAGGTACATGGCCTGTGTGAAGATGTTCATGAAGTCGGGGGAATTCGCGAGTTCGATGTAGCCGGCGTTCCGCGCCACTTCGTGCGCCTCGCGGCGCCTGGATGAGGACACCAGGGCCAGGACCGCCCCGATGCCTGCCGCGTTCCCCACCTGCCGAAAGCGATCCAGGGGCAGGGCCGGCAGCATCCCGATCGCAATCGCGCTCGCCACGTCGACGTAGGTTCCAAAGGCCCCGGCGATGATCACCTTGTCGATGTCCGCCTCGCAAAGGCCCCTGGACTCCAGGAGCACCTGGATGCCGGTTCGGATGGCCCCCTTGGCAAGCTGAATCTGGCGCACGTCCTTCTGCGTGATGGTGATCGCGGGGCGGCCGCCGTCCGCCTCTTCGGGCACCAGAACGAATTCCCGCTCTTCCCCGGTCTCGCGCACGCCGGCCCGGAGGCCCATTCTTCCGCCGCGGTCGAGGACCCCGGCTTGATAGAGCTGCGCGACTGCATCAAGGATCCCCGAGCCGCACAGGCCTACCGCAGGCGCTCCGCCGATGGTCTGGTATTCGATTCGTTCCCCCGCCAGCCGCAATCTCTCGATGGCGCCGGCCGCGGCGCGCATCCCGTGTTTGATGTGAGCTCCCTCGAAGGCGGGCCCGGACGCGCAGGACACGGAGCACATCTCCCCCCCGCCGGCCAGGCAGACCTCGGTGTTGGTGCCGATGTCCAGGGCGAGCGTGACCCCCGGAGCGCCGGACAGGCCCGTGGCCAGGATCATGGCCACGTGATCGCTGCCCACGTACCCGGCGATGTTCGGGAGAAGATGTACGTAGGCGCCCGGCGCGAGAGAAAGTCCGAGGTCGCGCGCCTTCACGTCCATGGGGGCAGAGGTCGCGGGCACGTAAGGGGCCATGGCGAGCTGCTCGACGCCCAAGCCGAGCAGGAGGTGGTGCATGGCCGTGTTGCCCACGATCACGGCCTCGACGATCTCCCCGGGCTCGATCTGCGCCCGCCCGCAGAGGTCGGCGGCCATCCGGTTCAGGCCCTCCACGGCGAGCCGCTGCAGCCGCTCCGCCTCTTTCCTGGACTGCATGGCCAGGCTCAAGCGCGAGATCAGGTCTTCCCCGTATGCGATCTGCGGGTTCATGGCCCCGCACGAGGCGAGGGTGCGGCCGTTTTCGAGGTCCACGAGGTAGCCGGCGATCTTCGTGGTCCCCAGGTCCACGGCAAGCCCGAACCGGCAACCCTTGGCAGGGCCGACGGCCACGATCTCGCCGGCCCGGACCGAGGCCTTGACCCTCCAGTCCCATGAGCGAAGGCCTGCTGAAAGCCCTCGAAGCGCCGCGACATCGATCGCCCGGCAGGACACGGCGTGCTCCTGCCTGAGGGCATCGATCAGCCGGTCTAGATCCGCCCGCAGATCCTCCAAGCCGGGCGGAGAGAGTTCCACGGAAAAGGCGAGCACCGCGGGGTCCGGCTCGACGGCAACCTCGAGCCCCTCCACCTGGGTCCGCTGAGGGGCCGTAAGCGATTCCGGCGGCACGTGCACCTTGCAGTCTTCGAGCGGGCGGGCCTCGCAGGCAAGCCGGTAGCCCCTGTCAAGCTCGTCCCTCGTCAGATGTTGCAGCTCGCCCTCCGTTCGCGCGGACAGGCGTCCCTCAAGGACCTGCACCCTGCAGCGCCCGCACGTGCCGGCCCCGCCGCACAGGTTGACCAGGTCCACGCCGAGCCGGCGCGCCGCCTCGAGGATGGATTGACCGGCTTCGCATTCCCCTCTTCTTCCGATCGGCTCGAAATCGATCACATAACCCGCCATGGTCTCTCCCTGTCCGCCGTTGCTCGCGATGCCCTGATTCTCCCATCCCGGCCCAAGCGAAGATCTCTCGGCAACCGCGTCTCGCATCGGGAAGCCCGGCAGCCGCGCGCTCCAGCCGACGCCCGATTCTAGCGGCAAGCCCCGGGAAAGAAAAGGCGGCCCACGCCGCCATCTCCTCCGAACGAAGGAAAGAGCCGGGCGTCTGCTCGAACTCTTGCGGAATCAAGGGGTCTGTTTTCGACAGGATCCTCCGCCTTCGGCGCTGCCGGCCGATGGAAAGAAGTCCCTACATCCGGACCACCGGCAGGCGGATGCCATGGACGGCTGGCCGAGGCGGCCCCGGGGAAATGCACTTCCACCGGCCTGACGGGAGCGTGCTGCCGGCCTGTCCGGTCCGGCTGCCGATCGCAGGCGAGGCAGGGGAGGCGCTCGAGGAGGCGAATCGGAGGGGGCTCGAGATTACGTCCAAAAGGGCGGACGGCTTCTGGGACGGGGAGCGCATGGACCTGCACATGGCCGTGGACGGCCTGCTGAACTACGATAGGGATCCGACCGGGGAAGAATAGGCCCCGCAGGGAACCTGCCGAAGCCCTTGGGACGCAGCGCAAGATTCGTATGGCTACATGCAATTCTCAAAACCGACCGGCCGTTCTCCAGTCATAGCAGTATCTGAAATCGAAGTCTGCCTGGCAAACATCAATGTGTGCGAATGATACGGTTCGTTCTCGGTGCTGGAGAAAATCCGTTAACGATAGAACTCATCGGCCCCTATTAAGCGGTCCGTTGGAGTGGGTTGTTAGGCCTTCCAATGTCCGTTGATCACAATCAGATGCCGACGATCACGCCACCTCAAGTAAGGCCTTGGGATTCTTGTCTGCGATCATGAGTAACGTTCGGGCTGCGCCGGATGGCGCGCGGCGTCCCTGTTCCCATTCCTGTAACGTTCGGACGGAAACGCCCAATAATCGTGCGAATCGAGACTGCGAAAGCCCTGTTTTTTCCCGGATGGCGCCGACGGATGGGATGGTGATCACGCGGCCATGTTCTCCACGTTTAATCTCGCGGATGCCTTCCAGAATCTCCGAGCCAATATTACGTTTGGATTTAGGCATCGTCGATCTCCTTCTTGATCTGCTTCAAAATATGTGCCGGGATGTTTTCGGAAACTCCCTTGGCATAAAGGGTCAAGAGCCACATTACGCGCTCACTGAGCTTGGCATAGTAAATTATCCGAAGCCCACTGCGCTTTCCACGCCCGACCAGACCCCAACGTAGTTTTCGTATCCCTCCTGAACCTGGAATGATAGCGCCCGCTTCGGGGTTCTTAACGAGGGTCGCTTGTAACTCCGCGTATTCGTCGTCAGAAAGATACTTGGACACGAGGCGCGTGAACAACTTTGTTTCGATGAAACTGTACATTAGAACATTATACGGCATAGACGTACGGTGTCAAGCGGATTGTCAAACGGTGGGGCGCCCCCAGAAGGGGCTCGGGGCGTTTGGCGCAGCAGCGGTCACTATTGAGAAGAAGTTTCATGTGTGGGGATCACACATCGTCCAGTTCGGATTAATCCAGCGGTCCACATTTCTTGCTCACCGATTGAAGTTGCGGGATTTCCCTGTGTCATACAGCTGCGCGAACCGTGCCGGACTGTGCCCTTTTCGTATCATCGGTTGACCGAGTGTTCACTGCCCGCCGCAGGGCCGACGAAGAAGAACCGGTAAGCCAAAATCCCGGCGAGCCCGGCCGAGGCGTCGACCAGGAAGTCCGCGAGGCTCGGGTTTCGTCCGGGCACGAAGGCTTGATGGACTTCGTCGAGCAGGCCGTATACGGCAACGAGCGAAAAGGCGATCAGCAGGGGGCGCACCCACGACCGTTTTCCGCCCATTCCCGGGTCGACCATCCTCGCCGTGAGCAGGCCCAGCGCAAAGAATTCGCCGAAGTGGAACACGAGATCCGGAAGGCCCACGGATGCGCCGGGAGGCATCGTAAGCGAGGAGGCGAGAAAGATGGCGCCCATCAGGAACACGGACGGCAGGACCCGGTAAAGCCCCCGAGACACGGGCCCCCCGGAGGCCCGCCCCGCGGGCAGGCTGGCCAGAAGAAGCGCGCACAGGGCGAGGGCGAGAGGCAGCCGGAGGTGGGGAAACGCGAGCATCTGCCCGCGGGCGAGGGCGATGGCCGAAGCGGCTGCGGCCAGCATGAAGAGGCCGCAAAGAAATGCCTTCTCGCCCTTTGTTCCGTAAGCGATCTTCACTTCAGGGTAGGCTGCCGGGCTTCCGGGCCTCGAACCGGGATTTCCTCCCCGTAGGCAACCACGCGGTTTCTGCCTCTCCGCTTGGCCGTGTACAGCGCCGCGTCGGACTTCTCGATCAGTCCGTCCAGCGTTTCACTGTCCTCCGGATACCCGCTGACGCCGAAGCTCGAAGTAATGCTGATGTTCAACCCCTCCTTGTCGTAAAGGAAAGGGTTATCGGACAAGGAGTTGCGTATCCTCTCCAGGATGTCCACGGCCCGCCGCTTCTCCACGCCGGGCAGGATGACGCAGAACTCCTCTCCTCCGTAACGGGCCAGGATGACCTCGCCCTCCCGGAGGTTGTTCTGCAGGAACTGAACAAAGGATTTGATCACGAAGTCCCCGACCAGATGCCCGTAGGAGTCGTTTACGTTCTTGAAAAGATCGAGGTCCGCCATGGCCACCGAAAGAGGCTTCTTCTCCTGTCTCGCCTTGTTGATCTCCAGGGCCAGGCTCTCTTCGAATGCCTTCCGCGTCAAGGCACCGGTCAGCCCGTCGAACCGGGAAAGGTCGGTGTACTCCTCGACCCGGCTGAGCAAGGTCTCCACCTTGGCTGCGACTACCTTGATGTCGTAAGGCTTGGAGATATAGTCGTCCACGCCGATCTCCAGGCCGTGGTAGCGTTCCTCGTCGCCCCGGGCGGACAGGAAGATGAAGGGGATCATCTTCGTCTCCTCGCCGTTCTGGACCTCCCGGAAAAGGGAATATCCGTCCATCTGCGGCATGCTGATGTCCGAGATGATCAGGTCGGGCTTCACATCCCGGACCATCTGCAGCGCCTTGAGAGGCGACGTGGTGGAATGCACCCGGTAGCCCTCCTTGGTGAGCGCCACTACCAGGGCGTTGACCTGGTTCGGTTCGTCGTCGACGATCAGGATCTTCTTCTTTGCCTTCTCGATCTTGGGCCGGGCCCGTTTCATCGTTCCCGGTTCCCGATCCTCCTCCTGCAGATCCACCTCCAGGGCTACTTCGGATGGGAGGACGAAATGGAAGGTATAGCCGCGGCCTTCCTCCCCGTTCTCCAACCAGAGGTTCCCGCCGTAGCGCTCCAAAAGCTGCTTGCAGAGGATGAATCCGAGGCTCATCCCCCGCTTTCGGTTCAAGACGGCCTTCTTGCTCGATGCATAGGAGGAATCGAATTCGCCCGCGGATCCGTTCGGGCCGCCGGACGAATCGCTCCGGTTGGACAGGGTGAACCGAATCAGGGAATTCCGGTCCGAATCCCGCTGGCCCGCGATCGGGAAGGCCCTCAGCCAGAGCCTTCCTCCCTTGGGCGTGTGGTTCACCAGGTTCTGCAGGAGCGTGCTGATGATGTAGTAGACCTTTTCGGACTCGGCCCAGATCTTCGGGCATCGAGGGTCCAGGGCGGTTCCGTAGGTCAGCCCTTTGTCCTCCAGGATGTCCTCGTGGTCCTGGATCACCCGCTGGATCATCTGGGGCAGGAAGACCTCTTCCCTCTTCCATTCCGATCGCTCGGAGGAGAGCTGATGACGCGAGACCAGGTCTGCGATCATCTGGTCGAGCCTCTGCGTCTCGGCGCGAATGATGGCGAGAAACTCCCGCTGCGTCTCGGAATCCGTATCCGGGTAATTCAGGAGGATTTCCGTAAACGAACGGATCGAGGTGAGGGGGGACCGCAGGTCGTGGGAGACCTCCGACAAAAAGCTCCCTTTCATGCGGGACAGCTCCCTGTCCCGGGTCACGTCCCGTATGAGCCTCAGCGCCCCGACCGTCTTTCCCCACTCGTTCTGGATCCAGGTGCTGCGCACCTGAAGAAAAATTCGGTTGCGGTTGGGCCCGGGAATCTCTCTTTCCCGGTCATGGGCATAGGAATTGTAGATCTCGCATCCCTCGCACTTGCCGATGTCCGAGCCCGCCTTCGGCTTCCCGGACGTGCCGGATGCGCAAAGAGGGCAGTTCTTGCTCGTCCAGCAATCCGTGTAGAGCTTTCCCCAAAGAGGGCAATTCTGGTCCTTGCACCCCATGACCCGCCAGCATCGGAGGTTCTCGGGTTGCTTGTCGTCGAAGATCCAGTCCAGCGCCGGGTTCGCGTCGATCATCTCCTGCGCGGGTCTGCCGATCCACGCCCTGGCGTTGACCCCCAGAAGAAACTCGGCCACGGGGTTCATCCAGCGCAGGCGGGAGGCGGAATCGGTCAGAACGACTCCTTCGGAAAAGGAGTCGAACAGGGCCTTGATTTCGTGTCCGTCCAGGAACTCTTCCAAGTCAGGATTTCCTCTGCGTTCCGCCTTCCGTGCAAACGTGTTCAGACGGGGCCCCGGAGTCGTGCGGGGGTGAAACAGCGCCTTCGGCCCCCTTGGTCCCGGCACGGCAGAGGCTCGTCGACATTCTGGTCAAATCCCCCCCGGACGGCAGGCCGAAGAAGGGGGAGAAAGCCTGCGCAACAAGGCAGGGGATTGGCGGGTTGGGGAAGGGCCGGGTGCCTGCTTGCCGGGGATCCATTCGTTCATCTTCACCAGCCGTCGTCTCCGCCTGCCCGGACCGGGACGGGACTATTTGAGAAGCTCTTTGATCCGGGTGACCACATGGGATGGGCTGAAGGGCTTGGTCATGTACTCGTCCGCTCCGATCTTCAGCCCCTTCTCCCGGTCCGCTTCCTGTCCTTTCGCCGTCAGGATGATTACGTAGGTGTCTTTCAGGACGGGGTCTTGCCGAAGCCACTGGCAGACCTCCAGCCCGTTCATCTTCGGCATCATGATGTCGAGAAAGACGATGTTCGGCTTCTGGCTCAGGATCTTCTCCTTGGCCTCCATGCCGTTCGTGGCGGAATCGACCTGGAAGCCCTCCTTTCTCAACACGAAGGTCAGGGACTTCAGAATGAAGGGCTCGTCATCCACGATGAGGATCCTCTTCTCGGCGGACTGTTCTGCGGCCCCTGAGACAAACTGGCTACTGGATGAAACGGGATGCATGTGTTTCCCCTTCTGTTTGCAAGCCCTCGTATTCGGTTCGACTCCGAGGTGTCATCCCGAGCAATCCTCGTGCCATCGCGGACCGGTGCTCGAATCGATCCTTCCGGCGATGAACTCGGGCGGAGGAAACACTTTCAGTACGAATACTTGGAGGCCTTGCCATGTCTTCCTGCACCGGGGGTGCCCTGCCGCCTTCCCGGCGTAACGCCGGCTGCGACCGCAGGCCCGGACCCGCTTCCCTGAAAAAGTTACCACAGGTGACGTTTTTTTGTCCCCGGTCCCCTCCCGGGGGCGCTTTCCGTCTCCCTGGAGGGGACCGTCACGAATCAGCCCTGTCCGGTGCCCATCAAGACCGCGAGGAGGACGGATGCGCCCAACGCCCAGCAATAGTATGCGAAGAGGAAAAGCCGGCCCCCGTCCACGACCCTGAGAAGAAGACGCAGTGCGACATAGCCCGTCATCAGGGCGGCCAATCCTCCGGTGAGAAAAGGCGCCCCCTCGATGGCCGCCAGGGACCCCCTTGCGTTGTAGACCTGGAGGAGGTGTGCACCCAGGATCGCGGGCACGGACAGCAAAAACGAAAACCTCGCGGCCAGGTCGCGTCTGAGGCCGCAGAACAGGCCGGCGGCGATCGTCATGCCGGATCGGGAGATACCCGGAAGGAGTGCAGCGGCCTGGGCGATTCCGATGAGCAGGGAATCGCGCAGGCGCAGGTGCTCGAGGTCCCGGCCCGGGCCCTTGGAAAGCCTGGTTGCGAAGAGGACGGTTCCCGTGACGAGCAGCGTGCCGCCGACGGAGGCCACGGAACCGAAGGCCCTTTCCAGCGCGTCCTGGCACAGGAGGCCGACTACACCTGCGGGCACGGTGCCGACCACGAGGCAGACAGCCAGACGCAGGTAAGCCCGTTGCGGCCACACGGCCCGCACGCTCCGATTCCGGGCCATTTCCACCAGGGCGAGGAAGGATTCCCTGAGAGTCTTCCAGAGGTCCCCGCCGAACACGATCAGGACCGCGAGCAGGGTCCCGCCGTGGACTACGACATCGAACAAAAGCTCCGGGCTCCGCAGCCCCATAAGCTGCTGGAAGACGACCAGATGGCCGGAGCTGGACACGGGCAGGAATTCGGTCAGGCCCTGGACGATACCGAGAACTGCCCCCTGTACGGAATTAATCTGTGACATCAGCCTCCCTTGCCTCCTCCCTGCCCGGTTGCTTGTCTCTGCCCTTCGAGCTGCCTCAAGTCCTCATCCACCATCATCCGCACCAGATCCTCGAACCCCACTTCCGGCCTCCATCCAAGTTCCCGCTCCGCCTTTCTCCAGTCCCCTCGCAGGATATCGACTTCCGCGGGCCGGATGAGCGAGGGGTCGGTGACGACGTACTCTTCCCAGGAGAGGCCGGCGTGGGAGAAGGCCGTCTCCACGAGCTCGCGGACGGTATGGGTCACCCCGGTTGCAATGACATAGTCCTCGGGGTTGTCCTTCTGGAGCATGAGCCACATGGCCTTTACGTAGTCGCCGGCATATCCCCAGTCGCGCCTCGCGTCCAGGTTCCCGAGCCGGATTTCCCTGGACAGCCCCTGCCGGATCCTCGCGACCCCGTGGGTGACCTTCCGCGTGACGAACTCCAGGCCCCGGCGTGGGGATTCGTGGTTGAAGAGGATCCCGGAGCAGGTGTACATCCCGTACGACTCCCGGTAGTTCACCGCAATCCAGTGGCCGTACACCTTGGCGACGCCGTAAGGGCTTCGGGGATGAAAGGGCGTGTTTTCGTTTTGGGGCACCTGACGGGCCTTGCCGAACATCTCGGAGCTGGATGCCTGGTAGAACCGGGCCTCGGGCCTCATGACGCGCATGGCCTCGAGCAGGCGGGTCACGCCCAGGGCCGTGAACTCCCCGGTCAGCACGGGCTGGTTCCAGGACGTGGGCACGAAGGACTGCGCAGCCAGGTTGTAGACCTCGTCGGGTCGGACCGACCGGACGGCCTCGAGAAGGGAGTTCTGATCGAGCAGATCCCCGGGAACCGTCCGAATCTGGTCCTGGATGTGCTGGAGCCGCTCGAAGTTGGTCGTGCTGCTGCGGCGCACGAGGCCGAAGACCTCGTATCCCTTCTCCAGAAGAAACTCGGCCAGATAGGATCCGTCCTGGCCCGTGATGCCCGTGATCAGCGCTCGCTTCCGAGACATGATTCCCGTCTCCCTCTCCTCTCCAAGATCGGTCCATGCCGCCCCGGCCATGAGGACCCCTCCTTCTTCAATCCACGCGGGGCCCCGCTTCCCTCCGCCGCCAATAGGCCAGGGTATCGCGCAAGGTCTCTGGCAACTCGTATTTCCTCCGCCAGCCGGTAGCCGCCCTGAAGGATGCCGCGTCACCGACGAGCACGGGGATCTCCGTCTTCCGGACGCGATCCGGGTCCTCGCGGACCTCGATACGGGCGCGGGTCAGGGTGAGCAACAGGCCGAGCAGGTCTGCGATGGAGATGGCTTGCCCGGAGGCGATGTTGTGGATCGAGCCGGACGCGCACAGCTCGGCCGCGAGCCGGTAGGCCTCCACCGTGTCCCTGACGTCCGTGAAGTCACGGACCGGATCGAGGTTGCCCACCCGGAGGATCGGGTCCGCCCTGCCGAGTTCGATCGAGGCGATCTGCCTGGCGAGGCTCGCGCAAACGAACCGGTCCGACTGACCCGGGCCGATGTGGTTGAAGGGCCGAAGGATGGTTGCGGAGATCCCATGAGACTCCAGGTAGAAAAGGACGAGCCGCTCGGAGAGCAGCTTGGAGAGGCCGTAGAGGTGTACCGGCGACCCCGGCCGGTCCTCGCGGATCGGATTGTTTTCGGCCGGGACCCTGCCGTACACCTCGGAGGAGCTGACGTGCACCAGGCGGGCGCCCGGCGCCTCCTTCCGGATCGCCTCGAGGAGGTGGAGGGTGCCTGCCAGGTTCACCTCCATCGTTCCCACGGGATCCGCCTCTCCCTCCGAGACCGATGTTGTTGCGGCCAGGTGGTAGACCACGGCCGGCCTCGCCTTGCGGAGCGCCGCTGCGACACGGGCGGCATCTCGTATGTCGCATTCGTGAAGGGCCACCGAGGGCGGCAGCGCTCCCAGCCGGCTCGGGTGCCTTCCCGGGCGAACTGTGCCCTCCACGCGGCCGCCGGACCGGACCAGGGCCTCGGCCAGGTGGCCGCCGGCAAATCCGCCGATCCCTGTAATGAAGGCTCGAAGAGGCATAGGAGGGTGTCAGGCCTTCTTTTCGCGCAGAACGCGGCGGTCCCCGACGCGAAGGGTGAGGCGTATACGGTCGAAGTATTCGAGAAGGGGTATCGTATATTTTCTCGTTGTCCCGCTCAAGGTCTTGAAATCGCCGGCCTGGATCTCGCCCTTCTCTTGCAGATGCGCAAGGAGACGGCCCTTCAGGTCCTCGAGGACGGGGGCCGCGTAGAAGAGGTCTTCCGCCACCTTGACGAGTTCCTGCCGCTCCGCAAGGTAATCCAACAGGGTCCGCAGCCTCGTCTCCCCGCACCCCGTCTGCTCGTCCAGTTCCTTCACCGTGGGCGGCATGGCCCCGCTTTGTTCGAGCGCCTCCAGGATCCGCAAGCGCAGCGCCTCATCCTTGTCCGTGAGCCGTACGCTGTGATCCGCGATTCGGATCCGGTCCCTGTCCGGGAGAATCTTCCCCTCTTCCGCGAGCCGGTCCACCGCGAAGGCGATGAGCTTCTCCGGAATCGACTCGGCCAGTCGGCTTCGAATCGCCTCCTTGGGCATCCCGCTCTGGTACGGGCTCGTCCGGTGGAAGTCCCGCAACTCTTCCAGGATCCGGTCGGCCAGGTCCCGGAGCGCATCGGCCTCGACATAGGCGTGTTGCTCCGGGTCGAACTCGACCAGCGATCCTTCCGCGGCCAGGATCGAGCAGGCGCCCCTGACCTCCTCCTCCGCCAGTCGGCTGTACGTTGAGAGTTCCTGCAGGGAAGCTCCGCCGGCCCCTTTCTTCCACACGAGGTAACCGACCTTGTCCCGGGGCGACTCGCTCCTGAGCCTCTCCAGCCAGGGGATCAGCAGACCCCGGGTCTTGGCCTTGAACCTCTGGGCCCGCGGGTCCAGGATGACCCCTCCGCCCAGGGTATGGTTGGTGGAGAAGTCCCGCACGATGAATCGGTCGCCGATCACAGGGAAGATCGGGCTCTCGAGCGAGATCTGCACCCACCCGGTGCTTCCCGGCTCCAGGACCGGCCTCTGGTCGAGGGAGAGAATCCGGCCGAGCACCCGTTCCGTGCCCCAGTGGACCATCACCCGGAACCGGTTCGGAAGGGGCTTGGGGACGCTCTTCAGGCAAAGAAAAGAAGCGTTGACCCGATGCGAAGGGGTGAAGCGGTCCTGCTCGCACAGGATCTCGCCCCTCCGGATCGCCGCCTTCTCGATTCCCTGGAGGTTCACCGCGGTCCTGCTTCCCGCCGCCGCTTCTGCGACCTGCTCATTGTGCACCTGGATGCCCCGGATCTTGAGCCGGTAACCGGACGGGAGGATCTCCACGGTCTCGCCCAGGCGGAGCCTGCCGGAGACGAGCGTGCCTGTGACGACCGTACCGAACCCCTTCATGGTAAACACCCGGTCGATCGGCATCCGGGCAACCCCTGAGGTGCTCCGCTCCTCGGCCTCCTCGGCGCAACGGTCGATCGCCTGGAGCAGCGCTTCCTTGCCCTGGCCGGTCACGGAGGAGAACGGCAGGATGGGCTTTCCTTCCAGAAAGGTTCCCCGGACCAGATCCTGAATATCGTCGATGGCCAGGGCCAGCATCTCTTCGTCCGCGAGGTCCTGTTTCGTCAGGGCCACCAGGCCCGTCCGGATGCCGAGAAGCCGGCAGATCTCGAGGTGTTCCACGGTCTGCGGCATGACCCCCTCGTCGGCCGCCACGACGAGGAGAACGAGGTCGATACCGGTCGCGCCGGCAACCATGTGGTTCACGAACTTCTCGTGGCCCGGCACGTCCACGATGCCGAGACGCAGCCCGGAGGGCAGGGTGAGGGAGGTGAATCCCAGCTCGATCGTGATGCCCCGCTGCTTTTCCTCTTTCAGCCGGTCCGTGTCGACCCCGGTCAAGGCCTTCACCAGCGCGGTCTTTCCGTGATCGATGTGACCGGCGGTTCCGAGGATGATGCGCTTTTCCATGTGAAGGGGTCTCTTCGATCGTCTGCTTCCGGAACGGCTCTCTACTATATGCCAGAAGGACGATGAAGGGAAGAGACGGGAATCGCCTGTTTGACGCCTCCTCGCTCCCGTGCTAGGTAGAGAGGTTCCAATCGTCTGCACGAACGAGGGGGCCGGAAGCGCATGCTGGATGTGAAGTGGCTGAGAGAAAACCGCGAAGAGGCCGAGCGGAGGCTCGCGACGCGAGGGGAAAAGGCCTCTCTGGACGCCTTCGAGGCGCTGGACTCGAAGAGGAGGGGCCTCCTCAGGGAGGTCGAAGGGCTCAAGGAGCTCCGCAACCGGGTCTCGGAAGAGATAGGAGGGATGAAGCGCGAGGGGAAGGACGCCTCCGAGAAGATGAACGGAATGCGCGACGTGAATGCGCGGATCAAGGAAATGGAAAAGGGCCTCGATGCCGTGGAGGCGGAACTCGAGGCGGTCCTGCTCAGGATCCCGAACGTGCCCCACCCGTCGGTTCCGGTCGGGGCGGACAGCAACGACAACCCCGAGATCCGCAGGTGGGGGGAGCCCCCGGCCTTTTCCTTTGCCCCGAAGAATCACTGGGACCTTGGCGAGGCGCTCGATATCCTGGATTTCAAGCGGGCCGCCAAGATCACGGGCGCCCGCTTCGTCCTGTACAAGGGACTGGGGGCCCTGCTGGAGCGGGCCCTGACGAACTTCATGCTGGACCTCCACATCCGGGAGCACGGCTACCGGGAGGTCCTGCCCCCGTTCATGGCGCACCGCCGCAGCTTCCTCGGCACGGGCAACCTGCCCAAATTCGAGGAAGACCTGTTTCGGGTCGCGGACAGCGACTTCTTTCTCGTCCCCACGGCCGAGGTTCCGGTAACCAACATCCACCAGGACGAGATCCTGCTCGAGGGCGACCTCCCCATCCGGTACGTGGCTTACACCCCCTGTTTTCGAAGAGAGGCCGGCTCCCACGGCCAGGATGTCCGCGGGCTCATCCGCCTGCACCAGTTCAACAAGGTGGAGTTGGTCAAGTTCGTCGCGCCCGAGACCTCTTACGACGAGCTCGAGTCCCTGACCCGGAACGCGGAAGAGGTGCTTCGGCGCCTGGGCATCCACTACCGGGTGGTCGTGCTCTGCACCGGGGACATGGGATTCAGCGCGGCCAAGACCTACGACATCGAGGTCTGGCTTCCGGGCCAGGGCCGCTACCGCGAGATCTCCTCGTGCAGCAACTTCGAGGACTTCCAGGCCCGCCGGGCCTCCATCCGCTACCGGCCCGGGGGAAAGGGCAAGGCCAAGCTCGTGCACACCCTGAACGGCTCCGGCCTCGCCGTGGGCCGGACCCTGGTCGCCGTGCTGGAGAACTGCCAGCAGGAAGACGGCAGCGTCCTCATCCCGGAGGCCCTCCGGCCCTACATGCACGGGATCGAAAAGATAGCTGTTAGCTCTTAGCCATTAGCTGTTAGCTTTCAGCTCCCCGCCCCAAGGCGACGTTCTAGCGCGAGTATTTCCTCTCGCCCCGGGTCACGCGAAGGACCTGTTTCACCCTCTTCCTGCGCAGCTTCGCCTTCAGCCGGTTGGTCTTTCCCCGTTTCCTGCCCGAAGGCTTCTTCTTGGGCTGTGCCATGACATGCTTCCTCTGGGCTCGAATCGAGCCTCTTGATTGAGTCTCGGGTCGATCAAACGACCAATAATATCAGAAATGCGCCCGGATCGTCCAGCGCACCCCGAAGGCGTCATTGCCTTTGCGGATCTCAGAACGTGCCCATTCCTCCTTGCTTCCTGACTCCCGACCCCTGGTCCCTCGTCCCTGATCCCTCGTTTGGCCCCGCTTCTTTGACCTCGCGGCCGGCCTGATGTATGGATGGCCCAGGACCCGGTGTTGGGCCATCCAACGCAGATTCCAACTTTCTTTCTATTACGGGAGGTAGGAACCCATGGGAGAAAACGAGCTTTCCGAAGGTGACATTCAGCGGCTGCTCTCTCAATTCATGCGCGAGAGGAACAAGGAGGCGGTGTCCGCGCTGAAGATGGTCAAGACCCGGATTGCCACGGAAAAGGGGCGTCTGTCGAACGTGAAGGGGCTGGAGGGGTCCGAAATCCTCAAGATCGTCAAGAAGGAAATGAAGGAGATCCAGGAGACGATCGAATTCCTGCACAAGGCAGGCATGGAGGAGCGGATTCCGGAGGAAGAGAAGAAGATACAGGCCCTGGAGAAGCTTCTTCCGGCATCGCTCTCGGAGGCCGAAATCCAGGGCTTGATCGATGAGGCCGTCCGGGAGCTCGGGAAGGACAACTTCGGGAAGGTCATGAAGGCGGTCATGGGACGCGTGGCCGGCAGGGCGGACGGCAAGCTCGTGAGCGAGCTGGTGCGAAAGGCTCTTGCCGAAGGCAAATAGAACACGTTGCCCCGGTCGTTTCTTGAGCCGGATCAAGAGGATGCCGGCTGCGGGGGCAAGAAAAAATGAAAAAAAATATCATTCTTAATCTGCATCAAGGAAAGCGGGATGCCCTTGCCGTAACATTGTCATCAAAACAAGGAAAGCGGAAGCGCCAAACACAGAAAGGGAAGACGATCTGAGCGCCCCACGGGGAGCGAATGAGGCAGTCAACCCGGGAAAGAAGGAGAAGAGCATGTTCTGTAACCAGTGCGAGCAGACGGCAAAGGGCGAAGGTTGCACCAAGGTAGGCGTATGCGGCAAGCAGCCGGATGTAGCGGCCCTGCAGGATCTCCTGACGTACGCGGTCAAGGGGTTGGCCGTTACGGCCGTGGAAGGCCGTAAGGTCGGAGTGAAGGACCGCGAGGTGGATGTCTTCACGTGCGAGGCCGTCTTTTCGACACTCACCAACGTGGACTTCGACCCGGATCGCTTCGTGGCCCTCATCCGCCGCTGCGTGGAACTGAGGGACCGGTTGGCCCGGAAGGTGAAGGCCGCAGGGGGCAAGGCGGACTTCGGCGACGGACCCGCCGCGTTCCGGCCCGCGGCGAGCCGGGAGGAGATGGTCAAGCAGGCCGAGAAGGTGGGCTTCCGCGCAGACCCGGACGTCGATCCGGACATACGATCCCTCAAGGAGATCCTGACGTACGGGATCCGGGGCGTGGCGGCCTACGCGGACCATGCCCAGATCCTCGGTCAGGAGGATGAGGCGGTCTACAAGTTCATCCAGGAGGGCCTGGCCGCGACGCTGAGAAACGACCTGAGCCTGGACGACTGGGTGGGCCTGGTGCTCAAGTGCGGAGAGGTCAACCTGCGTGCCATGGAGTTGCTCGACGCGGGGAACACGGGCGCCTACGGCCATCCCGCGCCAACCAAGGTCCCCCTGGGCGCGAAGAAGGGCAAGGCGATCCTGGTCTCCGGGCACGATCTCAAGGACCTCGAGGAGATTCTCAAGCAGACCGAAGGCAAGGGAATCTATGTGTACACGCACGGCGAGATGCTTCCCTGCCACGGGTATCCGGGCCTGAAGAAGTATGCCCACTTCCACGGCCATTACGGAACCGCATGGCAGAACCAGGCAAAGGAGTTCGAGGCCTTTCCGGGCGCCATCGTGATGACCACGAACTGCATCCAGAAGCCCAGGGACTCGTACGCGAAGAATATCTTCACCACAGGCCTGGTGGGCTGGCCCGGCGTGGCGCACGTTTCGGGCCGCGACTTCGCTCCGGTGATCAAGCGGGCCCTGGAGCTGCCCGGCTTCCCGGAAGACACGGACCGCGGATCGGTCATGGTGGGGTTCGCCCGCAATGCGGTCCTGGGGGTCGCGGACAAGGTCGTGGCCGCGGTCAAGGCCGGCGCGATCCGCCATTTCTTCCTGGTCGGAGGCTGTGACGGGGCCAAGCCGGGACGCGACTACTACACCGAGTTCGTGGAAAAGGTCCCGAAGGATTGCGTGGTCCTCACCCTGGCGTGCGGCAAGTTCCGGTTCTTTGACAAGCAGCTCGGCGATATCGGCGGCATCCCTCGGCTGCTCGACGTGGGGCAGTGCAACGACGCCTACTCGGCGGTTCAGATCGCCGTGGCGCTCTCCAAGGCCTTCAACGTGGGCGTGAACGACCTGCCCCTGTCCATGATCCTCTCCTGGTACGAGCAGAAGGCGGTTTCCATCCTGCTCACCCTGCTCCACCTGGGCATCAAGGGGATCCGGCTCGGGCCGAGCCTGCCCGCCTTCATCACGCCGAACGTGCTGAGCGTTCTCGTCAAGAATTTCGATATCAAGCCGATCAGCACGCCGGACGAGGATCTGAAGGCCGCGCTCGCCGCCTGAAGACCTGGATTGCCAAGGAGCTTACGGAAATGAAGTGCCCAGGACAGGACAGCAGAAACTGGAAGCCCGGCGACATCTTCGACAAGCCTTGTCCCAAGTGCGGCAGTACGGTGGAATTCTTCAAGGACGAACCGGTCCGCAGGTGCAAAGCCTGCGGACACCGGTTCGTCAATCCCAAGATGGATTTCGGGTGCGCCGCCTACTGCAAGTTCGCCGAACAGTGCCTGGGAGACATGCCGCCGGAGCTGCTGGCCAAACGCAAGGACTTGCTCAAGGACCGGGTCGCGGTCGAGATGAAGCGGTATTTTAAAACCGATTTCAAGCGGATCGGTCACGCGACCCGGGTGGCCCGGCATGCGGAACGGATCGCGCACAACGAGGGGGCGGATCTTGCCGTGGTCCTTTGCGCGGCCTATCTCCACGACATCGGGATCAAGGAGGCGGAGAGGAAGCACGACAGCACGGCGGCGAAGTATCAGGAAGAGGAAGGGCCCCCCGTGGCGAGGGAGATCCTGGAGAGGCTGGGTGCGGACGGCGGGCTCGTGGACGAGGCGTGCGACATCGTGGGCCACCACCACCATCCGAGGGCCGAGGAAACGACCAACTTCAAGTCCGTCTACGACGCGGATCTCATCGTGAACATGGAGGAGAGCCAGGCCGACGCCGCGAAGGACCCTGAGCAGGTGGAAGCCTGGATCCGCAAGGCCTTCCTGACGAGGAGCGGGCAGGATCTGGCAGAGAAGGTCTTGCTCCGGGAAAGGCAGCCGGCGGAGAGGGAAACGGCGCGGGCGGCCGTCGGTGGGACGAACGAGTGAGGGATGAAACATGAGAAAGGTCACGAGAAAGATCATCGAAATCGACGAGGAGCGCTGCGACGGCTGCGGCCAGTGTGTCCCTGCCTGTGCGGAGGGGGCCATCCAGATCATCGACGGCAAGGCAAGGCTGGTGGCGGACAAGTTCTGCGACGGCCTGGGGGCCTGTCTGGGGGAGTGTCCGAACGACGCGCTCCACGTGATCGAGCGGGAGGCGGAGGAGTTCGACGAGGAGGCTGTGGAGGAGTACTTGGGCTCGCTCGGCCGGCATGAGGAGGCGGCCGCGGAGCCCGCCATGGCCTGCGGATGCCCCTCCACGCAGGTGAGGAGCTTCGAGGCCGAAAGGGGGTGCCCGGGTGCGGCGCTGTCGGTCGGTAGCGGCGCTGGCGAATCGGCGCTTACCCACTGGCCCATCCAGATCCGCCTGATCCCGCCCACGGCGCCCTTCCTGAAGGGAGCGGACTTGCTCGTCCTTGCCGACTGCGTCGGGGGCGCCTATGCGGGGCTCCACAGGGACCTGATGAAGGGCCGGGTGGTGATGATGGGATGTCCCAAGCTCGACGATGCGGAGGCGTACATCGAGAAGTTCGCGGAGGTGTTCCGGACGGCCAGGCCCCGCAGCGTGACGATCGCCATGATGGAGGTGCCCTGCTGTTCCGGGCTCGCGCAGATCGTGAGGCAGGCCCAGAAGGCGGCCGGGACCGGCATCCCGGTGGAAGAGGTGGTCTTCAGCATACGGGGTGAGCCCCTGCGGAAGATGAAGGCCTCGGCCTAGAAAAAGGTGAAAGGGAAAAGGCGAAAGGCGAAAGGAACCGAAGGCCTTTCTACGGCGACCTCCGTGAGAGAGGCGGGCCGGAGGCTAATATCCTTCCTGAGCGAGATCCGCCCTTGTAACCTTGCCCTTGAACAGGATGTACACCCAGGTCTGGTAGGCGATCACGATCGGCACGAAGATCAGGGCCACGACCAGCATGATCTTCAGGGTGAGGGGGGTCGAGGCTGCGTTGTGTATCGTGATGGTGTGGGCGGGGTCCAGCGTGGACGGCAGCAGGGTCGGGTAGAGCCCGATCACGCCGAACAGGGTGCACCCCACGATCGTGAGGCTGGAGGCGAACCATGCCTTCCAACAGGCCCTGCGGCCCAGGAAGAGGCGTGTGGCCAGGAGCCCCGCGACGGCTGCCAGCGGAACGATCAGCAGCAAGGGGCTCCGTAGATAGTTGTTCCAGAGCCCTGTCGCGAGCCGGGTGGCCGCCAGGAAGACGACCGAGGCTGCGAGCAGGACGGGCCAGAGCTTCCTCGCGGCGGACAGGGATCGCTCGTGGAGATCTCCGCCCGCCTTGATTGCCTGCCAGACGGCCCCGTGGACGAGAAAGAGCAGGACAAAGACCACGCCCGTGAGAAGCCCGTAGGGATTCAGCAGGGTCAGGAGCGTGCCGTGGTACACGCCCCTCCCGTCGATCGGGATCCCCTGGAAGATGTTGCCGAAGGCGACGCCCAGGAGCAGGGCGGGCAACAGGCTTCCGAGGAAGGTGCCGAAGTCCCAGGCGGCCCTCCAGCCGGGGCTGGCTACCTGGTTCCTGAACTCGATCGAGACCGCCCGGAAGATCAGGGCGAACAAGAGAAGCATGAGCGCGGAGTAAAGGGAACTGAACATCACGGCATACATCAGCGGGAAGGCGGCAAAGGTGACGCCGCCCGCCGTGATCAGCCAGACCTCGTTTCCGTCCCAGAAGGGCCCGACGCTCCGGTACATGGTCTGCTTTTCCATGTCATTCCGGGCCAGGAAGGGCATCAGCATGCCTACGCCCAGATCGAACCCGTCCAGCATGAAGTAGACCGCCCAGAGCACGCCCCAAAGCACAAACCAGATCGTTTCCAACATGGCCGGGCACTCCTCTTTTCCAGTTCCGGTTCGTTCGTCCCTCTATGCCTCTTCAAGGCCCTTCCTGGCGAAGCGGAAGATCAGGTAGTAGGCAACGCAGCCGAGAAGTGAATAGACCAGGACAAAGGCGATCAGGCTCGGCAGCACCTGTGCGGCCGCGATCAAGGAGACCGCCTCCGAGGTCCTCATGAGCTTGTAGACGATCCAGGGTTGGCGGCCCACCTCGGTGACGATCCAGCCCGCCTCGGCGGCCAGGTACGGCAGGGGGATGGCGAAGAGCATGGTCCGCAGGTACCACGGACTCGCCTCCAGCCTGTTCCGCCTCCACCATCCGATGACGGCCAGGAGGATGAGCAGGAAGCCGATGCCCACCATGACCCGGAAGGCGACGAAGGTCAGCGCCACGGGCGGCCGCTCGTCCGGCGGGATGTCCTTCAGGCCCGTGACCTCGGCCTCGGGGGAGTGGAAGGCGAGCAGGCTCAGACCGCTCGGGATCCTTCCGAATTCGTAAAGGTTCCGCTCGTTCTTCTCGTCCGGGATGAAAAACATCACAAGGGGGGCATGGGTCCGGGTTTCCCAGTGCGACTCCAGGGCCGCGAGCTTGGACGGCTGTTTGGTCGCCACCTGCTGCCCGGAGAAGTCGCCCATCAGGGCCACGCCGACGGAGGAGATCAGACCGAAGATGAGCGCGATTCGAAAGGATTTCACGAAGGGCAGGGGCTGCTTCTTGCGCAGGAGGTGGTACGCGCTCACCCCCATCACGAAGAAGGCGGACAGGCAGTAGGCTGCGGCCAGGGTATGCAGGATCTGGATGACGGCGAATTCCTGCGTCACGACGGCCAGGAAATCGGTCAGCTCCGCCCTGCCGGTCGCCTCGTTGATCCGGTAGCCCACCGGATACTGCATCCAGGTGTTGGCGATCAGGATCCACACGGCGGAAAGCGAGCCGGCGATCGCCACGAGCCAGATCGTCAGGCAATGCACCTTGGGGGAGAGCTTCTTCCAGCCGAAGTGCCAGACGGCGATGAAGGTGGACTCGAGGAAGAAGGCCACCGTGGCCTCGATGGCCAAGAGGGAACCGAAAATGTCTCCCACGTAACCGGAATACCGGGACCAGTTCGTGCCGAATTGAAACTCCAGCGTGATGCCGGTCACCACGCCCACGGCGAAGTTGATCAGAAAGAGCTTGCCCCAGAACTTGGCCATTCGAAGGTAGTCTTCATCCCCTGTTCGGACGTACAGGGTCTCCATGATGGCGATCAGGACGGACAGGCCCAGGGTGAGGGGCACGAAGAGGAAGTGGAACATCGTGGCCGCAGCGAACTGGAGCCGCGAGAGCATGAGAACGTCCATTACCGGGTCCCTCCCTTTCGAGTTGTAGCTCTTAGCTTTTAGCTATTAGCTCCCCGCCACCCCCAAAGCCAGTGTCAAGCCCCTGGGGTGGGGGGGCTAACAGCTAACAGCTAACAGCTGCTTTTCCCACACACCCCAGGGCCTCCCTGGCCAAGTGCCCCGCGGTACTCCTCACGGGACTTCCCTCTCTGTAGAGCACGATCTCGGTTTCGTCATCCGTGAGGGCCTCGAGCAGGGGCCGCGCCTCCCCGACCGCGAGGACGCCGGCGCACCAAGCCGCGAGGCCCTGCACGATCCGGTCGTCCGACTGCAGATAGGGGAGCAGGTACAGGCCTGCGCCATGCCTTTTCATGAGGTCGGGCCTGGCCGCCGCAAGACGGCCGATTCCCCGAAGGAGCCCTCTCTGGAGCTGCGGATGCTCCAGATAGTTCCCGTCCTGCCGCATGTAGGAAACCAGCATGTGCGCGTATTCTTCGGCCAGACGTTCATGGCGGGCCATGATCTCCGCCATCGCCTCGGGGGCGCCCCAGCCGATACTTCCGGACTCGTCGTTTAGGCTCCACATCAGACGCCGCATCCACTGCCGGGCTTCTTCCATGTTTTCCCCGGCGAGGTCGGCCGTCAGGTGACCCATGGCGTGGACGGCCCGCGCCTTTCTCCCCTCGTCCGGTTCGCAGAGGGAAGCCAGGAGTGCGCGCAGTACCCGCTGGCGCGGCCATTGACGCAGTTCCTCAAGGGCAGGGCGCAAATCGTCGGACTCGAGGAGGGCCGAAACCCGATGCCTCGTCTCCCTTCGGGTGGGTTCTCTTGCCCCCGCCATGCTCCCTGCAGGATCGTGTGACTAAAAGGTAATGATCTCGAAGCCCTTTTCCAGGTAACGGCTCATGCTCGGGTGGCCCGACATGTCGTCCAGGAAGGGAAGTCCTTCCTGCTGCACGGCCCCGGCCACCTTCAGCTTGTTCGAGCATGCCTTGCAGGCCCCCTCGAACAGGCCTTGTTCCCTTGCCTGCCGGTACAGCCGAAACAAGGGGCTCTGCTCCTGCGCCATTTCCGGCACCAGCTGGGTTGCCGATCCCTCCAGGACGATCCGGACGTCGTTTCCCCTTGCCTTCAGGTCGAGGGCGTTGAGCAGAACATGGATGAAACACATGGAGTCGCCTTTGAAGGCGAAGAAGGCCATTCTCTTCATGGTTCATTCCTGCTTGCGGTTGGCGGTCTCATGGGGTTTCGGGTGGGGAGGCGAGGCGGGAACCTTTTCCCCACTGCTTCGACAAGTGGGGCAGAACCCGATGAAGTTCAAACGGTGTCCCACGATCTCGAACTCGGTCTTTCTTCGAACGGCCTCCTCGAGGTCCTGCATGGGCCCTACGGGCAAGTCCTCCACCTTTCCGCACCCCATGCATCGGACATGGTAATGGTCTTCCAGCGACCCGTCGAACCTTCGGCGGGCGCCCGCAAGGTCGAGTTTTCGGGCCAGCCCCGACCGGGAGAGGATCTCGAGGTTGCGATATACCGTCCCGAGGCTGATCCGCGGCATTCGTTTGCGCACCGTTTCGTAGACCTCATCGGCCGTAGGATGCGAACGCATTCTCCGGAGTTCCTCGAGGATGATCTTTCTCTGCCGGGTCATTCGGAACCGGCTCTCGGCTGTCACCGGGGGGCCCTCATCGAAATCATAATAAGAATTATTCCCAGATTCATGAAAATCTACACGCGCAGATGCCCGGTGTCAACCTTGTTTCCCGTCGCCTTTGCCGTCGATCGCCCCGCCGCGGCGCCGGGTTGCAGGAATGGGCTGGACCCTGCCGGGCTCTGCGTCTATAGTAGGTGGACGGGTTTCGTTCTTGCCCGGGGAGGATCGATGGAGAGCTGGATTGAGACTGCCCAACACAGGTTCGGAACGGATCTGGACGAGCTGCTCCTGCACTCGGCCAGGGTGCTTCGAATCGTTCAGCGAAGCCGTGTGGAGGAGGAAGCGGATCGCCTGCGCTCCCTGATCGCGTTCTACCTCGGACCGCCGTATTCGGGCCGTCCGGGCCGGTTCTTCTCCTTTCCCAGGAAGGCGCCGGAGGCGGAAATCGTCTACGAGCGGCCCTTCGCCGGCGGCTGCGTGCGGACGTATGCCTTCCGAAGCGGATACAGGGTGCGAAACCCCGCTTTTCGGGACTCGTACCTCGGCGCCAGGGAGAACCGGACCGCCTACCTGGCACACTGGAGGCACGGGGACAGGCCGCGAAACACGGTTCTCTGCTGCCATGGCTACTCCCTCGGCGACCCCAAACAGGCGGAGGGCATGTTCCGCGTGCATCGGCTCTTCGGGCTCGGGCTCGACGTGGCTCTCTTCATCACGCCCTTCCACTGGAAAAGGGCCTCTTCCCTGCTGCAGCGATTCAGCCCGCCGTTTCCGTTCCGCCACCCCGTGCTGGGCCTCGAGGGGTTCGGTCAGGCCATGTACGACCTGTACAGTTCCTTCCTGCTGCTCGAGGAAAGGGGAGCCTCTCGGATCGGCCTGATCGGGGCCAGCCTCGGGGGATATCTTGCCGCGCTCTTCGTGTCGCTTACCGCCAAGGCCGACCTGGTCACGCTGGTCGTCCCTTTCCTCGATTTCAGGAGCCTTCGGGTTCCGGCCGGACCCTTCCTCTACGGTGGGAGGAAGAAACAAGAAGGCGCAGGCCTCCGGGGAGAGATCGAGTCCCTCTGGAGGATCCACTCCCCCTTCAGCCATGCATGCAGACTCCCCCCCGACCGTTGTCTCCTGATCGCCTCGAAAGGGGACCGGCTCTGCCCGTTCGAGGACGTCAAGAGACTCCATGAGCACTGGGGCGGGCCGAAGCACCTCTTCCTTCGGGGAGGACACACCCTGTTCTTTCCAAGGCGTGCGCGGGGAGCGGCCTGGTACGGGTTTCTGGAGGAAACGGGTTTTCTTTGAGCTCCTTGGCGGGACTCCCGCGGAGCCGAGGGATGCGGATGGACAGGGAACAATTCCTCAGAAGACTGGAGGCCGTAAAGGGGAAGGTGGAGGTCTATCTCGAGGAGTTTTTTCGGGACAAGATCGCCGAGGCCTCCGGCATCTCCTCGGCTGCGGAGGAACTGATCGGCGTCCTGAAGGAATTCACCATGCGGGGGGGAAAGCGGCTGAGGGCTTCCCTGGTCTACTACGGGAACAGGTGCTTCTCCGACCGGGAGAGCCAGGAGGTCTGGAAGACGGCCATGAGCCTGGAGCTGGTTCAGAGTTTCCTCCTGATCCACGACGATGTGATCGACGAGGACGATACCCGCAGGGGTGGCCGGACCGTGCACCGGGTTTACGCAGATCTGCACAGGAAGAGGGGCTTTCGGAGGGATGCGAGTCACTTCGGAGAGTCGATGGCGATCCTGTGCGGCGATCTCGCGCTGGCACTGGCGAACGACGTCCTGGGGGGGGTGGCCCTGGAGGCAGGGTTGCGCGGCGCCGTCCTGAACACGGTGAACCGGATGGTCACGCACGCGATCTACGGTGAGGGCATGGACGTTCTGGCCGGGGTCGAGCCCAATGTGTCCGAACAGGACGTTCTGACGATCAGCATGCTGAAGACGGCCTCCTACACGGTCGAGGGCCCTCTGCACCTGGGTGCTCTTCTCGGGGGCGCCGGCCGCAGGGACCTGGAGAGGCTCACCCGCTACGCCATACCGCTGGGCAAGGCCTTTCAGGTCCAGGATGACATCCTGGGCCTGTTCGGGGACGCGCAGCGGCTCGGGAAGCCGGTCGGTTCAGACCTGCGCGAGGGGAAGAGGACGGCCCTGATCGTCAAGGCGCTCGAAAGGGCAGATCCGGCCCAACGGGCCTTCCTGGAGAGGACGATCGGTAACAAGGAGGCGACCGGCGAGGATCTGGAGCGGATCCGGCGGCTGGTCATCGAGACCGGATCCCTGGAGGCCTGCAAGGAATTGACACGGAACCTGGTCGAGGAGTCCCGGAGGGAGCTGGCGGGATGCCCATGGAGGGAAGAGGGGACGGCATTCCTGGAAGGCGCCCTCGATTTCGTTGTCGAACGGGAGAGCTGAGCGAGGCCGGCCGCCGGCCGCGCAGAGGGGGGACCGCCCGGTCATGAAAAGACCTGCCAAGACCCTGGGGATCCTTTTGGTTCTGGGAGTACTGGGCTATGGGCTCTATGTGCGGGTTCTCGAATGGCACGAGAACGCCGTAAAGGAGAGCCTGGAACAGGAGAGCGAGACCTGGCAGAGAGAAACCGAACGGCTGGAAAGAGAGATCGCGGAACTCAAGGAGGAATTGCTGCTCAAGCAGGAGGAGGCCCTTCCCGGGGGCAAGCTCAAGGAGGTCTTCGGGGAGGATGTTCCGGCGGAACCTGGGCCGGTCGATGCTTCGGATCGCGAGGGCCTGGAGAGGCGCGTCAGGGAGTTCTTCGCCTATCTGGACGAGAAGGACTACATCCGGGCCTACAAGCTCGGCAGGGGGACGCTCGAGGCCTTTCAAGACATGGCGGACAGGCTTGCAGCCAGCCCTCCGGCGGTCTCGGCCGAGCTCAAGGACCCCTTCCTCCTGGTCAGCAACGTTGCCCACTTCTTCCGGGTTCTGGGGAAGCGCGACCTCTATCTGGCACGGGACGTGATCGAAAACGAGTCGGAGATCGCCGAACCGGTCGCGGCCACGCTCTTTGCCTGGGTCCTGCCCGAGGGCACGGGCGCGGGCCCGGGGAGACGACAACCCTCCCTGCGTACGTTGTACGAGTACGCCGGGTTTTTCCTCAATTCCGTGGGGGGCAGGAGCTATCTGCTGCGGAGGGATTCCAGGGTGAGGATTCTCACCACGTACTACTGCGTTCTGATCCTGGACCGCGCCAACCGTGAGGAGATCAACCATCACGGGATCGACATCCGCCCCCATCTCGGTTCCCTGGCCGAGGAGATCCGGAGCCACAGGGGTCTCGTGTATCAGAAGGAGTATCTGGCGCGCCTGGCCGCCTTGCTCGAGAAATACGGCACGAGGGAACCACGGGGATAACAGGCAGGGGTGCTGTTGATCGAACAGGCCGGTTGAGCTATACTTTTTCGCTCTTGGCTCGGGCAAGAGAATCCATCCGGGCCGTGTCGGATCCGTGTGAGACCCTGCAGGGACCTTCCCTAACGTCGTTAAAGGCTTTTTTCTTTTTCCAGGTTGATCGCCACTCCTCGGCATGCTGCCATGGGCATGCGGGCACGGCATGCCCGGACGGAGGCTTGCGTCGATAGACCCTGCCCGGGAGGGCTTGCGCGCCCTTGCGGGACCCCTCCCGGGTAGGGGGACAAAGGAGGACCAAGAATGAGATTCTGGCGGTTGCCCCTGGATGCCGATGAGCAGGTCATACCGGTCGGCGAGCTGTTCATCATCGTGGAGCGTTGCAAGGGATGCAATTTCTGCATCGAGTTCTGCCCGAACAAGGTCCTGGAGGCCTCCAGCGATTTCAACAAGAAAGGGTATCACCCCCCGGTGATGAAGGCGGGCCATGAATGCAACAACTGCGGCCTCTGTGAACTCATTTGTCCGGAGTTCGCGATTTACAGCACGATCAAGGAGAAGCGCCGCTTCACGCAGGTCGATCTGCTGAGATACGAGGAGATGTCCTCGGGCGAGGGAGACGGTGAGCAAGGATAGAGACGTCCTTACGGGGGAGCACTTCCTGAACGGCGACGATGCCTGCGCCGAAGGGGCCCTTGCGGCCGGCTGCCGGTTCTTTGCGGGCTATCCGATCACCCCGGCCACCGAGATCGCCGAACGCATGGCGAAAAGGCTTCCCGAGGTGTCCGGCGTGTACATTCAGATGGAGGACGAGATCGCCTCCATGGCGGCCGTGCTCGGGGCCTCCTGGGGCGGGGTCCGGTCCATGACCGCCACCTCCGGGCCGGGCTTCTCGCTCATGATGGAGAACATCGGGCTCGGGATGATGATGGAGACGCCCTGCGTGGTGGTGGACGTCATGCGCGGAGGCCCGTCGACAGGGCTTCCCACGCTTGTGGGGCAGGGGGATGTCATGCAGGCCCGGTGGGGATCCCACGGAGACTACGGCGTGATCGCCCTCGCCCCGTCGTCGCCCCAGGAGGCGTTCGATCTGACGATCGAGGCTTTCCGGCTCTCGGAGCAGTACCGCATCCCGGTGATCGTTCTGAGCGACGAGCTGGTGGGGCACATGTACGAAAGGGTCGTCATCCCGCCCAAGGAGGCCCTGCCAAGGATCCGGCGCAGAAGACCGGCAAGAAGCACGGAGGATCACCTGCCGTTTCTGGGCGATGAGGACCTGGTCCCTGCCATGGCCTGCGCAGGGGAGGGATACCGGCTCCATGTGACCGGGCTGACCCACGATGAAATGGGCTACCCCGTCATCACGGCCGAGGCGCAGGAGAGGCTCGTCCGAAGGCTCTGCGACAAGGTACGCAGGCATGCTTCCGAGATCATACGGATCGAGGAGGAGGGCACCGACGATGCGGAAATCGTGGTGGTCGCCTACGGCTGTTCCGCCCGCAGCGCAAGGGAATCCGTCGAAGTCGCCAGACGCAACGGCAGGCGCGTCGGATTCCTGCGGCTCCTGACCGTCTGGCCCTTCCCGGAGTCTCGGATCCGGGACCTCGCAGCGCAGGGCGTCAAGGGGTTCGTCGTCCCGGAAGTGAACTACGGCCAGATTGCCGGAGAAGTGGAGCGTTCCGCCGCCGGGAGGGATGTTCTCATGGTCGGCCTGATGGGGGGCGCGGTTCACACGCCCGACATCATCCTGGAAGCGATCGAGGAGATGGCCTGATGCGTTACAAGCTCGTCGAGATCGAGCCGTTCCGGGCCGAAGAGGTCCGTCGGAAGATCGATGAAACCCACGGGCTTCATCCGGACGACCGGTACCTGAAGCCGGGGCGCATCCCGCATATCTGGTGTCCCGGGTGCGGGCTGGGAATCGTCCTGTCGGCCTTCATCAAGGGAATGGACAGCGTGCAGGTGCCCATCGACAAGTGTGCCGTGGTCTCCGGCATCGGCTGCACGGGAAGGGTGGCAGGGTACCTGAACATGGATACCTACCACACCACCCACGGCCGGGCCATTCCGTTCGCGACCGGACTCAAGCTGGCCAAGCCGGAGATGGAGGTCGTGGTCTTCAGCGGGGACGGGGACCTGTTCGCCATCGGCGGGAACCATCTCATCCATGCGGCTCGGAGAAACATGGATCTCACCGTGATCTGCGTCAACAACTTCAATTACGGCATGACGGGCGGACAGTCCGGTCCCACCACGCATATGGCCGCCAGGACGGTCACGACCCCGTACGGCAACTGCGAGTATCCCTTCAACCTGACGCACCTGGCCTACGCGAGCGGGGCGGTCTACGTGGCGCGATGGACGAGCTTTCATGCGCGGTATCTCATCGAGTCGGTCAAGCGCTGCTTCGGAAAGCGGGGCTTCAAGTTCATCGAGGTCATTACCCCCTGCCCCACGGGCTATGGAAGGCAGAATCGGCTCGGAACGGGCCTGGACGAGATGAAGGCCTATCGCGACAAGAGCGAGATTCGCAACCATATCCATCCGATGGAAGCGGACCTGCGCCTGGACGGGCCGATCGTTGTGGGGGTCTTTGTGGATGAAGACAGGCCGACGTTCCTCGACCGATACAGGGAGGATGTGCTTTCCAAGGCCGCCGGCGGCGGCGTCGGGCAGAAACGATGACGCACAGAAGAAGGGAGCCTCTTCCATGACGAAGCCGATCCGCGCGGGAGGCGAAGGCGGTCCGGGGAGGAATCAGAGGCTGGAGATCCGCCTTTCCGGATTCGGCGGCCAGGGCATCGTGCTCGCGGGCAACATCCTGGGCAGGAGCGTCGCCCTCTTCGAGGGGAAGAACGCGGTCTTCACGCAGAGTTACGGCCCCGAGGCCCGCGGCGGGGCGTGCAGCGCGGATGTGGTCATCTCCGAGGGATCGATTCATTATCCCAAGGTCACGCGGCCGGACATCCTCGTTTTCATGTCCGAAGAGGCGAAGCATACCTACGGCAGGCTCCTCAAGCCGGAAACGACCGTCATCATCGATCAGGACCTGGTCCGGAACGAGGGCCTGGAACGGAGGTGTGGGAGGCTTCTCTCGGTCCCGGCCACCCGGTTCGCCGAAGAACTCGGCCGAAAGATGATCGCAAACATCGTCATGCTGGGTTTTCTGACGGCCGTCACGGGCGTCGTGCGGTACGATTCCATGGTCCGCGCGGTTCTGGCCTCCGTGCCCAAGGGGACCGAGGATCTCAATACGCGGGCCTTTGAAAAGGGATATGCCTATGGTCAGGAAGGCGAAGGCGGCTAGGACGAGCGGGGAGAGCGCGGGAGGCCAGACCGGAAAGGCCCCGAGGATCGGGGTCTACGTCTGCCACTGCGGCCTGAACATCGACGGGTCCCTGGATTGCCAGGAGGTCGCCAAGTACGCAGCCTCCCTCGAGGACGTCGTGCTCGCCAAGGACTCCATGTACACCTGCTCGGATTCGGGCCAGGAGCAGATCAAGTCCGACATCCGTGAGCACAGGCTGAACCGGGTGGTCGTCGCCTCCTGCACGCCGCGGCTCCACGAGCCCACCTTCCGGGCCGCCTGTGCCGAGGCGGGACTGAACCCGTATCTGTTCGAGATGGCCAACATCCGGGAGCATTGCAGCTGGGTCCACCTGCACGACCGGCCGGGGGCCACGGAGAAGGCCAAGGATCTGGTCAAGATGGCCGTGGCAAGGGCCCGGCTGCTCGAACCTCAGGTCGAGACCCAGGTGCCGATCACGCCCAGGGCCCTGGTCGTCGGCGGCGGTGTCGCGGGCATCCAGGCCGCGCTCGACCTGGCGGAAGCGGGCTACCAGGTGTACCTGGTGGAAAAGGAGGCGAGCATCGGGGGGCGCATGGCCCAGATCGACAAGACCTTCCCGACCATGGACTGCTCGATCTGCATCCTGGCCCCGAAGATGTCCGAGGTGGGCCGGCACCCCAACATCGAGCTCATGACCCTGAGCGAAGTGGAGTCCGTGGACGGCTACATCGGGAACTTCCGGGTGAAGGTCCGAAAGAAGCCCCGGTACGTGGTTGATCAGTGCACTTATTGCGGAGACTGCGTGAAAGACTGTCCGCAGCACATGCCGAACGAGTTCGACTGCGGGCTTTCGACGAGACGGGCGATCTATTCCCCGTTTGCGCAGGCCGTCCCGGCCACCTACCTGATCGACATGGATTCCTGTCTGAACAAGCACGGCATCGTGGCCTGTGACCGGTGTTACCAGGCGTGCCAGCACAAGTGCATCGACTTTTCCCAGAAGGAGGAGATCCTCGACCTGGAGGTCGGCACGATCATCGTGTGCACGGGAAGCGATGTGTACGATCCGACGACCCTCACCGAACTCGGCTACCACCGATTTCCGAACGTGATCACGAGCCTCGAATTCGAGAGGTTGATCAACGCCGGCGGGCCGACGGGCGGCCACCTGATCCGCCCCTCGGACAAGAAGATTCCCAAGAAGGTGGCGTTCCTCCAGTGCATCGGCTCCCGCTCGAAGCGCTCCAACCCGTACTGCAGCAACATCTGCTGCATGAACACGATCAAGGACGCGCTGCTCATCCGGGAACACTGGCCCGAAACCGAGATTTACGTCTTCTACATGGATATCCGCGCCTTCGGCAAGGGCTTCGAGGACCTGCTCATGCGGGCCCGCAGGGAGGGGGTGATCTTCATTCGCGGCATTCCGGGGGAGATCCTCCAGGACGACCGGACCCAGAACCTCAAGCTCATCGGTGAAAATACGCTCCTGAGCAAGCTTTATCGCTACGAAGTGGACATGGTCATCCTCTCGGTCGGGATCGAGCCCCGCAAGGATTCGGCCGTGGTCAAAAGGCTCCTGTCGCTGCCGTCCATGGCCGACGGCTTCTTCATGGAGGCCCACGCGAAGCTGAGACCCGTGGACACACCGACGGGCGGGATCTTCCTCGCAGGGTGCGCCGAGGGGCCCAAGGACATCAAGGACAGCGTGACCCAGGCCAGCGCCGCCGCCTCCCGGGCGAACATCCTGATGTCCAAGGGAAAGGTGACCGTGGAGGCGATCACGGCCCGTATCGACCCCATGCTCTGCACCGGGTGCGGGCTTTGCGCGCGGGTCTGCCCGTACGGTGCCGTTCAGGTCGACAAGGAAGCCAAGCTCGCCACCGTCGTCGAGGCGGCCTGCGCCGGGTGCGGAACCTGTGCCCCGGAGTGCAATTTCGGGGCGATCACGATGCGGCATTTCGAGGACAGGCAGATCCTCTCCCAGATCGACGCCCTGGCCGAGTCGGAGGCGGACGGCAAGATCCTGGCCTTCTGCTGCAACTGGTGTTCGTACGCCGGGGCGGATTTCTCCGGGGTGAGCCGCATTCAGTACCCGCCCGAGGTCCGGATCGTCCGGACCATGTGTTCCGGAAGGGTTGACCCCAAGTTCGTGGAGCACGCCTTTGCAAAGGGCATCGCGGCGGTGCTCGTGTCCGGGTGCCACATCGGCGACTGCCATTACATAAACGCAAACCACCAGACCGAGAAGAGGGTGCAACGGCTCTGGAAGAAGATGGCCCGGCTGGGCCTGAACAAGGACCGGCTGCGGCTCGCCTGGATCAGCGCGGCGGAGGGGCTGCGGTTCTCCGAGGAGATCCGTGCGCTCAAGGCGATCGTCGCCCGGATTCCCCGGGAAGAAATCGAAAAGGGCATACAGGCCTTTTCCCAGAAGGGAGAGCCTTCCGATGAAGAGACCCGACCTGTTCAATGAAGAACTCCTCTACGAGTGCTACCAGTGCGCCCGCTGCACCGGCAGCTGCCCGGCGGCGTTTGCCGTGGAGGGGTTCAATCCCCGGAACATCCTGCTCACCTACCTGCGGCTCGGCCTCGAGGCGGTGATCAAGGACGAGAGGCTCTGGTGCTGCACGACCTGCCATGTCTGTGAGGATCGATGCCCGCAGATGATCGACGTGACGGACCTTCTCACCTCTCTGATGAACGCGGCGGCCAAGCAGGGACACATCCCGGAGAAGGTCCGGTCGAGCGCCGAGACGGTCCTGCACACGGGCAGGGCGCTTCTGGTCTCGCGGCGGGTGGATGCCATGCGCAAGAGGCTCGGGCTGAAGCCCCTTCTTCAGGTGCCGGTGGAGGAGGTGGAAGGGATTCTGGAGAAAACCGGTCTGGCCGCTCTCATAGGATGAACCGATGCGATACGCCCTGTTTCTGGGATGCCTGATGCCGGTGAAATACCCGGGCTTTGAAAGTGCGACGCGGGCCGTGGCCGCGACCCTGGGGGTCGAGCTTGTCGACCTGCCCTTCAGTTGCTGCTCCGCTCCGACGCTCCTGAGGCTCGTTCACTACGAAAGCTGGCTCGCCCTGGCCGCGAGAAACCTGGCGGTCGCGGAACAGGAGGGCCTTCCCATCCTGACGGTCTGCAACGGGTGCACGAACACCCTGAAAGAGGCCAATCACGTCCTCAAGAACGATTCCGCCCTCCGGAAGAAGGTGAACGAGGTGCTGAAGCCCTGGGACAGGCAGATCAACGGTGAGGTGGAGGTCAAGCATCTCCTGGACGTTCTCTGCGAGGATGTGGGCTTGGAGAGGATCCGGGAAAGAACCGTCAAGGCCTTGCCGTTTCGCATTGGATGCCACTACGGTTGCCACTTCTTCCGGCCGCCTCGGATCATGTACCCGGACCGGCTCTCCCCGAGCAAGAGCCTGGTGCCCACCCAGATGGACGAGATCTTGGGCGCGGCCGGCCTGACCCCGGTCCAGTACAACCGGAGGCTGCTCTGTTGCGGGTCCGGTCTCGGAACCAAGGTGGACCTGGAGGCCGCCAACGAGATCACCCGCGAGAAGCTGACCCACATGGCCGACAAGGATGTCCAGGTCATCTGCGTAGGCTGTCCCTCCTGCTTCGAGCAGTTCGACCGGGCGCAGGTCCTGTTGAACCGGAAAGGAGACAGCCGATTCGCTATGCCTGTCCTGTACATCTCGCAGTTGCTGGGGCTTGTTTTCGACATCCCTCAGGAGAAACTCGGATTCGATCAGCACCGCACCAAGGTGACGCCCTTGCTGCAAGGGTAGGGCGGAGAAGCCGAAAGGGCGATTTGGGCCGGGTTTCCCCGCTTCGTCCGGCGCAAGAAGACGCTTTTTCATGACGGAGGAGGGCAGGATCGATGGCTGCATTGAGCGATGTTGTCGCGGCGGTGCTGAAGGGGAGGCTCAGGGAGGTGGGGGGGATCGTCCAGGCAGTCCTCGACAGCGGTGCGGACCCGGAGGCCGTCCTTGCCGAGGGGCTCGTGAACGCGATGGACGTGGTAGCCGAGAAATGGAAAGCGGGGGAGTTCTTCGTGCCCGAGGTTCTCCGTTCCGCCAAGACGATGCAGGCGGGCATGGATGTGCTCAAACCCCGCCTCGTGGGGGGGGAGGTCAAGGCAAAGGCGACCTTCGCGATCGGCACCGTCAAGGGGGACATGCACGATATCGGGAAGAACCTGGTGGCCATGATGCTGGAGAGCGTGGGGTATACGGTGATCAACCTGGGCGTGGATCAGGATGCCGCCGCCTTTGTGGAGCAGGTGAAGAAGGGGGCGTCCTGCATCGGTCTGTCGGCTCTGCTCACCACGACGGTGCCGCAGATGAAGCTCGTCATCGATTCGCTCAAGGAGGCGGGCCTGCGGGACAAGTGCAGGATCTGGGTGGGAGGCGCGCCGGTCACGCAGGAATTCGCCGACCAGATCGGCGCCGATTTTTATGCGGCCGATGCCGCCCACTGTATCGACCAGCTGAACAGCCTCTACGGCAAGTGACCCTTACCCCGGCCCGCAGGCTGTCTGCTCCCTCGATGCCGCATTCACCAGGACCACCATGTTGCCCGGAGGATGCCGGTTGTCGGTCATGAGCTGGTGGGCCTCGGCCGCTTTCTCGAAGGGGAACACCAGGGAGACGCAAGGGTCCACCTTCTTCTCGGCCACCAGTTGCGTGATGGCCGCGCACTGCACGTCATTGGCGAAGTGGGACCCCTGCAGGCGCTTCTGCCGCATCCAGTGGTATCGCAGATCCAGGGTGCCGTGGAAGCCGCTCGTGCCCGCGCACACCACCACCATGCCGCCGCGTTCCACGAGAAAGATCGAGGTCGGCAGGGTGTCTTCCCCGGGGTGGTCGAAGACGATCGCGGGATTCCTCTTCTCGCCCAGCGCCTCCCAGAAGGCCTTGCCGAAGCGCTTGGCGCCCTCGAGCCACGCCTTGTACTTCTCCGCGTCTTTCCAGTGGGGCAAGGGCCCCCAGTGGTCGAATTCCGAACGGTTGATCACCCCCGCGGCGCCCAGATTTCTGCAGTAATCGAATTTCTTCGGACTCGAGACCACGGCGACCGGCTTGGCTCCTGCGGCCTTGGCGATCTGAATCGCAAGGCTGCCCAAACCGCCCGAACCGCCCCAGATCAGAACCGGGTCGTTTTCCTGCACCGTGTTGCCTGCCCAGCCGTGGAGCATCCTGTAGGCCGTGGCGCCGCTGACCATGAAAGAGGCGGAGGCGGCCCACGTCAGGTGCGCGGGCTTCTTCAGACACTGATGATCCTGAACGCGCGTATACTGTGCCAGGGCACCGTGGTTCGACTCGTATCCCCACATGTGCAGGGAGGGCGCAAAACCAGGATCCTTTCCGGCCCGGATGTGCGGGTCGTCGTGGTCATACCGGCAGGCGTGGATGATGACCTCGTCGCCCACGGCCAGATCCTTCACCGCGGCGCCGACCTTCCAGACGACGCCCGCCGCGTCGCTTCCCGGAATGAAATAGTCCGCCGGCTCTCCGTTTCGGTTGCACAGGGCGATCACATCGACCGGTATGCCCCGGCTTGCCCAGGTTACGTTGTAGTTCACGCCGGCTGCCATCACATAGACCAGCACCTCATGGGGCTTGAGCCTCGAAGGGACCGGCACCTTTTCGATCCTCATCGCTGTCGCGGGGTCGCCGAATCTCGATCTTCGAATGCACTGGGCCAGCATCCACTCGGGGACCCTGCCCAGGCCGGGATGTTGCCCCATGGGGTAGCAACCGTCCGTGGTCATTCCCTTCTGCCTTTCGAGCCAATCCGCATCGTTGCCCTGTCAGTGGATACAATCGTCCCTCGGGGCGGCGAACATTATTTTATCAGAGGATATTGCCCGCTTACAAACCCGGCGGGCCGCCGGCACCCGTCCCTAGAGATAGCCGAGCCGTTTCAGCCTCTCCAGGATCGTGGCTTCCTCTTCGGGCGTCATCGAGGAAGCGGTCGGCCCGGCGGGCGCCTCGTCCGGGTCGCTCCACTCCACCCGGGCCGGGTCGGCGAAATCTTCCGTCAAGATCGAGGTCAGGACCTTTCCATCCATGTCCCCCGGGATCTTCTGGCCCATGAGGTGGAGCACCGTGGGCGCCAGGTCGATGATGTGCGCACCCTGGACCGCAACCCCTTTTCGGATCTTCTTGCCCTGGGCGATCAGGATGCCGTCCATGCGGTGGTTTCCGAAGAGAAAGGGGTTGTCCACGATCCACTTTCGCGTCGCGAATCCCATCAGGGCCGAGGCCATCACGTTGCCTTCCAGCGGGAGGAACGTAATGTCCGGGGCCTCATCCAGATGGGGTCCGTGATAGATCTCCTCGCGGGTGAAGATGTCCCCCTCGATCGGCCGGCCTGTGGCCGGATCGCGCATTTCCTTGAGGCGGCGGACGATTTCATCCCGGGTTCGGCGGACCTCTTCCCCTTCCTGGATCCGGTCCCCTCCGGCACGCCCCTCCACATGGATGACGATCTGCCCCATGCCCATCTTGCTGTAGGCCCGGGTCCGGGGCCAGTCGACGTCGTTCAGAGAAAGAAGCGGGTTGAACCGGTTGTCGCGAACCATGTTGACCGTATCGGCCGGGGAAACGTCCGGAAGCCGAAGGCCGAACCGCAAAAGCTTGAGCAGGAAACGGAGCAGCACCTCATAGGTGAGACCCATGTTCCATGCGAGAAGGCGAAGCCGGGAGAGGATGGATTTCCGGATGCGGATGAATCCCTGGTCCAGCAGCCAGACATTGAGATCGATCGTCTTGTGGATCGGCCCGAATCCGTGGTCGGACATCAGGACAAGGGTCGCCTCCTCGTCAAGCCGGCGGATGAGCCTGCCGATCTGCGCATCCACGGCGGCGAAATACTCGACGATTCGATGCCCGTACTTCCCGGCCAGCGCCGGGTCGTGGGAAGGGTGATCCCGGTCCATGAGGTTCCAGAGGTCGTGCTGGACCCGGTCCGTGCCCCAAAGATGAAACATCACGAAATCGGGCAGGATTCGATCCATCAGGTAGTGGAGCACCTCAAACTTGGTTCGCAGCTCTTCGTGAAGCTCCCGAAGAAAGCGTTCCGCATTCGCCTCGGACAGGTTGGCCGAGAAATAGGTTCGCATGTACAGGGGATAGGGCCCGAAGCGCTGTTCGAGTTCTTCGAGGAGGGCGGGGGGATAGACGAAATCCCGCCTCCCTTTCGGCGTTAGGAAATCGGAGATCAGGACGCCGTTGAGCGGTTGCGGCGGATAGGTCGTGGGGACGTTCAGGACGAGGACCTTCTTGCCTGCGTCGCTGAGAAGATCCCAGAAGGCCCTTCCCGTGCGGGATGCGGCGCTCACCGGGACGATGCGGCCCGTCCTCTTTTCTTTCGTCGTGAAGCCGAAGACCCCGTGCTTTCCAGGGTTCTTGCCTGTCATGAAGGAAGACCAGGCCGTGGCTGTCTCGGGCGGGACCACCGTGGTCAGCGGCCCGCTGGCTCCCTGCTCGATCAGCCCTCTCAGGTTCGGCAGGCTGCCGTCACGGATCCACGGCCCGAGGGTCCGGAAGGATCCGCCGTCCAGGCCGATGATCACGACTTGGTTCGCCACGAGAGAAACCCCCGCCTACTCCAGGTAGCCCAGACTTCTCAGCCTCTCCATGACCGTTCTGTCTTCCTCGCCTCCCCCCTGCTCCGCGGGCCGGCCGGTTTCCTCGTCCAAGGGTGCGCCCCACCGGGGCGGATGGGCCTTGAGGAATGCCTCCGTGAACATGCGATCCGGGATGCGGCCGTCCAGATCCCCGGGAATCGTCAGCCCCATCAGGCCGAGGACGGACGGGAACAGATCCGTGATTCGCACGCCGCCCAGGCGCTGTCCGCGGGCGAGAGGGCTTCCCCGTCCGATCAGGATCCCGTTCATCTTGTGGATGCCCGTCATCCAGCCCGCCGAGGAAAAGACGTTCCTGGATGAGAAGCCCGTGCTCTTCGGCCGGTATTTCCCGTTGACCGGAACGAAGAGGAGATCAGGCGCCTCGGCGGCCAGGTCCCCATGATAGACTTCCTCTCTCCTGAGAACGACCCCGTCCACGGCCTCTCCCGTATCCGGGTCTGTGAGGTTTCGCAGCTTCTCGGCGATCTCCTCCCGCGTCTTCTCATACTCTGCCCCTTCGGATACGCACCCCTGCGACCATTGCCCTCGCACGTGGATGCGTATCTGGCCGAATCCGAAGGGGGAGAAGGCCCGGGTGCGGGACCAGTCGATGTCCCGGAAGGAAAGGAAAAGGCGCAGGAGGGCGTGGGCCTGCTTGAGATCGTCGACGTTTCCTCCGGACCGCCGCTTTTTGAGCCGGACGAAGGCGCCCATGACCCATCGCAGAAACCAGTCCCTCTCCATCAATGCCTGCGGAGTCAAACCCATCCGCCAGACAAGGCGGCGCAGCCGGGACGAGGGGCCCCTCTTCAGCGCCAGATACCCCTCCCGGTAGAGCCAGGTGTTGAAGTCGATGGACCTGTACACAGGGCCGAACCCGTGGTCCGAAACAACGAAGAGAGAGGTCTCCTCGCCGGTTGCTTCCAGGAGGCTGCCGACGTGGGCGTCGAACGCCCGGTAGTATTCCAGAATCCTCTCCCGGTGTCTCTTCGCCCGCTCTTCCCGGTAGTTCGGATGGCCGGCATCCAGCATGTGCCACAGCCAATGGCAGATCTGGTCGTTCCCGAACAGGTGAAGCATGAGGAAGTCGGGCTTCTCCCTCTCGAACAAATGCCGGGCCACCCGGAACTTGTACTCCATCGCATCGCGGTACTCCCGCAGGAACCTGCCGACCGACTCCTCGGAGTACCCGCCCGCGAAATAGGGCGGAACCGTCTCCCGGGGGTAGGGCCCGAAGGCCTCCTCGATTTCCCGCAGCAGTCCGTCCGGGTGACTCTTCCGCCCCGCCGCCGTGGCGAGCAGGAAATCGCTGATCAGGACTCCGGACACCGGATAGGCGGGATGCGTCATGGGAACGTTCAGGACGGCCACGCGCTTGCCCTGTTCTCCGATCACCTCCCAGAGCGTCTTGCCACGATAGGAACCGGAATGAACGGGATGAAAATCGTATGTGCTCCTGTCCTGGCGGACGAAGTCGAACACACCGTGCTTGCCGGGGTTCTTGCCCGTAAAAAAGGAGGTCCAGGCAGGAGCGGTGACCGGGGGGACGCAGGACTCGAGTTCGCCGCTCACGCCCTCGTCGATCATCCGTTTCAGGTGAGGCAGCTCGCCGGCCTCCAGCCAGGGATCGAGCAGCTCAAAGGTTGCTCCGTCCAGTCCGAGGAGGATGGTCCTGTTTTCCATGGGAGCCTTCTTCGGGGTTGCGCGAGCCGTATCAGAGAAGATAGCCGAGGTCCTTGAGCCGCCGGATCACGTCCTGTTCCCTGTCGGTCGGCCGCGGGGCGGTGTCCGCCGCCTCTTCGCCCGGGGCCTGAAACTCGACCGGGCGGCTTTCGAGAAAGCCTGGGTCGAAAATCTCCGCGAGGACGCGTCCGTCCATGTCGGCGGGAATCCGGCTGCCCATCAGATGAAGAATCGTGGGGGCGAGATCGATCAGACGGGCTCCCCGGATGCTCTCCCCCTTCCTGCACGCCCCGCCTCGGGCGAGCAGGATGCCCTCCATGCGGTGATGGCCCGGCCATGCGGCGTTCTCGAAGATCCAGCGGTTCGAAAAAAAGCCGGTCATTCCGCCCGCAAAGAGCCCGGAGGCGTTCGGCAGGAACACGATGTCCGGGGCGCGGTCCACGTAAGGGCCGTGATAGATTTCCTCCCGCAGGTGGACGTCGGCGGCGATCCGCTCCCCCGTGTCCGGGTCCCGCAACCCGCGGAGCTTCTCCGCGATCTCTTCCTTCAGGGACTGGTAATCCTCCCCGGGGTTCACGGAGCCTTGCGGCTCTCTTCCGCGCAGGTTGATGTGGATCGTGCCCATTCCGACGGGTGCGTAGGCGCGGGTCCGGGACCAATCCACGTCATCGAAGGAGAAGAGCAGCCTGCCCCGGTCTCCCCTGCCTGCGAGGAAGAGCATGGACTTGAAGATGGAGGCATCCGGGATCCTCGCCGCCAGCCCGGCTCCGTACCGGAAGAAGGTCCGCAGGGCCAGCCGGGTGAACATCTCCTTGGTCATCCCGCTGCGCCAGAGGGCCGCCTTCAGCCGCGAGGAGAGGCCGGTCCTTGCTTGCATATAGCCGTTTTCAAGAAGCCAGACGTTCAGGTCGATCGCCTTGCGGATGGCGCCGAAGCCGTGATCCGAGATCACGAAGGTCGTGGCGTCCGGGCCCATCGCTTCGGACAGCCTCCCGATCTGGCGGTCGATCTGAGCGAAATACTCGACCACGCTTTCGGCGCAGTGCCTGGCCAGCCCCTCGTACTTTCCGCGGCCGTCCGGATCGAAAAGGCCCCACAGCTCGTGCTGGACCCTGTCGGTCCCCAGGATGTGAAGAATGCAGAAATCGGCCCGGCTTTTCTCGAGCAGGTAGCGGGCCGCGTCGAACTTGACCTCCGCTTCGTGTTGGAGCTCGCGCAGAAGACGGCGGGCGTTCGATACGGAAAGCCCGGGGGAGAACGGCAAGGCCTTGATATGGAGCGGGTATCTGCCGAACCGGGCCTCGAGCTCATCCGCCAGAGAGGCCGGATAGGTGAAGTCCCGGCTTCCCGGGGGCGTGAGGAAGTCGCTGATCAGGAACCCGTTCACCTCTTCCGGGGGATAGGTGGTGGGCACGTTGAGCACGAGCACCTTCTTGCCCGCCTCCCCCAGGAGCTGCCACAGGGCCTTTCCGGCCCGGGACCGCGAGTCGACGAAGCTGGCCCGTCCCGGTTCGCGGCCCCGGTCGACGAAATAAAAGACGCCGTGCTTGCCGGGGTTCTTGCCGGTCAGGAAGGAGGCCCACGCAGGGGCCGTCACAGGGGGCACGACCGAGGCAAGCTCTCCCTTGACCCCCTCCTCCACGAAACGCCGCAGGGTCGGAAGCCGGCCGGAGGCGATCCACGGGTCGAGAAGGGAGAAGGTTGCCCCGTCCAGGCAAATCACGAGGACCGGGCCGCTCATCCGAATTCCCTGTCGTTCATTTCACTCCCTGTCCTCGATGTCGTACCAGAAGGAACAGGCCTCGCGGTCTTTGAGTTTCCAGGGAAAGAGCATGAACTTGAGCCACGTCAGGGCAAGGGTCGGTGTGCGGAGTTCCTTGAATTTCCTGCCGGACTTGACGACGTATCCGTCCCGGATGTTTCCGAATTTCTTTCCCTCCCGTCTTCCCAGCCTCTTCATGCGGAGCACGAAGTGGCCCTCTTCGGCCGCATAGTACCTCTCATCGAACCCTCCGAGCCTGGCGAAAGTCTCCCGTGTCGTGTAGATCAGGCCCGTGGAAAGTCCGAGGAGCCGCCTGGCCACGTTGTTGTAAGACTCGAGGGCCACGGCCAGAGGGTGCGCATTGTCGCGATAGATTCTGGCGACCCCGCCGCCGATGTATTCCCCCGAGGTCATCATTTCGTGAACGATGGCGAGCAGGTTCGGCGACATGCGGTCGTCCGCGTCCAGGAAGGCGAGGATCCGCCCGGCCGCCGCCCTTCCCCCCGCGTTCCTCGACGCCGCGATCTGGTTCCTCCCCTCGAAGACGACCCTGGCGCCGCGCGCGCGCGCGATCTCCTCGGTGCGGTCCGTCGAGTTGTTGTTGACCACAAGGACCTCGACCGGCCAGGGAAACCGCTTCCGGTACTCGCCGGCGGCCTCCTCCACGTTGTCGAGGGCCGCCCCGATGTACTTCTCCTCATTGTACGCGGGGATGATCACGGAGAGCATGGGCTCGGAAAGGGCGGGCTCGCTTGCCGGTGTCATGCGTGTATTTCCTCGAAAAAGATCGACAAAAAAGAGTATATCCGACCGTCCAGGGACGAACAAGCGAACCGACGCACCGTGACCGTGCCGGGAGGGTTGTGGTATGCTTCGGCGTGGCCAGGCGCGGACCGGGGAGGATCGGCTCATGTCGGAATGGGAGCGCACGGAAAGGCTGGATTTCGGGCGGCGTCTGATCAACGACTCCTTCCTGTGCGCGAGCCCGGTCTACGGCACCGGGGTCTTCTGGGTGGACATGGAGGCGGCCGCAACCTTCCTCCGGGAGCTGCGAGAGGCGCAGGGAATCCGCGTGGGCTACCTGCATCTGGTCATTCGGGCCTGCGGGGTCGCCCTGGCCAAGTACCCGCAGGTATACGCCATGATCGACCGCGAGCGGCGGATCGTCTATCCCGGAAGCATCGACATCGGCGTCTCCGTGGAGGGGACCACGAATGTGGCGCCCGTGGTCGTGCTCACCGAAGTGGACAAGAAGGACCTCGCGACGATCGTCAAGGAACTCAGGGAAGGCGCGGAGAAGAGCCGGGCCGAGGAGGCCTCGCAGCTCCGGAAGATCAACTGGCTCGGCCGGCTGCTCCCCTTCCGCTGGCTCCGCAGACTGCTCATCCCCATCGCCTATCGCTCCGCCAGGGTCCGGCGGCGTGTCGTGGGCAACTTCCAGATCACGAGCCTCAACGAGGAAATGATCATCTACAACCGGCTGAACGCCTCGACGATTCTCTTCCTGGGCCAGGTTCGGGAAAGGCCGGCCGTCATCGAAGGGAGGGTCGTTCCCAGAAGGTCGGCCTATCTCTCGCTGGGCGTGGATCACCGTGTCGTGGACGGAGCCCTGCCCATGCGGTTCATGCATGAAGTGATCCGGCTCCTGGAAAGCCCGCAGCTCTTGCTCGGAGCGGCGGAAGGATCCCTCCGTGGTCTGACGCAAGAATAGGGTGGCGCAGTCCGCGTCGGATATTGGTACGCTGGGGCTCGCAATATCCGAACGGGTTCGTGACCGCCGTTGTGTGCATCCTCGCTCAGTTGACCGCCGTGCGCAGCACGGGCCTGCGCGTTCGCAGAAGCGTTTCCACCAGATCCGCCGCCGTCTCCGGGCCGTTCTGACGTTCGAGTGAGCCCGCGATTTCCCTGGAGCGGGTGGCGAGGGAGCGGTCTGCGAGGGCCCTGAAGATCGCCTCTTTGAGCTTCTCCGCGGTCAACTCCTTGTACCGCAAACGGTAGCCCGCCCTCAGGTAGGATACCCGCCTCCCGTTCTCGTTCTGGTCCCCCTCGAAGGGGATGACGATGGAGGGGGTGCCTTTCATCAGGCAGTCGAGCGTGGTCGAGAAGCCTCCGTGGTGCACCACGAGATCCACCCTGGGCACGATCAGGGCGTTGGGGACGTACGTTTCGATTCGAAGATTCGGCGGGGCGGCGAGATTCCGGATGTCCGGCCCGTCGTAGCAAACGGTCATCACGGCCTCGATCTCGGGCGAGGCCCGCACCGCCTCGGCCGCAATGGTGAAAAAGCGCCGGTCGTAAGCGCTCTCCACGGTCCCGATGGTGAAGTAGACGGCGGGCCGCCTTTGCGGAAACGTGCGGAGCCAGTCGGGCGTTACATAGTCCCGCGGCGAACTCCAGACCGACGGGCCCACGAGATGCACCTGGGGGGGCAGGTGATGGATCGGGTATTCGATGTCGGAGCTGGTAAAGGACAGGTAAAGGTAGGGAGACAGGGAGGACTGCAGGAATGCCATGCGCTTGCGCGGGAGCCCGAATTCCCGCCGGATGCGGTTGATCACCGCATCGTAGCGCCTGCAATAGGCGATCAGGGCCATCCAGACAAGCTTGTAGAAGGCCCTCTCGAGAGTGTTGCGGGCCGGGGGCCACCCCATGCTGTAGGGTGGCGAGCCGTTTCCCGGGATCATCCCCAGGAACATCGAGGTCGTCACCCAGGGGATGCCCGTTCGTTCCGCCAGGATCGGCCCCGGAAAAGAGAGCGGGTCGAATACGAGCAGATCCGGCCTTGCCGCCTCGAGGATGGGCACGGCGTCCCGGATGTAGTGCGGGGTCAGCCGGAGATAGGCGTCTTTGAGGATATAGTGAATCCGGGCGTTTCCCTTCAGCCTCCGTATCTTCGGGAACTTCTCGGCGACGTTGCCGGCCCAGACCCCGGGCCCCACGCGGAAATACTCGATCCCCTCGCCCTCGACGACCTCCCGCATGTTGCACTCGGACAGGTACGATACGTCGTGCCCCCTGGCCCGCAGCGACTTGGCCAAGGGAATGGTGGGGAAGAAGTGCCCGGCTACGTGGACAGGAGCAAAGAAAATCCTCGCCATGGTCTGCCTATGGTTCTCGGATGGTTGTCATGCGTTGAAGGCAGCCGCCGGAACACGGGGTGATGCTGCAAGAGTTCCATCTTCTCCGACTTTGGCATTATATAACACAATCTGCGGAAAAGAAACATTCCGGATTGACACGCGGTCGGCCCATCTCTTATCCTGATTTTTGATCAAACGGTCCAACCTGAAGGAAGCGACGCGCGGTTGACGCCCTGATTCGGGATCGCGGACGAGGCAATCCTCGGGCCTGACCCCCAGGCGAACCCGGAGCGAGGAGATCGCTTCGGTCGCTGACGCTCCCTTGCAATGTCCAAGAACGCCTCCTGGCCGCAAAGATCCGTGTTGGACCGTTGCGCCTGTGAGAAAGAGGGAGGGAAGCACCCATGCCCTGCCTGAAGAACCTGGGCCTTCTTGCCTTCCTCGCGGCCGTCGCGGTCACCGCAGGCTGCGGAGACGAGGATACGAGCGATGCCTATTTCTGCCCCGAGGTCTGCGGGCAGTACCCCTCGGCCAGCACGGCTCATGACGTGGTCGCCGCCGATTTCGACGAGGACGGCCACGCGGACCTGGCGGTCATCGGGCATCTTCCGGTCGATCCGGAAAAGGGCTTGGTGGTTCTGAAGGGGGACGGCACGGGCGGGTTTACGCTCATGCAGAACCTGCCCGTCGGGGATCACAACCACGGGGTGATCGCCGTCGACGTGAACCGGGACGGGCACCTGGACGTGGTGACGACGACCGCTTCGAGATGGAAGCCGAAGTTCGAGACGAACGTGGTGCACGTATTCTTCGGGGACGGTGCAGGCGACTTCTTCCGCCACGATGTCTACAAGGTTACCTCGGGGACGGGGCTGCTCGACGGACGGGCCGGGGATCTGAACAACGACGGGTTCGTCGATCTGGTGCTCTCCGGAGTGCCTCCGGAACAGGTCATGGTGCTGTTCGGCAACGAGGAAGGGGAATTCGGCCTCCCGGGCGTCCGTTTCGGCCGGAAGCTGCACACACGGATGTCGGTTGTCGGCGATTTCAACGACGATGGGGCCGCGGACGTGGCCGTGACGAACAGCGGGTCGACCATCAGCTTGTTCCTGGGCGACGGCGAGGGGGATCTCGGCACCCCAAGGGATTTCGCGTCCGGGGCGGGCCCGCGATCCATACGCAAGGGGTACATCGACGACGACGGCGCGCTCGATCTTGCGGTCTCCAACCGGATGGGAAACGGGTTTTCCGTCCTTCTCGGGGACGGCGACGGATCGTTTTCCGCCCCGCTGTATCTGGAGACCGGCGAGGATCCCCGTGCGATCCGGGTGGGCGATGTGAACGGGGACGGCTTTCAGGACGTGGTGATTGCGAACAGCCTGTCCCAGACCGTCTCCTTTTGCTACGGAGACGGGAGCGGCTCCTTCCAGGCGAAGGAGGACGTTCTCGTCGGAGACGCGCCGATTCTCAAGAGAACGGACAAGCCCCTGGTCATCCCCGGCCTGAAGAAACCGGGCACCGGGGACGGGATCGTGGGCCTGGAGGTGGCGGACGTGAACGGGGACGGCACGGACGATGTGATTGCGTCGAGTACGTACGACGGCCGGGTGTTCATCCTTCGAAGCGGCTGCCGCTAGGCGCCGCCGATCGCTTCCTCCAACTTCAGGCATGCTGGGACCTCTTCGTGAAGCTTCCCCGTTCCCTCATGGTTCTCGCTCTTCTGGCAGTCGCAGTCTCTTGCGGCAACGCGGACGATCCTGCGGAGGAAGGTCCCGCCATCCGCATCTCCCAGGAGGGTCCCTTCGGACACCCCTCCTGCTCGGACGGCCTGGACAACGACGGCGACGGCCTCGCCGATGCGGACGATCCGCCCTGCGAACGGGATGATTTCAACGTGATCGTCGTCGGATGGGACGGCGTTCAGCGAGATCATTTCTATCAGTGCCTGAACCGCGAGATCCCGGAGTGCGCGGGCGGCCTGCCCCATGTCACCGAGCTCTCGAACGGGGTCTTCTGGAACAGCACGACCACGAACGGCTTCACGGCCACCAAGCCCGGCTGGGTGCAGATCCTCACCGGCTACGACGCCGAGGTGACCGGAGTGTTCAGCAACAACGAGTACGGGGCCCTTCCGGAAGGCTACTCCATCTTCGAAAAGGTCCAGGGCCTGCGCGGCGAGGAGGAAATCGCCACGCTCCTTGTGTCGGGGAAGTTCGGCAACACCGGAGGGATCTGTTCGTCCGTGGAGGATGTGCCGTCCCAGCCCTTCTGTCAAACCAAGGAACACCTCGACTACTTCGAGAACGGCCTGATCACGGAAAGGAGGGTGGGGGAGACCGCGCTGCGCCTGCTCGAGCAATACCAGGGCACGCGAATCCTCGCGCTCTTTCATTTCGCTCAGCCCGACGACATCGGGCATCTGTGCGGTGAGAACTGTCCCCTCTACTCCGCTTCGATCGTTCAGGTGGATGAATGGCTCGGCCGCATCGTCGACAAGTTGCGCGAACTCGGCATCCACGAGAGAACCTTTGTCTATGTGATTTCGGACCATGGGTTCGACGAGACCAAGTGGAATCACCGGAACGCCCCCTTCACGATCCTGGCCACGAACGACCGGTCGGTGATGCGGAGCGGGGACCGGAAGGACCTTGCCCCCACGATCCTCGAAAGATACGGAGTCCCCTTGGCCGGGTACGGGGGCACTCCCGATGTCGACGGGTACTCCCTGTACTCCATGCCGCCCCTGTCCTGCATCCCCGAAGGAGAGACCTACCTCGATTACCCCGGCGCCCCGGAGTGCTGCGAGGGGCTCACCCTGATCGGCCTCGACAAGCCCGAACCCAAGTTCCAGGTTTGCTTTCCCGCCACGGGCGGGACGGGCGAGCGCTCGGGCCGGTGCACGCGATGCGGCGACGGGCTCTGCAAGCCTCCCGAGAACAAGTGCAACTGCCCCGAGGACTGCCCTGCGGAATAGCCCCGGGTTCTTGCCCCGTTCGCTCGTTCGAGGTCGCGGTTTGACAGGCAGGAAGAAAGTAGCCACAATAATCTAGAATTATGTACAGAATGAACGGGAGATTCCGAATGGCGAGCATCGGCGTGAAAGAGCTTCGGGACAATCTGAGCCGAATTCTTCGGGAGGTGGAAAAAGGGAAGGTGATTCGCGTCCTGAGACACGGCAGAGATATCGTGGAGCTGAGACCCGTCGCATCCAGCCCGGAGCAGGAGCTCGTGAGGCGACTGAAGCAGTCGGATCTGTTGGGGGGTGCCGGCATCGGCAGAGTCGATCCCGTCAAGACCGTGAGGAATCGAATGCCTGACAAGCCGGTATCCGACTTCGTCGCGCAGGACAGACGGTGATCGCCTATTTCGACAGCAGCAGCATCGTCAAGTGGTTCTTCGACGAAACCCAGATGGAACTGGCCAGAGATCTACGAGATCAGGCGCAGATTGTCTGTACCTCCCCCGTGAGCCTTCCCGAGGTGATGTCCGCCTTTAACCGCGCCTGGAAGGAGAAGCGGTGCTCCAGGGGGGATGCTGAGAAGGTCAGGAGAGAGTTGCTCCGCATCTGGCCCGCGCTCGTCTGGGTCAAACCGGACGGCCCTCTCGTCGATCAGGCCGCACAATTCGTCTTCAAGCACGATCTGAAGGGAATGGACGCCCTTCACCTTGCCTCCGCCCTGCTGCTCAAACGGGAAGGGAACGGCGCAGGGGTCTTCTTTTCTTGCTTCGATCAGCGGTTGAACCGTGCCGCAGCCAAAGAGGGGCTTCGGGTTCACGGGGCGGGCAGATAGGAAGGTCGAGGAAGCGCCGCTCGATCCGCACGGGAAATCCGGTGTTCCGGAAATTCGTATAATATGATTTTTCCCTTGACAACAGTCCATTGTTGTCGTCTAATAGGCTTACGAGGCGTATAAATCAAATCTTGACTCGGACGGTCGGCCCAAGGCCGTCGAATGCTTGCCTTGCCTGCACATCAACCCGAGGGTTGTCGAGGAAAGGAAGCGATATGAATACAAGAATTCGCGCTCTTTTTGTGGCATTGGCGACCCTTCTTGGGTTTGTCTCCAGCGCGTACGCAGATTACACCTATTCGTACGAAACGATCGACTATCCGGGTGCATACGAAACCTTCCCGCAAGACGTGAACGACAAGGGCCAGTTGGTCGGTTCTTTCACTGACGCGGCGCGGCAGGCACACGGGTTTTTCTTCGATGGCCTTGCCAACTTCACGCAGATCGATTATCCAGGGGCGGCCTCGACACATGTATACGGAATGAACAACGCCGGGGACATCGTCGGCTACCACAGGGTAGGTTCGGGGAGTCGTGACGGCTTTTTGTATAGAGGAGAGACATACACTTCCATTCGGTACCCGGACCCCACGCACCGTTACACCATGGCCACCGCGATAAACGATTCCGGGGTTATAGTTGGCAGTTACTATACAGGGGCGGGCACGGCGTACACGAACTATTACGGTTTCATCTTGCAGAACGGAGTGTTTTCATCGATCCAGTATCCCAACGCCGTCAACACATGGGTGTTCGACATCAACGAACAGGGGCACATGGTGGGTTACTATAACGAGGCGTCCGGGCCGCAGTATGGCTTTCTCTATGCCGAGGGCGTCTTCACGCAGTTGGCGGTCCCCGGCGCCGAGACGACCAGGGCCTTCGGGATCAACGATTCCGGGTACGTCACGGGGACCTACAGTCAAGGATTGCGCTGGTATGGTTTTCTCTACCATGACGGCACCTACTATACGAACCTCGCCTACCCGGTTGCGCCGTCCGATGCAACCATGCCCCAGGATATCAGCAATGAAGGGCGCATGGCGGGATACTACCGGGACTCGGCGGGGCGCAATCATGGCTTCCTGAATTGCCCGTCCGCTGACAATCCGGACCAATCTGACTGGGATGGCGACGGCGTATCCGATACGTGCGACAACTGTCCGAGCGAGCCAAACAGCGGTCAAGCCGACGAGGACAGCGACGGCCTCGGCGACATTTGCGACAACTGTCGAAGGTTGGTAAACCCGGACCAGACCGACAGGGACATCGACGGGTTTGGCGATCCTTGCGACAATTGTCCGGACGTGGCGAGTCCCTTTCAAGACGATGACGATGGCGACGGTCTGGGCAATCCCTGCGACAACTGCTGGGACGTGGAAAATGAAGACCAGGCAGACTCGGACGACGATGGACGGGGCGATGCCTGTGACAATTGCATGTATGTCGCCAACCCCGACCAGGATGACACCACCGACTACCAGCCCGATGGGGTTGGAGACGCCTGCGACAACTGTCCGCTTGTGGAGAACCCGGGTCAGGAAGACTTCAATATGGACGGCGTCGGGGATGACTGCGACTGCCATGACGGATATTGGGGGCCAAACGAGCGCGGGGCGGACTGCGGATCCTATTTTTGCGCGGACCAGTGCCTGGATCAGTGCATCCCGGTCATTTACCACGGTTCGACCACGGGCAAGATTGATATTGTGTTTATTGCCAGTGAGGAGTACGCCACTGTAGGAGGTGCATGGTTTGATCTCGGGTGGACGGATTCGGAGGGGAACGAGACGATGATTCCGGTGCAGTGGCGGGACGATGTTCTGCGACTGATCGAGACGGCGTTCTATGAAGCCGACATCATCAAAGAAGAGGGGAACAGGGAGAAGTTCAATTTCTGGTATCTGAGAAAGATGGCCGAGTTTGCGGCAGGCGGTGAACTGTGCGAAAGGGAGGCCCCGGGGGACTGGCGTGAACTCTGCCCGCAGGCGAACCAGGCGGCCATCATCCATTTAGAAAGCTGCCGGGACTTTAGCCAGAATGACGTGATATCCGCCCGACGCGAGAGTTTCGGCACTTTGCGCCACGAGGCAGGCCATGGAGTCTTCGGGCTTGCGGATGAATATGACGATAGCCCTAACTGCCTTACCCCTTATTTCCGCGCCGATCCATATCCGAACATCTTCCGTACGGAAGAGGGTTGCATCCTGAATACCAATTATTACCAAGGGGATTGTTACGAATTCACCGATTGCCAGGGGGGTTGGTGGAAGGCGCAGCCGGAAAACACAACGATGAACGTGCTCAGCCGACATTGGGGTGGGGATGGCGAACCGCAGGTGCGATATGTGCTCGACCAATACATCGACCCGCCTCCGGACGATACGAGGAAGGCCATCATTATGCACCTGCATTACTCCCGCCAGGGCGTTTCGGCGAACGGTGTTTCCGTGGTATATGGGGACGTCCCGGAAAGGGTGATTCGTCCTGAGGGGATGAGGATTGTCTCGTTGAACAGGTCAGGAGAAACGATCGATGCGTTTCAGATCTGGCATCCCGCATTCGTGCATCTTTATGATCCCTTTGGCGCAACATGGCTTGAGGAAACCGATTTCGGCGTCGTGCTGCCGTTCATGGACGACAGCATGAGCGTTGAGATCTACGACGTGGCTACGGAGACGCTGCTCGGCGGTGTGGACCTCTCCTCTGCGATCCTTTCCTTCTGTGGCGACAACCCCGAGGATCCGCAATGCCTTCTTCGGGTGCCGGTTGCAGAGGCCGGTGGGCCCTACGTGGGGACTGCAGGGTCGCCGGTTCTGTTCGACGCGAGCGGCTCCCTGGATCCGGACGGTCGGATCATCTCGTACGAGTGGGATTGGGACGGAGACGGCTCCTTTGACGAGCGGGTGGGCGGCCCGGTTGTTGAGCACCTGTGGGATACGGCCTTCTCGGGGACCGTCACGCTGCGGGTGTGGGATGACGAGGGGATGAGCGACACGGACGTTGCGGATGTCGTGGTGACGGGGTGCATGCCCACCGGTGTTTCGGAGACGGTGTGCAACGGGTGGGACGACGACTGTGACGGCCTAACGGACGAGGATTTCATGCCCGAGTCTGTGCCCTGCGGTGTAGGCGTCTGTGCCTCTACCGGCCAGCGCCGTTGCGAAGAAGGGCAGCTCGTTGAGATCTGCACGCCCGGCGAGGCCACCGGGTCCGACAATGACTGCAATGGAATCGACGAGAACTGCTCGGGCGCGGCCGACGAGAATTTCGAGCCGATCTCGCTTGCTTGCGGCACCGGCCAGTGCGTTTCCTCCGGTACGAGGACATGCTCCGACGGGCAGTTGGCAGATGATTGCGTACCGGGGAACCCGACCGCAGAGGTCTGTGGTGACGGCTTGGACAACGACTGTGACGGGGAGACGGATGAAGGGTGCGAATGCGGGCCTGAAGCGATGGCCTGCGATCTGGACTCGGACTGCGATGTAGACAGGAACGACGTGGCGATCGTTGTCTCGTACCGAAATCGGCCCGCGAGCGCGGCTCCTTTCTGCGATCTGGACGGGGACGGCCGGATCACGGTGCTCGATGCGAGAAGGTGTGTTCTGCTGTGCAGCTGCCCGCAGTGCATATGCGCCCCATAGTCGGGGGGTACCGACCCCTGCGTTCGCGAGGGGGGCCGTGCATGCGCGTGACCTTGGCCAAGGTGGGGGGAAGAGAAGGGAGCCGCTGCAAGGAACACCCCCCGTAGCAGGCCGCCGTGTGGCAGGAACAAGGAGTGGTGGAGGCGGCGGGAGTCGAACCCGCGTCCGGAAACCCAGAATTACGACGTCTACATGCGTAGCCTGTCATTGAATCTCGTTCGCCGGCTGCCCGACAGGCAGGGACCGACGAACCAGCCTGTGAAGCGTTTCGCCGCCAGCCTCCCGCAGGCGAAGAGGCGGAAGCTATCTTGCTGATCGACGCCCTATCCGGCCCCGCAAGAATGAACCGGGAGGACGATGGCCGTCAATTAAGCGGCCATGGCGAAGTCATAATCGTTGGCGATTATGTTGTTTCCACCTGTTTTTCGAGCTAGGTGGGACCTCGGCATGCAGCCGCAACCCCGACGATCCCCGTCGAAACCGTTTCGCCCCCTTTCGTTTGGTAGGGTTGGAAAGTCGCCGTTGCTGTAACCTTTATAATAGGGCCATCCCGGAAGGGATTCAAGTCTTTCTTTCGCAGGGCCGGCGCCGGGAGATTGCCGCGCCCCGCCGCGGGTTCCTCGCAATCTCGGCGGAACCGAGGGGGGCCCCTACCTGCGTCCGGCCGTGAAGAAGGCCACGGTCCGCCTGAGCCCCTCTTCGAGGGAGACGTGGGGCTCGTATCCGAGCAACTCCCGGCTCTTCCGCGTGTCGGCCATCGAGTGCCTGACATCTCCGGGCCTGGGGTCGGCATAGACCGGTTTCATATCGGTCCCCATGATGGCCTGGATCAGCCGGAGAAGTTCGTTCAGCGTGCAACCCTTGCCGCAGGCGAAGTTCATCATCTGGCCGGCCACGCCGTCGGCGCGGGCGGCCAGGAGGTTCGCCTGGACGATGTTCTCCACGTAGGTGAAATCCCTGGATTGCTCTCCGTCTCCGAAGATCGTGGGAGGCCTGCCCTCGGCCAGGGCCGTGATGAACTTGGGGATCACCGCCGCATATAGGGAGGCAGGGTCCTGTCGCGGGCCGAAGACGTTGAAGTAGCGCAGGGAGACGGTCTCCAGCCCGAAGAGCTCGAAGAAGTTCCTGCAGTAAAGCTCCCCCACGTATTTCTGGATTGCGTACGGGGAAAGGGGGGCCGGCGTCATGGTTTCTTCCTTGGGCAGGACCGGGCTGTCTCCGTAAGCCGACGAACTGGCTGCGTAAACCACGCGCTTCACCCGAGCGTCGCGGGCCGCGATCAACAGGTTCAAGGTGCCCGTGATGTTGCTCTCGTTCGATCCGATCGGGTCCTCCACGGACTTGGGCACCGAGGGCAGGGCGCCCTGATGAAAGACGATGTCCACACCCTCTACCGCCTTCCGCACGTCGGCCGGACTCCTCAGGTCGCCCTCGACGAATTCGATGCGGTCAAGAAAGGGTGCGAGGTTCTCCCTCTTGCCGGTGGACAGGTTGTCCAGCACCCTGACGCGTTCCCCCCGCTTCGCCAGCGTCTCCGCAATGTGGGAGCCGATGAAGCCTGCCCCGCCTGTCACGAGATACGATTCCGACATGGAATTCATTTCTCCCTGTTGTCCCGTCGCTGCCGATCTGCGCCTCGGAAGGGAGCGGGCACTGTGCCGCGTTCTATTTGTCCTGCTCCCGCCGGAGGGCCCTCTGTTCGACCGCGAGACGGTATACCTCGCGCCGCGTGAGCCCGTGATTCATGGCCACCCGGCGAACGACCTCCCCGAGGGGAAGACCGGTCGAGTGTTCCAGGTCCTGGGCGGCCCTTTCCATCCGCTCTTCCCGGTCTGCCGGCTCGACGACCGCCTGCCGGCCTGCGCCCTCCATAACGATGCAGAACTCCCCCCGTGGGGTTCGGGCCCTTGCCTTGGCCAGGGCCTCGGAGAGGAGACCGCGTTCGACCTGCTCGAATCGCTTGGTCAGTTCTCTGCAGACCGCAACCCTCCTGTCGCCCAGCCGTTCGAGTAGGTCTTCGAGGGCCCTTATCAGCCGGTGCGGACTCTCGAAGAAGATCAGGGTGTGAGGCATGTGTGCCGCTTCTTCGAGCAACCTCTTGCGCTCCGATCTCCTGCGGGGGAGGAAACCGTAAAAGGTGAACCGGTCCGTGGGCAGCCCGGACATCGACAGGGCCAGGATCACGGCCGAGGGGCCGGGCAGGGCGGTCACGGGCATGCCCTGGGCAGCGGCCTCCCGGACCAGCCGGAAGCCGGGGTCGCTCACGCCCGGGCTGCCCGCGTCCGAGACCAGGGCCACGTCCTTGCCCTCCCGAAGCGCGGCCAGGATGGCCGGGATGCGCCTTGCCTCGTTGTGCTCGTAGCAGCTCACCAGGGGCTTGGAAACGCCGTAGTGGGTGAGCAGCTTCCGGGTCCGGCGGGTATCCTCGGCCGCGATGAGATCGCAGGACTGAAGGGTGCGCAGGGCCCGGAAGGTCAGGTCCTCCAGGTTGCCGATGGGTGTGGCGACCAGGTGGAGGGTGCCCGGCCCCTTGCCTTCCGCCATGTCACGCCCCCTGCAGCTCGAAGGCATCCGGGATGTGCCTCAGGGTGGAGCGGGGCCCATCGATCGCGACCGCGACCACATCGAACCTTGCCGGCCGCTCTTCCAGCCGTTTGTGCTGGATATAGGCCTGCGCCGTGCGGGAGATGCGCTGCTGTTTCTTCCACCCGATCGTCTCCTCCGGCGAGTGTCCGGCAGAGGCCTTCAAGGTTCGGACCTCGATGAAGACGATGACTCCGCCGTCGTCGGCCACGATATCGATCTCCCCGAGGCGGTTGCGGTAATTCCGCTCGAGGATGCGGAACCCCTTTCCCTCGAGCCAGCGGGCCGCAAGCTGCTCTCCCTCGCGCCCCTTCTCTGCTGTTGAGGCTCTTTTCAAACCCATGGTCAGCCTCTGGAGACCATACCGGTTTCGACGTTTCCCGTACGAGGCGGCCCCCTCAAGGGGTTCTGGGATGGGAAGCAGCCGGCGACATGGGTTTCTGCGCTTCCGGCGCCAGGAGTTCCTTGACGCCCCGGAAGCTCCTGCGGTGGAGCGGGCAGACCCCGTGCGCCTGCAGAGCCTCCAGGTGCTCTCGGGTCCCGTAGCCCTTGTTCTTTCGGAAATTGTATTGAGGGTACTCCCGGTGATACGCCTCCATGATCCGGTCCCGCGTCACCTTGGCCAGGATGGAGGCGGCGGCCACCGACTGGCTCCTGCGATCGCCTTGCTTGATGCATTTTTGCGGGATATCGATCTGCAGAGGGACGATGCCGTCGACCAGAAGAAATCCGGGTGCAGGGGCCAGTCCCCGGACGGCCCTTTCCATGGCCTTGCGGGAGGCCACGAGGATATTGAGGGCGTCGATTTCCTCCCGGCTCGCCTCCGCGATCGAGAAGGCGAGGGCCTTCTCGCGGATTCGGTCAAACTGGTTCTCTCGTTCCGCAGGCCGGAGCCTCTTGGAGTCGTCGATGCCGGGGTACCGTTCGCCCGGGGGCAGGATGACGGCGGCCGCGACCACCGGTCCGGCAAGGGGGCCTCGGCCGGCCTCGTCCAGGCCTGCGATGAGACGATATCCCTGCCTGTGGCAGGAGGCCTCGAACCAAAGCATGTCCGCAGGCATCTCCCACAGGTCTTGCTGTCGGGCCGTGCGCTTCACGATTTCTTTTTCGTCTGCGACTCCCGCGTTTCCTTCAGCCGTGCCGACTTGCCGGAACGTTCGCGCAGATAGTAGAGCCGCGAACGCCGGACCCGGGCCTGCTTGAGGATATCGATCTTGACCAGGTTCGGAGAATGGATCGGGAAGATCCTCTCGACGCCGATCCCGTAGGAGACCTTCCGGACGGTGAAGGTTCCCCGGGCGAGCCCCCTCTTCACCCGAATGACCACGCCCTCGAAGGGCTGGACCCTCTCCTTGACGCCCTCCCGAAACTTGCTGTACACCCGAACCGTATCGCCCGTATTGACCTCGGGCAGGTCCTGGCGCATCTGCTCCTTTTCGATCTGTTCGATGTTGTACATGTTCCCTGCTCCTTCTGCTCTGCGTTCAGCCCCTCAGGTCTTCCGAGGGGTTCCCGGCCGCATAAAAGGTGAACGAAATCATCGATCACACAGGATTCGATCGAGTATGATCGAGACGGCAGACCTCACGGAGAGATGGTTGAACTCCCCGGTCCCAAGGATCGGGGAAAGCCGGTAGTCCGCTGCTTCCATGTCCTCTTCGAGAAGGCCCCAACCGGTCCCGAAGAGGAGCAGAAAGGCCTCCTTGCCCTCCCGGATGCAAGCCTTCATGCCCGGGCAGTCGAGATTGGCGCTCCTCATTCTCGCGCTGGTCGCGACCGTCTTGGGCGGCATTCCCCACTCCTTTTCGATGTCCCTGCGGGCGGCCTCCAGGTCGTGCTCGATCCGAACCAGCGAGATCGCCTCCTTGCGGTTCGGGTTGTACCGGGCGCCCCAGCCCGTGCTCCAGTGGTCGCAGATCATGCGGCCGAGCTCCCTCTGGCTCCGCATGGGGTTGAGGAAGTAAAAGGCGCGTACGCCGTAAGTCCGACACGCCCTGGAGATGTCGTGCAGGTCCAGGGGGGTCAGGCAGGTGCGGACCACCCGGCGGTTCTTGTTGTACACCGGGTGGTGGATAAGCGCAACATACACGGGGCTCGACGGTCGGTGCATCGGAATCCATCTTCGATCGGCTCTTTGCGGCTCTCTTCCAAACGAGGGTGCGCCTGGCTAAGAGCTGTTAGCGTTTAGCTCTTAGCTTTTAGCCCCCTCCGCCCCGTGCCCCGCGCAAGCACACACCCCGGGGGCGGGGTTGGGAGCTAATCGCTAACAGCTAACAGCTAATAGCTCAATCATTTCCGTCCACGCCTCTCCTGATCTCTTCCAGGCATGCCCGGTCCTCTTCGGACAGGCTCGCCCTGCCGAGCAGGTCGGGCCTCCTCTGCAGGGTTCTCTCGATGGCCTTTCTTCTCCTCCAGGCGGCGATTTCTCGATGATTGCCGGAGAGGAGCACCTCCGGCACGCGGCATCCCATGAACTCCCTGGGCCGGGTGTACTGCGGGTATTCGAGAAGGCCCTGGGAAAAGGACTCCTCCTTGCTGGATTCCTGGTCGCCCAGCACCCCCGGGATGAGCCGGGCCGTTGCCTCCAGGATGACCATCGCCGCCAGTTCCCCTCCGGTGAGAATGTAATCGCCGATCGAGACCTCCTCATCCACGGCCAGGGTGCGCACGCGGTCATCCACGCCCTCGTACTTGCCGCAGACCAGGATCACGCGCGGCAGTCGGCTGAGTTCCCTGGCTGCCTGCTGATCAAACAGCCGCCCCTGCGGGCTGAGCAGCAGGACCCTTGCAGGGGGTTCCTCCGACCCTTGAACCGCCCTCAGGGCCCTGACGAGCGGCTCGGGCTTCATGACCATCCCGCTGCCGCCCCCGTAAGGGGCGTCGTCCGTGGTGCGATGTCTGCCCGTGGCAAAGTCGCGGATGTTGTGGCGCCGCACCTGGATATGCCCCTGGGCGACCGCCCGCCCCAGGATGCTCGCGGCCAGATAGGAATCGAACATCTCCGGGAACAGGGTGAGAATGTCAAAGATCATCTTGGTGCAGGAGCCCCTCTGCGGCGTGGATGATCATTCGTCTTGCGGCGACGTCCACCTGCCGGACCACATGACGAACGGCGGGAATGAGAAACTCCCGATCCCCCTTCTTGACCACGTACACATCGTGGTCCCCGGTGTTCATCACCTTCTCGAGCCTTCCGACCTTCCGACCCGCCTCGGTCCGGACCTCCATGCCGATCAGTTCGTACCAGTAATACTCCCCCTCCCCGAGGGGAGGCAGCTCCTTCTTATCCACGCAAAGGGTGAGACCGACCAGATCTTCCACGTCTTCGATGCGGTCGCGGCCCTTGAACTTGAGCAGGAGCCCCTTCTTGTGTTCCCTTGCCTCCTCGACGGAGAGAGCGACCGGGCCCTCCCTGCCCATCACGCGGAGTTCGGAGGCGCGCAGGAAGCTCTCCTTCGATTCCGCGTAGCTGTGAATCCACACCGCTCCCTTCAAACCCCACGGCTTGACCACCTTGCCGATCGCCAGGTGCGTCTCCGGGCAATTCTCCGTCTTGCACATGCTGTCTTGGTTGATCCTGTTCTGTCCGGGATCCGGGAAGGCGGCGCTGGCCTTGCTCGGATCTTTCCCGGGTCCGCGTGCCGCTCGCACGAAACGAAAGGCCGGAAAGCAAAAAAAACACAAAGAGGGAGGAGTTCTACTCAATGATCTCCAGAACGGACCTTTTCCGAATCTTCGTGGATGCGGCACTCAGGATGGTTCGGATGGCCCGCGCCGTCCGGCCCTGCTTCCCGATCACCTTTCCCAGGTCTTCTTTTGCGACATTGAGCTCGATAACAGAAGTCTTTTCCCCTTCCACCTCGCTGACCCTGACTTTGTCCGGCTGGTCCACCAGTGCCTTCGCGATGTACTCGATCAGATCCTTCATGTTCTCTGTCGATCCTGGAGCCGTCATAGCTTCGTCACTCCTCTCTCGCGATTGAGCAGGACTCACACCTTGCCGTTCTACGAGTCTCTTGCCGGCGATCCGCGCCCCGTCCCTCCCCCGCGGCTCACGCTATGGCCGGACCTCGGCCCCCTGCTCCGGTCGCCGAGACCGACGCACGAGATCGGCCACGGCGTCGGAGGGCAGGGCCCCCTTGCCGATCCAGTGATCATACCGATCCTTCTTGATCTTGATCTCCGCCGGCTGCGTCAGTGGGTCGTACGTCCCCACGTTTTCGATGAACCTGCCGTCTCGGCTGGCCCGGCCGTCCGCAACCACGATGTGATAATAGGGTCTCTTGCGGGTTCCCCTTCTCTGCAATCGGATCCTGACAGCCATGGTCGGTCTCTCCTTTTCACTTTCTCTTGCTACTGCATGAACAGTTTGCCCAGTCCGCGGGGTCCCATCTTCTGTATTTTCTTCATCATCTGCCTGGCCTGCACATACTGCTTCAGCAAGCGGTTGACGTCCTGAACGGACGTTCCGCTCCCCTTGGCGATGCGTTTTCTGCGGCTTCCGTTCAGAATCGTATGATCCCTCCGCTCCTTGAGGGTCATGGAGTTGATGATGGCCTCGATCCGCACCAGCTCCTTCTCGTCCGGCTGAACCCCCGGCATTTTCTTGATCTTGTTGAATCCTGGAATCATGGCAACGAGATCCTGCAAGGATCCCATCTGCCGGACCTGCTTGAGCTGGTCCTGGAAATCCTCGAGTGTGAAGGCATCCTTCCGCAGCTTCTCCTCCAGCTCCAGGGCCTTCTTCTCGTCGATCGCGGCCTCCGCCTTCTCGATGAGCGAAAGAATGTCCCCCATTCCCAGGATCCGGCTGGCCATGCGGTCCGGGTGAAACGGCTCCAGGGCGTTCACCTTTTCGCCCACTCCGACGAACTTGATCGGCTTGCCGGTCACGGACCGTATCGACAGGGCCGCCCCGCCGCGGGCGTCGCCGTCGAGCTTCGTGAGAATCACCCCGTCAATATCCAGCAGGTCGTTGAACCGCTCCGCCACGTTGACCGCATCCTGCCCCGTCATCGCGTCCGCGACCAGGAGGATCTCGGAAGGCTCGATCGCCTTGCGGATTCTGCCGAGCTCGCCCATCAGATCCTCGTCGATGTGGAGCCTGCCGGCCGTGTCGATCAGAAGGGTGTCTCTGCCCAGGGCGAGGGCCTGTTCCCTGGCCGCGACGCAGATGTCCACAGGGTCCTGATTCAGCCGGGAAGGGTAGACCGGCACCTGGATCTGGTCCCCGAGGCGGGTCAACTGTTCGATGGCCGCCGGCCGGTACACATCCGCCGGTACGAGGTAGGGGAGGCGCTTGGCACCCCGCAGCCACACAGCGAGCTTGGCCGCGGTCGTCGTCTTTCCCGATCCTTGCAGCCCGACCAGGACCAGGCTGGCCGGGTTCTTGCCTTGGAGGTTCAGTTCCGCCCTCTTGGAACCCATGGTCGAGATCAGCTCTTCATGCACGATCTTGACGAATTGCTGTCCCGGCGTGAGGCTTTCCATCACCTCCCTGCCGCTGGCGCGCTCCTTGACGGCGCCGGTAAAATCCTTGACCACCTTGTAGTTGACATCCGCTTCCAAAAGGGCCATCCTTACCTCCCGGAGGGCCTCCTGGATGTTCTTTTCATTGAGTTTTCCGTGGCCCCGGACCTTCTTGAAGATCAGGGAAAGCTTATCGGAGAGGTTATCGAACATCGGATCAATCTCAGGGGTTTCTGACCCGCGTGTAAGACCATTCGCCGGTCGCTTCGGCCAAACCGACTAAACCCTTGCCTTTCGGTCGGTATTATATCGAATTTCCAGGGTCAAGGAAACTGGTTATTCTATCACGCATCCCCACAAAATTCCAGGGAACCCGATGAAAATCATGCTCCTCTACCAAATGGCCGCCCAGGCCCCGCTCGCCAAGGATGCCCCGGTCACGGAAGCCCTGCGACAGAGCGTATCGGTCGCTGCGGGAAGAAGCCTGCTCGCCGACACGTTTCTGCAGGCCGGGCCGGTCGTCAAGCTCGTGCTGTTCCTGCTGGTCGCTCTGTCCGTGGCTTGCTGGGGCATCATCCTCTTCAAGTACCTGACGCTGCGTCGCGCCGAGGAGAACGGCGAGCGATTCTTCGACCTTTTCATCAAGGCTTCGAGCCTGATGGAGGTCTATCACGCGTCCCAGAACATCCCTGCCAGCCCCCTGCTCGAGGTCTTCGAGGCCGGGTATCGCGAGCTCTCGCGGCTCCTTTCTTCCTCCGGCGCGCCTCCGCCGCAGCCCGGGGGCGAGCCTTCGGTGGCCTCCCTCAAGATGGGAGGGGTGGGAAACGTGGACCGGGCGATGCAGAAGGCCAAGAGCAGGGCGAACACGCGGTTGGAGAAGTATCTGACGTTCCTCGCCACCACCGGCTCGACGGCTCCTTTCATCGGACTCTTCGGAACCGTCTGGGGCATCATGACCGCCTTTCGCAGCATCGGGGCCACGGGAAGCGCAAATCTCGCTACGGTGGCACCCGGGATCTCCGAGGCCCTGGTCGCGACCGCCTTCGGCCTCCTGGCCGCAATCCCGGCTGTGGTGGCGTACAACTTCTTCATCCATCGGGTTCGCGTCATCACGAAGGACATGGAAAACTTCTCGACCGACCTGATCAACTCGATCGAGAGGCATCTTCGCAAGACGCCTTGACCGGCCGCAACAGGTCCGAGCCCACAGGGATCCGGGGGCCCTGCTATGAGAACGGAAGAAGCAAACCGCCCGATGAGCGAGATCAATGTCACGCCCTTCGTGGATGTAATGCTGGTCCTGCTGATCATCTTCATGGTCACAGCGCCGCTGCTTCAGTACGGGGTCGAAGTGGACCTGCCCGAGTCCAGCCGGCAGGCCCTCGAAATCCCGAAGGAACAGGTCGTGCTCAGCATCGACAAGGACCGCTCCATTTACGTGGACAGGTACAAGACCTCGCTGGAGGGGTTGCGCCAGAAGCTCGAGGCGATTTACAAGGGCAGGTCGAAAAAAGAGATTTTTCTTCAGGCGGACAAGAGCGTGCCCTACGGCTTCGTGGTTCAAACCATGGCCGTTGTCCGTGCGGCCGGGATCGATCAGATGGGCCTGATCACCGAATCGCCGGAGTAGCGCTATCCCGCCGAGTACCGACTGCAGGTGAGAACCTCGGAAGCGAAGAGGCTGTCGAGTCGGATAACCTTCGACGTTGATTCATGCACGGGCCCCGAACGCGCCCACCTGCCGCTCCATGGCTCAAGCCCTGAAACGGAATGCGACCGCGGATCGTCGGTCTCCGGGGCAAGGAGCGAAGGAGCAAGCAGCGAGCAGGCCCTTGGGTGTTCTAACCCTCTGAGAGGAAATGGTAGACGATGTTGAGCCTTAGAGGGTCGATGATCATCTCCGCCTGTTGCCATGTGATCATGTTTCTGGCCTTCCTGTTCTTGTCGGGTACGGGCAGGGCGCGGGAGGTCTACAAGCCTCACTACCAGGTGCGCCTGGTCGGAGCGCAGCAGGCGGCCTCCCTGGCTCCGGCGGCGAAGGCCGCGAAGCCCGCTCCGGCCCCTCAACCCCCCAAGCCGAAGCCCGAGGCCAAGAAGGTGGTCGTTCCGGACAAGAAGCCCCCCCCGCCGCAGGAAAAGAAGGTTGAGAGGCCGCCGATCGAGAAGAAGCCGCCCGAGCAGAAGGCGCCTCAGCAAAAGGCGCCTGAGGAAAAGGCCAAGCCGGCAGCCAAACCGGCGCCCGCCGCCGCGGAGAAGAAGGAGCCTTCACCGGAAGAGGTCCTCGCGGAGGCCCTGGCACGGATCGAAAAGAGGGCCGGATCCAAGGGGAATGCCGCTGCGGGCAGCGGCCCGGGCAGGTCCGTCTCCGCGTGGGAGGAGAGGCAGAAAGAGATCGAATACAGTGCCTATTACGACCAGGTGGAGCGGGCCGTCCGTTCGAACTGGATCCCGCCGCAGCACATGGATTTCCAGAGACAGACGGCCATGACGGTGGTTTCCATCACCCTTCTGCCGGACGGCAGGGTCCTGAAGTCCATCGTCGAGCAAAGCTCGGGCGACCCTCAGTTCGACCAGTCGGTCATGAGGGCGATCCTCAAGTCAACGCCTTTCCCGCCTCCCCCGATCGGCGGAATCAAACAACAGAACTTCGAACTGGGGCTCCGGTTTCATTCGACCCCACAGAGACCTTGAGAACCCGGGGAATCGAGTCTATGAAACGCGTCGATCTGCGGTACTTACGGAACACGAGCAGGAGGGGTCGAGAGCGGTTTGCCTTGCGGGCCGTGACGATTCTGTCGGTTCTGGGCGCGTCCCTGCTCTCTGCCCATGCAAAGGTCTACATCGACATCGACTCGCCCGGCGCCCGGCGGGTGCCTCTGGCCGTGCTTTCCCTGGACCCTGCGCCCGGGGACTCCCCTTGCCCCGACCGGCAGCTCGCAAAGGACCTTGAGAAGGTGCTCCTGCAGGACCTGGATGTGTCCGGTTATTTCCAGATCCTTTCCCCGGAATCCTTCCTCGCGGAACGCAGCACGGTCAAGTTCTATCCGGAGAAGATCGACTTTCGTGCATGGTCCCTGATCGGCGCGGAAGCCCTGATCCTGTTGCGTACCGCCTGCAAGGCGGGACAACTCGAGGCGGAGGGGCAGTTGCTGGACGTTCTCACGGGCAAGCTGCTGACCTGGAAGCGGTACAGGAGCGAGCCTTCGGGAAGCCGGTCCGTTGCGCACCGGTTCGCCGGGGAGGTGACCAAAGAACTGACCGGGGTGCCGGGCGCGTTCGACACCCGCATCGCCTACATCTCCAACGCCACCGGATCCAAAGAGGTCTACGTGACGGACTACGATGGCTACGGAGCGAAGAAGCTCACCGATCTGCGATCCATCTGTCTTTCGCCGGCCTGGTCCCACGACAGCCGGAAGATCGTGTTCACCTCGTTTCTGAAGCAGAACCCGGCACTCTACGTGCTGGATCTGAAGGGGACATCGGGCCTGCAGAGGATCCTCGCGGGGTTTTCCCCCCTCTGTTCCGGGGGTGCCTGGTCCTCCGACGGGGCGTGGTTGGCCTTCTCGGCCTCGGTCGACGGAAACACGGAGCTTTTCCGTGCGCCTGCCGGCGGCCAGGGGAAGCCTGAGAGGCTGACGCACAACTGGGCGATCGACGTGTCGCCGTCGTGGTCGCCGGACGGGAATTCCGTCGTCTTCGTCTCGGACCGGGCCGGCCACCCGGATCTTTACATCCTGCAGCCGGGAAGCGACAAGGTCCGGCGGCTGACCTTCGAAGGCTCCTACAACGCGGACCCGCAATGGTCCCCCCGCGGCGATGCAATCGCTTATGTCTCCAGGGTGGGAGGCCGCTTCCAGATCTTCCGCATCCGGCCCGACGGGGCGGACGCCAGGCAGCTCACGGAAGGGGCGGGGGACCATCTCAAGCCGAGCTGGTCGCCGGACGGCCGCCTGATCGTCTTCAGCTCCAACCGGGAGGGATCCTCCGACCTCTACCTGACTCGCGCGGACGGGACGGGGCTGTTCAGGATCACCTTCGGCCGCTCCGACGAGACAGACCCTTCCTGGTCGCCCTTCCCGTTGTCCCGGTGACCTGGAATCCTCCTGTTGTGAAACCTCGGACATTATGTTATAGATTCGTCTCCAACAGACTGTGGTTCGCAAAGACCAACGGGCAGGGAAGGGACAAGAAATGGCCAATGAACGTTCAGGAAAGAGGATCGTAATTGGTTGCATGGTGCTGATTGCAGTTCTCGGCTTCTTCGGATGCGCAAAGAAGGGGCAGATGAAAGGGGAGCCTGGCTATGAGGTCGAGGAAGTGACCGGCGAACCCACGCCTCAGGTCGGGCGGGATTCGACGGCGGGGGTTGACGAGGAAAGCCTGAGCGCCCGGGCGCGGCAGGAACTTCAGTCCCGGCTCGAGGACATCTTCTTCGATTTCGACAAGTACAACATCCGGCCGGACGCCCGGGTGGTCCTGAAGCGGAACCATGAGGCGCTTCTGAATTCGCCGAACGCAGAGTTGTTGATTGAGGGCCACTGCGATGAGCGGGGGACGGTCGAATACAACCTGGCCCTGGGGCAGAGGCGAGCCAACTCGGCCCGGGACTACCTGATCAGCCTCGGCATGAGTGCCGCCAAGTTGAGCACGGTCAGCTACGGCGAGGAGAAGCCGCTGGATCCGGGGCAAAACGAGCAGGCGTGGGCCCGGAACCGCAGGTGCCATTTTGTGGTTCTGAAAAGCAACTGACACAGACTGAAGGTGGGTATCGATGAAGTTCATCGGGGCGGTGGTCCTTGTCTGCCTGGCCGGGGGCTGTGTGACCAAGGCCGAGTTCCAGCCTTACCAGGAGAGCGTCCAGGATCTCGAGGTCGAGACCAAGCGCATCGGAAAGCGTCTGGCGGAGATTCAGGGTGACCTCGACCAGTCTCTCGGCACGACCCGCACGGGCCAGGCCGACATCAAGGCGGACCTGATCGATATGAGGACCGAGATTCAGGCCCTGCGGGGGGAACTGACGTCCACCCTGCGCGAGCGCGAGATCACGGGACAGCAGAGGCAATCGATGGAGGAAACGATCTCCCTCCAGCTCAGCTACCTGCAGCAGAAGATGGAGAACGCGGAGGCCCGTCTGACCCGCATTGAAAAGTATTTCGGTCTGAAGCCGCTGCCGGGCCTCCAGGAGGCCCCCAAACCGGTGACGCCGGAATCCTCTCCCCCAGCCTACACGCCTCCGGGCGGGGGAGAGGCCGAGCCCGCAGCCGCGCCCGCAGCCCCGCCCCCTGCGGCCGCTCCTCCGATGAAGGAGTTAAGCGCGGAAGAGGCCTACGATATGGCCTACCATCTGTTCAAATCGAACGAGAACGAGGCGGCCCGCAAGGCGTTCGAGCAGTTCATCGTTCGCTACCCCGGATCCCCTCTCGTCGCCAACGCTGTCTTCTGGCTGGGAGAGACCCATTACCGTGAGGGGCAGTACGAGAAGGCGGTCCTCCAATACCAGAAGGTCGTCAAGGAATATCCGCAAGGCTCCAAGGGGGCGGATGCGCTGCTCAAGATGGGATACGCCCTGGAGAAGATGAACGAGCCCGCGGCCGCGATTGCTGCCATGGAGAAACTCCTGAAGGCCTACCCCAAGGCCCCACAGGCAGGCCTGGCGGCACGAAAGATCGAGCAGCTCAAGGCGGCACCTGCAGGAACGAAGAAAGAATAGCCCCTTACAGGCAAACAGAACCACGAAGAGCGCGCTGCGGAAGAGAAGTCCCCTGACAAGTCGTCTCGCCCCCTCGAAGGCCCGTTTGCGTCGAACGGGCGCTCGCTCCAGGATCCGGAAGCCCTCCGGCAGCCGCGCAAAGAAGCCCTCCGGCACACGGAAGGCGAGACGGCCTACCCGAACCCGCCGGATCGGCTGGATTCTCCTTCTCGCGCTGATCGGGCTTGCCGCAGGCTACCTCTACAGCTTGGATCGGGAGATCGTCGGCCGGTTTGAGGGCAGGCGCTGGCGACTGCCCTCGAAGATCTATTCCGACTCCTTTTCCATCTATACCGGCGGTCCTTTTCATGGCTCGCACATCCGGGATCGGCTCCACCGCCTGGGGTACCAGGCATCGAAGCAGGGGGCGCCCCGGCAAGGGGAATACCGCCTGGGGCAAGGGTTCCTCGAGATCGCCTTGCACGACTTCCTCTACCCGAGCGGTCCCCTGGAAGGGTTTCCGGTCCGCATCGAGATCGAGAAGGAAACGGTCAGGAGAATCTGGGATCTTCGGGAACCCAAGAAGGAGATCTACGCGGTCGATCTGGAGCCCGAGCTGATCACCGGTCTCTTTGAGCAGGTCTGGGAAGAGAGAAGGCTTGTGAAACTCCCGGACGTGCCGCGGCAGACGGTGCAGGCCGTGATCGCTGTCGAGGACCACCGGTTCTACGAGCACCTCGGCCTCGATCTGCCGTCCATCGCCAGGGCCCTGGTCGCCAATCTGGGTGCCGGCCGGATTGTCCAGGGGGGCAGCACCCTGACCCAACAGCTCGTCAAGAATTTCTACCTCACGCCGGCCAAGACTTTTTCGAGAAAGGCCAAAGAAGCCCTGATGGCCCTCTTGCTGGACGCAAGATACTCGAAAGAACAGATCCTGGAGGCATACCTGAACGAGGTTTACTTCGGCCAGAAGGGGTCCCAGGGCATCTACGGGGTGGGCGAGGCCGCGGAATTCTACTTCGGCAAGGCCCTCCGGAAGCTGACCTTGCCGGAAAGCGCCCTGCTGGCCGGCCTCATACGGGCTCCGAACCTATACGCTCCCCACAAGGACACGCGCAGGATTCACAAGAGGAGGGACGAGGTCCTGCGAAAGATGCGAAGCCTGGGAATGATCTCGGGAGAGGAGTACGGAGAGGCGACGGCGGCTCCTGTTGAGGTCAGGGCCTTTCTCCCGGAGCGCAACGACGCTCCTTATTTCGTCGACTACCTGGTCAAGGAACTCAAGAAAGAATACTCTCTCGACATCCTGACCTCGGAAGGGCTGCGTATCTTCACGACCCTCGATGTGCAGATGCAGAACGAGGCGGCAAAGAGCGTGAAGTCCGGGCTCGAGCGCTTGGAGTCGGAGAATCCTTCTCTCCGGCAGTCCGGACCCGGGGGGCCGGGGCAGGCGCTCCAGGCGTGCCTGGTGGCGATCGAACCCCAGACGGGCTTCATTCGCGCCATGGTCGGAGGAAGAGACTACAAGACGAGCCAGTTCAACCGGGTGACCCGGGCGCGGCGTCAACCGGGCAGCCTGTTCAAGCCGATCGTCTACGCGGTAGCCTTGGAAGGAGACGCCCAGAGGCCGGCCTTCACGGCTGCCTCGATGCTTCGCGACGAACCGATCCAAATCCGGCACGGGGGCAAGTCCTGGAGGCCGAACAACTTCAACGATCGATTCTTCGGCCAGGTCTCCGTGAGGACGGCCCTGGAGAATTCCCTGAATTGCGCAACCGTCTGGATGAGTCAGCACATCGATCTGGGGGAGATCATCCGCACGGCCCGCAGGCTGGGAGTGGCTTCCCCGATCGCTCCGGAACCCTCGCTGGTGCTCGGGGCCTTCGAGGTTGTGCCTCTGGAGATGGCATCCGCCTATGGGGCCCTTGCGAACCATGGCGTTCTTGCCAGACCCCGGGCCGTCAAGAAGGTTCTGGACAAGGACGGAATGCTTCTGGACAGAAGGCCGATGGAGGTGGAGCAGGCGGTCTCCCCGGAGATTGCCTTTCTGGTAACCTCACTCCTCAAGGGCGTCTGCGAACGGGGCACGGCCCGGTCGGCGGCCGGAAAGCTCGGCCTGCCCGCTGCCGGAAAAACGGGCACAAGCAATGAGAACCGGGACGCCTGGTTTGCCGGGTATACACCGCGACTGGCCTCGCTGGTCTGGGTGGGGTTCGACAAGCCGGCCGGCATCGGGAAACCCGGTTCCCAGGCGGCCCTGCCCATCTGGATCGATTTCATGGGGGGTGTCTCCGACTGGCTCGTCGCAGAAGACTTCGTGGCGCCGCCCGGCATCGTTTTTCGGGAGATCGACCGCCAGAGCGGCCTTCTGGCCACGAAAGCCTGTCCGGATACGATCGAAGAGGCCTTTTTGAAGGGCACGGAGCCCACAGGTTTCTGCACGCTTCATCCGGGCGATTCGCCGGAAAAGGGCCCGGAAAAGGACAAGCGGAGAGGGGTTTTCAGGAGGGTGCTGGACTGGTTTCGCTGACAGGGTGAGGGCCGGGTGAGGGACTGAACTCGACTCCCGGGCCTTGATGCGCTATAAGAAAGAGATGGTGCGGACGCTTCGCGCCGTGCCATCTGCCGCGGCAGATCACCGCCCGCATTCAAGAAATGATGGGAGACCCGTTTTCAAAGAGGTTCCCCGGAGGAGGCGTTATGGAGCGACCAAGAGCGCTGTTCACCGTCCGCTACCGAGGCGATGAGGAAGGCGGGGAATGCTGCCTCGACCCGTTCGGCCACAACCGGTTCGTCGGGCGGAAGGCGTGGACTCCAAGCACGGACATCGTGGAGACCGAGGATGCCGTCGTGATCCTGATGGACTTGGCGGGTTTGGACAAGGAAGCCATCAAAATCGTCCGCCAGGGGGATCTGCTGCAGATCTCCGGCGTTAGGACGCGGAGACCGGTTCCGGGGATGAAACGGTTCCACCGGATGGAGATCGATTACGGGCCTTTTGAAAAGCTCTTCCGGGTGCCTCCGGACCTGGATCTGAACACCATTTCCGCAGAGCACAAGGACGGACTCCTGCAGGTCGTTCTTCCGAAGAAGGTGAAGCAACCGGTCGAGATCGTAATTGAAACCGAGGAGTCCTACTGAGCGGGGGAGAGAATGGATCCACAGAGCGAACTTGCGGAAAAAGGAACCGAGAGAAGGGCCGACGAAGACTTCTCGATTCCCGAGGAACTGCCCATACTGCCTCTGTCCGGTCTTGTTCTGTTTCCGGCGGTCGCCGCGCCGTTGATGGTGGGACAAAAGAACTACATTCAGCTCGTCAATGAGGCCGTGGTCCAGGACCGCCTGATCGGCGTGACGTGCAACCAGGAGCCCGAGGCGGACAAGGAACCGGAAACCGAGGTCCTCTCCAAGGTGGGAACGGCCGCGAAGGTGCTCAAGATGATGCAACTTCCCACCGGCGGGGTGAGCTTTCTCGTGCAGGGCGTAGCCAGGATCCGCATCGAGCGGTACACGAAGAAGGAGCCCTATTTCGTGGCCCGCGTCACGAGGCTGGAGGAGCAGCCCTCCCAGGACAGCGAAATGGAGGCCCTGGTAGCCGGGTTGCGGCAGGTGTATCAGCGCCTCGCCGAGCTGGTGCCCAACTTCCCCGGGCCCGCCCTGATGACCGCCTTGAACATCCGGGATCCGGGCAGGCTGGCCGATTTCGTGGGCGCGAATTTGCCTCTCCCCCCTGCGGAGCAGCAGGAGATCCTCGAGGAGCTTCGCCACCGGGAGCGAATCCGGAAGGTGATGGTCCTGGTGAGCCGCGAGGTCCAGAAGCTGGAGGTGAGCAAGAAGATCCAGGAAGAGATCGCAGGGGAAATGGGCGAGGAACAGCGCAAGCACATCCTCCGGGAACAATTGAGAAAGATCCAGGAGGAGCTGGGCGTCAAGGACGAAAAGACCGTCGAGATCGAGACGCTCCGGGCCCGGATCGCCGAGGCGAAGCTGCCGCCCGATGCAGAGAAGGCCGCACAGAAAGAGGTGGACCGACTGAGCATGATGAACCCGGCCGCGCCGGAGTATTCGGTTTCCCGGACGTATCTCGACTGGCTGATCGAGGTGCCGTGGTCGAAGTCCACCGAGGACGACCTGGACGTGAAGAAGGCGGAGGGGATCCTCGACGAGGATCACTATGACCTGGAGAAGGTGAAGAAGCGGATTCTCGAGTATCTGGCCGTCCGCAAGCTGAAGAAGGACATGAAGGGCCCGATTCTCTGCTTTGTAGGCCCGCCGGGTGTGGGGAAAACATCTCTGGGAAGGTCCATTGCGAGGGCGCTGGGCAGGGAGTTCATCCGCATGTCCCTGGGAGGCGTCAGGGACGAGGCCGAGATCCGGGGCCACCGGCGAACCTATGTGGGGGCCCTGCCGGGCAGGGTGATCCAGGGGCTCAAGAAGGCGGGCACGAACAACCCGGTCTTCATTCTGGACGAGGTGGACAAGATCGGCGCCGACTTCCGCGGGGATCCGTCCTCGGCCCTGCTCGAGGTGCTCGACCCGGAGCAGAATTTCAGCTTTTCGGATCACTACCTGGAGGTGCCCTTCGACCTGTCGAAGGTATTTTTCATTACGACGGCCAACGTCCTGGGCACCATCCCCCCGCCGCTTCGTGACCGGATGGAGGTTCTGGAACTGCCCGGGTACACCCAGGAGGAGAAGCGGTGGATCGCGCGAAAGTACCTCTTTCCGAAGCAGGTGGGAGAGCATGGCCTGCAGGCCGGGCAGATCGAGCTCACGGACGAGGCGATCGGCCGCATCATCCAGGACTATACGCGCGAGGCGGGCGTCCGAAACCTGGAGCGGGAGATCGCATCGGTGTGCCGGGCCGTGGCCCGGCGCGTGGCCGAGGGAGAGACCCGCCCTGCCCGCGTCGATGCGAAGGACGTGAGCGAGTATCTGGGGCCGGTCAAGTTCTTCTCCGAGACGGCGGAGCGCATGACGGTTCCGGGGATCGCCACCGGGCTTGCATGGACCCCGACAGGGGGGGACATCCTCTTTGTGGAGGCGACCCGGATGGAGGGAAGAAAGCAGCTGATCATCACGGGGCAGTTGGGCGACGTCATGAAAGAGAGCGCGCAGGCCGCGCTGAGCTACATCCGGGCCAACGCCGCGCAACTGAAGATCGAGAAGAAGTTCTTCGACAAGGCGGATCTTCATCTTCACGTTCCGGCAGGTGCGATCCCGAAGGACGGCCCCTCGGCCGGGGTGACGATGGTCGTGGCCCTGGCCAGCCTGCTCACGGGCAGCAAGGTGCAATCGGATGTGGCCATGACCGGGGAGATTACGCTGCGGGGCAAGGTCCTGCCCGTGGGCGGGATCAAGGAGAAGGTGCTGGCGGCCCACAGGGCGGGAATCCGGAAGGTCCTCCTTCCCAAACTGAACGACAAGGATCTTCAGGACCTGCCGGAGCCGGTCCGCAAGCAGATGAAGTTCGTCCTCGTGGACGAGATCGGCGAAGCGGTCGCTGCGGCCCTCGAGAAGACAGCCAAGGTCGCTCCCGTGAGGAAGCCCGCCCCGAGGAAGGCGGCCGCGGAGAAGGCTTCGGGGAAGACCTCGAAGAGGGCAAAGAAGTCTGGCCCGAGAAAGCCGATCCCGGGGAAGCGTGTCGCAGAGAAGGCGAGGAGGGCTCGCTGAACGCGGGGCGGTCGGCAGACAACGGCCGAGGGAGGTGCTGCCGGGCCTCCCTTTTTTCTTTTTGCGGATTACGGACGAAGGCGAAGGGGGTTGGTTTGCTTCTCGCAAGCGGAAATCGGCATTTTGCCTTCTTTCGCTTCTTTCTTCTTCTTCTTCTTCTCCTCCTGCTGATTCCCGGCTGCGCCGCCGTGGGCAGCGTGTCGGTGCGCGAAAGTGACCTTCGACAGGCTGTCCTGGCGGACCAGTCCTTCACGGTCGAGTCGATTCCGGCCGAGGCCTCGGCCCACCGGGCCGCCTCCCTGCGGCTGGCCGCGGAGGCGTACCGGTCGCTCCAGGAAGGGCGGCCCGAGGAGGCGGAAGACGGCTTTGAGAAGGCATTGTCTCTGGACCCTCGGAACCCCTTCTGCTATCTCTACCTGGCCGAGATTCGGCACCGCGAGGGAGACACGCGCCAGGCCATCGTTCTGCTGCATCAGGGCGAGGTGATGTTTCAGGGTCACCCATACTGGCTCGGCGAGATCTACACGCGGGAAGGTCGCTGCTGGGAGGCCCTCGACGACGAAGGCAGGGCCCAGGAAGCTTACGCCAAGGCCCTGGAACAGAACCCGTGGAGCGAGGAAGCGAGGAAGAGGATACATTGAGGGCAAAGGGCGAAGGCGAAAGGGGGGATGAAATCTCTGGAAGGGGGAGCCTCTATAGGTGAAAGACAAGAGGGACCAGCGGTCAGGTCCCGGCGACCAAGACGGGACGGATCGCGACGGGGCGGGGTGAGAGACGATGAGAAGAGTATGCATCGGTGAGGACGTGGCGAGCATGGCGGAGGCCGTGCGCCAGGCGTATGCGGAGGGGCAGGAAGACGAGCTTTTCGAGCCGATCGTGGCCGTGGACGCTCACGGAAACCCCGTCGGGCGGATCCGGGAAGGGGAGTGCGTGATCTTCTACAACATCCGCGGCGAACGGGAGGTGGAGCTCACCCAGGCCCTCGTGCAGCCTGAGTTCACTCACTTTTCGAGGACCGGCGGCCTGCCCGCCCGCATGGCCACCATGATCGAGTACGCCGAGGGACTGCCGTTTCAGGTCGGCTTCCCCCCGATCGGGCGGATCAAGAACACCCTGGGAGAAGTGCTGAGCCGCCGTGGAGTTCGGCAGGTGCGGGTCGTGGAATCGGAGAAGGCGATTCACGTTTCCTACTTCCTCAACGGAAAGGCCCCGGATCCCTTTGCCTTGGAGGAGCGGGTGTTCGTGCCGTCCAACAAAGATGTGCAGAACTTCGATGAACTGCCGGAGATGAGCGTCGCCGAGGTGGCCCAGACCCTGGTGTCGAAACTGCGGGAGGGCGCCTATCCGTTCGTCCTCGGCAACTTCGCCAACGTGGACGTGGTGGGGCACATGGAGGATGAGGTGGCCGTGGGCAAGGCGATCCGGGCCGTGGACAGGCACGCGGGCATCGTGGTGGAGGAAGCAAAACGTCAAGGTTACGTGACCGTGATCACGGCGGACCACGGCACCGTTGAGAAGAGGCTTTACCCGGACGGAACCATCGACACCGGGCACAGCGACAGCCCGGTCCCGTTCCTCGTCGTCCCGCCCGACGGGGCCGCCCCGATCGAGCTGAGATCCGGCGGTTCCCTTGTCGATGTGGCCCCCACGATCCTCGAAATCCTCGGAATCCCCAAGCCCGACGAGATGACCGGGAAGAGCCTCTTGAACGGAAAAGGGGGCGGGCCGCATCGACTGGGGTTCGGTGAGGCAGGGCCCCGGGTCTTCCTGCTGATCCTGGACGGATGGGGCTACAGGCCTACCGACGAAGGCAACCTGATCGCGCAGACCCCCACGCCCGTGATGGATCGGCTGATGCGCACCTGCCCGTGGACCTTGCTCCAGGCCGCCGGGCTGCCGGTCGGCATGCCCGAGGGCAGCGTGGGCAACTCCGAGTGCGGTCACCTGCACATCGGCGCCGGAAGGGTGGTTCCTTCGGATCGCGTGCGGATCGACGAGGCCATTCGCAAGGGCACAATCCACGAAAACGAGGCCTTTCGCTGGGCCATGGCGCCTTGCCGGGAAGAAGGAAAGACCCTGCACCTGCTGGGCATCGTCTCTTTTTACAGCTCCCACGGCTCCCTCGATCACCTGTTTGCCCTGATGGAGATGGCCAAGCGCCAGGGCGTGAAGAAGCTCTGCATCCATAGTCTGCTGGGCAGAAGAGGGGAGAAGCCCGCGAGCGGGGCGATTTACGTGGACAAGGTCGAGAAGAAGGCGGCCGAGCTGGGCCTGGGCAAGGTGGTCACGGTCATGGGCAGGTACTGGGCCCTGGACCGGGAGCACAACTGGGACCGCATCGAGAAGGCCTACCGGGCCCTGGTGGGCCCCTGAGATTTGTGCGGTTGCTCCATGACTCGGGATTCGAACCCCCTTCGACTTGCTGGAATTCAAGGTGGGTGGGAGAAATCTATGCTTCGGGGCATGGTCCTGCGTACCACCTCTTTCAGCAGGTTAGCCAAGCGGAAGACCTTCGGAGCCGAGATCCCACTGTCGTGTGTGTATCTGAAATTCTTAGGAGCGGTTCTTCTTCAATGTCTCCATGCGGCATTCGTCAACCGGAGATCCCCGGCTCCAAGGTCATGGGTGTGCGTACAATTTGCAATTTTGGGAGTCTGCGATCCTTCGATATCTCCATAGGCAATCTTCAACGAAAAGGCTTCAGTGGTTGGATTCCACTTTGGTAAGCGTCCGGTAAACCCCATCTTGCTCTCCTACTGCCCGCCCCGAGAGAATGC